>NZ_JANCLX010000001.1:0-297890 GCF_024295805.1 Streptomyces cucumeris
CTTGATGGGGTAAGGCTCCCAGTAGACGACTGGGTTGATAGGCCAGATATGGAAGCCGGGTGACCGGTGGAGTTGACTGGTACTAATAGGCCGAGGGCTTGTCCTCAGTTGCTCGCGTCCACTGTGTTGGTTCTGAAGTAATGAACCGTGTTGATTTCCGGTTTCATCTTCATAGTGTTTCGGTGGTCATTGCGTTAGGGAAACGCCCGGTTACATTCCGAACCCGGAAGCTAAGCCTTTCAGCGCCGATGGTACTGCAGGGGGGACCCTGTGGGAGAGTAGGACGCCGCCGAACAATCATTCAGAGAGCCCTGTCGGGAACTTCGGTTCCCGGCAGGGCTCTCTTTTGTTGTGTTTCGGGTCACGCGGAGTTCATGTTGCGTGGGCACCATGCTGGCCATGGGCACTCCTACGGATGAGCTGTGGCGTGAGTTGACCCGGCTGGGCATCCGGCCGGGCGACGAGGTGGTCGTGCCGTCCTACGGCACCCCCGAGGCGGCGGAAGCGGTGTTGCTGGCCGGCGCGAGACCGGTCTTCGTGGACATCGACGCCGAGACCTTCTGCATAGACCCCGCCGCGGTGGCCGAGGCGATCACGCCCCGGACCGCGGCTGTTGTCGCCGTACACACCTTTGGACACCCGGCCGACATGGCCGGTCTCACCGCGCTGGGCCGACGGCACGGCGTTCAGATCGTGGGCTGTGGCGCACGGCCCGAGCCCGCCGGGGAGATCCTGCGGCGGCAGGCCAACGCGGCCTATCTCGACGGCAAGCTGCGCGGGGTCATCCCGCCCGCCGTGCGACAGGGAACGGAACACAGCTATCAGCAGTACGTGGTGCGGGTGCCCGGCAACGGCCGTCCGGACCGCGACGCCTTCGCCCGTACGCTGCGCTCCCGCGGCGTCGTGTGCCATGTGCCGGTGCAGACGCCCGCGCACCGCACGGCGCGGTTCCGGCGTGATCTGTGGCTCGTGGAGACCGAGCGGGCGGCCGATGAATGCCTGGCGCTGCCCGTCGATCCGGGTATGTCCCGGCGGGAGTTGCAGCGGGTGGTCTCGGCCTGCAACGCGCTCGGAGGACTGTTGCAGTCAGCCGCCTGAGCGACCGGGGTGGGGTGGTCAGGAGCGCACTCGAGTTCGGGTATGATCTATCTCGTTGCCGCGCCCCAATAGCTCAGTCGGCAGAGCGTCTCCATGGTAAGGAGAAGGTCTACGGTTCGATTCCGTATTGGGGCTCCAGCGCAAGGCCCCCGCCAAGTGGCGGGGGCCTTCGTCATGTTCGGCTCCAGAAGCTCCAAGCCCATACAACTCCAAGCCCATATAGGAGGGGGAGGGGGCCGAGCACTTCCGGCTCCGCTCCCTCCCCGTCTCCCGCTCCTTATGTCCTTATGCGTCGTGCGGCTCGGGGACGCGCATGACCAGGATCGCCATGTCGTCGGACGGCGGCTCCGCGGCGAAGCGCTCCACGGCCCGCAGCACCCGCGCCGCCACCGCCCCCGCGGTGAGTCCCGTGCAGGTGGTGAGGACGTCGGTGAGACCCTCGTCGCCGAGCATCCTGGTGCCCTCTCGGCGCTCGGTGACTCCGTCGGTGACGCACAGCAGGACGTCGCCCGGGTCGAGGGTGATGGTCTGCTCGTAGAGCTCCAGGTCCTCCATGACGCCGAGCAGCGGCTGTGGTTCGGCCGCCGCCTCGACGCTGCCGTCCTGGCGCAGGCGCAGCGGCAGCGGATGTCCGGCGCAGACGACCTTGAGGACCGCGCTGCCGTCGTGCTGCGGCCACAACTCGCCGTAGAGCAGGGTCAGGAAGCGGCTGCGGGCGCCCTCGTCGAGGATGGCCGCGTTGAGCCGCTCCAGCACCGCCGGGCCGCCGAAGCCCTCACGGGCGAGCAGCCGCAGCGCGTGCCGGGCCAGCCCGGTCACCGCGGCGGCCTCCGGACCGGTGCCGCACACATCGCCGATGGCGAAGCCGTAGGCGCCGTCGCGGATCGGGAAGAGGTCGTAGAAGTCACCGCCGACCTCATTGCCCTCGCCCGCCGCGCGGTAGATGACCTCGACCTCGACGCCGGGGACCTCGGGCTGCTCCGGCGGCAGCAGACTGCGTTGGAGGGACTGGCTGATGGCGGTGCGCTCCGAGTACAGCCGGGCGTTGTCCAGGGCGAGCGCGGCCCGGCGGGAGAGGTCTTCGGCGAGCTCCAGGTTCTCCTGGCGGAAGTGCTCGTCGGTGGGCTTGCCGAGGGTCAGCATGCCGATCACGCGGTTCCGGGCCACCAGGGGCAGCACGACCGTCTCGCCGCCCACCGCGGAGGCCGTCGCCAGGGAGGCGCCGGGGCCGGAGGAGGGGCGGGCGGAGTCGCCGAGGCTGAGGCTGCGCAGCGAGGTCCGCAGGGCCGCGGCGTGGGCGGCGTCGTAGGGGCCGGACCAGCCGCGGGCGCCGCCGGTGGGTACCTGCTCCGGCGGATCGATCTTCGTCAGCAGGGCCTTGAGGCCGTCGATACGGTCCTCGTCCTCGTGCAGGACGTAGGAGAGCTCGGGTTCGGAGACCTGGTCGGCGACGGTGTAGACGGCGCACCAGCTGGCGAGGGTGGGGACCGTCATCTGGGCCATCAGCGCGAGGGTCTGGTCGCGGTCCAGGGTGCCCGCGAGCAGGTCGGACGCCTCGACGAGGAAGGACAGCGAACCACGGCGCAGCCGCTCCAACTCGGTGAGGCGGGCCCGTTCGACGGCGAGGGCGATGCGGTCGGCGGCGAACTGGAGGCGCAGCGCTTCCTCGTTGCTGTACCGGCCGGGGGATTCGGCGGCGACGCCGAGTGATCCGGTGAGCCGTCCCTCGACCTTCAGCGGGACCGTGACGACCGAGCGCATCCCGGTGTTGACCAGGAGCGGGACCGCTCCGGGCAGCGCCGAGAGATCCTCGTGGACGGCGGGCATACGCGCCGAGCCGTAGCGGCCGGTGCCGGCTTCGACGGGGACACGGGCGAAGCGCTGGCGGGCGGAGGGCAGGCCGGTGGAGGCGCGTACCTCCAGCTCGGTTTCGTCGTCGGTGGCGAGCAGCAGATAGGCGGCGTCACCGTCCAGCATGTCGCGGGCCCGCTCGACGGTGCGCTGGAGCAGTCCGTCGAGGTCGTCCGGGGCCGGGGAGCCGATGAAGACCTCGAAGGCGTCGGAGGCCGGACCGCGGTCGGAGGATTCGCCGCTGTCGGGCGCCACCGCGCGCAGCGGGCTCTGGAGGACGGCGCGCTCTCGGTCGCGGACCAGCAGGCAGACGGTGGAGGGTTCGCCCTGGGCGTCTCGGACGCGCAGGTGGGAGGCGTAGACGGGGGCGACCCGGCCGTCGGCCCCGCGGATGCCGTAGGAGCCCTCCCAGCGGGAGAGCTGGAGGGCCTCGGCGACCCCGGTGCCGGTGCCGGGGGTGTGCGGCCAGGCCGCGAGGTCGGTCAGCGGCTTGCCGATGACCTGGTCCGCGGTGTAGCCGAACAGCTCCTGCGCGTCGTCGTTCCAGTCGCTGATGAGGGCGCCGCTGTCGACCTGGACGACGGCGACCCGGACCCGGGCGTCGGCGACGGGCAGGGCGCTGGAGGGCAGTGCGGGGCCCGCGGCCCGGGTGCCGGCCGGGCGGTCGGGGAAGTCGAGCTGGAACCAGACCTGCTTATGGGTCGCGGTGTACTCGACTCCCCAGCGTGCCGCGAGGGCCGCGCAGAGTAGCAGACCGCGGCCGCCCTCGCTGTCGGGGCTTCCGAAGTGGTGGCCGCCGTTGCTCTGCACCGGAAGCTCTCGTTCCGGGTAGCGGTCGGCGACCTCGACGCGTACGCCGGAGTCCGCGCGGACGCAGACCACATCGGCGGTCGTACCGGCATGGACGACGGCGTTGGTGACGAGTTCACTGGTGAGGACGACGGCGTCGTCGACGATGTCGGTGAGGCCCCATCCCTGCAGCGTGTCCCGGACGAACGTGCGGGCGGCGGCGACCGAGCGTCCGACCGGCTCGAAGGTGGCGGCTGCCCGCGCGGTGATCACAGGTCTCCTCATATGTGTCTCGGCGATCTGCTCACCCATGTCGCAGCGCCCCTCCGATGCCCTGGCCGGATGCCAGGTTACTTACCTCCACCGCGCTCGCGAATGCCGGTCGGCACTGATTCCACCCCAGAGGGTGCTGTACGCGGTGTGCGATGCTGCCGAACTGTTATGGCCTGGTTGGGCCATGGTGAAACACTGGGCAAGCTGGAAGAAGAACCCGACGAGGATGGTCGACCCTGCGGGAGGGACACGGTGGAGTCTGGCGCAGCGGCGCGGGGCACGAATACGCGCGCGAAGGGCGGACGGTCCCGAAGCAATGGGACGACTGAGGTGGAGACGGCTGCCCTGAACCGGTTGCTGACCGCCATGACGGCGATGCGGGACGGGAACTTCCGCAAGCGCATGACGGTCTCGGGTGACGGGGTCATGTCCGAGATCGCCGCGGTCTTCAATGAGGTCGCGGACCGGAACCTCCAGCTCACCGGCGAATTGACCCGGGTGCGGCGGGTGGTCGGCCGGGAGGGCAAGCTCACCGAGCGGCTGGAGACGGGCGCCTGCGAGGGGCAGTGGGCCGCGGCCATTGACGCGTCCAACGCATTGGTGGACGATCTTGTACGGCCGGTGTCCGAGGTGGGCCGGGTGCTGTCGGCGGTCGCCGAGGGTGACCTCGAGCAGCGCATGGACCTGCGGGCACAGGGTGCCGACGGTTCGGCGCATCCGCTGCGCGGTGAGTTCCTCAAGGTGGGGCGCACCGTCAACGGCCTGGTGGACCAGCTCTCGGCCTTCACCGACGAGGTGACGCGCGTCGCCAGTGAGGTCGGTACCGAGGGCAAGCTGGGCGGTCAGGCCCGGGTGCGTGGAATGTCCGGTTCATGGAAGGACCTCACGGAGTCCGTCAACACGATGGCCTCCCGGCTCACCGCCCAGGTGCGTGATATCGCGCTGGTGACCACGGCGGTGGCCAAGGGTGATCTCTCCCGGAAGGTCACGGTCCATGTGTCCGGGGAGATGCTGGAGCTGAAGAACACCGTCAACACGATGGTGGACCAGCTGTCCTCGTTCGCCGCCGAGGTGACCAGAGTCGCCCGTGAGGTGGGCACCGAGGGTGAACTCGGCGGTCAGGCGAAGGTGCCCGGGGTCGCGGGGGTGTGGAAGGACCTGACGGACTCGGTCAACCTGATGGCCGGGAACCTCACCGCCCAGGTGCGCGGGATCGCGCAGGTGACGACGGCGGTCGCCAATGGTGATCTGTCGCAGAAGGTGACGGTCAGTGCACGCGGTGAGGTCGCGCAGCTGGCCGACACGATCAACACGATGACCGAGACGCTGCGCACCTTCGCCGACGAGGTGACGCGGGTGGCCAGCGAGGTCGGGGCCGAGGGTCTGCTCGGTGGCCAGGCGCAGGTGCCGGGTGCGGCGGGGACGTGGAAGGATCTCACCGATTCGGTGAACACCGCCTTCCGGAACCTCACCGCGCAGGTGCGGGACATCGCCCAGGTGACCACGGCGGTGGCCAACGGCGATCTGTCGCAGAAGGTCACGGTGGACGTGGCCGGGGAGATGCTGGAGCTGAAGAACACCGTCAACACGATGGTGGACCAGCTCCAGTCCTTCGGTGCCGAGGTGACCCGGGTGGCCCGGGAGATCGGTGTCGAGGGTGAACTGGGTGGCCAGGCGCAGGTGCCGGGTGCGGCGGGGACGTGGAAGGATCTCACCGATTCGGTGAACACCGCCTTCCGGAACCTCACCGGACAGGTGCGCAACATCGCCCAGGTGACCACGGCGGTGGCCAACGGCGATCTGTCGCAGAAGGTCACCGTCGATGTCTCCGGTGAGATGCTCCAGCTGAAGAACACCGTGAACACCATGGTGGATCAGCTGTCCTCCTTCGCCGACCAGGTGACGCGGATGGCGCGGGACGTGGGCACCGAGGGGCGGCTGGGCGGTCAGGCCCGGGTGGACGGCGTCAGCGGCACCTGGAAGGACCTCACCGACTCCGTCAACTCGATGGCGGGCAACCTGACCTCGCAGGTGCGCGGGATCGCCCAGGTGACCACCGCCGTCGCGCGCGGCGATCTGTCGCAGAAGATCGAGGTGGACGCGCGCGGCGAGATCCTGGAGCTGAAGAACACCATCAACACGATGGTCGACCAGCTCTCCGACTTCGCCGAGCAGGTGACCCGGGTCGCCCGTGAGGTGGGTACGGACGGCCGTCTGGGCGGTCAGGCGCAGGTGCCCGGTGTGGCGGGCGTCTGGCGCGATCTGACCGACTCGGTGAACGGTATGGCAGGCAATCTGACCGCTCAGGTCCGTAACATCGCCCAGGTGGCGACCGCGGTCGCCAGGGGTGACCTCTCGCAGAAGATCGACGTCGATGCGCGCGGCGAGATCCTGGAGCTGAAGAACACCCTCAACACGATGGTGGACCAGCTCTCCTCCTTCGCCGAGGAGGTCACCCGGGTGGCCCGCGAGGTGGGCACCGAGGGGCAGTTGGGCGGTCAGGCCGAGGTGCAGGGCGTCTCCGGCACCTGGAAGGACCTCACCCAGTCCGTCAACGGCATGGCCAACAACCTCACCTCGCAGGTGCGTTCCATCGCCGAGGTGACGACGGCGGTCGCCAAGGGCGATCTGTCGAAGAAGATCACCGTTGACGCCAAGGGCGAGATCCTGGAGCTCGTCACCACCGTGAACACGATGGTGGACCAGCTCTCGTCATTCGCCGAGCAGGTCACCCGGGTGGCCCGTGAGGTGGGTACGGAAGGGCAGTTGGGCGGTCAGGCGCGGGTGCCGGGCGTCACCGGCATCTGGAAGGACCTGAGCAACAACGTCAACCTGATGGCCAATAACCTCACCATCCAGGTGCGGAACATCTCCCAGGTCTCGGCGGCGGTCGCCAATGGCGATCTGACGAAGAAGGTGACGGTCGAGGCGCGCGGCGAGGTCGCGGCGCTGGCCGACACCGTCAACACCATGGTGACCACGCTGTCGTCGTTCGCCGACGAGGTGACCCGGGTGGCGCGCGAGGTGGGCACCGACGGCATCCTCGGTGGTCAGGCGCGGGTGCCCGGGGTGTCGGGCACCTGGAAGGACCTCACCGAGTCCGTGAACTCGATGGCGTCCAACCTGACCGGTCAGGTGCGCAACATCGCCATGGTCACCACCGCGATCGCCCAGGGTGATCTGACCAAGAAGATCGACATCGAGGCGCGGGGCGAAATCCTGGAGCTGAAGACGACCATCAACACGATGGTCGACCAGCTGTCGTCGTTCGCCGACCAGGTGACCCGGGTGGCCCGTGAGGTGGGTACCGAGGGCCAGCTGGGCGGTCAGGCGCGGGTGCGGGACGTGGCCGGCACCTGGAAGGACCTGACCGAGTCGGTGAACGAGATGGCCGGGAACCTGACCCGTCAGGTGCGCGCCATCGCGGAGGTCGCCACCGCGGTGACCCGCGGCGATCTCAATCTCAAGATCGACGTGGATGCCTCGGGCGAGATCCAGGTCCTCCAGGACCACATCAACACCATGATCGCCAACCTCCGCGAGACCACGCTCGCCAACAAGGAGCAGGACTGGCTGAAGGGCAACCTGGCCCGGATCTCCGGTCTGATGCAGGGGCGGCGCGATCTGGAGGACGTCGCCCGGCTGATCATGAGCGAGCTGACCCCGGTCGTCTCCGCCCAGCACGGCGCGTTCTTCCTGGCGGCCCCGATCGGCGAGGGCACCGAGGTGGTGGCCGACAGCACCTCCGAGGAGGGCTACGAGCTGCGGCTGATCGGCAGTTACGGCTACTCCCACGGGTCGATGCCGACCTCCTTCCAGCCGGGCGAGACGCTCATCGGGACGGTCGCGGAGGAGAAGCGGGCGATCCTGGTGGAGAACGTGCCCCCGGGCTACCTCAAGATCGCTTCGGGCCTGGGCGAGGCGGCCCCGGCGCATGTGATCGTGCTGCCGGTGCTCTTCGAGGGCCAGTTGCTCGGTGTGGTCGAGCTGGCCTCGTTCCAGCCGTTCGCACAGATCCAGAAGGACTTCCTCAACCAGATCGCCGAGATGATCGGCACCAGCGTCAACACCATCAGCGTCAACACCAAGACCGAGGTGCTGCTGAAGCAGTCGCAGGAGCTGACCGAGCAGCTACGGGAGCGCTCGGCGGAGCTGGAGAACCGGCAGAAGGCGCTCCAGGCGTCCAACGCGGAGCTGGAGGAGAAGTCGGACCGGCTGGCCCGGCAGAACCGCGACATCGAGGTGAAGAACACCGAGATCGAGGAGGCGCGGCAGGTGCTCGAGGAGCGTGCCGAGCAGCTCGCGGTCTCGATGCGCTACAAGAGCGAGTTCCTGGCCAACATGTCGCACGAGCTGCGCACCCCGCTCAACTCGCTGCTGATCCTGGCCAAGCTGCTCGCCGACAACGCGGACGGCAACCTCTCGCCGAAGCAGGTGGAGTTCGCCGAGACCATCCACGGCGCGGGCTCGGACCTGCTGCAGTTGATCAACGACATCCTGGACCTGTCGAAGGTCGAGGCGGGCAAGATGGACGTCAGCCCGACCCGGATCGCCCTGGTCCAGCTCGTCGACTACGTGGAAGCCACCTTCCGGCCGCTGACCGCAGAGAAGGGGCTGGACTTCTCGGTGCGGGTCTCGCCCGAACTCCCGGCCACACTGCACACCGACGAGCAGCGGCTGCTGCAGGTGCTGCGCAACCTGCTGTCCAACGCGGTGAAGTTCACCGACACCGGCGCCGTGGAGCTGGTGATCCGGCCGGCGGGCGGCGATGTGCCCAATGCCATCCGGGAACAGCTCCTGGAGGCGGGCGCGCTGCGCGAACCGGACGCGGAGATGATCGCGTTCTCGGTGACCGACACCGGTATCGGCATCGCGGCCAGCAAGATGCGGGTGATCTTCGAGGCGTTCAAGCAGGCCGACGGGACCACCAGCCGCAAGTACGGCGGCACCGGTCTGGGGCTGTCCATCAGCCGGGAGATCGCCCGGCTGCTGGGCGGTGAGATCCACGCGGCCAGTGAGCCCGGCCGCGGTTCCACCTTCACGCTCTATCTGCCGCTGCACCCCGGTGAGCTGCCGCCCCAGGGCTATCCGCAGCTCGCTCCGGGCGGATCGGCGCAGGCCATCGCGATCCCGGGCCATTCGGCCTCCGGGCCGCGCACTCCGGCCGCGCTGGAGAACGGTTCCGCGGAGCGGGTCACCGGGGCCGGGTCCGCGATGGAGCACGAGGCGGCGCCGGACGTGTCCGTCAATGGCGGCCAGCGGGTGTCGGGGCCGGCCCGGCGGGACCGGCGGACCGAGCAGGAGCCCGAGCTGCCGTCGGCCGGGCCGGAGCAGCCGCAGCCCGTGGACCGCGGGGCGGGCAGGCGGGGACGGCAGTTCCAGGAGCAGGCCCCGGAGCCGTGGCTGCTGGGCGGCCAGGACCTGGTCGTACCGGAGCCGGTGGGCGGTTTCCACGGGGAGAAGGTGCTCATCGTCGACGATGACATCCGGAACGTGTTCGCTCTCACCAGCGTGTTGGAGCAGCACGGACTCCAGGTGCTCTACGCGGAGAACGGCCGGGAGGGCATCGAGGTCCTCGAGCAGCACGACGATGTCGTGCTCGTCCTGATGGACATCATGATGCCGGAGATGGACGGTTACGCGACGACGGCGGCGATCCGCAGGATGCCGCAGTTCGCCGGACTGCCGATCATCGCCCTCACCGCGAAGGCGATGAAGGGGGATCGTGAAAAGAGTATTGAGGCTGGCGCGTCGGACTATGTCACGAAGCCCGTCGACACCGATCATCTTCTTGCGGTGATGGAGCAGTGGATGTCAGAGCAGTGACCCGCGGGACGCGGGGCGCGTCTGTGGTGTTGACTGACTGTCGCCGAACACGTGTGGGAACGCGGTATTCGGGGAACCTTCTGGTCTCCCGCCGCGTTTCTGCTACGTGCACAGTGACATCGCGGTGACAGGGTGTGGCGAACAGCGGGGTGCGGCTACCATGACCGGCACAAGGACGGGCGGCGCAAGGGAGTCGTCCCCTGGGGCGGCGCCCGGTGCTTTCCCCAGCTCTTCGAGCTGGGGCGACCCCAAGCCGGGACGAGGAGGACGGGGCATGGTGCAGAAGGCCAAGATCCTCCTGGTCGATGACCGGCCGGAGAATCTGCTGGCGCTGGAGGCCATTCTCTCCGCGCTCGATCAGACCCTGGTGCGGGCATCGTCAGGGGAGGAAGCGCTCAAGGCGCTGCTGACGGACGACTTCGCGGTCATCCTGCTGGATGTCCAGATGCCGGGCATGGACGGGTTCGAGACCGCCGCGCACATCAAGCGGCGTGAGCGGACCCGGGACATCCCGATCATCTTCCTCACGGCGATCAACCACGGCCCGCACCACACCTTCCGGGGCTATGCCGCCGGCGCGGTGGACTACATCTCCAAGCCGTTCGATCCGTGGGTGCTCAGGGCGAAGGTTTCGGTCTTCGTCGATCTGTACATGAAGAACTGCCAGCTGCGGGAGCAGGCTTCGCTGTTGCGGCTGCAGTTGGAGGGCGGTCAGCCCGCGGCAGGTGAGGACGCCAGGGAGTCGGCGGGGCTGCTTGCCGAGCTCTCCGCGCGGCTCGCCGCCGTCGAGGAGCAGGCCGAAGCGCTCTCCAAGCAGCTGGACGAGTCGGCCGACGCGGCCGCGGTGGCCACCGCGGCCCATCTGGAGCGCAAGCTGACCGGTCTGCGGCGGGCGCTGGACGCCCTGGAGCCGGGCGCGGGCAGCGGCGCCAGCCAGGTCCCCTCGCAGAACTGACCGCGTCCCACCCGCCGCAGGCCGTTCGCCCCCGGCCACCAGCGCTTTGACGCCCTGTCACCGTCCTCTCACCGCACGGCCGGTATCCGGTGCACGCGTGACGTCAGTGGCGTCTGATGTGTCCACCATGCGTGCTCCGTACGGCGGACGCGGGTAATCTCGCCCCCATGGCCTCTCGTACGTCCGGCAAGGGTTCCCAGAGCGCGGCGGGCACTCCGAAGAAGCGCGCCGGGCAGTCCGGAGGCGCGGTGAAGAAGTCACCCGCGAAGAAGGCGGTGGCCAGGAAGGCGCCCGCCAAGAAGCCGACGGCGCCCGCGAAGAAGGCCGTTCCGAAGAAGAAGGCGGCGGCGAAGAAGGTGGCGCCGCCTCCGGCGCCCAGCCCCACCAGTGGTGTCTACCGCGCGGTGCGCGCGGTGTGGATGGGCTCGGCGCGCGGTGTCGGGGCGATGTTCCGCGGCATAGGGCGCGGTGCCAAAGGGCTGGACCCGGCGCACCGCAAGGACGGCAGCGCACTGCTGCTGCTCGCCCTGGCGCTGATCGTCGCCGCGGGCACCTGGTCGAATCTGGACGGCCCGGTCGGCGACCTGGTCGAGATGCTGGTCACCGGTGCCTTCGGCCGGCTCGATCTGGTGGTGCCGATACTGCTGGCCACCATCGCCGCCCGGCTGATCCTCCACCCCGAGAAGCCGGAGGCCAACGGACGGATCGTGATCGGTCTGTCCGCGCTGGTGATCGGGGTGCTGGGCCAGGTCCACATCGCCTGCGGGGCTCCGGGGCGCGGCCAGGGGACCGAGGCGATACAGGACGCGGGCGGTCTGATCGGCTGGGGCGTCTCCCGGCCGCTGATCTACGCGATGGGCGAGGTGCTGGCGGTACCGCTGCTGGTGCTGCTCACCGTCTTCGGGCTGCTGGTCGTCACCGCGACCCCGGTCGCGGCGATCCCGCAGCGGCTGCGGGCCGCGGGCATCCGGCTGGGCCTGATCCAGGACCACGGGGCGTTCGAGGACGCCGGGGCGGATGGGGAGTACGCCGAGGAATGGCGCGAGACGCCCGTCAGGCGCCCGCGGAGGTCCGCCCCGGCCCTCGGAGCCGATGATGTCGCGGACGACCATGAGCGGGCCGAGGAGGACGCGCTGCGGGGGCGCCGCCGTTCCCCGCGCCGTACCCAGCCCGTTGAGCCGCCGCAGGACCGTCCCCTGGACGCGGTGGACGTGGCGGCCGCGGCCGCCGCCTCGCTGGACGGCGCCGTCCTGCACGGCGTCCAGCCCTCGCCGCTGGTCGCCGGGCTGAGCAACGGGATCTCGGCGGAGCGCGACACCGGTGAGGGCAGCGGTGCGGTGTCCCGGCCGGGCGACACCGGTCCGGAGCTCACCAAGTCCGCCGGGACGGGCTCCCGCCGCGGCGGGAGCGACGAGAGCGAGGAGACGGGGGGCTCCCGCGTACCCGATCTCACCCGGCCCTCGGCCGACGCCGCCGAGCCGCTGCCGCCCCGCGCCGAGCAGCTCCAGCTCTCCGGTGACATCACCTACTCGCTGCCCTCCCTCGAATTGCTGGAGCGCGGCGGGCCCGGCAAGACCCGCAGCGCCGCCAACGACGCCGTGGTCGACTCGCTGACCAAGGTGTTCACGGAGTTCAAGGTCGACGCGGCGGTCACCGGCTTCACCCGCGGTCCGACGGTCACCCGCTACGAGGTGGAGCTCGGCCCGGCGGTGAAGGTCGAGCGGATCACCGCGCTGACCAAGAACATCGCGTACGCGGTCGCCAGCCCCGATGTGCGGATCATCAGCCCGATCCCGGGCAAGTCCGCGGTGGGCATCGAAATCCCCAACAGCGACCGCGAGATGGTCAACCTCGGTGATGTGCTGCGCTCGGCGGACTCCGTCGGCGACGATCACCCGATGCTGGTCGGCCTCGGCAAGGACGTCGAGGGCGGCTATGTGGCGGCCAACCTCGCGACCATGCCGCACGTACTGGTGGCGGGCGCCACCGGCTCCGGCAAGTCGTCCTGCATCAACTGCCTCATCACCTCGATCATGGCCCGGGCCACTCCGGACGATGTGCGGATGGTGCTGGTCGACCCCAAGCGGGTGGAGCTGACCGCGTACGAGGGCATTCCGCACCTGATCACGCCGATCATCACCAACCCCAAGCGCGCCGCCGAGGCGCTCCAGTGGGTCGTGCGCGAGATGGACCTTCGCTACGACGACCTCGCGGCCTACGGGTTCCGCCATATCGACGACTTCAACGCGGCGATCCGCAAGGGCACGGTCAAACAGCCCGAGGGGAGCGAACGGGAGCTCAAGCCGTACCCGTATCTGCTGGTGATCGTCGACGAGCTGGCGGACCTGATGATGGTCGCCCCGCGTGACGTGGAGGACGCCATCGTCCGGATCACCCAGCTCGCGCGCGCGGCCGGGATCCATCTGGTCCTCGCCACCCAGCGCCCCTCGGTGGACGTCGTCACCGGACTGATCAAGGCCAATGTGCCTTCGCGGCTCGCCTTCGCCACCTCCTCGCTGGCCGACAGCCGGGTCATCCTGGACCAGCCCGGCGCCGAGAAGCTGATCGGCAAGGGCGACGGGCTGTTCCTGCCGATGGGCGCGAACAAACCGGTCCGGATGCAGGGCGCCTATGTCACCGAGCGCGAGGTCGAGGCCGTCGTCACGCACTGCAAGGAGCAGATGGCCCCGGTCTTCCGCGAGGACGTGACGGTCGGGACGGGGAGGAAGAAGGAGATCGACGAGGAGATCGGGGATGATCTCGATCTTCTGTGTCAGGCCGCTGAGCTGGTTGTTTCCACGCAGTTCGGTTCGACGTCCATGCTGCAGCGCAAGCTGCGGGTGGGGTTCGCCAAGGCCGGGCGGCTGATGGACCTCATGGAGTCCCGGGGGGTCGTCGGGCCGAGCGAGGGCTCCAAGGCGCGGGACGTGCTGGTGAAGCCGGACGAATTGGATGGCGTGCTGGACGTGATCCGCGGTAAGGCTCATTCGTAAGGATTCGGCAGGCAACCGTTTCCCCTGCCGAGACGTCAAGTTGAGGGAGGTGGCGGAGTGAGGTCGCACCATCATGATTGCGCGGCAATCCCGATGGCGGACAAACTCCGTCCTCCCGCTTGCCCGACCCTTTCGTCCCACCCCTAGACTGAACCTCCAGCAGGTGGCTACACGCTCGAAAGGCGCCCCCGTGTCCATCGGCAACTTTCCCGAAGACGGCAACTCCCCCGAAAACGACCGGCCTTCCGTCGGCAGCGCCCTCCGGCAAGCCCGCATCGACGCCGGGCTGACCATCGACGAGGTCAGCACCTCCACCCGGGTCCGGGTCCCCATAGTGCAGGGGATCGAGCAGGACGACTTCTCGCGCTGTGGCGGCGACGTGTATGCCCGGGGGCATATCCGCGTGCTCGCGCGCGCTGTCGGACTCGATCCCGATGGTCTGATCGCACAATTTGACGCCGATCATGGTGGACGGCCGGTGCCGACCGCCCCGGCCCCGCTCTTCGAGGCCGAGCGGATCCGTCCCGAGCCCCGGCGCCCCAACTGGACCGCGGCGATGGTCGCCGCCATCGTGGCCGTCGTCGGATTCGTCGGCTTCACGCTTTTCAGTGGTGGTGACGGCGACGGCGGGTCCACGGTCGCCGAGGAATCCGGTTCGCCGAAGGCCAGCCACACGCCCAGCCGGAGTCACCAGCCCAAGCCCGACGAACCGGACCGCCCTGAGCCGTCCGACAGCGCCATCGCGGGCGTTCCGGCGGACAAGGTCACGGTCAAGCTCACCGCCGAGGGCGGGCAGAGCTGGATCTCCGCGCAGGATCACAACGGGCGGCTGCTGGAGGAGGGCGTGCTGCGCGAGGGCGACTCCAAGACGTTCAGCGACAGCAAGCGCATCGACCTGGTGCTCGGGAACGCCGGGGCGATCAAGCTCTTCGTGAACGGCAAGGAAGTGAAGAAGGTGGGCACCAGCGGTGCCGTCCAGCGGCTGAGCTACACCAAGGGAGATCCCGAAGCGGGCTGACCGCCCGTGATCGGGAGCCCTGGCAGCGGGGGCAGGGCAGGGGACGAAGTAGTCTGAGCGCATGCCCGAACGCCGCACTGTTGCCCTTGTCACTCTTGGCTGCGCCCGTAATGAGGTGGACTCGGAGGAGCTCGCAGGCCGCTTGGCGGCGGACGGCTGGGAGCTCGTCGAGGAAGCCGCCGAAGCCGACGTCGCCGTCGTCAACACCTGTGGTTTCGTCGAAGCCGCCAAGAAGGACTCGGTCGACGCCCTGCTGGAGGCGCGGGACCTGAAGGACCACGGCCGGACCCAGGCCGTCGTGGCCGTCGGCTGCATGGCCGAGCGCTACGGCAAGGAGCTTGCCGAGGCGCTGCCCGAGGCCGACGGGGTACTCGGTTTCGACGACTACGCCGATATCTCCGACCGGCTCCAGACCATCCTCTCCGGCGGCATCCACGCCTCCCACACCCCGCGCGACCGCCGCAAGCTGCTGCCGATCAGCCCCGCCCAGCGGCAGGACGCCTCCGCCGTGGCACTGCCCGGCCACGCCCAGGACACCCCGCCCGAGGACCTGCCCGCCGGAGTGGCGCCCGCCTCCGGGCCGCGTGCCCCGCTGCGCCGCCGGCTGGACTCCAGCCCGGTCGCCTCGGTGAAGCTGGCCTCCGGATGCGACCGGCGGTGCTCCTTCTGCGCCATCCCGTCCTTCCGCGGCTCCTTCATCTCCCGGCGGCCCTCGGACGTGCTGGGGGAGACCCGCTGGCTGGCCGAGCAGGGCGTCAAGGAGGTCATGCTCGTCTCCGAGAACAACACCTCCTATGGCAAGGACCTCGGCGACATCCGGCTGCTGGAGACGCTGCTGCCGGAGCTGGCCGCCGTGGACGGCATCGAGCGGATCCGGGTCAGCTACCTCCAGCCCGCCGAGATGCGGCCCGGGCTGATCGACGTGCTGACCTCGACCGAGAAGGTCGCGCCCTACTTCGACCTGTCCTTCCAGCACTCGGCCCCGGGGGTGCTGCGGGCGATGCGGCGCTTCGGGGACACCGACCGCTTCCTGGGCCTGCTGGAGGAGATCAGAGGCAAGGCGCCGCAGGCGGGCGCCCGGTCCAACTTCATCGTGGGCTTCCCCGGGGAGACCGAGGAGGACCTGGCCGAGCTGGAGCGCTTCATCAGTGAGGCGCGCCTGGACGCCATCGGCGTGTTCGGCTACTCGGACGAGGACGGCACCGAGGCCGCCGGCTACGAGAACAAGGTCGACCCGGACGAGGTCGCCGCCCGGCTGGAGCACCTCTCCCGGCTGGCCGAGGAGCTCACCGCCCAGCGGGCCGAGGAGCGGCTCGGCGAGGTCGTCGACGTGCTGGTGGAGGAGATCGAGGAGACCGGGACGGTGCTGGGGCGCGGCGCCCACCAGGCGCCGGAGACCGACGGGCAGACCCTGCTCAGGACGGACGCGAAGCCCGCGGTGGGCCGTATCGTCGAAGCCAAGGTGATCGCGACGGAGGGAGTGGACCTCGTCGCGGAGCCGCTGCGGCCGCTGGACGGATCCGGTGGCGGCGCGTGTACCGAGGAGGCGGCCAGATGACAGGCGTCCCGGCCTCCGCCGCGGGAGGCCACCACCGGACGGCCGCGGCCGTCCGGCCCGCCCGACTGTGGAACATCGCCAACATCCTCACCATGATGCGGCTGGTCCTCGTGCCGGTGTTCGTGCTGCTGATGCTCCACAACGGCGGCTACGACCCGGCCTGGCGCTCGTTCGCCTGGGCGGCGTTCGCGATCGCCATGATCACCGACCTCTTCGACGGCCACCTGGCCCGGCGGTACAACCTCGTCACCGACTTCGGCAAGATCGCCGACCCGATCGCGGACAAGGCGATCATGGGCGCGGCGCTGATCTGTCTGTCGGCCCTTTCCGATCTGCCCTGGTGGGTGACGGGCGTGATCCTCTTCCGTGAGATAGGGATCACACTGATGCGGTTCTGGGTGATCCGGCACGGGGTGATCCCGGCCAGCCGCGGCGGAAAGATGAAGACCCTCGCGCAGGGCACGGCGGTGGGGATGTACATCCTGGCGCTGACCGGGCCGCTGGCCACCCTGCGCTTCTGGGTGATGGCGGTGGCCGTGGTGCTGACCGTCGTCACCGGTCTCGACTACGTGCGCCAGGCGATCGTGCTGCGCCGTGCCGGCCGCGCGGCCCAGGAGCCCGCGCCATGAACGGCGGCGCCCCGGAGGGCGGCCCGGCGGAGCACGGGCGGGCCACCGCGGCCGGGGTGCTGGCGCTGCTGGAGCGGCGCGGGCAGACCGTGGCGGTGGCCGAGTCGCTCACCGGCGGTCTGGTGGCCGCGGAGCTGACGGCGGTGGACGGGGCGTCCCGTTCCTTCCGCGGTTCGGTGACCGCCTACGCCACCGCGCTCAAGCACGAGCTGCTGGGGGTGGACGACGCCCTGCTGGCCGAGCGCGGGGCGGTGGACGCCGAGGTCGCGCGGCAGATGGCCCGGGGCGTGACGCGCGCGCTGGGCGCCGACTGGGGTGTGGCCACCACCGGTGTGGCGGGTCCCACACCGCAGGACGGTCAGCCCGTGGGCACCGTCCACGTGGCGGTGGCCGGGCCCGCGGACCGGGTGGCGGCGGCCGCGCTGCGGCTGGAGGGGGACCGCTCGGGCGTCCGCGAACAGAGCGTGGAGGCCGCGGTCAAGCTGCTGTTCAGCGAATTGATCGCAACAGCGGGGGCACAGGATACGGAACAACACAGCGGGATTTGATGTTTGCAGCCCTGAGTGAACACGACATCGCTCCCCGCACGGGCGCAGCCGGAGGCGGTACGGTGGGGCGTGAAGGATCCGGATCCGAGGTCCGAGGAGGGAGCCAGCGATGATTCTGCTCCGTCGCCTGCTGGGTGACGTGCTGCGTCGGCAGCGCCAGCGCCAGGGCCGTACTCTGCGCGAGGTTTCCTCCTCCGCCCGGGTGTCGCTCGGCTATCTGTCAGAGGTCGAGCGCGGGCAGAAGGAAGCCTCGTCGGAGCTGCTCTCCGCGATCTGCGATGCCCTGGACGTACGGATGTCGCAGGTGATGCGAGAGGTGAGCGACGAGCTGTCGCTCGCGGAGCTGGCGGAGTCGGCGGCGGCGGGCGAGAAGGTGCCCGCGCCGATGCGGCCGATGCTCAACCCCGTATCCGTGTCCTCCGTGACGGGTGTCCCGGAGGAGCGGGTGACGATCAAGGCGCCCACGGAGGCTGTGGACGTCGTGGCGGCCTGATCCACGTACAGGCCTTGCCCTGCGGCTTTTCGGGCCCCGGTCGGTTCTCACCGGCCGGGGCCCGATGTTTGTTCCGCCTCTTTCGGGTCACCCAGGGGTGAGAGGTAATCAAGGGGGCTGAACGGTCGAACAGGAGGAAGCGGATGACTGTGGTCAAGAGTCCGCTCGGGGACGAAGGTCTGAAGATCGTCGGCGATGCCCTCCAGGGCGCCCTCGTCGACCTCGTGGACCTCGCGCTGGTGGGCAAGCAGATCCACTGGACGGTCGTCGGCCCGCGGTTCCGCACGGTTCATCTCCAGCTCGACGAGGTCGTCGCGACCGCCCGGGCGCACGCCGACACGGTGGCGGAGCGGTCCTCGGCGATCGGGGTGGCTCCGGACGGGCGGGCCGAGACGGTCGCGAAGACCAGCGCCGTCGGCGCGGTCAAGGGTGGCTGGACCGAGGACAAGGAAGCCGTGCGGACGCTGGTGGAGGCCCTCGCGTCGGTGATCGCCCGCATGCGTGAGCGCATCGACGCCACCGCCGATCCCGACCCGGTGAGCCAGGACATCCTGATCGGGCTCACCCGGGATCTCGAGAAGCACCACTGGATGTTCCAGGCGGAGAACGTCAACGGAGGCTGAAGCCCTGAAACCTGCTTTGGCCAGCACGAACTAGCGTTGCGAAGCGTTTCAATGCGTGGCCACATCTTCCGGTGTCATGCGGAAGGATCCCGGAATCCGGCGGCCCGACCGGAACGCTTCCGGAACGAAGATGACCCCCGATGCCGCGCAAAGCGGCATCGGGGGTCATCCTTTTGGGTGGGCCGTCGGCAGGGGCGGGGAGCGCCTCGGATCCGCCGACGGCCCGGGGTGCCACAGGGGATGACCCGCCATCCGAGATGGCGGCCCCGTGGCACCCGGCCTGTGGGGCGTGACATTCGTTTGCCCCGGTCGATCAGCCGGATGTGGGGGAGTGTGCGCGTTCACTCGATAGAGCGAACATGCGTGCGATTTTCGGGGCAGGGGAGAGCGTCCCCGCCGTCTGCTCGTTTACCCATGATCGAAAAATGTCACACGCCATGGCACTGACTTTTGATCTTGGTCCATTCAGCGTGGACTGGTGCACGTCCCGACCGATCCCCCGCCCGACTGGATCCTCCGGTGGCGCCGGGATATCGGCACTCGCGTCCGCGATTTACGGATGGATCGCAATCTGACCCAGGAAGGGTTGGCCGGTCGCATCGGCGCGGAGCGACGCACGATCTATCGGATCGAACAGGGCATGCACTCGCCGTCCCTGGACCGGCTGCTCCAGATCGCTCGCGCGCTACATGTCGCGCCGTCCGCGTTGATGCCGGATAGCCCGCTGGACCCGACGGGCCCACGCGAGGCGTGAGCATCGGGCGTGGGGGCTCGCATCGAGGGGCGTAGTGATGGCGGGCTCCAGGGACGTAGGGGCATGGCCAGCCGACCGTAACGGCCGGTAACTTCACGGTGCAACTATCGGACGTCCGAGTATCCGGAGCAACCCCCGCCAGTAACGGCTCGGTAGCGATCGTGTGGACGCCCTGCGGAGCCCTCAGCGGCTGGCGTACGCGTACGCGATCAGCACCAAGCCGCGCGCCGCCGGTGCGACGCGCGGCCGGCCCGGCTCCTACTCGACCGCCCCGCACCCCGAGCACACGAACTGGGTCACGCTTGTCGGGTTGCCGTTGTCGTCCGTATCCACGGTCCGGTACATGGTGCCGCCGCAGCTGCTACAGCCCTTGGTCTCGATTCCCTGACCCACGGCCTGTCCTCTCTCCGGCCAGCAGCGCCATCGCGTCGTCCAACTGCGCAATGACCGCCAGCCGTCCCTGTTCCCGGTCTTCGATGTCGTCAGGGGTGTCGCGGGAGGCGGCGCGCCGTGGGCAGCTCGGGCACTGCCAGCGGTCGTACCAGCCGGGTAGGGGTGGCTTCATTGCTACGTGGCAACTCGGGCACTCCATGGCGACCCCTTCAACGTGGCCACACCCCGCGCACACCCACAGGGGGCCTTCACCGTCCCGTTGCATCCACATGGTGCGTCGGCACTGTGGGCAGCCGGTGGTGCTGATACCCATCGGTCCCATGAGGGGTGGTTCTGGTGTGGCGTTGGCGTACTCAACGATCTGTGCCCGCTCCCGCTCCGAGTCCGCGCGGGCCATCCGGAGGAGGTGCGCGAGGCGCGTGCGGGCCTGGTCTGCAAACTCGCCCATCGGGAGGCGAGCGTACGCGTTTCGGCGTGCATGTCACGGCGGATCTCCGTATGTCACACGAATAGGGGTGGCAGAGCGCCCGTTCGTCTCCTCCGGTTGTGCGGGGAGGCGGACGGGCAGGAGACCGAACGCCGGGGTGCTGGCCGGGTCAGCGCGGCAGCGGGCCGGGATCGGAGTCCGGGATGATGAACCCCCGGAGACGTCCGCTCTCCGGCGTGGCCTCGTCGGCCTCGTCCTGGGCGGTGCGCATCGCCTCGACCAGGTCGGCGTACCTCGGGTCGATCCACTCCATCAGACACTCCTCTCTTCCGGCCCGCAGCCTACGGGGCGGGTCAGCCCTTGGGCTTGGGGATGATGACGATCGGGCCGCCATCATCGCTGTGCTGGCAGCTGGCGGCCACGGGGATGCTCGGGTCGTCGGGGGCGAGCCACAGCGCGTCGTCCAGGGGGAAACCCGCCTCGGTGATGCGCTGCTGGGTGCGGGTCAGCGCCTCGGGCGCGCGCTGGTCGGGCGCCGGCGCTTCGGGGACGTGGTGCACGAAGGTGCCGACGCGGTCGCACAGCTGGCGGTACGTGCGGGTGTGGAGGATGAGCGCGTGCCAGCCCTCGTCCACGACCTGCGACGGGACGAGCGGGGTCGGCGATGTTGCCGCCGCGGCGACGAACTTGACCGCCTCGTCCACGATCCTCACGGCCATGTGCTCGGTCAACTCAGGGTTGCCGCGGAGGACAGTGCCTACGACCTCGGCTCGCGTCGGCTGGTCGAGTAACGCAGTAACGTCACGCATGTGTACCTCTCTCTGTGGGGTGGTGCACGGTCTCCGTCCCGGCCGCTGGCCGTCCAAGCGCGCGGCCGGGGCGGGGGTTTGGAGGGTGGACCGCTGGGGCCGTCGTCCGGTACGGGGGCCCGGACCTCACCCAGCGGCCCACCCGGTCTCTGTGCGCCGGCGGAGGGCGCCTGCCCGTACTTCCGTTCGCACGGCCGTCACGAAGAGGACCGCGGCCATGAGCCCGGTCTCCTTGGACGGCGGCTCGATGGCGGGATGCCATTCGCCCAGCAGCTCGGTCCCGCGGGCGTCGGCCTGCAATGCGAGCGCGTAGTCGAGGCCCTCGCCCGGCTGGTGGTTGGGCAGGTCCCGAGGCGGGTCGGCGTGGGCGTGGCGGTGGGCCAGGACTTTCAGGTACGTCCACTCCTCGTCCGCCGACAGTGCAGCCCATCGCTCCACGATGTCCGGCCGGGTCGCCAGGAGCAGCGGGTCGGCGTCGGCCTCTTGGAGCTCGTCCACCGCGTCCACGAGGCGCATGCAGGTATCCATCACGGCCCAGGAGAACGTCATCCGGGGTCTCCTGCCAGGCACAGGGCGACGGCGGCGGCCAGGACGCCGAGCAGCGCGGCGAGGATCAACCCAGCGCGGGCGGCACGGACCGCGTACAGCCCGGCTCGTACGGCGGGGCCCTTCCGGCGGTGGCTCATCCGGCACCGCCCGACCTGGCCCGGCGGGTGGCCGCGTTGTAGGCGGCGAGCAGGGTCTCGCCGGTCTCGCACACGGTGCCCGGGGTGCGGCAGGCGAGGCAGCACGCGGCGTGCTCGATCGCGGCCCGCCACTCTTCCTCGGCCGCGGGCAGGACGGTGGTCTGCTGGCCGCCCATCAGGCGTCCGGGCCGCGGCGCAGCGCGACCATCAGTGCCACGGCGTCCCGCTGGTACTCCGGGGCGTGCCGGGGGCAGGCGTAGACGGCGCCTTCCGCGCCGACGAGGACCGGTTCGTCGGTCGGCAGCTGGCAGCGGACGCACAGCTGGCGTCCCTCGACGCGGGGCCCGAGTTCGGCGTGGTCCGCGGCGGCGAGGGCCTGCCACAGCGCGCGGGTGTCGGTCAGGTACCGGTCGGGGCCGAGCGGTACGCGCCAGTGGGTGTTGCCCTTGTGGGAGGGCTTGGTCCAGTCGACCGGCGGCACGCCCAGGTACGTGGCTTCGTCAGCCAGTTCGCACAGGACGCGGGTCCCGCGGAGGTGCCAGCTCGCGGCGGAGCCGACGGCGACGAGCCAGTAGAGGGTGCCGTAGCTGTCCTGGATGACGGCCCCGGTGTCGTCGCCGAGCAGAGCGAGGGCGCGTTCCCCAACGGGCGGCGTGACGCGGACTGCGTCCCACCACTTCCCTACGGGTAACGGCTCGACGTCCCCGGAGGGCGGCGGGGCCCACGGCAGGCGGCTCTCTGGTCCAGCGATCACGACACGGCTCCTCAACGGCCGGAATGTATCCGTGTCGTGACGCTAAGTGTGGTGACGGCTGTCACTCAATGGCACTCCTGGCGACCCGTCAGCAGAAGTGCCAAGAGCGCTACAGCGGCAGGCCAACCGCGTCAGCGAGAGTCCTCATCTCCGGCGTCAACGTTCGGCGGCGGTCGATCACGTCGGCCATGATGTCCCGGGCGTACCGCTGGCAAGGCAGCCACTGGGGAACCGCCTTGTGGAGCTCAGTCAAGATCTCCACAGCCTCCCCGTGCTGCCGCAGGGACACATGCGCGCTGGCCACATCCAGGCGGTGCCGGTTGTAGGCGGCGAGTTGACGCCGAGGGTCCCGCCGCCCCGGAACCGGCAGCCCGCCCGCGATCTTCAGGACCTGCTCGGGTTCGTCTTGGATCGCGTGAGTCTCAGCCCGGATATAGGCCACCGTCACCGGCCCCCACATCGCCATGTCGCCAGCCGAGGGCAACTCACGTCCGGTCACCACCGCAGCGCTGCGTGCCAGCTTCAGCGCGTCTTGCGCCTCACCCGGACGATTGTCCCGGACTGCAGACGCGGCCAGCTTCGTCAACAGCCTCCCCCAGGTCCCAAGATCGGCGGACGTCGCGCGCGACCACCGAGGCTCCAGGTCGTCAGCCCACCGCGTCGCCAACTCGCGAGCAGCAGTCAGCTTCCCCTGGCGAAGGAGCAGCCAGCACTGAGTGCTGACTGCGTATGCGCTCAGGTGCCGATCCTCCGCGACGTCCAGTGCTCGGGACAGCGCGACATCAGCGGCGTCCCACTGACGGTTTTGCGTCAGCGTGGACCCCGCCAGGAGCAGCACGTGGGCCTGCGTGTCTCGTGCCTCCGCATCCGCCCGGTCCAAGGCGTCCGCTTCGCGGAGGAGGCCCGGCAGGAGGGCAGCAACGTCGGTGTACTTGTTGGCCTTACGCGCGACCTGGACTTCATGGGCTGCCCGGCGGACGTCATCTACCGTCGGCGCCTCCCCCGCCTGCCTTGCGGGGGGACGCTCGATGGCCCGCCGCACAGGCGTCCACAAGTCGGAACGATCGGTGCCGCTTTGGAGGTCGCCTGGGGCGTCGCCTCGGTCAACGAGACGAGTAGTGGGCACGTGGAGGGCGGCGGCCAGCCGTCGGGCCGTTTCCAGCCGTGTGGTCTCCACTTCACCCTGCTCCAGCTTTCGGATCAGGGATGTGGAGACCTTGGAGGCGGCGGCCAGTTCTCGTTGCGTGAGCCCACGTCGCTTGCGGATGTCGCGGAGGCGGGAACCGATGTCAGCATGTTCGGGCATACTGGTCTCCTCGTTCTCAAGCTCGACACTTGGAACGGTACCCCCGGGACAGCCCAGGGGTGCACTAATCGGCCCTCACTTCACCGTGAGGGCCGTTGTGTTCTCAGCCCCGGTTCAGCCTCTTGCGCACCCCGCCGAGCCGCCGCTAGTTTCTGTACCTACAGCGTCCCTACAGAAACGGGGTAGACCGATGCCCAGGCCCAAGACCGGCGAGACCCCCAAGCGCAACGTCCGCGTCCCCGCCGACGTATGGACCGCCGCAAAAGACCGGGCCAAGAACGATGGCACCAACATCAGCACCGTGGTCGTCAGCGCCCTGCGACAGTACGCCGCAGACGGCACCATCCCACTCTCCGACGCCCTCACCACCCGACTCATCGCGCACGCCGACGCCCGCGCCAACGCACAGCGAAACCAGCCGCCGTCCGCCCCGCAGGTGCAGCTACGCACCTTCATCGCACCCGAGCAGGACATGGTCATGCTGGACGCCACCGAGGTCTCGCGCCTCCTCCGCGACCTCGGAACCTCCTACCAGGCACCCGAATTGGCGCGGCTCGCTGACACGCTGGACGAGCAAGCTCAGCAGGCACTCCGCGACTGACCAGACACGACGAAAGCCCCCTCCGGCCCGAAGGCCAGAGGGGGCACACACCCGCCGTCGTCACACTCCAGAGCGCTCCCGCCGCTCCCGCTGAGCCCGGACCACCATCCGCGTCCGCTGCGCCATCAGCGCGGCGATCGCCACCAACACCGCCACCCGACAGCTACGCAGCACCGTCGCCATGCAGCCCTCGGGCCATGCGGTGATGAGCATCGTGTAGAGGCACAGCAGCCCCACGGCGCCAGCGAACGACATCAGATTCCGCCCTATGTCGCTGCGCCACCACGGCGCCAGCAGGTGGTAGGTGAGAGCGAAACCCGCGCAGGTCAGGAAGACCAAGCCGCTCGCGACCACATTGACCAGTTGGTCCACCGCCAGCCCTCCCATCACGACGACCCCCCGAACACAGCGCGGATCTTCGCCTCGAAATTGTTCTCCTCCCGCAGCCGCCGCATCCGCTGAACCTCCGCAATCACCAGCGGCCGCCGCTCCTCGGCCTCCTGCCGCGCCACCCGCGCCCGGTCCAGCGCCGCCTCCGCAGCCTGCTGCCCCGGCGTCGGCTCACCCCGACGACGTAGGCGCCTGATCCAGCCGAGCATCAGCGGCCACCTCCTCCCGCTGCGGCTGCGGCAGAGAAGTCAGCACGTGGCCAGCCGTCCGGGACAGCTCCAGCAGCTCGCGGATCTGCTCCCGGTCCGCCGCCCGCCCCGCCTCAGACTCGCTATGTGCGGCGCGCCAGGTGTCCCGCTCCTCCCGCATGTCCTGGAGGGTGGAGCGGGGCACCAGGCGGCCGGTCAGCACCATGAGGACCACGATGGTGATGAGGACGACGGCGCCGCCCTGGGTGGGGTTGATACCGAACAGCTCGGCCACGGTCGTCGCCCCCTCTTGCTGCGCGAACACGGTCAGAGGCCCGCCGGGCCCCGCGGGGTGTGCCGGGCCTGCCAACCAGACAGGAACGTCACCCCGGGCGGAACCAGAGCGATGGTGATCACCTGAAGCCAGCCGGGCAGCGGGTCGAGCAGGGACTCGTCCGCGGCCACCGAGTTGAGGACAGCGAGCACGAGCGACACGAGGAAGGTCGCAGTCGTTGCCGCCTTCACCTTCGCCTCGACAGGGACCTGATCAGCCATGGGTCTACCTCACTTCTTGATTCGGAGCTTGTCGCCCGGGGAGATCAGCGACGGATTGAGGTCGATCAGCTGGGCGAGCGTGAGCCCGTGGCTCTTCGCGACCCCGGACAACGTGTCCTTGGCCTTCACCGTGTAGGTCGTCGGCACCGGCGTGGTGGGCGGGGTTCCACCGCCCCCGGGCTTCCCGGCCAGCAGCTTGGCGACCCGGGCCCGGAAGTCGGCCATGGAGAACGTGGGATCGATCTTGCCTGGCTGCCATTCCTTGTGGCCGATCACCGACTTCTCCGACCATCCGTGCTTGCGGCACAGCGCGGCCGCCCACCGCGCGGCTGCCTCCACCTGAGCCTCGGGCCACGGGTCCTTCCCGTCGCCGAGGTTGATGAGCTCGATGCCGTAGAACGCGCGATTGCCGTCCGCGTTCGCTTCGTTGTCCGGCGGCAGCGCGGTCTCGGCAATGACAGCCTGGAGGACGTCGTCGTCACCGAGCCCGGCGTGGTTGGCCCGCCCCCAACCGACCATGTAGATCGTGCCGTCCTTGGCGCCGACGCTGTGGCACAGCGGGCCGGGCAGATCGGCGTGGCCGTCGTAGCAGAGCTCCACCGAGTCGGCGGTCTGTGCGGCGGTGGCGCCGCGGGTGACGGTGTGGTGAATCATCACCCCGTGGACCTGGCCCCATGAGCCCTTGTGGTTGCGGTTGTGGTCCTGCCAGTCCTTGTGCCCGGTGACCTTGCAGCCCTCGGCTCTGAGTGCCGCGAGGGCGGTGGCGGCAGACAGGGGTGTGGCCATGCGGATACTCCTGGGGAAGAAGAAGGCCCCGAGCCGGGCGGCGCGGGGCGGTGGTGTGGGGCGGAGCGGGTTGCGGTCAGGTGGCGTAGCCGTACAGCAAGATCCCGCTGCCCGTGCCGAACGCGCCGGCCGTGAAAGCGCCACTGGTGACGGTGGGCGGCGTGCTCAACCCGGCATCCGTACCGCCGAACCCGGGCGAGACGCTCGCAAGGATGTCCGCGACGGACCCCTCCGAGACGAGGGACGGCACGGTCGTGGCCTTGATCATGACGCCGATGTAGTGCAGCCCCGTGTACGTCGTCACGTACGAAGAGGCGCTGCCCGCGGTCGTCTGCGCGATCGCCACGCTCTTCGCCGTGTTCGCCGCCCAGGCCGTCGTGGTCTGGTCCGCGGTCCGGGCGACCGCGACCTTCGCCGAGTTGTGGAGGGTGAACCACCAGTTCGTCGGGCTGGACGCCGCCGTGCCCCCGGACACGAAACCGAGGCTGGAGACGGTGAAGCCCTTGGGCAGCCACAGCGGCACCAGATACAGCGACCCTGACGTCGGGGTGTTGCTGGTGCCCGCGCGGAGCCGGGTGGTCGTCTCGTAACGGCCCGAGGGCCGCATCAGCGATTCGATGTGCCCGGTCAGGTCGAAGGGGCTGGTGTTCGGCTGGGTGGACTGGTCGTCCATGCCCCCGCTGGTGCCGGAGTCGGCGATGTCGTTGCCCCACCTGGTCACGTTGGTGCAGGTGTTGGTGATGCTGACGCCCCACGCGGCCTCGTTCCCGCTGCCGTACTTGCGGACCTTGTTCCCGGACAGCTTCAGCCCATCAAGCGCCGAGCTGATGCGGATGCCGTAGTTCCCGGACGACGCGCGGGAGGAGCCCTTGACGTAGTTGTCCTGCACAGAGACGTCGGTGCCAGCCAGCACGTGGATGCCGTTGGTGCCCGCGTCCCGGATCCCGTTGTCGGCGATCAGCACGCCGGTGCCGGTGTCGCAGGAGATGCCGACCGCGCCCGGGGCGTAGATCCGGTTCCCGGTGATTGTCGCTCCGAGGATCTGTTCCTGGCTGATGCCCGTACCGCCGGTGCTCCGTACGAGGTTGCCGCTCAAGGTGTACTGCTCGGCGTAGTAGATCCTGACGCCGTTCTCGGAGCCGCCGACGGTGTCCACGACGTTGCCGGTGATCGTGACGTCGGTGACCCGGCCGGTGCTCTCCCCGTACAGCAGGATCCCGTCGTCCACGCTCCCGGTGTTCCGGATCGTGTTGTCGGCGATCACCAGGTTCCGCATGGCCTGGGAGGCGTTGGTGACCGTGCCGGACAGGTCGGTGGAGTCCGCGGCGTCCGAGCTGATGATCGTGCGCGCCCGGATCCCGGAGCCGCAGCCGGTCAGGGTGTTGCCCTGGATCACGCAGTCGTCGTAGGCGTACGCCACCACCCCGTATTGGAGACAGCCCTCGAAGGTGTTGCCCACGATGCGGATACGTCGGTGCGCGGTGCCCACCGTCGCGGAGTGGGAGCCGATGCCGCGCGGCCACGCGGTCGTGCCCGCGGTGCCGGACGCGCCGACGTAGCAGTTCCGGATCTCGATGTCCTCGCACACCGCGTTGTCATACGGGCCGAAGCCGCCGAACGCGCCCGAGCTCTTGGCCAGGTCGATCTGCACGGCCTCGGAAAAATCACGGCCGCCGGGGTCGACGTAGCCCAGGAACCGGCAGTCCTCGATCAGCCCGTTCTTCGTGCTGTTGAACTCGATGCCGTGGTACCCGGGCAGGTCCCGCACCTCGACGCCGCGCACGGTGACGCCGCGGGCGTGCCCGATGCTGATGCACATACTGCTGGACGTCAGGCCACTGGTGGTGCCCTTCATATCCCATACGCCGCCTTCGATCACGATGTCCCCGTGGCCCGTCCAGCCGCCGTAGGACTGGTCGGCGTCCCCGTTGAGGAGCATCGTGGTGGCCTGCGCACGCACGAACCTGGTGCCCGGCATCAGCGTGAGGCGGGTGCGCCCGTAGATCCGCAACGGCAGCGACGCCAACTTGTACGTGCCCGCAGGCACCAGCACCCAGCCCCCGCCCGCGGTACGCGCCGCGTTCAGCGCGGACTGGATCGCCGGGGCGTCGTTGGCCACACCGTCGCCGACCGCCCCGTACACGCGCGGGTTGAAGATGCGCATCCCGGAGAGCTGGAAGCTGCCCGCGGTGAGCACGCCGGAGACCGTCGCATTGCCGCTGACGGTGAGCCCGTCGGCCGCCACGCCGCCCTCGACGTCCAGGCCGCCGTCGACAGCAGCGCCGTCGGCGAGCGTGACCGGGGCGGTGACCGTGCCGCCCTCACTCTTCTTCAGCGCGTCCGCGGCCGTCCCGATGGCCTCCTGCGCGAGTTCCCGCGCGGCCTGGTACCAGCGCAGCGGCGTACCGCCGGGCCCGTTGTACTCGTACTCGATCGCCGTCGCGTCATCGACCTTGAAGGTGCGGACCGCACCAGGCGCCGCCGAGCCAACCGGATTGGTGCGCAGCTCGGCGATCGGCGTGGTGCCATTCGCCTCATACAGGGCGGTGATCAGCTCGTTCGTCCCCGCCCGGTACACCAGCACCGCGTAGCTCGGGATGGCGTTGCCTGCGGAGTCGGTGAGGACGTCGGCCGGGGTGCCGCCATAGGTGTACTGCGTCATGCCGCGCCTCCCTCAGTCGATCCAGTACGAGCCGGAGATGTTCACCCAGGGGGTGCCGGACTCCGTCGGCCCGTCCTGGGACCACCAGAGGACAGATCCCGGATCGCCCAGGCTCGAGGCGGTATCGACGTCCAGGACTTCCAACTTCCCGGTGCCGATGACGACGCTGCCCGCGAGGCTGGACGTCGCCGCCCACGCGCCGATCTGTCCCTGCGGGATGCAATCCGTCGGCACCGAGGCGATCTTGATTCCGCCGTTGGGGATGACCGCCCCGTCCGTGCGCGCGATCCGGCCGCGCAGGAAGACCTGCTTCCCGACGCGCCGGGCCTGCGGGGTGTACGTGTCCTCCTGGTACCCGGCGGCCGGGGTGACGTCCTGCCACTCGGGCAGCGGCTCCCACACGGTGATCCACGTATTGGAGCCCGATTCGGTCTTGACCCAGGTGGTGCCGTCGTCTGCGATTGCCACCGTGTGCTGGGGAGCGCTCGACAGCGTGCTGTTGCGGTCGGCCAGGTTGGTGACGTGCTGCACCAGGTGCGGGTCCACGGCGGTCGCCAGCTCCGCGACCGCCGCGATGACGTCCGGCCCGTCCCCGCCCCCGGGCACCGGCAGCTGTGCATATCCGATGGTGGCCAAAGCGGGTGCCCCCTATGCCGAGAAGGTGATGGTGATGCGCCCGCCGGTGACGGACATGTAGTCCCTTGAGCCGCGGGCGTAGATGGCGAGGCCCTTCGCGGCCCCGCTGGCGAGCTGGCTGCGCCAGGCAGACGGGATAGTGGCCGTGCCCTTGGCGCCCACGCTCAGGCTGATGAGCTCCTCCGGCCCGTCGTCGAGATCCAGGGAGGAGGGCGGCGAGCTGTGGTCGTGCAGGTACAGGTGCAGGGGGCGCCGCGAGTTGGCCCCGGCCCCGCCCTTCCGGGTGAACTGCACCTTCATCGACGCGACGGTCTTGCCCGAGCATGCGTTCTGGATCGCGCTCCCGTAGAACCACGCCCCACGCAGGTCACCACGGCCGGAGTAGTCGCCCTGGAACGGGTTGTCCCGACCCTCGTCCCTCCGGCCGTTGCGCCAGGAGCCGGAGCTCGTCGGCGAGATCGTGACTGTCTTCGGCGGCCGGGTCGGCGGCGTGCCCGGGGACGGGTCACTGGCGTCGCCGACCTTGAAATAGACCTCCAACTTCCCGGAGACCTTGCGGACGTGGACCTCCGTGGCCTGCTGCCAGCCCGACCCGGCCGGCGCCCCGGTCCCGTACGTCGCCGCCCGGATCACCTGCATGTCGTCGAGGACTTCTTCAGCCAGGGCCTGCACCCGGGCCTGGTCGGTCTCAGCCGGGTCATCGCCCAGGCGCCACATCACCACGGGCCGTGCGCCCATGCGCACGGCGACCCAGTCGTCCTTCGTCCGGTCGCGGTAGGAGTCCGCGCACGCGACCTCGAGGAGTAGCTGGCCATTGAGGTCGAGGTTCACCCTGCCCGACGCGGTCACGTCCTCCACCCGGGCGGAGACGATGCCGCTCGTGCTCGCGCTGGCCTGCGCCATGAGGCGGGCGAAGTCCTCGGCCGCGTCGCCCATTTCACAGCCTCCTGGTGGTCGTGCGGGTGGTGCACTGCATGGACGGAGCGCCGAGGGTGTAGCCGAGGGAGTCAACAAGATGCGGCTCCCACACCCCAGGCCGCACCTCGGCCTCGACCACGTCCCCGGCCTCGAGGGCCGGATTGCACGCCGCCGTGAACGACAGCGACGACTGGACGCCGAGGGAATCGGCGAGCCGGGACTTTGCCACGTCCGTGCCCTGAGCCTGGGTGGTGATGACCGCGCTGGCGTACCGGTCCACGCGCAGGCGCACACCGGTGAGGCCGAGGCGCTGCGGCGCCAGAGGGTCGTTGATCGGGTCGGGCCCGGCATAGGTGAGGCTGTTGGGGTCGTCGTCCCACGCGTACGCGGTGATGGCCGGAGCCCCGTCGCCGCCGTCTGAGGTGACGATCCAGACGTTGACCAGGCCCTCGGCGCTGGTCTCCTCCTGCACACTGACCAGTGCCCCGCCGGGGCCACGCGGGATCCGCCACACCACCGGGTCCGCGAGGGTCGGGACCGGCCCCACGGTGACGATGCCGCGCGCGTCCGCCCAGATCCGCCCGGCCAGCGCCGCAGCGATGCCTGTACCGGTGCCGTTGGAGTCCGTGCCGGCGGAGAGCACACCCCACCGGTCATCGGAGACGATCTGCGGCACGGTGGTCTGCGGCGCGACCCCCGGCAGCCAGGCCACCGGTACTCCGGGCAGGGCCTCGCCGACCAGCTGCTCCACCAGTTCCTTGGCGGAGGCCGGGCCGAGCGTCCGCGACGAGGGGAACTTCGCCCGGCGCAGCTCGTCCTCGCGGCCCGCCAGCTCGACCGTGATCGTGCCCGCGGCTGTCCGGGCGGGGCGGCTGACCACGTAGTGCCCGGCCGGGATCCACTCCGGCTCGCGCCGCGCGAGCTGGAGCCCCTGCCACAGGCGAACGTTGGTGACGACGTCGTTGATGCCGTCCCGGCCGATGTCCACCCCGCCGAGCTCGGCTGTCGCGGTGTACCGGACATCAGCGGTCTGGTCCACCTTGATCTGCGCTGAACCGGGCACGAGCTGCGCCGGGCGCCAGGTGGTGCCGTCGTTGGACCACTCGGCGCGGGCCGGGCGGCGGATCGCGCCCGCCAGCGCCGCCAGCGCCGCCGAGCTGATCGGCAGCACTACGCTGCCCCGTTGGTCGCCAGCGACGCGAACGAGCTGTACGCGGAGGCCACGGCGTCGTACGAGTCCCAGGCCGCGGCGAGCGCGTCGTATGACCAGCCGGGCATGCGCATCGGCTGGCCGGCCGTCGGCGGCCGCTCCACCTCCGTCACCTGCGCCGTGAACGTGCGCGCCCCGGTTGGGGTGGTGTCGATCGCCTCGGCCGGGTCGCCGAGCAGCACGAACTGATCGGGCCGGCGCGCGTCCGCCCGGGTCTGAAGCAGCCGCACCCCTGGGGTGGTGAGCAGCTTCCGCATGATCTCGATCGCGTCGCCCTCCGCGTCCAGCGTGATGTCACTGGACGCGGCCTTGTACTCGTCCTGGGAGGTGATCGGGTACCGGCTGCCCATCACGTCCGCGCTGTCGATGCGGGCCGCCCAGGACAGGGCGGGCCAGGACGTGACCGTGACCCGGGCCGATACTCCCGGCTCATCGAGCGACTTGATCCACACGTCAGCCTGGCCCGACGGGTCAGGCAGCGTCACGGCCACACTGGACGCGGGGCCGGTGGTGCCGTCCGCATAGGTCGGCCGCGCCGTGTAGGTCACCGCTCGGCCGAGCGGCGCCTCATGGTCGTACGCCGCCCCGACGCCCTCGATGCACCAGGCCAGATCCGCGCCCCGTACCGGTACCGACCCGGCCGCGCCCGGGTCGAGCCGCGTGATGAGCACCTTGCGGACGTCAGCGACGCCCGCGAGCGGGGTGGCCGCCGTGTAGTCCACGGACAGCACTACCCCGCTCCACGCTGGGTCCAGCACTGCCGTCAGCCAGCCGTCCGCGCTCACCGCGGGGGTGGGCAGGGTGACCGGCGGCGCCAGCGGGTCCACGATCATCGGCACGGTGCCACCTCCTCTTCCTCAGCTTCGGGACTCGACCAGGCGGCGGGCCCGAGTGAACCCGGCATCGACCCGGGCGTCCGCGACCTCTTCCAGGTAGGCGTCGAACTCCCGCCCGCCGACGACCAGGCGTAGCCGCGCGCCTGGTGCCAGCCCGGCCGGGGCTGCGGCGAGGCTGCCGACAGCCGCAGGTGCTGGCGCGGGGACCGCCGCGTCAGCAACCCGTGCGGCCGCGGCCGCCACGGTCGCCGCGGTGGCGTCCAAGCCGACGGCCATGCCCTGCCCCGTCTGGGCGCCGAGCGCGGCCGTGACCCGCGATGGACTCTTGATCTTCAGCCGCTTCTTGATGGCCGAGACCAATTGGCCACCGAGCTTGTCCATGGCCTTCTGGAGTTCCTTCTCCTGGGCCTTCAACCCGGTGAGGAACCCCTTCCCGGCCTGACTCCCGGCGTCGAACATGGCGTCCGCCATGGTGTTGCCGTACGACGTGGACAGCTTGGCGCCGGACTTCGCGAGCTTGTTGAGCTCGCCGAGCTGGCTCTTGGACGCCCCCGACACCATGCCGATCAGCGCCCCGTCGGGGCCCTGCTCGACCAGCTGCCGGATCAGGTCCTGAGACAGTCCCCGCTTGGACAGCTTCGCGATCTGCCCCTGGAAGGTGGACGCCTGCGCCTGTTTGCCTCGCAGCCCGGTGATCAGGTCACCGAGGCTCGTCACGCTGGTCTGCGACCCCAGCCCGAAGAAGTCGGCCGCGGACTTCTTCTGATCGGACGCCGCAGTCTTCGCCGCCTCCAACTTCGAGTCGACACTGTCCCGCTGCTTCGCGAAGGACTGGAGCTTCGCTGATACCTTCCCGGTCTGCGTAGCCAGGGCTCGGCCGGCGCCGCCCGCGGCCTTCAGATCCTTGGCCAGCGCGGCCGCGGCCTTGGAGATGTCCGAGGCCGAGCCGGTCAAGGACTTGGTGAACCCGGACAGGTCCCCAGGGACCTCCCCGCGCGCCCTCGCACGGGCACGCGCCGCGACCTTCGCCGAGGTGCTGCCCTTCGCGAACCCGCGCAGGCCCACGAGCCCGGCCGCCATCCGCAGCGAGGTCCGGTTGTCATAGACCTCCTCCCCGCCGCGGAACCGGAGCAGCTCGGGCCCGCGCTCCCCGACCCAGGCGAGCTCACCCGCGCGTGGCCTACCGCCCGACGCGTAGCCGCCAGGCCGGTTGTAGGCGCGCGACAGTGACCCGTACCGGGACAACGCGTAGCGCATGGAGGCGTAAATGTTCGCCAGCGGGTCGTAGATGCCCCTTCCGCGGAGCTTCCCGGCGTAGGCGTTGAACGTCGCCCCGATGGTCTGCATGAGACCTCTCGACGGGTCGCCGTTCTTCGCATTGATGTCCCAGTTGTTGATCGCGCGCGGGTTACCGCCGGACTCCTGGGCCATCCGGCGCAGCACCGTGCCGAGCAGGCTGGCGGGCTGGCCGACCATCTTCAGAGCCTGGAGCACCACCGGCGTCCACCGGGTCACCCCCTTACCGGCGTCCCGCAGCCGCGTGAGCGACGCAGACGTCCGTGTGAACAGGCTTCCGACCTCGTCAACGATCTTGTCTTTGAGGCCGCCAATCATTTTCCCGGGGATTTTCGCCAGGGCCTGCGCCCACTTCGACGCCCCGATCTGCTTGACCTTCTCGCGGATCCACCCGGTCGCCTTCGTCCACGCCTTGCCCGGGTGCGCGATGTAGTCGGCAGCAGTGCCGACGATGCCGCCCTTGGCGAACCGCTGCACGGGCGCTTGCGGCGGCAGAGTGCCGGTGCGGTTGATGTAGTCGAGCGTCGCGAACCCGACGGACCGAGCGCTCGAGCGCTTGACCACGAACTCGTCCGCCATCATCAACGCCGGAATGCTGTCCTTGCCCGGAACGCCGCCCCGAGTCCGGCCGCCCCCGGCGAACTTCACCTCGTCCAGTTTGTCCAGGGACAAGAATCCGGCAACGGTGTTCCACACCTTGCGGACGCCGTTGTTGTAGACGGTGTCCACGACGAACTGAACCGGTGCCTTGGTCGCCTTCTTGATCCCCGACCAGACCTTGCCGATGCCCTCCGCCGCCAGCGAGAAGGCGTCCTTGACCAGGCCCACACCCTTCTTGATCGCGGAGAACACCGGCTTGATGCCGGTGTCCCACGCGACAGAGATGGCGGTCTTGATCCCGTTCCACACCGGCTGGATGACCTTGTGCCACAGCGTGGTGAAGGCGCCCGCGAGCGGACCGGTGATGAACCCGCGGACCGCCGAGAAGATGACCTTCACGCCGGTCCACCACTGCGATATCAGCGAGCCGATCCCGCTGAACGCGGGCGCCAGCACGGTGTGCCACAGCCACATCGCGATGCGGCCAATACCGCGGAACGCCCCAACGACGAACCCGAACACGGGCTGAACCACCGTCGTCCAGAACCACGTCGCGAGCGCCGCGATCCCCTGGAACACCGGAGAGAGCACCGACTGCCACAGCCACGTCGCGACCGCAGCGACCAGCTTGAACGCCAGCACGATCGGCGTAAGCACCGCTGTGACCACGACCGCCAGCAGGATCCGGGCCGCCAGCCCGATCGCCGAGAAAACCGGGCTCAGCACGGTCTGCCACAGCCACACCGCGGCCTGCCCGACCGCCAGCGCCGCCGTCACGATCCCGTTGAGCACCGGCTTGAGCACGGTGTTCCAGGCGACCATGGCCGCGGCCTGGATGCCCTGCCACGCCGCCTGGACGATGGCCCGGAACGTCTCCGACTTCTGGTAGGCGATGAACAGCGCCGCGCCCAGGGCCAGCAGAGCGGTGACCACCAAGATGATGGGGTTGGCCGCCATGACCGCGTTCAGGAACGCCTGCGCCCCGGCGAACCCGGTCGTCACCGCCGTGCCGATCAGGATCGCGGCCCGGTACACCGAGAACACGGCGGTGACCAGACCGGTCGCGATGGCCTGCGCGTTCAGGGCCAGCGTCACCCCGCCGATCAGGATCGCCAGCGGGACCAGCCAGATCCCCCACTCCTTGAACCAGCCGACCGTGGCCGAGAAGGCGTCGCCTACCCACTTCGCCGCGTCGAGCAGGCCGCGCAGCGCGGGCAGGACAACCGTGGTGACGGTGTCGCCGAGCGCGCCCATGAGCTGCCGCTGAAAGATCTTCAGCTCGGTGGAGGTGTTGCCGCGGATCGTGTCGCCGACCTTCTTGGCCGCGCCGCCGACCTTGCCCAGGTCGTCCGCTGCGGACGACGGGTCCATGGCGAGCAAGCTCGCCCCGAGGTCTTCGGCCTGGGTGCCGAACAGTTTGACCGCGATCTGGGACTGCTTGACCGGGTCCTTGACGTTGCGCAGCTTGTCCAGGGTGAGGTCGAGCACCCCGTTCGCCGACTTGCCGCCCTTGGCGAACTTGTCCGCCATGTCCGTCGCGGACAGGCCCAGCGCCTCGAACCCCGTCTGCGTCGAATCCGACCCGTCGATAGCCCGGATCGAGAACTCTTTGATCGCGTCCGCCGCGACGTCCGCGTCCCGGGCGCCTGCCTTGACGGCCTGGTTGAGCAGCCCGATAGAGGTGGCCCCGTCCAACCCGGCCTTACGGAACTGGGTGCCGTATTCGCTCACCGTGTCGACAAGGTCATCGGCCTTGTTCGCGCTGGACTGGAACCCCTTGGTGAGCAGGTCAAGGGCCTGCGTGCCGTCCTTGGCCAGCCCGGTGCGGATCATCTGGGCAGCGGCGTTCGCCGTGCCCGTCAGGTCCTGGTCGAAGGTGCTCGCGAGGTCGGCGACTTTGGTGGTGATCGCCTGGATGCTCTTGGTGGTGGACTTCTCCGGGATCAGGCCCGAGCCCATGACCGCCCGCACCGCGGCGGCCCCGTCCTCGAAGGAGTCGACGACCGCGCCGCTGTACAGCTTCCCTGCTACGTCACCGGCCCGCTTGGCGCCTTTCCCGGACAGGCCGAGTTGAGCAGAGAGCTTGTCGCCCATCCGCTCCTTCTCGACCGCCGAGACGGTGGCCGCCACCAGCACAGCACCGGCGGCGGCCCCGCCCGCGGCGACGCCCTTCTTGAACTTCTCGCCGAACCCGCTTCCCGCCTGCTCGCCAGCCCGGTCACCCGCGTCACCCGCCGGGCCGACGAGCTGGCGGCGCAGGTCGTCGCCGATCCCCCGCACCGAGGGGATGATCTGCAACGTGGCGTAGCCGACGGAGGGCATGGGCACCTCCTCGGCGCTGCTATCGAGTTGTCAGGTGATCTCGCCCGCGGCGATCGCACGGCGCCGCTCAGCCGCCCGCTCCAGCGCGGCCCGCCTCTTCGCGACCCGCTCGGGACTGTTCTTGTCCTGCCGCTTCCGGCCGGTGCCGGGCCGCTCGACCGGCTTCGGCGGCTTGGACTGCTTGGACTTCTTCACGCCCTCGTTCGACCGCTGCCAGTTCGCCACCCGCAGCTCATCGATCGCGAGCGCGGTCAGGTGCTCCTGGAGCCCCCACATGCCGTCAGCGTCGCCGCTGGCCAGCCGGGTACGGCAGCGCGACGGGAGTTGGCGCACAAGAACGCCGAGCTCCCGCCACGTCAGCCTCGGTCGGCCCTCGGCGTCACGGGCGAACAGGTCGCGCAGCCGGACGCCGTAATGCTCGCGGAGGTCGGCCTCTACGGCCTCGCCGTGCTCCCTCAGGAGCCGGACGAGGCCGCTGATTCCCCCTCAGCCAGCCCGCAGTGCTCGCGGTAAGCGCGGAACAGCGCAGTCATCTTGTACTGCGGCATCCGGATCTTCCGGAAGTCGGCCCACTGCTCCTTGCCGAGCGCCAGACGGAAAATGCCGACCGTGGCGCCGATGTCGCCCTGCTCGGCGGACTCCATCAGCCCCCACACATCCAGGGCCTGCGCGTGCTCGAACTCCCAGCGGCGGCCATCCCAGTGGACCATCCACGGAGTGAGGTCGGCCTCGGCCTCGACGGCGTCCAGGTTGAAGTCGAACGGGGAGTCGTCCGGTCGGGCCGTGCTGCGCTTCGTCGCGGTTCGGGGTGTGCTCATGGCGCTACTCGCTCTCATCTGCGGGTTTGGTGATCTGAACGTTGCGGGCCGGGATCGTCAGCCGCACCATCCCGGACCCGTCGGGGCCGAGAGTCACGGACATCTGCTCGGCCTGGACGGTCCAGGGGAACGGGCGGCCGTCGATCTCGATGGCGCCGCCGGGCTGGATGACGATGGACTCGGCCACCGGAGGCGCCTCCGTCGGGGCCGGGGCCTGCTCCTGGAGGAGCGCGGCCGCGACCTTGCTGCGGATCCGCGCCGGCACCGGCTCGCCCTCCTGGACGAGACCGAGCTCGGCGGCCTTCCGCTGGATGTCCTGCTCGGTGATCGAGAGCCGCATCGCCTATCCCTCTCGCGGTTCGGTGGAGTGGTGCACCGGGGCGCGGCCGAACCGCGACGAACACCCGCGCCCCGGCGGCCTGTCAGGAGACGGTGACGGCGCAGGTGTCCGTCTCTCCCAGGTAGGTCGCGGTGATCGTGGCGGACCCAGCCGCCACACCAGTGACGTAGCCGCCGGTGACCACGGCCTTGGACGAGGCGCTCGTCGTCCACGACGCGTACGCAGTGACGTCCTGCGTAGAGGAGTCATCGAACGTGGCGGTCGCGGTGAGCGCCCCGATCTGGCCCACGGTCAGCGACTTGGTCGCCGGAGACACGTCGATCGACTCGATCACCGGAGTGGTCTGCCGGTCGAACAGCACACCGCCCGAGGTCGGGAAGATCGTGGCCGCGAACGTCATGGACTCAAGGTCCGACTCGTTCTCGCCATGGTCGCCGTCGAGCGCCACCTCCGCGTACAGCGCAGAGGACAGCCGACGGACCTTCTCGCCCTCCCGGGTCTCGAACGCGATCTTCACCTTGGCAGGACGCGGCACGACGATCTGCGTCGGCGACGAACCCGGCCACAGCAGCGAGTACGTGGTGTCGTTGTCCTCCAGCGCCGTGAAGCTCTTGGTGAGCTTGAAGTGCTGGCGGCTCGTCCGGACGAGGATGCCGCCCCAGGCGAACTTGTCGTCCGTGTCCTCGTCGCGCGACTCGGGGAACCCCTCGTCGCCGTCGAGGAGCCCGACGAGCTTCCAGTCCACGCCGAACGCGCTGTTGGCATCGGCCGGGAGGGTCGCGGAGAGGTTCGTGGAGATGTAGACGTCCGCGTCCGTCCACAGATTGGCCTTCATCGGGTCGCCGGACATGCGGCGCCTCCTTCTCTCGTTTCAAGGGGTACGGGTGCGCCGCGGTTCGAGCAGGGGTCAGGCAGACAGCACGGTCGGCCGGACGTTGGCGAGCACAGTGAATGTCGACAGGTCGATGCCGCTCACGCCGTCGACTGCCGGAAGCGGGCCGGTCCCCGGACGTACGCCACGGATGACGGGCCCGGAGTGGACGATCAGGAGCCCCTGGCAGAGCATCGCCAGGTCGTGCGCCTGGTCGGCGTCCTCGTGCCACACGGTCACCCGAAGCGTGCACCGGGAGTTGGCCATGGACGCATGCGGGGCGTCGCTGTCCTTACGGACCATGACGTACGGCAGCCGCTCCAGCTCCGGCGACCGATCGGCCGGCACCCGCGTGCCCACCGTCGCCCCGTCCACGTGCGGCTCCGACCACCCTGCCAGAGCGGCACGCAGCACCTCGGCCCCCGCGGACTGCACGTCCGGAAAGACCGTCAACGGCTTCACCGCTGCCACGCCTTCACTTCGAGTCCGACGAACCCGGCCGCCCTGGTGAGGATGCCGTCCCGGGCCTGCCAGGACATCGCCTGCGGGTCGGCCACCACCACGGTCGCCGCGCCACGGTCGGTTGTGTAACCGCGGACCTCAATCTCGGTGCCCGCCGGGACGAGGGCCCGGACGTTCGCCGCGACCTCGTCCGCCAGGCCGTCGATGGTCTGCCGGACCTCCGGGCCCTTGAGGATCTCCCGCACGCCAGCGTGGTCCAGACGGAAGTCGACCAGCACGGTGGCTCACCTCCTATCCGGTGGAGCGCTTCATCGTGAACTCGATGTGGTCCGGCTGGCCGGTGAGCGGATCGGACCATTCGCCGACCTCGCCATCGACCTCCAGCGTCATGTCGCGCCACTCGAGACGGTCCACGGCCCGAATGTCCGGCACGGTCCCGGGCTCGGACTGCACCCGCCACCCGGTCACAACCGCGGTCCGCGTCGCATCGGGGGCCTCGGTCTGGCTGGCGGGCTGGACGTTCAGATGGTCGACCGTCGCGCGGCTCACCGCGCCCGCCGACCAGTCCGGGATGGTGTTGCCGCCGCGGTCCGTCTTCGTGCCCGCGCGCACGCGCACCACGCTGTCGAAGAAGAACATCAGGCGTCCCCACTCGTGCGGACCTTGTGCCGGGCCACAGCCGCGGACCACTGCGAGGTCACGCCGATCGCGGCCTGAGCGCCGAAGGTCACGGACTGGGCGCCGACCGTCTTGGACTGGAGGCCCGGCACCACCGTGTGCATGCTGCGGGCCTGGTCGATGACGGCCTCCTGGATGTCCTCCGGGACCTCCGCCCAGCCGTGGCTGTACGTCACCTCCACGCACCGCAGCCGATCCGGCCACGTGCAGCCCAGCCGCCGCAGCACCCCGGTGTCCGACCACGAGTAATCCGTGTCCTCGACGAGCTCGGTGCCGTCCAGCTTCACCATGGTCACGGCGGTGGTCGGCCACACCGGCAGCAGCAGAGCCCGGCGGCCGCCGCCGTCGAGCACCTGCTCGTCGTCCTCAACCAGCGTCACCGGGTGGCCGACCGCGCCCCGAAACCGGCGGGTCGCGGCCCGCAGAGCGGCCAGCAGCCTCAGATCGTCAGCGGGCTTCCCGAGCCAGACCGCGAGCTCGTCCGGGTCGGCGAGGAACTCCGGGTCAGTCGCCACCGCCCGCACCGCCCTTGGAACGCGGCGTCCGGGCCTTGTTCGCGGAGCTGGTGCGGGCCTTGTTGGCCGCCGACGGCCGCGCCTTCTTCTCCGGCGCCTGGTCCTCACCGTCGCCCGAGCCCGGCTCGCCGCCGTCCTCGCCCGCAACCGGGGCGTGGTCATCGTCCGGCAGGGACAGCACCGCACCGCCACCACCTCGCTCGCGGACCACGTCGGCATCGGACAGACCGCGCGACTCGGCATCGGTCTCGTTGAGCTTCATCACGGTCTCGACGCCGTTCGGCGAGGTGACCTTGTACTTCTTCAGCGGGCCGCCCACGACGGCCACCTCCAATCGCTCATCGACCGGGACCGCATCGGAGGACGGGCCGCACGCCGCGTGCTCGGCGCCGCACGGGCACCGCCCTCCAACCGACCGGCGGGTGAACAGCATCAGGGCGCGATCAGGCCGGCCGCGCGCAGCTTGGCGAGCAGCCCGTTGATCGTCGCCCTGGCCGTCGCCAGATCGGCGACCACCTTGTCGAACTCCGTCTTCGTGGGGTTGGCCCCGGCGGCTGCCGCCGAGGTGAGCGCCCCCATGTCCGCCTGCGCGGCAGCCTGCCCGCCCTCACGGGCAGCCCCCGCGCTCGGGTCCAGATACGCCATGGTGTGGCCTCCTATCAGGCAGTCAGGTCAACCTCGACGAAGGCGTTGGGCTGGATGACCCCGAACGCAGCACGCATCTCCGCCAGGATCGCGACGAGGTTGCGCACGAAGAAATCGAGATGGGAATCCGTCATCTGGATGGTGGCCTGCTCGCGGTCCCAGAGGATCGCCTTCCGCCAGTCGCCGACGTATCCAGTCCCGGCCGGGACTGCCTCGGTCTCGATGACGGGCAGGCCCCACAGGGTCTGAGCGGTGCCGACACCGGCCGGGCCGCCGAAGTAGAACCGAGCCTCGTTGTCCTGGAGGAGGTCGATGATCTCGACGTCGGCGGGGTTGAGGAGGTACGCGTTCGGGATCGAGCGGCCCACGGTGCGCACCTTGGTGCGGGCCTTCCGGAGGGTGACGAGGGCGTTGGTGTCCCACGACTGCGACTGCACGCCGGAGACGTTGCCGACGCCCTCGAAGTTCTCGCCAGTGCCATCGCCGCCGATCATCTGGTCCTCGAGCTCTTCCTCGAGGCCGTACCGGAGGAACGCGTCGATCAGGGTCCGGATCTGCGCCGCGTCGCTGAGGGCGCGCTTGGTGACCGGGATCCAGTGCGCGATCGTCCGCACCGGCGTGGTCACCTTCGCCGCAGCAAGCGCGCTCTCCGGCTTGTAGCCGCCTCCCGCGTTGTTGACCAGCGCGCCCGGCACGGATGCCGGGGCCGTCGGCGCTGCCGAGGACGTGGCCTCGGCCACCGGAGCGGCATTGTTGGTGATGGATGTCAGCCGCACGTACTCAACCGTGTCGGACGTGGTGGTGCCCTGGGTGACGACGTCCCGCAGCCGCAGCGGCCGTTGCAGCGCGTCCAGGCCGACCTGAAGGCCGAGCTGGTCGTTGGTCACCCAGGCGCCCGCGCTGGTGTCCGAGCCGCCGGTCACCAGCGACTTGAATCCGGCGAGACCGCTCTGCACGCGCTGCTTCTGGCCGAAGGTGCCGTTCGGCGCGGTGGCCAGCAGCGCCTTGTACTCGGCGCTGTCGGTGAACTGCTCGCCCAGGCTCTTGCGCCGGTCGGGCAGTTCGAAGCCGGATGCGGTCCGGCGGTGGCCGTTGTCGTCGGTCTTGGCGTTGAGGGCGATGTCGTCGCCGAGGTCGGCGAGCGTCTTGCGCAGCTCGTCGTTGCCCTTCAGCTCCTGGATCTGGCTCTTCGCCTCGGTGGCCTTGGCCATGTGCTCCCGCAGGGCACCGGCCTCCTCCGGGGTGAAGTCCCGGTTCTCGTCCTCCGCCTTCTTGGCGATCGCACGCGCCTCGGTGAGGTGGTGCTTCATCTGGCCGGTCAGGTCGGCCAGGGTCATCGTCGGCATCTGCCGTCTCCTCAGTCTGTGAGCGATGCCTCCAGCTCCAGGAGCTGGAGGTCAGTGCGCAGACGGGCAGAGGCGGCACCGGCCTTGGCGGCGTCGTCGTCCGACGGCGCTTCGCGGGGGTCCGGCGTGGTCTCGTCCTCGGTACTGCTCTGGGTGGTTTCCTCGGTGCCCTCGGCGGGCGGGGTGTCCGGCTGGGCGGAGGGCTGTACGCCGTCGGCCGCCGGACCCGGCTGGCCGGGCTCCTCGGGTGCGTTCTTCTGCGGTGCGGTCCGGGCCTTCTCGGGCTCGGCCGCGGCGAGCACCTCGCCGATCGCCTCGTAGGCGGTCGTCAAGGTCTCGAAATTTTTTTGGCTGAGCACCCTGCCAGCCTTCGCACCGCGGGCCAGACCGCGCGCCTTCGCGGCCAGGAGTTCGGTCTCCTGGTTGGCGCCGACCAGGCACGGGCCGACCTCGTGCACCTTCAGGCGCCGCAGCTCGTAGTAGCCGCCCCATGGGTGCTCGTCGTCCTTCACCCACGCGCCCTCGTTCACGTCGTAAGCGAAGGAAAACTGGGTGACCCTGCGGCCCTTGAGCAGCCGGTACACCTGGGCGGCGGTGGGGTTCTCCTCCAAGTCCTCGACCTGGCCAGTGACCTCCAGCCCCTGGAGCGTCTCGACCGCCTTGACCACCCGGCCGATGTGGGCGAACGGATCGCCCCAGGCATGCGACCAGATCACGGGGATGTCGTCCCCCTTCGCGGCCCATTCCGCCAGGGTCTCGCTGAACGCGCCCGGCCGGACGATGTCGCCCATCGAGTCCTCGGTGTCGAACACGCTGACCAGGGCGGTGAACTGCCCCTCGGCCAGCCCGTCGGCGACGCCCGCCGCCTTCACCCGCGCGGTGAAATCCTTCGTACGCACGGCGTCATCCCTCCTTCGCGTAGTCGAGAGTGCAGTTGCAGTTCACTAGCTCCTCGGTCCGGCCCTTGCCGTCACCCGGCCATCTCAGGCCGTTGGAGAACACGTCATCCAGTGAGACGGACTCACCGTCCTGGGCCCGGTGGGAGGCGCGTGGCTTCTTCCCGCCGGTCCGCCAGACCTTCTTCGTCAGCCCGGAGGCGCCGGCCGCGTCGTGCCCGCCGAAGGACCGCAGCTCGGTCGAGGCGGTGAGCGCCCGTGCGGCGGCTGCGGTGCCCCACGCCACCCCAGCCGACCGCAGAGCCTCCCGCCACCCGTCGCCGCCCGCCTCCTGCACCGCAGCGACGGCCTCCCGCCCAGCCTCCTCATGCTGCTCGGCGTGCGTCTCCGCCGCCGCCAGCACCCAGGCGAGCATCACCTCAGCCGACCAGCCCTCGGCCTCGGGGTTCCATTGGTCGAGCACCTCCCACGCGCCGACCTGCGCCAGCCGGTACCCGTGATCGGCCAGCAACGACTGGAGCTGCGCGAGCCGGTCATCGTGCCCATCCGCCCACAGCTCCAGCAGATCCGGCATGCCGTCCGCCTTGGCGCCGGCCGCCGTCAGCAGCTGCTCGGCCTGCCGCTCGGTGAAGGCGGTCAGCGACTTCTCGAGAGCCTTCCGCTCCGCGGTGAACGACCCCAGCGCGGACGGCTTGCCGCTCTTCGTATGGGGCCGGCCGCGGGCCTTGGGCGCACCGTCCGGCGCCGTGTCTCTGGGCGACGCCAAGCCGCCTTCAGTGACGTTCAGGGGCACGATGAGCGTGTCCCCGTCGTCCACCGCCGGGAGATTGTTCCGCGCCCGGGTTTCGTTCACCGTCATCCACGGGCGCCCGGTCGCGGTGCTCGCGGCCGCAGCCTGCTCCTCGAAGCTGCCGCGGAGCTTGGCGCCGATGTTGAACTCGGCGTACACGTCCCGGTTGTCCGGCAGGTCCGGAAGGATCTGCGCAGCGATCTCCTGCTCCAGCATCACCAGCCACGGCCCCAGCGTGTCCTGATACAGATGCGCGTGCTGCTCCTTGATGTTGGAGTACGTCGCGTGATCCAGGATCCCGATCAGCGGCGGCGGGATGAAGTACGCCGCCGCGCACTCCTCACGGGTCAGCTTGCGCGCCTCGATGTACTGAGCCGCCTTCGGATCGAACCCGACCGGCTTGTACTCCATCCCGTCTTCCAGGATCGGCGTGCCGCCCTCGGCGCCGCCGCCAGAGGTGAAGCTGCGCCACATCTCGCGGAAGCGAGCCTTCTCCTTCGGCCCCCACTCAGGCGCGTCCGCTGGGCGGACGAGGACACCCGTCGTACGGGCCCCGCTCTTCCACATCGCCGCCCGTGCCTTCGCCGACTCCGACGACTCCAGCAGCAGCTCGCGCAGCGACTCGACCGGGGACGCCCCATACGTCAGGCCCTCCGGCGAGTAGCCGTGGAGGTGCACCACCTCGTCGACGCCGAAGTCACGGCCCCCCGCTGTCTCGAAGTGGGACGGGGCGATCCAGTTCCCGCCGTACGGGCGGATCAGTGTCGGCGGCACCGGCAGGATCCGTAGCGTGCCGTCGAGCTTCAGCTTGATCCCGTACGCGTTGTCGTACAGCGCCAGATCGCTCACGATCCGCTCGACAAACCGGTACTGCGTCATGCGCGGCAGCGGCTCGGCGAGCAGCTGCGCGAGCGGATGATCGATCAGCCGCTCACGGTCGGTGTCGGTGAGCCGCCGGAAAACATGGATCCCGAGCTGCGCGACATTCCGCGCGATGAACCCGATCACCGTCCGGACCTGCGGCTGCGTGCGCCAGATCGTCTCGTACTCCCACGGCGCGGCAGGCAACGGCATCGCGGCGAACCCCGGCGTCACCCCGGCCCCGGTCGTCGCCAGCTGGCCGGAGGAGACGACAAACGACACGATCAGCCACCCCCGCCCGCGAGTACCTGCGTGAACTCCACCTGCGACCGCTCGATGACGATCTCCCCGTCGACGCGCTGCGGCTCCCGCCCGGCCTCCAGCAGCTCGGCGTCCCGGAGCACCAGGAGCGGGCCCCGCTTGGCCCACAGGACGCCGGAGAACGCCTTGTCGGCGAGGTTCACCACGACCCGCTTCCGGACCGCCGTACGACGCCACGCGAACATCAGCGACCTCCTGCCTCCCGGCCGCTACACGACCATGATTTCGTCCTCGTCCGCGTACCGGGACTTCCTCTTCGGCGGGCGAGCCAGAACCTCGGACATCGCGTCACACAGCGCGGACACGCCGTCGATCTTCTCGCCCGAATTCGCCTTGTCCGGCTTCACGTTGCCCGCGGCGTCCATGGCCACGGCCAGGTTGTCGACCATCCACAGCATCACCGGGGACCCGTCATGCCTCAGCACCGGCCGGCCGCCCTGCCCCACCGCCTTCTGACCGAGGAGGAGATGACGCTGTACCGCCTTGAGCGCAGGCGACATGGTGACGAAGCCCTGGCCGACCTTGACCAGTGGTGCCCGCTCGCCCTGCAAGTCGTTCGTGAGCTGGGTGGAGTTCCACCGGTCGTATCCGAGGGACTTCACCTTGAACGCGGCCAGGTCGCGCCGGATCTGCTCCTTGATGAAGTCGTAGTCCGTAACGTTCCCGGGCGTGGTCCGCAGCCAGCCCTCCCGGACCCACCGGGAGGCCGCCCCCGACGTTCGCTTGTCCAGGGCCTTGACGTTGTCCTCCGGCGTCCAGAACCTGAGCAGCAGATCGAGAGATCCGTCTTCGTCGTCGGGGAACAGCCAGGCCAGCGCGTTGAGGTCGGACACCGAGCCCAAGTCCAGCCCGCCGTGCGCCTCCCGGCCCTTGAGCTTCTCCTCGTCCACCAGCGCCGCATTCGCCCGCCAAGACTCCAGCGTCAGGAACTTCGTCTGCTGCTTCGTCCGCACCCCGAGGTGCAGACGGAGGAACTTCGCCAGGTCCGCAGGGGACTGCTTGGCCTCGTCCGCCCGGGCCGCCAGATACGAGCGCGTAGGGCTCACCCCGTAGCCAGGGTTGGCGGCCTTCCACGTGGCCTCCGCGAAAGGGTCCGCGTCCTTCGGCACCGCGAACACCACGCCGTACACCGACGGCGCCGTGAACACCCCGCGCGCCAGCTGCTCGATCCGGTCCCGCTTCCGGCCGTAGATCGACTCCTTCTTACCCGCGTCCGCCGTCGTGATGATGAGAATGAGCGGCTGACGCCGGGAGCCGGTGCCGGTCTCGATCGTCTCCACCAGCTCCGGCGTCTTGTGCTCGTGCAGCTCGTCGATGATCGCGTTGTGCAGGTTCGCGCCGTGCTGAGCACCCGCCACCGACGAGATCGGCTTGAAGTACGAGCCCGACTTCGGGTGGTAGATGACGCTCTTCATCGCCTTGACGTGCCGCTTCAACGCCGGAGCCGACTCCGCCAGCCGCTTCACCGGCTCGAAGACGAACCCGGCCTGCTCCTTCGTCGTCGCCGCGGTGATGCACTGCGCGGCAGGCTCACCATCAGCGCACGTCATGTAGATCGCGACGCCACCGGCCAGCGTGGACTTGCCGTTCTTTCGGGGGACATCGACGAACGCCTCGCGGATGATCCGCACGTACATGTCCGCGTCGTCATCCCAGACGACCCAGCCGAAGACGGGGGCGATGATCCACGCGACCTGCCAAGGGTCCGGCCGCAGCGGCTGCCCGGCCCACTGGCCTTGGGTGTGCCGCAGCAGCCCGAACGCCTTGATCACCTTGTCGACCCGCTCGGGGTCGAACCGGGCTCCGGGGACTTCCCGCGGCTCGGGCGTCTTGACCAGCGGCGGACAGTCCGGCAGCGGGATCCCCCGCTCAACCAGATACCAGGCCACCTCGGGGCTCAGCTTCAGCCGCTCCAGCAGCTCCGCGTCCAGATAGGCCGCCGGCGGGTCAGGCGAAGGGGTTCTCTTCCTCGTCGCCATCATCGGCCCCTCTCGCCAGGGCCTGCTCCGTCGAGGGCGTCAAACCGAAGTGCCCCGCGAGCGCCCGCAGCTCACGGCCAGCCGCCCGGGCGATACCCACCGCCGGATGCGCCAGCACTCCCTGCTTCGCCTCGATCGTCAGCCCCTCACGCTGAACCGTCTGCGTCGCCTCCACGAACACCGCCCAGGTCTCGCAGTAGCTGGCGAGCACCGCCCGGTCCTCCGGCTTCAACAGATCCAGCCGCGTCAGCCCCGGCACCACCCGGTCCCACTCGGCCCGCGCCTCGCCAGTCAGCCACTCCGGAGCCGACGGCGGGACCCGCTTGAACGCTGGCCCAGCATGCACCGGACGGCCCGCAACGTCCTTGCCCTCACCCCGGCCCTTCAGCAGCTTCAACGCCGCGGGCTCTGCGGTACGCCCCATGGCCCAGACCCCCTATGCCGGATTCTGTGCACGCGTCTCCCGAGTTGACCGCGGCGGGCCCCCAGGCGATCACCCTGGTGATTGCGACACCCCTACCCCCCTGGTTGGGTGTCCGGGTTGGCTGGGGTCGGGGCGGTGATGCCGATGGCGATGTCCTTGATCTTGCCGCTGAAGGTGATGGCGCCCTTGATCGCCTCGGTGCCGTCGGCTCCGGAGCGGAGGGCGTGTTGGACGAAGGCGGCGAGCTCGTTGAGGGTGAGGGCTTTGCCATTGGCCTTGTGCTTGATCTCCTGGCCCATGTGGTTCATCGTCTCCGTCCTCGCGCTCGGTGCATTCCTCGTATGGCTTCGGCTCTGCTCTTGACCTGGTCGCAGTCGGGGCACAGAAGGCCGAGGTTGTCGAGGTCGGTGGGTGATCCGCCTTCGGCGATCGGGACGATGTGGTCGAGGACGAACGGGTCGTCGTCGGGTCCGGTGTCGGCTTGGTCGGCTCCGCATCGGTAGCAGCATCCGTTGTCCCGTGCGGTGATCCGGCGCTTGAGCTTGCGCCAAGTGCCGGAGCTGATGCCGTACCTGCTGGCCTTGTCGTCGCGTCCTGCCCATGGGATGGGCTGGTGCTTGTCGCAACGTCCGCGCTTGGTCGCGAGCTCAGAGCACTCGGGGTCGGTGCAGCGGGAGGGAGGGGCGGTGGGCACGGGCCTCCCCCCTGGGTATGGCGAAGGCCCCGACCGGGTGGGTGCGGGGCCTGTCGTCTGTGTCCGGGCACGCCGGACTTGGGGCAATGATGCGACGGCTGATCGCTTGTGGTCAAGCCGGTCAGTCGATGGCGGTCTTCAGCTTGGTGAGCTCGGGGCCTGTGTCCTTGGCGGGCATGGTCCATCGCCAGGTGGTGTCATCGCCGTCGGTGTAGGTGAGGGTGCCGCCTCGCTGGGCGGTGGTGATGTCGAATGCCTGGGTGCGCCATTGGTAGGTGCCGGGCTTGACGGTGCCGCCGCTGGTGTAGCCGTTGGGGGTGACGTTGGTGGCGTTGCCGGTCTGGGTGTCGACGGCTTGGCCGTCGGGGGCTACCCATTCCCAGCCGCCGTTCTCGATGGGTGCGGATTCGGCTGCGGCGACCGCCTTGGTGGAGCGGGCCTTGTAGGTGATGATCGCGAAGGCCCCGTTCTCTGCGGTCTCGCCGGTGGCGGACTTGGAGTAGATGACGGTGGTGGGGGTGATTTCGAGGACGCCGCCGCCGGGGCCTTCGAAGGGGTCGGGTGAGCCGATGGTCTCGATGCCCTTGCCGAGGGCCATGGGCTTGGTGGGGTCTGGCCCCTTGGCCGTGTCGGCGGCCTTGTCGCCGCAGTGCTTGGTCCACTCGGCTTGGGTCGTGTCCTGGCTGGTGCAGTCGAAGGTCTTCCCGGCCTTGGGCTGGCCTTCGCTGTCGTCGCTGCTGCATGCGGCGAGGGGGAGGCAGAGCAGCGCGGTCGCGGCGAGTGTGAGTGTGCGGGTGCGCATGGGTGTCCCCCTGGTGTGCGAGTGCTGGTGGGTGTGGGGGGATGCGCACTGTATCGGGCGTGTGGGATGGCGCGTTGGAGTTCGGTCAGAATGCCTCCGCCCCGCTCGTTGCCGGGCGGGGCGGTTCGCTCCCGAGCAGCTGCGCAGCCCACGCAGATCGGGTAGGGACACGGCCAGCGTACGCCGCGGGGCTGACGGTTGGGGTCAGCAGAACGCCCCCGCTCCAGGAAGGGGCGGGGGCGTTTGCAGCTGGCCCTCGCGCCCACGGTAGGCCGTGCGCTCGGCTGTGTCACGGGGCATGCACGGGGTGAGGCCCCGCTGCGGCGGGGGCGCGGCGGGGCCTGGGTGCCGGGCGCTACCCGGCGCGTAGCTGCCAGTGTGGCAGGCGGTCAGTCGACGGGCGTCCACTGCGTGACGGTCACCTGGCGCTCCTCGACTTCCACGGCCTCGACGGTGCCGCCCCACCAGCCGTGGTCGTCGGGCGTGTACTCGCCGATCTCGAAGTCGCCGACGTTCAAGCGGCCCTCGTACTCGACGGCGTACGTCTTGCCGTCATCCTCAGCGAGGAAAACCGCGCGGCGCTTGGCCGTGTACTTCAGCGTGGTCACGTGCTCGTCGCAGAGCACGGTGTCGCTGTACTCGACGTCCCTGGGGCTGTCCGGGGGGACGCCGATCGCGGCGAGCTCGGCGGTGGTGAAGGTGCGGGTGGGCATGGTGGTCAGTCTCCCGTCTTGGGCTGGCTGGGGGCAGGGTTCGGCTGGACTGGCCGTGTCCAGCCGCCGGTGTTTGCGTCGTACTCGCGGGCGTGCTGGGGCTCTCGCTCGCTCCGCTCGGGGTCGCGGATGGGCATGTCCTCGCGTAGGGGTGCCACGATGGTGCTCCTCGTCTCGGTTCGGGATGGGGCCCGGGGCGGCCGTCTGCTGCCAGGCGATCCGGCCGCCCCGGGAGTCAGATGCCTGCCAGCGCAGCCAGCAGCGCCAGGGCGAACGCCCCGAGGGCGCCGCTCGTGATGTCGATCGCGATCTTCAAGCGCGCGTACTTCCGCCGGGCGATCTTCGAGAGCTTGACCAGCCGGGCCGGGGCGTGGTCCGCCGTGAGACTCGCCGCGACGTCGCCCGGGTCGCAGGTAGCCCAGTGGAGGAACCCGCCGCGGACGGGGCCACCGATCCTGGGGCGGATCACGTCGAGGGTGACGAGCATGGCGGCGATCAGTCCGGCCGCGCCGAGCCCGGTGAGCGCACTGGTGACGGGGTCGAGGTGGCGGCCGGGGACGGCTACGACGAGCACAGCCATGGGCAGGCCGAGGGCGGCGAGCAAGGTTCCGGCCTTGCTGTCCGCTCGGGCGATCTCGGCGACGACCTCGGTGTGGGCTGCGGCTAACTGGTCGGGTGTCGCGGTCATGTTCCTTGTCATTCCTTGTCGAGGGTCTCGGTGACCGTCAGGTCCGGGTGGTGCTTGCGGATGCGGGCGATGCGCGTCTTCGCGAAGTCCGGGGCGTTGGTGGTGAACTCGTCGAGGAACGTGCCGTCCTCGTCGGTCACGCGGTACCGGGTGAACTCCATTTCGGTGCCTCCTGCGGGCGGTAGCCGGGGTGGTAGATGGCCGGGTAGACGGTGGTAGTTGAGCGGTAGACGTGCAGGTAGACCGGGGGGTAGACGGTCACGCGGCCTGGTCGGCGGGCGCGCCCGGGGAAGGGGCCGGGAGGTCGTCTCGGTGGACCCCGTACGCCACCCGCCGGTCCACCTTCACCGAGCGCCGGACGGGCACCCCGTGCGCCTCCAGACGGGCGCGCAGATCGGCCACCGTCCAGCCCTCCCCCTGCCCGTGCTCCTGGAGGTGCGTGAGGAGGGTGGAGAGGTGGACGCCGGGCCGGTCCCCGATGGCGTCCGCGAGCAGCTTGTGGACGGCGCCCGGGTCGGCTGCCGCGGGGTCCTCCTCGGGCTCCTCCTCCACTGCCTCGCCGGAGGCCGGGCGGGAGGCGCGCCAGGCGGCGATGAGCCACCCCGCGGCGACCGCCCACATCAGCACGGGCCGGGCCCGGATGGCCCGGGTCGCGAGCCACCCGGCGGCGCCGAGGAGCGCGAGCCGGAAGGCGGGGCCGAGGGCGGCGCGCCAGCCGGTGAGGTCCTCCCGGCGGCCTCCGCGCACCCAGGCGGCGAGGACTTCGGAGCGGCGCTCCCACACCAGTTCGCTGCCGCGGGCGAGACGGCTGGCGGTGTCGGTGAGGGTCGAGCGGATCGAGTGGTTCACAGGGCGCTCCCGCCTCGTTCCAGCACCTCTCGGCCCTTGGCTCCAGCCCAGTTGACGGTGTCGGGCCACCAGGACAGCAGGGCGGCGACTCCGGGCAGGAAGCCGAGGACCGCGAAGGTGGCGAAGCCGCCGATGATGCGCCTCTTGTCCTTCTTGCCGGACGACTTGAGCAGGATGATCACGCCGATGAGGAGCAGCACGGTGGCGACGCCGCCCTCTTCGGTGAGGGTGCCCATGCGGCCGGTGGGCATGGCGGTGCCGCCGCGGGTGCCGGTGGTGGTGGACACGCCCTTAGACCCGGCGGAGGAGAAGAGCCCGGCGATCCCGGCGGCTCCCCAGCCGAGCGCGCCTCCGATGCAGATGGTGGAGAGGGAGCCGAGCCCGGCCCCAGCCCCGTAGGGCAGCAGGGCCTTGGGGTCGCGGCTGCCTTTCAGCCAGGGCCGGATGTTGAACCAGAGGAGGGCAAGGGCGGCGGCGACCCCGCCGAGGTTGATGGTGACGTTCACCGGTGGACTCCTGTGATTGCGGTGATCGGGTCGAACCAGTCCATGGCGCCTGTGAATCCCACCCCGGCGACGGCCACGCCCCACAGGGCAAAAAGGCCGTGGGTGCGGCGGAAGCGCTGGACGGCGAGGAGAAGCACGGCCGCGCCGAGGCCGTACGCCCAGCCGACGTGCATCTCCCGGGCCTCGCTGAGGGTGTAGGCCCAGGTGGTGACGGCGCTGTAGCCGGTCCACGGGATGGGGATCACGGCTCCGGCGAGCGCGGCGGTGACCTTCCAGGGCGCGGCGATGGAGGTGACCCAGTCCCACATGCGGGTCCAGCGGCTCTCGGGCTCCGGCTCGGGCTCGTCGGTCGGCACCACGATGTGGGTGTGGACGTGCCGCACCTCGATCGAGGCCGGGGGCGGGGTCGCGGCGGCGGGCGGTGGTGGCGCGGTGCGCCAGGGCGGGATGAAGTCCGGCCCGAGCAGGGGCTGCGGAGGTGTGGCTGCGGCGGGCGGGAGCGGGGTGCCGGCGGGGTAGACGCGGGCCGGGGTGATCGGGTCGGGCATCGGGGTTCCTCAGCGGATGGTGGCCGCGGCGATGGCGGCGAGGGAGATGAGGTACGCGGCGGCGACGATCGAGAGCGCGGCGGCCCGGTAGGCGGGCAGCAGTGCGGGCTCGATGCGGCGGGCGAGCCACGGCCACGAGACGACGAGTGCCAGGACGACGAGCCCGGCGAGGACGACGAAAGCGAGTGCGGCGACGAGTGCGGGCTGCACTTCAGTCCTCCCGGGTGAGTTGTTGGAGGCGCTGGGCCTTGGGCTGGCCGACGCCGAGTTCGGTCTTGAGGGTGCGGAGGCTGGCGGGGCGGCCGAGTGCGCGGGCGGCCTCGATGAGGTGCGCGGGCAGCCCGGGTTCGGGTGCACTCGGGTGCGCACCTGCGACTGCCCCCGGGGTGCGCTCGGGTGCGGTGTCGGGGTGCTCTTCGGCGGCGGTCTTGCCGTCGGCGGACGCCGGGTGCGGTTCGGGTGCGGGTGCGCACTCGGGGATACGGGCGTGCACTGCACTCCGGGTCTGGCCTGCTGCTATGGCGAGTGCGGGTGCGCGTACCTCGGGGTGCACCTCGGGTGCGGTGGCGATGTCGAGGACGAGCGGGTGCGCAGGTTCGACGGCGGGTGCGGGTGCACTCGGGGTGCGGGTGCGGGCCGGGTTCGGGGCGCCGATCGCGACGCGGACCATCTGTTCGGAGACGACGACGCCGTGCTCCGTCATGAGGCTGGCGAGTGCGGCCGGGTGCAGTCCGGGGTTCGCCGAGTGCACTCGCTGGATGGCGTCGAACGGGTGCAGGTGCGTGAGCTGCTGCCGGGCGAGTGCGGTCGGGGTGCGCGGGTGCACCGGGCCGGGCTCGGGATCCCACGGGGACCGCAGCGTGATGGTGGCGAGCTGGGCGGCTCCCCGGCGGGCGGCCAACTCGCGGATCAGCTTGTGCCGCTGGTTGGGGTCGGCGCCGACGCCAGCGCGGGCGACGGCCGCGGCCAGACGTCGCGCGGTACGACGGCCGCGCCGGGTCTTGGCGTCTTGGAGTTCGAGGCGGGCGGCGAGTTGGACAGCGCGTGTGGTGGCTCGGTCGCGGGTGATCTGCTCCGCGGTACGGTCCCGGACGGCGAGGCCGAGGCGGGACAGCAGGCGCTCGCGGAGCTCGCGACCGATGACCGCGGGCAGCCCGCCGGAGAGCGCGCCAGGCCGGACGATGCGAAGCTCCAGACCCATGGCCAGGTGCCAGAGCAGCGCGGCGAGGACGGGGCCGATCATTGCGCGTACGGTGCCGCCGACGGGGCCGGACTCCGAGTAGGCGGGGATGACCTGGACGCCGGTGATGACCCATACCAGCGCCCCGGGGACGCCCGGGGATCCGGCCTCGGTGTCGGTCTTGGTGGCGCGCATGTTGGCACGGGCCATCAGCCCGCAGGCGAGCAGCGCGATCTCGGCGGCGGCGAACATGAAGGCGCGTTCGCTGACGCGGTCCATGCCGAGGCGGTGCTCGGCGAAGCGCCACGAGGTGTCGGCCGAGTACGCGGTGCAGGCGGCGGCCGCGATGGCCGCGACGACGACGGCGGCCGAGGGCCGGGCGGCTTGACGGAGTGAGCGCACCGCGGCCCAGCCCGTGCCGACCGTCAGCAGCGCCGCGGTGAGCGCGGCGGCCGCGGCCGGGGCCGGGTGGGTGGTGGCCCAGCCGGTGAGGGTGGTGAGGCTCATGGTGGTGGTGCTCCTGGAGCGGAGAGGGGCCGGGCCCGCGCGGGGGGATTTGCGCGGGCCCGGCGGTCGGGTGGCTACCTGCCGCGGTTCTCGTTGCGGACGAGGCGGTCGAAGGTGGCCCTATCGGCGACTCCGGCCCGGTAGTCGCCGTTGCAGCTCTGCACCGTGGCGGGCTCGTTCATGATCACGTTCTCGCTGGCGCGGAGGTCCTGGTCCTCGGTGCCGTCGGAGCGACTGGTCATGCGGTCACCGCCGGAGCGGGCGCGACCGGGGTGTGGCTGTCGCGGCGGACGACACCGGTGACTCCGGCGGCGGTGCGCACCGTGCTGATGGTGCGGCCGGCGCGGCGGCCGAGGATGCCGACCGCGATGGTGCGGCGGGCTCCCGGGGGCGAGGTGGGGTCGATACGATCCATGGCGGACCTGCCTCTTCGTCGCTGTTGCGGGTGGGTCTGGCCCCGGCCATATGGAGTGGCGACTCCGGCCGGGGCCGTTCTGTTGCTGGTTCGAAGCTAGCGTCTGACTTGCCATATGGCAAGTCGCGCGGAGAGAATGGTGCCCATGACCGACGAGGGAGGGCCCGACATGGTGTCGTTCAGAGAAGCCGCACGCCGTGTCGTCGCCGAGCAGATCGCCCCGTCGATGACCCACCAGCGCGTCTCGCAGCTGGCCAAAGACGATCCGGACTTTCCCCCGGTCGTCACGATCGGCCGGTCGAGGGCGATCGACTGGAAGCTCGGCAGGCCCTACTTCAAGGCCAAGGCCGAGGCGGCGGCGCAGCGAGACTCGCGCCGCAGGATGCCGTCAGCGGAGTAGCGCACAGCGACGGAGCCCCCACCCGATCCGATCCCGGGTGGGGGCTCCGTCGCGTGCGAGGCTACAAGTTGACACCGAGCCGCTGCGCGTCGCACCAAATGCGCTCGGCGCAACGCCCGGCTTCGACGGCTAGGTCCCGGGCGGCGCCGCTGAGGTGGTCCGCGATCGGGCTGGCGGTGCCGTCTGGTTCGAGGAGCAGGGCGGCTTTCCAGGGCAGCGGGTAGAGGTTCGCTGAGGCGTACACGTCTCCCCAGGAGATGGTGTGGCCGCTGGGTGGGCAGACGCGGTCAGCGTGGGCCGTGGCGATGAGGTGGTGCGCGGGTTCTCCGCCGAGCAGTGTCTCGTAGGGCTCGGTGAGCTTGCGCGGCAGGAACTTGGCGGGTGCGGCTGGGCGGGCGTACGTCATGGGATCTCCCCATTCCGGAACTGCTCGATCCGTCGGATCGAGGCCCCGCGCCTGCTGTGAGGGTAGAGCACGCGACCGACAGCATGCCCGGATGCGCCCGACGGCGGCCGGGCGCACGCTGGAGGTGTGGCTGCGCATCCCCCGGTGGTCGTGCACCCGCCGTCACCCAGCGGCGGGCGGCGGGTCACGATCCGCGGCGAGATCGCCGGACTGGCCATGGGCCCGCCTGACCTGCTGGAGTTCCTGCGCCGGGCCGGCGCCGAGGATGTCCGGCTCGATGACCCCGAGCTGATCGAGTGGCGCGGTGGTGGCCCGGACGTCTGGGCGTAACCCCCCGGGCGGTCAGTCCTCGCCGGGGTCTTCTACGGATCGCAGGCGCCGTTGGGCGGCCCAGATCTCCAGGTCGCGGAACAGTTCCTCGTCGGTGAGGTGCTCGGCTGAGCCCTTCTTCACCACCGCGATCATCCGCCGGTCGCCGTCGTCGTGGACCCGGGTGACGTACCCGTCCGCGTCCGGTGCATCGCTGGCCTGCTGGTGCTTCGTGCTGGATGTCCGCAGTCGGGCGGCGTCCCACTCGGCGAGTTCGTCCTCGGTCATGGAGTCCGCTTGCGCCTTGGGGAGGGTGGCGATGATGCGGCAGCCGGTGTCGTAGCCGGAGATCTCGCGCGCAACGAAGTCGACGTCCGGCTGGTCGCCTGCCCGCGCGGCTAGGGCCGTTGCGCGAGCACGGGCGGCCATCTGTTCGGCCTCGTCCCGGGTCGTCCCCGCGGCCGTGGCGATGTAGCTGGTCTCGCTGCCGTCCTGGATCTCGTGAATCTCGTGGTCGCTCATGGCTGCCGCCGTTCCGTCGAGTTCCGGGTGGAGGAGGCTACTCGCCGGGCCGGGGCCAGGTGAAGAGTGTGCACGGGGTCCGCTCCGTCCACCCTCCGGAGCGGACCCCTGCTGTCACGCCGCGTTGGTCTCCTGCTCGTGCCAGGTGCGGCCGCAGTCGGCGCACTGGATGGCCGGCGGTTGGCCGTCGCCACCGTGCACTTCCAGGAGGCCGCGGCATGCGGGGCACGGCCAGTCGACGGCGACGGCCTGCCGGGCGATGCGGAGCGCGGCCTCGACTCGGGTCGCGGCCTGCGCGGCGACGGTGGCGATGCGGGCGCCGCGCAGGGGGCCGAGGGGCAAGAACGGGCCGGGGACGGACTCGAGTCGGGCGGCGAGCCATGCGGCGGCGTACACGGCGGTGCGGGTGCCGGGGTAGCGCCAGCGGCGGGGGTCGGCCGCGTCCTGGTCGGCGAGCTGGTCGCGTTGGGCGATCTCGGCCTCGGTCCATCCGGCGCCGCGGGGTGCGTGGTTCATGGCTGGCCGCTGGATCTGGGAGGCGATGACGTCGGCGCAGTGGACGAGCTCGGCCTCGACGGAGCGCATGGTGTCGAGGATGTCCACGGAGATAGGGGCCGGTGATGCGCCGGGTCCGGGCTGGTCGCGGTCGGGTCGGATGGGGTGCCCGTTGCCGTCGCCGACGTGGTCGCAGCTCGCGCATTCGTAGGTGGGTCGGCCGTGCTCGTCGCGGCGGGTGACGATGCGCTGAGGGTGGGTGTGCTCGTTGGCCTCGAGGTCGGTGACGAGCCGAGCCACGCCCATGGTCGGCGGCCACGTGGCCTGTTGGCGGGCGGTGAGGGCGTCGGTGAGGTCTGACCAGCGGTCGATGATGGTCTGGAGGTTCTGGGCGGCGGTGCGGGTGGCGGTGATCATCGCTGCTGCTCCTGGTGCTGGGGCGTTATGGTGATCTCGCCGTAGGGGCGCCCTGGTCTGGCCGGACTGGTAGGGCGCCCCGTCGTGCTGTTCAGGGGCGGTCGGTTGTGAGCCGTTGGACGTGCTGCTGGATGCGGTCGTACTTCTCGGTGGTGCTGTGCCCGTCCCACTGGGCGCGCGGGTCGTCGGCCGTGACGCGCTCGACGTGGGCGAAGAGTTCGGCGTCGCGGGGTGCGATGTGCCATGACATCTGCCAGCCGCCGACGAGGAGGTAGAGCAGCTGCCAGCCGGGCTCGTCCACGTCCGGGGCCGGGGTGATGACGGCGTTGGCGGGGTGGAGGGCGGCGAGCCAGGCGAGGAGGTGGGCCCGCTCGCGGTACGCGGCGTCGCGCTCGGCTTCGGCCCGGTCGCCGCGCTCCTGCCACGCGTACCGTTCGGCGGCCAGCTCCTGTCGCTGGTCCAGGATGCGTCGCGTGGCCTCCTCGGCCTGGTCGCGGTCGCGCTCCATCTCCAGGGCTTGGGTTCGCCAGGTCTGGCGTCCGGCGGCGAGCTGGGCCATGCGCCGGTCGCGGACCGCGAGCACGGCGTCGACGAACATCTCCGGGGCTCCGGACACCTCGTCCAGTCGGCCGCGATGCCAGACGAAAGGCTGAATTCGCGTGCGGGAGCATTCCTCTTCGGTCTCGCCGCAGTCGCCGGAGCAGGCCGCATCGCGAATGGCGGCCGCGTACTGCTCACGCAGCGCGTCGTCCAGCGCGTTGTCCCGCCCTGTCCGGGCTGTGTCCGTGCTGGTGAGCGGGTCGTGTCCGGGCGGGCTGTCCTGGCTGTCCACCGTGCTGTCCGGGCCGCTGTCCGGACTGTCCACCATCACGATGCGGGTGGCGCCACCATGACCATGGACGGCCTCGGCGTGCTCGATCGAGTCCCAGTTGACGGTGCTGGGTCGTTCGCCGCGCCACCGTATGGTCACGCTGCCGTCGGGCCACTCGACGCCGTCGGCGACGGTGCCGGTGCCGCTGACTCCCGAGATGTCGCGGTCCCGCTGGAGCCAGAACACGCGAACTCCTGTACGGGCGTGTGCGGCCCGTTCGGGGGTCGCTGCTCCCTCGGGGGCGCCTGAGGGGCTGTGAGGCCCGTGGGGCGCCGCCTGGCCTGTCTCGCGGGGCTGTTCGGCGGCGGGGCTGGTGTCGGTCATCGGTCTCCTCAGTGGTGATGAGGTGTAGGGCGGGGTGCCCGGGGCGGGATTCGAACCCGCACGCCCGCGGGGGCAGCGACTTTTAAGATCGCGGCGTCTTCCGTTCCGCCACCCGGGCCGGGGCGTATCAGGCGAGCGCGGCGACATGGCCGTACAGGCCGGCGCGCCAGTGGTGCCGGCCGCCTCCGCGGTATTCGGGCATGGGCTGGACCGGGCCGACGGTGATCAGCCCGGCCGACTCAGCGTCGAGGAGGGCGCGGACGGTGACGAGGTGGAGCCACACCAGACGGCCCTGTACCGGGGCGATGAGGCTTTGCCGACCAGGGGTCGGGGCGGTGATCCAGTAGTCGCCGTGTACCGGGATGCGCAGGGTGGCGAGGAGGTTGAGTTGCTCTACGGCGCGGGAGTCGGCGCGGCTGGTGGTGTTCATCTGTGGTCTCCGGTGGGTTGGGGCCCGGCCGCGTGGACGGCGGCCGGGCCAGGGCGGGTCAGTCGGTCGGCGAGTCCTGGGCGGGCTTCCAGCGAGTGACGGTCACCTGGTGCTGCTCCATCTCGGTCGCCACGATCTCGTCGTCGCCGAACCACCGGTCGCACTCCTGGTGCTCGGTCAGCGGCCGCTGATAGGTGACGCCGTATGCCTTGCCGTCGTCCGGAGCGCGGAAGACCAGCCAGTGCGTGGACGACCAGCGTCGGGTGTCGGTCTGTTCGCGGTGCAGCTCGGTGGCGGCGCCGTCGAAGTCGCCGAGTTCGTGCGGGACGCCGATCTCGTCGAGCTGGTCGGGGGTGAAGGTGCGGGTGGGCATCAGTGGGTCTCCTGGTAGGTGGCGATGTCGGGCAGGGTGTGGACCTCGCGGCCGCGGTAGCGGCGTGGCCAGCGGATGCGGAGCCGCGGACGACGGCGGGGTTGGGTGGGGATGTTGAGGGCGAGCTGCCCGCCGCCGGTCGCGGGCCTCGGGCCGAGTGCGCGCCGGCACTTCGGGCCGTAGCCGTCCGGGCTGGGGCGCCGGAGGGGGCGGCCGCACGACCGGCAGCGGGCGGTCACAGCGTCTGCTCCGTCCACAACTCCAGCCGGTCACCAAGCGGCCGGTTGGACCAGAGCACCTCGGTGCGTGCCTTGGCCACCTTGGCGTTGCCGGTCATGGTCTGCTGCTCGTACCGGTGCCAGCTGTCATACAGCTCGGCGTACAGGGGGCTGTCGTAGCCGGAGAGAACGACCGCGGCCCGGCAGTCGTGGAGCGCGGCCGCCAGCTCGCGGTGCTCCTGCTCCTCCTTCATCTCGACCCGGTAGTTCGACCAAGGCCGCGTCGTGCCGAGGTACGGCGGGTCGACGTACAGCAGGCACTCCTGCTGCGCCCCGTACTTCCCGATCAGCCTCAGCGCGGGCAGGCACTCCAGCGAGACACCGTGGAGACGCTCGGCCGCGGCAGCGAGCCGGTCGACGTAGGCCTCGAGGTATCCCGGCATCGACGTGACCGACCCGGCGGGGTCGATGTAGTGCCGCCAGCCGGTGCGCCGCAGCGTGCCGGAGCGGCCCTGTGCGAGGCGGGACCAGATCCGGCGGGCCAACTCCAACTCGTCACCGTCCGGCACGGGCGCGAAGGTCTCCTCGAGGCCTGCGCGGGCGTGCGGGGTCAGTATGCAGGCGCGCAGCAGCTCGGTCGGCCGGTCGCGGAGGACGCGCCAGAAGGTCATCAGCTCGCTGTCGAGGTCGTTGACGGTTTCCATGCGAGCGGGGTGCTTGGCGAGCAGGACGGACAGGCCACCGGCGAACGGTTCGACGTAGTGCTCGTGCTCGGGCAGGAGTCCGGCGATCCAGGGGGCGATGCGCTGTTTGCTGCCGAAGTACGGGACGGGTGACTTGAGCGGGGTGGCCATCAGCGGTTGGCCTCTCGGGTCTCAGAGGTGCGGGCGAGGTGGAGGAGTTGCCGGTCCGCGCGGGCGGCCGGCCGCCGGATGTGGGCCCAGCAGCCGGTGAGCGGCACGGTGAGCAGCACCACGGCGGCGACGTAGGCGATCACGTCGAGCACGTCAGCCCCCGTTGGTGTGGGCGGGTGTTGGCCCGGGTGCGCGCGTGCGGCTGGGGAACCGGATGCGGCGGCGGATGGCGTGCCAGGCGCGTGCGGGGAGGGGTATGTCGTCGTAGATGCGGTAGCCGCTGGAGACGAGGTATTCGGCGACGTGGTCCACGAGTCCGGCGGGGGTGGCCTGGTCGGGTGGGGTCAGGAGCCGGTAGTCCTCAGCCGCGGCGGTCATGACGGCGAGGGCGGCGGGCGGGATCGGGTTCACGCGTTCTCCTTGGGGCGGTTGGCCCATGCCTGGAGGCGGGCGTCGTGGCTGGGGATGGCGAGCTTGCGGCCGCGCTGGGTGGTGCAGCGCTGCTTGGGTGGGGCCCCGCACCAGGGGCAGCGGATGGCGTGCTCGGGGTGCTGTTCGCGCCCGGTCACGCGGTCTCCTCGAAGCCGTCGTCCGGCTGGATCACGGCGCCGGGCGGGAGGGCGGCGAGGGCGTTGGCGGAGGCGGCGCGGCGGCGTTCTATCTCGCGGGTCTCCTCGGCCGGGTCGGCGGGTGGGAGTCCGGCGGCGGCGCGGCGGGCGTCTTCGAGTCGGGCGGGGTGAACATCGGCGCGGTGGCGGCCGTTGGTGGTGCAGGTGCGGCCGGGGCGGGCGTGGCAGCGGGGGCAGGGGATGGCGAGGACGTTGGTGACGCCTTCGCGGGGGCCGGGGAGGTGGTTGCCTGCGGCGGCGAGGATGGCGCGGGCCCGTCCGGTGGGCTGTGGCTCGGTGCTGCCGGGCGGGAGGGCGGGGACTGGCTGCGGTTCGGTGCGGCCGTCGGCGATGGCTCGGCGTTCGGCGAGGAGTGCGGCCCGGTATGACGTGTGGTCGCCGAGGTCTCCGGCCGGGGGTTCGGCCTCGGTGTGCCGGTCGAGGCGGTCGTTACGGGCCTTGCGGATCTCGGTGACGATCTCGCCGACGGAGACGAACGCGTGCCCGGCGGCGATGTGGCGGGCGACGGCGGCGCGGGCTTCCTCGAGGGAGTAGGGCGCCAACAGGTCGTGCCAGGCGTCGGCGGTGTATTCGTCGAAGCGCTGTTGGGGGCAGAGTGCTCGGACGTAGCGGGCGAGTATGACGGTCTCTTCCTCGGTCACGAGGTCTCCTTCTGCTGCATGCGGGCCTGGGCGCGGGCCATGGCGCGGTCGAACATGTCGTCGCTCGCCTGCTGCTGGCGGTCGCGGAAGGGGACGACGGAGCCACCGGAGGCGGGGCGGTTGGCGCGCTCGGACGCGTACTTCGCGGAGCGGCGGAGCCACTTCTTCCACTCCTCGGGCCAGTTGCGACGGCGGCCGCCGTCCGCGCGGAAGTGGGAGAGGAACTGTTCGGTCTCGTAGTCGACGTCGAGGGTGTTGCCGAAGGTGGCGACTGCCCAGCGGCGCATGGCGTCGGTGAGTTCGAACCCGTCGTCGTCGATGGGGGCCGGGCCGGGAGGCCCGGGAAGCGCGAGCGGGGCTGCTCCCTCAGCGTTGGGTTCCGGCCTGCACCCCCCCTCTTCTCCGGGGCTGGGGACAGGGGTAGGGGAAGGGGCAGGGGAATGCGCGCGTGATGCGCCCGCGTGCGCCTGCGCGTCATGCGAGCCCGCGCCCGCACGCGTAGAGCCTTTCCGACCCTCCTGGTCAGGGCTATCGGAGGGGGTTCCCGAAGGGGGTTCGGAAGGGGGTCGGCAACCCCCTCCGAAGGGGCCTGGGCCGGAGTCTCCGAATGCCTTCCGCAGGGTGGTGATGTGCTCGTGCACCTGTGTGCGGATCGAGGGCCCTTCGCCGCTGCGGACCTTGGTCGGCTCGTCGCTCAGCTCGTCCAGCGGGATGCGGTCCATCTCGTTCACGAGTGCGTGCCGCAGCGCCCTGGACTCGATCTCCATGGCGCCGGAGACCATGGCGCCCATCACCTTGGGCTGCTTCCACACGCCGTCGTTCCGGACGAACGAGCGGATCAGCAGCTCCTCGGTGTCCTCGTCCATGACGATGAACCGGGCGTTGGCGAGCGCGGTGAGGTGGGACTCCAGTTCGGACGCCGTGAGCCCCATGGCCTTGCGAGCCCAGCGGCGCAGCGTGAGCGGCAGCAGCCCGGCGTGGTTCAGGTTGGGCTGGCTGATGAGGAACAGGTAGAGGCGCTGTTGTTGCTCGGTGAGCGCCAGGAAGTCCTTGTCCTCCCAGATGGAGGAAAGGATCCGGCCATGTCCACGTGCCATTCGGGGCTTCTTTCGGTCGCGCTGGGTCGGGGCCTGCGTCTTCGTGGTGCAGCGCTGGCCTGCACCGGCCATACTACTTTAAAGATTGGAAAGAATGGAGAGATTGACCATGACTTACACTCTGGCCATGGCTGCTGACCAGGGCATTCGGATTGCTGAGGACGGCACCTCGGAGGTGTCGATGACGGAGGCGCGTGCGAACCTGACGCGTCTGATCCGCGAGGTGCGGTACGGCGGGCGCCCGGCCGCCTTCACCGAGCGGGGCGCCCGGAGCGCCTACGTCGTGCCGCCGGAGTTCTACGAGCAGGCACTGCGCGACCGGGCGATCATCGACGAGCTCCACCGACGCACCCAGACCCCTGGGGCCGGCGCCGATTCGTACGACGAGGTCAAGTCCCGCACCATCCGCGAGGCACTGGGCTCCGCCGCGTTCGCCGTCGACAACTCCTGACCGCTGGACTCTGGGCACGGCGGCGGGGGGGGCCGCGGGGGGGGGGGGGGGGCCGCCCCCCCCCCCCCCCCCCCCGCCCCCCCCCCCCCCCCGGGCCCCCCCCCGGGGGGGGCCCCCCCCCCCCCCCCCCGACGGTGACAGCCCTGCTCAACGCGCGCCCGCTTGCTGCGGCCCGTTGAGCATGCGGATCCACCGCTCCGGCGTCCGGTCGCGGAACAGCACCACCGGGTCGACCACCGTGACGACGACAGCCGCGGGGCACTGCCATGACAGGCCGGGTTCGGCGCAGTCCGGATCCGGATCCACCGGGCTCTCGGGCAGAACTTGGTACAGGGCGCCGTCGGGGTAGAACGCGGCGTAGGCGCGGGCCACCTGGCGCTCGGTGGTGAGGTAGACCAGGTCCGTGCGGAGCGCGTGGGCCGGCCCGCCGAGGTCGGCGGCGAACGAGGAAAGTCGGCGCTCGGTGCCCGTACGGTCCGGCGGGAGCAGGCGGTCGCCGATGCTGAGGCCGGGGATGCCGCCGTGGAAGTACGACATGGGTTCCTCTCAGTTGGTGTCCGGGGCGGTGGCGTGGGTGGCCGCCCCGGGCCGGTCGGGCGGAGTGGTCAGTCGAGGTCGGGGACGACGATCCAGCCCGGCACCGCGGGATCCGCGATGCCCAGCGCGGCGGCGGCCGCCACGAGCTGCCCGTTCCAGCTCGCCAGCTGCTCGCCGGTGGCGGTCTGCGGGGTGACGGTCTTGAACTCGCCGAGGCCGACCTCGTCGCACCGGGTGGTCAGGAACGTCATGTCGTCGTCGTAGTTGCCCGCCTGGAGGAACCCGACGTCCGGGCACTGGTCCTTGAGCTTCGGCAGCTCGGCCTCGAGGCGCTCGGCCATCTGCCACGGGGCGCCGTTGTCGGGGATCTGGATGCCGTAGGCGAAGTAGGTGGAGTGGTGGAAACCCATCAGGTGGTGTCCTTCCTGGTGGTGGCGACCGCGGCTTGTGCGGCGCGGTACGCGGGCTGGTGGGAGCGGCGTTTGCCGGAGGCGATGGCGCGGGCATCAGCGACACGGGACGCGGAGAGCGGGCTGAGCGTGGTCCAGGCGGCGGCCGGGAGACCGGGCCCCGGCTGGGGCTCCGGACGGCCGGCCACCGCCGCGGGGGTATGGAGCGGGCAGCGCCAGCCGATGACATACCGGTGTACGTCGGCCCGGGTGTGGCAGTACTGGGCGGCGGGGCCGTCCCAGTGGCCGCACTCCGGAAGGGCGTCGGCCAGACGCTGCCGGGCGCTCACGCCACTTCCCCCCTGCCACGCTGGCGGAGCACGTTGCGGCGCTGGCCATCGCCCAGGCCGCCCCACACCCCCTTGCTCATGCGGTGCTCGAGAGCCCATGCCTGGCACTGGTCCATGACCGGGCAGCGGCGGCAGATCGCCTTGGCCTGCTCGCCCATGACGTACGCCTCGGCCTTCGTCCCGGTGGGGAAGAACAGGTCCGGGTCCTCGTCTGCACAAGCGCCGCGCGTCTGCCAGTGCAGGGTGTCGGCGGCGGCTTCCTCCTCCTGGGACCAGGCGGCGCGCCAGCGGGTGACGGTCCGGTCGGACACACCGAGGCGGTCGGCGACGGTGGTGGTGCTGAACCCGGCTTGCACCATGACCTGGGCGGTGTACTCCTGCTCGGCTTCGCTGAGTTCAGGCAGCGGCGGAGTGCCCGCGACGTACCTGCCGACCGCGACGAGGTCGACGGTTTCGCCGTGGAATCGGGTGCTGGTCGTGGGCGTCATGACGCCACCTCCTGGCGCGCGGATCGCGCCCGCTGGCGCTTGCACTTCTCGCAGTAGGCCCGGCCGTCTTCCTGATACCGGCCGTGCACGGCCTGGTCGTGCCCGTGGGGGCAGTACGGCTTCCGCTCGCGGCCGCCGTTGAGGTAGCGGAGCTGTTCGCGGGTTCGCGCGCGGCCCGGCTCGTCATCGACGTGGTCCGGGGCGACGCAGTGGTGCAGGCCGCACTCGGCGAAGGCGTAGCCCTTGGGGTCGCGGCCGTGCCGGATGCGGAAGGCGATAGCGGCGGCGGTGTACGGCTTCTCGCGGTACCGCATGGCGGGGGTACCGCTGATGCTCTTCCGTTCGCCTGTCCATTCGAGGTGCCCGCCATCGACGGGCCGGGTGTTGGTGGTCCACTTCTCCTCGAGGGTGAGTGGCTGCAACGGCACGTTGGGGATGCCGTGCTTGCGCCTGATGCGGCTGACGCGGTTCTTGTCGCAGCGGAGTTCGCGGACGATGGCGGCGTTGCTGAGGCCCTGGCGGAGCAGCGTGGTGATCTGCTCCTCGGTGGCGTTCTGGTTCACTGGGCACCGCCCGGGGTGAGGTGGATGGCGCCGCGGTGCTCGGCCGCTCGCTCGCAGCGGTAGCCGTCGAGGGTCGGGACCCACCGGGTGGTCATGTGGCCGCATGTCACGTCGTGGCAGGGCTGCCAGACGGTGCCCTCGGCGATGGGCCGGAACGTGGCGGTGGGCCGGGCCGGTGCCGGGCGGTGGACGCCGACGGTGCGGGCCAGCCGGAGGATCCAGACGAACGCGCCGCCGACCAGGCCGCCCAGGACAGTGGTGATCACAGCCGGACCCCCTTCATCCGGTCGTGGCGCCGCTCCTGCCACCGCTCGCCCTCGGCCACTGCCGGGGTGTCGAGCCCGTAGAGGCGGTCGAGTAGTTCCTGCTGGCTGCGGATCAGACGGGCCTGGCCGTCGGCATCCGCCCGGTAGCGGGCGCAGGCTCGGAGGGCCCGGTCGAGACGGCCGCCCATCTCGTCGAGGGCGCCGTCCTGGGCGGCCTCGTGGGCGCGCTCCAGCTGATCGGTGAGGCGCCGGACGCGGCCCTCCAGCCGGATGTTCGTGGCGTCGGCCTCGCAGAACTGGCGGGTGATCAGCCTGCGGTTGTGGCGCTCGGTCTTCTCGTTGCTCTCCGCGGTCTCGGCCCGCTCGCGCATGCGGTCGAGCTGGGCGCGCAGGTCGGCGATCTCCTCGCGCAGGCGGCGGATACGGCCCCACATCAGCGGTCACCGCCCTCGGCCTGGTGCGGGACCAGCGGCCACGCGGGCTCGACGTACGCTTCCGGGTCCTTCGTGCGCAGGTGCTCCTGGAACGAGGCGGCCTGCTCGGCGGCCCACTCGACCTGCGCAGCGTGCAGCTCGTCCAGCGTCATCGCGGCCAGCCGCTCGTACCGCTGGCCCTGGCGCCACACCACCCGGCAGGCGGCGAGCGCGTCAGCATCGGAGGAGTGGGCGCCGTCCAGCCGTACCTGGTAGTGCTGGCACAGGTGGGTGAGCGTCCGCTTGCCCTTGCGGTACGTGTCGAATCGCTTGTCGATCACGTACGGGTCGACCACCCGCAGGCCATCGCCGACCGTGTCGGTCAGCGGCGTCATGCCGTACCGGCGCGCCTCGCGATCGATCACGGTCAGGTCGTAGCGCGCGTTCATCGCCACGATCGGCACGCCGGACAGCACCACCTGAGACAGGGCGCCGAGCAGCTGCTCGACCACCTCGCGCAGGTCGGTTCCCTCCGCGCGGGCCCGCTCGGTGGTGACACCGTGGATGCGCTCGGCCTCGGCGGGGATCTCCTCGCCGTCCACGTCGGACAGCCAGTTCGCTGCCTGGGCGGGCCGGTCGCCGCCGACCTGCACCACGCACGCGGTCACGATGCGCGCGGTCCCCGGGTCGGGGCCGGTGGTCTCCAGGTCGTAGCCGCACAGGCGGCCGAGGTGCCAGCTCATGCCCGGCCTCCCTTCAGCACGGCGAGGAAGGAGCGGAGCTTGTCCGCGCTGGCAGTCGAGGGGTGGAGCCCGCCGTTCTCCTTGGCGAACTCGGCCTCGACCTGCTCGGTGGTCATGCCGTGCTTCCCGGCGGCGGCGATGATCTGGAACCAGATGTCCGCGGTGTCGTCGTCCTCGACGATCTCGACGTCGTGCACAAACTCGGCGATCTGCTCGGGCGAGGCGTCGCCGTAGTCGGCCGGGTTGAGGATCTGCTGTGTGTCATCCGGGTGCGGGACGTCCTCCGCCGGGGCGGTGGTGGGCTTGCTCAGACCGATGGCCTTGATCTGCTCCTGGTAGGCGACCGGCGCGCCAGCCGCCTTCGCGGCCTGGAAGATGGACAGCACCTCGGCTTGCGTGGCGGCCTGCTTGGCCTCCAACAAGTAGTCCTTCGGGGGGCCTGCCGACGCCGGAGCGGCCTCGATCGCAGGGCGCTGCTCGCTGGACGTCACGGCGGCCGGGCCGCCGGTGATGTTCCCGGCCATCAGCGCGGCCGGGGTGATCTCGACGTCCAGAGTGGGGACCATGAACCGGGTCGGGCCGGTGTCCCGGACCACCGACTTCTCTTCCATGCCGAGCCACCCGGCGACGTAACCGCCGGCCTGCGCAAGCAGCTCGGCCGCGGGCGGCAGTTCGACGGCGGCGTAGTAGCCCTTGGAGACGAGGAGCCACTGGCCCAGCGCCGGGACATCCCGCAGCATGACGTTCACGCGAGTGGTGATGGAGCACACCCGGTCCTCGGGGTTGCAGATGCACGGCCGGTCGCTCTTCTGCTCCGTGACGCCGTCGCATCGGCGCTGGCACTTCGACCCGGCGTACAGCTCGTACCACTGGGAGACGGCGTCTCGCGGAGGGATGAGGACGGGCAGCCGGTTGGCGGTGCTGAACACCTCGAATTCGGACGGACCGCCGTTGGCAGGGGTCCACGTCTGCACCTCGCCGCCGTACAGGGCTGCGACCTGGGTGAGGATCTCGCGGGAGGGGGAAGTGAAGCGGAAGGCGCGGAGCTTCTCCGGCCGCAGAATGGGCCTCCCGGTCTTCTCAGAGACGCGGCCGGTGTCGACGGCACGACCGATACGGATTTCGCCGAGCTGACGCATGCGGCGCTGGAGGTCGATGATGGGCATCAGGCGGCCCTCTCTTCAGCGGTGGTGGGCAGGGTGAGGGCCTCGCCTACAACGGACTTCGCGAGGCTGCGCTGGAACTCGGCGACCTGCTGAACGTGGAGGAACGCCTCGTACACGTCGTCGCCGCACTTCAGCGGCATGGGCCGGTAGCCCTCCGGCCGTAGGTGCAGGACGATTCCGACGTCGTGGACCTTGGGCATGGGGACCTGTGTGCCGTCCCGCAGCCACGCCACCTCGGCCCGCCGATACGCGGCCATCTGGGCTCCGGCTTCCGGATACACGCCCTTCTCGTCCAGCTCGCCGCCAGTCTTGGTATCGCCGACGAACAGGGTGGTGGCAGGCACCTTCAGCGCCGCCGCGATGAGACGCGAGCGGAAGAGGTAATCCAGCTTTCCGGCCCAGCCGTCGGTCAGGTTCCCGACGACCATCTCCGACGCCTCGAACTCGATCTCCCACTCGTTGATAAAGCGGAGGAAGTTATCGAGGTAGGGAGCCATCTCCGCGTCGCTCAGCAGTTCCTCGGGCAGCGGGGTGCCAAGGACGTGGGCTTCGACCAAGTCGTGCGCGGCGGTGCCGAGGTCGCCCCGCTCTTCCTTCTTCCGGACGTGCCCCTTGCGCAGCCAGTCGTAGGCAGCTTCCTTCTCGGCCGGGCGCAGCGAGGCGGCGACGAGGGCTGGGAGCGTGGCGAACGCGTCGGCTGCGGTCAAGTTCGCGGCCCAGAACACGAGCTGCGGCTTGGGGAATCCCTGGCTGAGGATGGTGGTGACGCGCCTCAGCTTGGTGTCGGTGCCGGGGACGCGGTACCAGCCCTGTGAGGGGCGAGGGATGCGGTCGGGGCCGGTGGGCGCCGGGGTCTGCTTCTTGGCCCGGCGGCGGCCGGCGGCCGGGGCGGTGGCCCCGGCCTCGGTCGTCTGTGTCATGGGCGGTTCCCCTTGAGGAGGCGGGCGAGGATGCCGCGCTTGGGCTGGTGGTCGAGGTAGGCCCGGTCGCGGGCGGTACGCAGCGAGGGGGCGCGGCCGGTGCGGTCGGCCGGGCGCCAGAACCCGCCGTCGGAGAAAGAGTTGCCGCGCTTCACCGGCGCTCACCGCCCGCGTGGTTGACCCGGTACGCCCGGTCGTGCCCGGGGACCGCGACCAGGTGCCCGCGCCGGGCGAGCGCAGCCAGGTCGTGGCGGGCGGTACCGCGCTGGACGATGCCCAGCGGCCGGTACACGTCCTGGGCGCGGCGGGTGGTCCAGGTGCCACCCTCGCGGCGGATGGTGGAGAGGAGCGTCCGGAGACGGACGCGGTCGGCGGTGATCACTCGTCACCGTCCTCGTCGTACGCGGTGGCCACGGTGAGCGGGGTGACGACGTAGCCGGTGCACGTCTCCTCGGGGCCGTCCTCCTCCCACGCGGGACCGAATACGGACAGCTCCTCGGGCGCGTCGTCCGAGCCGTCGTCCGGGATCCAGCCGAGGGATCCGGCGTCACCGCACTCGCGGCGGACGAGCGCCTCGCAGTGCTCGCGGGCAGCCTCACGGGTGGCGTAGTGGCCGAAGGTGATGGACTCGTGCGACGCCCGGTAGACCGTCAGCTCGGCAGTCTCGCCGTCGCCGTCGGGGTCGAGCAGCTGGAGGCCGAGGGCCTCGCGGTGCTCGTCGTCGAGCTGGAGCGCGACCGGGCGGCCGTCCTCAGCGAGGCAGCAGACGATCGTTTCGCCGCCCGGGTCGCAGGGGTGGATGACGAGCCGGTCCCAGCGGACGGGCAGCGGCGTCGGCGCGGCGGGCTCGGCCACGACCTCGTTGTGCTGGTCGGGGTTGACGCCCTCCCGCGCCGCGGCGACGGCGAGAGTGGCGTGCACCTGCGCCTGCGCAATGGCCTCGGCTCGCGCGTTCCCGACGTACTCGTCCTCGTTGAGCGAGGTCAGGATGCTCTCGGCCTCGCGGTAGTGATCGGGTCCGTTCATCGGTGGTCTCCAGGAGGAAGAGCGCGGCCGTTGACGGCGGTCGAGAAGAGGGAGGCGCGGAACTCCGCGACGGGGTCGGTCACGACGGGACGGGCCGGGCGCGTCCAGGCGTTGACGCCCGCGCAGATCGCCAGCCAGCCCAGGTAGCCCGTGGTGAAGTAGAGGAGAAACGTCACGACACGCCCCCGGACGTCGCCGCTGCGGCGGTCAGCTCGTACGGCACCGGCTCGTCAGCGGCCAGGGCCACCGCCCGGTGGCACACCGGGCACCCGCAGCCCCCACCCGCGCAGTTGGCCACCGGCTCCGAGCAGGTGCAGTTCGGGCCCGGCGCGGTCAGATGCGCACGCGTCGCATCCGCGATCGCCCGCCACGACCCGCACGTCGTCTCGACCTCGGCCAGCGCCGTCACACTGTCCACGTGGGTGATCGCGGACGCGGCCAACTCGTCGAGGAAATCGGCCCGGTCCTCGGCGTCCAGCCAGCGCGCCCACGGGAACGCGGGCGGATACGTGTCCGGAGACTGCCGGCCCTCGGCCACCCGGAGCGCCACGGTGAGGTCGGCCAGCGCCGCGTTCCCGGCAACCCGCTCGACCTCCAGCTCGGCGACCCGCGCCCGCAGCCGCTCCACGTCCTTGAGCAGCGACCGCGACACCGGATCACGCCGAGCCCGATCCTGGAACCACGCGACGTTCAGCTCGTCGCGGTTCTCATCGACCGCCAGCCACTCACGCACCGCAGCACGAGCGCGCGCCGAGTCCGAATCGGTGACTGCACAGCTCGACTCGTAGTAGCCGTGCGCGTTGTCGAGGACGTCGCCCCACTCCTGGTCCCGCATGGACGTGTAGAAGTGGGCGGGCAGCATGTACGAGACCCGCGCGACCTCCGGGAGTTCGAGGTACACCTGCGTCTGCTTCTCGGACGGGTGCGCGAAGTCGTAACTGTCGAGGGTGATGCGAACGTTGATCATGCCGCCACCACCGGGGACAGCACGCCGACCGTCGCGACCAGCTCCGCTTCCTTCGCCCACACCCAGCGCTTCACCTTCGCCGGGTCACACTGGGCCGGGACGAACAGCCGGGCGCCGGACGCGTCGGTCCCGGCGAGCCGCCAGCGCTTCCCGTCCGCAGACTGGAACAGGTCGGTCTTCGGGGCGCCGCCGATCTGGGCGGGGTGGGTGTAGTCGTCGCGCCGGAGGTCGGGGTCAATGTCGAGGAACTGGTGCCGCTGCTCCGCGAGCACGGCGCCGGGCTGGCTGGTGCGCAGCGTCTCGATCAGTGCGTCGAGCGGTACGTCGAGTGCGGCGATGTCGCGCTTCTGCGGGATAGGCTTCGTGGCCATGGCCCGCTCCTTTCACTGGGTGAGTGGGTCGGGTCCGTCCCGGGCTTGGTCGTTACGGGGCGGGCCCTCATGGGTTGATCAGGCGGCGCGCTGGCCGAGCGGGTCGGCGGCCGCGTTGGCCTCCAGCCACGCGTCGACCTCGCTGCGGCGGTAGAGCACCCCGCGGCCGACACGCTGGCCGCGCGGTCCCTGGCCGCGGTGCCGCATGCTGCGGATCGCCTCGGGGGTCCGGCGGAGCAGCCGGGCGAGTTCACGGGTGGTCAGGAACGGCGAGTCGACCTCGCTCATCGTTCGTCTCCGTTCGTTTCCGTTCGAGGTCTTCGATGTCGCACTCCAGCGCTGCTGCGATGCGTGCGAGGACCTCGGGTTGGGGGTCACGTAGCCCGCGCTCTATGCGAGACAGGTGAGCGGGGGACAGTCCGGCGACGGCCGCGAATCTCCGCAGGCCATAGCCGCGTAGCTCGCGCTGCCGCCGGATTTTCGATCCGTCGGCCTGCATGACGGAAACGATACGCAACGAATGGCGACGGAGCAAGAGTCGGACGGAAACGAGTTGCAACGCTTAGCACCGCGATGAGCAACGATGGCGGTGCGTGCGGAGATGACGTGAACTTGACTCGCCTTGGACCGCTACCCGGCCGTAATCTTGTTGCCTGTCGTTGCCACCATGGAGACAGACAGAAGAGAGGCCACCCCCATGAACCGAGACCCGCAGGCGTGGGCCCGGCTCGGCCGAGCTCTCAAGTCCGCCCGCGAGCACCGTGGCCTCTCGCAAGCCGAGCTGGCCACCGCCGCCGACGTCTCGGCCAGGAGCGTTCAGGACGCGGAGGGCGGCAAAGTACCCAAAGCGCGAGTGCCATACACGCTCGCCCGAGTGGCCGAGGCCCTCGGATGGCCAGCGGGTGCCGTTGACTCAGTGCTCGACGGGGGCCCCATCCCCGGCGGCTGGGAGGACGTGCCCGCGCTCGCTGCCAGCGACGTCGAGACGATCCTGAGCCAGGCCATGGTGCGCGCCACGAACAACGTCACCGCGGCAGAGATCCGCGCCGCAACGAAGATCGCAGTCGATGAGCTGCGGCGACGGGGTGTGGTCCCTGAGGCGCACGAGTCGGACGACGATTCTGGTAGTGCAAACTTCTAGTACTCGTCCGGCTACAGATCTAGGCTGGCCCCTGGCAACAGGGGAGCGCCGCGCGTACGAGGGGGCATGCCTCGCATGACTGAACCCGTTCTCGCAACAGCCGATCTCGGCCCTCGCGTGGCAGTATTCACCGCTCGGGTAAACGGGCGCCCGGTCGGGGTGGTGAACCACATGGCCCGCCATGACGATGAGATGCGCCGTCAAGCAACGAACTCCCTCTTGGCGGTGGGGTTCGACGCTGGGCAGATCATGGGAGTTCTCAATGGGGTACGTGGCTGATCGCTGGCACAAGACCCGGCCCTCGCCCGACGACCCACCGTGCGGAGAGCACAAAGGCAAGGTGGCCTCCGCCGCTCACGGGAAGGGGAAACGCTGGCAGGCCCGGTACGACGGGCCAGACGGCAAGGAGCGCACCTCGCTGTGGCGCACCCTGGTCGAAGCAGAGAAGGAGATCCTGAAGCAGGAGGGGGCCAAGCTGACCGGCTCCTGGATCGACCCGGAGCGCGGGAAGCTGACGGTCGAGCACGTGGTGTTCGACGTCTGGCTCCCCTCCACGAGCACCATCGAGCGCACCCGGCGCGAGTACCGGGGCGTGATGAACCGCTACCTGGTGCCGGAGTGGGGGCACCGCGAGATCCGGTCTATCCGGCCGAGTGAGGCCGGCGCCTGGCAAGGGCTGCTCACCAGCCAGTACGAGCTGACCGGGTCCACCCCGAACCGGGTTGCCCGGCTGGTGCGGTCGGTGTTCCACCTCGCAGTGCTGGACCGAATGATCCCCGTCTCGCCGTTCGCAGGCGTCAAGGCGCCCACGCTCGAAGAGACCCAGGTGGACCCGCCGGACATCGCGGAGGTGATGCGCCTCATCGGCGCCGCCTACCACGATCGGTGGGCCGTGATGGTCGAATTCACCGCACTGACCGGGCTGCGGTCGGGAGAGCTCCGCGGGCTGAGGCTGGACGCGATCGACTTCTTGCGGCGCGAGTTGAGGGTCAGCGACCAGCTGGTGTACGAGGCCGGGGAGGGTCTGCGGTTCGACAAGCTCAAGACCTCGAGCGGCCGCCGTACTCTGCCGCTCACGAAGCGGGCCGTTGACCTTCTCGCGGCCTACGTGGCCGCGCACCCGCCCGCAACGTCCGGGGAGTGGGAGGGCCTGGTCTTCACGATGGGTGATCACAAGCCGATCGGTGAGTCCACGCTCGACTGGGCCATCAAGAACATCTGCCGGAAGGCGAAGGCCAAGGCACGGCACTGGCATGAGCTCCGGCACCACTATGCCTCCGTGCTGATCGCGGGCGGGGAGAACCCGAAGGTGGTGCAGAAGCGGCTCGGGCACAAGGACGTGCTCACCACGCTCCGGGTGTACAGCCACCTGTGGGCGGAGGCGGAGGAGCAGACGAGGACGGTCCTGGATGGCGCGTGGGAGAAGGCGCGCAGCGGGCTCCTCGTTCCGGAAGGGGGAGCGGCTCGAGAGGAATCTCCTGCGGCGAGCGGAACGCTGCCGGAATCGGGGTCGTCGTCCGGGGCTCTGGCCCTGGTGAAGCCTTGATCCGGTAGGTCACCACTGGATGTTCCAGGCGGAGAACGTCAACGGGGGCTAAGGGCGGCCGCCCGCCGTCCGCACACCGTGTGGTCATCGCCCCCGTGGCAGTGGCCGCACCGTCTGCGGGACCCCTGTGTTCCCCGGGATCGTCCGCGCGCCCCTCGGTCATCGATGGCCGGGGGGCGCGCTTCGCTCTGGGTGCGCCCTGCTGTCCGGCTGGGCAGACTGGGGGGAGCCCGGGTGTCCGACGCGCGCTGACGTGCCTCCTGTGCGCCCTCCCGCCGTGTGCGAACAGGCGTCTAGCGTCGCTCGAAGGAGGCAGTCATGGCAGCCGTCGGAGGGGCCGGCATCCTGGGCCGACGGGCGGTCCGGTGGATGCTCGCGCTCGCTCTCGGGGGTCTGTGGTGGTGGGCGGTCTTACGGCTGACCCTGTCGCCCGGTGCGGCCGGGCCGGTGGAGGGCGCCCTCGCGGTCGGCGGCTGGGGGCTGAGCCTGCTTCCGGTACACTGCGGGCCCTCGCCGCGGCGGAGAAGGGCCCGCCGGCCAGAGGAGGTCACCACGGCATCGCGATTCCGCCATTCGGGCGCAGGATCTGGCCGGTCATAAAGGCTGAGGCGCCGGACGCCAGGTAGAGCACCGCATGGGCGATGTCCTCGGGTTCGCCGACCCGTCCCAGTGGAGTGCGCCGTGCCATGGGCCCCTCGGCCAGCCGCTGCTCCTCGTCGCTGTTCCGCGCGGTCATGGGGGTGCGGACCCAGCCGGGTGCCACCGCGTTGACGCGGATGCCGTGGCGGCCCACCTCGGCCGCGAGTGTGCGGGTGAGCTGGACCACGGCGGCCTTGGTGACGCCGTAGCAGAGCAGCCCCGGGGCGCCGGTGTCGATCGCGCCCGAGGCCATGGTGACGATGGAGCCGCCCGTCCCCTGCGTGATCATGGCGCGCGCCGCTTCCTGGCAGCCGTACAGCACCCCCTTGAAGTTGACCGCGAGGACCCGGTCGAGATCGGCTTCGTCGGTCTCCAGTACCGGGCTGCTGTGCATGATCCCGGCGATGGCGGCCAGGACGTCCAGCCGTCCGCCGTCCCGGACGACGGCCTCGACGACTGCGCAGACCTGGGCCCGGTCGGCGACATCGAGTGCGTGGGCGCGGGCGGTGCCGCCGGAGAGGGTGATCCGCTCGGCGGTGCGCCGGGCTCCGGCCTCGTCGAGGTCGGCGCAGTGGACGGCGGCTCCGGCCGCCGCGAGCAGCAGGGCGGTGGCCCGTCCGATGCCCCCCGCCGCCCCCGTGACCAGGGCGGTGCGACAACTGAGGTCGTACGCCGATATGGCGGTCATGGAGCGACGGTACGACTGGATCTGACGAACCGTCAATTATGGTGCCGGACATCAGGGTGAGCCGGGCATCAAGGCGAGCCGGGCCGGGGAGGCGGGTCCTGCGGTCCCGGCTGACAGTGCGGACACCAGAAGGTGATGCGCTCTTCGCCCGCGCGTCCCTGATCCGCGGCGCGCACCGGCGTACCGCAGCGCAGACAGGGGCGCCCCGGGCGGCCGTACACCCAGACCCTGCGATCGGGGCGCGACTGCGCCGTGGTGACGCGGGCCGCGCGGTTCCGGTTGACCTCCAGCAGCCGCTGGGCGACGGTCACCAGCCGCTCGGGGGACGGCACCTCGCCGATCGGCAGCCAGGGCGAGAGCCGCAGCACGAAGCACAGCTCGCACTTGTAGACATTGCCGATCCCGGCCAGGTTCCGCTGGTCGAGCAGGGCCTCGCCCAGCGGCCGGGACGGATCGGCGAGCAGCCGGCGCAGCGCCTCTTCCGGATCCCAGTCGGGGCCGAGCAGATCAGGGCCCAGATGACCGACCGCGCGGTCCTCCTCGGCGGTGCGCAGCAGCTCCAGCACCGGGAGCCGGTAGCCGACCGCGGTGCGCTCGGCCGTGGCGAGGACGGCGCGGATCTGATGGTGCGGACCGCCGCGCCACCGCTCCCCGGCGCCGAACACGTACCAGGCGCCGTCCATCCGCAGATGGGAGTGGAGGGTGAGACCTCCCTCCACCCGGGTCAGCAGATGCTTGCCGCGCGCGACGACCTCCAGGACCCGGCGGCCGGTGAGGTCGGCCGTCGCCAGCCGGGGGACCCGCAGATCGCATCCGGTGAGCGGGGTGTCCGCCAGAGCCCTGTGCAGCCGTTGTGCCGTCTGCCAGACGGTGTCTCCTTCGGGCATGGACGGCCTCTCAGGGGCGCAGCCGCAGACCGCGCGGCGTCGGATGGAACCCGGCGGCCTCCAGGACGCGGCCGACCGCGGACGACAGGGCCGCGCCGCCGTTGATCCGCTCGACGGTCACACTGCCCAGGGCGCCCGCGCGGGCCGATCCGGCCAGTGCCTCGACGGCCGTCCGCAGCCTGCCGTCGTCCTCCGGGGAGTCGGCCTCGGCCGCGCCGGAGGGCCAGGCGAGGAGGGTCTTTCCGCCGCGCTCCATGTACAGGGTCAGTGCGCCGTCGACGAGCACCACCAGCGACCCCGCCTTGCGGCCGGGCCGGTGGCTCGCGTCCGCGGGCGGATCGGGCCAGGGCAGCGCGGCACCATAGGCGTTGGCCGGGTCGGCGGCGGCCAGGACGACGGCGCGCGGGGACGCCCCCGGCCGTCCGTCGAACACCGGGCCGGGGGCGGGATCCGCGGCGCGGTCACGGGCCGTGGAGACCGCGCGGAGCCGGTCCACCGCCCCGTCCATCGCGAACTGGGCGGCGCCCAGCCCCTCGACCACATAGCCGCGGCGCGCCTGGCCGGTCTCCTCGAACGCGGCCAGCACCCGGTACGCGGCGGAGAACCCGCCCTCGACGCCTTCGGCGGCGACCGCGCCGCGGGTGACCACCCCGTGCCGGTCCAGGAGCGTTTGTGCCAGGGCGTGGGCCCGGTGGGTGGGTTCGGCCTCGCGCTCCGGCAGCAGCGACCAGCGCCCGGCGACGGTGGGCGGTCCGCCGCGCGAGGCGGTGGGGCGCCCGGTGCGGCCTGCGAGGCCGCCGTAGCGCCCCCGGGGGACCGTGCGCTTGGCGCGGTGGGCGGTCGAGCCCGCGGTACGGCCCGAGCCCAGCAGGGCGCGGAGCGGGGCCAGGGTGTCACCGGTGAGCCGGCCCGACCAGGCCAGGTCCCAGACGGCCTCGGCGAGCTGCGGGTCCTGGAACTCGTGCCCGGCGGCGCGGACCTGCTCGGCGATCTGGCGGAAGAACAGGCCGTACCCCCCGGCCAGGGCGTCCAGTACGGCCTGGTGCAGCGGGCCCGCCTCGAACGGGTGCGGGGTGTGCAGCAACAGCGGGGCGGTCTCCGCCAGATGGAGGGTGACCCAGCCGTCCTTGCCGGGCAGCGCGCCCGCCCCGGCCCAGACCACCTCCCCGGAGGCGGTCAGCTCGTCGAGCATCGTGGGGGTGTAGTCGCCGACGCGGGAGGGCAGCACCAGCTTCTCCAGGGAGGAGGCGGGCACCGGCGCCCCCTGGAGCTGCTCGATCGCGCGCACCAGCCCATCGGGACCGCGCAGGCTGTGGGTGCCCAGGTGCTGCCACTGCGGCAGGAACGCGGCGAGCGCCGCGGGGGGCACCGGCTCCAGCTCATGGCGCAGCGCGGCGAGCGAGCGGCGGCGCAGCCGCCGCAGCACGGCGGCGTCGCACCACTCCTGGCCCACCCCGGCCGGGTGGAACTCGCCCTGGACGATCCGGCCGCTCGCGGCGAGCCGGTGCAGGGCGCCGTCGGTGACGGCCGTACCGAGGCCGAGGCGGGCGGCGGCCGAGGCGGAGGTGAACGGACCGTGGGTGCGGGCGTACCGGGCCAGCAGATCGCCGAGCGGGTCCTTGACCGGCTCGGTGAACGCCTCGGGCACGCCCACCGGGAGTGCGGTGCCCAGGGCGTCGCGCAGCCGCCCGGCGTCCTCGACGGCCGCCCAGTGGTCCTCGCCCGCGATCCGCACCCGGATGGCGCGCCGGGCCGCCGTCAGCTCCTCGGCCCAGCGCGGATCGGCGCCGCGCTCGGCTAGCTCGGCCCCGGTGAGCGGACCGAGCAGCCGCAGCAGATCGGCGACGCCCTCCGCGTCCTTGACCCGGCGGTCCTCGGTGAGCCACTGCAGCTCGCGCTCCAGCTCGGTGAGGACCTCGGCGTCCAGCAGCTCGCGCAGCTCGGCCTGGCCGAGCAGCTCGGCCAGCAGCCGGGAGTCCAGCGAGAGGGCGGCCGCGCGGCGCTCGGCCAGCGGGGAGTCGCCCTCGTAGAGGAACTGGGCGACGTAGCCGAAGAGCAGGGAGCGGGCGAAGGGCGACGGCTCGGGGGTGGTGACCTCCACCAGCCGCACCCGGCGGGCCTCGATGTCGCCCATCAGCTCCGTGAGGCCGGGGACGTCGAAGACGTCCTGGAGGCATTCGCGGACGGCTTCCAGGACGATCGGGAAGGAGCCGAACTCACTCGCGACCTGGAGCAGTTGGGCGGCGCGCTGGCGCTGCTGCCACAGCGGGGTGCGCTTGCCGGGGTTGCGCCGCGGCAGCAGCAGGGCGCGGGCGGCGCATTCACGGAACCGGGAGGCGAACAGGGCCGAGCCGCCGACCTGGTCGGTGACGATGTCACCGATCTCGCCCTGGTCGAAGACGGCGTCGGTGGCTCCCACGGGCGACTGCTCGGTGTCGTATTCGGTGCCCTGCCGTGCCGGATCGGTGTCGAGGAGGTCCAGGCCCATCAGATCGGCGTCGGGCAGCCGGAGCACGATCCCGTCGTCGGCATGCATCACCTGGGCGTCCATGCCGTACCGCTCGGACAGCCGGGCCCCCAGGGCGAGCGCCCAGGGGGCGTGCACCTGGGCGCCGAAGGGGGAGTGGACCACGACCCGCCAGTCGCCCAGCTCGTCCCGGAACCGCTCCACCACGATGGTCCGGTCATCGGGTACATGGCCGCAGGCACGGCGCTGTTCGTCGAGATAGGCGGTGACGTTGTCGGCGGCCCACGCGTCCAGGCCGGCGGCCAGCAGCCGTGCGCGGGCGGCCTCGGGCGTCAGTGCGCCGATCTCGCGCAGGAACGCGCCCAGCGCGCGGCCCAGTTCGAGCGGGCGGCCGAGCTGATCGCCCTTCCAGAAGGGGAGACGGCCGGGGACGCCGGGGGCGGGGGAGACCAGGACCCGGTCACGGGTGATGTCCTCGATCCGCCAGGAGGTGGTGCCGAGGGTGAACACATCGCCCACCCGCGACTCGTAGACCATCTCCTCGTCCAGCTCGCCGACCCTGCCGCCGCCCTTCTTGGGGTCGGCGCCCGCCAGGAAGACGCCGAAAAGACCGCGGTCGGGGATGGTGCCGCCGGAGGTCACCGCGAGCCGCTGCGCACCCGGCCGCCCGGTGACCGTATTGGCCACGCGGTCCCACACCAGACGGGGCCGCAGCTCCGCGAAGGCGTCGGAGGGGTAGCGCCCGGCCAGCATGTCCAGCACCGAGGTGTACGCCGACTCCGGGAGCGAGGCGAAAGGAGCGGCCCGGCGGACGAGGGCGAGCAGCTCGTCCACGTCCCAGCCGTCCATGGAGGTGATGGCGACGAGCTGCTGGGCCAGTACGTCCAGCGGGTTGGCGGGCACCCGCAGCGCCTCGATGGCCCCCTCCCGCATCCGCTCGGTGACCACCGCCGACTGGACCAGATCGCCGCGGTACTTGGGGAAGACCACTCCGGTGGAGACCGCCCCCACCTGGTGACCGGCCCGGCCCACCCGCTGGAGGCCGGAGGCCACCGAGGGCGGGGACTCGACCTGGACGACCAGGTCCACCGCGCCCATGTCGATGCCCAGCTCCAGACTGGAGGTGGCGACCACGGCGGGCAGCCGCCCGGCCTTGAGGTCCTCCTCGACCAGTGCCCGCTGCTCCTTGGAGACCGAGCCGTGGTGCGCACGGGCCAGCAGCGGGGGTGCGCCCGCGGCTGCCCCTGACCCGCCCATCAGCTCGGCGGGGGCGTGGTCCTCGGGCACCGTCTCGCCGGTGGCGCGTTCATAGGCGATCTCGTTGAGCCGGTTGCACAGCCGCTCGGCCAGCCGCCGGGAGTTGGCGAAGACGATCGTGGAGCGGTGGGCCTGGACGAGATCGGCGATCCGCTCCTCCACATGCGGCCAGATGGAGGGGCGCTCACCGGTCTCCCCGTCCTGCACGGGGGAGCCGCCCAACTCGCCCAGGTCCTCGACCGGGACGACCACCGACAGGTCGAACTCCTTGCCCGAGGGCGGCTGGACGATCTCGACGGCGCGGCGCGGGGACAGGAAGCGCGCCACCTCGTCCACCGGGCGCACGGTGGCCGACAGCCCGATGCGGCGGGCGGGGCGGTCCAGCAGCTCGTCGAGCCGCTCCAGGGTGAGGGCGAGATGGGCGCCGCGCTTGGTGCCCGCGACGGCGTGCACCTCGTCCAGGATGACGGTCTCCACACCGCGCAGCGCGTCCCGGGTGGCGGAGGTGAGCATCAGGAACAGCGACTCGGGCGTGGTGATCAGGATGTCCGGCGGGCGGCCGGCCAAAGCCCGGCGCTCGGCGGCCGGGGTGTCACCGGAGCGGATGCCCACTCTGATCTCCGGCTCGGGGAGGCACAGCCGCACGGACTCCTGGCGGATACCGGTGAGCGGACTGCGGAGATTGCGCTCGACGTCGACCGCGAGGGCCTTCAGCGGGGAGACGTAGAGCACCCGGCAGCGCTTCTTGGCCTCGGCGGGCGGGGGCTCACCGGCCAGCCGGTCCAGGGAGGCCAGGAACGCGGCCAGCGTCTTGCCGGAGCCGGTGGGCGCGACGACCAGTACGTCCGACCCCGCGCCGATGGCCCGCCAGGCCCCCTCCTGCGCGGCCGTGGGCGCGGTGAAGGCACCCGTGAACCACGCGCGGGTGGCCGGGGAGAATCCGTCGAGCGCCGAGCCTGCCATGTCCCCCATCGTGCACCGCGCCACTGACAGCCGAGCGGATCTGCTGGTCAGCGGTGGCCGGACCGGCCGCACAATCCGGACCGGCCGCACAATGGAGGGCATGGGCACCGGTGAGAGCGCGCGCCACTGGCGGTACCCCCAGCTGCCGGGGGTGGACCTGCTCCGTGCCCGCTACATCCACAAGACCTTCGTCCAGCACACCCACGAGACGTTCGTGATCGCGGCGATCACCGAGGGCGTCGAGGAGTTCCACCACCGCGGCTCGGTGGAGCGGACCGGGCCCGGCGGGCTCGCGCTCATCAATCCCGAGACCCCGCACACCGGACGGGCCGGGGTGCCGGAGGGGTGGAGCTACAGCGTGCTGTACCCGGACGCGGACGTGGTCGCCGCCATCGCCGCCGAGATCACCTCCCTCCGCGGCGCGGCCGGGTTCGGGGCCGCGGTGGTCGACGATCCGCGGACCGCCCGGCTGGTCACCGAGGTGCACCGGGCCGCCGAGGAGGGCAACGCGCTGGCCGCCGACAGTCTGCTGCGCGTCGCCGTCGCCCGTCTGCTGCGTGACCATGGCGGTCCGCTCCCGGCGCGCGCGACGCCCACCGCGGGCGCGCGGATCGCGCTGCGCGCGCGTGCGCTGCTGGAGGAGCGGATGGCCGATCCGCCGTCCCTGGAGCGGCTGGCCACCGAGCTCGGCACCGGGCCGTTCGCCCTGCTGCGCGCCTTCCGGGCCGCCTACGGGATGCCGCCGCACACCTGGCTGACCGACGCCCGGGTGCGGCGGGCCCGCCGACTGCTGGACGACGGGGTCGCACCGGCGGAGGCGGCCGTCACCGTCGGGTTCACCGATCAGCCCCATCTGCACCGGCACTTCACCCGCATCGTGGGTGTGCCGCCGGGTGCCTACCGCCGTGAGCGTGCAAGAACGTACAAGAACAGTCCCGACGCGCTCGCCTAGCGTGCGGGATGTGCCAGAACAGCGAGAGCAGACGGAACAGCCCGAGCGAATAGAACGGATAGAACAGACTCATCCGACAGAACAGGAAGAGCGGGCATATCAGGCGGATCCACGGGCCGAGTCCGCCGCACCCCCGGCGGACTCCGCCGTGGTCCGCGACGCCCTGGGCGTCGGCGTGGCCGTCGGACTCTCCGGGTTCGCCTTCGGCGTGACCTCGGCGGGCGCCGGGCTGAGCCTGCTGCAGACGTGTGCGCTGAGCCTGCTGGTGTTCACCGGTGCCTCGCAGTTCGCCCTGGTCGGGGCGCTCGCCGCGGGCGGCAACCCGTTCACGGCCGCCGCCGGTGCGTTCTTCCTCGGAACGCGCAATGCCTTCTACGGACTGCGGCTGTCCGGACTGCTCGGCTTCTCCCGCGCGGTGCGTCCCCTGGCCGCCCACTGGGTCATCGACGAGACCTCCGCCGTCGCGCTCGCCCAGTCCGACCGGCGCACCGCCCGCCTGGGCTTCACCATCACCGGGCTGACCCTGTACGTGCTGTGGAACCTCTCCACCCTGATCGGCGCCCTGGGGGCGTCAGCGCTCGGCGACACCGCCGCCTGGGGGCTGGACGCCGCCGGACCCGCCGTCTTCCTCGCCCTGCTGGCCCCGATGCTCCGTTCCTCCCCGGAGCGTGCCGTGGCCGGACTCGGTGTGCTGCTCGTCCTCGTCTGCCAGCCGGTGCTGCCCGCCGGGGTGCCGGTGCTCGCGGCCGCGCTCGCCGCCCCCGTCGTCCTTGCCGTGCACGGGCGCACCGCGCGCGGCAAGGACGGCCGACAGGACTCCCAGGAGGCGATGCGCGGATGAACACCTGGATCGCCATCGGCGTCACCGCGTTCGGCTGCTACCTGTTCAAACTGCTGGGCCTCTCGGTGCCCGCCGGGGCTCTGGAGCGCCCGGTCGTCCGGCGGCTGGCGGCGCTGCTCCCGGTGGCCCTGCTGGCCGCACTGACCGCCCAGCAGACCTTCACCGACGGACAGCATCTGGTGCTGGACGCGCGGGCGGCCGGGCTCGGCGCGGCCGCGCTCGCCCTGATCCTGCGCGCCCCCTTCCTCGTAGTGGTCGCCGTGGCGGTCATCGTCACCGCCGCCGTCCGCACCCTGTGAACGTGTGTGCGGGCGGTCTCATACCGCCCGTCCATAGGCGCGCAGGGTGAGCAGCGCCTCCAAGGTCGCCACCGCCCGCGTCTCCAGGGCCGCCCCCGGTGCCCACGCGCGCCGGCGGGCGGGCCAGCCGCCGTCCTCCCGCTGGGCCTCCGCGAGGGCGTCCAGCGACCGCTCCACCTCCGCATCGGTGAACCACCGGCGGGCCAGCGAACCGGGCTCCGGGGCGATGTCGCGCACCAGCGCCGGTGTCCCGGTGCCGCCCTGGCCGGGTACCGCCGCGTCCTCGGCGCGCCCGGGGTCCAGCGCCACCAGCCCCCGCTCCCGCACCCGGCGGCCCAGCCGGTCCGCCGCCTCCTGGGCGCGCCCGCGGTCCGGTACTCCGTCCAGGAAGGCGACGGCCGCAGTGATCTCGTAGGGGTGCGCGGACGCACCCTCGGTCAGCGCCGTGACCGCCGCCCAGCAGAAGTCCGTGGCCCGGAAGAGCCAGGCGTGCCACACCTCGTTGCGGTGCAGCAGCCCCACCACCGGACCGGTGGTGAGCAGTCCGCTCGGCGGATCGTCCGCCAGCGGGATCCAGGGGGCGGCCGGGTAGCCGCGCAGCGAGGGGTGGCTCACTGGCAGCGCGCCGTCCGAGGTGGACACGGCCGTCAGATAGCGGCACAGGCGCTCGATCCGCTGCCCGCCGCAGCGCCCGATCCCGTCGAGCACCCGCAGCGCGTGCACGGCGTGCAGCGGCTGGCTCACCGGTCCGCGCAGATCCGGCTCCAGCCCGTGGCCATAGCCGCCGTCCGGCGCGAGGTAGGCGGTGAGCGCTGTCTCGACCGCCTCCGCGCCCCCGTCCAGGAAGTGATACGCGAAGCGGCGCTGCTCCAGCACCCGGGCGGTCAGCCACACGAACCGCTCGGCCCGCGAGAGAGCGGAGGAGGGGGAGGGCGGCGACGAGGAGAGGCTCATGGATCGATCCATGGTCAGACCGTAGGGCGCGGGGCACCCCCGGCAGGGGGCTCACGCTCCGGTGCACCCCGGGAGCGCGATACTGGGCGCATGCGGTTGACGGTCTTCTGGCAGCGGATGGCGGACTACTTCGGTGAGTCCTACGCCGACTCCTTCGCGCGCGATCATGTGATGTCCGAGCTCGGCGGCCGGACCGTGCACCAGGCCCTGGACGCGGGCTGGAGCGCCAAGGAGGTGTGGCGCGGGGTGTGCACCGCAGTGGACATCCCCGAGGACAAGCGCTGAACGGGGCCGTCGCGAGGACGGGCGCCCGGGCGGACCAATAAGGGGGTGGCCGGATTTTTTCGGCGGATGTACGCCACACTTGCCCAGTGGCCCCGACCGAAGAGACCCTCCCGCCCAGTGCTGACGGCACCCCAGCCGCCGCTCCGGCTGCCGTGAATCCCGAGAAGCCGTCCGCGGCGGAGTCCGCGCGCATGCCGCGCTGGCTGCCGCGCGCGATGGTGCTGGCACTCGCGCTGGTGGGTTGTTACCGGCTCGCGAGCTGGGCCTTCGACCAGCTGACGGGGCTGCTGCTGAACATCCTGATCGCCTTCTTCCTGGCGCTGGCGATAGAGCCGGCCGTCGACCGGATGTCCGCGCGGGGCATGCGCCGCGGGCTGGCCACCGGAGTCGTCTTCCTCGGCATCCTCATCTCTGTGGCGGGCTTCTTCACCCTGCTCGGCTCGATGCTCGCCGACCAGATCGTGACCATGGTCGAGGAGTTCCCGGCGTACCTGGACACGGTCGTCAGCTGGGTCAACGACACCTTCCACACCGATCTGTCCCGGCTGGAGGTCCAGGACAGCCTGCTCCACTCGGACTGGCTCCAGAACTATGTGAAGAACAGCGCCAACAACGTGCTGGACGTCTCGGCACAGGTGCTCGGCGGACTGTTCAAGGTCCTCACGGTGACCCTGTTCGCGTTCTACTTCGCCGCCGACGGCCCGCGGCTGCGCCGCGCCCTGTGCTCGGTGCTGCCCCCGGCCCGCCAGACCGAGGTGCTGCGCGCCTGGGAGATCGCGGTCGCCAAGACCGGCGGCTACATCTACTCGCGCGGGCTGATGGCGCTGATCTCCGGCATCGCCCACTACGTCCTGCTGGAGACCCTGTCGGTGCCCTACGCCCCGGCCCTCGCGGTGTGGGTCGGTCTGATCTCCCAGTTCATCCCGACCATCGGCACCTACCTGGCCGGCGCCCTGCCGATGCTCATCGCGTTCACCGTCAACCCCTGGTTCGCGGTCTGGGTGCTGGGCTTCGTCGTGATCTACCAGCAGTTCGAGAACTACCTGCTCCAGCCGCGGATCACCGCGAAGACGGTCGACATCCACCCGGCGGTGTCCTTTGGATCGGTGATAGCGGGCACCGCGCTGCTGGGCGCGGTGGGCGCGCTGATCGCGATTCCGGCGACCGCGACGCTCCAGGCGTTCCTCGGCGCGTACATCAAGCGCTATGACGTGACCGACGATCCGCGGGTGCACGGGCGCACGCGACGGCGCGGCGCCTCGGCGCTGGCGCGGGTACGCCACGCACTGTCGCGGCGCGGTTGACACGAAAATCGAACATCCATTCTCATGGAGTCCCGGCCCGGTTATCCACAGGCCGAGGACGTCCGGGCCGCTTGTCAGTGGCAGGCGCTAGCGTCATGGACGTGAAGCGATCGACTCAAGCAAACCGGGTGGAGCCCATGGCTGGAAACGACCGCGAGAAGGCGCTCGACGCCGCGCTCGCACAGATTGAACGGCAGTTCGGCAAGGGCGCCGTGATGCGCATGGGCGACCGGCCGAACGACCCCATCGAGGTCATCCCCACCGGGTCGACCGCTCTCGATGTCGCCCTCGGCGTGGGCGGACTGCCGCGCGGCCGCGTGGTGGAGGTCTACGGCCCGGAATCCTCCGGTAAGACGACCCTGACGCTGCACGCGGTGGCCAATGCCCAGCGGGCAGGCGGCACGGTCGCCTTCGTGGACGCGGAGCACGCCCTCGACCCCGACTACGCGCAGAAGCTGGGCGTGGACACCGATTCGCTGATCCTGTCCCAGCCGGACAACGGCGAGCAGGCGCTCGAGATCGTGGACATGCTGGTCCGCTCCGGCGCCCTCGATCTCATCGTCATCGACTCCGTCGCCGCGCTGGTGCCGCGCGCGGAGATCGAGGGCGAGATGGGCGACTCCCACGTCGGCCTCCAGGCCCGCCTCATGAGCCAGGCGCTCCGCAAGATCACCAGTGCGCTCAACCAGTCCAAGACCACCGCGATCTTCATCAACCAGCTGCGGGAGAAGATCGGTGTCATGTTCGGCTCCCCGGAGACGACGACCGGTGGCCGGGCGCTGAAGTTCTACGCCTCGGTCCGTATCGACATCCGCCGGATCGAGACCCTCAAGGACGGCACGGACGCGGTCGGCAACCGCACCCGCTGCAAGGTCGTGAAGAACAAGGTCGCGCCCCCCTTCAAGCAGGCCGAGTTCGACATCCTCTACGGCCAGGGCATCAGCCGTGAGGGCGGTCTGATCGACATGGGCGTCGAGCACGGCTTCATCCGCAAGTCCGGCGCCTGGTACACCTACGAGGGCGACCAGCTGGGACAGGGCAAGGAGAACGCCCGTAACTTCCTCAAGGACAACCCCGACCTGGCCAATGAGGTCGAGAAGAAGATCAAGGAGAAGCTCGGCATCGGTGTGAAGCCCGAGACCGCGGCCGAGCCCGGTGCGGACGCCGCAGGTGGCGCGGAGCCGGTCGTCGCACCGGTGAAGGCCGCGCCCGTGGCGGCGGCCAAGTCCGGGTCCGGGGCCAAGGCGGCCAAGACCGCCGCGGCCAAGAGCTGATCCATGACCCGGCGGACCGCATGGCCGCAGGATCCGGGCGGTCCGGAGCGACCGGCCCGCCCGGACGGCGGCGCCCCCTCCCCGTCGAGGGCCGGGCAGGGGCCGCCGCCCAGCCCCGAGGAGCAGGCGCGGGCGATCTGTCTGCGTCTGCTCACCGGGACCGCGCGCACCCGTCAGCAGCTCGCTGACGCACTGCGGACCCGGGGCATCCCGGACGAGGCGGCCGAGGAAGTGCTGTCCCGGTTCGAGGACGTCGGGCTGATCGACGATGCCGCGTTCGCCGCGGCCTGGGTGGAGTCCCGGCACCACAGCCGGGGGCTGGCCCGCCGTGCGCTCGCTCGCGAGCTGCGTACCAAGGGCGTTGACTCCGCCCTGATCGACGACGCGATGGGGCAGCTCGACGCCGACCAGGAGGAGCGCACCGCCCGCGAGCTGGTCGAGCGCAAGCTGCGGGCGACCCGTGGCCTGGACCGGGAGAAGCGGCTCCGTCGGCTCGCCGGAATGCTGGCGCGCAAGGGCTATGCGGAGGGGCTGGCACTGCGTGTGGTGCGCCGCGCCCTGGAGGAGGAGGGGGAGGACCCGGAGCTGCTGGAGGACTACATCCCGGACGTCTGACGGCCCGGATCCCCGGACCGTGGGGGTGCCTTGGCCGGTGAGGTCCGTGCGCTCAGGGTCACGTACATCCGGGCCGCGCAGCTCTGGGACGTCACGTCCGCACGGGGGCTCAGGAGGAAGCGGGGGGCTCCACGGGCAGTCCGGCCGCGCGCCACGCCTGGAAGCCGCCGATCAGATCGGTCGCCCGGTCCAGCCCCAGCTCCCGCAGGGAAACGGCCGCGAAACTCGAGGCGTAGCCCTCGTTGCACACCACCACGACCGGCAGATCGTGGTGGACAGCCTCTGGCAACCGGTGGTCGCACTGCGGGTCGAGCCGCCACTCCAGCTCGTTCCGCTCGACGATCAGCGCGCCCGGAATGGTCCCGTCGCGGTCCCGCAGGGCCGCGTACCGGATGTCCACCAGCAGTCCGCCCGCGGCCGAGACCGCCGCCGCCTCGGCGGGGCCGAGCCGGTCGAGGTCGGCGCGGGCCTCGTCCAGGAGTTCGCCGACGCTGCGCCGCGTCCCTCGGGTCCGTGGTGTGGTGCTCATCGCCCTATCCCCACTCTTCCGGCTGCTCGACCTGTTCCAGCCGCAGCGTCTGCCCGGTGCGGCTGTAGCGCCGCATCAGCGGCAGCGGCGGGTAGTAGGCGTGCACCGAGACCGCGTGACGGGTCGTGGACAGGTTGAGCACCTCATGGACATGGTGCGGGCCGAAGGCCCGGCCCTCTCCGGCGGGCAGCCGCCGCTGCCGGTCCACGTCATCGGCGAGTTCGAGGGTCTTCCAGCCCTCGGTGGGCAGCCGTGCCGCGAGGGACTGCTCGGTCAGCTCACCCGCGGCCGCGATGAACGCGCCGTGCGAGCCGCCGTGATCATGCCACCCGGTGCCGGTGCCAGGGGGCCAGCCGATCAGCCATGCCTCACTGCCGCCCGGCCCCTCGACCCGCAGCCAGGTGCGGCCCTCCGGGTCCAGGGGCAGCGAGGCGACCAGTGCGGCGTCGGCGGCCGTGCGGCGGACGAAGGCGAGGAGATCCGCCTCGGTGGGCGGGGACGCCGGACCGGGCTCGGGGACCGGGCGCGCGGGAACGACCGCCGGGGCGGCGGGAGCCGGAGCAGGCGAGGGAATGCGTACGTCGGGCACAGGGACCGTCCTGAGTGATCGCGAAAGGGGCGCGGCCGGACCGCGCGGGAGACATGCGGATCAACAGGACGGACGACACACACAGCCCGCATAGCGGACCAGGTCCAGATGGACCCTCCGCCAGAAGCGAGGCAAGCAGGTGTCAGTCACGCTCCGCAGTGAAGCATGCGCCGGAAGCGGAGGTCAACCGCACCTGGCTGGGACCGCGGTCACAGCCCCGGCCCTGGCTGCCCCACGGCACCGCCCCCGCCCGGCCGCACCGCCCCGCCCTACCGGCGCGCGGTCGCCTCCGTGTCCCGGGTCGCCTCGCCCCGCGCCCTGGCCCCGCCCCGCAGCGCGTCCGCGCATGCGTACAGCTCGGCGGGCCGGACCCCGGACAGAGCCGCGGCGAGATGACCGTCCGGCCGGACCAGCAGCACCGTATGAGCCGGGGCTCCCGGGTACTCCTCGGCGACCAGCAGTTCGGTCCGCATCGGCAGGGTGGAGACCGCGGCCGCCAGCCGCGGCATCAGTCCGGCCCGCATCCAGTGGCGCCGCTCCCACACCCCGGTCCCGGGGGCGACCAGCACCACCAGCAGTTCGCGGCCCAGCCGCTCCCGCAGCGTCACCACAGAACCGTCCGGCGCCGTCACCGGGACATCGGCGACCGGCGCCCCGAGCGCCGTACCCACCGTGACCGCGCCCTCGGGCGGTGCCGCGGGCGTCAGTGGTGAACGGCCGTAGACCGGTGGCGCGCCCAGTGGCCCGTCCCCGAGGTGCCCGTCGGTGAGCAGCGCGTCATGTCCGCGTTCCCCGCCCGGCAGCACATTGCGCCGTACCGCACGCCAGCCGCCGGACGCCCGCACCTGCGGCAGCGCCTGGTCGGCGGTGCGCAGCCGGGCGCCGACGGCCCCGCGCCGCTCCGTCTGATAGCTGTCCAGCAGGGTGTCGGAGGCGCCGTGGTGCCAGGCGAGCGAGAGCTTCCAGGCGAGGTTGGCGACGTCCCGCAGCCCTTCCTCCAGCCCCTGAGTGCCGAGCGCGCCCAGCAGATGGGCCGCGTCTCCCGCCAGGAAGGCCCGGCCCACGCGCCACCGCAGGGCGAGCCGGTGGTGCACGGTGTGCACACCGGTGTCCAGAAGCTCATAGGGGAGCGCGGTGTCCCCGCACCACCCGGCGAGGGTGTCGCGCACCCGCACCAGCAGGGCATCGGGGGTGACGAGGTCACGGCCGGGCGGGAGCAGCCAGTCGACGCGCCACAGGCCGCGGGGCAGCGGACGCGCGGTCACCTCCGCGTCGATGCTGCGCCACGGCGGCGAACGGTGCAGCAGGGCCTCACCGGGCCAGGGGAGTCCGGCGCGCAGTACCGCGACCGCGTGCCGCTCCACCGCCGTACGCCCCGGGAAGCGCACCCCCAGGGCCTTGCGGACGGTGGACCGGGGCCCGTCGCAGCCGACCAGATGGCTGCCCCGCCACCAGGTGGCCTCGGCGCCGCGGGTGCGCACGCTGACCCCGTGGGCGTCCTGTTCCAGGGTCTCGACCCGGGTGCCGGTGACGATCCGGACCAGGTCCTCGTCGCCGATCGCGGCCAGCGCGCCGCGCAGCGCCCGGGTGAGCTCGTGCTGCGGCAGGTGCACCGGGGAGAGCGCGGGGGTGGTCCGGTCGTCCGGGGAACCGCCCTCGGCTCCCTCGTCGTCGCCGTCGCGGGCGGCGGGCAGGCCGGCCGGCCGTCCCGCCCCGAAGAGGGGGCCCGGGGTGAGCGGGAGCTGCCGGACCAGCTGCCGTCGCCGCATGGTGCGCCAGCCGGTCCACGGCGTGGTGCGGGCGGCGGCGCGACAGCCCAGCCGTTCCAGCAGGGCGGCGGTGTCCTGGCGCAGGACGACGGTGCGGGCGAGGCGGTTCTCGTCGGCGCCCGCGGACTCGTCGAAGAGCACGACGGGCACGTCGTGGCGTGCGAGGGCGAGGGCGAGGGTGAGTCCGACCGGGCCCGCCCCGGCAATGATCACCGGGTCCACGGTGCGGTTCCTGTGGCCCTGCGGGTCGTACGCGACGTACGGAAACTGGCAGTTGAAACCCGGTGTGCGATCACAGAAAGCATGCAACCGACTGCGGGTGCCCGCGTCAAGCGACGAAGGGCGGTGGCGCGTGCGCCACCGCCCTTGGAGGACCCGGGGTACTCCGGTCGTCGGAGCTACTTGATGTCCGGCAGATCCGTCGGCAGATCCACCGGGGCCTGATTCGCGATGTCACCGCCGGCCGTCGGCTGGGTGGCGTCCGCGACCGGGATCCCGGTCTTGGCGCGTCGGCCGCGCCGCTCGATCCAGGTCGCCAGGGCGGAGAGCACCATGCACATCGTGATGTAGATGACACCGCCGACGACGATCATCGGGAAGTACGGGTTCTCGTCGTTGACGAGGATGTTCCCGGCCATCTCCTGGAGCGAGTAGAGCAGCTCCTTGTAGGTGATGACGAAACCGAGCGAGGTGTCCTTCAGGGTGACCACCAGCTGGCTGATGATGGTCGGCAGCATCGCCCGGACGGCCTGCGGGACCAGGACGGTCATCATGACCTGGGTCTTGCTCATACCCAGGGCGTAGGCGGCCTCGCGCTGCCCCTTGGGCACGGAGTTGATGCCCGCCCGCAGCACCTCGGCCTGGACCGAGCCGTTGTAGACGGTCAGACCGATGACCAGTGCCCAGAACTCCGTACTGTCGCCGCTGAAGCCCAGCTCGGACTTGTAGGTGAGGAAGAGCAGCCACAGCGAGTAGATGGTGATCAGCAGCGGGACGGCCCGGAACAGTTCGATGAAGCCGGTCACGAGCCAGCGGACCGGCTTGTGGTCCGAGAGCCTGCCGACCGCGAGCAGGGTGCCGAGCAGCAGTGACAGCACCGCCGCCACCGCGAACACCTTGAGCGTGGTGAGCACACCGTCGCGGATATTGGTGCGCACACTCGCGTTGTTGAAGATGTTCCACATCTCCGGCTCGAACTGGCCCTTGGCATTGAGGCGCAGTACGGCGAAGACGACGATGCCGAGGACGGCCAGCACACCGACGACGGAGAAGATCCGGTTGCGGACACGGGCCTTGGGGCCGGGGGCGTCGTACAGGACGCTCGAGCTCATCGGGCCACCTCCAGGCGGCGCTCCAGCAGTCGGAAGGCACCGCTGATGGTGAAGGTGATGACCAGGTAGGCCAGGGCGATCCAGAGGAAGATCCAGCCGATCGCGAAGCCCTTGTCGCTCAGCAGCTTCGAGACATTGAACAGCTCGGTGTTGCTGAACGCGCCCGCGATGGCCGAGTTCTTGGTGAGCGCGATGAAGATGCTGCTCAAGGGGGGGATCACGGTCCGGGTGGCCTGCGGTAGGACGATCATCCGCAGGGTCTGGGTGAATGTCATCCCCAGGCTGCGCGCCGCCTCCGCCTGGCCGATCGGCACGGTGTTGATACCGGACCGCACGGCCTCGCAGACGAAGGACGAGGTGTAGCAGCCCAGCGCTCCCATCGCGAGGACGAACGGGCTCGTCCCCGGGAAGAAGATCTGGGGGATCACGAAGAACGCGATCAGGAACAGCAGGGTCAGGGGGGTGTTGCGCAGCAGGGTGACCCATGCCGTGCCGAAGGCGCGCAGCGGCGGGATGGGGGACACCCTGAAGCCGGCTATGAGAATGCCCAGGACAAGAGCGAGCACCGCACTGGCCGCCGTGATGGCGAGGGTTCCCAGGAACCCTTCACGGAACTCGGGCAAATGATCGAGAAGTACGTTCATCGATTCTCCGCGGTAGCGGTCAGGTCAGCGGCGTGCGGAGCGCACCGGCTTTCGAGGGCGAACGGTGGCCTGCCGGCGGGAGCCGGCAGGCTCGGTGACGTGCGGGCTCAGTAGCGCGGCAGGGGGGTCTTCGGCGCGACGTAGGACGAGCCGGACTTGCCGAGCGTGCCGTCGTACGCCTTCTTGTAGTCGCCGTTCTTGATGTGCTTCTCCAGCGCGTCGGTGATCGCGTCACGGAGCGCCTTGTCGCCCTTGTCCATGCCGACGCCGTAGGGCTCCTTGGTGAACGGCTTGCCGACCACCTTGAGCTTGCTGGGCCGCTGGGCCGCGTATCCCTTGAGGATCGCGTCGTCGGTGGTCACCGCGTCGACCTGGCCGTCGAGGAGCTGCTTGACGCAGAGCGAGTACTTGCCGAGCTCGGTGGTCTTGGCGCCGTACTTCGACTTCTTGATCTCCTGGAGCGGGGTCGAGCCGACGATCGAGCAGACCTTCTTGCCCTTGACGCTGTCCGGGCCGGTGATGCCCTTCTCGTCCTTGCGGACCAGGAGGTCGGCGCCGGCCTCGTAGTACGGGCCCGCGAAGCCGACCTGCTTCTTGCGCTCGTCGTTGATGGTGTAGGTGCCGACGTAGTAGTCGACCTGGCCCTTGGAGATCGAGGTCTCACGGACGTTGGAGTCGACCGTCTTGAACTCGATCTGCTTCTCGGAGAAGCCGAGGTCGGCGGCGACCATCTTGGCGATCTCGATGTCGAAACCGGAGCGCTTGCCCTCGGTGTCCACGAAGCCGAGGTAGGGCTGGTCGGCCTTGGCACCGATGATCAGCTTGCCGCGCTGCTGCGCCTTCTTCAGGGTCGGCGAGTCCAGCTTCACGCCCTTGGCGACCTTGTAGGTGCCGCTCTTGACGTCGCCGCCCTTCGGCTTGTCACCGGCGGTGCCGGAGTCTCCGCCACAGGCGGTCGCCGTCACTGCCAGCGCGAGTACCACCGTGGCCGCCGCGGCCGTCTTACGCATGCTCATGGTGCCATCCCTCTTGGTTCGGAACGCCGTATCGGTACGTCGTCTCAGGTCGATTCAGTGCGTCATCGCGGAAACAGGTCGGCGGCCTGGGGGAGCCACCGGGTGATCAGATGATCAGTGGTGAAGGATCTTCGACAGGAAGTCCTTCGCCCGGTCGCTGCGGGGGTTGTTGAAGAACTGGTCCGGCTCGGCCTCTTCGACGATCCGGCCGTCGGCCATGAAGACCACCCGGTTCGCCGCGGAGCGCGCGAAGCCCATCTCATGGGTGACGACGACCATCGTCATCCCGTCCCGGGCGAGCTGCTGCATGACCTCCAGCACCTCGTTGATCATCTCCGGGTCGAGCGCCGAGGTCGGCTCGTCGAAGAGCATCACCTTCGGGTCCATGGCCAGCGCCCGGGCGATCGCCACCCGCTGCTGCTGGCCGCCGGAGAGCTGGGCGGGGTACTTGTCCGCCTGCGTGCCCACGCCGACTCGGTCGAGCAGCTTGCGGGCCTTGTCCTCGGCCGCCTTCTTGTCCGTCTTGCGAACCTTGAGCTGGCCCAGCATCACGTTCTCGAGCACGGTCTTGTGCGCGAAGAGGTTGAAGGACTGGAAGACCATGCCCACATCGGCGCGCAGCCGGGCGAGCTCCTTGCCCTCCTGGGGCAGGGGCTTGCCGTCGATCGTGATGGAACCGTCGTCGATGGTCTCCAGCCGGTTGATGGTCCGGCACAGGGTGGACTTACCGGACCCGGAGGGTCCGATCACCACGACCACTTCGCCCCGGGCGATGGTCAGGTCGATGTCCTGGAGTACATGCAGCGCGCCGAAGTGCTTGTTGACTCCTGACAGCGCAACCAACGCGTCCGGTGTGGCGTCCTTGGTCACCGATACTTCGCTCATCGGCGTCTCGCTCCGTCCTCCTCGGTTGGGAGGACATTAATGAGCTGTCTCGACCAGCGTCATTACATCTGAGCTGAAATTGAGGATAACGATATGGCCGCTGCCGGATACGCTCCGTAAAGAGGTTGCGGCCTTGTCGTACCGGCTACATAACGGAAACCACTGTGTGACCGAAAGTGTCTTGACGACCGGCCGTCGATCGGCGTGGATGCCCTGTGGCCATGTTCGTGGTCCGGGGCTACGGGACGCCAGTCCCCCCATGAATTTTTGTGATTCCTTGAGCGACGAAGTGATGAATCGAGCGATGAAGGTGGTGCGGGCATCCGGTGAGACTGCTGCTCGTCGAGGACGACAACCATGTCGCCGCGGCCCTGTCCGCAGTGCTGTCCCGGCACGGCTTCGACGTCACCCATGCGCGCAGCGGTGAGGAGGCGCTCCAGGCGCTGCTGCCCGACACCGGTGCGCCCTTCGGTGTCGTCCTGCTCGACCTCGGCCTGCCCGACCAGGACGGATTCGAGGTCTGCGGCCGGATACGCAAGCGCACAGCCACCCCCGTGATCATGGTGACCGCGCGGTCGGACGTGCGCTCGCGTATCCACGGCCTCAACCTCGGCGCCGACGACTACGTGGTGAAGCCCTACGACACCATGGAGCTGCTGGCCCGTATCCATGCCGTCAGCCGCCGCACCGTCCCCGCGGACCCCGCCCCGCCGGCCGAGGAGCCCGTGGCCGGTCCCCAGCCGCCGCTGCGGCTCGGTCCGGTGACCATCGAACTGCCCACCCGCCAGGTGCTGGTGGACGGTGCGGCTGTCTCGCTCACCCGTAAGGAGTTCGACCTGCTGGCCCTGCTCGCCCAGCGTCCCGGGGTGGTCTTCCGCCGGGAACAGATCATCAGCCAGGTGTGGCGCACCAGTTGGGAGGGGACCGGGCGCACCCTGGAGGTGCACATCGCGTCCCTCCGCTCCAAGCTGCGGATGCCCGCGCTGATCGAGACGGTGCGCGGGGTGGGCTACCGTCTCGTCGTCCCGTCCCCCTGAACGATCACGGGAACCCTGGGTGCGCACTCGACTCCTTCCGCTGCTCATCGTCCTCATGGCGGGCGTGCTGCTCGCGCTGGGCTTCCCGCTGGCCGGGAGCCTGGCCGCGCGGGAGCAGCAGCGGGTGGTCGTCGACCGGATCGATGACACCGCGCGGTTCGCGGCGCTGGCCCAGTTCGTCACGGCCGGGCCCTCGGGCGAGGCCACCCCCGACGGGGACGAGCGGCGGGAGACCCTGCAGTCCGAGCTCAGGCGCTACCACGACCTCTACGGCATCAAGGCCGGGGTCTTCTACCGCGACCGTGACGCTCCGCCCATGGCCGAGGCGCCCGAGGGCTGGCGGCTGCCCCGGACCGGCGACGGCGCCGAGGCGTTCGACGAGGCCCTCGCCGGGCGCCGCAGCCACGATCCGCACCAGGTGTGGCCCTGGCAGCGGGGGCGGCTCACCGTGGCGTCCCCCGTCGTCCGGGACGGGGACGTGGTGGCCGTGGTCGTCACCGACTCGCCCACCGGGCAGATGCGCTCCCGCATCCTGCACGGCTGGCTGCTGATCGGCGCGGGCGAGGTCGCCGCGATGCTGCTGGCAGTGGCCGCGGCCTTCCGGCTCACCGGCTGGGTGCTGCGGCCGGTGCGGGTCCTGGACACGGCCACCCACGACATCGCGACCGGCCGGATGCAGTCCCGGGTCGCGGCCGCCTCCGGCCCTCCCGAGCTGCGCCGGCTGGCCCGTTCGTTCAACGAGATGGCGGACAACGTCGAGGAAGTCCTCGAACAGCAGCGGGCGTTCGTCGCGGACGCCTCCCACCAACTGCGCAATCCGCTCTCGGCGCTGCTGCTGCGGATCGAGCTGCTGGCGCTGGAACTGCCGCCGGGGCACGAGGAGATCGCCTCGGTGCGCACCGAGGGCAAACGGCTGGCCAGCGTCCTCGACGACCTGCTGGACCTCGCCCTGGCCGAGCACACCGCCGCGGACCTCCGCCTCACCGACATCGCCGAACTGGCCGCCGACCGGGTCGGCGCCTGGCTCCCGGTCGCCGAGCGCGAGGAGGTCGGCCTCGCCTACACCGGCCCCGCGGCCGTCACCGGCTGGGCGGATCCGGTGGCCCTGTCCAGCGCGCTGGACGCGGTGGTGGACAACGCCCTGAAGTTCACGCCCGAGGGAGCCCATGTGGAGGTCTCTGCGCGCACGCAGGGCGACACCGTCGCGATCACCGTCGCGGACGGCGGCCCCGGGCTGACCGAGGACGAACTGGTCCGGGTCGGGGACCGCTTCTGGCGCAGCAGCCGCCACCAGAACGTCTCGGGCTCGGGGCTGGGGTTGTCCATCACCCGCGCCCTGCTGGCCGCGGGCGGGGCCACGATCTCCTACGCCCCCAACGAGCCGCGCGGACTGCGCGTGACCATCACCCTCCCGCGCACCGAACCCCAGGCCGGGCCGGGCCAGGTCCGCGCCTGACGGGACGGCGACGGGACGGGGCGGCGACGGGACGAGGCGGGGCAGGGCGGGGCGGGGCGGGGACGGGGCCTGTCGGGACCGGCTACGGCTTGACCGAGCGGTAGTAGCGCGCTGCGCCCCGGTGCAGAGCGAGTGGATCGGTGAAGACGGCGGTCCGCAGGTCCACCTTCTGGGCGGCGTGCACCTGCGCCCCGATGCGGTCCCGGTTCTTTATCACCGTGCGGGTGACGCCCTCCGCCAGATCGGCGTCCACCCGGTCCGTGGTGACCAGGAGGTTCGGTACGGCGATCGTCTTGACCGGCTCCGGCCGGCGTATGTCCGCGTACGCGTCGGCGGGCACGGTCGCCGCCCGGTAGTAGCGCGTCACCCCGCCCTGCCGGTGCAGCCGGCTGGTGAGGTCGCCGAGCTGGACCAGCCGGATCGGATAGGCGCGCGCCAGGGTGCGCACCGCGGTGGTGGGCAGCCCGCCCGACCAGAAGAAGGCGTCCAGCTTCCCCTGGCGCAGCAGCTTCGGCATGGTGTCGATCCCGGCCCGGACCGCGGTGATGTCCTTGTCGAAGTCGACCCCGGCGGCCTTCAGCAGCGCCCGGGTGATCAGCTGGACGCCCGAGCCGTCGTCGCCCACGCCGACCTTCAGATGCCGCAGGTCCCGCGCGGAGCGCACCGCGGAGCCCCGGGGGACGACCAGCTGCATGTAGTCGTCGTAGAGGCGGGCGCACGCCCGCAGCCGGCCCGCGTCCTCGCCCCGGTAGGCGGCGACGGCGTCGGTGGCGGCGATCGCGAAGGTGGCCTTTCCCTCGGCCAGCCGCTCGACGTTGTCCGGGGAGCCACGGGACTGCATCAGATCGACGTCCACGTCGGGCAGGTCCCGGGCCAGGTCCTGCTGGAGCATCTGGCCGTAGGTGTCGTAGACCCCGGTGGAGACCCCTGTCGCGAAGGTGATCCGTCCGCTGGGCGAGCTCCCGCCCCCGACCGGCAGCAGCCACCACAGCAGCAGTGCGAGCACGACCAGGCCCGCGGCCGCGGACTGGAGGGCGCGGCGCCGGTCGAGACGCGGAAGGGTGACGGCCATGACCGCGATCCTGCCAAACTTGCTGCCGGGAAGGGAGGGGCCTTGTTCCCGGGAAGGGAGGGGCGGGGGAGGCGGACGACCCCGTACCCTGGTCGATTGAGATGAGTGCGAAGACTTACGAGGTGCGCACCTACGGGTGCCAGATGAACGTCCACGACTCCGAGCGGCTCTCCGGCCTCCTGGAAGGCGCGGGCTACGTGCGCGCGCCGGAGGACACCGGTGAGGGCGAGGCCGACATCGTCGTCTTCAACACCTGCGCGGTGCGGGAGAACGCCGACAACCGGCTGTACGGCAATCTCGGCCGACTGGCGCCGATCAAGGCGCGGAAGCCGGGTATGCAGATCGCCGTCGGCGGATGCCTGGCCCAGAAGGACCGCGACACCATCGTGAAGAAGGCGCCGTGGGTCGACGTCGTCTTCGGTACGCACAACATCGGCAGCCTGCCGGTGCTCCTGGAGCGCGCCCGCGTCCAGGAGGAGGCGCAGGTCGAGATCGCCGAGTCGCTGGAAGCCTTCCCCTCCACCCTGCCGACACGACGGGAGTCCGCGTACGCCGCGTGGGTCTCCATCTCCGTCGGCTGCAACAACACCTGCACCTTCTGCATCGTCCCGGCGCTGCGCGGCAAGGAGAAGGACCGCCGTCCCGGCGACATCCTGGCCGAGGTGGAGGCGCTGGTCGCGGAGGGTGTCAGCGAGATCACCCTGCTCGGCCAGAACGTGAACGCGTACGGGTCGGACATCGGCGACCGCGAGGCGTTCAGCAAGCTGCTGCGGGCCTGCGGCAAGGTCGAGGGTCTGGAGCGGGTCCGGTTCACCTCCCCGCACCCCCGGGACTTCACGGACGACGTCATCTCCGCCATGGCGGAGACGGAGAACGTGATGCCCCAGCTGCACATGCCGCTCCAGTCCGGTTCGGACACCGTGCTGAAGGCGATGCGCCGCTCGTACCGGCAGGAGCGCTTCCTGGGCATCATCGAGAAGGTGCGCGCCGCGATGCCGGACGCCGCCATCTCGACCGACATCATCGTCGGCTTCCCCGGGGAGACCGACGAGGACTTCGAGCAGACGCTGCACGTGGTGCGCGAGGCCCGATTCGCACAGGCGTTCACCTTCCAGTATTCGAAGCGGCCCGGGACCCCGGCCGCCGACATGGAGGGCCAGATCCCGAAGGCCGTCGTCCAGGAGCGCTACGAGCGGCTGGTCGCCCTCCAGGAGGAGATCTCCTGGGAGGAGAACAAGAAGCAGGTCGGCCGGACGCTGGAGGTGCTGGTCGCCGAGGGCGAGGGCCGCAAGGACGACGCCACCCGGCGGCTGTCCGGCCGCGCCCCCGACAACCGCCTGGTCCACTTCACCCGGCCCGAGGGGCCCGTGCGCCCCGGTGACGTGGTCACGGTCGACATCACCTACGCCGCCCCGCACCACCTGCTCGCCGAAGGCCCGACCCGCGGGGTGCGGAGCACCCGCGCGGGCGACGCCTGGGAGCGGCGGAACGCGGCGGAGCAGAAGAAGCCCGCGGGCGTCATGCTCGGGCTGCCGACCATCGGCGCCCCGGCGCCCGCGCCCGCGCCGACCGCGGGCTGCGGCTGCGACTGACGCGACGGGGGCGGGGCTGGGCGGCGTCCGGGCGGCTCAGGGCTGGGCTGGCGTAACGCGTTCGCGAAGCGGCGGGCCGGGCATACCGGATCCCGTACGCGAGGGGTCCGGGACACCGGTCCGGGGTGGCCGAGGGCTTGCGCACGCGGCCTCGCCGCGCGGACCCGCCGGATAGGCTGCCGATCATGCTGATCGCCGCCGCCGTCTGCCCGTGCCCGCCCCTCCTGGTGCCCGAGGTCGCCGCCGGGGCCGCTCCCGAGCTGGACCCACTGCGCGCGGCGTGCGCCGAGGCCATCGCGGTGGTCGCGGCGGCACGGCCGGAGCGGCTGATCGTGGTCGGGCCCGCCGGCCCGGCGGGGCGGGGCACCCACCCCCAGGGCGCGGGCGGCTCCTTCCGCGGCTTCGGAGTGGATCTCGAGGTACGGCTGGGTGGCCGGGCCGTACCGGATGCGTTCCCGGACGCCGTCCCGGATACCGCCTCGGACGCCGTTCCGGATACCGCTTCCGACCAGCGGCGGACGCTGCCGCCGTCGCTCGCCGTCGGTGCCTGGCTCCTGGAACACGCGGGGTGGGACGGCGCCGTGCCGGTCGAGGGGCTGGGTGTGGGGGAACCTCTCGCGGCCGAGCGGTGTAAAGAAGTCGGAAGGGAGCTCGCCGCGGGGGCGGAGCGGCTGGCGCTGCTGGTGATGGCCGATGGCAGCGCATGCCGGACGCTGAAGGCCCCGGGCTATCTCGACGAGCGGGCCGCGGCATTCGACGCCGCGGTGGCGCGGGCGCTGGGGTCGGCCGACCCCGCGGCCCTGGCCGCGCTGGACGAGGAGCTGGCGGAGGAGCTCAAGGCAGCCGGTCGCGCGCCGCTGCACGTGCTCGCGGGGGCGGGTGAGGGGGCGGCGCTGAAGGGGGAGTTGCGGTATGACGAGGCGCCGTACGGCGTGGGGTACTTCGTGGCCGACTGGTCCTAGCCCCGGTCCGCAGCCGGACGCCGGGCCGGGCGCTGCTCCGGGCGCGCGCGGGCGCGGCCACGGGGCGTGGTGCTCCGCGGCCGCGCACCGGCGGGAACCGGGCGGGCGGGGGTCAGACCCCTTCGCCGCCGGAGGTCTTGCCCCCGCCCTGGTCGTCGCTTCGGCCCTTTTCCTTGTGCTCGTGCTCATCCATGCGGGAGAGGCGGTTCAGGGCGTCCTTCGCCTTGCCCGTGCCGGTTTCGATCTTGCCGGTGTACTTGCCCTTGGTCTTGGAGTCGACCGTCTTGGCGGCCTTCTCCAGCCCGCGCTCGATCTTCTCCTCGTGCTGCTGCGCGAAGCTGCCGGCCTTGCCCTTCATGGCACCGGCCTTGGCCTTGAGATTGTCCATCAGGCCCATGGGCCACCTTCCCTCATCGAATGGCTAGGTGCGGGCGTTCTCGCCGGCCTCGCTGTCCGCCGATTCCTCGGCCGACAGCTGCTTGGGGATCCCGGCACCCTCGCTCGCCACGGTCTCCTCTTCGCTCCGCACCGCCTCCGCCGTCTCCTCGGCGGCGGCCGTCCCGGACTCGGGCTCCGCCGTCACGGGGTCGGCCGTGGTCTTCTCGGATGGCGCCCCCTCGGACGAGTGCCCCGCCTCCTTCGACCTACGACGAAACCTGGAAAACACGCCCATATCTACTCCATAGCCTACTCGTGTGGGCGAAATCCCGTGCCGCTCGGAGCGTCCCATTGCAGCGCTCGCGGAGACCGGTTTCCCCGTTCCGGTCCTAGGAATCTCGCAACAGGCAACGAACCCGGCGGTGTCCCGTCACGTCGCTCGTTCGAGGAACCCCTCGGGGGTTTGGGAGACTGGTGCGGTGAATACAGCAGGCCACCCGCCGCGAGTCATCGCCGTCGTCGGCCCCACCGCGGCCGGAAAGTCCGATCTGGGCGTCGCTCTTGCCCGACACCTCGACGGCGAGGTCGTCAACGCCGACTCCATGCAGCTCTACCGCGGCATGGACATCGGCACCGCCAAGCTGACGGAGGAGGAGCGGCAGGGGGTGCCGCACCAGCTCCTGGACATCTGGGACGTCACCCAGGCGGCCAGTGTCGCCGAGTACCAGCGGCTGGCCCGCGCGGAAATGGACCGGCTGCTCGCCGAGGGCCGTACCCCGGTCCTGGTCGGCGGCTCCGGCCTGTACGTCCGCGGTGCCATCGACGCGCTCGACTTCCCGGGCACCGACCCCGCGGTCCGGGCCCGGCTGGAGGCCGAGCTCGAGGAGCACGGCCCGGGAGCCCTGCACGCCCGGCTCGCGGCCGCCGACCCCGAGGCCGGGCGGGCGATCCTGCCCAGCAACGGCCGCCGGGTGGTGCGGGCGCTGGAGGTCATCGAGATCACCGGACGTCCCTTCACCGCCAATCTGCCGGGCCATGAGGCCGTCTACGACACCCTCCAGATCGGGGTCGACGTCGAGCGGCCCGAGCTCGATGAGCGGATCGCCCTGCGGGTGGACCGAATGTGGGAAGCCGGTCTGGTGGAGGAGGTCCGTCGGCTGGAGGAGCTCGGGCTGCGGTCGGGGCGTACGGCCTCCCGGGCGCTGGGTTACCAGCAGGTGCTCGCCGCTCTCGCGGGGGAGTGCACCGAGGGCGAGGCGAGGACCGAGACGGTGCGTGCCACCAAGCGGTTCGCCCGTCGCCAGGACTCCTGGTTCCGCCGGGACCCGCGGGTGCACTGGCTCAGCGGTGCTGTCGAGCGGCGCGCGGAACTGCTGCCGAGCGCGCTCGCGTTGGTTGAACGGGCGGTCACAGCCTGATCACGTGATGGCATCGGGACGCTCCGCTCGTCATTCGGCCCCCCGCGGGCATGCCATCATCGAGCTCCGATCGTGCCGCGGTGTCTGGAGTTGGGAGGGCGTGTGGCGATGGAGGCCGGCCCTCGTGACGCATCACAGCAGGCGCCGCTCGGCGACCCGCGGCCACTGACCACGGACGGTCCCGATGACGCCGGGCCGATCGAGCCGGGAGCCCCGGTCCTCGGCGATCCGGCCCTCGACGACGCGATGCTCGGCGATCCGGTTCTCGACGACTCCGGTGAGCCGGTGTCCGAGGAGTCCTTCAGTGACCTCCGTCCGCCGCGCAGACTGCGGGTCTGGCAGCTCGCGCCCATCGTCGGCCTGGGCATCCTCGGCTCGCTGATGTTCGCCTTCCCGCTCGCCTTCGAGTTCGGCGACGGCGGGGCGGTGGTGGCCATGCTCGGGCTGCTGCTCAGCTGCTGCGCCGCGGGCTGGGGCCTGATGGCGGCCCGCCGGGTGGGCTACACCTGGCCCGGTCTGCCGCCCCGGGGCTCCGGCCGCCGCCCCGACTGGCGCTTCGTGCTGCTCTACGTGGGGATCGTGGCAGTGCTCGCCGCGCTCACGTTCTGGCGGGTCGCCCGCCTCCGCTAGGGCGTGTCCGGCCCGCCGCACCGGGGCCCGGCCGCTGCCGTGTCCGCCCGTCGGGCGCCGGGCGACGCCGTCCGGGGCGCACCCGTAGGATCGAGGGATGAGCACCACGCCCCGGCTGCCCTTCCTCAAGGGGCACGGCACCGAGAACGACTTCGTCATCGTCCCCGATCCGGACGGGCACCTCGACGTGTCCCCGGCCGCCGCCGCCCGGATCTGCGACCGCCGCGCCGGAGTCGGTGCCGACGGGCTGATCCGCGTCGTGCGGTCCTCGGCGCACCCCGAGGCGCGGGAGATGGCCGACCGGGCCGAGTGGTTCATGGACTACCGCAACAGCGACGGCAGCATCGCCGAGATGTGCGGCAACGGCGTGCGCGTCTTCGCCCGCTACCTCCAGCGGGCCGGGCTCGCGGAGGAGGGCGACCTCACGATCGCGACCCGGGCCGGACTGCGCCACGTCCACATCGCCAAGGCATCTGACAGTACGGACGGGGCCGCCGGGGACGGCGAGGGCGCGGTCACCGTCGTCATGGGCAAGGCCCTGCTGCCCGAGCCGGGCCCCGAGGGCGCGATCACCGTCACGGTCGGCGAGCGCAGCTGGCCCGCCCGCCACGTGAACATGGGCAATCCGCACGCCGTCGCGTTCGTCGAGGACCTCGGCCACGCCGGAAACCTGTTCACCGCACCCGCCGTGAGCCCCGCCGCGGCCTATCCGCACGGCACCAACGTCGAGTTCGTCGTGGACCGCGGCCCCCGGCACGTCGCCCTGCGGGTGCACGAGCGCGGCTCCGGTGAGACCCGCTCCTGCGGTACCGGCGCCTGCGCCGTGATGGTGGCCGCCGCGCGCCGCGACGGAGTTGACCCCGCGGTCACCGGACACCCCGTCACCTACACCGTGGACGTGCCCGGAGGGCGCCTTGTCATCAGCGAGCGGCCTGACGGTACGGTGGAGATGACCGGCCCTGCCGTGATCGTCGCCGAGGGGGAGTTCGACGCCGCCTGGCTGGACACGGCCCTCGGCTGACACCTCCCTCGAATGGGTGATCCGTTTCACTCTGGGCGAGAGCCGGTCGGCCGTGCGTGATGGGCTCGATAGCATCAAGCACCGGCCCCGGGGGAGTGCCCACGCCGGTTGACGCTCGACGCCGCCGGAGGTGCCCATGAGCGCAGAGGCCACCGATCACGCCGCTCTCGGCCGCAGGCGCGGCCTCCCCCGCATCGACCTGCGCAATCTCCGCAGGTTCAGCCGGGCGGCCCTGCTGGGGCCGACGGCCCGCGGCCGGCTGCCGGACGCGATCGAGCATGTGGCCAAGGTTCATCGTGCCCATCATCCGGGCGCGGATCTGGACGTTCTGCGCCAGGCGTATGTCCTCGCCGAGTCCTCCCACCGCGGTCAGATGCGGAAAAGTGGTGAGCCGTACATCACACATCCGCTCGCCGTCACGCTGATCCTGGCCGAACTGGGCGCGGAGACCACGACCTTGACGGCGTCTCTGCTCCACGACACGGTCGAGGACACCGAGGTGACCCTCGATCAGGTGGGGGAGCAGTTCGGCGAGGAGGTGCGCTATCTCGTCGACGGTGTCACCAAGTTGGAGAAGGTCGACTACGGGGCGGCGGCCGAGCCCGAGACCTTCCGCAAGATGCTCGTCGCCACCGGCAACGACGTCCGGGTGATGTCCATCAAACTCGCCGACCGGCTGCACAACATGCGCACCCTCGGTGTGATGCGCCCCGAGAAACAGGCCCGCATCGCGAAGGTCACCCGCGATGTGCTGATCCCGCTCGCCGAACGGCTCGGTGTCCAGGCGCTCAAGACCGAGCTGGAGGATCTGGTCTTCGCCATCCTCCACCCCGAGGAGTACACCCGCACCCGTGAGCTCCTCCAGACCCACGCCGGCCGCCCCGACCCGCTGGCCCGCGCCGCGGAGGACGTACGCGGGGTACTGCAGGAGGCGGGCATCAGCGCCGAAGTCCTGGTCCGGCCACGGCACTTCGTATCCGTGCACCGGGTCGGGCGCAAACGCGGCGAACTGACCGGCGCCGATCTGGGGCGGCTGCTGGTTCTCGTCGCCGAGGACGCCGACTGCTACGCGGTCCTCGGCGAACTGCACACCTGTTTCACTCCGGTCATCTCGGAGTTCAAGGACTTCATCGCCGTCCCCAAGTTCAACCTCTACCAGTCGCTCCACACGGCGGTCGCCGGGCGCGGCGGCGATGTGGCCGAAATCCTCATCCGCACCCACCAGATGCACCTGGTGGCGGAGGCCGGGGTGATCGCCCTCGGCAATCCCTACGCCCCCAGCGACACCGCCGACGCCCCGGAGGGCGAGCGGGCCGACCCCACCCGCCCCGGCTGGCTGTCCCGGCTCCTCGACTGGCAGAGCGCCACCCCCGATCCGGACATCTTCTGGACCTCGCTCCGCGACGACCTCGCCCAGGACCGGGAGATCACCGTCTTCCGGTCCGACGGGGGCACCCTCGGTCTGCCCGCGGGCGCCAGCTGTGTGGACGCGGCGTACGCCCAGTTCGGCGAGGACGCCCACGGCTGTATCGGCGCCCGGGTCAACGGCCGCATCGCGACGCTCAGCACGGTGCTGCGCGACGGTGACACGCTCCAGTTGCTGATGGCCCCGGACACCAAGGACGCGGCCTCGCACGGTCCGTCGCCGAAGTGGCTGGACCACGCCCGTACCCCCGCCGCGCGCATCGCCATCAACCGCTGGCTGGCCGCCCATCCGGCCCACCCCGAGCAGCAGACCCAGCAGCCCCGGGACCGCGGCGGGGAACAGCAGGCCGACGGTGAGCAGGACACGGTGTCCCCGACCGCCGGGGTGGTCACCACGGCGGTCGGCGCCGGACGCCGTGAGGCGGGCATCGTCGTCGACCTGCCCGGCGCCACCGTACGGCTCGCCCGCTGCTGTACCCCGGTGCCGCCGGACACGGTCACCGGGTTCGCGGTGCGCGGCGGAGCCGTGACCGTCCACCGTGAGCAGTGCTCGGGCGTGGGGCGGATGATCGCGGCCGGGCGCAGGACCGTCGGGGTGCGGTGGGCGGACGAGGGCGACAGCGAGGGAAGCGGGGACTACCGCGTCACTCTCTTCGCCGAGGCGTTCAGCCGTCCGCATCTGCTCGCCGACCTCACCGAGGCCATCGCCGCCGAGGGCGCCGAGGTGGTCGCCGCCGCCGTCGAGCCGCCCCGTGAGCAGCGGGTCCGGCACACCTACACGCTCCAGCTTTCCGACGCGGGGCGGCTGCCGGTGCTGATGCGGGCGATGCGCAACGTACCCGGCGTCTACGACGTGACGCGCGAGAGCCGGAGCATGGCGGGCACACGCTCCTGACCGCACCCCTCCACGACCGGACCCCGCCCCTCCGCGCCCGTGCCCCCGTGTTCCCGGGCTCCGCGGCTTTCCGCAACTCCTTCGGGTGGATCCGGGTCCGGTGGAACTGCGCCCGTGCCGGGGCGCTGGTAGCCGTAGGGCATGAGCCATTCCCCGGGGCGACGCCCGCGGCCCTCGCCCCGATCCGGGCGCGGCAGGACCGCCCTCGCGGCCGTCTCGGTGGCCGCCGCGCTGATCGCGCTCGGTCCGTCCTCCGCGGTGGGCCGGATCACGGCATCGGGCCGGGGGGACTCCCGGGGACCGAGGGCCCTGGGCATCGGTGATCCGCTGTACCCGAACCTCGGAAACCCCGGGTACGACGTCTCCGCGTACGACCTCGCTTTCGACTACCGGCGCGCGAACCGTCCGCTGGGCGCCGTGACCACGATCTCCGCGCGCGCCACCACCTCGCTGCCCACCATCAATCTCGACTTCGCCGAGGGCAGGGTGCGCTCCGTCCGGGTCAACGGTGCCCCGGCCCGCTTCACCACCGCCGACGAGGACCTGGTGATCACTCCCACCGAGCCGATCGGCGCGGACGACGCCTTCGAGGTCACCGTCCGGCACACCAGCGATCCGCGCGACACGGCGAACGGCGGCTGGGTCCGCACCCGCGACGGTCTCGCCATGGCCAACCAGGCGGACGCCGCCCACCGGGTCTTCCCCTGCAACGACCATCCGTCCGACAAGGCCCGGTTCACCATCCGGGTCACCGCCCCGCGCGACCTGACGGTGGTGGCGGGCGGCCTGCCGCTGGAGCGGGTGCGCAAGGGGGCGCGCACCACCTGGGCGTACCGCCTCGCCCACCCCATGGCCACCGAGCTGGCCCAGGTCTCCATCGGACGCTCCGCCGTCCTGCGCCGCACTGGGCCGCACGGACTGCCGGTGCGCGACGTCGTGCCCGCCGCGGACCGGAAGCGGATGGAGCCCTGGCTGGCGCGCACCCCGGGGCAGCTGGCCTGGATGGAGCGGAAGGCCGGACCGTACCCCTTCGAGACCTACGGTCTGCTGATCGCGGGCGCCAGTACCGGCTTCGAGCTGGAGACACAGACGCTGTCGCTGTTCGAGCGCGGTCTGTTCACCGGCCACGGCCTGCCCCGCTGGTACCTCGAATCGATCATGGTGCATGAGCTGGCGCACCAGTGGTTCGGGGACAGCGTCGCCCCGCGCCGCTGGTCGGACCTGTGGCTCAACGAGGGACACGCCACCTGGTACGAGGCGCTCTACGCGGACGAGCGGGGCAAGGCGAGCCTGGAGCGGCGGATGCGCGAGGCGTACCGGCAGTCCGACGGCTGGCGCGCCGCCGGAGGGCCGCCCGCCGCGCCCAGACCCGCCGAACCCGGCCAGCAGATCGGCATCTTCCGCCCGGTGGTCTACGACGGCAGCGCCCTGGTCCTCTACGCGCTGCGGCAGCACATCGGGCGGGAGGCGTTCGAACGGCTGGAGCGGCAGTGGGTGATCCGGCACCGGGACGGAGTCGCCTCCACCTCGGACTTCACGCGTCTCGCCTCGGAGGTGGCGGGCCGGGACGTGGCCGGATTCCTGAACCCCTGGCTGTACGGGACGAAGACACCGCCGATGCCGGGCCGTCCGACGTGGAAGGCCGCGCCGAGGACCGGGACGGGGACGGGGACGGACGCCAAGGCGGGCCGGAAGGTGCGTACGGGGCCCGGAACCGGGGCGGGGGCGGCGGGCGGAACCGGAGTGGGGGACGGGGTCGGGCGGGGGCACGGGGGCGCCGCGCCCCGCGTCCGCCCGTGAAACCCGAGTGACGCCCCGGCCACCCCGTGGGACCATCGATGGGTCGGCGACGCGACCGGACGCGGGAATCCCGCGGCCCCGTCACGCGTTGTCGAGAGAGAATGTCCCACGACGTAAGGATTCCATTGACCCACTCCTCTTCCCTTCCGCAGGACCGGCAGCGCACCGCCGAGAGCCTTCGGGCCGACGCCCTGATGGAAGAGGACGTCGCCTGGAGTCACGCGATAGACGAGGAGCGTGACGGCGATCAGTACGACCGCTCCGAGCGTGCCGCACTGCGGCGCGTGGTGGGACTCTCCACGGAGCTCGAGGACGTCACCGAGGTCGAGTACCGGCAGCTGCGCCTGGAGCGCGTGGTGCTGGTCGGCGTCTGGACGTCCGGCACGATCCACGACGCGGACAACTCCCTGGCCGAGCTGGCAGCCCTTGCGGAGACCGCGGGCGCGCTGGTGCTCGACGGGGTCATCCAGCGCCGTGGCAAGCCGGATCCGGCCACGTACATCGGCTCCGGCAAAGCCGAGGAACTGCGCGACATCGTGATCGAGACCGGCGCCGACACCGTCGTCTGCGACGGTGAGCTGAGCCCCGGCCAGCTGATCCACCTCGAGGACGTCGTCAAGGTCAAGGTGGTCGACCGCACCGCCCTGATCCTCGATATCTTCGCCCAGCACGCCAAGTCCCGAGAGGGCAAGGCGCAGGTCTCCCTCGCGCAGATGCAGTACATGCTGCCGCGGCTGCGCGGCTGGGGTCAGTCGCTGTCCCGGCAGATGGGTGGTGGTGGCTCCGGCTCCTCGGGCGGCGGTATGGCCACCCGTGGTCCCGGTGAGACCAAGATCGAGACGGACCGGCGCCGCATTCGCGAGAAGATGGCGAAGATGCGCCGCGAGATCGCCGAGATGAAGACCGGCCGTGACATCAAGCGGCAGGAGCGCCGGCGGAACAAGGTCCCCTCGGTCGCCATCGCCGGATACACCAACGCGGGTAAGTCCTCGCTGCTCAACCGGCTGACCGGGGCGGGCGTCCTGGTGGAGAACGCGCTGTTCGCCACCCTGGACCCGACCGTGCGGCGGGCGGAGACGCCCAGCGGGCGGCTCTACACCCTGGCGGACACCGTCGGGTTCGTACGCCATCTGCCGCACCACCTCGTGGAGGCGTTCCGCTCCACCATGGAGGAGGTCGGCGACGCCGATCTGATCGTGCATGTGGTGGATGGTTCGCATCCGGCGCCGGAGGAGCAGCTGGCCGCCGTGCGTGAGGTGATCCGCGAGGTGGGCGCCGTCGAGGTGCCCGAGATCGTGGTGATCAACAAGGCGGATATGGCGGATCCGCTGGTCCTCCAGCGGCTGCTGCGTCTGGAACGGCGGGCGATGGCGGTGTCGGCCCGCACGGGGCAGGGCATCGACGAGCTGCTCGCCGTGATCGACGAGGAGCTGCCGCGGCCGCAGGTCGAGGTGGAGGCCCTGGTGCCCTACACAGAGGGCAAGCTGGTCTCGCGTACGCATGCCGACGGTGAGGTGATCTCCGAGGAGCACACCGCGGAGGGCACGCTGCTCAGGGCGCGGGTGCACGAGGAGCTGGCGGCCGAGCTGAAGCGGTACGCGCCGGCGGCGTCCGCGTCGCAGTAGCCTCCCCGCTCCCCGCTCTCCGCTACGACGAGGGCCCGCCCCCGGATCTTCCGGGGGCGGGCCCTCGCCCGTGTGGCTAATGCGCTGCGCCGGGGAGCGGCCGGTAGGCGTGTGGCGAGGGGGCCCGCCACGCGCCTACCCGCTCACCGGATGCCGCGGGTCAGCGGTTCGCGAACTTCTTGCTCACCGCGTTGTAGACGCCCTTGGCCTCGGGGCCGAGGTGCGGACCGGCCAGCCAGGTGGCGTTGGACGGGCCTATGGAGGTGTTGGACACCAGCGCGGGCTTTCCGTCGGAGCCGGTGGCGACCCAGCCGCCGCCGGACGAACCGGCGGTCATCGTGCAGCCGATGCGGAACATGGTCGGCTGCTTGGCGTCCAGGGACAACCGGCCCGGCTTGTCCGCGCACTGGTTCATCTTCTGGCCGTCGAACGGCGGAGCTGCCGGGTAACCGGTGGCCGTGATGTTCTTGATGGACTTCACCGCCGGGGCGTTGAAGTCGACCGGCAGCGCGCCGCCGACCGTCTCCTCCAGCGACTTGCCGCCGCTGTTCTCCGGCTTCACGTGGATCACCGCGAAGTCGTAGGGAGCGCCCTTGCCGCCGACCGCGGCGCCGTTGTCGATCCACTGCGAGGAGGTCTGCGCCCAGTCGGCCCACCAGACGCCCTTCGGCGCGAGCTCTTCCTTGGTGGCGTTCTTGAGCTCGGCCGCCGACTTACCGGCGTCGTTGTAGGAGGGCACGAACATCAGGTTCTTGTACCAGCCGCCGCCCTTGCCCGCGTGGACACAGTGGCCCGCGGTCCACACCATGTTGGACTTGCCGGGGTGCGCGGGGTCCTTGACCACGGTCGCGGAGCAGACCATCGAACCCTCGGGGCTGTCGAAGAAGACCTTGCCCGCGTAGGGGACCTTGCCGCTGTAGGGGTGACTGACCTCCTTGGCCGTGACCGGCTTCGGGTCCGGGTCGGTCACACCCTGGTCGTCGATGTCACCGTCGTCGACGGGCTGATCGGGCTCCTGCGCGTCCCGCATCCGGTCCGGCTTCCACAGACCCTTGATGATCGGGTTGATGAAGTCACCGGCCTCGCGCAGCCAGTCGTCCTTGTTCCACTTGTTCCAGGCGCCGTTCTTCCACTCGTCGAGGTCGACGCCGAGGTTCTTGAGCCTGTCGTTGAGGTTGTCGGGCAGCTTGATGTCACCCGTGCTCTCCTGGCCCGACGATGCCGGTGCCTTGGACTCGGTCGTGTCGTCCGACGAGTCGCAGGCGGTGGCGGTCAGCGCCAGTACGGCGGTGACGGCGGCCACGGCCAGCGCGGGTCGGCGTGTGGATGGCATCGGTGGAACTCCCCCTGAATGTTCTGAGCTGCTCTGCGCCCGGTGTGGACTTGTCATGCACCGCCCCGACGGCGGGATGGTCTCCCACTATGCCGGTGCCGCCTACGACGGCTGAAGGCGGGTCCGTGGTTCCCGTACGGCAAGGATCTTCGGTCAGCCCGTGATCCCGGGGCTGACCCGTCGTTGGTACGTACGGGGGACTGTCGGAGGGCGTTCAGCAGCAGGAGGACCGTGAGTCATGGCCGTGACCGAGCTCCCGCCGATTCCCCTGCCGGATGGGCCCGGCGGCACCGGAAGTGGAGCCCAGGGCATTCTGCGGCGCCAGGCACTGCGGGAGTCCGCCGCCCGCACCTATGCGCGGGCACTGCCCATCGTGCCGGTGCGTGCGCGGGGGCTGACGATCGAGGGAGCCGACGGCCACCGCTATCTCGACTGTCTCTCCGGCGCGGGGACCCTGGCGCTGGGCCACAACCACCCGGTGGTGCTGGAGGCCATCCGGGGCGTGCTGGACTCGGGTGCGCCGCTCCAGGTCCTGGACCTGGCCACACCGGTCAAGGACGCCTTCACCGAGGAGCTGTTCAGCACTCTGCCGCCCGGACTCGCCCGCCATGCACGGGTGCAGTTCTGCGGCCCGGCGGGCACGGACGCGGTCGAGGCCGCCCTCAAGCTGGTGCGGACCGCCACCGGCCGGGACGGACTGCTGGCCTTCTCCGGTGCCTACCACGGAATGACAGCCGGAGCGCTGGCCGCGTCCGGCGGCGCCCCTTCGGTGAGCACGACCCGGCTGCCCTTCCCCTATGACTACCGCTGTCCCTTCGGTGTGGGCGGGGAGTACGGCGCGGAGCTCTCGGCGCGCTGGACCGAACGGCTCGTCGACGACCCCAAGGGCGGGGTGGGCACCCCGGCCGGGATGATCCTGGAACCGGTGCAGGGCGAGGGCGGTGTGATCCCCGCCCCGGACGGCTGGCTCCGGCGGATGCGGGACATCACCGCGGCCCGTTCCATCCCGCTGATCGTGGACGAGGTGCAGACCGGCGTCGGGCGCACCGGTGCCTTCTGGGCGGTGCAGCACAGCGGTGTGGTGCCCGATGTGATGGTGCTGTCGAAAGCCATCGGCGGCAGCATGCCGCTGGCCGTCGTCGTCTACCACGAGGCGCTGGACGCCTGGCGTCCGGGCGCTCACGCGGGCACCTTCCGCGGCAACCAGCTGGCCATGGCTGCCGGTGCGGCGACCCTCGCATACGTACGGGAGAACCGGCTCGCGGAGCGCGCCGCCGCCCTCGGTGAGCGCATGCTGCACCGTCTGCGCCAACTCGCCGAGCGCTACCCCCATATCGGCGACGTCCGCGGCCGTGGCCTCATGATCGGCCTCGAGCTGGTCGACCCCGAGGCCGAACAGCTTGCAGCCGAACAGCTTGCAGCGGAACGGCCCGAAGCCGCGCGGCCGGGGAGCGGCCGTCCCGGGGCCCGGCCCGCCGCGCCGATGCTCGCGGCGGCAGTCCAGCAGGAGTGTCTGCAGCGTGGCCTGATCGTCGAACTGGGTGGCCGCCACAGCGCGGTGATCCGCCTCCTTCCGCCGCTGACCATCACCGACGAACAGGCCGAAGCGGTGCTCGACCGGCTCGCCGACGCCCTCGACGCCGCGATCCGCACCGCCGGAGCCCCTGGCCTCGGCCCTGGCTCTGGCCTCGGCCCCGGTTCCGAACGGCCTCCCGTCGCATCGCCGTTCGTCGGCGACCACCGGTGACACATCCCGCACCCGTACTCCCGCACCCCCACCGCACCAGCGAAGGAGGCAGGCACCGGGCCCACGGACCGACCGACGTGATGCCCGAGCCGAACCCACCATGCCGCACTCCCTCGGGGGAGACCCCCTTCCTTCCCAGCCGGGACCCCAGCCGGAACCAGAGGCCGGACCCTCGACCGGCCGCGATGCCCCGGACCGCCGTCCCACCCGGCCCGTCCCACCGGCACAGCCAGCCCTGACGGGGACAGTGACCGCGGCGATCCCTCCGCCCCACGGTGGTGCAGCGGAGGGCTCTCCAGCAGGAGCGCCGCCCGCAGGAGCGTCGGGCACCGGAGAGTCAGCCGGCGGTGGGCCGGGAGCCGACGGGGCGCGATCCGAGGGGCCGGGGACGGAGGGGCCGCGTGCCGGGGGGCCGGCGGTCGCCGTGCCGCCGGTGGTTCTGCCGTCCTCCGTCGCGCGGACGGTGGGGGAGGGAGCCGCGATTCCCTCCACAGCGCGGACCACCGCGTCACCGCCGCCACCCGTGCCGCTCACGACGCCGCCCACCGCGGTGCCGCCCCCGGCCCTCGTTCTGCCTCCCGTGCCCGGATCACCGTCTTCCGCGAACCCGGGGGTGGCGGCGGGGACACTGCCGCGCCAGGAGCCGGGTGCTCCAGGCCGAAGCTCCCAGGTGCCCCCGTCCCCGTCCCCGTCCGGACCCCCGTCCCTGGCACCCCTCGCTCCGCGCCCGAGCGCCCTGCGTCCCGGCGGCCGAAGCCTGCCCGCCTCCGGCTGCCTCCCGGTGGTGGCTCCCGACCTGCTCGACGACCCCGATCCACAGGTCGCGGCCGACGCGGCGGGGGTCGAGAACCTGCTGCGCTGCTGGGTCCGGGAGAAGGGCGCCTCATGCCCCGACGGCGGCACGCTCCGCATCCCCCTCGCCGCGAGCGGAACCGTCCTGCTCGTCCCCGTGCGCTACTGGTCGCCCACCGGATGGCACCGCTTCGGGCCGCCGGTGCTGGAGCATGGTCCCCATGACGCACCTTCCGTCGGCGCGGTGACCCTAGCGGCGCTGCTCACCCGTGAAGCCGCCTATGGCGCTCGCCGGGACGACCCCGACGCGGACGGCACCGAACTCGTCGGGCGGGTCGCGGATTCCGTACGGCGCACCGCCGCCTTCCTCGCCCACCGTCGAGCCGTACCGGCCGACCCCGGTGTGCACACCCCCTTTCTCAGCGCGGAGCAGTCCCTCGTCCTCGGTCACCCCCTCCATCCCACCCCGAAGAGCCGCGAGGGCCTCTCCGACAGCGAATCGTCGCTCTGCTCACCGGAGTCGCACGGTTCCTTTCCCCTGCACTGGATCGCGGTGGACCGATCGGCGCTGGTCTGCGAATCGGCTTGGACGGAGCGGGGCCGGACCGTCCCCGCCGAGCGACTGGCCCTCTCCCTCGCGGACAATGGCCTTCAACTTCCGCCCGGAACCATTCCGTTGCCCCTTCATCCCTGGCAGGCCCGTGAGATCAGGCACCGCCCCGCCGTCACCGAACTCTTCGCCGCGGGCGTACTGCATGACCTGGGGCCCTCAGGCGCCCACTGGAGCCCCACGTCCTCGGTGCGCACCGTGTACCGGCCCGGTGCGCCCGCGATGCTCAAACTCTCCCTCGGTCTCCGGATCACCAACTCCCGTCGTGAGAACCTGCGCAAGGAGCTCCACCGTGGTGTGGAGGTCCATCGGCTGCTCCGCAGCGGACTGGCCGAGCAGTGGCGGGCGGCCTTCCCCGGCTTCCCCGGCTTCGACATCGTCAGGGACCCCGCCTGGCTCGCGGTCGACGGGCCGGACGGTGAACCGCTGACCGGAATCGATGTCGCCATCCGGCACAACCCGTTCGGGCCGGGCGACGACGCGGTGTGCGTCGCCGGACTGATCGCCCTCCGGCCCTGGCCGGGCCAGCCGGTGATGCGCTCCCGGCTCGCCCACCTCGTGGCCCGACTCGCCGCCCGCACCGGCCGCTCCGGTGAGGCCGTCGCCGCCGAGTGGTTCCTGCGCTATCTGCACACGGTCGTACGCCCCGTGCTCTGGCTGGACGGAGAGGCCGGTATCGCGCTGGAAGCCCATCAGCAGAACACGCTGGTGCTGCTCGACCCCGACGGCTGGCCCGTCGGCGGCCGCTACCGGGACAACCAGGGCTACTACTTCCGTGAGTCCCGGCGCTCCGAACTCCAACGACGGCTGCCCGGTATCGGGGACCGCAGCGACACCTTCGTCTCCGACGAGGTCACCGACGAGCGGTTCGCCTATTACCTCGGTATCAACAATGTCCTCGGTCTGATCGGGGCGTTCGGATCACAGCGCCTCGTGGACGAGCCCGTCCTGCTGGCCGCGTTCCGCCGCTTCCTCGGCGCCGCGGCGTCCGGTCCCGACCGAACCCGCTCGCCACTGCCCGCACGGCTCCTCGACACACCCACCCTTCGTTGCAAGGCCAATCTCCACACCCGGCTGCACGGCCTGGACGAACTCGTGGGCCCGGTGGATACCCAGTCGGTCTACGTCACCATCACCAACCCCCTTGCCGTATCGGCCGCCGCCGCTGTCCTGCCTGTGCCATGACGTCCCCGAGCGACAAGCGTCTCGCCACCAACTCCCTTCGCAGCGCACCCACGGACACGCCCTCGCACCCAGCCCCACGGCCATGGCCGCACCGCATCACGCTCGCCGCGCCGTGCCGGAGAACCACCACGAGCCTGAGACCCATGAGAGGAGAGCGTCGCCGTGCCGCACACCGACTCCACCACGAGCTCCGAGACCGACGACACCATCGACCTGCGGCTGCGCCAGGAAGAAGAGGACGCCGCACACCTCGGTGACAGGCACCTCGCCGGGGCGGAGACCGACAGCCGTCCGGACCTGCTGGACCAGATCTCCGGGTGGGGCCCCACCAGCACCTCGGCGGGCGCCTTCCAGCTCGTCCCCGTGCGCATCGGGCGTGACCTCCGGCTGATCGCCCAGTGGATGAACGACCCCGCCGTCGCCGCCTTCTGGGAGCTGGACGGTCCCGACGAGGCCACCGCGAGCCACCTGGGCGGCCAGCTCGACGGTGACGGCCGGAGCGTGCCCTGCCTGGGCGTCCTCGACGGGGTGCCCATGAGCTACTGGGAGCTGTACCGCGCCGATCTCGATCCGCTCTCCCGGTACTACCCGGCCCGGCCGCATGACACCGGGATCCATCTCCTCATCGGCAGGGTCAGCGATCGAGGCCAGGGTCTGGGCACCACACTGCTGCGCGCTGCCGCCGATCTCGTCCTCGACCACCGCCCGTCCTGCGCCCGCGTCGTGGCCGAGCCGGATCTGCGCAACACCCCCTCTATCGCGGCCTTCCTCGGAGCGGGTTTCCGTTTCTCAGCGGAGGTGGAACTCCCGGGCAAGCGCGCGGCCCTGATGCTCCGCGACCGTGCCCTGCGCCACCTCCTCTGATCAGCCCTTCTCTGATCCGCCCTGCCCTGATCCGTACTTCGTGCTCCGCCTTCACCCGGGTTGCCTTCCATGATCAGCGTCGCCCTCCCACATCCGGTGACTTCCTGTGACGCATCGGTTCCGCTGTGCGTCTCTGCTTCTGATACACCGCTCACGCCGATTCCGTTCCGCCTCCGCGAAAAGCCCGTCCGGATCCATCGGTCACCGAGCGGACTGGGGAGAGCGATGTCGGTGGTGCCCCGTAGGCTGGCAGCCCTATGACTGAATCGTCCTCGCCTCCCCTCGCCGACCTGCTCCATGCCGCCGTCACCGCTGTCGGCGGCACCGAACGCCCTGGCCAGACCGCTATGGCCGAAGCCGTGGCGGAGGCGATCGACGACAGCTCCCATCTGCTGGTGCAGGCGGGCACCGGCACCGGTAAGTCGCTCGGCTATCTCGTTCCCGCGCTCGCCCAGGGCGAGCGGGTCGTCGTCGCCACGGCGACCCTCGCCCTCCAGCGCCAGCTCGTCGAGCGCGACCTGCCCCGCACCGTCGAGGCACTGCACCCGCTGCTGCGCCGGCGCCCCGAGTTCGCGATGCTCAAGGGCCGTTCGAACTACCTGTGTCTTCACCGTCTCCACGAGGGAGTGCCGCAGGAGGACGCCGACGAGGCCGGTCTGTTCGACCCCTTCGAGGCCGCGGCGCCCACCAGCAAGCTGGGCAAGGACCTGCTGCGGTTGCGCGACTGGGCCGATGAGACCGAGACGGGTGATCGCGACGACCTCACCCCTGGCGTCTCCGACCGTGCCTGGTCACAGGTCTCCGTGACCTCCAGGGAATGTCTGGGCGCGTCCAAATGCGCCTACGGGGCGGAGTGTTTCGCCGAGGCCGCCCGTGAGCGGGCCAAGCTGGCCGAGGTCGTCGTCACCAATCACGCCCTCCTCGCCATCGACGCCATCGAGGGCGCACCCGTGCTGCCCGGTCATGAGGTGCTGATCGTCGACGAGGCCCATGAGCTGGTCTCCCGCGTCACCGGCGTCGCCACCGGCGAGCTCACCCCGGGCCAGGTCAACCGCGCGGTGCGGCGTGCCGCCAAGCTGGTCAACGAGAAGGCGGCGGATGCCCTGCAGACCGCCGCGGAGACCTTCGAGCGTCTGATGGAGCTGGCCCTGCCCGGCCGTCTCGAGGAGATCCCGGAAGATCTCGGCTACGCCCTCATGGCGCTCCGCGACGCGTCGCGCACGGTCATCTCGGCACTGGGCACCACCCGGGACTCCTCCGTCCAGGACGAGGACGCCGTGCGGAAGCAGGCCCTCGGCTCGGTGGAGAGCATCCTCCAGGTGGCCGAGCGGATCGTGGAGGGTTCCGAGTTCGACGTGGTCTGGTACGAGCGCCATGACCGCTTCGGGGCCTCGCTGCGCGTCGCCCCGCTCTCGGTCTCGGGGCTGCTCCGGGAGAAGCTGTTCGAGGACCGCTCGGTGGTGCTCACCTCCGCCACGCTCAAACTCGGCGGGGACTTCAACGGTGTGGCCGCGTCCCTGGGCCTCAAGCCCGAGAGCCCCCAGGACCCCGAGGGTGAGGGGGACGTCGCCCCGCGCTGGAAGGGCCTCGATGTCGGCTCACCGTTCGACTACGCGAAGCAGGGGATCCTCTACGTCGCCAAGCATCTGGCGCAGCCCGGCCGGGAGGGCAGCCGCTCCGACATGCTCGATGAACTCACCCAGCTGGTCGAGGCCGCCGGTGGGCGCACCCTCGGGCTGTTCTCGTCGATGCGGGCTGCGCAGGCGGCGGCCGAGGAGCTGCGGGGTCGTCTGGACGTGCCGATCCTGCTCCAGGGCGAGGAGACTCTCGGCGAGCTGATCCGGGCATTCGCCGCCGATGCGAAGACCTGCCTGTTCGGCACCCTCTCCCTCTGGCAAGGAGTCGATGTGCCGGGCCCCAGCTGTCAGTTGGTGGTCATGGACCGGGTGCCCTTCCCCCGTCCTGACGACCCCCTGATGAGCGCCCGTCAGAAGGCGGTGGAGGAAGCCGGGGGCAATGGCTTCATGGCCGTCGCGGCGACCCACGCCGCGCTGCTGATGGCGCAGGGTGCGGGACGGCTGGTCCGCGCGTCCGGGGACCGTGGCATCGTCGCCGTCCTGGACCCCCGGGTCGAGCGGGCGCGCTACGGCTCGTTCCTGCGGAAGTCCATGCCGGACTTCTGGTACACCACCGACCGCAACCAGGTGCGCCGCTCGCTGGCCGCCATCGATGCCGCGGCCAAGGCCGACGGGGCATGACCAGGGCTGCCGTGCTCTGTCGCTGAGCACAGCAGGGCCCCGGAACCGGCGCAGTGGTCCCGGGGCCCGGTCGTTGGGCACGCTAGGGGTGCACCTCGATCCGTCGCGTCAGACGCGCCGCAACACGGCGACGACCTTGCCCAGGATGGTCGCCTCATCGCCCGGGATCGGCTGGTACGCGGCGTTGTGCGGGAGGAGCCACACATGGCCGTCCTCACGCTTGAAGCGCTTCACCGTGGCCTCGCCGTCGAGCATCGCGGCGACGATGTCCCCGTTCTCGGCGACGGGCTGACGGCGCACCGTCACCCAGTCGCCATCGCAGATGGCGGCCTCGATCATGGAGTCGCCGACCACCTTGAGGACGAACAGCTCGCCGTCACCGACCAGCTGCCGGGGGAGCGGGAAGACGTCCTCGACCGACTCCTCGGCGAGGATCGGGCCACCGGCCGCGATCCGGCCGACGAGCGGCACATAGGAGGCGGCGGGCTTGCCGGTGGTGTCGGTCGGCTGTGCGCTGGGCTGGTCGGAGCCGCGGACCTCGTAGGCCCGGGGGCGGTGGGGGTCCCGCCGCAGAAAGCCCTTGCGCTCCAGAGCCATCAGCTGATGGGCCACGGAGGAGGTGCTGGAGAGCCCCACCGCCTGACCGATCTCCCGCATGGACGGCGGGTAGCCGCGTCGCTGCACAGAGTCGCGGATGACCTCGATGACGCGGCGCTGCCGGTCGGTCAGCCCAGAGCTGTCCGCCCGGATGCCTGGAGGTCGTCCGGGTAGGGCACGGGAGGGCTTCTGGCCCTCCGGGTTCGTGGCGTCGTTCATGGTGGGCGTCTGGTTCATCGCGTGCGCCTGTTCGAGCCTGCTCTGGGAGCGCTCCTGAGTGGTGATGGTGGTGCTCTCTGCGGTGGTGGTCACGACGGGCCCCTCTCGAGATGTTCTCCCTAGCTGGACAACGGTAGTTGCTTTCGAAAGGTTGCGCCAAACACACGTTCGAGTGAAATTTCGTAGATCGGCTGACGCGATCACAGGATTGGGTGTATGGGCCGAGTCTCCGGGAGCTCGTCCGGTGGTCTCCAGTCTCCCACTCCGACCCCCGTGAATCCGTGAGGGCGGTGGCTCGCGTAGTCTCGTGCCTGCTCCCGGACTGTGACACGCCACCCGATCCTGTTGAGTGCCAGACACCAGATCTAGTGGTTTGATGGACCCAAGCCGCCTACAGGTTGTGGTCCCTGGTGATTCATCGCCGAGGTTTTCGCCTATGCTTGTGGCCGCTTCACCGGGCCTTCCGGTCCGGTCGAGGCTATGCAGCCATGCGCCGTTCATAAGGGTGAGGGAGGGTACGGAGCCATGCACTGCCCCTTCTGCAGGAACCCCGACAGTCGTGTGGTGGACAGCCGGACCACGGACGACGGTTGTTCGATCCGCAGGCGCCGCCAGTGCCCCGACTGCTCGCGTCGCTTCACCACCGTGGAGACCGCGTCGCTGATGGTGATCAAGCGGAGCGGGGTCACCGAGCCCTTCAGTCGCGACAAGGTCATCTCGGGTGTGCGCAAGGCGTGCCAGGGCCGCCCGGTCACCGAGGACGCCCTCGCCAAGCTCGGCCAGCAGGTGGAGGAAGCCGTACGCGCCACCGGCAGCGCCGAGCTGTCCACTCATGACGTGGGGCTCGCCATACTCGGCCCGCTCCAGGAGCTCGACCTCGTCGCCTACCTCCGCTTCGCTTCCGTCTACCGCGCCTTCGACTCGCTCGAGGACTTCGAGGCGGCGGTCACGGAGCTGCGTGACCAGCAACGGCCTCCCGCGCACGACCGCGGATCCGGTGCCGACGGGGCCGCGGAGGCCCCCGCGCCGGCCATCGCCGCCGACTGACCGGCGGCGCAGACGTACCCGGGGCGCAGTGCGTGCCCGGGTGGAAGACAGACACACCGTGCCTGGGAAGAAATAGGCACATCAGGGCGTTTTCGCCCGTACAGGGAGGCGGAATGACAGAGACGACGAGCGGCCCGGCACGAGGCTCCCGCGCCAAGGGCAGCAAGGCGAGCAAGGGTCTGCGTATCGAGCGCATCCACACCACACCCGGCGTACATCCGTACGACGAGGTGGAGTGGGCGTCTCGTGACGTCGTCATGACCAACTGGCGCGACGGCTCGGTCAACTTCGAGCAGCGCGGCGTCGAGTTCCCCGAATTCTGGTCGGTGAACGCGGTCAACATCGTCACGAGCAAGTACTTCCGTGGTGCGGTGGGCTCCCCGGACCGCGAGGCGAGCCTGAGGCAGCTCATCGACCGCGTGGTGCACACCTACCGCGCGGCCGGCGAGAAGCACGGCTACTTCGCCTCGCCCGCCGACGCGGAGATCTTCGACCACGAGCTGACCTATGCCCTGCTGCACCAGGTCTTCAGCTTCAACTCGCCCGTGTGGTTCAACGTCGGCACCAAGCAGCCGCAGCAGGTCAGCGCCTGCTTCATCCTGTCCGTGGACGACTCCATGGAGTCGATCCTGGACTGGTACAAGGAAGAGGGGATGATCTTCAAGGGCGGCTCCGGTGCCGGCCTGAACCTCTCCCGCATCCGCTCCTCCAAGGAGCTGCTCTCCTCCGGCGGCAACGCCTCCGGCCCGGTCTCCTTCATGCGCGGCGCCGACGCGTCCGCCGGAACGATCAAGTCGGGCGGCGCCACCCGCCGCGCGGCCAAGATGGTCGTCCTGGACGTGGACCACCCGGACGTCGAGGCCTTCATCGAGACCAAGGTGAAGGAGGAGGAGAAGGTCCGCGCGCTGCGCGACGCGGGCTTCGACATGGACCTGGGCGGCGACGACATCACGTCCGTCCAGTACCAGAACGCCAACAACTCGGTCCGGGTGAACGACGAGTTCATGAAGGCCGTCGAGACCGGCTCGAAGTTCGGCCTCCGCGGCCGGATGAATGGTGAGGTCATCGAGGAGGTCGACGCCAAGGGTCTCTTCCGCAAGATGGCGGAGGCCGCCTGGGCGTGCGCCGACCCCGGCATCCAGTACGACGACACCATCAACCACTGGCACACCTCGCCGGAGTCGGGCCGGATCACCGCGTCCAACCCCTGCAGCGAGTACATGCACCTGGACAACTCCTCGTGCAACCTCGCCTCGCTCAACCTCCTGAAGTTCCTGCGCGACGACGACCTGGGCAACCAGTCCTTCGACGCCGAGCGCTTCGCCAAGGTCGTCGAGCTGGTCATCACCGCGATGGACATCTCCATCTGCTTCGCCGACTTCCCCACCCAGAAGATCGGCGAGACCACCCGCGCCTACCGCCAGCTGGGCATCGGCTACGCCAACCTCGGCGCCCTGCTGATGGCCACCGGCCACGCCTACGACTCCGACGGCGGCCGCGCGCTGGCCGGAGCCATCACCTCCCTGATGACCGGCACGTCGTACAAGCGCTCCGCCGAGCTGGCCGCGGTCGTCGGCCCGTACGACGGCTACGCCCGTAATGCGGATGCCCACAAGCGCGTCATGAAGCAGCACTCGGACGCCAACGGCACCGCGGTGCGCATGGACGACCTGGACACCCCGGTGTGGGCGGCGGCCACCGAGGCCTGGCAGGACGTGCTGCGCCTCGGCGAGAAGAACGGCTTCCGCAACGCCCAGGCCTCCGTGCTGGCCCCCACCGGCACCATCGGCCTGATGATGGACTGCGACACCACGGGCGTCGAGCCGGACCTGGCGCTGGTCAAGTTCAAGAAGCTGGTCGGCGGCGGCTCCATGCAGATCGTGAACAACACGGTCCCCAAGGCGCTCAAGCGGCTCGGCTACCAGCCCGAGCAGGTCGAGGCGATCGTCGCCCACATCGCCGAGCACGGCAATGTCGTCGACGCCCCGGCCCTGAAGCCCGAGCACTACGAGGTCTTCGACTGCGCCATGGGCGTGCGCTCGATCTCCGCCATGGGCCACGTGCGCATGATGGCCGCCGCGCAGCCCTTCCTCTCCGGTGCGATCTCCAAGACGGTCAACGTCCCGGAGACGGCCACTGTCGAGGAGATCGAGGAGGTCTACTTCGAAGGCTGGAAGCTCGGCCTGAAGGCGCTCGCGATCTACCGCGACAACTGCAAGGTCGGCCAGCCTCTCTCCGCCAAGAAGAAGGAGGAGGAGAAGAAGGTCGTCGAGCAGGCCGAGCCCGAGGCCGAGAAGATCATCGAGTACCGTCCGGTCCGCCGACGCCTCCCCAAGGGCCGTCCCGGCATCACCACCTCGTTCACGGTGGGCGGCGCCGAGGGCTACATGACCGCCAACTCCTACCCGGACGACGGGCTGGGCGAGGTCTTCCTGAAGATGTCCAAGCAGGGCTCGACCCTCGCGGGCATGATGGACGCCTTCTCCATCGCCGTCTCGGTCGGCCTCCAGTACGGCGTGCCGCTGGAGACCTACGTCTCGAAGTTCACCAACATGCGCTTCGAGCCGGCGGGTATGACGGACGACCCGGACGTGCGGATGGCACAGTCGATCGTCGACTACATCTTCCGCCGCCTGGCGCTGGACTTCCTGCCCTTCGAGACCCGCTCGGCGCTCGGCATCCACTCCGCCGAGGAGCGCCAGCGCCACCTGGAGACCGGTTCGTACGAGTCCCCCGAGGACGAGGTGGACGTCGAGGGTCTGGCCCAGTCGGCTCCGCGCCAGGTGGAGGCTTCGGCGGCCACCACGTCGTCCGCACCCCGTGCCGTTTCCTCCGCCCCGAAGGAGGCGCACAGCTCGACCGAGCTGGTCGAGATGCAGCTGGGGCTGAACGCCGACGCGCCGCTGTGCTTCTCCTGCGGCACCAAGATGCGCCGTGCGGGCAGCTGCTACCTGTGCGAGGGCTGCGGCTCTACCAGCGGTTGCAGCTGACGCGGGACCCTGTCCGGGAGGTGACCGACCCCCTCCCGGCGGCCTGATGTGACAAGGGGCGGTGGAGCCGTTGACCGGCTCCACCGCCCCTTGTTCTCGTTCACTCCGCCCGAGGGACTTCCGCGCCGACGGGATGCGCCGTTCTGGAGGCCGACTCCGGGGGCGCACAGGTAGTGAGAGGGGCGCATACGGCACTCGGGGTGGTGAACCATCACTGCCTGCCGGTTGGTTGGCCATGTGATGCGGGCCACCGGCGGGGCCGTAGGATAGCGCGGTGCTGGTCAAGTGGATTCGCTGCACCGTGGTGGACCGTCCGGGTTTCGAGCGGGGGCAGCGGAAGTGGGCGGGGTTGCCCGGGGAACCGGGTTTCCGGGGGCAGGGCGGCGGCTGGAGCCGGGGGCGTTCCGATGTGGCGCACATTTTCTCGTTCTGGGAGAGCCGGACGTTCTACGACTCCTTCATGGCGCGGTCGCACGACCGGCTGGCGGCCTCGCAGTCGGGGACGTACCGGGACATGCAGGTCCGGCTGTTCGAGCATCGCTTCGATGTGAAGGTCGGTTTCGAGCCGCGGTTCACCGATGTGGACGTGGTGCGGGTCGCGCACTGCCGGGTCCACGCGGAGCGGGTCGAGCACTTCACGCTGGTGCAGGAGAAGGTGTGGAACCCGGCGATGGCCGGGTCTCCCGGGATGCTGCGCGGCCTGTTCGGCGAGGCCCCGGGGAACGAGTTCCTCACCCTGTCGATGTGGGATTCTGCCGCCGAGCACGGGAAGTACCGGGCCGAGCGGGTGGAGCGCCTGGGCCTGCGTGCGCAGATCGAGGCGGACGTGGCCGCGATCGCGGGTGATGTGGTGGGCGTCGTATCGGCCTGGACGGTCTGACCGGCTCGATGCGCTGAGACACCCGGGCCGGTCCCCGGCGGGACCCGGCGCCCGGCACCGCCCCGACCCACGGTCGCAGTCGGACGCCCGGCCTGACCCGGTGGACGGTCCTGCGGCTCTGCCCGACTCCGGCCGGAAGCCGGCTGATTGCCTTCAGCCGGCTGATCCTCCCGGTGCGGCCGGGAGATACGCTCCGGCCCTGACCGCGGCGGTGACGGCTCCGGCCGTCTGGTCGGCGAGCTCTTCGCCGAGAGGTTCCCGGGTGATCACCGCTCGGAGGAACAGCGGTGCGGACACGGCCCGTACGACCGCTGCCGCATCGGTGCCGGGCGGCGCCTCGCCCCGTTCGACCGCCCGTTTCACGACGGCCTCGCAACGTGCGAACCGTTCCGTGTAGAAGCTGTGCAGCGCCCCGGCCGTGCGCTCGGATTGGAACGCGGCCGCGATGAAGGCGGTGGGAACGACCGCGGCCGAGGCGTCGCCGAACGTGTCGTTGACCTCGCGGGCCAGGGCACGCAGATCGCCGTCCAGCGTTCCGGTGTCGGGGGGCGTCCAGGTGTCCTCGCCCGCGAGGTCGAGCGCGTCCGTCACCAGCCCTTCGACGTTGCCCCAGCGCCGGTAGAGCGTCGTCTTGTGGACGCCGGAGCGCTCGGCGACGTACTCCACGGTGAGCCCGGGGTAGCCGTGCTCGGCGAGTCCGGTCAGGACGGCGTCGCGAACGACGGCGCGGGTGCGGGCGGTACGTCCTCCGGGCCGGATGGTGCCCGGTGAGGTGGCGGCATCTTCTGCGGACAAGTGCAACTCCAGTTGTGTTAGTCGGTTTGCCGTGGCATGCTGAGGGTAACGCAACTGTAGTTGTGTTTGGAGTGGTCCGGCTCCCCGCTCCCGTCCCGTCCGCTCTCCGCTCGGAGGTTCGCCTTTGCCCACTCAGATCTCGCTGCGCGGTGTCACCCTGTCCCGGGGCGACCGCACACTGCTCGACGATGTGTCCTTCTCGGTGCGGCCCGGTGAACGGGTCGGCATCGTCGGGGAGAACGGCGCGGGCAAATCCACACTGCTCAAGGTGCTGGCCGGAATCGAACCGTCCGATGACGGCGCGGTGGTGACCGTGGCCGAGGGCGGTGCGGGATATCTCGGCCAGACTCCCGAACTGCCTCCGGATCACCGGGTGGGGGAGGCGATCGACGCGGCTCTGTCCGAGCTGCGCGCCATGGAAGGCAGGCTGCGAGAGCTGGAGGTGCAGCTCGGCGACTGCGCCCCCGAGGTGCTCACCGAGTACGGCGACCTGCTCACCTCCTTCGAGGCGCGCGGTGGCTACGAGGCGGACGCCCGGGTGGACAAGGCTCTCCATGACCTGGGACTGGGGACCATCGGGCGGGACCGGCGGCTCGGCAGCCTCTCGGGAGGAGAGCAGGCCCGGCTCGGTCTGGCCTGTCTGATCGCGGCGGCCCCCGAAGTGATGCTCCTCGATGAACCGACCAACCATCTCGACGGCGCCGCCCTCATATGGCTTGAGGACGCCTTGCGGAGCCACCCCGGCACGGTCCTCGCGGTCTCCCACGACCGGGTGTTCCTGGAGCGGGTGACGACCGCCATCGTCGAGGTGGACGGCGACCGGCGCACCCTGGTCCGTTACGGCGGGGGGTACGGCGGATTCGTCGCCGAGCAGACCGCAGCGCGCCGTCGCTGGGAGCAGGCGTACGAGCAGTGGTGCGCCGAGACGGCGGCTCTGGCCGAGGCCGCCACGACGGTGGCCCGGCGGGTCGCTCCCGGCCGGGGGATGAAGGACGGCAACAAGGTCGCCTACGACCGGGACAAGGGGCGGGTGCAGTCCTCGGTCTCCAGCCGGGTGCGCAACGCCCAGGAGCGGCTGCGCAGGCTCCAGGAGGCTCCGGTGCCCCGGCCCCCGGATCCGCTGCGGTTCACCGCGCGCCCTGAGGCGGGTGGTGAGAGCGGTGTGCTGGTCGGCCTGCGTGATGTGCGGGTGGGGGATCGCCTGGCGGTGGAGGGGCTCACGGTCGCCGCCGGTGAGAGGCTGCTGGTCCACGGGGCCAACGGTGCGGGCAAGTCCACGCTCCTGCGGGTCATGGCCGGGGTGGAGCGGCCGGATGCTGGTCAGGTGGTGAGGCGGGGCCGGATCGGCTATCTCGCCCAGGAGATACCGGTCGCCCGGCCCAGTGAGCGGCTGCTGTCGGCTTTCGGGCGCGGGCTGCCGGGGACCTCGGAAGAGCAGGTCGAGCTGCTGTTGTCCCTCGGGCTCTTCAAGAAACGTGACCTTCATGTGCCGGTGGGATCGCTCTCGGCGGGGCAGCGGCGTCGGCTCGCCCTGGCCCGGCTGCTGGCCCGTCCCGCGGATCTGCTGCTGCTCGACGAGCCGGCCAACCATCTGGCCCTCGGACTGGTGGAGCAGCTGGAGCAGGCGCTGGACCAGTGGACCGGGGCGGTGGTGGTCGTGTCGCACGACCGGCTGTTGCGCAGCCGGTTCACCGGACGGCGCTGCGAGATCCGCGACGGGCGGCCGGTGGCGGACAAGGGGAGCGAGGCGCACGCCATGGCGCCGAACTAGGGTGGCGATATGGCAAGACCCCGGCGCATCGTCCTCATACGGCACGGAGAATCGGAGGGAAATGTCGATGACACGGTGTACGAACGCGAACCCGATCATGCCCTGAGACTCACCGAGCGGGGGCGACGCCAGGCGCAGGAGGCGGGCAAGCGGTTGCGCACGGCCTTCGGCGAGGAGCGGATTTCGGTCTATGTGTCCCCGTACCGGCGCACCCACCAGACCCTCACCCTGCTCGGACTGGACCCCTCGCGCACCCGGGTCCGGGAGGAACCGCGGCTGCGCGAGCAGGACTGGGGAAACTGGCAGGACCGCGATGACGTGCGGAAGCAGAAGGCGTACCGCGACGCCTACGGGCACTTCTTCTACCGCTTCGCGCAGGGCGAGTCGGGCGCCGACGTCTACGACCGGGTGGACGCCTTCCTGGAGAGCCTGTGGCGCAGTTTCCAGGACCCCGCCCATCCGCCGAACGTCCTGCTGGTCACCCACGGGCTCACCATGCGGCTGTTCTGTATGCGCTGGCTGCACTGGACCGTCGCCGAATTCGAGTCACTGTCGAACCCCGGCAACGGGGAGACGCGGTCCCTGCTGCTCGGCTCCGACGGTCGCTACCGCCTCGACCGGCCCTTCGAGCGCTGGTGCACCCCCGAGCCGTACGGTCTCACCGGCTAAAGTGCCCAGCGATGACCGCTGACCGTTTCCACCGGGCCCTCGGGAGCCTGCGCGGGCTGTCCGTGGGCGATGCCCTCGGCTCCCAGTTCTTCGTACCCGCCAACTATCCGTTCCTCAAGCGTCGTGAGCTGCCCCCTGCCCCCTGGCAGTGGACCGACGACACCGAAATGGCAAGCTCCGTCCTGGCCGTCCTGGCCTCGCACGGGCGGATCGACCAGGACGAGCTCGCCCGGTCCTTCGCCGAGCACCATGATTTCGACCGGGGCTACGGTCCCGCCGTGAACCGGATGCTCCGGCTGGTCAGAGAGGGGGGTGACTGGCGAGACCTGGCCGCAGCCCTGTTCAACGGGCAGGGTTCCTGGGGCAACGGCGCCGCCATGCGGATCGCCCCTCTCGGCGCCTGGTACGCGGGTGACGTGGAGCAGGCGATCCACCAGGCGGAGATCTCGGCCTACACCACGCACCAGCACCGTGAGGCGGTGGCGGGCGCGATGGCGGTGGCCGCCGCGGCCGCGCTGGTGGCCGACCCCGCGAGCCACTCCGGACCGGAAGACCTGCTGGACCGCGTGACCGAGGCCGTGCCCCGCAGCGCCGTGCAGGCAGGGCTGCGCCGTGCCCGGGACATGCTCGACTACGCGGACGCGGGCACGGTCGCTGCGGTGCTCGGATGCGGTCGCCGCACCAGCGCCCATGACACCGTGCCGTTCGCCCTGTGGGCCGCGGCCCGCCACCTGGGCTCCTTCGAGGAGGCGTTCTGGCGGACCGCCCAGGCCGGTGGGGACGTGGACACCACCTGTGCCATCACCGGGGGCGTGATCGCCGCCGCGGCGGCCGGGGCACCGCCCGGTGCGTGGCAGGAGCGCACCGAGACGCTGCCCGGCTGGCTGCCCGAGCCGCCCGCCTGACGTCCGGTGGCCCGGTGACCGGCTCCCGCTCCGCGGTCAACCCCCGGACGAACCGCCCGCCCGCGGCGCGGTGTTGGACCGGAGGGGCACCGCCGGCGCCGGAAGGGCGGCGGATGCCGCCGGCTGGACCCCGTGGCCACGGAACCCGCTTCCGGACCTCCGTGGGGGCGGCGTAATGTTGTCCTCGCCATGGCCTATGAACCGCCCACCCACAGTGTCGAGCGCTCGCTCCGCGCCACCACAGGAGCAAAGATCGTCGTCGGTGTCGACGAGGTCGGGCGCGGGGCATGGGCCGGGCCGGTGACGGTCTGCGCGGCGATCACCGGTCTGCGGCGTCCGCCGACCGGGCTCACCGACTCCAAGCTGCTGAGCCCCAAGAAGCGCTCGACGCTGGCGCAGGAGCTGGAGACGTGGGTCACCGCGCACGCCCTGGGTCACTCCTCTCCCGAGGAGATCGATGACCTGGGGATGACGGCTGCCCTCCGGCTCGCCGCGACACGGGCGCTCGACGGGCTGCCCGTCCGTCCGGACGCGGTGATCCTGGACGGCAAGCACAACTACCTCGGCTCTCCCTGGACGGTTCGTACGGTCATCAAGGGCGATCAGTCCTGTGTGGCCGTCGCCGCAGCCTCCGTGATCGCCAAGGTGCGACGGGATGCGATGATGGCCGAACTGGGAGCCGCTCACGTGGACTTCCGCTTCGGTGACAACGCCGGATATCCGTCCCCCGTGCACCGCGCCGCACTGCGGGAGCTGGGGCCCACCCCCCACCACCGGCTGTCCTGGGCCTACCTGGACGGGCTGCCCCGGTGGCGGCACCTCAAGCGGGTGCGCACCGCACCCGAACCGGTCGGGCTGGAGGGCGAAGGCCAACTCGGCTTCGACTTCTGAGCAGACCAGCGGTCAAAACCGCCACCCGCCGATGCGAATCGCACCGGCGTTTGATAGACATCAGCCCATGCCTCTCATCCCCGAGGAGCCTCAGATTCACGAGAGTGTCCCGGGTCCTCGCGCGACACCGGCCGCAGGCCGCACCGCGCCGACCCCTCGTCCTGTTCCTGGTCCCGGTCCCCGGCCCGCCCCGCGGCGGCCCGGAAACCCCGGCCCGAGCCGCGGTACCGCCGGGACCTCGTCGGCTCCGTCGCAGCGCTCCACGAGCGATACGACGAAGCCCCTGCCGGCCGCGCCCGCGGCCCCGGCTGCCAAGCCCGCTCCCGCTGCCGCCGCGACGGCCGCGCCCCAGATCCAGCTGATCCCCGCTCCGGTGGACGGCGCTCTGGACGCGGCGGACGAGGCGGTCGACCTGCTGCTGGACTCCGGTCGGGTACCCGGTGACATCCTGGTGCTCACCACCGGGGACCAGCATCCGTGGGCGGCCCACGAGTTGTCCTTCGGCGAGGCGTCCTACTGGGCGCAGTTCGACGCCGGTGACGACGTCTTCTACGCCGCGGCGGAAGCCGACCGCGCCAAGGGCCGTCCCGTCGTGGTCGTCGCCGTCAACGGCGGGGCGGACGACGCCATCGCCCGGGCGCTGCCGGACGCGATGAGCGGAGCCGGTGAGCTGCTGGTCGTCTGCGGCGACCCGCAGCGCATCAATACCTTGATCGCCGCGGGTGTCTGATCTCGCACGGCCTCGTACGCCCGGTGCCCGGCAGTCTCTGTCCACGGTGACGGAGCTGTCCGGCGTCCGGCCGGACGGTGTCACACCGCCGCGGAGTGGCTGAGCGCGTCATGCGCTCCGCTACGAGGCGGCGACAGCGGCGCGGCCCCGCCGTCGCCGTTGGCGGTGAAACCGAGGGCGGTCCGGAGCGAGGCGGAGTGCGGCCGACGGCCGCTCCGCCCTTCGCCGAGGACCTGCCAGCCGTGGCGGGTCAGCGTGATGTATGCACCGCAGCGCAGCCCGTGCAGCGTGCAGGCATCTCGCAGCCCCCACATCCAGGCACCGTCCTCCTGCGTCCACTGGCTCTCGCCGTCACGGCAATAGAGCAGCACGGCGGTGCGTACCGGTGTGCGGCGCCGCAGGTCGTGCGGGATGACCCGGCGCAGCTGGGCCAGCAGCGCGTTGCGGAACTCCCAGCCGTCCGCCGCCACGGTGCCGCGCCGGGAGAACGACGCGCTGGCCGTGAGCCGTTCCTCCGGATCCAGCACCGCCACGACCGCCGTGGACGGTGTCGGTGTATGGCGGTTGTGCAGTCCGGTGACGACCTCGCGCGGATTGCGCAGCAGGGGGATACCGGCGGCGGCCCATTCCGAGGGTTCGAGCATCCGCCCCAGTCGGGAAGCGGGATCGGCGGACGGTGGCGGGGCGAAGCCGAAGGTCACGGTCCTCCCTTCGTCAGCGCGCCCAGGATCCGTATGGGGTCGGGGGCGCGGGCCACGACACTGCCCCAGCGGGACCACGGACTGGCCGGGGCGGGGAGCTGAGGTCAATTCTCGCGGTCGGGCCCCCGCGCGGCAATGAGCAGTTGGCGCCACTGACCGATTTACGTTGGTGCGCGTTCTAAAATCCCGGCCGCCCGCGGATTCCCGGCCGCCCACGCACACCCCGCCGCCCGCCGACGGCGCGGACGGGTGTTCGTCACCCCTGCACGGCGAGAACCAGCGGCAGCACCTCGCCCGCCCCGGCCCGCCGGAGCAGCCGGGCGGCGACAGCCATGGTCCAGCCGGTGTCCGAGAGATCGTCCACCAGCAGCACCGGGCCCTTGGCCTCGGTGAGGGCCTCCGACAGCGCGGGCGGCACCGTCAGCGCGCCGTGCAACGCACGGAGCCGCTGTGCGCTGTTGGTACGCGGCACCCGGGTGTCCACCTCTCCATCGCGGTAGGCGATGGTGCCCAGCAGGGGCATCCGGCCGATTCCGGCGATCCGCTCGCCGAGCGTCTGGATCAGCTGCGGCCGGGTGCGGGAGGCGATGGTGACCACTCCCACCGGGCGGGCCGGTGCGTCCGGCGCCCCCGACGCCCATCCGCCCGGCCCTCTGGCCCAGTCGGCCAGCACCGTGACCACCGCTTCCGCCACATCGTCGGGCACAGGCCCGTCCGCACTCTGCGGGGCGAGCAGTGGCCGCAGCCGGTTTCCCCAGCCGATGTCGGAGAGTCGGCCCAGGGCCCGGCCGGGAGCGGCCTGCTCGCCCGCCGGGATCCGGCCCTTGAGATCGACGCCCACCGCCGGGAGACCCGTCGGCCACATCCGGCGCGGCTCCACCTCCACACCGGGTCGCCCCAGCTCCCCGCGCGCCGCGTCCAGCGTGGCCGCGGACACCTCGGCGGTGAACCGGGCCCCGGCGCAGTTGTCACAGCGGCCGCAGGGCGCCGCCTTCTCGTCATCCAGCTGTCGGCGCAGGAACTCCATCCGGCAGTCGGCCGACGAGGCGTAGTCCCGCATCGCCTGCTGCTCCGCCTCCCGCTGCCGCGCCACCCAGGCGTACCGCTCGGCGTCGTAGACCCAGGGCTGCCCGGTCGCGGTCCAGCCACCGCGGACCCGGTGGACGGCGCCGTCCACATCGAGCACCTTGAGCATGATCTCCAGACGGGAGCGCCGCAGCTCGACCTGCGGCTCGAGCGCCGGCAGCGAGACCGGTCGGTCCGCGGCCGCCAGCACGTCCAGGGTGCGGCGTACCTGCTCCTCGGGCGGAAAGGCGAGCGAGGCGAAATACCGCCAGATCGCCTCGTCCTCACGGCCGGGCAGCAGCAGCACCTCGGCGTGCTCCACGCCTCGGCCGGCGCGGCCGACCTGCTGGTAGTAGGCGATGGGGGAGGAGGGCGAACCGAGGTGCACCACGAAGCCCAGATCGGGCTTGTCGAACCCCATGCCCAGCGCCGAGGTGGCGATCAGTGCCTTGACCCGGTTGGCGAGCAGATCCTCCTCGGCCTGCTGCCGGTCGGCGTTCTCGGTCTTGCCGGTGTAGGAGGCGACGGTGTGGCCGCGCTGCCGCAGAAACGCGGTCACCTCCTCGGCCGCGGCCACGGTCAGGGTGTAGATGATCCCCGATCCCGGCAGCTCTTCGAGGTGGTCGGCGAGCCAGGCGAGCCGGTGGGCGGCGTCCGGCAGCTGAAGCACCCCGAGGCTCAGACTCTCCCGGTCCAGCGGGCCGCGCAGCACCAGGGCCCGCATGGTCTCCTCGCCGCTGTCCTGTCCCTGCCTCCCCGTCCCCAACTGCTCGGCGACATCGGCGGTGACCCGGGCGTTCGCCGTGGCCGTCGTGGCCAGCACGGGGACGCCCCGCGGCAGATCGGCGAGCATGGTGCGCAGCCTGCGGTAATCGGGCCGGAAGTCATGGCCCCAGTCGGAGATGCAATGCGCCTCGTCGACGACGAGCAGACCCGTGGCGGCGGCCAGCTTGGGCAGCACCTGATCCCGGAAATCAGGGTTGTTCAACCGCTCCGGACTCACCAGCAGCACATCCACCTCACCCGCGGCCACCTCCGCCTGGATGGTGTCCCACTCCTCGGTGTTGGCCGAGTTGATGGTGCGGGCGTGGATACCGGCGCGCGCGGCCGCCTCGACCTGGTTGCGCATCAGCGCCAGCAGCGGAGAGACGATCACGGTCGGACCGCTGCCGCGCTCGCGCAGCAGCGCGGTGGCGACGAAATACACCGCGGACTTGCCCCAGCCGGTGCGCTGCACGACCAGCGCTCTGCGGCGCTCGGCCACCAGCGCCTCGATCGCGCGCCACTGATCTTCTCGGAGCCGCGCCGAGCCGGTGGGATCGCCGACGAGGCGGGCCAGGACGCGGTCGGCCGAGATACGCAGGTCTTCGTCGCTCATGCCCCCATGCAACCCGATCCCCCCGACAATGCGCGAACGGGCCGAGCAGCCTGTGGATAACGTTATCCACAGGCCTGGCGGGGTCGGCCCGGCTGAGAGACCGTCTGGTCATGACTCGACACGACGAAACGGCCGGGATCTCCGGCCAGGACCAGGTCACCTTGCGCAGCCCGGCGGAGCTCGCCGACGCCCTGCCCTATGTTCTCGGCTTTCACCCCGACGACAGCATCGTGATGATCGCGCTGCACGGCCCCCGCGGCCGGTTCGGGGGACGGCTGAGGCTCGGTATCCCCGGCGCGCCCGAGGAATGGCCGGAGATCTGCGACCAGCTCGCCGAATGCCTGATCACCAGCAGTCAGCGACGCGGCGAGCGTCCCGACGGGATCGTCCTGTTCCTGTGCCAGGATCCGGCCGCGGGCGAGTCGGGGCTGGACACGGTGGAGCGGTTACGACCCCTCGCCCAGCGTCTGCGCGTCGCGTGCGGGGCGATGGAGGTGCCCGTCTACGAGGCGCTGTGCCTGTCCGACGGCAGGTTCTGGTCCTACGTCTGCCCCGACCAGCGGTGCTGCCCCAAGGAGGGCGTGCCGCTCGCCCTGCCCGGCACCTCGGTCATGGCCGCCGCCGCGACCTTCGCTGGTGTGCATGTGCGCGGTTCGCTGCGGGAGATGGAAGCGCGGCTGGCACCGCTGGTCGGCCCCCGGGCCCAAGGGCAGGAGCATGCCCTGGACGTGGCCGCGGGTGAGCTGGTGCCGCGGATCCTGGAGCGCGCCGACTGCGCCACGGTCCGGGCGGAGACCCTCATCCTGGTGGGGCGGATGCTCGACCGGCTGCGCTCGGCCCCAGCCGCCGCCGACCTCTGCGGCGCCGATCTGCGTGACGACCGTCTGCTCAGGGACGACGAGGCGGCGGCGGTGATCATCGGTCTCCAGGACCGGGTGACACGGGACTGGGCCGCGCGATGGATGGAAGGACCGGACACCGAAGCGGCCCTGCGCCTGTGGCGGGCGCTGGCCCGCCGCTGCGTCGGCTCCTACGAGGAGCATGCCGCGGCGCCGCTCACCCTCGCGGGCTGGGTCGCGTGGTCGGGAGGCGATGAGCCCGCCGCCCGGGTGGCGCTCAGCCTGGCGCTCAAGGCCGATCCCGAGTACCTCTTCGCCCGGCTGCTCCACCAGGCGTGCAACGAGGGGCTCAACCCGGAGCTGCTGCGCCGCTGTCTTCGCCAGGGCGGAGTGGACCGAGCCGTGCACGCCGCGGTCCAGGAGGAGTTGGCACGGGCCGGCGCCAAGGAGCCATGGGGTCCCGGCGGGGCGGCGGACACGGCACACACGGTGGACACGGATGGCGCGCCGGACATGGCGAACGCGGTGGAAGCGGCGGATGCGGGGGAAACGGCGGAGAGCCCGCACGGCACGGCGGGGGCGATCAGCGAGACGACGGAAGCGGCGCGGTACGAGGAGGCGCGGTACGAGGAGAGGTCCGGACGGCGAGGAAGCGAAACGAACCGGGTGGACGAAGCGAACCGGGTAGATGAGACGGGCCGACCGGGCGAGACGGACCGGGCGGGCGAGGGCGAGCGGCCGCCGGAGCAGCGGGGGACAGGCGGGAGGACCGGACCCGGCGGACCCGTGGCGGCGACGGCTCCGGGAGGCAGGCGTCGTCCGGAGGGCAGGCCGCGCACCCGACGCCGTACCGGAGGCCGGGGGACGCACAGCCGACGCTGACCGCGGCGGCGTTCCGGGGTGCGCGGCATTCGGAGACAGTTGCGAGAATCGCGCGAGGATACGGGGGAGAGAGCGATCTCAGGAACATCCACGATCATGCTGAAGACCCTGTTTATCGTCAGGCAGACGACTATGATCGCGTCATGCCCTACGACCCTTCGGCCTTTCCGGCGTTCGCCGTCACCGTGGACCTGGTCGTGCTCACCGTGCGGCGGCACGCGCTGTGTGCGCTGGCCGTCCGCCGTGGAGAGCCGCCCTTCAAGGGGCGATGGGCGCTCCCGGGGGGATTCGTGCGGGCCGATGAGGACTTGGCGATGGCGGCGGCCAGGGAGCTGGCCGAGGAGACCGGGCTGCTTGCTCACGATCCGGCCCTCCCGGCCCCGCCGAACGCCGCGCACCTCGAGCAACTCGCCACCTACGGCGACCCGAAGCGCGATCCCAGGATGCGCGTGGTCAGCGTTGCGCATCTCGCGCTCGCGCCCGATCTGCCCGCGCCCCGGCCGGGAGGGGATGCACACAGCGTGCGCTGGGCTCCGGTGGAGACGCTCCTCGACCAGGAGGGAGCGTTCGGCCGGGACGGCGAGTCGGCTCCGCTCGCCTTCGACCACGCCCGGATCCTCGCGGACGGGGTGGAACGCGCCCGCTCCAAGATCGAGTACTCCTCCCTGGCCACGGCCTTCTGTCCGCAGGAGTTCACGGTCGGCGAGCTGCGCCGGGTCTACGAGGCGGTGTGGGGCGTGGCCCTGGACCCGCGCAATTTCCACCGCAAGGTCACCGGCACCCCGGGATTCCTGGTGCCCACCGGGGGAACGACGACCCGTCAGGGCGGTCGGCCCGCCCAGCTGTTCCGGGCCGGGGGCGCGACGCTCCTCAATCCGCCCATGCTCCGCCCCGAAGTGTGATGGCCCATGACACGACGACTCGTCAGAGGGTGAGGTTCCGACGAATTAGGACATAGCGGGTTACCGTGCTCCGGTACGTCACCAGTCCCCACGTGCCACCGAGCGGTTCCACGCCCCGCGGGAGAAGGAATGATTCAGGCCACCGGACTGACCAGCACCCCCCGCCGCAACCACCCGCCCGTTATCGACGATCTCACCTTCGAGGCTCCACCGGGCCGTGTCACCGTCCTCCTCGGTGGCTCCGGCGCGGGGAAGACCAGTGCGCTGCGCCTGCTGTTGCAGCTCGACCGAGGCCATGGCTCCGCCTTCTTCCGGGGGCGGCCCCTGCACCGCATCAGGCGCCCGGCCCGTGAGATCGGCGTCCTGCTCGAGGATGTGCCCGGCCACCCGGGCCGCACGGCGCGCAACCATCTGAGGATGCTGGGAGCAGCGGTCGGGGTGCCCTCCTCCCGCGCCGATGTGGTGCTCGATGTCGTCGGCCTCACCGATCTGGCCGACGAGCGTATCGGGGATCTCGCCGCAGGGATGGAGCGCCGCCTCGGCGTCGCCGCCGCGCTGCTCGGGGACCCGCACACCCTCATCCTCGACAACCCCGCGCGGGGTCTGTCGCGCCGTGAGACCGCCTGGCTCCACAGGCTGCTGCGCGGGTTCGCCGCACAGGGCGGTGCCGTCCTCGTCACCTCCGACGACCCCGAGGGCGTCGTCCGTCTCGCCGACCAGGTGCTGACCCTGGAGGGTGGACGGCTGATCGCCGATCAGACGGTCGAGGAGTTCGCCCGGACCCGGCTGCGGCCCCGGGTGGTGGTCCGCTCCCCGCTGGCCGGGCGACTCGCCGCTGTGCTCGAGGACGAGGCGCACGCCATCCGGCAGGCCGCCGAGGCGGAGGCGGCGGCCAAGGCCGCGGCCAAGGCGGCACTCGCGGCCAGGGAAGCCGAAGCCGCGGAGGCCGCCGCCAAGGCGGGCGAACCCGCGACCGCGGGCTCGGCGGCCGGAGCCGCCAACGGCTCGTCCAAGAAGGTCAAGACAGCGAAGGCGGCCAAGGCGCAGAAGGCGACGGAGTCGAAGAGCCGCTTCAGATTCCGGTTCCGCACCCGAGCGGCGGCTGAGGCGACAGCCCCGGCCGGGCGCGCCGGCCGGGCCGCGGAAGCCACCTCGGCCACCGCGGCGATGGCCTCGGTCACCCCAGGGGCCCAGGCAGCCCCTGCTGCCACCACCACCTCCGCCTCCACCACTGCCACCACCGTCACTGCTTCCACGGTCTCCACCACGGCGCCCACCGTCGCGCTCGCGGCCACCGCCCCCACGGCGGCCACCGCGAAGATCCGGACCGTCGCGGCCGAGGGCGAGGCAGCCCGCAACGGCAAGAGCGTCGCCGGAGGGTCCGGCACCGCGACCGCCGCCCACACCGTCGCCGACGCCGAGCTCGACATGGAGGCGGGCGCGCTCGCCGATCCGTTCTCCGTGGTGCACGACGACGAGGTGCACATCTCGGTCTACGGCCTCCCCACCGCCTCCGTCGGGGAGGCCGCCTACCGCCACGGCATCGTGGTGCACCGGCTGGTCGAGGAGACCGCCGACATGGGGCCGGCGACCTCCTCGGGCGCCCGCGCCCGTGACCCCGAGGCTCCGCCGCCCCGCTTTCTGCCCCGGCTCCGCCTCCCCGGCCCCGCCTGGCCGATGCGATACGAACTGCGCCGCGCCACGGGTGTGCGGACCGGCTGGATGATCGTCGTCGCGTCGATCGTCACCTCGCTCCTCGCCTCCGTACTGCTGGCCCGCGCGGGTATCACCGGTGAGCTCCACCGGGTCACCGGCTGGCCCGTCGACCTGCCGCTGCCGCCGGTCGCCATCGGTGCCGGGCTCCTGGGTGCGCTCGCCTTCGGGGAGGAGTTCCGCTATCCGGCGCTGGCTCCCGCGCGTGACACCGTGCCTCGCCGACTCGGCCTGCTCTCCGCGAAGTTCGTGGTCTGCGCCGCCGCGGCGATCATGCTGTCGATCGGCGTGGTGGTCCTCGACAGCGCGGCCCTCCTGCTGCTCGTCGGCGGTGACGCCGTGCCCCTGCCGGGGGACTGGCCCGAGCTGACCGCCAGTCTCATCGGTCTCACCGTCGGTTCGGGATGGGCCGGACTGCTCGCCGCCGGAGTCTTCCGCTCCACGGCGCTCGGGCTGGCGACCCTGCTCGCCGTGCCGGTCCTGGCGGTGCCCGTCGTGCGGCGTGTTCTGCGGGAGCCGGAGCTGCGCTCGCTGGCCATGCTTCCGCACCGGCTGCGCGCCGAGGCACTCGAACGCCCGACCTCCGAATTCGACCGGATGTTCGCAGTCCTGATGCGGCTCGCCGGTCAGCCCATGGGGCAGGCGCTGATGCTGTCGGTGGCCGTCCTGTTGTGCGCGTATGCCCTCACCGGGTTGCGTGGCAGGAGTACGCGCCAGTAGTGCGCCGCGGGCCGGTCGTCCGGCCCGCGCTCCGGCGCCAGGTCACCTCGTCTCCATGCGGCGGCGCCCTACCGGACCAGGTCGGGGGCCGTTTCGCAGGTCCATCGCACGAAGTGCTCGCAACTCCGCGAAGGGTGCTGCTTTCTGTCCGATTGAGCGTCAATTATGAGGTAATGGGCGATCACCCTTTCGTGTGCTTTTCACCAAAGACCTCAAGGGGCTTCGGAGCGTCGCCGACAAAGGATGCGTGAGTACCCTTGCGCACACCACGATGACCGCGGCTCGTCCCGCCGACTCCGGCCTGGCCGGCTCGGGCGAGCTTGACCGCTACTCCTACGCCGACGCCCCCGGCGCCGACCGCGGCAGCGCTCCCTCCTGGGACGGCGCCGACGCGGAAATCGGGCGGGTGGGCCGACGCGCAGCCGGCAACCGGGGCCGTGGGCTGCACGGCCAACTCGTCCAGCAGCTGGGCCAGATGATCGTTTCCGGCGACCTGGGCGCGGACCGCCCCCTCGTCCCCGAGGAGATCGGCCAGCGCTTCGAGGTCTCCCGCACCGTCGTTCGGGAGTCCCTGCGCGTCCTCGAGGCCAAGGGCCTGGTCAGCGCGCGCCCCAACGTCGGTACCCGGGTCCGCCCGGTCAGCGACTGGAACCTCCTCGACCCCGACATCATCGAATGGCGCGCCTTCGGCCCGCAGCGTGACGACCAGCGCCGTGAGCTGTGCGAGCTGCGCTGGACGATCGAGCCGCTGGCCGCCCGCCTCGCCGCGGGCCACGGCCGCGAGGACGTCCAGCAGCGGCTCGCCGACATGGCCGAGATCATGGGCCATGCCCTGACCCAGGGCGACACCCTCACCTTCTCCCGCGCCGACGCCGAGTTCCACGCCCTGCTCCTCCAGGTCGGCGGCAACCGGATGCTGGAGCACCTGGCGGGGATCGTCGGCGCCGCGCTGCACGTCTCCGGTGCGCCCAGCACCGGCTGTGAGCGCCTCACCGAGGCGAGCGTCGGCCACCACCGCCGGATCGTCGAGGCGGTCGCCGCGGGCGATGCCGCGGCGGCCGAAGGCGCCATGCGTCAGCTGCTGACCGTCCACCCGGATCTCGATCACGCCGAGGTCGGGGTGCCCGCGCCGCGCGAGCACTGATCCCACGGCGCGTTCCGCGCGCCCCGGGATGTCGCGCGTCCGCCGTATACCAGCGCCCGTATGCAGCGCCCGCCCCCGTGCGGTGCCGCACCGGAGCGCCCGGCGGACCGGAGCGCCCGGTGGACCGGATGGACGGGCGGACGTGCGGACTGGCCGATGTGCGGACGTGCGCGGTGTCCGGAAGCCGCAGGGCGGGCGGCGGGCGGCGGGTGCGAACGCGCGGAGGACGTACGGCGTACGGTGTCGAAGCCGGGCGGACCGCGAGCGGTGAGCGAGGGTCCGGCGGGCGGGCGAGGGCCCGGTGGATGCCGTACGGCGTATGCGGGCCGCGCCGCCGAATCCGTGTCGTGGGTTCGGCGGCGCGGCGCGCGGGATCGCGACCGACGCGATCCCGCGGGCGGGCGCATCGGTGTGACCAGTGCCATGTGCGGAATCCGCACGTGATCAACTCGGAGTTATCTGTCCGGTTAGGTGGGTATTAATACCGTTATGGGGTGTGACTCGGGCCACGACGATTGGGCGTAACGCTCTTTGGGGCAGAGCGATGATTAAAGAGGTGGCAGCCGCGGAGGGAATATGGATGTCGCTCGCAACGCTGTACTCCTCCGCACTCCGCTCCGCGCCGTCGGTTCATCCTTGCCGGCGGTCGTCGGCTCCCGTCCTCCTCGGACGGAGCCGGAAGCCGTTTCCAACGTTCCGAGAGGTTGTTCGTGTCGGCCAGCACATCCCGTACGCTCCCGCCGGAGATCGCCGAGTCCGAGTCTGTGATGGCGCTCATCGAGCGGGGAAAGGCTGAGGGGCAGATCGCCGGCGATGACGTGCGTCGGGCCTTCGAGGCTGACCAGATTCCGCCAACCCAGTGGAAGAACGTACTGCGCAGCCTCAACCAAATCCTCGACGAGGAGGGTGTGACGCTGATGGTCAGTGCCGCAGAAGCGCCCAAGCGCACCCGCAAGAGCGTCGCAGCGAAGAGCCCGGCCAAGCGCACCGCCACTAAATCCGTCGCGGCCAAGACGGTTGCCGCCAAGAAGGCCCCCGCCGCTCCGGCCGCTCCCACGGCCGCCGCGGGCGCGAGCGCCGACGAGTCCGCCGAGGGCCCGGCGAAGAAGGCCGCCGCGAAGAAGACCACGGCGAAGAAGGCCGCGGCCAAGAAGACCACCGCGGTCAAGAAGACCGCGGCGAAGAAGACCACCGCCAAGAAGGACGCCGCCGACGAGCTCCTCGAGGGCGAGGACGTGCTGGAAGAGGCGCCGACGGGCAAGCCCGGCGGCCCCGAGGGCGCCGAGGGCGAGCCCGAGAACCAGGGCTTCGTGCTCTCCGACGAGGACGAGGACGACGCCCCCGCGCAGCAGGTCGCGGCGGCCGGTGCCACCGCCGACCCGGTCAAGGACTACCTCAAGCAGATCGGTAAGGTCCCGCTGCTCAACGCCGAGCAGGAGGTCGAGCTCGCCAAGCGCATCGAGGCGGGGCTGTTCGCCGAGGACAAGCTGGCCAACTCGGACAAGCTCGCCCCCAAGCTCAAGCGTGAGCTGGAGATCATCGCCGAGGACGGCCGCCGCGCCAAGAACCACCTCCTGGAGGCCAACCTCCGACTGGTGGTCTCGCTGGCCAAGCGCTACACCGGCCGCGGCATGCTCTTCCTGGACCTGATCCAGGAGGGCAACCTGGGTCTGATCCGCGCGGTCGAGAAGTTCGACTACACCAAGGGCTACAAGTTCTCCACGTACGCCACCTGGTGGATCCGTCAGGCGATCACCCGCGCCATGGCCGACCAGGCCCGCACCATCCGTATCCCGGTGCACATGGTCGAGGTCATCAACAAGCTCGCGCGCGTCCAGCGCCAGATGCTCCAGGACCTGGGCCGTGAGCCCACCCCGGAGGAGCTGGCCAAGGAGCTCGACATGACCCCCGAGAAGGTCATCGAGGTCCAGAAGTACGGCCGTGAGCCGATCTCCCTGCACACCCCGCTGGGCGAGGACGGCGACAGCGAGTTCGGTGACCTCATCGAGGACTCCGAGGCCGTGGTCCCGGCCGACGCCGTCAGCTTCACGCTGCTCCAGGAGCAGCTCCACTCGGTGCTCGACACCCTCAGCGAGCGCGAGGCGGGCGTGGTCTCCATGCGCTTCGGCCTCACCGACGGGCAGCCGAAGACGCTGGACGAGATCGGCAAGGTCTACGGCGTGACGCGTGAGCGCATCCGCCAGATCGAGTCCAAGACGATGTCGAAGCTGCGCCACCCGTCCCGCTCGCAGGTGCTGCGCGACTACCTCGACTGATCCTTCCGCGGCCGCAGGCGGCCGTGGTGGATGACATCGGCACGACGAAGGCCGGACCCCGAGCAGGGGTCCGGCCTTCGCGCTGTCCGTGTTCGCGTCCGTCCGTGAGGCCATGAGTGGCCGGGCACCCCGGATGGACCACTACCGGATGCGGTCTCCATCGGGCGGGGTGACGCTGGGTGTGCGCCACGCTCCGCACGGTCAGGAGGCTGTATGCGTAGGTCGTTCCGCCCACTCCTCGCCGTTCTCGCGGTCCCGCTGTCCGCTGCCCTCGCCCTGGTGCTGATCTCTCCGGCACCGGCGACGGCCGATCGCGGGGTGGTGGGTGGTCAGGCGGTCCGCACGGTCGAGGCACCGTGGGTGGTGGCCCTGTCCAGCCGTGCGGTGTTCGGTACCACCCGTTCCGGTCAGTTCTGCGGCGGTGCGGTGGTCACCCCGACGACGGTCCTCACGGCGGCCCACTGTCTGAGCCGGGCGGTGCTCGGCCGGAGCTGGCAGGAGGTGCGGGATCTCCGGGTGATCGTCGGACGCAATGATCTGCGGGGGACCGCCGGGGTGGAGTACCCGGCGACCCAGGTGTGGGTGAATCCGGCCTACGCGGCGGATGAGCGGGCCGGTGATGTCGCGGTGATCACCCTGAGCCGCCCACTGCCGTCCGCCTACGTCCTCCCCATGGCGCAGCACGGGGACCCGGCGTACCAGCCCGGTATCCGGGCGGCGGTGTACGGCTGGGGCGATACGGAGGGTGACGGCAGCTATGCCTCGACCCTGCGGATGGCCACGGTCCGGGTGCTGGACGACGCGACCTGCGCGGCGGCCTATCCGGGCAGTGCCGAGGGGCAGTACCAGCCGGACTCGATGGTCTGCGCGGGGCTGCCGAGCGGCGGGCACGACGCCTGTCAGGGCGACAGCGGAGGGCCGCTGGTGGCCGGGGGACGGCTGGTGGGCCTGGTGTCCTGGGGGAGCGGCTGCGCGGTGGCGGGCCAGCCCGGTGTGTATACGAGGATCTCAGCGGTGGCGCCGCTGGTGGCCGCCCATGGATCGAGCCGGTGACGGCTCCTGGCACGAGCGCTGACATGAGCACTGACACGAGCGCGGGCGGCCGCCCCCTGCTGGGGGCGAGCCGCCCGGGTTCCGGCCCTGGGCCGGCGTCGCTCGTCGTCGTGGGTGGTGCGAAGCGTCAGCGTTCGTCCTCGGACGCGGACGCCGGAACGGCGGTCAGCCGCTCGGTCTCGTCCTGTATCTCAGCGGCGATCTTCTTGAGTTCCGGCTCGAACTTGCGCCCGTGGTGGGCACAGAAGAGCAGTTCACCGCCGCTCATCAGGACGACGCGCAGGTAAGCCTGGGCGCCGCAGCGGTCGCAGCGGTCAGCGGCCGTCAGTGGGCTCGCGGGTGTCAGAACAGTAGTCACGTCGCCTCTTCTCTAGCTCGACGAGCTGTCGTACCAGGGTCAACATCCAACCAGCCCGAAATCGTTCCCGCTCGTGGCTTTTCCCCAAAGATTGCTTCTGAGTAGGCCGGATGGTGACGGTTGGCGGCGAATGAGCCGTATTGCGATGGTTTACAGATTCACGTCGTTTGGTCGGTTGTGTCCAACCGACTGGGTTGCCGGTTGTTCATGAGGACGTGCCCGGAGCCTAAATGGTTCATGCCTGAAAGGGAACGTGATGTGTGCGTCACCCCAACGGGCTATCGAACGTACGAGCGAAACATGTGATGGCTGGACTAGCATGGACGTTTCACGGGTGGCGGCACAAAGGCTCTATCAAGCCTCGGTACCCTCTGACGGGCGACCCAGCCACACCGTGCCCACAGTCGGGCCAACCAAGAAATTCAGCGAGGAGCGAACCGCGTGACCGCCGACACGTCCGTGCCGTCCACTGCGCTGCTGACCGGAGCAGACCGGGGCGGCTCCAACTACACCGCGCGGCACCTTCTCGTCCTCGAGGGCCTCGAGGCCGTGCGCAAGCGTCCCGGTATGTACATCGGGTCCACCGACAGCCGTGGTCTGATGCACTGCCTCTGGGAGATCATCGACAACTCGGTGGACGAGGCCCTCGGCGGCTACTGCGACCGTATCGAGGTGATCCTCCACGACGACGGCTCGGTGGAGGTCCGGGACAACGGCCGGGGCATCCCGGTCGACGTCGAGCCGAAGACCGGGCTGTCCGGTGTCGAGGTCGTGATGACCAAGCTGCACGCGGGCGGCAAGTTCGGAGGCGGCTCCTACGCGGCCTCCGGCGGTCTGCACGGCGTCGGAGCCTCCGTGGTCAACGCGCTCTCCAGCCGTCTGGACGTCGAGGTGGACCGCGACGCCAAGACCCACGCGATCAGCTTCCGGCGCGGGGTGCCCGGGATCTTCACCGAATCCGGCCCCGACGCGCCCTTCGACCCCTCCAGCGGCCTCCTCAAGGGCAAGCGGGTTCCCAAGACGCGCACCGGCACCCGTATCCGTTACTGGGCGGACCGGCAGATCTTCCTCAAGGACGCCAAGCTCTCCCTGGACACCCTGTACGCCCGTGCCCGTCAGACCGCCTTCCTGGTCCCCGGCCTCACTCTGATCGTCCGGGACGAGCGCGGTCTCGACGGGGAGACCGGACCGGTCGAGGAGACCTTCCGCTACGACGGCGGCATCAGCGAGTTCTGTGAGTACCTCGCCCAGGACAAGGCCGTCTGCGATGTGCAGCGTCTCTCCGGACAGGGCACCTTCAAGGAGACCGTGCCGGTCCTGGACGAGCGCGGCCATATGACGCCCACCGAGGTCACCCGTGAGCTCGCTGTCGACATCGCGCTGCGCTGGGGCACCGGCTACGACAGCACGGTCAAGTCCTTCGTCAACATCATCGCCACCCCCAAGGGCGGCACCCACGTCTCCGGGTTCGAGCGTTCGATCACCAAGACCGTCAACGAGGCGCTGCGCAGCACCAAGACGCTGCGCGTCGCCGAGGACGACGTCGTCAAGGACGACGCCATGGAGGGCCTGACGGCGGTGGTGACCGTGCGGCTGGCCGAGCCGCAGTTCGAGGGGCAGACCAAGGAGGTGCTGGGCACCTCGGCCGCCTCCCGGATCGTGGCCAATGTCGTCGCCAAGGAGCTGAAGGCGTTCCTGACCTCCACCAAGCGGGACGCCAAGGCACAGGCCCGGGCCATCCTGGAGAAGGTCGCCGCCGCGGCGCGCACCCGGATCGCGGCCCGTCAGCACAAGGAGGCGCAGCGCCGTAAGACCGCGCTGGAGTCCTCCTCGCTGCCCGCGAAGCTGGCCGACTGCCGCAGCGACGACGTGGACCGCAGCGAACTGTTCATCGTCGAGGGCGACTCGGCGCTGGGTACGGCCAAGCTGGCGCGGAACTCGGAGTTCCAGGCACTGCTGCCGATCCGTGGCAAGATCCTGAACGTTCAGAAGGCGTCGATCTCCGACATGCTGAAGAACGCCGAGTGCGGTGCGATCATCCAGGTGATAGGAGCCGGTTCGGGCCGCACCTTCGATATCGACCAGGCCCGCTACGGCAAGGTGATCTTCCTCGCGGACGCCGATGTCGACGGCGCCCACATCCGGATCCTGCTGCTCACCCTCTTCCAGCGCTATATGCGGCCGATGGTCGAGCAGGGGCGGGTCTTCTCGGCCGTGCCGCCGCTGCACCGGGTCGAGCTGGTCAATCCCAAGCGGGGCCAGTCGAAGTACATCTACACCTACTCCGACAACGAGCTCCGGGAGACGCTGCTGGACCTCCAGCGCCGCGGTGTGCGCTACAAGGACGGCATCCAGCGCTACAAGGGTCTCGGTGAGATGGACGCCGACCAGCTCGCGGAGACCACGATGGATCCGCGCCACCGCACCCTGCGGCGTATCAACATCAGCGACCTGGAGGCGGCGGAGCAGGTGTTCGACCTGCTCATGGGCAACGAGGTCGCGCCGCGCAAGGAGTTCATCACCAACTCCGCGGCCACCCTGGACCGTTCGCGCATCGACGCCTGACCGGCACCCGGCCTGATGGCTGAGGGCTCTCCACCCGCGGGTGGAGAGCCCTCAGCCATCAGCGGCCCCGGGACCCACCCCGGCTCCGATCCGCACCGGCCCCGCCGGTCCGTAGCGTCCCCGGGAGTAGTGATGTCCCTCTCGGAGGCTCTGTGTGATGTCCGGATTTCCCCATGCCGTCGTGATCGCCGCGGTGATCGTCGCCGTGATCGTCCGTCAGTTCCGCCCGCGGAGGGTGGCCGAGGACGTACGGCGCTGGTGGGCGCTGCCGGTCGTGCTCGGCGCGCTGGCGCTGCGCGAACCGGGGCTGATCGACCACCGTCACCATCTGGCGTCCGTGGCGCTGCTGGTGGGGGATCTGCTCGTCGGCGCCCTCACCGGGGCCGCCTGGGCCTGGACCAGCCGGGTCTGGACGGATGAGTCCGGCGCGGTCTGGGCACAAGCGGGGAAGGCCACCGCGGCGGTCTGGGCCGGTGGTCTGGTGCTCCGGCTGGCCCTGGCCGGAGCGGGCGCGCTCGCGGGGGTGCGCCAGGAGAACGGTGCGATCATGCTGACCCTGGCGGTGTCGCTGCTGCTGAGCGGTGCCGTCGCCGTTCTGCGGAGCGCCGGCCCGGAGGGGATGACGCTCGGCGTGGAGAAAGGCGCGTTCGGTCGATGAGAGCGGCAACGCGGTGGCCGTCACGGCAGGCGCTGTCGGGTCAGGGACTGCCCAGGATCCGGCGGGTGCTCGACATCTGCGGCTGGACGACCGCGGTGTGCTGGCTGGTCCGGGGGCTGTTCCGCGACGAGGGCCTCCCGGGGTGGGAACGGGCGGTGCTGATCGGCGCGCTGGCCGGGTGCACGGTCGCGCTGTTCGTCTTCCGCCGGGTCACCCTGGACCACCGGCTGCTGCCCGCCGTGGCGCTGATGGGCCTGCTGATCGGCGCGGGGGCGGCTATGCGGGCGGCCGGTGCCGACCACCCGGCGGACGTGCTCTGGGGCGCCGTCGCGATCGTCGCGATGGAGCGGCTGCCGCTGCTCGCGGGGGCGGTCTGCGGGGGCATCGCGATGGTGTCCTCGGTGCTCACCAGCGCCGATCCCTCGGCGGGCGGTGTCATCACCGGCGCCGGTCTGCTGCTCATCGGCTACACCCTCCGCCTCGACAGCGACGCCCGGGGCAACGGCTACCGGCTGCTCGACCAGGAGCGGGCCGCCCGGCGCGCCGAGGCCGAGACGGCGGCGCTGGCCGAACGGGCCCGGATCGCCCGCGAGATCCACGATGTGCTGGCGCACAGCCTGTCCGCCCAGCTCGTCCACCTGGAGGCGGCGCGGCTGATGATCGAGTGCGGAGAGGATTCCGCCAAGGTCCTGGACCGTGTGGTGGCCGCGCGGGGGATGGCCCGCGAGGGGCTCACCGAGACCCGGCAGGCGCTGTCGGCGCTGCGCGGTGAGATGGTGCCGGTCGAGGACTTCCTGCGGGACTCCGCGGCGGCCGAAGGGGCCGGGTTCGCCGCCGAGGGGGAGCGGAGGCGGCTGGGCGCCGAGGCGGGGCTCGCGGTGCGCCGGGTCGCGCAGGAGGCGCTGACCAACGTCCGCAAGCACGCGCCGGGTGCGCGAGTGCGGCTGCGGCTGGTCTACGCGGAGCGTGAGGTGTCGCTCGAGGTGAGCGACGACGGCGCCCGCGAGACCCCGCCGGCCGCCGGTCTGGCCGCTACGGGCTCCGGGTACGGTCTGCTGGGGATGCGCGAACGCGCCGAACTCCTCGGCGGCACCCTGGAGGCGGGGCCGGAGGGGCAAGGGTTCACCGTGCGGCTGACGGTGCCGCTGTGAACGGGGCGGAAGCGGTGAACGAGATGGCACGGGCTCGCGGGGGCGCGTGGCGCACGGGAGGTTTGAGGGGGCGTGGGCGCAGAAGCCGACGGCCCGGGGCGGAAGAGGTGCCGCGGGGTACGGCCGCGGCAACCGAGGGGACGGTGGACGGGTGAGGGACGATGGCACGGGAGCGGCGCCGCCGGTGACCGCGCGGGTGGTGGTGGCCGACGACCAGACCGTGGTGCGCGAGGGCATCGTGATGCTGCTCGGCCTCCTCCCCGGTATCGAGGTCGTCGGAGCGGCCGGTGACGGCGAGGAGGCACTGCGGCTGGTCGCCGAACTGGCCCCCGACGTCGTCCTGATGGATCTGCGGATGCCGCGCTGCGACGGGGTCGAGGCCACCCGCCGGGTGCGTGCCGCCCATCCGGACACCCAGGTCGTCGTGCTGACCACCTACGCCGACGACGACTCGCTCTTCCCCGCGCTGCGCGCCGGGGCCCGCGGCTATCTCACCAAGGACGCCGACGCGGACGAGATCCTGCGGGCCGTCCAGGACGTGATGTCCGGGGACGCCGGGCTCTCCCCGAAGGTGCAGCGGATGCTGCTGGAGCGGCTCGCCGAACGCGACCGGCCCGCTCCCGCGCCCCGGCCGTCCGGTGCCGTGACCGGTGTGCCCGGCGCGCTGCCCGACGGCCTCACCCCACGCGAGGCGGAGGTTCTGGCGCTGGTCGCGGAGGGATTCTCCAACGCGGAGATCGCGCGCGGTCTGCACGTCGCCCCCGCGACCGTGAAGACCCACATCAACAACCTCTTCTCCAAGAGCGGTGTACGCGACCGGGCCCAGGCCGTCCGCTACGCCTACCGGCACGGCATCGCCCGGCCACCAGGGGACACTTCCGAGCCGTTCGTCACCTGAGTCACCTGATGGGGTGAACGTCCGGTATTGAAGGGTCCGGGATCTTCCCTGTCTGTCCATCCTTGGGCACGCGGCCGATGCGGCAGTGAACAAGGAGTTTTCGGGTGGACATGCACAACGCGCGCGATACGGGAGCGGCCCGGCTGGACGATCCCTGGTACGACGCGCTCGCGTCCGGCTGGGGAGAGCCGGACGACACCGACAGCAGACCCCGGCGGGTGAGCCCGCCGGCCGCGGAGGACGTGTACACGGAGGTGCACGGCAGCGCCGCGTTCCAGGAAGTGCGCAGGCGCTACCGCCGGTTCGTGTTCCCCGCGGCCGCCGCGTTCCTCCTGTGGTATCTGGTCTATGTCGTCGCGGCGACCACGGCCCCCGATCTGATGGCCCGCCCCGTGGTCGGCGCCCTCAACGTCGCGATGGTCGCCGGGCTCGCCCAGTTCGCCACCACCTTCCTCCTCACCTGGGCGTACGCCCGCCACGCACGGCTGCGCCGGGACCGGGTCGCGCTCGAACTGCGCTGGGTGACCCAGGAGATGATGCGGGGGCACGGGCGGTGACCGGCAACCAACAGAGCCTGGCGCTGCTGCTCTTCGGCGTCTTCGTGGCCGCCACCCTGGGGATCACCACCTGGGCGGGGCGCCGCCGGCATGGCTCACCGGAGGAGTTCTACGCGGGTGGACGGCTCTTCTCGCCCATGGAGAACGGTTTCGCGATCGCCGGTGACTACATGTCGGCCGCGTCCTTCCTCGGCGTCTCCGGGCTGATCGCGCTCTTCGGCTATGACGGGGTCCTCTACTGCGTCGGCTTCTTCGTGGCCTGGCTGGTGGTGCTCCTCCTGGTGGCCGAACTGGTCCGCAACTGCGGCCGGTTCACCCTCGCCGACGTCCTGGCCGCCCGGATGCGCGAACGTCCGGTCCGGATTGCCGCAGGCATCTCCTCGGTCACGGTCTGCGTGCTCTACCTCATCGCCCAGATGGTCGGCGCGGGCAGCCTGGTCGCACTGCTGCTCGGTGAGACCGGCACTCATGCCCGCACCTGGACGGTCATCGGCGTGGGCACCCTGATGGTGGTCTTCGTGGCGCTCGGCGGGATGCGCGCCACGACCTGGATCCAGATCGTCAAGGCCGCGCTGCTCATGGGCGGGGCGGTCGCGCTGACGGTCCTCGTCCTCATCCGCTTCCACGGTGACGTCGACGCGCTGCTGAGTTCGGCGGCGCGCCACAGCGGGCACGGCTCCGACTTCCTCGCCCCCGGCCTCAAGTACGGCGGCGACTGGACCGCGCGGCTGGACTTCGTGAGCCTGGGACTGGCCCTGGTGCTGGGCACCGCGGGGCTGCCGCACATCCTCTCGCGCTTCTACACGGTGCCCACCGCCCGTGCCGCGCGCCGCTCGGTCATCTGGTCCATCGGCCTGATCGGCGGCTTCTACCTGATGACGATCGTGCTCGGCTTCGGCGCGGCCGCGGTGCTGGGCACCGATGCCGTACGGTCCTCCAACGCGGCCGGGAACACCGCCGTCCCGCTGCTCGCGCTGGATCTCGGCGGCGGCGCCGGGTCGACCGGGGGCACGGTGCTGTTCGCGGTCGTCGCCGCCATCGCCTTCGCCACCATCCTCGCCGTCGTCGCGGGCATCACCCTCGCCTCCTCCGCCTCCGTCGCCCATGATCTCTACGCCTCGCTCAGCCGCCGGAAGGACCGCACCCCGCGCCGCGAGGTCGCGGTCGCGCGGCTCGCGGCGGTGGGCATCGGCGCCGTGGCGATCGGTCTCGGGCTGCTCGCCCAGGACCTCAACGTGGCCTTCCTGGTCGGGCTCGCCTTCGCCGCCGCCGCGTCCGCGAACCTGCCGGTCCTGCTGTACTCGCTGTTCTGGCGGCGCTTCACCACCCGGGGCGCGGTGTGGTCGGTCTACGGAGGGCTGGTTCCGGCGGTGGTGCTGGTGGTGCTGTCCCCGGTGGTCTCCGGCAGTCCGGGCGCGATCTTCCCCGGGCTGGACTTCCAGCTCTTCCCGCTGGAGAACCCGGGACTGGTCTCCGTGCCGCTGGGCTTCCTCGCGGGCTGGCTCGGCACGGTCACCTCACGTACGACCGCGGACACCGCCGGACACGCGGCCAAGCACGCGGAGACCGAGGTGCGGGCGCTCACCGGGGCCGGGGCGGCGTGAGGGCCGCGGCCGGGTCCGTGCGGCCCGTTCAGACCCACACATAGCGGTGTTCGGGGCGGCCGGTCTCGCCGTACTTGAGACTGAGCCGCACCCGGCCCGTCCGCTCCAGCAGCTTCAGATAGCGCTGTGCGGTCTGTCTGCTCAGCGACGAGCGCTCGGCCACCTCCTGGGCCGACAGCGGTCCTTCGGCGTCCCGCAGCACCTCACGGACGAGATCGGCGGTGAGCGCGGAGTGGCCCTTGGGCAGCTCCGCGGGGCCCGCCGAGGCACCGCCCAGCGCGCCGAAGATCCGGTCCACCTGGTCCTGGCCCGCCTCACCGCCGCCCTCCAGCGCACGGCGCAGCGCGGCGTACCCCGTCAGCTTGGCGCGCAGCCCGGCGAAGGTGAACGGTTTGACCAGGTACTGGAGGGCGCCGTGGCGCATGGCGTCCTGGACGGTCGCGATGTCGCGGGCGGCGGTCACCATGATGATGTCGGTGTGGTGGCCGAGTCGGCGCAACTGCCCCACCAGCGCGAGCCCCGTCCCGTCCGGCAGATAGTGGTCCAGCAGGACCAGATCGGCGTGGCCGCCGCCCTCCAGGAAGGCCAGCGCCTCGGCGGCGGAGTGGGCCCGGCCCGTCACCCGGAAGCCCGGTACCTTGCCGACATAGGCCGCGTTCACCCGGGCCACACGTACGTCGTCGTCCACGACCAGTACGTCGATGGGCGCGGCCGCGCCCGGTCCGTCGGTCATCGTGGCTCTCCTGTCGCCGTCAGCGGTGCCCCGCCCGGTTCCTCGGTCAGTGCCTCGGGAAGGACGACGGTGAACTCCGCGCCCCCGCCCGCACGGTCGGACACCTGTGCGCTGCCACCCTGGCGTTCGGCGAGCCGTCGCACCAGGGCGAGACCGATGCCGCGCTTCCGGTGCGCGGGTGGTTCCTTGGTCGACCAGCCCTCGGTGAAGACCAGGTCGCGCCGGTCGGCCGGAACACCGGGGCCGGTGTCCGCTACGCGCAGGCGCACCGTACGCGTCCCCTCGTCGGCGCGGAGCGCCACCTCGACGCGCGGATCGGGCGAGCCCGTGGCCGCGTCCAGGGCGTTGTCGATGAGGTTGCCGACGATCGTCACCAGACCGGGCGGATCCACCAGCCGGTCCGGCAGCAGGGTGTCCTCACCGAGGACCAGGGAGACCCCGCGTTCGGTGGCGACCGTGGCCTTGCCCACCAGGAGCGCGGCGAGCAGTGGATCGTGGACCTTCTCGGTGACCTGTTCTGCGGTGGCGCGGTGCACCCCGACCGCCTCGGTGATGAACTCCGTCGCCTCCTCGTGCAGCCCCAGTTCGAGCAGGCCCAGGAGGGTGTGCATCCGGTTGGCGTGCTCGTGGTCCTGGGCGCGCAGGGCGTCGATCAGCCCACGGGTGCCGTCCAGTTCGCGGCCGAGCCGCTCCAGCTCGGTGCGGTCGCGGAGGGTGGCCACCGCGCCGCCGTCGTCCGTCGGCATCCGGTTGGCGACCAGGACGCGTCCGCCGGAGACGGTCAGCAGATCGGCGCCGGTGACCCGCCCGGTGAGCACATCGGCCGTACGGCCCGGGGGCAGCACCGACTCCAGCGGCTGTCCGGTGTCCTCGGCGCGCAGGTCCAGCAGCCGCTGCGCCTCGTCGTTCAGCAGCCGGACGCGGCCCCGCGCGTCAAGGGCGACCACACCTTCGCGGATGCCGTGCAGCATCGCCTCACGCTCGGCGAGCAGCGCCGAGATATCGGAGAACGCCAGGTCATGGGTGCGTCGCTGCAATCGGCGGGAGACCAGGTACGCCGCGAGCGCGCCGACGGCGAGCGCCCCGCCCGCGTACGCGAGCATCCCCGGCACCGCGCCGACCAGCCGTCCGCGCACCGTCTCGTACGCGATGCCCACCGACACGGCGCCCACGACGCGGCCGTCCGCGTCGCGCAGCGGCACCTTGCCGCGTGCGGAGCGGCCGAGGGTGCCCTGGTCGATCTGCATGACCTCGCGGCCCGCGAGGGCCTCACTGGGGTCGGTCGAGACATGCCTGCCGATCTCGCGCGGTGAGGTGTGCGACCAGCGGACCCCGTTCCGGTCCATGATCACGACATACTCGGCCCCGGTCGCGCGGCGGATCCGCTCCGCCTCGGTCTGCACCGGTCCGCCGGGGGAGGGGCGGGTGTCCTGGAGCGCCTCGGCCAGCCCGGGCCGGGCGGCCGTGGTCTGCGCGATGGCGAGGGCGCGGCGCATGGCCTGGTCGTCAAGCTGTGAGCCGAGCGGGGCGAGGAAGAGGCCGGTCGCGAGCACGGTGACGCCCGTGGCGATGGCCAGCTGCATCAGCAGGACCTGGGAGAAGACGCGTCGGGGCCATCCGATGCGCCACCTGGTGGCCGCGAGCCGCGGCCGCGGCGGTATCGCGGCGCTCATGGCAACGAAGGGTAACCAAGGGCGCGGGGCGGGGACCGGGCCGGGAGACCCGGGCGGTGCCGGGACCAACGGCCCGGCACTCCTGGCAGGCGCCGCTCACGGCCCCGGTACGGGCCGGGGCGGGGCGGGGTCAGCGGCGGGCCGCCGCCACGGTCCGCGCTCCGGGGGCCGCGGTGTGCGTCGCGCGGATGCCCACGACCTCCATCCGGGCCGGGGAGCCCAGCGCCGAGCCGCAGCTCTCCGGGCGCGGCGGGGCGGACGCGACCTGGGCGACGCTCACCCGCCACTCCCGGCCGTCGCGGTGCGCCACGGTCACCGTCCAGGTGGGGGCCGCGCCCTCGGTCCGTGCCACGGTCAGCGTGTCGACGCCGTACTCGCCCGTGATGGCGCGGACCGCCAGCTCCGCCGTCTGCCCCGGCCGCTCCCAGGCCGAGCGGCCACGGCAGCCCTCGGTCACGACACGGCCGCCGCGCAGCGCCTCGAGCACGTCGTGCACGCTGCGCGCGGTGGCGCGCCCGTAGGTGTAGCCGTGCGGCAGGACGACGAGCGTCGGCGAGAAGCGGTGACCACCGATGTGGGTGACCTCCCAGGTGCCGTCCACCCCGGAGGCGGTGAGCTCGGCGGCGAGCGGGCGTCCGAGGACGGCGCAGCAGCGGTCCCGCTTGCCGTTGGTGCACACGAGCACCAGCGGATCCCCGGTGTACTCCTCCCACTGCCCGGGGGCCCCGTGGCCAGCGGGCTCACCGTCGTCCGGTGCCGCCAGCGTCAGCCCGGCCGGGTCACCGGCGCCCAGCGCCGCGAAGTCGAGCGCGCGCAGCCGTCCGGGGTCGGTGAGGGCGGTGGTGCGGATCCAGGAGCTGCTGGGCCGGGTGTGGGCGACGAACACGCGGTGCCGCGCACCGGTGTGCAGATCGGCGTGCCGGCTGGGGCGGCGGATGAGCGCCACCCGTACGCCGGTGTCCTTGGCGGCGCGCTCCAGCGCGCGTCCCACGGCCGGGTCGAGATGACTGGCCGTGAGGGCCTCGGTGCCCCACGGGCCGGGCTGTTCGACCAGCAGCCAGGTGGGGGCGGTTGCCGCCGTCCCGGCGAGCGGCTCGGACAGGTCACGGGAAGCGGTCGCGCACGTGCTCACAAAGGTAAGCCTAACCTCTCTCAAACGGCATGGCGCGCCGGAGTTGGGACAGCGAGAGCCACATGAGTCACTTCGCGCCCCATGCACCCCACAGCCGGAAGATCACGGTCCGTATGTGACGCCGTACACACGGTTCCGCGATGCGGAAACAAACGGGAGAATGGCGGACACGGGGGGTGGGGAGGCGGGGCCGGGATGAGCGGTTTATGGGCGCGGTGGCGGGGGCGACGGCGAAGACGCGCGGGACGACGGGGGCTGGATCCCGCCCTCGAGTCGATGGTGCGGGCGGCCTATCGCGACGGGCGGCCGCTGCCGGAGCCGCTCGCCCGCGAGGCGGCCCACACCGGTGATCCACAGGGCATGACGGTCTACGGCATCGGGCTCGGCAACCGGGGCGCGTACGCCGAGGCGGTGCACTGGCTGGGCAAGGCGGTCGCCGCGGGGGACACCTCGGCGATGGTGGTCCTGGGCACGCTCCACATGGACCTGGGCAACCTGGAGGAGGCGGAGCGGCACTTCCGCCGGGCGGCCGGCCGGGGACACGCCGGTGCCCGCGTCGCCCTCCAGCAACTGCGCGCCCGCCGCAACGGCAGCGGACCCTGACCGCCACACGAGCGGCGGCCGCCCTGCCGCATGCTTGAGCGCCCCCTCGCACGGGGCGGCCCCGGCGAGCGCGGCCGTCCATGACCGCGCGGCGTCACGCTCGCGTGGCGCCCTCCGGGCGGCGCCCCACGGACGGGCGCCCCCCCGCGGCCGCGCGGCTCCGACGCGCACATGGGCCCCCGGCGAGTGGCCCCGGGCGCGTGCGGTGTCCACACCTCGCGGGGTCGCTCTGCCCCTCGCGGGGCCGCTCCGTGCGCCCGGCCCATGGGCCCTGGTCCTCCCGCACCCGGTCCTTGCACACAGACGGGCCTCAGCCTCCGCGCCGTCCCCGCGGAGCATGGCATCGACGGACGCGTGGTCTTCGCGCAGGCGCGATGCGTACCGGTCGCCCTCCGTGCGCGCAGCCCCGGGGCCTGTGATCCCTCCCGCGCCTCGCCTCACGCAGGCGCGGACCCACGGACGCCGGCTCCCCCGGACGAGCGGTTCCCGCGCGCGGCTTCCCTGGGCGCGCGGTCCTCCCCGTGAGTGGCCCGGCACCTCTGGTCCCCTCGTGCGCACATCGGCGATGTCCGCCCCGGACGGCGTCACCCTCGCCACGGCGGGGACGTCGGCGGGCGCGCGCCTCCGTACGACTGGCCCACGCCACGCCACGCCACGCGCGACGGGGCGCGGCACCCCGTGGTGCCGCGCCCCGTCCGCCCGGAGCTCCGTCCGGGTCACACCGGTCCGGCCACCACCGTCACCGGCTTGGTGAGGGGCGTGCCCGAGCCGTCGCGGCGCGGGTCCGGTTCGGGGAGTGTCGCCGCCGCTCCGGTCGCCGTCGCCGCGCGGGCCGGTGTGGCGCCCGCCCAGGCGAACACGAGACAGTCCTCGCCCTTCAGGAACCGCTGGCAGCGCACACCGCCCGTGGCCCGGCCCTTGCGCGGATACTGGTCGAAGGGGGTCAGCTTGGCCGACTGCTGTACCGAGTCGTCGAGCGTGCCGTGCCCGCCCGCCACCGTGAACACCACCGCGTCGGCCGCCGGATCCACGGCCGTGAACGAGATCACCTTCGCGCCGGAGGCCAGCTTGACGCCGGCCATACCGCCCGCCGGGCGGCCCTGCGGCCGCACCTGGCTCGCCGGGTAGCGCAGCAGCTGGGCGTCGTCGGTGATGAAGACCAGGTCCTCCTCACCGGTCCGCAGCTCCACCGCGCCCACGATCCGGTCGCCGTCCCGGAGCCCGATGACCTCCAGCTCCTCCTTGTTGGCCGGATAGTCGGGGACCACGCGTTTGACGACGCCCTGCTCCGTGCCGATCGCGAGCCCCGGTGAGGACTCGTCGAGGGTGGTGAGGCAGATCAGCTCCTCGCCCTCCTCCAGCGTCAGGAACTCCGCGATCGGCGCCCCGCCCGCCAGGCTGGCGGGACCCGATTTCTCCGGGAGCATCGGCAGGTCGATCACCGGCAGCCGCAGCAGCCGCCCGGTGGAGGTCACCGCGCCCACATCGGCGCGGGCCGTGGCCGGGACCGCCGAGACGATCACATCGTGCTTGGTGCGCTTGGCTGCCTGCCCCTCGACCGGGAACGGTTCCCCGTTCGCGGTGCGGGCCAGCAGACCGGTGGAGGACAGCAGCACCCGGCAGGGGTCGTCCGCGACCTCCAGCGGCACCGCGGTGACCGGTGCGTTCGCCGACTCCAGGAGCACGGTCCGCCGGGGCGTGCCGAACTTCTTGGCCACCTGGGCCAGTTCGGCGGAGACCAGCTTGCGCAGCTCGGTGTCGGAGTCCAGGATCCGGGTCAGCTCCTCGATCTCCGCCTTGAGCCGGTCGCGCTCCGACTCCAGCTCGATACGGTCGAACTTGGTCAGCCGGCGGAGCGGGGTGTCCAGGATGTACTGCGTCTGGACGTCGGAGAGTTCGAACCGCGCGATCAGGGCTTCCTTGGCCTGCGCCGCGTTCTCGCTGGACCGGATCAGCCGGATGACCTCGTCGATGTCGAGCAGGGCGACCAGCAGGCCCTCGACCAGGTGCAGCCGGTCGCGCCGCTTGCCGCGCCGGAACTCGCTGCGCCGCCGCACCACCTCGAAGCGGTGGTCGAGGTAGACCTCCAGCAGCTCCTTCAGGCCCAGGGTGAGCGGCTGGCCGTCCACCAGCGCCACGTTGTTGATGCCGAAGGACTCCTCCATCGGCGTGAGCTTGTAGAGCTGCTCCAGCACGGCCTCGGGGTTGAAGCCGTTCTTCACCTCGATCACCAGTCGCAGACCGTGCTGGCGGTCGGTGAGGTCCTTGACGTCCGCGATGCCCTGGAGCTTCTTGGAGCCGACCAGGTCCTTGATCTTGGAGATGACCTTCTCGGGGCCCACGGTGAAGGGCAGTTCGGTGACGACCAGGCCCTTGCGGCGGGCCGTCACGTCCTCCACCGCCACCGTGGCGCGGATCTTGAAGGTGCCGCGGCCGTTCTCATAGGCGTCCCGGACGCCGCCGAGTCCGACGATCCGGCCGCCGGTCGGCAGATCGGGGCCGGGCACGAACCGCATCAGCGTGTCCAGATCGGCGCCGGGGTGCTTGATCAGATGACGGGCGGCGGCGATGACCTCGCCCAGATTGTGCGGGGGCATATTCGTCGCCATGCCGACCGCGATCCCGGACGTGCCGTTGACCAGCAGGTTCGGATAGGCGGCTGGCAGGGTGACCGGCTCCTGCTCACTGCCGTCGTAGTTCGGCGTGAAGTCGACCGTGTCCTCGTCGATGGACTCGGTCATCAGCGAGGTGGCCGAGGCCATCCGGCACTCGGTGTAACGCATCGCCGCGGGCGGGTCGTCATTGCCCAGCGAGCCGAAGTTCCCGTGGCCGTCGACCATCGGCAGCCGCATCGAGAACGGCTGCGCCATCCGCACCAGGGCGTCGTAGATCGAGGCGTCGCCGTGCGGGTGGAGCTTGCCCATCACCTCGCCGACGACGCGGGCGCACTTCACGAAGCCGCGCTCGGGGCGCAGCCCCATCTCGTTCATCTGGTAGAGGATGCGCCGGTGCACGGGCTTGAGCCCGTCGCGGGCGTCCGGCAGCGCACGCGAATAGATGACCGAGTAGGCGTACTCGAGGAAGGAGCCCTGCATCTCGTCGACGACGTCGATGTCGAGGATGCGCTCCTCGAAGTCGTCCGGCGGCGGGGTCTTCGTGCTGCGGCGGGCCATCGCGCGTGCGGCTCCTTCAACTGCCGGGGCGGGATCTGACGGCGTCCATTGTGGCCCGCCCCGCCGACAACTGTGGAACGGGCCGTGCATGAGCGTGGTCGCGTCCCGCCCCGGACCGGTCCCGAGGACGCCGTCGGCCCTGCCCGGAAGGGGCCGCCCCGGGGGTCACGGCGGTGGTCCGAGGGCAGTCCGCGCGGTCGAACGGGACCGGAACTTCGCCAGATGTCCATGCGCTTGCATACAGTGACAGGAGCGCTCATCACGCGGCTCGCACCGCCTCCATCACGCGATCGAAGGGACGTACATGCCCATGGGTCACACGGCCACGCAACAGGCCGGCTCCGGCGGCCTGAAAGCGACCGAGCACCGTCTGGCCAACGGACTGCGGGTGGTGCTCTCCGAGGACCACCTGACCCCGGTCGCCGCGATCTGCCTCTGGTACGACGTCGGCTCGCGCCACGAAGTCAAGGGGCGCACCGGTCTGGCTCACCTCTTCGAGCATCTGATGTTCCAGGGCTCGGCCCAGGTGACGGGCAACGGGCACTTCGAGCTGGTGCAGGGTGCCGGCGGCTCGCTGAACGGCACGACCAGCTTCGAGCGCACCAACTACTTCGAGACGATGCCCACCCACCAGGTGGAGCTCGCGCTGTGGCTGGAGGCGGACCGGATGGGGTCCCTCCTGACCGCCCTGGACGAGGAGAGCCTGGAGAACCAGCGGGACGTCGTCAAGAACGAGCGCCGTCAGCGCTACGACAACGTCCCGTACGGCACGGCCTTCGAGAAGCTGGTCGCCATGGCCTACCCCGAGGGCCACCCGTACCACCACACCCCCATCGGCTCGATGGCCGACCTGGACGCGGCGTCCCTGGAGGACGCGCGCGCCTTCTTCCGGACCTACTACGCGCCGAACAACGGGGTGCTGTCGGTCGTCGGGGACATCGACCCCGAGCAGACCCTCGCCTGGATCGAGAAGTACTTCGGCTCGATCCCCTCCCACGACGGCAAGCAGCCGCCGCGCGACGGCAGCCTGCCGGAGGTGATCGGCGAGCAGCTGCGCGAGGTCGTGGAGGAGGAGGTCCCCGCCCGCGCCCTGATGGCCGCCTACCGGCTGCCGCACGACGGCTCCCGTGAGGCCGACGCGGCCGACCTGGCGCTGACCGTCCTCGGCGGCGGTGAGTCCTCCCGGCTCCACAACCGCCTGGTGCGCCGTGACCGTACCGCCGTCGCGGCCGGATTCGGGCTGCTGCGGCTGTCGGGCGCGCCCTCGCTGGGCTGGCTGGACGTGAAGACCTCCGGTGGTGTCGAGGTGCCCGCCATCGAGACCGCGGTCGACGAGGAGCTGGCCCGCTTCGCCGAGGAGGGGCCGACCCCACAGGAGATGGAGCGCGCCCAGGCGCAGATCGAGCGCGAGTGGCTGGACCGGCTGGCCACCGTGGGCGGCCGCGCCGACGAGCTGTGCCGTTTCGCCGTGCTCCACGGCGATCCGCAGCTCGCGCTGACCGCCGTGGAGCGGGTGCTCGACATCACCCCCGAGGAGGTGCGGGCCGTGGCCGCCGCGCGGCTGCGTCCGGACAACCGGGCCGTGCTGGTCTACGAGCCCGTCGAGGGCGCCGAGTCCGCCGATGACGCCGACGACACCGACGCAGAAGGGGAGGCGGCCCAGTGAGCGACGCCGTCACCGCGACCATGACCTTCCACCCGCAGCCCAGCGGCGGCGCCCCCAGGCCGTGGGCCTTCCCGGCGCCCGAGCGCGGTGAGCTCCCCAACGGGCTCACGGTGCTGCGCTGTCACCGCCCCGGCCAGCAGGTGGTGGCCGTCGAGATCAACCTGGACGCCCCGCTGGACGCCGAGCCCGCCGGGCTCGACGGCGTCGCCACCATCATGGCGCGCGCCCTGTCGGAGGGCACCGACAAGCACGACGCCGAGGAGTTCGCCGCCGAGCTCGAGCGCTGCGGCGCCACCCTGGACGCCCACGCCGACCACCCGGGTGTGCGGGTCGCCCTGGAGGTCCCGGTCTCCCGGCTGCCCAAGGCGCTGGGGCTGCTCGCCGATGCGCTGCGCGCCCCTGCCTTCGACGACGGCGAGGTCGAGCGGCTGGTGCGCAACCGGCTGGACGAGATCCCGCACGAGCTGGCCAACCCGGCCCGCCGCGCCTCCATGGCCCTGGCCAAGGAGCTGTTCCCGGCCGAGTCGCGGATGTCCCGGCCCCGCCAGGGCACCGAGAAGACGGTCGAGGGCATCGACGCGGCGGCCGTGCGGGCCTTCTACGAGGCGCATATCCGTCCGTCCACCGCGACCGCCGTCGTGGTCGGCGACCTCACCGGGGTCGACCTCGACAAGGCCCTCGCCGACACCCTCGGCGCCTGGACCGGCGGCGCGGCCGCGCCCCGTCCGGTTCCGCCGATCGTGGCCGACGACACCGGCCGGGTGGTGATCGTCGACCGGCCCGGCGCGGTCCAGACCCAGCTCCTGATCGGCCGGATCGGGGCCGACCGCCACGACCGCGTCTGGCCCGCCCAGGCGCTCGGCACCTACTGCCTGGGCGGCACCCTCACCTCCCGGCTCGACCGCGTGCTGCGCGAGGAGAAGGGCTACACCTACGGTGTGCGCTCCTTCTGCCAGGTGCTGCGGTCCACGGCCCCCTCGCCGTCCGGCGGCTCCGCGGGCGCCGCGCTGCTGGCGATCAGCGGCTCGGTGGCCACCGAGGTCACCGGCCCCGCGCTGGAGGACCTCTGGAAGGTGCTGCGCACCGTGAAGGAGGAGGGGCTGACGGACACCGAGCGCGATGTCGCGGTGCAGAACCTGGTGGGCGTCGCCCCGTTGAAGTACGAGACCGCGGCCGCCGTCGCGGGCACCCTGGCCGACCAGGTAGAGCAGCACCTTCCGGACGACTTCCAGGCGCAGTTGTACGCCCGGCTCGCCGAGGCCGGGACGGTGGAGGCCACCGCCGCGGTGGTGAGCGCCTTCCCGGCGGACCGGCTGGTCACCGTGCTGGTCGGGGACGCCTCGCAGATCGCGGAGCCGGTCCGGCAGCTGGGCATCGGTGAGGTGACCGTCGTCTCGGGCTGACCCCGGCACGACCTCCGGCCGTCCGACGGGCCGTCAGCGGAAGGACCCTGGCATCGTGTGCGATGTCAGGGTCCTTCCGAATGCCCGTTTTATAGGGAGGTTAGGTGTTTGGTTTGTGGGGAGAGCAACAAAAATCAGGATCTGTTTGGTGATCCAAAGACGCCCCGTTTAGCGTCAGTCCGGCTGTTCGCCATCACCACGCCGCACCCGCGGCACGGGCAGCCATCGCCGAGTCCCCGTACGGCGCGAGCCAGGGGAGCCGGGGACCCAATGTCCCCAGGGGTGAATCGGGCGCCTTGTCCTGATGGACGAGGGGGCCGTAGGAGACCTTCCTGCTCCGAACCCGTCAGCTAACCCGGTAGGCGAGAAGGAAGGAAAGGAGTGCGCCACAGCATGGCGTTCACCCGTGCCACCGGGAAACACCGCCGTCCCCGACGGTCCGTCCGCACCGGCGCGAACATCGCGGGAGTCACCACCGTCGCCTCCGGTGTGGTCGCCGGTATCGCCGGTCCCGCCCTCGCCGCCGAGCAGGCCCCCGCTCCCGCGCAGACGGGGCTGCAGCAGGCGATCGTGATCGACGACAGTCTGGCCGACCAGATCCAGGCCCAGGCGCAGTCCCAGGAGACCGCCGCCGCGGAGGCCGCGGCCAAGGCACGGGCCGAGACCATCGCCCGCCAGGAGGCGGCCAGGAAGGCCGAGGCGGCCGCGAAGAAGGCCAAGGCGGAGCGGGCGGCCAAGGAGCGCGCCGCGCGCGAGGCCGAGCGCAAGCGCCTCAACACCTTCGTCTCGCCGGTCTCCGGCTCCTATGTCTCCACCGCCTACCAGGCGTCCAGCGGTCTGTGGTCCTCCGGCAGCCACACCGGTATCGACTTCCACGCCGCCTCGGGCACCTCGGTGCACGCCGTCGGCTCCGGCGAGGTCGTCGAGGCGGGTTGGGGCGGCTCCTACGGCAACAACATCGTCATCAAGATGAAGGACGGCACGTACACCCAGTACGGCCACCTGTCCTCGCTCAACGTCTCGGTCGGCCAGCAGGTCACCCCGGGGCAGCAGATCGGCCTGTCGGGCGCCACCGGCAACGTCACCGGCCCGCATCTGCACTTCGAGGCGCGCACCGGCGCCGACTACGGTTCGGACATCGACCCCGTGGCGTACCTGCGCTCGCACGGCGTCAACCTCTGATCCACCGCACGGCACCCCGGGTGCCGCGCACACCAGCCTGTGGCCGAAGGCCCCGTCCGCCGAGCGGACGGGGCCTTCGCCGTGGGGCGCCCCGGCTGACCAAAAATATCCATGAATTCCGGCCCGCCATCGGAAATTCCCTCGGTTTGGAATAGAGTTGTCGAACACCCGTCAGCCGGGTGCGTTTCGCTGGGATTAAGGCGGAGGTTCGACAGTGCGGGACCGGAAATGAACGGGGATGCCACCGCGATCCCAAGTGGTCGGCGGATTTCGGCGCACGCGGTGTGCACGGCCATTCGCGAGGACATCGTCTCCGGTGCCCATCCGCCCGGCAGCAGGCTCACCGAGGAACTGCTCGCGCGCCGCTACGGCGTCTCGCGGGTGCCCGTCCGGGAAGCCCTGCGCACCCTGGAGTCCGAGGGGTTCGTGACCACCCGGCGCCATGCGGGCGCCTGTGTCGCCCAGCCGTCCGAGCGGGAGGCCGCCGATCTCCTCGACATCCGCGGGCTGCTGGAGCCGCTGGGCGCCGCCCGCGCCGCGCAGCGCCGCACCGAGGCGCATCTGAAGGTGCTGCGCGGTCTGGTGCGGCTCGGCCAGGAGCGGGCCCGCCGCGGCAGCCTGGGCGAACTCGCCCCGCTGGGCGACTGGTTCCACGAGACACTGGCCCAGGCGTCGGGCAGTCCGAGTCTGGCCGGGCTGCTGGTCCAGGTCCGGCGCAAGATCGCCTGGGTCTACGCGGACGGTCCCGCGCGCTGGTCGGACCAGCCGTCGCGGCGGACCGCGCCGGGCGCCGGCGCCTGGCCGGACCCCGCGGCGCGGGCGGTGGAGTCCTGGGCGGAGCACGGCGCGCTGGTGGACGCGGTCGCGCGCGGCGACGCCGACCGCGCCCGGACGCTGGCCGCCGCGCACACCGAGCGCTCGCTCTCCGCGTACCGGCGCCGTCCGGCGCAGGTGAGAACTTCGAAACACTCCGTCAACACGGCGAGCGGCCGGAATTAACACGGCCCCCGTATACAGGTTTTCTCACCGTTTTCTGACCACTTTTCTGATCGCTTTTCCGGCCGTGTATTTCCGGGACGTGGGAAATCGGAAACGACAGGGCCGCGATGACCGTAATGGTCACCGCGGCCCTGTGGGCGTAGAAAAGGCCCGGCGGATCGCCGGAGCCGGATCGCCGGAGTCGCCGGACGGGTCAGACGGTCTCCGGAAGCTCCTCCAGACCCTCCGCCACCAGCTTGGCCAGACGGTCGAGGGCGACCTCCGCGACCTCGGCGTCATCCGTGTTGGTGGCCAGGACGACCTCCTCGCCGCCCTGCGCGCCCAGGCCGAGCACGGCCAGCATGGAAGCGGCGTTGACCGGGGTGCCGTCGCCCTTGGCGATCGTGATGGGGACGCCCGCGGCGGTGGCCGCCCGGACGAAGATCGACGCAGGGCGGGCGTGCAGGCCCTCGGCCCAGCCGATGGTGACGCGGCGCTCAGCCATGGTGTTGCCCTTCAGATGTGGCGGGTGCTGTTGTCTAGACCAAAATCATACGGTGTCCGGGTTCACCCGAACGATGTCCGAGTGGGTCCGGCCATGCCCGGACCGATCCGATACGGACCTTCCCCCGACACCCGGCCCCCACGCAAGGGCGTCCACCATTCGGACCCGCCCACCAATCCGGACGGGACCGTTCGGACCTGCTCCCGACGGCCTCCCGGCCCGTACGCTTGCCCCATGCCGACGCCGCCGGACCAGCACGCCTACCCGACCCACTGGGAGGCCGACGTGGTGCTCCGGGACGGTGGCACCGCCCAGATCCGCCCCATCACCGCCGATGACGCGCAGCGGCTGGTCAGCTTCTATGAGCATGTCTCCGACGAGTCGAAGTACTACCGCTTCTTCGCCCCCTATCCGCGTCTGTCCGACCGCGATGTCCACCGCTTCACGCACCATGACTACGTCGACCGTGTGGGTCTCGCGGCCATCGTGGGGGGCGAGTTCATCGCCACCGTGCGCTACGACCGCATCGACGACCGGGGCCGGTCGGCCAGCGCGCCCGCCGACGAGGCCGAGGTCGCCTTCCTGGTCCAGGACGCCCATCAGGGCCGGGGCGTCGCCTCCGCCCTCCTGGAGCACATCGCCGCGGTCGCGCGCGAACGCGGCATCCGCCGCTTCGCCGCCGAGGTACTGCCCGCCAACACCAAGATGATCAAGGTGTTCACGGATGCGGGCTACACCCAGCAGCGCAGCTTCGAGGACGGTGTCGTCCGCCTCGAGTTCGACCTCGAACCCACCGACCGCTCGCTGGCCGTGATGCGCGCCCGCGAGCAGCGGGCCGAGGCCCGCTCCGTACAGCGGCTGCTCGCCCCCGGCTCCGTCGCCGTCATCGGCACCGGCCGCGCTCCCGGCGGGGTCGGCCGCACCGTGCTGCGCAACCTCCTCTACGGGGGCTTCACCGGGCAGCTCCACGCCGTGAACCGGGCCTTCCCCGAAGGCGGCGGGCCGCTCGACCCCGAGGGCGTTCCCGGCCACCGCTCGCTGCGTGACATCGACGGCCCGGTGGACCTCGCCGTCGTCGCCGTCCCCGCCGCCCAGGTGCCCTCCGTGGTGGCCGACTGCGGTGAGCACGGCGTGCAGGGCCTGGTCGTCCTCTCCGCCGGATACGCCGAGAGCGGGGCCGAGGGCCGGGCCCGCCAGCGCGACCTGCTCCGCCAGGCGCGCGGCTACGGTATGCGCGTCATCGGCCCCAACGCCTTCGGCGTCATCAACACCGCCGACGGGGTGCGGCTGAACGCCTCGCTCTCCCCGCAACTGCCCATCCCCGGGCGGCTCGGTCTTTTCACCCAGTCCGGTGCGATCGGTATCGCGCTGCTGGCCGGGCTGCACCGGCGCGGTGCGGGGCTGTCCGGACTGCCCGGGATCGCCGGGATATCGACCTTCGTCTCCGCGGGCAACCGCGCCGATGTCTCGGGCAACGACCTCCTCCAGTACTGGTACGACGACCCGCAGACCGACGTGGCCCTGATGTACCTGGAGTCCATCGGCAACCCGCGGAAGTTCACCCGGCTCGCCAAGCGCACCGCCGCCGTCAAACCGGTGGTGGTGGTCAAGGGCGCCCGGCACAGCGGCAGCGCCCCCACCGGCCACGCCGTGCCCACCACCCGGATCCCCGATGCCACCGTCTCCGCCCTGCTGCGGCAGGCGGGCGTCATCCGTGTCGACACCGTGACCGAACTCGCCGATGTGGGTGTCCTGCTGGCCTCCCAGCCGCTTCCGGCCGGGCCGCGCGTCGCCATCCTCGGCAACTCCGAGTCCCTGGGGCTGCTCACCTACGACGCCTGTCTCACCGAGGGGCTGCGCCCGCTGCCGCCCCGCGATCTGACCACCGCCGCCGAGCCCGGCGACTTCCGCGCGGCCCTCACCGAGGCGCTCGCCGACGACGGGTGCGACGCGGTCGTCGTCACCGCCATCCCCTGGGTCGGTGACACCTGCGCCGCCGATCTCGCCGCCGCGGTGCGCGAGGCGGCCGACGCGGCCCCCGTGCCCGGCGGTGCCAAGCCCGTGGCCGTCGTCCACCTGGAGATCCCCGATCTGGTGGAGGCCCTGGCCGGGATCCGCGACGGGGACGACACCCCGCGGACCCGGCGGATCCCCGCCTACCCCGCGGCCGAGCGGGCGGTCCGCGCCCTCGCCGAGGCCGTGCGGTACGCGCACTGGCGCGAGGAGTCCGCCGAACCCGGAAGGGTGCCGGAGTACGACGACATCGACGAGTCCGGGGCGGCGGCCGATATCGAGGTCCTGCTCGCACCGGGCGACGGCGCCCTCGCCGCCGGTGTCCCGGCCGACGGCGGTCCACACCCCGGCGCCCCGCTGCCGGACGACCCCGCCACCGTGACCGGTGTCGAGCTCTCCGCCGCCGACACCCAGCGGCTGCTGGCCCGCTACGGGGTCAGTGTGCTGCCCGCCCTGCCCGCGCCCGGCCCCGACGCCGCCGTCCGGGCCGCCGGGCGGCTCGGCTTCCCGGTGGCCCTCAAGCCCACCGCACCCCATCTGCGCCACCGCACCGATCTGGGCGGGGTGCGGCTCGACCTCGGCGGCGAGGCGGAACTGCGCCGCGCCTACGCCGAGTTGACCGACTACCTCGGCCCGCCCGAGGAGCTGGGTCTTGTCGTCCAGCGGATGGCGCCGCGCGGGGTCGACACCGTGGTCCGCGCCGCGATCGACCCGGCGGCCGGGGCGGTGCTCTCCTTCGGCCTCGCCGGTGCCCCCTCCGAACTGCTCGGTGACACCGCCCACCGGCTCGTCCCGGCCACCGACCGGGACGCCGCCGAACTCATCCGGTCCATCCGGACCGCTCCCCTCCTCTTCGGCTGGCGCGGCTCCAAGCCCGTCGACACCGCGGCCCTGGAGGAGCTGCTGCTCCGGGTGTCCCGTCTGGTCGACGACCATCCCGAGATGGTCGCGGTCGATCTCGAACCGGTCGTGGTCGCTCAGCGCGGTCTGTCGGTGCTCGGGGCCTCCGCCCGGCTCGCCCCGCCGCCCGTCCGCACCGACCTCGGCCCCCGCCACCTGCCCGCCTACTGACCGCGGAGGAGGTACCGACGGTGGACAGCGCGCCCCCGTACCCGGCGCTCCGGCTGCCGGAGGGCTCCTGGTGGGACTGGGACGTCCTCGGCTGGGACCCCGGCGCCTTCCGGCTGGCCGCGGGGTACGACCTCACCTACCACCACGGCTTGGAGCTCGTCTTCGGCGATCCGGTCTTCGTCAACTGCCCCGCGGCCTTCCACGATCCGGTCTTCCGGGCGCCGACCGCCGAGGAGGTGGCGACGGTCGTCCGCCGGCTCGGCGAACGGCCGACCGTACTGGCCGCCTTCGAGGCGGACGCGGACGGTACGGAGCCGGTCTCCTGCCTCATCGCCGCGGGACGGCTGGAGATCGTGCACGGGCACGCCCCGCGGTAACCGGCCGTCCGCCTTCTCGCCCGGGCGGACCGGCCGCACCCACGGACTAGGATGGTGCACATGGCGAAGACCGGTACGACGACCCAGGGGCTGCGCGCGGCGATCGAGCGCAGCGGCTATTACCCGGCACTCGTGGCCGAGGCGGTGGAGGCCGCCGTGGGCGGGGAACCGATCGTGTCATACCTCGTCCACCAGGAGACGACCTTCGACGCCAACGAGGTCCGCCGCCATGTCACGGTCCTCGTCCTCACCCGCAACCGCTTCATCGTCAGCCACACCGATGAGCAGGCCGCCGACGGCACCTCGCCGTCGCCGTACGCCACCACCTCCACCGAGTCGGTGAAGCTCCAGCGGATCTCCTCGGTCGTGGTCAGCCGGGTCGTCGCCAACCCCGAGTCGTACACCCCGGGCACCCTGCCGCGGGAGGTCGTGCTGACGATCGGATGGGGCGCGGTCAACCGGCTGGACCTGGAGCCCGCCGCATGCGGCGACCCCAACTGCGAGGCGGACCACGGCTACACGGGCTCCTCCACCGCCGACGACCTGAGCCTGCGGGTCAGTGAGGCGGGTGACGGCCCCGACAGCGTCCGCCAGACCCTCGCCTTCGCCCAGGCGCTCTCGGAGGCCACCGCGGCCACGCCGGACTCCGGCCGCTGATGTCCGGTTCCGCCCCCGGCCCCGTCACCCCGGCCGGCTCCGCCTGGCCCGAGCCCGAAGTGCTGGATCCGCGTGCCGCGCCGCTGCCCCGGTACGGCTCCGCGTCGCTGGCCGATCTGCTGCCCGCCGTCACCGCGGGGCAGGAGGTCCCGGGCATCACCTCCGGGCTCGCCCTCGCCCCCGCCGACCGGGTCTGCGTCTTCCTGATCGACGGCCTGGGCTGGGAGCTGCTGCGCGCCCATCCCGCCGAGGCGCCGTTCCTGACCACGCTGCTGTCCAGCTCGCTGAACGGCACCGGGGCACCGCTGACCGCGGGCTTCCCGTCCACCACCGCGACCTCGCTGGCCTCGGTCGGCACCGGGCTGCCGCCGGGCGCGCACGGGCTGCCCGGCTACACGGTGGCGGATCCCGCCACCGGCCATCTGATGAACCAGCTGCGCTGGCAGCCCTGGACGGATCCGCACATCTGGCAGCCGTACCCCACGGTCTTCCAGCGCGCGGACGCCGCGGGCGTGCACACCTGCCAGGTCTCCGCGCCGACCTTCGCGGAGACCCCGCTCACCAAGGTCGCGCTGAGCGGCGGCACCTTCCACGGCCGGCTCTCCGGCGAGGAGCGGATGGACTTCGCGGCCGAGCAGCTCGCCGCCGGGGACCGCTCGCTCGTCTACACGTACTACAGCGAAGTGGACGGCAAGGGGCATCGCTTCGGAGTGGACTCCCGGGAGTGGCGTGACCAGCTGCGCTACGTGGACCGGCTCGCCCAGCGGCTGGCCGAACAACTCCCGCCGCGCGCCGCCCTCTACGTCACCGCCGACCACGGCATGATCGACATCCCCTTCGACCCGGAGTCGCGGATCGACTTCGACGAGGACTGGGAGCTGCGCGCCGGTGTCGCGCTCCTGGGCGGCGAGGGCCGCGCCCGGCATGTGTACGCGGTGCCCGGTGCCGCCGGTGACGTACTGGCCGTCTGGCGCGAGGTGCTGGGCGACCGGATGTGGGTGGCCGGGCGCGACGAGGCCATCGAGGCGGGCTGGTTCGGACGCCCCGGTGACGGGGTGGACGAGCGGGTCCACCGGCGGATCGGCGATGTGGTGGCGGCCGCCGCCGCGGACGTCGCGATCGTCGCCTCGGAGACCGAGCCGAAGGAGTCCGCGATGGTGGGACTGCACGGTTCGATGACCCCCGTGGAGCAGTTGGTCCCGCTCCTCGAAGTACGCTCCTGAAGCGCGTTCCGTCATCCGCCGTACGAAAGGCTCTGCCACCCTCATGCCCGAGCTGGTGTTCTTCTCCGGAACCATGGACTGCGGAAAGAGCACCCTCGCTCTGCAGATCGAGCACAACCGCTCGGCGCGCGGACTGCAAGGGATGATCTACACCCGGGACGACCGTGCGGGCGAGGGCAAGCTCTCCTCGCGGCTCGGCCTGGTCACCGAGGCGGTCGAGGCCGCCACGGACCTGGACTTCTACGCACATGTGGTGGGAGTGCTGACGGCCGGGGGCCGCGCCGACTACGTCATCGTGGACGAGGCGCAGTTCCTCGCCCCGGCGCAGATCGACCAACTCGCCCGGATCGTCGACGACCTGGGCGTGGACGTCTTCGCCTTCGGTATCACCACCGACTTCCGCAGCAAGCTCTTCCCCGGTTCGCAGCGGCTGGTGGAACTCGCCGACCGGGTGCAGGTGTTGCAGGTCGAGGCGTTGTGCTGGTGCGGGGCGCGGGCGACGCACAACGCCCGTACCGTCGGCGGCCGGATGGTCGTCGAGGGTGCGCAGGTCGTCGTGGGGGACGTCAACCAGCCCGAGGGCGCCATCGGTTACGAGGTGCTGTGCCGCCGCCACCACCGGCGCCGGATGACGGCCGCCACCGCCCACGCCGCGACCCTGTCACCGGACGTACTGCCGGTCGACGCGCCCTCCGGAGCGCGCGGCGCCGGTGCGGAGGCGGGATCCGCCGCGCCGCGGCGGCAGCACGACACGGCGCACACCTCCGCCTGAGGCCCCGGGCGATGGCGGCCGTCGTACCGTCAGCGGCCGCCGCGGGCCAGGACGACGGTGAAGGCGGCGCCCTCGGGGTCGGTCACCGTGGCCGACCGTCCGGCGTCGTCCCGCGACGGCGGACGCACCACCCGGCCGCCGGACGCGGTCACCCGGCGCACCGCCTCGGCCACGTCCGCCACCGCGAAGTGCGTGGTCCAGTACGGCCCCCGGTCACGCGGCAGCGTGCCGCCCGCGCTCTGGATCGCGCACACCGGCCGGTCGTCCAGGAACAGGGTGCGGCATCCGGAGTCGGCCGGGTCGGCGGGCTCCGGCCGGTAACCGAAGACCATCTGGTAGAACTTGGCGACTCCGGTGGCCGAACGGGTCATCAGCTCGTGCCAGACGGGGGCGCCCGGCGCTCCCGTCGCCGGGATCTCCGGCTGGTGCGCCTCCTGCCACACCCCGAACACCGCGCCCTCCGGATCGGCCGCCAGCAGCATCCGCCCGGCCTCGTCCGCGTCGAGCGGGCCCACCGCCACGGTGCCGCCGCAGGCCCGGATCATCTCCGCGGTCTCATCGGCGTCGTCGGAGGCCAGATAGGTCATCCAGGCCACCGGAAGATGACGGTCCGGAGGGAGTTCGCCCAGTCCGGCGACCGGCCGGCCGTCCCGCACCGCGCGGACGTAGGCGCCCAGCTGCTGTGGGCCCGGTGTGAACTCCCAGCCGAACACGGCGTGGTAGAAGTCCTGTGTCGCGGCAAGGTCGTGCACCATCAGACTCGTCCAGCAGGGCGTGCCCGGTGTGCGCCGAGTCGCAGCCTCGGTCATACGTCAATCTCTCCTCGGACCATGTGTCGTGGCCGTACGGCCCCGGGCGCCGGTCGGCGGTGCGGGGCGGTGGTGCGGAGGTGCTGCCGTGGGGGTGCGGAAGATATTTGCACCCCTGGCCGCGGGGCGACCCCCGGCCGCGCCGCAATTCACGGGTTCCCATTGGAGAATGCCCGAAATCGCACTGTGCATCCGTTTCAGCTTCCTTGCGGCCCAGTGGCCATGAGCTGTACGTCGGGTGACTCGATAGTCCAAAAGTCGCAAGGATCTCTACGTAAGGAGGGTTCCTATGAATCCCCTCATCACCGCATCTGAACTCATGGACGAGATGGCGGGGGACCGTCCGCCGCTGCTGCTCGATGTGCGCTGGCAGCTCGGTGGCCCTCCGGGACGGCCGGAGTACGAGGCGGGGCATCTGCCCGGTGCCGTCTACGTCGACCTCGACGGCGACCTCGCGGGACCGGCCGGGCCCGCCGGACGTCATCCGCTGCCCGAACTGTCCGTCTTCGCAGCCGCGATGCGCCGGGCCGGTGTCGGCCGGGACCGGCGCGTGGTGGTGTACGACGGCGGTCAGGGGTGGGCCGCGGCGCGTGCGTGGTGGCTGCTGCGCTGGGCGGCCCATCCGTCCGTACGGGTGCTGGACGGCGGTCTCTCCGCCTGGAAGGCGCGGGAGGGTGCGCTGACCACTGACGTTCCCACCGTGGCCGAGGGGGACTTCGCGCCTGAGCCGGGTGCCGTTCCGGTGCTGGAGGCGGACGGCGCGGCGGCGCTCGCCCGGCGCGGTGTGCTGCTGGACGCGCGGGCGGGCGAGCGCTACCGCGGTGAGGTCGAGCCCATCGACCCGGTCGGCGGCCATATCCCCGGAGCGGTCTCCGCCCCCACGACCGGGAACGTCGCCGACGACGGTCTGTTCCTGCCTCCGGAGCGGCTGGCCGAGCGGTTCGCGGGACTGGGCGTCACCGAGGCCACCGAGGTGGGGGTGTACTGCGGTTCGGGCGTCTCCGCCGCGCACCAGGTGCTGGCCCTGGCGTCGGTGGGCGTGCCGGCGGCGCTGTACGTCGGCTCCTGGAGCGAGTGGTCCGCCTCCGGCGACCGCCCGGTGGCCACGGGCCCGCAGCCGGGCTGAACGCGCCGGCGGGCACTGCCGTCCCGGACCGGGACGGCAGGGCCCACCGTAGGAGCGCCTCGTGGTGCCGAGGGGCGCCCGGCGCACGGCCGGGGCGCCCGGCGGCTACTCCTGCTTCTTGCGCCGGGTGCCGAAGACGATCTCGTCCCAGCTCGGTACCGCCGCCCGGCGGCCGGGACGGACACCGTCCGCCTCCGCCTGACGGTCCGTGGTCCCGGTCAGCCGGTCCCGGTGGCCCGCCACCGACCGCGGCATCAGCACATCCGCGTAGGCCGAACCCGCGCTCGCCGCCGGAGCGGGCGGCTCCACGGCCTCCGGCTCCTCATCGGGCTCGTCCTGCTGGGCGGCCGACGCGACAGGCGCCTCGGGTACGACCATGTCCCCCCGGAAGTTGGGCACGGCCTCCAGCAGGCTGGTGAGCGAGTCCCGCTCGCCGCCGACGCCCTCGTCCGCCGAGGCGGATGCCGATACCGGCGCGCTGTCGGACTCCTCGCCGCCCCGCTCGGCCGACATGCGGTCCCGGTCCCTGTCACGGTCCCGGTCACGCGGCAGCCGCGCGATCCTCGGCACGAAGGGGAAGCTGGGCTCGGGGGTGTCGTCCGCCTCGCCGATCAGCGCCCGCGCCTCGTCGTCGACGGCCTGGACCAGCCGCCGGGGCGGGTCATAGGTCCAGCTCGCCGAATGCGGCTCACCGGCGACCCGGTAGACCAGCAGCACCTCCCAGGTGCCGTCGTCACGCCGCCAGGAGTCCCACTGGGTGGTGTCCTTCTCGGCGCCGCGCAGCAGCAGCCGCTCCGCGACCGCCTCGCCGAGCTGCGGTCCGGTGTTCTCGCCGGGGCGGCGCACAGGTGTCTTCCGGGCGCGCTCGGCCATGAACGCGCGCTCCGCGAGGACCGGGCCCTCGAAGCGGCGCACGCGGTCCACGGGGATGCCCGCCAGCTGCGCGACCTCTTCGGCGGAGGCTCCGGCGCGTATACGGGCCTGGATGTCACGGGGTCGCAGATGGCTCTCGACCTCGATCTCGATCTGGCCGAGCCGAGCGCGGTCATTGCGCACCGCGGCGCGCAGTCGCTCGTCGATGGGAAGTGTGTACTCCGTGCTGTCCGCAGCCTTGAGCACCAGCCGTGTGCCGTCGTTGCTGACGGCCACGACACGCAGTTCGGGCATGGGGACCTCCCGGGTGGTGCCTGCCGACGTCACGGTTGCGTCGCTGCTCTCCCGCTAGACGAGTGTGGCCTGCCCGGGTGCAGCCTGCCACAACTTTGCCGAGTTGCCCGGCGTGTCGGGCATAGGCCCTGATCCGCCGTTATGGCACGGTGACCTGTTTGCAACCCACAGTGACGGCGCTGTCACCTCGGGCGGCGATCCCCATGTCATGTCGCGGCGGCGCCGGTTGAGTTGCCGCCTTCCGGCCCCTCCCGCCGGGCCCGGACAAGCCGGGTGGAAGAGGGGGGCCAGGGCTCGCCACAGTACTCCATTCGGGCCGCTCGGGTGGAGCGGCGCGCCAGCCGAGTTCGGCCGTGGCACGGTGATCGGACCCTCAACGCGTCGAAGTGGGCCCGGATGTGGGTGGCAAGTTTCACAGAATCGCCAGAATCGGAACGATCTGCTTCGTTTATCGGTCACTTCTCCTTGCAGGCTGGAACGAATGTCCAAGCAAGGGCGAGAGATGGACGGCAGGACCGAGACCGACGGACAACAGAAGAGCAGGCGCCTGGAGCTGAGTGCGGCGCAGGTGGCCGGAAGCGCGCTGGCGGCGGTGGCCGCCGCGGTGCTCGCCTCCAGGCTCGGCGTGTACGGGACGATCCTCGGTGCCGGTCTGGTGAGCGTGGTGGCGACCGCGGGCGGCAGCCTCTTCCAGCACGTGTTCCGGCGTACCGGTGAGCAGATCAAGGAGGCGCGGGACCAGACGCGGCCGCCGCGCCGGGGCGGCCGCGGCGCCGCGGCGCCGTCCACGGAGCGCGGTGTGTGGAACGCGCCCACCACGCACGGCACCCGGCTGCGCGGTGGGCGGCGGCCCGCGCTCGCGGCGGTGGCCGTGTTCGCCGTCGCGATGGTCGCGATCACCGGGATCGAGTGGGCGTCGGGCGGCCCGGTGTCCAACGTCTGGGGCGGTGACCGGGGCGGGACGACGGTCGGGGAGAGCTTCCACCGTCCCCAGGGGTCCTCGGGATCGGACGACGACCGCCGCCCCTCGGACACCCGTTCCGACGATCCGTCCCGGGACCGGGGTCCGTCCTCGCCGAGCCCGTCGCCCGAGCGAGGCGGTGACGGTGACACCGGACGTCGGGACAACCCGTCGCCCGGTCCCTCGCGGTCCTCGGGCGGGGGCGGCGAGGACGGTGACACCACGCCGGACACCACCCCCGGCACCTCCGACCCCACCCCGTCGCCCTCGGGGTCCCCGTCGCGGAGCGCTCCGGACGGAAGCGACGAGGACGCCGGGACGACCACGCCCGAGCCGGACTTCTCCGCCGGTGAGTGACGGTGAGTGACCCCGCCGGGGTCCGCACCGCGACCGAGGGGTCCGGCTCGGCGCGTCAGTCGCCGAGCACCCGCCGCAGATAGTCGTTGGCGAACAGCCGGTCGGGGTCCAGCCGGTCGCGCAGTGCGGTGAACTCGCCGAACCGCGGATAGACCCCGGCCAGATAGGCGGCGTCGCGGCTGTGCAGCTTGCCCCAGTGCGGACGGCCGCCGTGCGCGGTCATGATCTGCTCGGCGGCGGTGAAGTAGGCCCGGTGCGGAGTGCCCCGGTACAGGTGCACCGCGATGTATGCGGTGTCCCGGCCCGAGGCGGTGGACAGCGGGATGTCGTCGGCGGGCGCGGTGCGCACCTCCACCGGGAAGCTGACCCGCAGGTCCGAGCGGTCGACGGTCCGCTTCAGCTCGCGCAGCGCGTCGGGCGCGGCCTCGCGCGGCAGGGCGTACTCCATCTCCAGGAAGCGCACCCGGCGCGGACTGGTGAAGACTTTGTACGGGATGTCCGTGTAGCTGCGGGCGGACAGCGCCCGGCTGGAGATCCTGGCGATTCCGGGGATGGCCGCGGGCACCGCCCGCCCCACCGAACAGGCCACCTGGAAGACACCGTTGGACAGCAGCTCGTCGTCGACCCAGCCGCTGACCCGGCCCACCGGGGCGGCGGGGCCCGGGCTGCGGTTGTTCCGCTTGGTGTTGCAGTTCCCGGTGTGCGGGAACCAGTAGAACTCGAAGTGCTCGTTCTCGCCGGCCAGCTGCGGGAAGTCGGCCAGCACCCGGTCGAAGGGCATCGGCTCCTCCCGCGCGGTGAGCAGGAACTCCGGCTCCACCCGGAAGGTGATCGCGCTGACCACGCCCAGCGCGCCCAGGCCCACCCGTGCCGCCGCGAAAACCTCCGGATGCTCCTGCGCCGAGCAGCGCAGCACCGAGCCGTCCGCCGTGACCAGCTCCAGCCCGGCGATCTGGGCGGAGATCGAGGCACTGTCCCGGCCGGTGCCGTGGGTGCCGGTGGAGGTGGCCCCGGCGACCGTCTGCTCCATGATGTCGCCCATGTTGGCCAGCGACAGCCCATGGGCCGACAGCGTCTCGTTGAGCTGCTTGAGCGGGGTTCCCGCGGCCACGGTCACGGTCCCGGCCTCGCGGTCCACCTCCCGCACCCCGACCAGCCGGTCCGGGCGTATCAGCAGCCCGTCCGTGGCGGCGGCGGTGCTGAAGGAGTGGCCGGTGCCCACCGCCTTCACCGGCAGCCCCTCGGCCGCCGCCCCGCGCACCGCCTCGACGAGGTCCTGAGTGGACGACGGGCTCACACTCCGCACCGGCCGGGCCGCCACATTGCCCGCCCAGTTACGCCACACGCTGCTCCGACCGGTCCGCACGGTCCTGACGGCCATCCGCACCCGACCCCTCCCGCTCTGGCGCCGGCCGCAGCCGGCGGTATCCGAGGAACGCCACCGCCGCCGCGAGCGCCCCGGCCACGGCCGGCACCAGGTACCCCGCCCCGGCTCCGGCGGCGTCGACCACCGCACCGGCGGACGACGAGCCGAGCGCCACCCCGACCGCGAGCCCGGTGGTGGTCCAGGTCATGCCCTCGGTCAGGTTCGCGCGCGGTACGTGCCGTTCGACGAGGGCCATGGTGGTGACCATGGTCGGAGCCACCGACAGGCCCGCGAGGAAGAGCGCTCCGGCCAGAACCGGCAGGTTTCCGACCAGTAGGAGGGGGATCATACTCACGGCCATCGCACAAATACCCACCAGCCACTGGCGGGACACCGCCCCGCGCGGACCCTTCATGCCGAACACCGCGCCCGCCAGGCAGGAGCCCAGCGCGTACACCGCCAGCACCAGACTGGCCGCGGCCTTGTGGCCCTCCTCCTCGGCGAAGGCCACCGTCACCACGTCGATGGACCCGAAGATGGCGCCGGTCGCCATGAAGGTGATCACCAGCACCCGCAGTCCGGGGGAGCGCAGCGCCGAACCGCCGGTGTGCCCTCCGCGCGGATGCGGCACCGGCTCGGTGCCGTGCTGGAGGGTCAGCGAGAAGACGCCGACGGCCAGGAAGCAGGCCGCCATCAGCATGCCCGCCTCCGGGAACCAGGCCGTGGACAGCCCGATCGAGATCACCGGCCCGACGATGAAGCACACCTCGTCGACGATCGACTCCCAGGCGTACGCGGCGTGCAGCCGCCGCGGCGCGTCCTGGTGGAGCGCCGCCCAGCGGGCCCGCACCATCGCCCCCACACTCGGTACGCATCCGGCCGCCACGGCCCAGCAGAACAGCGTCCAGTCCGGCCAGCCCCGGCGCGCGGTCAGCAGCAGCCCCGCGACGCCGGTCAGCGCCACGAGGGTCGCCGGACGCAGCACCCTGCGCTGACCGTGCCGGTCGACGAGCCGGGAGATCTGCGGCCCGGCGACCGCGGCGGACAGCGCGACGGTGGCCGAGAGCGCACCCGCCAGCCCGTACCGGCCGGTGAGCTGGGAGATCATCGTGACGATGCCGACGCCCTCCATGGCGATCGGCAGCCGTCCGACGAATCCGGCGGCGGAGAACGCCTTGGCACCGGGGGCGGCGAAGAGCGCGCGGTAAGGGGAACGGGACACGACAGGGGCTCCGCCGGTGAGCAGGACCGGGCGGTGGGACCGGCCGGCCGGGTAAGGAATGTGAGAGCTGATACAGCTTACGGCCGCCGCCGTAGCGCCGCAGGGGTATTTCCTGCCCGTCAGGGGCTGGTGGCAGGATCGGGAGCATGCCGGATCAGTCAGAGCTGCCATCTCCCGCCCCGTACGACGCCCTGCTCCTGCTTTCCTTCGGCGGGCCGGAAGGGCCGGAGGACGTCGTTCCGTTCCTGGAGAACGTGACCCGCGGCCGGGGCATCCCGCGCGAGCGGCTGAAGGAGGTGGGCCGGCACTACTTCCTCTTCGGTGGCGTCAGCCCGATCAATGCCCAGAACCGCGAACTGCTGCAGGCGCTCCGCAAGGACTTCGCCGAACACGGTCTGGACCTGCCGGTCCACTGGGGCAACCGCAACTGGGCGCCGTATCTGACCGACACCCTGCGCGAGATGGTCACCGACGGCCACCGCCGCATCCTGGTACTGGCCACCAGCGCCTACGCCTCCTACTCCGGCTGCCGCCAGTACCGGGAGAACCTGGCGGACGCGCTCGCCGCGCTGGAGGCGGAGGGGCTGCCGCTGCCGCGCGTCGACAAGCTGCGGCACTACTTCAACCACCCCGGCTTCGTGGAACCCATGGTGGACGCCACGCTCACCGCGCTCGGCGAGCTGCCGGAGGGGCTGCGGGCCGGGGCCCATCTGGCCTTCACCACCCACTCCATCCCCACCGCCGCCGCGGACACTTCCGGGCCCCCGGCGGACCACGGCGAGGGCGGCGCGTACGTGGCCGAGCACCTGGAGGTGGCCCGGCTGGTCGCCGCGGAGGTGCGCGAGCGCACCGGTGTGGAGCACCCCTGGCGCCTGGTCTACCAGTCGCGCAGCGGCGCCCCGCACATCCCGTGGCTGGAGCCGGACATCTGCGACCACCTGGAGACGCTGCACGGCGAGGGCGCGCCCGCCGCGGTCATGGTCCCCATCGGCTTCGTCTCGGACCACATGGAGGTCAAGTACGACCTCGACACGGAGGCCGCGGCCAAGGCGGCGGAGCTCGGTCTGCCGGTCTCCCGCGCCTCGACCGTGGGCGCCGATCCGCGGTTCGCCGCGGCGGTCCGCGATCTGGTGGTGGAGCGCGCGGCCACCGAGCGTTTCACCGAGGGCCGGGCGGCCACCGCCCCCGAGCGGTGTGCGCTGGGCGTCCTCGGCCCCAGCCACGACCTCTGCCCGGTGGGCTGCTGTCCGGCCCGCTCCCCGCGGCCCGCGGTCGCGGGGAGCGACTGAGCCCTACCGGCGTCCACGGCCCGTCGGCGCCGCCCGCGTCCCACGGGCACATCCGCGAAGGAGCACAAGGAGCACGATGACCGACCCGCTCACCACCGAACTGCTCGACCTGGCCCTGGAGGTCGCCCGCCGCGCCGGGGACCTGCTGCGGGACGGCCGTCCGGCCGATCTCGGCGTGGCCGCCACCAAGTCCAGCCCGATCGATGTCGTCACCGAGATGGACATCGCCTCCGAGAAGCTGATCACCGACTTCCTGGCGCGGCACCGTCCGGACGACGGCGTGCTGGGGGAGGAGGGCGCGAGCCACGAGGGCAGCAGCGGTGTCCGCTGGGTGATCGACCCCATCGACGGCACGGTGAACTACCTGTACGGCCTGCCCGCGTGGGCGGTCAGCATCGCCGCCCAGAAGGACGGCGAGACGGTGGTCGGGGTGGTGGCCGCCCCGGTGCGCGGGGAGACCTACCACGCGGTGCTCGGCCAGGGCGCGTACGCCGACGGTGAGCCGGTCCGCTGCCGCCCGGCGCCCGAGCTGGCGCGGTCGCTGATCGGCACCGGCTTCGGCTATGTGCGGGAGCGGCGCATCGGCCAGGCCAGGGTGCTGAACGAGCTGCTGCCCGAGGTGCGCGACATCCGCCGCGGCGGTTCGGCCGCCATCGATCTGTGCGATGTGGCCTGCGGGCGGCTCGACGGCTACTACGAGCGCGGGCTCAACCCCTGGGACTACGCGGCCGGAGAGCTGATAGCCCGCGAGGCGGGGGCGCTGACCGGCGGACGGCCGGGCATCCCGGGCTCCGGGGAGCTGATGGTCGCCGCCGCCCCCGGCCTCTTCGAGACGCTCCGGGACCGTCTGGACGAGCTGGGCGCCTGGCACGACTGACGCGCAGGTCCGCGGGCGGCTGTCCGCGGACGCCGAAGCGCCCCGGTGCCGGGACGGCAGCGGGGCGCTCGGGCGTGGGACCGGAAAACAGCCGCTGGATCGACGACGCGTTTTCCGCTCTGCCAACTGGATCTGTGAACCTGGATCTGTATCTGGATCTTCAAACAGCGGATCTGTATCCCCGGAGGGATCAGGCGACGGCGCTGACCTCCACGCCATGCTCGGCAGCCAGCCGACGGAGGTCCTCCAGCTCCGCCTGCTCCACATCGGCGAGGAACTCGTCGCCCGTCTCACGGGCGCGGGTGAGGTCGGACTGGGTGGTCTCTATACGCTGCAGAATGCCTGCGGTGAACGCGTCCATGGTGCGCCCCCTCGTCGTGGGTCGGTGGCACGGGGGTGTGCCGACGGCGGGGCGATCACGTGCGTAGTCCCTGCGGATGACAGCAAGATCGTGGGATGCCAAAAGACAGGGCGTGATCGCGGGTGTGCAGTCGTCCTCCCCACCCCGTTGTGAGCGGAAACCTCCGGCGCGAAAAGAATCTGAATTCCCTGTTCCGGCGCTTCCGTCCCGCGCCGGTGGCGGTGCCGTGGTCCCCCCGCTCCCTCTTACCGCCGGTTTATGCGACTTCGAGGCAGGATGGAGGGCGCCGAACGCTGATCTGGTTTGGCGAGATCACGCCCGCTGTGGCCATGACGGAAGGACTAACGACGTGCGTGTACTCGTCGTCGAGGACGAGCAGCTGCTCGCCGACGCGGTGGCCACCGGTCTGCGCCGCGAGGCCATGGCCGTCGACGTCGTGTATGACGGAGCGGCCGCCCTGGAGCGCATCGCCGTCAACGACTACGACGTCGTCGTCCTCGACCGGGACCTGCCCCTCGTCCACGGCGACGACGTCTGCCGCAAGCTGGTCGAGCTGGGGATGCCCACCCGGGTGCTGATGCTCACCGCCTCCGGCGACGTCAGCGACCGCGTCGAGGGCCTGGAGATCGGCGCCGACGACTACCTGCCCAAGCCCTTCGCCTTCAGCGAGCTGATCGCGCGGGTGCGGGCGCTGGGCCGCCGCACCACCGTCGCCCTGCCGCCGGTGCTGGAGCGCGCCGGGATCAAGCTGGACCCCAACCGGCGTGAGGTGTTCCGCAACGGCAAGGAGATCCAGCTCGCGCCGAAGGAGTTCGCGGTGCTGGAGGTGCTGATGCGCAGCGAGGGCGCCGTGGTCTCCGCCGAGCAGCTGCTGGAGAAGGCGTGGGACGAGAACACCGACCCCTTCACCAACGTCGTCCGGGTGACCGTGATGACGCTGCGCCGCAAGCTGGGTGAGCCCGCGGTGATCGTCACCGTTCCCGGCTCCGGTTACCGGATCTGACCGGGCATGGCGACGACCCCGCTCCCGCCCGCAGCGCCACCGAAACCCAGCTGGGACCCGCCGCACGGCTCGCAGCCCAACCCCTGGCTGCGCCCGACCATCCGGATACGGCTCACCCTGCTCTACGGCGGGATGTTCCTGATCGCCGGTGTGGTGCTGCTGACGATCATCTATCTGCTGGCGGCCGACGCGATCCGCCGCGGCAGTGAGTTCCCGCTGGAGATCGTGCGGATCGACTACAAGCCGACCGACACCTGTCACCTCCCCAGCCAGGGCAACAACGACGCGTTCAACCGCGCGGTGGCCCAGTGCATGAAGCAGCAGCGCAACTTCGCCCTGGACGGGCTGCTGCGGCGCTCGCTGATCGCGCTCCTGGGGCTGGCCGTGGTCGCCTTCGCGTTCGGCTACGCCATGGCCGGGCGGGTGCTCTCGCCGCTGGGCCGGATCACCCGGACCGCGCGCCAGGTGGCGGGCTCGGACCTGTCCCGCCGGATCGAGCTCGACGGCCCGGACGACGAGCTGAAGGAGCTGGCCGACACCTTCGACGAGATGCTGGAGCGGCTGGACCGCGCGTTCACCGCCCAGCAGCGGTTCGTCGCCAACGCCTCGCACGAGCTGCGCACCCCGCTGGCGATCAACCGCACCCTGCTGGAGGTCCACCTCTCCGATCCGCAGGCGTCCCCGGAGCTGGTCCAGCTGGGCAAGACCCTGCTGGCCACCAATGAGCGCAGCGAACAGCTGGTGGAGGGACTGCTGCTGCTCGCCCGCAGCGACAACGAGATCGTCGACCGCAAACCGGTGGACCTGGCCGAGGTGGCCTCCCAGGCGATGGACCAGGTCCGGACCGAGGCGGACGCCAAGGGCCTGGAGCTGCGCGGCCGGCGGGAGCCCGCGGTGGTCCAGGGCAACGGTGTGCTGCTGGAGCGGATCGCGCTGAACCTGGTACAGAACGCGGTGCGGTACAACGTGGCGGAGGGCGGCTGGGTGCAGGTGACCACCGGCGTCGAGCAGGGCCAGGCGGTGCTGGTGGTGGAGAACACCGGTCCGGTGGTCCCCGCCTACGAGCTGGACAACATCTTCGAGCCCTTCCGGCGGCTGCGTACCGAGCGCACCGGCAGCGACAAGGGCGTCGGCCTCGGTCTTTCGATCGCGCGCTCCGTGGCGCGCGCCCACGGCGGCAGGATCGCCGCGGAGCCCCGGGAAGGAGGCGGCCTTGTCATGCGGGTGGTGCTGCCGCTCTGAGCGGGCAGACGGGCCGGGAAACGGAAGCTGCGGTACCGTCGGGGAGGTGTTCGCTTTGGGCGGAATTTTCGTGATCCGACCCACACCTGTATGGTGTGTGATCGATCACATGGGCGATTTTCGGTCCATATACTCTGCGTGATCGTCACGGTTGACGGAAAGCCGGGAAAATCCGGGTTTTCGGGGGCCGTGATCACGGGAAGTACACGTCATGGCGCATGCGAGTGCGACAGTCGGACCGTGTACGGTCCCGATGGCCATCCAACCCGATCACCTCTTCAGGGGTGCGGTTGGGTGTCGATTGAGTAACAGACCTTGATGTGAGGCAAAATCTCCGCCTCGGGTCGGGCACAAGTCCGGCCTCTCACGCGTTACGTGCGCTGGAGACACCGCAGACACCCAGAGGGGGAGAGGGACATGGCAACGGACTACGACACCCCACGCAAGACCGACGATGATGTCAACGAGGACAGCATCGAGGAACTCAAGGCCAGGCGGAACGACAAGTCCGCGTCGACCGTCGACGTGGATGAGTTCGAGCAGGCCGAGGGCCTGGAGCTGCCCGGCGCGGACCTCTCCAACGAGGAGCTGTCCGTGCGGGTGCTGCCCCGCCAGGCGGACGAGTTCACCTGCATGACCTGCTTCCTCGTGCACCACCGCAGCCAGCTGGCCAACGAGACCAAGAACGGCCAGCCGATCTGCCGCGACTGCGCGGCCTGAGCCACGGCGCAGGCGTGGACGCGGAGCACGGCGGCGTGACCCAGGTGCACCCCGAGCGGGGCCGGACGGCCTCGCTCGCGAGCGCCCTGGGCCGTGGTGTCCGCAGAGGCGGTGAGCGTGCGAGAGCGGGGGTTTACGCGGTCGCCGACCGGATCATCGCGAACGCTCCACGGATCCCGGTCCGGGACCTGGAGACGCTGCGCAGGCAGTTCCCCGGCCTCGGCCCGGAGGAGATCGCGGACAAGCTGGTGGCGGGTGCCGCGCACGGCACCTCCACCGTGGGCGCGGGCGTCGGCGCAGCGGCCATGCTGCCCGCCCCGCCCGCCATGCCCACCGAACTGGCCGCCGAGATCATCGGCGTGGCCACCATCGAGATCAAGCTCATCGCCGAGCTGCACGAGGTCTACGGACTGCGGGCGCCCGGCGGCGTGCGCCAGCGCGCCACCGCCTATCTCGGGGCGTGGGCCCAGGAGCGTGGCATCGACGTCACCGTCCCGGCCACCGTCAACGCCGCGCTGGGCGTCCAGATGAAGCGCGAGCTGCGCCAGCAGGTGCTCAGGCGCAGCTTCCGGAACCTGCCGGTGCTGGCCCCCTTCATGGTGGGCGCGGCCATCGGGGCCGCCATGAACCGGCGGGACACCAGGAAGCTGGCCCGCAAGGTCCGCAAGGACCTGCGCACCAAGCAGACCCCCTGGAGCGATCTGGTCCCCCTGGCCGAATGAGCCGCCGGGGCACGGCCCCGGCCGGGCAGTGTCTAGGCCCTGTCCTGCCGATCTCCGTGGGCCCGCGACGCCTGGCACCGCACCTCGCCGCGTTGTCGGGATCATCCGAGTACGCCCAGTACAAGGACGACCCTCCGCCTTGCGAGCTACGGCACCAGACGCCGCGGCCTGATCCACGAAGATCGACAGGACAGGACCTAGGCGGCGTCCGAGCGCACCGCGGCCAGCGCGGCCGCGAGCGCCCGGGGATCCCGGGTCGACAGGTACACGTACGGCGTCGGGTCCTGCGGATCGGTGACCTCCACCCGCAGTGCGGTGGGGATGTAGCTGCGCAGCAGCATGAACGCCCGGGGATCGGCCTTGTAGGTGCGCCAGGCGACCGCCTCGTCGGCGTCCAGCGCCTCGGCGGTCCCGAGGGCCGACACCGGGATCCTCGCGTCTCCCGCGACCAGTGAGCCCGCCACCACCCGTACTCGCGCCGAGCCGTACGTGCTGACCCCGACGGCGGCCAGCGCCGCGCCGCCGATCAGGCCGCCGAGCATCGGCAGGGTGCCGAACGGCAGCATGATCAGCCCCATGGCCACCCCGGTCATCAGGGCGATGAACCACCAGGAACGGGGCGCGGTGAGGCGTTCGTCGTAAGGCTGCATGCCTATCAGCTTGGCATGGCCGCCGAACCGGGCTGTCCGCGCGGGTAAGGTCAGCCGTTGTGAGTGGAACAACGACAGCGCTGAGGCCGCCGGAAGGCGCCAGGGCACCCGTACGCCACCCCGACGCCCCGGCGTCCGGTGAGCTCCTCGAGGTCCACAACGACCAGTGTTTCGGCTGCGGCGACCAAGTGGACGGTCTGCGCCTCCGGGCCCGCGCCGGCGAGGGCGTCGGCGTCACCGCCGAGTTCGAGGTGCGCCCGGCCCACCAGGGCGCGCCGGGCCTGGCCCACGGCGGGCTGCTGAGCGCGGCGCTGGACGAGACGCTGGGGGCGCTCAACTGGATGCAGCGGGTGATCTCGGTGACCGGGCGGCTGGAGACGGACTTCGTCCGCCCCGTCCCGGTCGGCACGGTGCTGTACCTGGAGGCACGGGTGACCGCCGTGCACGGGCGGAAGATCTACTGCGCGGCCACCGGCCGGATCGGTGCCCCCGACGGCCCCGTCGCCGTCCGCGCGGAGGCCCTCTTCATAGAGGTGCGGGTGGAGCACTTCATCGAGAACGGACGGGCGGAGGAGATCGACGCCGTGCTGGCCGACCCCGACCAGGCCAAGCTGGCGCGCGTGGGCGAGGTGAACGCGTGAGCACCGAACCGCTCGAGGTGCGGATCCGCCGGGTCGACCCCGAGGTGCCGCTGCCCGGATACGCCCACCCCGGCGACGCGGGCGCGGATCTCGTGACCACACAGGCCGCGGAGCTCGCCCCGGGGGAGCGCGCGGTCCTGCCCACCGGGGTGTCCATCGCGCTCCCCGAGGGGTACGCCGCCTTCGTGCATCCGAGGTCCGGACTGGCCGCCCGCTGTGGCATCGCCATGGTGAATGCCCCGGGGACCATCGATGCCGGGTACCGTGGAGAGATCAAGGTGATCGTGGTCAATCTCGATCCGCGCGAGAGCGTGCGGTTCGAGCGCTACGACCGGATCGCCCAATTGGTCGTCCAGCAGGTCGAGAAGGTGCGCTTCCACGAGGTGGCGGAGCTTCCCGGGTCGGCGCGGGCCGAAGGGGGCTTCGGGTCCACCGGCGGTCACGCCGCCGTGGACGGCACACAGGGTGGGAATGGATACGCTTCGGTCGGTTCCGACCGGGAAGGACGATGACGTGTTCGGACGTCGCCGCAAGCACAGCGAGGAGGACGTCGAGTCGCTCGACGTGGCCTCCGAGGAGTTGGCCGAGGACGCGGAGGACGCGGAGGACTCCTCCGAGGCGGTGGAGGCCGCCCGGGTGAGCCTGCCGCCCGCGCCGCGCCCCGACGGCCCGTGGGACGTTTCCGAGGTGCGTGAGCCCGGCGAGGGCCGGGTGGACCTGGGCGGCATGTTCGTCCCCGGTGTCGAGGGCATGGAGCTGCGGGTGGAGGTCGCGGGGGACGCGATCGTCGCCGCCACCGTGGTGCTGCGGGACAGCGCCGTGCAGCTCCAGGCGTTCGCCGCGCCCAAGAAGGAAGGCATCTGGGGCGAGGTCCGCGACGAGATCGCCACCGGGATCACCCAGCAGGGTGGCGTGGTGGACGAGGTCGAGGGACCGCTCGGCTGGGAGCTGCGCGCCCAGGTGCCGGTGCAGCTGCCGGACGGGAAGAACGGCGTGCAGGTGGTCCGCTTCATCGGTGTCGACGGACCGCGCTGGTTCCTGCGCGGAGTGATCTCCGGACAGGGCGCGGTGCAGCCCGAGACCGGCAGCCTGCTGGAAGCGATCTTCCAGGACACGGTGGTGGTGCGTGGCGAGGGCCCGATGGCCCCCCGCGATCCGATCGTGCTCAAGCTGCCGAACGACGCGCAGATGGTCCCCGACGGGGTGCAGCAGGACGAGGCGCAGGGCTCGCGGTTCGCGGGCGGGGCCGACCGTCTCCAGCGCGGCCCGGAGATCAGCGAGGTGCGCTGAGCCTCCCGCCGCGTACCGTCTCCCGGACCATCCGGAGAAGGCCAGGTCCGAAGGGGCCCGGGGCATTGCCCCGGGCCCCTTCGGCATTTTCCCGGGGGGACGTTGAACACCGGCGCCCCACGGCCCGTACTCCTGGGTGACCGGGCGCGCACGTCGCGCTCATCGACTCCCGCCAGGGCGTGACCGCCCCCTCCGGTCTCGGCGCCTTGGCGGGCCGCTCGCTCGGATCAGGCCGGGCCCTTGGCGTAAGGCATGGCCTGATGTGGGCGTTCACGGGTGGGCCGTACTCTTCTCTGCGGAGTACGGCCCACCGCTTTTCGCAGGTGGGGGCGGTCGGCGTCAGGGATGCGTCAAAAGCGCGCCAATGGCCGTAAGGGAGCCGTCAACGGGTGTCGTCGGATGCCCTGGGCGGGGTTTTGCTCTAGGAGTCCGTTCGTAATCCGAGCCTCCTAGGAGCCCACGATGGCCGATCTGGCCTTCGTCGTCGCCACGATCGCGGTGTTCGCGGTGGTGGCCGTCGTCGCCAGAGGGGTGACGAAGCTGTGACCACCGAGAACATCGTCGGCCTGGTCGTGGCTGTCGCCCTGCTGGGGTATCTGGTCCTCGCGCTGATCTTCCCGGAGAGGTTCTGAGGTCCCGCACATGAGCCCCGAACTTGCTGGGGTGCTCCAGCTGGCCGCGCTGATCGGCGCGCTCGCCCTGGTGTACCGACCGCTCGGCGACTACATGGCCGCCGTCTACAGCTCCGAAAAGCATCTGCGCCCCGAGAAGTGGATCTACCGCTGCATAGGCGCCAACCCTTCCAGCCAGATGCGCTGGCCCGCCTATCTGCGCGGAGTGCTCGCCTTCTCCCTGGTGGGCGTGTTGTTCCTGTACCTGCTGCAGCGCGTCCAGGGCAGCCTGCCGCTTTCGCTCGGGTTCACCGCGATCAGTCCCGACCAGGCGTTCAACACCGCCGCGTCCTTCGTGGCCAACACCAACTGGCAGTCCTATTCGGGCGAGCAGTCCATGGGGCACGTCGTCCAGACGGCCGGGCTCGCGGTGCAGAACTTCGTCTCCGCCGCCGTCGGCATGGCCGTGGCCGTCGCGCTCGTACGGGGCTTCGCCCGCTCCCGCACCGGTGAACTCGGCAACTTCTGGGCCGACCTGGTGCGCGGTGTCGTCCGGGTCCTGCTCCCGCTCTCCGTGATCGGCGCGCTGGTGCTGGTCGCCTGCGGCGCCATCCAGAACTTCGCGGGCATCCACGAGGTCGGACAGCTCACCGGCGGCAGCCGGCAGATGAACGGCGGCGCCGTGGCCTCACAGGAGGTCATCAAGGAGCTGGGCACCAACGGCGGCGGCTACTTCAACGCCAACTCCGCCCACCCGTTCGAGAACCCGAGCGGTTTCACCAACCTCTTCGAGATCTTCCTGATCCTGGTCATCCCGTTCGCGCTGACCCGCACCTTCGGCAGGCTGGTGGGCAACCTCCGGCAGGGCTACGCGATCCTCGCCGCCATGGGCGTCATCTGGCTCGGCTTCACGGCGCTGATGATGTGGACCGAGTTCCACCACGGCGGCGCGGCGCTCCAGGAGGCGGGCGGCGCGATGGAGGGCAAGGAGCAGCGGTTCGGCGTCGGCGCCTCCGCAATCTTCGCCACCAGCACCACCCTGACCTCGACCGGCGCCGTGGACTCCTTCCACTCCTCCTTCACCGGCTTCGGCGGTGGACTCGCCCTGCTGGGCATGATGCTCGGTGAGATCGCCCCCGGCGGTGTGGGATCGGGCCTCTACGGCATGCTGATCATGGCGATCATCGCGGTGTTCATCGCGGGCCTCATGGTCGGCCGCACCCCCGAATACCTGGGCAAGAAGATCGGCTCCCGGGAGATCAAGCTCGCGGCCTGCTACATCCTGATCACCCCGACGCTGGTGCTCGGCTTCACCGCCGTGTCGATGGTGCTGGCCACCCCGCCGGACTCGATCCTGAACACCGCCGGGGACTCGGTGAACGGCAGCGGCGCCCACGGCTTCTCCGAGGTGCTCTACGCCTTCACCTCCGGCGCCAACAACAACGGCTCCGCCTTCGCCGGACTCAACGCGAACACCCAGTGGTACAACACCACGATCGGTCTGGCCATGCTGCTCGGCCGCTTCCTGCCCATGGTGTTCGTCCTGGCGCTGGCCGGTTCCCTGGCCGAGCAGAAGCCCGTCCCCGAGACCGCGGGGACCCTGCGCACCGAGAAGCCCCTCTTCGCGGGGCTGCTGGTCGGCGCGATCCTCATCATCACCGGTCTGACCTACTTCCCGGCCCTGGCCCTTGGCCCGATGGCGGAGGGACTCTCATGAGCACAGCCACCACTCCCGTACACACCGCACCCGATGGCGGCCGCCCGCACGGCCCCGAGGGCTCCGGCGGGCGGGTCTCGGGCGGCCTGTTCGACCCCCGTCAGCTCGTCACGTCGCTGCCGGACGCCTTCCGTAAGCTGGACCCGCGGATCATGGCGAAGTCCCCGGTCATGTTCGTGGTCGAGATCGGGTCGGTGCTCACCACCGGGCTCGCCCTCCTCGACCCCGGCGACTGGTTCGGCTGGGCCATCACCGCCTGGCTGTGGCTGACCGTGGTCTTCGCCAATCTGGCCGAGGCCGTGGCCGAGGGCCGTGGCAAGGCGCAGGCCGACACCCTGCGCAAGGCCAAGACCGACACCGTGGCGCGCCGGCTGACCGGCTCCACCGAGGAGCGGGTGCCCGGCACCGAGCTGCGCATCGGCGATCTGGCGGTCTGCGAGGCGGGCGACATCATCCCGGGCGACGGCGATGTCGTCGAGGGCGTGGCGTCGGTGGACGAGTCCGCCATCACCGGTGAATCGGCCCCGGTCATCCGGGAGTCCGGCGGTGACCGGTCCGCGGTCACCGGCGGCACCAAGGTGCTGTCCGACCGTATCGTCATCAAGATCACCACCAGACCGGGCGAGACCTTCATCGACCGGATGATCAACCTCGTCGAGGGTGCCGCCCGGCAGAAGACCCCGAACGAGATCGCGCTGAACATCCTGCTCGCCTCGCTCACCATCGTCTTCCTGCTGGCAGTGGTGACCCTCCAGCCGTTCGCGATCCACGCGGGCGCCGAGCAGACGATGATCGTGCTCACCGCGCTGCTGGTCTGCCTCATCCCGACCACCATCGGGGCGCTGCTCTCGGCCATCGGTATCGCGGGTATGGACCGGCTGGTCCAGCGCAATGTGCTGGCCATGTCCGGCCGCGCGGTCGAGGCGGCGGGCGATGTGTCCACCCTGCTGCTGGACAAGACCGGCACCATCACCCTCGGCAACCGGCAGGCGGCGGAGTTCGTCCCGGTGACGGGTGTGTCCGAGGCGGAGCTCGCCGACGCAGCCCAGCTCTCGTCGCTGGCCGACGAGACCCCGGAGGGCCGCTCGATCGTCGTCCTGGCCAAGGAGCGCTACGGGCTCCGGGCGCGGGACGAGGGCGAGCTGAGCCACGCCGAGTTCGTACCCTTCACCGCCCAGACCCGGATGTCCGGCGTCGATGTGGACGGCACCACGGTGCGCAAGGGCGCCGCGGGCGCCATCGTCGCCTGGGTCGGCCGGCGCGGCGGGGAGGTCTCCTCCGACGCCCAGGAGAAGGTCGACGCGATATCGGCGGCCGGTGGCACCCCGCTGCTGGTCGCGATCGAGGACACCGACGGACCGCGGGTGCTCGGCGTGATCCACCTCAAGGACGTGGTCAAGGAGGGCATGCGGGAGCGGTTCGACGAACTGCGCCGGATGGGCATCAAGACCGTGATGATCACCGGCGACAACCCGCTGACCGCCAAGGCCATCGCCGACGAGGCGGGGGTGGACGACTTCCTGGCGGAGGCCACACCCGAGGACAAGATGGCGCTCATCAAGCGGGAGCAGGCGGGCGGCAAGCTGGTCGCGATGACCGGCGACGGCACCAATGACGCCCCCGCGCTGGCCCAGGCCGATGTCGGCGTCGCCATGAACACCGGTACCTCGGCCGCCAAGGAGGCCGGGAACATGGTGGACCTGGACTCCAACCCGACCAAGCTGATCGAGATCGTGGAGATCGGCAAGCAGCTGCTCATCACCCGCGGCGCGCTGACCACCTTCTCGATCGCCAACGACGTCGCCAAGTACTTCGCGATCATCCCCGCGATGTTCGGCGCGGTCGCGGGCTACGAGGGTCTGGACACGCTCAACATCATGCGGCTGGCCTCGGCCGAGTCGGCCATCCTCGCGGCGGTGATCTTCAACGCGCTGATCATCGTGGCGCTGGTGCCGCTCGCTCTCAAGGGCGTGCGCTACCGCCCCATGAGCGCCGACCGGATGCTCCGCCGCAACCTGGGCCTCTACGGCCTCGGCGGCCTGATCGCCCCGTTCATCGGGATCAAACTCATCGACCTGCTCATCTCCCTCATCCCCGGGATCGGGTGACCCACCACCATGACCTCCATGAACAGCTCGGTCCGCGGTACGGCGCGGCTGATCGGCGCGGGGCTGCGCGCCCTGCTGGCCCTCACCGTCGTCTGCGGTGTGCTCTACCCCCTCGCGGTCACCGGGATCGCCCAGGCCGCCTTCCATGACCAGGCCAACGGCTCCGAGGTGCGGTCCGGCGGCCGGGTCGTCGGCTCCGAGATCATCGGCCAGCGCTTCGACCTCGATGCCAAGGACGAGGACGGCAATCCGCTGCCGGACCCGCGCTATTTCCAGCCCCGGCCGTCCGCGGCGGGCACCAACGCCGTCAACACCCAGTACTCGATCGTCGTCTCCGGCGCGTCCAACCTCGCCGCGGACAGCAAGGTGCTGAAGCAGACCGTCATCGACCGGCGGAAGCAGGTGGCCGACTTCAACCAGGTCTCCCCGTCCCGGGTGCCGGTGGACGCGCTCACCGCCTCCGGCTCCGGTCTCGACCCGGACATCTCCCCGGCCTACGCCGAGCTCCAGGTGAACCGGGTGGCCAAGGCCAACGCGCTGCCGCGCGAGAAGGTCGCCCGGCTGGTGGCGGACCACACCCAGGGCCGTCAGCTCGGCTTCATCGGCGAGCCCCGGGTCAACGTGCTGAAGCTCAACATCGCGCTCACCCGGCTGAGCCGGCACTGAGAACTCGGACCAGCGGGGAAAATGGGGTCATGGGACGCGGCAAGCTACGGATCTACCTCGGTGCGGCCCCGGGAGTCGGCAAGACCTACGCCATGCTCTCCGAGGGGCACCGCCGGGTCGAGCGGGGCACCGACCTCGTGGTCGGCTTCGTCGAGCACCACGGCCGCCGCCGCACCGAGGTGATGCTGCACGGGCTGGAGGCGGTGCCCCGCCGGGAGCTGGAGTACCGGGGCGCCGTCTTCACCGAGATGGACGTGGACGCGGTACTGGCCCGCCGCCCCGCCGTCGCCCTCGTCGACGAGCTCGCCCACACCAACGTCCCCGGCTCCCGGAACGCCAAGCGCTGGCAGGACGTCGAGGAGCTGCTGCGGGCGGGCATCGACGTCGTCTCCACCGTCAACATCCAGCACCTGGAGTCGCTGGGCGACGTGGTGGAGTCGATAACGGGCGTCCGGCAGCGGGAGACCGTGCCCGACGAGGTGGTGCGCCGCGCCGATCAGATCGAACTGGTCGATATGTCGCCCCAGGCCCTGCGCCGCCGGATGGCGCACGGCAACATCTACGCCTCCGACAAGGTCGACGCGGCGCTGTCCAACTACTTCCGGCCCGGGAACCTGACCGCGCTGCGCGAACTGGCCCTGCTGTGGACCGCCGACCGGGTCGACGAGTACCTCCAGCAGTACCGCTCCGAGCACAGCATCCGCACCACCTGGCAGGCGCGTGAGCGCATCGTCGTCGGCCTCACCGGCGGCCCCGAGGGCCGCACGCTGATCCGCCGGGCCGCCCGGATGGCGGCCAAGGGCTCCGGCAGCGAGATCCTCGCCGTCTACATCGCCCGCAGCGACGGGCTGACCTCCGCCTCCCCCAAGGAGCTGGCGGTCCAGCGCACCCTGGTCGAGGATCTGGGCGGCACCTTCCACCACGTCATCGGGGAGGACATCCCCGGAGCGCTGCTGGAGTTCGCCCGCGGGGTCAACGCCACCCAGATCGTGCTCGGCTCCAGCCGCCGCAAGGCGTGGCAGTACGTCTTCGGACCCGGGGTGGGCGCCACCGTCGCCCGCGACTCCGGCCCGGACCTCGACGTCCACATCGTCACCCACGGCGAGGTCGCCAAGGGCCGCGGACTGCCGGTGGCCCGCGGCGCCCGGCTCGGCCGCTCCCGGCTGATCGCGGGCTGGGGGGTGGGTGTGGGCGGACCGGTGCTGCTCACGCTGCTGCTCACCGTCGGCGGAGCCAGCCTCGCCTCGGACGCCGGACCCGGCTTCGCCAACGAGGTGCTGCTCTTCCTCTTCCTGAACGTGCTGGCGGCGCTGCTGGGCGGGATGCTGCCCGCCCTCGCCTCGGCGGCCGTGGGATCCCTGCTGCTCAACTACTACTTCACCCCGCCCACCCACACTCTCACCGTCGACGACCCCGAGAACATCGTCGCCATAGCGATCTTCGTGGCGGTGGCCGTCAGCGTCGCCTCGGTCGTCGACCTGGCCGCGCGCCGCACCCATCAGGCCGCCCGGCTGCGCGCCGAGTCCGAGGTGCTGTCCTTCCTCGCGGGCAGTGTGCTGCGCGGTGAGACCAGCCTGGAAGCGCTGCTGGAGCGGGTCCGCGAGACCTTCGGCATGGACACCGTGGCGCTGCTGGAGCGGGAGAGCGATGTCGCCCCCTGGACCTGCGCGGGCAGTGTGGGCGGCACCGGCGGGGGAGCCGCACCGCCCGGGCGGCCCGAGGACGCGGATGTGGACATGCCGGTCGGTGACCACATGGCGCTCGCGCTCTCCGGCCGGGTGCTGCCCGCCGAGGACCGCCGGGTGCTCGCCGCCTTCGCCGCCCAGGCCGCGGTGGTCCTTGACCGGCAGCGGCTGACCCTGGAGGCCGAACGGGCCACCGAGCTGGCCGAGGGCAACCGCATACGGACCGCGCTGCTGGCCGCCGTCAGCCACGATCTGCGCACCCCGCTCGCGGCCATCAAGGCCGCCGTGAGCTCCCTGCGCTCCGATGACGTCGCCTGGTCCGAGGAGGACGAGGCCGAGCTGCTGGAGGGCATCGAGGACGGCGCCGACCGGCTGGACCACCTGGTGGGGAACCTGCTGGACATGTCCCGGCTGCAGACCGGCACCGTGACCCCGCTCATCCGCGAGATCGACCTCGACGAGGTGGTGCCGATGGCGCTCGGCGGCGTCCCGGAGGCCAGTGTCACCCTCGACATCCCCGAGGAGCTGCCCATGGTCGCCGTCGACCCCGGACTGCTGGAGCGCGCCGTCGCCAACATCGTGGAGAACGCCGTGAAGTACAGCCCGCCGGACTCCTCCGTGCTGGTCGCGGCCAGCGCGCTCGGCGAACGGGTCGAGCTGCGGGTCGCCGACCGCGGCCCCGGAGTGCCCGACACCGCCAAGGACCGGATCTTCGAGCCGTTCCAGCGGTACGGTGACGCCCCGCGCGGCGCCGGGGTCGGCCTCGGGCTGGCCGTGGCCCGCGGCTTCGCCGAGGCGATGGGCGGCCGGCTGGCCGCCGAGGACACCCCGGGCGGCGGCATGACCATGGTGCTCACCCTGCGGGCCGCCCCCGGCCGCCCGCCGGTCCGCCCCGACCTCCCGGCCCGGGCCGTGTCCTGACCGGCCCCGGAGCCGTGGCGGGGGCGGCCCGGGCGGAGGGGACGACAACACAGCGATGGAAGGCAGACCAGATGAACCGGGTGCTCGTGGTGGACGACGAGCCGCAGATCGTACGCGCCCTCGTGATCAACCTGAAGGCGCGCAAGTACGAGGTGGACGCCGCGTCGGACGGCGCGACCGCCCTGCGGCTGGCCGCCACCCGCCACCCCGACGTGGTCGTGCTCGACCTCGGACTGCCCGATATGGACGGGGTGGAGGTGATCAGGGGGCTGCGCGGCTGGACCCGGGTGCCGATCCTGGTGCTCTCCGCGCGCCAGACCTCCGACGAGAAGGTCGAGGCCCTGGACGCGGGCGCCGACGACTACGTCACCAAGCCCTTCGGCATGGACGAGCTGCTCGCCCGGCTGCGCGCCGCCGTCCGCCGGGCCGAGCCCACCGTGCAGTCGGAGGATCCGGTGACCGTCGAGACCGAGACGTTCTCGGTCGACCTGGCGGCCAAGAAGGCCCACCGCGACGGCCGTGACGTCCGGCTGACGCCCACCGAATGGCACCTGCTGGAGGTGCTGGTGCGCAATCCCGGCCGGCTGGTCAGCCAGAAGCAGTTGCTCCAGGAGGTCTGGGGCCCCTCCTACGGCACCGAGACCAACTACCTGCGCGTCTACATGGCCCAGCTCCGCCGCAAGCTGGAGGTGGACCCCTCGCATCCGCGGCACTTCATCACCGAGCCGGGCATGGGCTACCGGTTCGAGCGGTGATCAGCGGACCGGGGTGTGCGGCCGGGGGTCCGGGGGTTGCCCCCGGGGGATGGAGCATCACCGAGCCGGGCATGGGCTACCGGTTCGAGCGGTGACGGCGTCGCGGTGGGGCCTCACCGGTACGCTGGCCGTATGAGTTCCGCACGCCAGCCCTCCGAGAAGGGTGACAAGCCGGCCGGCCGCTTCCGGCGGATGCTCGACCGGCTGTCGACTTCCCAGGAGGAGCTTCTGTCCGCCGAGCTCCAGCAGGACGCGGAGGACGCGGGCTGTACCAAGATCGGTGACTGCGGTGACCGGCAGATCGTGAAGGTGACGGGTACGCTGCGCACGGTCACACTGCGGCCGAGGGCCGGAGTACCCGCGCTGGAGGCGGAGCTCTTCGACGGCACCGCCGCGTTGGACGTGGTGTGGCTGGGCCGTCGCTCCATCATCGGTATAGAACCGGGCCGCAGGCTGATCGCCTCCGGCCGGATCTCCATGAGTCACGGGCGCCGGGTGCTGTTCAATCCGAAGTACGAACTCCGACCGCTCGGACAGGAGTAGCCGGTGACGTCAGACGACAAGCCGACCCCCACCGAAGACCACGAGACCGCCGCGCGGAGCAGGGCGGCGGCCGACACCGCGCTCCTGGAGGCGTTCGGCGGCGTACGGGGCATGGTGGACACCACCGTCCCCGGCCTGGTCTTCGTCCTGCTCTACACGATCAAGCGGGACATCCACCTCGCCGCCATCGCCGCGCTCGGGCTGACGGTGCTGCTGGCGCTGGCCCGGCTGGCGCGCAAGGAGACCCTGAAGCACGCCTTCAGCGGCGTCTTCGGGGTCGCGTTCGGCGCGATCTTCGCCATGATGTCCGGTGACGCCAAGAACTTCTATCTGCCGGGCATGCTCTACACCCTCGGCCTGGCGGTCGCCTACGTCCTGTCGGCGATCTTCCGCTATCCGCTGATCGGTGTGCTGCTCGGGCCGATGCTCAAGGAGAACCTCTCCTGGCGTACCCGCAATCCGGGCCGGTTCCGCGCCTACACCAAGGCCACCTGGGCATGGGGGCTGATCCTGCTGGCCAAGTCGGCGATCCTGTTCCCGCTCTACTGGTGGGGCGACGCCACCCAGCTCGGCTGGGTCAAGGTCGCGCTGGGCATTCCGCCGTTCCTGCTCTGCGTCTATCTGACCTGGATCTTCCTGGCCAAGGCCCCGCCGCCGATCGACGTCATCGCGGAGATGGAGGCCGAGGAGAAGGCCGAGCGGGAGCGTGAGCGCGCCAGGGCCGAGCACGGCCCGGTCGCCGAGCCGCCCCGCTTCCCCTGACGCGGTCCGCCCGCGCCGACGGCCGTGAGCGACGACTGACGGCGCACCCACGACCGACGAGGGCCCCGGGAACCGTAACGGTTCCCGGGGCCCTCGCCCGTGTCATGACCTGCGGGATCAGCTCCCGGCGGACGGCTCCCGGCGGACCGACAGCAGGTCCTCCAGCTGCTCCTCGCGCGCCTGCGCCGCGACGAACAGCAGCTCGTCGCCCGCCTCCAGGACATCGTCCTTGTTCGGGGTCAGCACCCGGGTGCCGCGGATGATGGTGACCAGGCTGGTGTCCTCCGGCCACTCCACATCGCCGACCCGGGTCCCGGCCAGGGCCGCCTCCGGCGGCAGCGTCAGCTCGACCAGGTTGGCGTCGCCGTGGCTGAAGCGCAGCAGCCGGACCAGGTCGCCGACGCTCACCGCCTCCTCGACCAGCGCCGACATCAGCCGCGGAGTGGAGACGGCGACATCCACGCCCCACGCCTCGTTGAACAGCCACTCGTTCTTGGGGTTGTTGACCCGGGCCACCACCCGGGGCACCCCGTACTCGGTCTTGGCGAGCAGCGAGACGACCAGGTTGACCTTGTCGTCACCGGTGGCCGCGATGACCACGTTGCAGCGCTGCAACGCGGCCTCGTCCAGCGAGGTGATCTCACAGGCGTCCGCGAGCAGCCACTCGGCCTGCGGCACCCGCTCCACCGAGATGGCGGTGGGCGCCTTGTCGATGAGGAGCACCTCGTGGCCGTTCTCCAGCAGTTCGCCCGCGATGGAACGCCCCACGGCGCCCGCTCCGGCAATGGCGACCCTCATCGGTTGTTCCCCTCCTCGGGCCCCTCGTCGAAGGCCGCCTCGACCTTCTCGACCTCGTCGGTGCGCATCATCACATGGACGAGGTCGCCCTCCTGCAACACCGTCTGGGAGGTGGGCAGGATGGCCTCGCCGAGCCGGGTCAGGAACGCGACCCGCACCCCGGTCTCCTCCTGGAGTTTGCTGACCTTGTGCCCGACCCATGCGGGGGAGGTGTGCACCTCGGCGAGCTGCACCCCGCCGCTGGGGTCGCGCCACAGCGGCTCGGCGCCGGACGGCAGCAGCCGCCGCAGCATCTGGTCGGCGGTCCACCGGACGGTGGCCACGGTGGGGATGCCCAGGCGCTGGTAGACCTCGGCGCGCCGGGGGTCGTAGATCCGGGCCGCCACGTTCTCCACGCCGAACATCTCGCGCGCCACCCGGGCCGCGATGATGTTGGAGTTGTCGCCGCTGCTGACCGCGGCGAAGGCTCCGGCCTCCTCGATCCCCGCCTCACGCAGGGTGTCCTGGTCGAAGCCGACACCGGTCACCCGGCGCCCGCCGAAGCCCGCGCCGAGCCGGCGGAAGGCGGTGGGGTCCTGGTCGACGACCGCGACCGTGTGGCCCTGCTGCTCCAGGGTCTGGGCGAGCGCGGAGCCCACCCGGCCACAGCCCATGATCACGATATGCATGCGTCTTACCCCGCACTCCTGATGACCGTGCTGACCTGCACAAACACCCTGCTCACATCTTCCTTCCAGGACCTACGGGGCAACGGCGGGGACACGGCCCCCGCCGCTGGTGCTCCAGCGGGGACGGACTGGTGTCGCCGCGGCGCTAGTCCCCACCGTATCCGTACCGATGGGAAAGTTCCCCGGGGCGGTGGAGAGGGCGTCGGGCCCGGGTGGAATACTGATCATTTCCGATAGGGGCGATCTCGTGGAAATGGGCGAACGATCACTTCGGTCCCCGTACCGAGAAGCCGCCCGGGGTTTTTCCCGAGCCGCATTCGCCTCATCTTCGCCCCGCATCCAGGACCTTCACTGAACCGTCACGGCAATTGGCAATAGAGTCCGCTGCGTTCGAACTGTGTTCCGTGCGTCGGACACTCGGTCATCCCGTGACTAAGATGATCGCCGTATTCCGTTTCCGGACGGGACATCAGGGCTCTGAATCGTTCCTTCCGCGCCCGCGTTCCCAGCACGAGGTTCCTGATGACTGATCACATATCGGAGGCGGTGAGCTGGTGCCTGGCCGTCGTCGCCCTCGTCGTTCTGGTGCTCCTGACGCGCCAGCGGCGGATCACCGCGGGCGTGCGCAGGCGCAACGCCGCACTGGAGGAGAGCCTGCGGGCGCGGGACGAGGAGGTGCGCCATCTCTGCGACATCCGGCTCCCGGCCGTCGCGGACGGGGTCAACCTGCCCACCCCGCTGCCGGGGCTGAAGGACGAGAAGCTGGCGGGCACCACCTTCGCGCAGAGCCTGCACGCCGTCATGGAGCAGTTCACCCGGGCGGTGGACAAGGCGCAGTCACGGGCCGACGCCTCGGCCAAGTCCGCGCTCAAGGCGTCGATGCGCGCCCTTCAGGGGCTCGCCCATGAGCAGCAGGTCTCCATCTCGCAGATGCAGGACCGGCACGACAACCCCGATGTGCTGCGGGACCTGCTGGAGATCGACCACGCCAACTCCCAGTTCGGCCGCCGCGCCCAGGCCATCGCCGTGCTCTGCGGCTCCTGGCCCGGACGCCAGCGGCTGGCCTCCTCGCTGACCGATGTCGTCCGCGGCTCCAAGTCGCGCATCCGCGACTACCAGCGGGTGCAGGTGCACAGCCTGATCGACGTCGCCGTGGTGAGCCGGGCGGTGGAGCCGGTGGTGCTCGCGGTCGCCGAACTGCTGGACAACGCCGCCCGCCACTCCCAGCCCAACACCAGCGTCGAGGTCAGCCTGCAGCCGGTGCACAACGGCGCCTGCATCGTGGTCGACGACGCGGGTGTCGGCATGGACGGTCTGGAGGTGCAGCGGGCCGCCACCCTGCTGTCCGGACAGCGCGCCGTGGACGTCTCCCGGCTCGGCGACCCGCCGCAGTTCGGCTTCGCCGTCGTCGGGCTGCTCGCCGCCCGCTACGGCTTCAGCGTCTCGGTGGACACCCGCTCGCCCTACGGCGGTGTGCGCGCCGTGCTGTTCCTCCCCTCGGCGCTGCTCACCCATGTGGACGCAGGAGCCCCGAGCGCCGCCGCGGCGCCGGAGGAGCGGAGCGCCCCGCCGCGCACGCTCCCCTCGCGCCGCCGCGCCGAACCCCAGGCTCCCGGAGCGGCCACCGCAGGGATCCCGGCGCAGGCCCGGCCCGTCGAGCCCGCCGCCCCTGCCCCCAGCCCCACCCCCCGACCCGCGCCCGCGGCGGCCCCACCCGCCGTGGACGACGAGGCCGCGCGCAGCTTCGGCGTGACGGCCGGCGGACTGCCCAAGCGCCGCCGCCGTGAGGCCACCGCCGCGCCCGGACCCCGGCCGGTCACCCAGACGGAGCCGGACACCGGCTCGCACCGGGTCCGCTCGGCCGAGGAAACCGCCCAGCGGATGGGCGCCTTCGCCCGGGGCACCCGCTCCGGCCGGGCGGCCCATCCGGAAACCCCACAGGAAAGCGCACCCCGCCCCCAGGACGCCGCCCCCCACAGTGAAGAAGGGAATCGCCAGGCATGAACGACCACTTGAACAACGAGCTGGGCTGGATGCTCGACGAGGTCGTCAAGATGCCGGAGGCGCGGCACGCCATCCTGCTGTCGGCGGACGGGATGCTGCGGGCGCACTCCGCGGGCATCCCCCGCGACGAGGCGGAGCGTCAGGCAGCCGCGCTCTCCGGACTGCAGTCCATCAGCCGCAGCACCTCCGAGTTCTGCGATCCGCACGAGAGCCCGTGGCAGCAGACCCTGGTGGAGTTCGTCGGGGGCTATGTCTTCCTGACCGCCGCCGGGCCGGGCGCCTATCTCGCGGTCTCCGCCACCGAGGCGGTGGACATGGAGGCGGTCAGCTACCGGATGCAGAAGCTGGTCGACCGGCTGGGCAAGGAACTCACCAGTCCGCCGCGGCAGGACCTCGGGCGACAGGGCTTCGGCAGCCCGGCATGAGCCCCGGCCGGCGCGAACGAGGACTGGTACGCCCGTATGTCGTGACCGACGGCCGTGCCTACCCGACCCGCAACACCTTCGACCTGGTGACCCTGGTCATGGCCCACCCCGACCGTCCGCTCGCCGGGCTCAGCCCGGAGAAGCGGGGGGTGATGGAGCTCTGTCTCGGCGGCGCGCTGTCCGTCGCCGAGGTCGCCGGCTATCTGGAACTGCCGGTGAGCGTCACCAAGGTCCTGCTCGGTGATCTCGTGGACAGCGGCCACATCACCACCCGGTCCCCGATTCCCCCCGCCGAACTCCCCGAGACGCAGCTGCTGCAGGAGGTGCTCGATGGACTCCGCGCTCGCCTCTGAGCGGGCGGTCTATCTGCCCGGTACCGTGCGGACGGCCGTCAAGCTGCTGGTGGTGGGTCATTTCGCGGTCGGCAAGACCACGTTCGTGGGCTCGCTGTCGGAAATCCGCCCGCTGCGCACCGAGGAGACGATGACGCAGGCCGGGGCGCTGGTCGACGATCTCGCCGGCTCCGAGCGGAAGACCACCACCACGGTCGCCATGGACTTCGGCCGGCTCACCCTCAGCGACTCCCTGGTGCTGTACCTGTTCGGCACCCCCGGTCAGCTCCGGTTCACCCGGCTGTGGAAGGACATGACCCAGGGCGCGATGGGCGCGCTCGTCCTCGCGGACACCCGGCGGCTGGAGCAGTCCTTCCCGGTGATGTCCGTCCTGGAGGAGCAGGGCCTGCCGTACGCGGTGGCCGTCAACCGCTTCGAGGGCGCCCCGGTCTTCGCCGAGGAGGAGATCAGGGAGGCCCTCGACCTGCTCCCGGAAACCCCCCTGGTGGTCTGTGACGCGCGCAACCGGATCTCCTCGACCCGCGCCCTGATCTCCCTCGTCCAGTACCTCCAGTCCCTCCACACCCGTACCCCGCAGGAGAACGTGTGACCTACCGCAAGGACGCCGGGGCCGACCCGGGAGCCGTACCGCCGCCGGGGTGCCCCGCGCACACCGGCGGACCGGCCCACGGAGGTCCCGTCGGGGGCCGCGGCGCGGCCGTGCCGCTGTACGGAGCCGACTTCGCCGCCGATCCGCACGCCTTCTACGCGCGGCTGCGGGCCATGGGCCCGATCGCCCCGGTCGAGCTCTCCCCGGGCGTCGGGGCGTATCTGGTCACCAGCTACACGCTGGCCCTGGAGGTCCAGCGCGACACCGAGCGGTTCGCCAAGGACCCGCGCAACTGGCGGGCCCTGAACGAGGGCGAGGTGCCCCAGGACTGCCCGGTGCTCCCGATGCTGATGTACCGGCCCAACGCCCTGTTCACCGACGGCGAGGAGCACGCCCGGTTCCGGGGCGCGATCAACGACAGCCTCGGCCGGGTGGACGTGCACGCGCTCAGCGAGTTCGTGGAGCGCAGCGCGGACATGCTCATCGACGCCTTCGCCGGGAGGGGCGAGGCCGATCTGCTGAGCGAGTACGCCGCGATCATCCCGCTGCTGGTCTTCAACCAGCTCTTCGGTTCCCCGCCGGAGAAGGGGCGGGAGCTGGTCCGGACGGTCACCGCGCTGTTCGACGTCGGCCCCGAGTCGGCGCGGGCCAACGACCAGATGCTCGGCTACATGGCCGATCTCGTGGCCGTCAAGCGGCGTGAGCCGGGTCCGGACGTCACCTCGTGGATGATCGCCCATCCCTCCCGGCTGACCGACGAGGAGCTCATCGAACAGATGGGGCTGCTGCTGGCGGCCGGTACCGAACCCCAGCTGAACCTGATCGCCAACGCGCTGCGGCTGCTGCTCTCGGACGACCGGTTCGCCGGGGAGCTCTCCGGTGGCAGCCTCCCGGTCCAGGACGCCCTGGACGAGGTGCTGTGGTCCGACCCGCCGATGGCGAACTTCGGCACCCGGTTCGTCCGCTACGACGTGGAGGTGGGCGGGGTGCGGCTGCGCAGGGGCGACGCCGTCCTGACCAGCTACGCCGCGGCCAACACCGACCCCCAGCTGACCTCAGGCGGCCGGCTGGGCAACCGTGCCCACCTGGCCTGGAGCGTGGGCTCCCACCGGTGCCCCGCCGAGAGCCCGTCCCGGGTGATCGCCTCGGTGGCGATCGAGAAGCTCCTGGACCGGCTGCCGGACCTGGAGCTGGCCGTTCCGGCCGAGCGGCTGGCCTGGCGCACCGGGCCCTTCCACCGGGCCCTGGTGGCGCTGCCGGTGCGGTTCCCGGTGATGGCGGGCGCGGGGCCGATGCCCGCGCCGATGCCGACCGGCGTACCGGCGCCGGCGCCCGCGCCCGCCGCGCAGCCGTCCGCCCCGTCCGGCCCGCCCGCCCCGTTCGACGGGACCGGGCGCCCGGAGCAGCCCGAGTCCGGCGCCAGTGGCCCGCGGCGCCTGTGGGGCGCCCTGGGCCAGTGGTGGCGCGGCCAGTAGGGGACCGGCGGCGGTCGGCAGGCAGCCGGTGATCCGGCGGCGGTCCGCGGGACGGGCGTGAGCTGTCCCACGGACCGGGACGCGAGCTGTCCGAGGGGCGGCACGTGAGGTGTGCGACATCCCGTGATCGGCGCCCGCACCGCGTCCGGTGTGCGGGGTGTGCGTCGGAGCGCCTCCGCGCGCGCCCGAAAGCGGTCGGAACCGTCCCATTCCGGCCGTCACCGCGGGCTTGCTGCGCCGTTGTCCCCGACGGGCGTACGCCCGCCGCGCGCCCCCGGGAACGGAGCGGGGGCAGGCGGCTGGGCGGGGGCCGTACCTACCGCATACGATCCTCTGCGTGTCCAAACTGACCGACCTCCCGAAACGGATCCTGATCGGGCGGGCGCTGCGCAGCGACAAGCTGGGGGAAACCCTTCTCCCGAAGCGCATCGCGCTCCCCGTCTTCGCCTCCGACCCGCTGTCCTCCGTCGCGTACGCGCCGGGACAGGTGATGATCGTGCTGTCCGTGGCGGGGGCGTCGGCCTACAGCTACAGCCCGTGGATCACGATCGCGATCATCGTGCTGATGTTCACCGTGGTCGCCTCGTACCGCCAGAACGTGCACGCGTATCCCAGCGGAGGCGGTGACTACGAGGTCGCCACCACCAACCTCGGCCCCAAGGCGGGTCTCACCGTCGCCAGCGCCCTGCTGGTCGACTACGTGCTGACGGTGGCGGTGTCGATCTCCTCGGGAGTGGAGAACCTCGGCTCGGCCGTGCCCTTCTTCGTCGAGCACAAGACGCTGTGCGCGGTCGCGATCATCCTGCTGCTGACGCTGATGAACCTGCGCGGGGTGCGGGAGTCGGGCAAGCTCTTCGCGATCCCCACCTACGTATTCGTGGGCGGCGTCTTCGCGATGATCATCTGGGGTGCCTACCGGGGGCTGGTCCTCGGCGACGACATGAAGGCGCCCACCGCCGGTTACGAGGTCCACGCCGAACACACCGGGCTGGCCGGGTTCGCGCTGGTCTTCCTGCTGCTGCGGGCCTTCTCCGACGGCTGTGCCGCGCTGACCGGCGTCGAGGCGATCAGCAACGGCGTCCCGGCCTTCCGCAAGCCCAAGAGCCGGAACGCGGCCTCGACGCTGGCGCTGATGGGCGGCCTGGCCGTCACCATGTTCGTCGGCATCATCACGCTGGCCATCGTCACCGACGTCAAGATGGCCGAGAACCCGGCCCGGGACCTGCTGGACAAGGGCGTGGCGCTCGGGTCCGACTACACCCAGAACCCGGTGATCTCCCAGGTCGCCGCGGCCGTCTTCGGGGACGGCTCGATCCTCTTCGTGGTGCTGGCCGCGGCCACCGCGCTGGTGCTGTTCCTGGCCGCCAACACCGCGTACAACGGCTTCCCGCTGCTGGGCTCGATCCTGGCCCAGGACCGCTATCTGCCCCGTCAGCTCCACACCCGCGGCGACCGGCTCGCCTTCTCCAACGGCATCGTGCTGCTCGCCGGGGCCGCCGCGGTCCTCGTCTACATCTACGGCGCGGACTCGACCCGGCTGATCCAGCTCTACATCGTCGGTGTCTTCGTCTCCTTCACCCTCAGCCAGACCGGCATGGTGCGGCACTGGAACCGGCACCTGGCCACCGAGCGCGACCCGGCGGCCCGCCGCCGGATGGTCCGCGCCCGTGCGATCAACACCTTCGGTGCCTTCTTCACCGGTCTGGTCCTGGTCGTGGTGCTGCTGACCAAGTTCACCCACGGCGCCTGGGTCGCGCTGCTGGGCATGGTCATCTTCTACGTCACCATGACGGCGATCCGCCGCCACTACGACGGCGTCTCCGAGGAGCTCGCCGCCGCCACCGAGCAGCTCGACGAGGAGGAGGTGCGCCCCTCCCGGGTGCACTCCATCGTCCTGGTCTCCAAGGTCCACAAGCCGACGCTGCGCGCCCTGGCCTACGCCAAGCTGATGCGCTCGCACCGGCTGGAGGCCGTGAGCATCAGCGTCGACCCCGCCGAGACCAAGGCCCTCCAGGCGGTGTGGCACGAACGCGGTATCGACGTCCCGCTGAAGATCCTCGACTCCCCGTACCGCGAGATCACCCGGCCGGTCATCGACTACGTCAAGGGGCTGCGCCGGGAGAGCCCGCGCGATGTGGTCTCCGTCTACATCCCCGAGTACGTGGTCGGCCACTGGTACGAGCACCTGCTGCACAACCAGAGCGCGCTGCGGCTCAAGGGGCGGCTGCTGTTCACCCCGGGCGTCATGGTCACCTCCGTGCCCTGGCAGCTGGACTCCTCCGAGCTCGCCCGCAAGCGGGCGCGCAAGCGGGCCGAGTGGAACGCCCCCGGCGCGGTGCGGCGCGGTCCGGTGACCCCGCCCAAGAGCGAACGGACCGGCGCCAAGTCGCAGACCCCGGGGCGCTAGCCACGGTCCGGCCCGGGGCCCGGGCCGGACGGAACGAGGGAGGGGTGGCGGCGCGTAGACTGGTGGGCTGTTGTCCCACCGCCGGACCGCGTCCGCGGCCGGGCGCCGTCCCACCACCCCCTCACCCCACAGGAGCCGAGCCCGCCATGCACCGTGAACCCGAGGCGTCGCTGGTCGGCGAGGAGTACGAGGTCGAGGTCGGCCCGGTGGCCCACGGCGGTCACTGCATCGCCCGCACCGAGGAGGGCCAGGTCCTCTTCGTCCGGCACGCCCTGCCCGGTGAGCGGGTCGTGGTCCGGGTCACCGAGGGTGAGACCGGCGCCCGCTTCCTGCGCGCCGACGCGGTGCGGGTGCTGGACGCCTCCAAGGACCGCGTCGAGGCTCCCTGCCCGTTCTCCGGACCGGGGCGCTGCGGCGGCTGCGACTGGCAGCACGCGGCCCCCGGCGCCCAGCGCAGGCTGAAGGCCGAAGTGATCACCGAGCAGCTGCACCGCCTGGCCGGACTCACCCCCGAGCAGGCCGGCTGGGACGGCACCGTCGAGCCCGCGCCGGGCGACAAGGTGGGCCGCGGCGAGGTGCCCGCCTGGCGCACCCGGGTGCAGTACGCCGTGGACGAGCAGGGCCGGCCCGGTCTGCGCCGCCACCGCTCGCACGAGGTGGAGCCGGTGGACCACTGTCTGATCGCGGCCCCCGGCGTCACCGAACTCGGTATCGAGAAGCGCGAATGGCCGCAGATCGAAACGGTGGAGGCGATCGCCGCCACCGGTTCCTCCGACCGTCAGGTCGTCCTCACCCCGCGGCCCGGCGGCAGGCTGCCGATCGTCGAACTCGACCGTCCCGTCTCCGTGCTCCGCGCCGCCGAGTCGCGCGGCCGGGACCGGGTCCGCCTGGTGCACCGCGTCCACGGCCGGCCCTTCGTCCGCGAGCGCGCCGCGGGCCGCACCTGGCGGGTCGGCGAGGGCGGCTTCTGGCAGGTCCACCCCAAGGCGGCGGATCTGCTGGTCGAGGCCGTGATGCAGGGTCTGATGCCGCGCAAGGGACACACCGCGCTCGACCTGTACTGCGGTGTCGGACTGTTCGCGGGCGCGCTGGCCGAACGGGTCGGTGAGACCGGCGCGGTGCTCGGCATCGAGTCCTCCAAGCGCGCGGTCGAGGACGCCCGTCACAACCTTCAGGACTTCGACCGGGTCCGCATCGAGCACGGCAAGGTCGAGCAGGTACTGCCCCGCACCGGTATCACCGAGGCCGATCTGATCGTCCTGGACCCGCCCCGCGCGGGCGCCGGCAAGGAGACCGCGACCCGCCTCGCGGGCATGGGCCCGCGCCGCATCGCCTACGTCGCCTGCGACCCGGCTGCCCTCGCCCGCGACCTGACGTACTTCGCCGCGGCGGGCTATGTCCCGCGCCGGATGCGGGCGTTCGACCTCTTCCCGGTGACGCATCATGTGGAGTGCGTGATGATCCTGGAGCCGCGCCGCGAGGACGGCTGATCCGGGCACCCCGTCCGGTGGGCCGAAGGATGTAGTCCGCTTTCCCCCTCCAGCAGGAGCCCGGGCCCCGTACCGCCGGTGAGGATGAGAACGGGGCGGGCGCCGGCGTCGGGCGCGCCGTCCCGTTCGGATACGGGGGAGTGGGCAGATGGCGGGATCTCATGTCGGCGGGAGCGGGGCCTCGGGTGCCGGGGCGCTGGGCCGGGCCCTGGTCGGTGGGCTCGTCATGGCGACGGCGCTGGGGGTGGGGACCGGGCTGGGTCCGGCCCTCGCTGATGTGGTGGGGGCGTCGGGGCTGGTGGCGCGACTGGTGCCGGCGGCCCTCGTCACGGCTCTCGCCCTTTCGCTGGTGGTCGTGGCGCACCGGGGGCGACCGTTCCGGCGGCTCGGGTTCGGCGGGCCCGGGGCGAGCGCGGTCGCCTTTCTGACCGGCGCGACGGTGACAGCCGTGGCGGCGGCGCTCGTGCTGGGTGCGGCGACGGCGGGGGGTCTGCTGCGCTGGTCGGATCCCGATCCCGGTGCGCTGGCCGGGTTCCTCGCCTCCAACGCGGTGGTCGCCCTGCTGCTGGAAGCCCTGCCGGAGGAGACCACACTGCGCGGCTACACCTGGATGTCGCTGCGCTCCCGGTTCGGAGGCAAGGGCGCCGCGCTGGCCACCACGGCGGTGTTCCTGCTGGTCCCCGGGGTGTCAACGGTCGTGGCGGCCGGGGCCGCACGGCTGGTCGGACGGGACGCGGGGCCGATCGGTGTCGCGCCGGGCGGACAGGACCCGGTCGACTATCTCGTCCTGATCGTGGTCTTCGGGCTGACCCTGGTCGCGGCCCGGACGGCCCTGGCGCGGGCTCCGCTGTGGACCTCCATCGGCGTCCATCTGGCCTTTCTGACCGTCAACCGGATCGCCCTGGAGGGCGACGGGCGTCACGCGGGCTGGTACGTCGAGCACGGCGCGGGGACCGCGGGTCTGCTGGTGCCGGTATATCTGCTGCTGGTCGCGGGCGTGTTCGCGCTGTGGGGACGGCGTACGCGACGGCGTCGCCGGGAGGGCGCGGCGCACGCGGCGGACATGCCCCGCCCGGGGGCGGTCTACGCGGTGCGCTGACGGGGCTTGGCGTCAGGCGGAGTCCGGCGCGTCGGGGCGTGCCCACTCGGCGCGGATATGGTGCAGATGTGCGCGCAGCAGGCTCTCCAGGCGGGCCGTGTCCCGCTCGGCGACGGCGGCCAGGATGGCGCGGTGCTCACCGGCCGCGGCGCCGAGCGAGCCGCGCGCGGCGAGCGCGTCCATGCCGTAGAGCCGGGTCCGGTCGCGCAAGGCGGCCACGGTATCGACAAGTCGACCGTTGCCGCCGAGTGCCAGCAGTTCGAGGTGGAACCGCCGGTCGGCGTCGAGAAGACGGGGCACGTCGCGGGCCTCGGCGGCGGCCTCGATCTCCTCCGCGATCGACTCAAGGCGGCGCAGGTCCTCCGGTCCGGTGTGGGCGGCGGCCTTGAGGGTGCCGGGGATCTCCAGGAAGAGCCGCATCTCGTGGATCTCGTCGAGGTCGTGCTCGCTCATCGGGACGACGCGATAGCCACGGTTGCGAACGGGCTCCAGCAGCCCCTGGCTGACCAGCGTCAGCAGGGCCTCGCGCACCGGACTGCTGGAGACGCCGAGCCGGGTCGCCAGCGCCGCCGCCGAGTAGATGTCGCCGGGACGGATCTCACCGGAGACCAGGGCCTGCCGGACCATCGCGAGGATCTGGTCGCGCAGGCTGGTGCGGTGCAGCGGTGCGGATTCCGGTTCGGTCACCTGGTGCCGCTCCTCTGCTGCGCCGCTGATCTGCCGGTATTCCACGGACCCTTGACGCCGGGGCGAGGGCGGTTGCATCGTACCCGGCACTGGTGGCCGGTAACCGGTTACTGGTAGGCAACATGCTGTCCGAACCGTCAGCCGCCTCACGCCCCAGGGACGCCATGCTGCACTTCACCGCCGAGGACACCGTCCGTGCGCTGCCGTTCGACGCGCTGGTCCCCGCGCTGCGACAGGGCTTCGCCCGCGGTGCCCACACCCCGCCGCGCCACCACCACACCCTGGACGAACGGAGTGACGCCACCCTGCTCCTGATGCCGTCGTGGACCCCGGGGACCTGGGCCGAGGGCGACTTCGTGGGCGTCAAGCTGGTCAACGTCTTCCCCCGGAACGCCGACCAGGGGCGTCCGGCGCTGTCCTCGGCCTACCTCCTCGCCAGCGCAGCCACCGGTGAGCACCTGGCGCTGATCGACGGCAACGAGCTGACCCGGCGCCGCACGGTGGCCACCTCCGCGCTCGCCGCGTCCTACCTCGCCCGCCCGGACAGCGCGACCCTTCTGGTCATCGGCGCGGGCCACATCGCCCGTCTCGCGGCCGCCGCGTACCGCAGTGTGCTCGACATCCGGACCGTGCTCGTCCATGACCGCACCTCCGCACATGCCGAGCGGCTGGCAGGGCAGTTGCGCGCGGAGGGGATGGACGCGCGGGTGGCGCCGGACCGGGCCGAGGCGGTGGCCTCGGCCGATGTGATCAGCTGCGCGACGCTGGCCACCGAACCCCTGGTGCGCGGCGAATGGCTGCGCCCGGGCGCCCATCTCGATCTGATCGGCAGCTTCCGGCCCACCATGAGGGAGGCGGACGACACCTGCGTACGGCGCGGTTCCGTCTACGTCGACACCCCCGTCGCGCTGGAGGAGTCCGGCGACCTGACCCAGCCGATCGCCTCCGGCGCGCTCGACCGGGACGGGGTGGTGGGCACCCTGCCGCAGCTGTGCCGGGAGGAGGTGTCAGGCCGCCGCGGCGGCGAGGAGATCACCGTGTTCAAGACCGTCGGCAGCGGACTCGCCGACCTGGCTGCGGCTGCCCTGGTCTACCGCGGGGCGACGGCCGGCTGAGGCGTCACTGTGCCTCGTGCAGGGCGGTCCGCGCCGCGTCCACGAACACGGTCAGGGCCTCCCAGAACGGCCGGTAGGCGCTGTCGAAGCGGCCCGCCGCCTCCGTGTCCCCGGCGCGCATCGCGCCCAGCGCGCGGTGGAAGCGACCGGTCGACTTCTGCAGCGCGTTCGCCGCTGCGGCAGCGGCGGCCGGGCCCTCCAGCTCCACCACGCGGACGCAGCGGCGCAGCTTGCCGTACTCGTCGCGTTCGCGTTCTGCCAGTTCGTCCAGGACCGCGGGGCGGCGCCGGACCTCACCGGTCCGGTCGGCCGCGGACACCTCCCAGTACAACTCGCCCATACCGTGGGCCTGTTCGATGAGGTCCAGATAGGCGGTGCGCCGGCTGTCGCGCAGCCGCTCCGCCCGCTGGGCGAGCGCCGCGGTGTCCGCCTGTATACGGGCCGCGCGGGTGTTGCCGCGGCTGGTGACCCAACTGGCCACGACGGCCGTGCCACCGGTGAGGGCGGCGATCCAGAAGGTGTTGTCAGCCACGGCCGTCCCGGGCCGCTGCCGTGCTCCCGGCGAGCAGGGCGTCGAACCCGCCCTCTCGCACCAGCCGTTCCAATTCGTCGAGCGCCTCACGGGCCCGTCCGGCGGCGGTCGGGTCGCGCTCGGTGAGTCCGCTCTCCAGGAACTCGTCCTCGTCCAGCCGTAGTACGGATGTCCGGTCGGCCGAGACCCACAGGTCCAGATCGAGGTCGGTGACGACCAGGGTGTCCGGCTCGACCTCGGTGGGCCGTGTGATGTCGCAGTACCAGCCCTTGAGCGCACCGGAGGCCGACCGGACTTCCTTGATCGCGTACCAGCGGTTGCGCCAGTAGTGCTCGGTGAAGACGTCACCGCTCTCGAAGCGGACGAAGCCGAAGTCGCGCACCGCCGCTCCGGCCCAGGGGGCGCGCACGGTCACCCGTACGCCGTCGTCGGCCACCACGGTGGCGGGGTAACGGACGTCGGGGCGAGGGTGTTTGACGAGTCTGACCGTGATCCCGCCGCCCGGTATCAGGGTGCCGGGCGTCGTGGTGTCCGTGCCGCTCATGGTGGTTTCGCTCTCCCCGTGTCGGTCGTCGTGCTCTTGCTCGTACGTGTCGCGCGGCGCCCGGTGGGCCATGAGCTGTGGCCGTTCGGCGCCGGTGCCGCCGTCGAGCCTTTCGTACACGTGGTCACAGCGGCCACTCCATTTCCCTGGTCATCCGGCGGCTCAGAGTCATCTTCGGTAACCGCCCTTATCCCCCGATGGTAGGAAGATACGGAAGGCGTAACGGTTCGCCGGTATATTCCAGGGATATGTTCCGGGCATGAGCGCATCGGGGCTGCTGCCCAGGACCGAACTGCGGCCCATCGTCTCCGAGTTGAGGCTGTCGGCCTTCAAGAGGCACCGCCGTGCCTCCTTCTCGCTGGGTCCGCTGACCTTGATCTCCGGCCCCAGTGGCAGCGGCAAGTCCGGTGTGCTGGAGGCGTACGCGGCCCTCGGACGGCTCGCGGGCGGCGCCCGGCTCCCGGAGGTGTTCCGCGATCCGGCGGCGTACATCCCGCGCTGGGCGCGGCCGGACCGGCAGGGGCGGCGCGGCTTCCGGATCGGCTGCACGGTGGACGGCCCCGTCGGGCCGGTGCGGCTGGACGTCGCCGTACAGGCCGAGCCCGAGTTGCGGATCGTGGGCGAGCGGCTGACCGGCGCGGGGGAGATCCTGCTGGAGACCGCGCTGCGCGACCCGGGGCGGCGCTGTGTCCAGGCGGCCTGGCACACCGCCGGGGCGGTCGCGGTCACCCGCGCGCCGCTGCCCGACGACCGGCTGGCCACCTCGCTGCTGCCGCTGCGGGTGGCGGGCACCACGGAGGGGCAGCGGCTGGCGCTGTCCGCCGCCGAGCAGGTGGTCATCGCGCTGCGTTCGGTCTTCCCCTGCGATCCGCGGCCGGAGCGGATGCGGGCACCGGCGCCGCCGCGCGACGGCCGGTTACGCGGCGGCTGCGAGAACCTGGCGGCGGTACTGCGGCGGACCAGCCGGGAGTGCGGCAGCCGCCACGCGGCGCTGGTCGCGGCGGTCCGGGCGGGCTGTGCGGGGCCGGTCGAGGGTCTGGTGACGGAGGGGTGCGCGGACGGGGTCGTGCGGGCCCTGCTGGAACAGGGCCCGCTGGGCTCCATGCCGGTGGAGCGGCTGGGGGACGGCGAGTTGCGGTACATCGCGCTCGCGCTGGTGCTGCTCACCGGGCCGGGGGTGCTGGCGGTGGACCCGGCGGCCGATGTGCTGCCCGCCCGCCAGGCGCTGACGGTGCTCGCGGACGGGTTCGACCGGTGCCTGGACCGGCGGCAGGCCCGGGAGCTGGTGGGGGTGGCGGCCCGGATGTGCGCACGGGGGCACATCCGGCTCGTCGGCACGGTCGGTGCGGTGGGGGCGGTGGGGGACCTGACGGGGGCGTTGGGGGGCGCCCCCGTCACGGTGGTAGACCTGGGGCGTGAGCGAGTCTCCTGAGAGCCAGTCCCTGAACAGTCAGTCCCTGAAGAATCAGTCGCCGGATGGTCAGTCGCCCGGGAGCCAGCCGGTCGGCGGTCAGCCGGTCGGGAGTGGATCCCCGATGGGTGGGTCCCAGGCCGGCGGGTCCTCGACGAGCGGGTCCTCGACGAGCGGGTCCGCCGTGGGCGCGGAGCCCACGGGCGGATCCGCGGGCGATGGGACCCGTCCGTCCGGGGGCCGCACCGACGGCCTCGACGTGGCGGGACTCCAGGGCAGACTGGCCGCGTTCGCGGCGGCACGCGACTGGCAGCAGTACCACACCCCCAAGAACCTGGCAGCGGCGCTGAGCGTCGAGGCGTCGGAGCTGGTGGAGATCTTCCAGTGGCTCACGCCGGAGCAGTCGGCGCGAGTGATGGAGGACGCGGAGCAGGCCGCCCGCGTCGAGGACGAGGTCGCCGATGTGCTGGCCTATCTGCTCCAGTTCTGCGAGGTGTTGGGGGTCGACGCACTCGCCGCGCTCTCCGCGAAGGTCGACCGCAATGAGGCACGATTCCCGGCGAAGGCCCCCTGAACCCCGTCCGTCACTCTCGGTAGTGGCGAGGTTATCCACAACGCAACTGTTGTCAACAGATTCCTGAATTCCCCTAGCTTTTCGGCCTGTTAGTCATCACTCTGGGTAGTGGAGGAGTGACGGGTGCGAGAAATCCGTTGAGAGGGGAGCGGGGCATGGACGCGATGCGGCTGATCGGTGTCACGCGGCACGCCCTGGCCAAGGCCGGGAGTGTGCACGACATCGTGGCCGAAGCCTGGCAGGTCCAGGCACTGGCAGAGGCGGTCGGCGGATATTTCGTGGTCAGCGGCCCGGCGGCGGCGCGGGCCGAGGCGCGAGGGCTGTGCGAGGCGGGTGGCAGGGCGCGGGGCGCCCTCTTCCACCCCGCGTTGCACCACCCGGCGCTGCACAGCGGCGGCTTACGGGCGGCGCAGCTGTCGGAGGTGCGGGACCCCAAAGCGGTGCTGCTCGCGCTGGGGGACCTGCTGGCGGAGGCGGGGTTCGCCCTGGTGGGAGTGGCGTCCAACACCGAGGAGGAGGCGCTGTACTGGCAGTGCGTGGAGGCGATCGACGCGGCGGACGAGGCCAGGGACCGGGTGCACGGCATGCTCAGGCACCTCACGGTGCGGGAATGGAGCGGGGAGTGGGGCGGCGCGGCATGACGAGGCAGGATGGAGTGCATGGATCTTCGCATCTTCACCGAGCCCCAGCAGGGGGCGAGCTACGACACCCTGCTGACCGTTGCCAAGGCCACCGAGGCCCTCGGCTTCGACGCCTTCTTCCGCTCGGACCATTACCTCCACATGGGCGATGTCGACGGACTGCCTGGCCCGACCGACGCGTGGATCACCCTGGCCGGGCTGGCCCGCGAGACCCGGCGGATCCGGCTCGGCACCCTGATGACCGCCGCCACGTTCCGGCTGCCGGGCGTGCTCGCGATCCAGGTGGCGCAGGTCGACCAGATGTCCGGCGGCCGGGTCGAGCTGGGGCTGGGCGCGGGCTGGTTCGAGGAGGAGCACCGGGCCTACGGGATCCCGTTCCCGAAGGAGAAGTTCGCCCGGCTGGAAGAGCAGTTGGAGATCGTCACCGGTCTGTGGGAGACATCGGCCGGGGAGACCTTCGGCTACGACGGGGCGCACTACCAGCTCGCCGATTCGCCCGCGCTGCCCAAGCCCGCGGGGAACAGGGTGCCGGTGCTGATCGGCGGTCACGGGGCGACCCGCACTCCGCGGCTGGCGGCGCGGTTCGCGGATGAGTTCAATATGCCCTTCGCTTCGGTCGCCGACAGCGTGCGGCAGTTCGGCCGGGTGCGGGAGGCAGCCGAGGCCGCCGGTCGTAAGGGGGACGACCTGGTGTATTCCAACGCGCTGGTGGCGTGCGTCGGCAAGGATGACGCCGAGGTCGCACGGCGGGCCGCGGCGATCGGCCGGGAGGTCGAGGAGCTGAGGGAGAACGGATTGGCGGGGTCCCCGGCCGAGGTCGTCGACAAGATCGGCCGCTATGCGGAGGCCGGAGCGTCCCGGATCTACCTCCAGATCCTGGACCTGGACGACCTCGACCACCTGGAGCTGATCTCCTCCCAGGTCCAGGCACAGCTGAGCTGATACGCCGCACGCCGCGCCGCCCGGACCAGTCCCAGCCCCGCCAGCCCGCCGACCAGGAGCACCCACGATGTCCGCCCGATCGATGTCCTTCACCGCCGCGCTGGAAGGCCCACCACTCGTCCTCGACGGCGGATTGTCCAACCAGTTGGAGGCGCAGGGCTGCGATCTGTCCGACGACCTCTGGTCGGCGCGGCTGCTGGCCGACGAACCCGGGCAGATCGAGGCCGCGCACCGGGCCTATGCGCGGGCGGGCGCACAGGTGCTGATCACCAGCAGCTATCAGGCGACCTATGAGGGGTTCGCCCGCCGGGGGGTGGGCCATGAGGCGGCGGCGGAGCTGCTGCGACGCAGCGTGCGGCTGGCCCGGAGCGCCGCGGAAGAGGTGGCTGCGGCGGCCGGGGCGGGCGGTCCGGCCGGGATGGCTGGCCGGGAGGCGGCTGGCGGCGAGCCGGGACCGGTCGGGGCTACGGAGAAGGCTACGGAGAGGGCCGGTCGGGTGTGGGTGGCCGCCTCCGTCGGCCCGTACGGCGCGATGCTCGCGGACGGCAGTGAGTACCGCGGGCGGTACGGGCTGAGCGTGGCGGAGCTGGAGCGGTTCCACCGGCCGCGGATCGAGGCACTGGCCGGGGCCGCACCGGATGTGCTGGCGCTGGAGACCGTGCCGGACAGCGAGGAGGCGGAGGCGCTGCTGCGGGCGGTCGAGGGGTGCGGGGTGCCCGTCTGGCTCTCGTTCAGCATCGCGGGGGAGACCACCCGGGCCGGGCAGCCCCTGGCCGAGGCGTTCGCCCTGGCCGCCGGGAACGATCAGGTGGTCGCCGTCGGCGTCAACTGCTGTGCGCCACAGGACGCCGACCGGGCCGTGCGGATCGCGGCCGACACCACCGGAAAGCCGGTGGTGGTCTATCCGAACAGCGGAGAGGAGTGGGATGCGGTGGCACGCGGCTGGCGCGGGCGGCCGACGTTCGGGGCGGACCGGGTGCGGGCCTGGCGGGACGCCGGGGCACGGCTCATCGGTGGCTGCTGCCGGGTGGGACCGGACCGGATCGCCGAGTTGGGCGACGTGCTGAGAAAGCATTAGGAACGAGGCCGCCGGACGGCGATACTCGGACGGGTGTTCCTGACGATTACCACCACCGGCACCGATGAGCGCCCCGCGACCGACCTCGGGTTTCTGCTGCACAAGCACCCCGACAAGGCGCAGCGGTTCTCCACCTCCCACGGCACCGCGCATGTCCTCTACCCCGAGGCGACCCCTCAGCGCTGCACCGCGGCGCTGATGCTCGAGGTGGACCCCGTGGCGCTGGTGCGGCGCGGGCGCGGCAAGGGCCGGGGCGGCGCGCCCGACTCCGCGCTGGCGCAGTACGTCAACGACCGTCCGTACGCGGCCTCCTCACTGCTGGCCGTGGCGCTGAGCAATGTCTTCTCCAGCGCTCTGCGGGGCCAGTGCAAGGCCCGGCCCGAGCTGCCGGTGCGGCCGCTGCCGCTGCGGATCGAGGTGCCCGCGCTGCCCGCCCGCGGCGGTGCCGAGCTGGTCGAGCGGCTCTTCGCACCGCTGGGGTGGACGGTGACGGCCGAACCGGTCGTATTGGACGAGGAGTTCCCCGAATGGGGTGACTCCCGGTACGTCCGGCTGGTGCTCGAGGGAGAGCTGCGGCTGGCCGACGCATTGCGCCATCTGTATGTGCTGCTGCCGGTGCTGGACGACGCCAAGCACTACTGGGTCGCCCCGGACGAGGTGGACAAGCTGCTGCGGTCCGGGGAGGGCTGGCTGGAGGACCACCCCGAACAGCGGCTGATCACCAGCCGCTATCTGGCCCGCCGCTGGTCGCTGACGCGCAACGCGCTGGAGCGGCTGGAGCTGGCCCGGCTCGCCGAGGCGGATGACACCGAGGTGGAGGAGATCGACAACGCGGTCGCCGAGACCACGGAAGAGTCCGGCGCCGAGGGGGACGGCGACGGGACACCGGCGACCGGGGGAGGAGTGGGTGACGGGGAGACGGCGGATGCCGGGAAGCCGGTGCCGCTGGCCGTCCAGCGGCGCGAGGCGATCCTCGAGGCGCTGCGCGGCACCGAGTCCGCCCGGGTGCTCGACCTCGGCTGCGGACAGGGCCAGCTGCTGGCGGCGCTGCTGAAGGACGTGCGGTTCACCGAGATCGTCGGTGTCGATGTGTCGATGCGCGCGCTCAACGAGACGGCGCGGCGGCTGCGGCTGGACCGGATGTCCGAGCGGCAGTCGGCCCGGCTGAAGCTGATGCAGGGGTCGCTCGCGTACACCGACAGCAGGCTGCGCGGCTATGACGCGGCGGTGCTCTGCGAGGTGATCGAGCATGTGGATCCCCCGCGGCTGCCCGCCCTGGAGTACGCCGTGTTCGGCGCCGCGCGGCCCCGTGCCGTCGTGCTGACCACGCCCAACGTCGAGTACAACGTGCGCTGGGAGACGTTGCCCGCCGGGAAGGCGCGCCACCCCGACCACCGCTTCGAATGGACCCGGGAGGAGTTCCGCGGCTGGGCCCGGCAGGTCGCCGAACGGCACGGCTACACCGTGGAGTTCCGCCCCGTCGGACCGGACGACCCCGAGGTGGGGCCGCCCACTCAGCTCGCGCTGTTCCGCCTCGGTGAAGGCGACCCAGGCACCGACGGCGGCACAAGCGCCGACCACAGCACGAGCACCAGCAACAGCACAAGCACCAGCAACAGCGGCACCGAGACCATCAGCACCACGACCGCGAAGGAGGCGGCCGCGTGACCGACACCGACCTCACCACCGCCAGGCGCAGCCTCGCCGTACCCGACCTGTCCCTGGTGGTCCTCATCGGCACCACCGGTTCCGGCAAGTCCACCTTCGCCCGGCGCCACTTCCTGCCCACCCAGGTCGTCTCCTCCGACGTCTGCCGCGGGCTGGTCGCCGATGACGAGAACGACCAGAGCGCCACCCCCGACGCCTTCGACGTCCTGCACTACATCGCGGGCAAGCGGCTGGCGGCCGGCCGGCTGACCGTCGTGGACGCCACCAACGTCCAGCCCGAGGCCCGGCGCTCTCTGATCAGGCTGGCGCGCGAGCACGACGTCCTCCCCGTCGCCATCGTCCTCGATGTCCCCGAGGCCGAGTGCGTCCGGCGCAACGCGGCGCGGCCGGACCGCGCCGGGATGCCCACCCATGTCATCCCGCGCCAGCGCCGCGAACTGCGCCGCTCCCTGAAGTCCCTGGAGCGCGAGGGCTTCCGCAAGGTGCACGTCCTGCGCGGCCCGGAGGAGGTCGAGGCCGCGGAGATCACCACCGAGCGCCGCTACAACGACCTGCGCCACCTCACCGGTCCGTTCGACATCGTCGGTGACATCCACGGCTGCCGCTCCGAGCTGGAGACCCTGCTCGGTCGGCTGGGCTACGTCCTGCGCCGTGACGAGCGCGGCCGCCCGGTCGACGCCAGCCACCCCGAGGGCCGTACCGCGGTCTTCGTCGGCGACCTCGTCGACCGCGGCCCCGACAGCCCGGGGGTGCTGCGCCTGGTGATGGGGATGGTGGCCTCGGGCGCGGCGCTGTGCGTGCCCGGCAACCACGAGAACAAGCTCGGCCGCTACCTCAAGGGCCGCAAGGTCCAGGTCACCCACGGCCTCGCCGAGACCGTGGAGCAGCTGGAGCGGGAGCACACCGAGGACCCGGAGTTCGGCGACCGGGTCCGGGTCTTCATCGAGTCGCTGATCAGCCACTATGTGCTGGACGGCGGGGCACTGGTGGTGTGTCACGCCGGGCTGCCCGAGAAGTACCACGGCCGCACCTCGGGCCGCGTCCGCTCGCACGCGCTGTACGGGGACACCACCGGTGAGACCGATGAGTTCGGGCTGCCCGTGCGCTATCCGTGGGCCCAGGACTACCGGGGCCGCGCCGCCGTGGTCTACGGCCACACCCCGACCCCCGTGGCCTCCTGGCTCAACAACACCATCTGTCTGGACACCGGCTGTGTCTTCGGCGGCCGGATGACCGCACTGCGCTGGCCGGAGCGGGAGCTGGTGGACGTCCCGGCCGAGCGGATCTGGTACGAGCCGGTGAAGCCGCTGACCAACGAGGCCCCGGGCGGGTCCGAGGGCCGTCCGCTGGACCTCGGCGACGTCCGGGGCCGCCGGGTGGTGGAGACCCGGCACATGGGCCGGATCGCGGTCAAGGAGGAGAACGCGGCGGCGGCGCTGGAGGTGATGAGCCGGTTCGCGGTCGACCCGCGGCTCCTCGGCTACCTCCCGCCCACCATGGCGCCCTGCGCCACCTCCACGGAGGAGGGCTATCTGGAGCACCCGGCCGAGGCGTTCGCCGCCTACCGCGCCGACGGGGTACGCGAGGTGATCTGCGAGGAGAAGCACATGGGCTCCCGCGCGGTGGCCCTGGTCTGCCGTGACGAGGAGGTCGCGCGGAAGCGCTTCGACGCACCCGACGGGGTGTCCGGCATGGTGTACACCCGCACCGGCCGGCCGTTCTTCGACGACCCGGCGCTGACGGAGACCGTGCTGCGCCGGGTGGGCCGGGCCGTCGAGGGCGCCGGGCTCTGGCAGGAGCTGGACACCGACTGGCTGTTGCTGGACGCGGAGCTGATGCCCTGGTCGCTGAAGGCCGCGGGGCTGCTGCGCAGCCAGTACGCGGCGGTCGGCGCAGCCTCGCGCGCCGTCCTGCCCGGTGTGCTCACGGCGCTGGAGGGCGCGGCGGCGCGCGGGGTGGAGGTGTCGGGGCTGCTCGACAAGCACCGGGGCCGCGCCGCGGACGCGGCGGCGTTCACCGACGCCTACCGGCGCTACTGCTGGCCCGTCGACGGGCTGGAGGGTGTCCGGATGGCGCCGTTCCAGATCCTTGCCGCACAGGGCCGCAGCCTGGCCGCGCTGCCGCACGACCAGCAGCTCGCGCTGATCGACCGGATGGTCGAGGCCGACGCGCCGGGCGACGGCACTCCTGAGCGGGAGCAGCCACTGCTCGTCCCCACCCGCCGTCTGATCGTCGACACCGAGGACGACGCCTCCCGCGCCGCCGGAACGCAGTGGTGGCTGGACCTGACGGCGGCCGGGGGCGAGGGCATGGTCGTCAAACCGCTCCAGGGCTTTGTGCGCAAGGGCGACGGCCGTCTGGTCCAGCCGGGTGTGAAATGCCGCGGCCGTGAGTACCTGCGCATCATCTACGGCCCGGAGTACACCCGTCCGGACAATCTGGACCGGCTGCGGGTGCGCCACCTCGGCCACAAGCGCTCCCTCGCGCTGCGGGAGTACGCGCTCGGGCTCGAGGCGCTGGACCGGCTGGCCGACGGTGAGCCGCTGTGGCGGGTGCACGAGGCGGTCTTCGCGGTGCTCGCGCTGGAGTCCGAGCCGGTGGACCCCCGGCTGTAGCCCAGCCCGCCGGAGCCGTCCGCCGGAGCCGTCCGCCGGAGTCGCACGTCGGAGCCGCACGTCGGAGTCGCACGCCGGAGTCTGCCGGAGTCCGCCCGAGTGGCGGGCTCCGGCGTGCGGCGCCGGGGCACGGCGGGGCGCGACCGGCGCGAGACCATTGACGTGACCGTGCCAGCTGCCTAGCGTGCTGCTCGATCCCATCGTCGCCTTCCGATCGTCTCCACCAGCAGACCGACTCCAGCCCTTCGGTTCTCCGCGAGCGTGACGACCAACGAGCAGAGCGGGGAGGGCGGATGAGTCTCTTCGAGGACGGGCGGCCGTTCCTCCACGCGCTTCCCGCCGACGACCGGCGCGCGCTGCTCGCCCTCGGCAGGCCCAGGGCCTACGCCCCCTCCGAGGTCGTCCTGCGTGAACACGACCGCACGACCTTCGTCGTCGCCATCACCTCCGGCTGGGCCACCGTCTCGGTGGAGACCGAGCGCGGTGTCCGGCTGATCCTCGCGCTGCGCGGCGCGGGCGAAGTCGTCGGCGACCAGGCCGCGGTGGACCACGGTTCGCGCAGCGCCACCGTCACCGCGCTCGGGCGGATGGAGGCGGTGGTGGTCTCCGGCGACCGGTTCCGCGCCTATCTGGCGGCCCGTCCGGTCGCCACCGTGCTGATCATGCGCCAGTTCAGCTCCCGGCTGCGCAGTTCCGACGGCGAACGGCGCTCCCTCGCCTCCGAGAAGGTGCTTCAGCGGCTCGCCGCGCGGCTGGTCGAACTCGCCGAGCGCACCGGCCATTCCGGCCCCGGTGGCGCCATCACCGTCGATCTCCCGCTGCCGCAGCATGACATCGCCGCCGCCGTGGGTTCGACCAGGGAAGCGGTCGCCAAGGCGCTGCGGCTGCTGCGCGACCAGGGCGTCGTACGGACCGCCGCCCGCCGCTTCGAGGTGACGGACTTCGGCCTGCTGCGGCTGCTGGCCGAGGGGCGTGCGACGGGCGAACAGATCCCGGCGCGTCCCCGCGACTGAGCGCCGGCGCGTACGCCCCGCCCGTTTCCGCGACTGTGTAAACGGCTACAGCCCCCGGACTGCTCCCTGGGCACGCTGGACGGGCACGGGAGCGGGACCGTGTGCGACGGGGGTGCACACGGCCCGGCGCCCGGTACGGGAGAGGGGCGGCGGGACGGGCAGGGGGAGAGACGTCCCGCCGCCCGCTCCGGACCCCGCCACCGGCGGGCCGACAGCCGGGCACCCGGTCGGCAAGGCACAGGCGGCACGAAACCGGGCGGCGCGGCACCGGGCGGCGCGGGCACAGGCGGTACGGCACAGCGCCCCGGGCCCCGGGCCTCCCGCACCCCACACACCCCCACGCGAAGACGACGAGCCCCCGGCCAGCCGGGGGCGGGCGGCGCGAAGGACGGCGGGCCATGAACGGAACCGAGAACACCGACCTCACCGCGGACACCGGCATCCGGCGGCTGGACATCCCCCAGGGCGGCCCCCTGGACGGTGCGGGCGAGCCGGGCGGCGCCCGCACCGCGCGCGAGGCCCGCGCCCATCTGCACATCGCCGACGGTCCGGCACCGCTGCCCGCCGGGCCCGGCGACGAGGCGTGGTCCGACCTCCCCGAAGGGCCCGTACCCGACGGCGAGTTGGCGCGGCTGCACCGGCTCCACCGGCCCGCCCCCGGCCACAGCGCTCTGCGGGAGCGGCTGCGGCGCACCCATCTGCTCGCGCTGTGCGGCGAACCCGGCACCGGCCGGGCCTGGACCGGTCTCGCACTCCTGGCCGCCTGTGCCGCACGCACCGGAGGCGGGGTCGAACGTCTCGGCCCCGGCCTCCTCCTCGGCACCCCCGCGGAGCGGCAGCGGTTCCACCGCGGTCATGGCTATCTCATCGAACTCCCCGCCGGAACCACCGATTCCATCGACTCCACCGGAGCCATGACCACGCCGGAGCCGTCACCGACGGACAGCCGCCTCGACCGGCTGCGCATCCGGCTCGTCGAACACGGGGCGTTCGCCGTGGTCCTCGTCCCCGGCAGCCCGGTGGCCGAACGGCTGCTGGGCTCCGGCCGTCACGCGCTGCCGTACGAGCCGCCCGCCGCCGACGGCGTCCTCGACGGCCATCTCGCCGACCTGCTCGCGGAGGGCCCCGCCGAACTGCTGGAGCTGGCCCGGTCCACCGCCGCCCGGCCCGAAGTGGCCGAAGCCCTCGGTCTGGACGAGCTGCGCCCCGGTGAGGCGGCGCTCCTCGCCGACCACCTCACCGATCACGCACGGGGGCGGATCTCCGACGCCCGGCTGCTGGCGCACTGCCGGTCGTTCGCCCCGCGCCAGGCGCGTACGTGGTTCACCGCCCCCGGCCGCCCCGACAGCCTGCCCGCGGCCCTGCCCGAACTGCGGGCCGCCGCGCTGCGGATCGCGCTCGCCGTCTTCAACGGCTCCGCGCACAGCCTCACCTCCGAGGCCGCCGAACTGCTGACCTGGGAGCTGGCCGTCACCCTCGACCCCCAGTACGCCCCGGGCCGCCCGCTGTTCACCGCCCGCCCCGGGGCCGCCCCCGCCACCGCCCGCGCGGTGTGCGGCGACGGTGTGGAGGACCTCGGCGAGGCGTCCGTGCCGGTCCGCGCCGTGTGGTTCCAGGGGCGGCGGCTGGCGCCCGCGGTGCTCTGCGAGGTGTGGGACGGGCACCACAACCTCCGCGGTCCGGTGGCCCGCTGGCTGCGGACGCTGTGCGACGACCCGCGTCCGCAGGTCTGGGTGCGGGCCGCGGTCGCCGCGGGGGTGCTGTGCGCCCGCGACTATCTCTACGGACTGGTCGAACTGCTGCTGCCGCTGGTGCGCAGTGACAGCCCGGTGCAGCGGATGGCAGCCGCCACCGCGCTCGCCGAGGCGTCCCGCGCCCCCGAGGTACGCCCCGCCGTGGACGGTCTGCTGCGCGCCTGGGCGCGTGGTGAGGACGAACGCGAGCGCGAGACCGCGGCGCTCGCCCACGGCTACGGCCTGGCGGCGGGTTCGGTCCCGGCGTCCCTGGCGGAGCTGGGCCGGATCGCCTGCGCCGACGGCGGCGTCACCACCTCCTACGGGGCGGTGCGGCTGCTGGCCGGGACCGAGCCGGAAGCGGTGCTGGACGGGCTCACCCACTGGCTGCGCGATCCGCGCAGACCCCGCCGTGACCTGGCGCTGCTGACGGCGCTGCGCGCGGTCACCACCCGCACCTCGTATCTGTGGGGTCTCGCGGAGGTGCCGGAGCTGGAGCCCTACGCCGCCTGGCCGTTGGCCACGGCGCTGCTGGCCGCCCGCCCCGGCTGCGCGCCCCAGCTCTCCGAACTGCTGCGGGCCGCGCTGACCTGGGCCCGTTCGGCCGGTGCCGCCGAGGACGCGCTCGTCGGCTGGATCCGGCGGGCGGCCCGCGACGAACGGCAACTGGCGGTGTTGTGCGGCTTCCTGCCCCGGCTGGCACAGGACGGAGACGAACCGCTCGACGTCCGGGCGGCCACACGGATACGGGAGGTGCTGGAAGCGCTGTGAGGAGAGGAACGGGGATGGTGAAGGAGACGGAGACGGACCGCACGACATGTGCGGAGGAGGAGAGCGGGCCCGGCGGCGTGCGGGAGGCCGCGCCCCGCGACACCCCTGCCCGCCGGTTCTCGGTGACCGGTGCGCGGCGGCTGCGCGAGGCGCTGCGCACCGGCGGGGACGACCTCGCCGCCGCGCTGCGCGAGGCCGACGACGGGGTACTGCTGAGCGCGCTCGACGAGGGGCCGCCCGCAGGGCGGGCCACCCGGATCGTCGTCGAGCTGGTGCGCCGGGCGCCGGAGCGGGGCCCTGGGCTGGCGGACGCGGTCTGCGAGAAGGTGCTGGTCGCCCATCTCTACCTCGATGCCCCGGCCGGTCGCGGGACCCCCGGCGGGGCGGGCCCGGACTCGGACTCGGACCCGGACGCCCGGCTGCGGGTGCGCAACGCGCTGATGCTCTACGAGGGTCTGGTGCGCCCGTACGCGGAGCGCGGGGCGGTGCCCGAGCTGATGGCATGTGTCCTGCCCGGGCTGTGGAGCGCGGGTGACGGCACCGGCGGTGAGGTGGTGCGCCGGATCCTCGGCACCCGGCAGCCCACCGGATTCGGTGAGCGGGGCTGGAAGGCGCTGTTCGGCGCGGTCGCCGAGGAGTGCCGGGAGCGCGAGGAGGAGGTGCGCCGGACCGCCCGGCCGAAGACACGGCGGCGGCGCTTCCGGCCGCGGCGCGCGGCGGACGACGGCGGTCGGATCGATCTGCAACCGGGCCAGCTCTGGGTTTCGGCCCTGCTGGGCTTCATCGCCGTGGCGCTGGTGCTGATCGTGGTGCTCGCGGCGGGATGAGCGGGCCGTCACCCGCTGTGCCCCCGGCCCCCGCCCCGGCCCCCGCCCCGACCGCGGTCCGCGGCGGCGCTCCCGGCCCTCCGCGACCGGGCCGGGGGAAGGCAGGTACCGGACATCCTCGCGGATACGTGTGTCGCGAGACGTTCACCGTGGGCCCACAGCGGCGAAGATGGGTGCATGGGATTCCACGTGGACTCCGAGGCCGGGCGGCTGCGCCGTGTCATCCTGCACCGCCCCGACCTGGAGCTGAAGCGGCTCACACCGTCCAACAAGGACGCACTGCTCTTCGACGACGTCCTGTGGGTGCGACGGGCCCGCCAGGAGCACGACGGTTTCGCCGATGTGCTGCGCGACCGCGGTGTCGAGGTCCACCTCTTCGGCGATCTGCTCGCCGAGAGCCTCGCCCTGCCACCGGCGCGGTCGCTGGTCCTGGACCGGGTCTTCGACGAGAAGGAGTACGGCCCGCTCGTCACCGACCACCTGCGCGCCGCCTTCGACGAGCTCACCGCCCCCGAGCTGACCGAGGCGCTGATCGGCGGAATGACCAAGCGGGAGTATCTGGCGCGGTACCCGGAGCCGGTCTCCGTCCGGTTCCACGCCATGGACGCCGATGACTTCCTCGTCAATCCGCTGCCCAATCACCTCTTCACCCGGGACGCCTCCGCATGGGTCTACGACGGGGTCTCCATCAACGCGATGCGCTGGCCCGCCCGCTGGCACGAGACCGTCCACTACGAGGCCGTCTACCGGCACCACCCGCTCTTCGCCGACGAGGACTTCCACGTCTGGTCGGAGGGCCAGGCGGCCTACCCCTCGACGATCGAGGGCGGCGATGTGCTGGTGATCGGCAAGGGCGCGGTGCTGATCGGCATGAGCGAGCGGACCACCCCGCAGGCCGTGGAGATGATGGCCCACCGGCTCTTCGCGGCCGGTTCTGCCCGCACCATCGTGGCCCTGGACATGCCCAAGGGGCGGGCCTTCATGCACCTGGACACCGTGATGACGATGGTCGACGGGGACACCTTCACCCAGTACGCGGGGCTCGGGATGCTCCCCTCGTACACCATCGAACCGGGCGCGGGCAGCCATGAGCTCAAGGTCACCGACCATCCGCCCGAGCATATGCACCGCGCGATAGCCGCCGCCCTCGGACTGGACTCCATCCGGGTGCTCACCGCCACCCAGGACGTCCACGCCGCCGAGCGCGAGCAGTGGGACGACGGCTGCAACGTGCTCGCGGTCGAGCCGGGCGTGGTGGTCGCCTACGAGCGGAACGCGACGACCAACACCTTCCTGCGCAAGCGGGGCATCGAGGTCATCGACATCCCGGGCAGCGAGCTGGGGCGGGGCCGGGGCGGACCGCGGTGTATGAGCTGCCCGGTCGAGCGGGATCCCGTGGAAGGGTAGGCGGCGGACCGGCCCCGGAGCCGTACGCCGGAGCCGTACGAAGGAAGCCGCATGAAGGACCCCCTCCATATATATGCAGTCCTTCGTATATGCTTCCATGGTTCCTGGCCGCGGCACCGCCGCCGCAGCCGTGTTCCACCGTGACCGAGGAGCCCACCCCATGGCGATTGACCTCACCGGCCGCCATTTTCTCAAGGAGCTGGACTTCACCGCCGACGAGTTCCGCCGGCTCGTCGGCCTGGCGGCCGAGCTGAAGGCGGCCAAGCGCGCGGGCGCGGAGGTGCGGCGGCTCCAGGGCAAGAACATCGCCCTGGTCTTCGAGAAGACCTCGACCCGCACCCGCTGCGCCTTCGAGGTCGCCGCCGCCGACCAGGGCGCCTCGACGACGTATCTGGACCCGGTCGGCTCGCAGATCGGGCACAAGGAGTCGGTCAAGGACACGGCGCGGGTGCTGGGCCGGATGTTCGACGCCATCGAGTACCGGGGGCACGGCCAGGGCGTCGTCGAGGAGCTGGCCGCGCACGCCGGGGTGCCGGTCTACAACGGGCTCACCGACGAGTGGCACCCCACCCAGATGCTCGCCGACGTGCTCACCATGACCGAGCACAGCGAGAAGCCGCTGGACCGGATCGCCTTCGCCTACCTCGGTGACGCCCGCTACAACATGGGCAACTCCTACCTGGTCACGGGCGCCCTGCTGGGCATGGACGTCCGGATCGTGGCGCCCCGGCTGCTCTGGCCGGACAACACCATCGTGGAGCTGGCCCGGCAGCTTGCCGCCGTCTCCGGCGCCCGGGTCTCGCTGACCGAGGACGTCGAGGAGGGGGTGCGCGGGGCGGACTTCGTCGCCACCGACGTCTGGGTGTCGATGGGGGAGCCCAAGGAGGTGTGGGACGAGCGCATAGCGCTGCTGGGCCCGTACGCGGTGACGATGGACGTGCTGCGCGCGACCGGCAATGCCGCGGTGAAGTTCCTGCACTGCCTCCCGGCCTTCCATGACCTGGGCACCGACGTGGGCCGGGAGATCTACGACCGGCACGGGCTGACCTCGCTGGAGGTCTCCGAGGAGGTCTTCGAGTCCGCGCACTCCGTCGTCTTCGACGAGGCGGAGAACCGGATGCACACCATCAAGGCGGTGCTGGTCGCCACGCTCAGCACGCCCTGACGCCGCCGGCGCGGACGGCCGCCGGGATCCGGGCGGTCAGCGGCCCCGGGGCTGGAGGGTGAACCAGACGGCCTTGCCGAAGGCGGTGGGCCGGTAGCCCGCGTCCGCGCTCAGGGTGCGGATCAGCAGCAGTCCGCGGCCGCGCTCGGCCAGGCTCGGTGAGCCGTCGGGGTGGTCGCCGCCGGGTCTCTTGGGGCCCTCGGGGCGGCCGGGACCGTCGAACCCGCCGGGCGGGGTCGGGTCCTGGTCGTGCACCTCCACCTGCCAGCCGCCGGTCGGCACCAGCTCGACCACCAGCTCTATCGGCTCGTCGCCGTCGGTGTGCTGCACCGCGTTGGCGACCAGTTCGGCCGTCAGCAGCTCCGCGGTGTCCCCATCCACCGGAGCCCCGATGTCCGCCAGGGTGTTACGGATCAGCGCACGGGCCAGCGGTACGGCGGCCGTCGTGTGCGGCAGTGCGAACCGCCAGGTGGCGGCACGGAGGGGTTCGGGCAACGTCCTGATCCAGTCGTCAGCGGAGCCTTTCGGCCGGGTGTACGGCAGTCCCCCCGGGTGAGTCCGGGGGGAGATACCGCAGCCCTTGACGGTATGAAGCGGACGATAGTGCCGGAAGGGACCGTGGACCACTCTTGCCGGGACTTATGACCTGACGGGCGGCCCGGTGGAACGCGCCCGCCCGAGCCGTCTTATCGCGTACTCGTGACGACAGTCATGATGCGGTGATAACTTCAACTGGCAGGCAGTAGCCGTCAGGCCGAAGGAGGCCAGGGCCCATGAGTCCGTTCACCGGCTCCGCGTCCCGCACCGAGAAGTGGCGCCATCTGAGCCTCACGCTCGACGACGGCGTGGCGAACGTCACGCTCGCCCGCCCCGAGAAACTGAACGCGCTCACCTTCGGCGCCTACGCCGATCTCCGCGACCTCCTCGCCGAGCTGGCCCGCGAGGGATCGGTGCGGGCCCTGGTGCTGGGCGGCGAGGGCCGCGGCTTCTGCTCCGGCGGCGATGTGGACGACATCATCGGCGCGACCCTCGCCATGGACACCCGGCAGCTCCTGGACTTCAACCGGATGACCGGCCAGGTGGTGCGCGCCCTGCGGGAGTGCCCCTTCCCGGTGGTGGCCGCGGTGCACGGGGCCGCGGCCGGGGCCGGGGCCGTCCTCGCGCTCGCCGCCGACTTCCGGGTCGCCGACCCCACCGCGCGCTTCTCCTTCCTCTTCACCAAGGTCGGGCTCTCCGGCGGCGACATGGGCGCCGCCTATCTGCTGCCGCGCGTGGTCGGACTCGGTCACGCCACCCGGCTGCTGATGCTGGGCGAACCGGTACGCGCCGCCGAGGCCGAGCGCATCGGGCTGATCAGCGTGATGGCGGACGAGGGCGAGGCACAGCGGCGGGCCGAGGCACTGGCCCGGCGGCTCGCCGACGGACCCTCCCTCGCCCTCGCCCAGACCAAGGCGCTGCTCACCTCCGAGCTCGACATGCCGCTGTCGGCGTCGATCGAGATGGACGCGGCGACCCAGGCGCTGCTGATGAACGGCGCGGACTACGCCGAGTTCCACGCCGCGTTCACCGCCCGCCGTGAGCCCCGGTGGCAGGGCCGGTGACGGCCGGACGGCCGGCTCGGATCGCCGTCGTCGGCGGCGGGCCCGCCGGTCTGTACGCGGCGGTGCTGCTGGCCCGGCTGGACCCCCGGCGCGAGATCACCGTCTGGGAGCGCAACGCGTCCGACCGGACCTTCGGCTTCGGAGTGGTCCTCTCCGACGAGACCCTCGGCGGGATCGAGCATGCCGACCCGGCCGTGCACACCGCGCTGTCCCGGGAGTTCGTCCGCTGGGACGACATCGACGTCGTGCACCGCGGCCGGACGCTCACCTCCGGCGGCCACGGCTTCGCCGCCCTCGGCCGGCGCAGACTGCTGGAGATCCTCCACCAGCGCTGCCGCGACCTCGGCGTGCGGCTCCACTTCGAGGCCCCCGCGCCCTCCGCCGCGTCCCTCGCCCGCAGCCATGACCTGGTGATCGCCGCCGACGGGGTGCACAGCGCCACCCGGCAGGCCCACGCCGACGCCTTCCGCCCGCGGCTCACCACCCATCGCTGCCGCTACATCTGGCTCGCCGCCGACTTCGCCCTGGAGGCGTTCCGCTTCGAGACCGCCGAGACCGCACACGGTGTGCTCCAGCTCCATGGCTACCCCTACGCCCGCCCGGCGCCCGGATCGCCGGGTGCCAGCACCGTCATCGTCGAGGCGCGCGAGGAGGTGTGGCGGCGGGCCGGGCTCGACGGCCTCGGCGAGCAGGAGTCCGCGGACGCCTGCGCCAAGCTCTTCGCCGATGCCCTCGGCGGACGGCCGCTGCGCGGCAACGGCTCGCAGTGGACGGCGTTCCGCACCGTGGTCAACGAGCGCTGGTCGCACGGCAATACGGTGCTGCTCGGCGACGCCGCCCACACCGCGCACTTCTCCATCGGCTCGGGCACCAAACTGGCCGTCGAGGACGCCCTCGCGCTCGCCGCCGCTCTCCAGGAGCATCCGGAGCTGCCCGAGGCGCTGGCCGCGTACGAGGCCGAGCGCCGTCCCGTCGTCGAGTCCACCCAGCGGGCCGCCCGCGCCAGTCTGGAGTGGTTCGAGAATCTGTCGCTCTACCTCGACCAGCCGCCGCGGCAGTTCGCGTTCAACCTGCTGACCCGCAGCCGCCGGGTCACCCATGACAACCTGCGGCTGCGCGACACCGGCTTCGTCTCGGCGGTCGAACGGGAGGCGGAGGTGCCCGACGGCACACCGCCCATGTTCACCCCCTTCCGGCTGCGCGGACTCACCCTGCGCAACCGGGTGGTGGTGTCCCCGATGGACATGTACTCCGCACAGGACGGCATCCCCGGCGACTTCCACCTGGTCCACCTCGGCGGGCGCGCCCTGGGCGGCGCGGGCCTGGTGATGACCGAGATGGTCTGCGTGAGCCCGCGGGGGCGGATCACGCCCGGCTGCGCGGGGCTCTACACGGACCCCCACGAGGCGGCCTGGCGCCGGATCGTGGACTTCGCCCATGCGCAGTCCCCGGGCGTGGCCGTCGGCGTCCAGCTCGGCCACAGCGGCCGCAAGGGGTCCACCCGGCTGATGTGGGAGGGGATCGACGACCCGCTGCCGGAGGGCAACTGGCCGCTGGTGGCCCCCTCGCCGCTGCCCTACCGCCCCGGGGTCAGCCAGATACCGGAGGCGCTGGACACCGACGGACTCACCGCCGTCCGCGACCAGTTCGTGGCCGCCGCCGAGCGGGCCGCCCGCGCCGGGTTCGACCTCCTGGAACTCCACTGCGCCCACGGCTATCTGCTCTCCGGTTTCCTCTCCCCGCTCACCAACCGGCGCACCGATGCCTACGGCGGTTCGCTCCGGGCGCGGCTGCGCTATCCGCTGGAGGTCTTCGACGCCGTCCGCGCCGTGTGGCCCCGCGAATCCCCCATGACGGTGCGCATCTCCGCCACCGACTGGGCCGAGGGCGGCACCACCGCCGAGGACGCGGTGACCATCGCGGCAGCCTTCGCCGACCACGGCGCCGACGCGGTCGACGTCTCCACCGGCCAGGTCGTCGCCCATGAACGGCCCGAGTACGGCCGCTCCTACCAGGCCCCGTTCGCCGACCGCATCCGCAACGAGCTCGGGGTCCCCGTCATCGCCGTGGGCGCCATCTCCTCCTGGGACGACGTCAACTCCCTGATCCTGGCGGGCCGCGCCGACCTCTGTGCCCTGGCCCGCCCCCATCTCTACGACCCCCAGTGGACCCTGCACGCGGCGGCCGAGCAGGAGTACTCCGGCCCCGGAGCGCCCTGGCCGCTGCCGTACCGGGCGGGCAGCCGCAAGCCGCCGACCGGGCGGACGGACGGGCCCAGACCGCGGCTGGCGCTGGACGGGCCGGTGGCGGACCGGGCCGTGACCGGCTAGGCGACACCCACCAGCGCCGCCTCGGCGTACCCGGCCCCGGTCTCCCGCAGCAGTCCGTCCAGGCGCGCGAAGACCTCGGCGGCGCGCACCCCGGGCCAGTCCTCCGGCAGCAGCGCGGCGGGCAGTCCGGGGTCGGCGTAGGGGAGCAGCCGCCAGGAGTCCAGGGCCAGCAGGTGGTCGCGATAGGCGTCCTCGGCGTCCTCGGGGGACGGACCGCGCTCGCTCCACCGGTGCAGCACCGGTTCGTGGTCGGCGAGGAACGCTCGGTGCCGGGCGGCCAGTTCGTCCAGGTCCCACCAGCGGCGCACGGCCTCCGCGGTGGGCGTGAACCCGGCGTGGGCGCCGCGGAAGAGGTCCACGTACGGCGCGAGGCCGAGGCGCTGGAGGGTGTGCCGGGTCTCGTCGTAGAGCTGGTCCGGGGCGATCCAGACGCCCGGCGCGGCGGTGCCGAAGCCCAGCCGGGACAGCCGGGAGCGCAGCAGATGCCGTTTGTGGCGCTCCTGTTCGGGGACCGAGAAGACGGCGAGCAGCCAGCCCCGCCCGGTGTCCGCATCGGGGCCCGCGTAGATGCGCCGGTCGCCGTCGTCCAGGAGCTGCCGGGCATCGGCGGACAGCGAGTATCCGGCCGACCCGTCGGCCGTGCGGTCGGCGACCAGCAGTCCGCGCCGCTTGAGCCGGGAGACCGCCGAGCGCACCGACGGCGGATCCACGCCCACCGCGCCCATCAGCCGGATCAGCGCCGCGATGGGCACCGGTCCGGCGGGACGGTCGGCGCTGCCGCGCCCGTAGGCGCCGTAGTAGCTGACGATCAGGGAGCGCGGGGTGTGCTGGCCGGTCACGCGCTTACTGTAGAGCGCCCTCGCGCAGCCGGTAGCGCTGGAGCTTGCCGGTGGCCGTGCGGGGGAGGGCGTCCAGGAAGACGAAGACGCGCGGGCATTTGTACGGGGTGAGTTCGGCGGTGGTGAACTCCTTGAGCGCGGTGACGGTCTCCTCGGTGCCCGGCACACCCGGCCGCAGCACCACATGGGCGACCACGACCATGCCCCGGGTGGGGTCCGGCCGTCCGGTGACCGCGGCTTCCACCACATCGGGGTGGCGCAGCAGGGCGTCCTCGACCTCCGGGCCCGCGATGTTGTACCCGGCGGAGATGATCATGTCGTCGGCGCGGGCCACATAGCGGAAGTAGCCATCCGGTTCGCGGACATAGGTGTCCCCGGTGAGGTTCCAGCCGTCGCGGACGTACTCCCGCTGCCGGTCGTCCGCCAGATAGCGGCAGCCGGTCGGTCCGCGCACCGCGAGCAGCCCCGGTTCGCCGTCCGGTACCGGGCGCAGCGCGGCGTCCACCACACGTGCCTCGAAACCGGGCACCGGAAGGCCGGTGGTGCCGGGGCGGATCGCCTCGTCCGCGGCGGCGATGAAGATATGCAGCAGCTCGGTGGCGCCGATGCCGTTGATGATCCGCAGACCGGTGGTCCGGTGCCAGTCGTGCCAGGTGGCGGCGGGCAGGTTCTCCCCGGCGGAGACACAGCGGCGCAGCGAGGAGATGTCGAACGCCTCCGGGGCGCCCTCGATCCTGCCCAGCATCGCGCGGTAGGCGGTGGGCGCGGTGAACAGCACCGAGATCCGGTGGCGCGCTATGTCGGCCAGCAGCCGTTCGGGTCCGCCCCAGTCGGCCAGCAGCGCCGACGCCCCGGCACGTAGCGGGAAGACCACCAGACCGCCGAGGCCGAAGGTGAAGCCCAGCGGCGGGCTGCCCGCGAAGACATCGTCCGGGGTGGGCCGCAGCACTTGGGCCGAGAAGGTGTCGGCGATGGCCAGCACATCGCGGTGGAAGTGCATACAGCCCTTAGGGCGTCCGGTCGTTCCGGAGGTGAAGGCGATCAGCGCGACATCGTCGGCGGAGGTCGCCACCGCCTCGTAGGCCGCGGGCGCGTCGGCGGCGAGCCGGATCAGGTCGTCGGGGCCGTCCCCGCCGAAGCGGGTGGTCCGAAGCTGAGGTATCCCGGCCTTCTCCAGCTCCTCGGCGCACCGGACGTCGCACAGGGCGTGCCGTATCCGGGCCATCTCGCAGACGGTGGCCAGTTCGCGGGAGCGCTGGGCGGCCAGCACGGTCACCGCGACCGCGCCCGCCTTCATCACCGCGAGCCAGCAGGCGGCCAGCCAGGGGGTGGTGGGGCCGCGCAGCAGCACCCGGTTGCCGGGGACCACTCCGAGGGTGGTGGTGAGGGTGTGCGCGATCCGGTCGACGTGACCGCGCAGTTCGCCGTAGGTCCACACCTCGCCGCGGGCGCCGCGCAGGGCGGGCCGGTCGGCGCCGTACCGCTCCAGCGTGCGGTCCAGCAGCTCCGTCCCGCAGTTGAGACGGTCGGGGGCGCGCTGTCCGGGGAGGCCGAGCAGCAGCTCGGGCCACTGGTCCGGGGGCGGGAGATGGTCACGGGCGAAGGTGTCGGTGTGGCCCGACGGTCTGAGCTCCCTCACGGACGCGCCCCCTCTGCCTGCCCGGATTGTCTGCCGCATGGCTGCCTGAAGTCGCTGAGTCAGCGTAACGTGATGGTGACGACAGTCAATATGCCGCGATAAAGGTTGTGCTGAGGGAGGGTGCCCCGTGTCGTCTTTCGCACTGGATCCGGAGCGGCGTCACTGGTGCGCGCGGCTGCGCGCACTGGCCCGCGATCGGTTGCGTCCCCTCGCGGAGGGCGGTGTGCCCGGCCGTCTCAACCGCCCGCTGACCGCCGCCCTCGGTGAATACGGCCTGCTGCGGCGGCTGTTCCCGGCCGGAGCGCCGGTCCGCGCACTCGATCTGTGTCTGCTGCGCGAATCGCTCGCCATGGAGTGCACGGAGGCGGAGACCGCGCTCGCCCTCCAGGGGCTCGGCGCCTATCCGATCGTGCTGTCCGGCACCGAGAAGCAGTACGCGCGCTGGATGCCCAGGGTGCGGGAGGGCCATGTGGTGGCCGCCTTCGCGCTGAGCGAGCCGCAGGCCGGTTCCGACGCCGCGGCCCTGAGCCTGCGGGCCGAGCGGGACGGCCCCTCCGGATGGCGGCTGACCGGTGAGAAGTGCTGGATCTCCAACGCTCCCGAGGCCGACTTCACCGTGGTGTTCGCCCGGACCACCGAGGACGCGGGGTCCCGCGGGGTCACCGCCTTCCTGGTGCCCGCCGACCGCCCCGGACTCGGCGGTGAGCCACTGGAGATGCTCAGCCCGCACCCCATCGGCCGGCTGGTCTTCGACGGGGTGCCGGTCACGGGGGAGGACGTGCTGGGCGAGCCCGACGCGGGCTTCGGCGTCGCCATGCGCACCCTCAACCTCATGCGGCCGAGCGTGGGCGCGTTCGCGGTCGGCATGGCGCAGGCCGCGCTGGACGCGGCGCTGGCGCACGCCGAGCGGCGCACCGCCTTCGGCGGACCGCTGAAGGACCTCCAGTCCGTCGCCCACCAGCTCGCCGAGATGGCCACTCGTACCGAGGCCGCCCGGCTGCTGGTCTACGCGGCGGCGAGCGCCTACGACGACGACGCGCCCGACATCGCCCGCCGCTCCGCCATGGCCAAGCTGCTGGCGACCGAGACCGCGCAGTTCGTCGTGGACACCGCCGTGCAGATCCACGGCGCCCGCGCCCTGCAGCGGGGGCATCTGCTCGAGCACCTCTACCGGGAGGTCCGCGCCCCGCGCATCTACGAGGGCGCGACCGAGGTCCAGCGCACCATCATCGCGAAGGAGTTGTACCGGTGACGGAACTGACAGGTGCCGTAGCGCGCATCAACCCCGCCGAACTGTCCCCGCCCACCGGCTTCAGCCACGCCGTCACGGCACTGGGCGGACGGCTGGTGTTCCTGGCCGGGCAGACCGCCCTGGACGGCGCCGGGAAGATCGTCGGCGACACCCTGCCCGCCCAGTTCCGGCAGGCGCTGGCCAATCTGCTCACCGCGCTGGCGGCGGCGGGCGGTGCCCCGGCCGACCTCGCCCGGCTGACCGTGTACGCCCGCGATGTCGCCGACTATCGCGCGCATGCGTCCGAACTCGGCCGTATCTGGCAGGAGATGGCGGGCCGCGACTACCCGGCGATGGCGGTCATCGGCATCGTCCGGCTCTGGGACGAGGAGGCGATGGTGGAACTGGAAGGGATCGCCGTACTGCCCTAGGCGGACGCCCCGACCCCGCTTGCTTCGTTATTCCGTAATAACGTAATCTCTGGGTCATGGCTTCCGACTCGTTGCAGCGGCGCATCGACGCGCTGGAAGAGCGGGTGGCGCGGCTGGAAACCGCGCGGGACGCCTCCCGGGACGCGGAGTCCGCGCCCCGGGAGGACACGTTCTGGGCGCTCGAAGGGCTGCGTCACCGGCTCGCCGGGCGCGGCCAGGTGCTGTTCACCGGTGCGCTCGACCTGCCCACCGGTGAGCACTACGAGTGGCAGCAGGGCGCGTACGCGGACGGGGTGCTCGCCGCCGACTGGGCCGAGTACGCCGCGTCGTACGCCGCGCTGGGCCATCCGGTGCGGCTCACGCTGCTGCGCGCGGTGCTGCGCGGCACGCGCTCGGCGACCGAGCTCCAGGACGTGGCCGGGCTGAACACGACCGGTCAGCTTTACCACCACCTGAAGCAGCTCACTGCCACGGGCTGGCTCCAGGCCGAGGGCCGCGGCCACTACCACGTGCCCGCGGGCCGGGTGGTGCCGCTGCTGGTGCTGGTGTCGGCCGTGGTGCCGCCCGGAAGCCACCAGGAAACGGAATGACGGGGGAGTCACCCATGAACCGAAGGACCTTTCTGATGACCGCGACCGCCGCCGCCACCGGCGCGTCGGTCGCGGGCGCGGCGCTGCTGCCCGGCAGCGCGGCGGCGGCGGGCGGACCGTCCGCCCGCATGCGGCGGGCCCTGGAGAAGGCGCTGGCCTCCGGCGCCCCGGGCGCGGTCTGCGGAGTCATCCGCGGCGGACGCACGCATGTCGAGGGCGCGGGCCGGCTCCGGGCCCGCGGCGGACGCGCGGTGGTGCCGGACGGCGGGACGGTGTTCCAGCTCGGCTCGATCGGCAAGACGCTCACCGCCACCGCGCTCGCCCGCGCCGTCCACGCGGGCACCACCCGCCTCGACGCCCCGCTGACACTGCCCGCCCGGTTCCCCGTCCCGCACAAGGGCGGCCGCCGGATCACCCTGCGCGATCTGGCCACCCACAGCTCCGGGCTGCCCTCACTGCCGCCGAACCTCTTCACCGAGGCCGATCCGTACAACCCCTACGCCCACTACACCCTGGACGACCTCGCCGAAGGGCTGGCCGCGACGGAACTGGCGACGGTGCCGGGGAAGACCTACGCCTACTCCAACCTCGGCTTCGGACTGCTCGGCCAGGCCCTGGCCTTCGACGGTGTGGACGCGATGCTCCGGCGCCGGGTCACCGGACCGCTGGGCCTGCGGGACACCAGGACGACGCTGACGCGGGACATGGCGGCCCGCAAGGCCGTCGGCCACCTCGAGGGCAAGGCCGTACCGGACTGGCGCGACCCGGTGCTCAGCGCCGCGGGCACCTCGATGTACAGCACCGCCGACGACATGCTGCGCTACCTCGGCGCCCAGCTCCGGCCGGAGCGCTCACCGTTCCGTGAGGCCGTCGAGCTGACCCAGCGCCCGCACTTCACCGCGGACGAGGGGCTGCGCCTCGGCCTCGGCTGGCACCTCTCCCCGCTGCCGAGCGGTCACACCATGGCCTGGCACAACGGCGGCACCGGCGGCTTCAGCAGTTGCGCGGCGTTCAGCCGGGGCAGCGGTACGGCGGTGGTGATGATGGTGAACACCGCCAGTGAGGAGACCGAGGACCAGGCCCGCCCGGTCGACGCCCTCACCATCGGACTGCTGCGCGAACTCGACGCGGCCTGATCCGGACCACCCGGGGGAAACACCGTCGCTTACTGCAGGTGCCCTGGGGTCGCCCTCTCGATCGCCGGCGGCTTCCAGCCGGTGCCGTCGAGCAGTCCGGGCAGGGCGTCGGGGGAGGGGCCGTAGAGGCGCCACATGAGACTGAAACCGTCCTCGGGCGCCGGAAGCCAGTTCTTCCGCTCGGCCTTGTCGGTCGGCTCATCGTGCTGGACGTAGAGATCGATGGAGCCGTCGCTGTTGCGGTGCAGATCCGAGCGGTCGTTGAGCACGTACCGGTCGATCGGGTTCGGCACGAAGAACCCGTTCTTGTCGTACATGGTCAGGGACCAGAAGCCCTTCACCGGTGGCATCTGCCCGGCCGGGATGTGCAGCACGTACCTGTTGGCACCCGAGAGCGGCCGGGACTGCCTGTCGGTCCGTGCGAAGGGGTACACGGAGATGTGCGACAGCGGCGCTCCGAGGCCGATCTGGTCCACGACGGCCCGCCGTCGGTAGTCGGTGCCGTAGGCGCCGGTGTTCATCACGAGGTACCCGTTGTGAGCCGGTGCGCTGGCGGCGTACATCCGCTTCACCACATCGTCGGTGTGCGCCCGGCCCTGGGCGACCGCGTCCCGCATCCCGCGCAGGGTGGCGGCACTGAGCCGGTGGCTGCGGGCGGGGTCCATACCCGGTCCGACACCGATCCGCTTGAGCCGCTTGAGCAGCCTCCGGTCCCCGGGCATCGGCTTGAAGGTCCGCAGTTCCCTGCCGAGCGCGGTGTAGAACGTCAGCGGGTCGTCACCGGGCTGGGTGCCGGGAACCGTGGCGATGTTCAGTGTGGTGTCCGGGGGAGACGGCTTCGGCGGGGTGTGCGGCCGGCCGTAGCGGGACAGCGGGGTGACCGTGTACCGCTTCTGGATCGCGTTGACGGCCGGGGTGTCCGACGCGCCGCGGATCAGCGTGCGGCCGAGGATCCACACGCGCTTGTAGGGCGATTCGATGCGGTGCACCCCGGCGGGCAGGTCGCCGGTGTATCCGGGGGGTACGACGGCGAAGTCGCCGCCACGGGTCAGCCGGTGGGTCCCCTTGTCGCGTGGCCCGTCATGCGAGGTGATGTTGTAGAAGTTCTCCGTCCAGGGCGTCAGCATCTCCATGACGTAGAACCGGTTCTTGATCGCCGGCACATGGATCACCTGCGGCTCGTCGGACAGGTCGAGCCATGCGAGCGAGTACAGCGTGTCGGCGTTGGGTGCGACGACGGATCGCTGATCCGGCCTGGGAACCACCAGCTTCGGCAGGTGGTTGAACTGGTTGACCGGCCCGTTGCCCGAGCCGTCGGAGACATTGACGCTCGTCGAGGTCTGGAACAGGCGCTCGGTGTCCAGGAGCGGCAGGCCGTAGTCGTACGCCCGCTGTCCGAGGGCGTAGCCGGTGCGGTAGTCGCCGCCCTTGCCCTCCTTGGAATCCGCGCTGGCGGCGGCCGGCACGAGCAGCACACCCGCGACCACAGCCGCTGCGACCTTGGTGAGGTACTTCAATTCCGGTGCCCCTTCCGGTTGTCGTGTACGAGGTCCGGCGGGCGAAGTTATGCGAGCGCGACGGACGGCGTCTCGGCGTGAAGCGACAAAATGGCGGGGGTGGTTTGTCGTCGAGCGCCAAGGACCACGGCCCCGGCCGCGCCGCGGTCGGCTCGGCGGCACCTCAGAAGGCGGACTCGCCGTCGACGACGGGCAGCAGCGCAAGGGCGACGCGCAGATCGAGGGTGTCCTCCTCGATACCGCGGCCGAGGAGCCGTTCCGCCTGGAGGACGCGGTACCGCACGGTGTTCCCGTGCACACCGAGCCGCTGACCGGTCCGGGACCGGCTCGCGTTCTCATCGAGATACACCGCCAGGGTCTTCGCCAGGCGCCGCGTCGCTTCGTCGCGGTCGGCCAGCCTCCCCAGGACACGGTGGACGAACGTCGTGGCCAGGTCCATGTCGACACTCGCCATGGCGGCGACCACCACATCCGCGTACCAGGTGACCCGTTCGGCACCGGTCCCGATCAGCGAGGCCACGCGGCGGGCATGGACCGCCTCGTTGTACGTCCGGCGGAACCCGGTCAGCCCGGAACCCGGCTCACCGATCGCCAGCCGCACTCCGTCCGGTGCGGGCCCACCGGATCCCGGGAGCGGGGGGCGTCCGGCGGAGAAGCCGCAGGCACCACTCACCCACATCACCGCGGCACGCAGACCGGTCGGCTGGATGAGTGTGGCGTCGCCGCCGAGACCGGCCGCGACCTTCGCCAGCGCCGGCTCCAGAATGTCCAGCGCGTCCTCGTCGGCGGCGGTGTCCATCCACGCGATGACGGCCACATGACGGCGCTCCAGGCCGTAGCGCAGCCGCCGTTCGGCGCGCCGCGCGTCCTTCTCCCGGCCGGCCATGATGTCGGCGATCACCTCGGTGCGCGCCGCGGACGTGCTCCGCAACCACAACCGCTGCTCGGCCTCATAGACCCGCTCGGCCTCGGCGACCGAGGCGTCGACGTAGGTGAAGAGCCATGCGGACCCGAGCTCGACCGCCTTGAGCAGTTCTCGCTGACTGTCGGCACGCCGGGCGATGCGCGCCAGGAGCCACTCCCAGACCACCTCGTGTCCCAGGCGGTAGAAACGCGTCAACGACGTGAAGGCCACCTGCCGCTGCACCTCGGTGCGGGCGAATGCGAGGGTGGCCGGGGGAAGCTCGACCCGCCGGGGGTCCGCGCCGCGCTCCATCAGCCGGGCGAACAGCCGGATGTTGGCCTCCGTGCTGCCGAGGTTCTCCCCCCGGCTGTCCGCGTTGTCGAACAGCTCGGGAAACTCGGCGCGGATGGTCTCCGCCGCGTGCGCGGCCAGCGCTGTGGAACCCTCGAGCAGCTCAGCGGCTACGGGGCGCAGAACACGGGACCAGGCCCGGTGCGCGGCCGGTTCCCGCGCGGGCGCCCACTCGACCTCCACGGAGCGAATGTAGCCGGTGAACGGACGGCGCGGCCAGAGCTGTGCCGGGGTGGTCGCGGGGAGTGAGTTGTCGCCCGGCGACAACGGGCGGGGCGGTTCTCGTCGCCGGGTGACGAGAACCGGCCGGACGGTTCTTCGTACGGTGCGCCCCACGCAGAGACGCAGCAAGGAGAACTCGTTGATCAACGGACTCACCATGGACGACTGCCCGCTCACCCTGACCGCGGTCGTCGAGCGCGCCGAAACGTTTCACCACGGTCGCTCCGTCGTCTCCCGGCGCCCGGACGGTGACATCGTCCGCACCACGCTGGGCGCCTGCGCGCACCGGGCCCGGCGTCTCGCGACCGCGCTCGCGTCCCTGGGAGTGGAAGCGGGGGACCGGGTCGCGACGCTGCTGTGGAACCAGGCCGAACATCTGGAACTGTATTTCGCGGTGCCCACGATGGGCGCCGTGATCCATACGCTCAACCCCCGGTTGCACCCCGATGACCTGGGTGCCATCGCCGCCGACGCGGACGACAAGGTCCTCGTCGTCGACGACTCACTGCTCGGGGTGCTGGCGGGGTTCCATGACGCGCATGCCTTCCGGCACATCATCGTCGTCGGCGGCACCGGCGACACACCGGCAGGGGCACGGGACTACGAAGAGCTGATCGCCTCCGCCGAGCCGATGCGGTGGCCGGTGCTCGATGAACGGCGCGCGGCCGCGATGTGCTACACGTCGGGCACGACCGGCCGCCCCAAAGGGGTGGTGTACTCGCACCGGGCCCTGGTGCTGCACTCCCTGGTGGCGGCACTGCCCGACCAGTTGGAGGTCTCGGCGCGCGACACGGTGCTGCCGGTCGTGCCGATGTTCCACGCGAACGCGTGGGGTCTGCCGTACGCCGCCGCCCTCACCGGCGCCGCTCTCGTGCTGCCCGGCCCCCGGCTCGATCCGGTGAGTGTGCTGGACCTCCTGGCCGGGGAGCGCGTCACCATGACCGCCGGTGTCCCCACCGTGTGGATGGGGATGCTCGCCGCCCTCGACGCCGAACCCTGGCGGTGGGACCTCGACGGGCTGGAGCGGCTCATCGTGGGCGGCGCCGCCGTGCCCCGCAGCATGCTCGAAGGCTTCGACCGGCACGGACTGCAGGTCATCCAGGCCTGGGGCATGACGGAGACCGCTCCCATCGGCAGTGTCTGCCGTCTGCCCGAAGAGCTCGACGAGGCCACGCCCGACGAGAGGTACGAGTTCCGCGGGCGGCAGGGCATCGCCGCCCCGTTCGTCGACATCCGGGCCAGAGGCGACGACGGCCGGCTGATCGCCTGGGATGACCGGGCCATGGGCGAGCTGGAGGTCCGCGGTCCCTGGGTCGCGGCGTCGTATCACCGCCGTGGCTCGGATGAGGCGAGCTTCACCGCCGACGGCTGGTTCCGTACCGGCGACATCGTCCGTATCGACCCCCGCGGCTGCATCCGCATCTGCGACCGCGCCAAGGATCTCGTCAAGTCCGGCGGTGAATGGATTTCCTCGGTGGACCTGGAGAACCACCTCATGGCCCACCCCGCCGTGGCCCAGGCCGCGGTCATCGCCGTCCCCGACGACCGCTGGGGCGAGCGCCCGCTCGCTGCCATCGCGCTCCACGAGGGCACGACCGCATCACCCGACGAGCTGCGCGAACACCTGACCCAGGAGTTCGCGAAATGGCAGCTGCCCGACCGGTTCGAGTTCATGGCCACGATCCCGACGACCGCGACCGGCAAGTTCCAGAAGACCGCGCTGCGCGAGCGATTCACGCGCGGTGTCTGATCCGTCATACCCAGGAAGGAATGCACCATGGCCAGGTTCGACATCACCATGACCAATGCCGCCGTCGAGCGGCTGATAGAGACCACCGACAACCCCCGCCATCTCTACCTCCTGCACGCCTACAACCGGCACCGCTACCTGGAGATGGCGGGGCGCTGGGAGGAGATCTTCGCGCCCGAGATGACCGTGGAACACCCCGTCTACCACTTCAACGTCTTCGGTATCAGCACAACCCTCGAGGGCGCCGACGCGGTGAAGAACGTCTACAGCGAGTGGGCGCGGACCGGGCAGTCGATCTTCTACGCTGAGAACGAGAAGCTGGCCGTCGGTGACAACGTCATCTGCTCCACCGCGGTGCTCTACCAGCAGACACCCGGGGCCGTGCTCGCAGCCGGCGGTGCGCCGGTCGACCCCGATGCCACCTACCTGGTCAAGAACCTCGAGCACATGATCTGGCCGTACGACGACGAAGGGCGGCTGCTCGGTGAGGATGTGTGGGAGGTCGACGAATCCACGCGCGAGATCATCCCGCTGGATCCCTCCGAGGTGCTGACGTCCAGTCAGTCGGCCGCGCTTCTGGCACCGCTGATCAAGCCCCTCCCCGCCCGGCGGACGGCTCTCACATCCTGACCGAGTTCGAGACAGGTGGAGAGGTCATGCGGGGTGTGGCGGCATCCGCCGGTCAGATGTCGCGGAAGGTCTCGATCTGGGAGCCGATCGAGTTCAGCCGCTCCGCCAGATCCTCGTAACCGCGGTTGATGACATAGACGTTGCGCAGCACCGAGGTGCCGGGCGCCGCCATCATCGCCAGCAGCACCACCACCGCGGGCCGCAGCGCGGGCGGGCACATCATCTCGGCGGCGCGCCAGCGGGTCGGGCCCTCGACCAGGACCCGGTGCGGGTCGAGCAGTTTGACGTGCGCGCCCAGCCGGTTGAGCTCGGTCAGATAGATGGCGCGGTTGTCGTAGACCCAGTCATGGATGAGCGTCGAGCCCTGGGCGGCGGCCGCGATGGCGGCGAAGAAGGGCACGTTGTCGATGTTGACGCCGGGGAACGGCATCGGGTGGATCTTGTCGATCGGGGCCTGGAGCTTGGACGGGCGGACCGTCAGATCGACCAGCCGGGTGCGGCCGTTGTCCGCCGGGTACTCCCGGGAGCGCTCATGGTCGAGCCCCATCTCCTCCAGGATGGCCAGCTCGATCTCCAGGAACTCCACCGGAACCCGCCGGATCGTCAGCTCCGACTCCGTCACCACGGCGGCGGCCAGCAGGCTCATCGCCTCCACCGGATCCTCGGAGGGCGCGTAGTCCACATCCCGGTCGATGTCGGTGACCCCGTGCACGGTGAGGGTGGTGGTGCCCACGCCCTCGACCTTCACCCCCAACTCCTCCAGGAAGAAGCACAGGTCCTGGACCATGTAGTTGGAGGAGGCGTTGCGGATCACCGTGACCCCGTCGTGCCGGGCGGCGGCCAGCAGCGCGTTCTCGGTCACGGTGTCACCGCGTTCGGTCAGCACGATGGCGCGGCCGGGGGTGACCGAGCGGTCCACCTGGGCGTGGTACATCCCGTCGGTGGCGGTCACTTCGAGGCCGAAGGGGCGCAGTGCGGTCATATGGGGCTGCACGGTGCGGGTGCCGAGGTCGCAGCCGCCCGCGTAGGGGATCCGGAACCGGTCCAGCCGGTGCAGCAGCGGACCGAGGAACATGATGACGCTGCGTGTCCGGCGGGCGGCCTCGGTGTCCATGGTGGCGAGGTCGAGTTCGGCGGGCGGCACGATCTCCAGATCGGCCCCGTCGTTGATCCAGCGGGTGCGGACGCCGATGCTGCCGAGCACTTCGAGGATGCGGTAGACCTCCTCGATCCGGGCGACTCTGCGCAGCGTCGTACGGCCGGAGTTGAGGAGCGAGGCGCACAACAGCGCCACACAGGCGTTCTTGCTCGTCTTCACGTCGATGGCGCCGGAGAGTTGGCGGCCGCCCACCACCCGCAGATGCATCGGACCGGCGTAGCCCAGGGAGACGATCTCGCTGTCCAGGGCCTCCCCGATCCTGGCGATCATCTCAAGACTGATGTTCTGATTCCCCCGCTCGATGCGGTTGACCGCGCTCTGGCTGGTGCCGAGCGCTTCGGCGAGCTGTGACTGGGTCCAGCCGCGGTGCTGTCGGGCGTCACGGATGAGCTTGCCGATACGTGAGAGGTAGTCGTCAGTCATAACTCCGAGGCTATCTCAGATATGAGATGCGCATGGTGATGGAGGGATGGGCGTGGCGCGGTCTGTCCAGCCGGAAGTTGTTCTACTACTATGCGAACAAGGGGGTTGCCATGAACTGTTCCGTCCGTCGCGCGATCGTCGTCGCCGCGCCGTTCCCGCTGGCCTGGGCCGGTGTGGTGGGAGTCTTCACCGCACTGGGCGACCGCTTGCCGGACCGGCTCGCCACCCACTTCGGCACCTCCGGCCAGGCCGACGGATTCACCGGTCCGGGTGCCTTCCTCTCGGTGGTGGCGGCCCTCTTCCTCATCCCCGGAGCGGTCGCCGCGGGGCTCGCCGCCGGGTCGCGCACCCCGCTCGGGGAGCGACGGGCGATGGTCGCTGTCGGTTACGGAACCCCCGCCCAGCTCGGCTGTGTCCTCGCCCTGCTGCTCCTCGCCAACGCCGAGGCCGGGACGGCGGGTCCGGAGGGGGTGGAGTTCCCGCTGTGGCGGCTGGCGGCGTCCTGCGCCGTCGCGGTGGCCGTCGGCTGGCTGGGCTGGCTCCTCGCCGGGCTGGACACCGCACGACCGGCCGGAAGCGCCGATCCGGAGAGCGGGCCGCGTCTTCCGCTCGCCCAGGGCGAGTTGGCCAGCTGGACCCGCGCCGTGGGATCGCCGGTACTGCTCGGCACGGGCGGGGTCACCGCCGTGCTCGGCGGGGCGCTGGCCTTCGCCGCGGGCCCGGCGGCCGGGCTGCCGCTGGCCGCCATCGGCTCGGCCGTCGCGCTGTTCTCCGGCTGCCGGGTGACCGTCGACCGCCGGGGTCTGACCGTCACCGCCCGGTTCGCCCCGCGTCCCCGGCTGCGGGTGCCGCTGGAGCGGATCGAGGGCGCCCTCAGCCGGGAGGTCCGCGCCGCGGAACTGGGCGGCTGGGGCTACCGGTCGGCGGCGGGGCGCAGCGGTCTGGTGCTCCGCTCGGGCGAGGCGCTGAGCCTGCGGCTGGCCACCGGCCGGGAGTTCGTGGTGACCGTGGACGACGCGGCCACGGCGGCCGCCCTGCTCAACACCCTCGCCGAACGCGGCCGTACGACCGCTAGGGGAGGGCGGGACTGAGATGCTCTTCCGTGTCGACCCCGGCTCTCCCGTCCCGCTGGGCGACCAGATCGCCGCCTCGGTGCGCGGCGCCCTCGCCGACGGCTCGGTGGGCCCGGGCGAGCGGCTGCCCGCCGCCCGCGCCCTCGCCGACTCCCTCGGCGTCAACGTGCACACGGTGCTCCGGGGCTATCAGCGCCTCCGTGACGAGGGCCTGATCGAACTGCGCCGCGGCCGCGGGGCGGTGGTCAGCGCGGACCACTCACCCGCCCGCGCCCGCCTCCTGGACGGCGTCCAGGGCCTGGTAGTGGAGGCCCGTTCGCTGGGCCTCTCCGACGAGGAGGTCCTGTCGCTGGTCAGAGTCCGCCTCGCAAGCGGCTGAACGAGCGCCCTCGGGGCGCGACCCTCCAGGGAGGTCAGAACTCCGAGGTGTCCAGCTCCAGATCGAACGGTTCCGGGAGCGCGAGGGGGGTGCCGAAGGGGAGGGGGCCGTCCGTCCTGGTGTAGCCGAGGTTCCCGGGCGCCGAGTACAGCGTGCAGGCGCGCTGCTGCCGGTCGACCAGGAGATACAGCGGCGCGCCGTACTCGGCGTAGCGGCGGCGCTTGACGATCCGGTCTATGTCCTCGTTGGAGTCGGAGGAGTTCTCGACGACCAGCAGGGTCTGATCAGGGGTCAGTGCTTCAGCGTCTGCCAGGCCTTCGGGTACGACCGCTACGTCAGACACGTACCAGTTGCTTGTGCCTGGCAGGTCCAGATTGCCCGATCCTGTGACGCAGCCCAGCTTGCTCACGATCGAGGCGATCTGGTTTCGGATCTTGTCTGCCGCCTTCTCGTGGCCCCAGCTCGGTGACAACGGTGTGATGACCCCCTCGACGATCTGCACCCGGTCGTCCCCCTGGATGTGCTGGATCGCGTACTTCAGCGCGGTTTCGGGGTCGTCGGCCGCATACGAGGCGGCACCCTCATGAGGTTGTGCACTCATCGGTCCTCCATGAGACGTCGGGGCTGCGGCATGACGACTCTGCCAGGTCTATCGCAATCCTCCTCGGCGGAGGGCGGTTCGGCCCGTTCCTCACCCATACCGGTGAGGGTCCCCCGTCACCAGTGCCGCCAGCGAGCGGGCCGGGCCGTCGACCGCCGGGCCGTGGAGGAGTTCGGTGCGGTGGGTCAGGCGCGGGGCGATCAGCGGGACCGTGGCCGTGCCGGGTACGCCCTCGGCGGCGGTGTGCGGCAGCAGGGCCAGGCCGTGGCCCGCAGCGACCAGTGCCAGCAGCCCGCGCACCTCCGTGCCCTGGTAGGTCAGTGCGGCGCGGAAGCCGCCGGTGCGGGCCAAGGCGCGCAGCCGGACGAGCGGCATCGCGGTGTCCGGGGCGTCCAGCCAGCGGCTGTCGGCGAGGTCGGTCAGGCGCAGACCGAGCCGCCGGGCCAGCGGATGGCCGGCCGGCAGCGCCACGACGAGCGGGCCCTCGGCGACCCCGGCCGCGGTGAGCGCTCCGGCGGCGGGTGGCGGCAGCGGGTCGGCGGGGGCGGCCGGGCCGTCGACCAGGCCCAGGTCCAGCGCCCCGCGCGCCAGCGCGGCCGGGACCTCCTGGCGGCCCAGGATCCGCACCGTGATCCGTACGCCGGGGTGGGTCCCGCGCAGCTCCTCCAGCGCCGCCGCGATCCGCGGGGTGAGGGCCAGGGGTGAGGCGCCGAGCGTCAGCCGGGCGGTTCCGGACCCGGCCAGCCGCTCCACCTCCGCGCGGGCCGCGTCCAGCCGCATCAGCAGCGGACCGGCGTGCTCCAGCAGCCGCGCCCCCGCGGGGGTGAGCGTCACCGGCTGCCGGGTGAGCAGCGGGGCGCACAGATCAGCCTCCAGCGTCGCGATGTGCCGGGACACCGCCGACGGGGTGGACCCCAGCTCATGGGCGGCCTCGGCGAAGGAGCCGCAGCGGGCCACGGAGACGAAGGTGCGGAGCAGGTGCGGATCCATGGGGAGCAGTATCGCGGCGGGCACGGGCGCCCGGGTGCGGAACTCCAGGCCCTCCCGGACCAGTTCGGCCCGCCCCGGCCGGCACCCCGCGCACGGGACCGCGCCATAAGCGGAACGGTCCGCTCACCGCGGGGACCGGGGCGGTCCCGGTCCGGCCACTTTCGGCCGCCCCCGGACTTCGCCGGACGCCGCCGAACGTGACGGACGCCGCACCGGGCCCGCGCCGGACCCGCCGCGGTCCGTCCGGGATCTGCCACGACCTGCGGCGGACCCGCCTGACGATCACCCGTTCCGGTGAACGCGCCACCCGCCGCCAGACGGCATGACACCCCTCCGCGGCAGGGCAGAGCTGACCGCGCGAGGGTGATGTATTAGAGTTATCTCGACATCGAGATATCTGCTGAAGGTGCACCGCCTTCCACTCGCACCGGTAAGGGTTACCTAACTTAGCCCTACCTTAGCGGACGGGCGCGGGCGGGCGGCGGCAGCATTGCGGTGGTACGCGCGAATTCATGCATGAAGGAGACTGTCGTGTCGGCGAACAGCTTCGACGCCCGCAGCACGCTGCAGGTGGGCGACGAGTCGTACGAGATCTTCAGGCTGGACAAGGTGGAGGGGTCCGCCCGCCTGCCGTACAGCCTGAAGGTGCTGCTGGAGAACCTGCTCCGCACCGAGGACGGCGCGAACATCACCGCCGACCACATCCGCGCGCTGGGCGGCTGGGACTCGCAGGCCCAGCCCAGCCAGGAGATCCAGTTCACGCCGGCCCGCGTGATCATGCAGGACTTCACCGGCGTGCCCTGTGTCGTCGACCTCGCCACCATGCGTGAGGCCGTCAAGGAGCTCGGCGGCGACCCGGCGAAGATCAACCCGCTGGCCCCGGCCGAGCTGGTCATCGACCACTCCGTCATCGCCGACAAGTTCGGCACCCGGGACGCCTTCGGCCAGAACGTCGAGCTGGAGTACGGCCGCAACAAGGAGCGCTACCAGTTCCTGCGCTGGGGTCAGACCGCCTTCGACGAGTTCAAGGTCGTCCCGCCCGGCACCGGCATCGTCCACCAGGTGAACATCGAGCACCTGGCCCGTACGGTCATGGTCCGGGGCGGCCAGGCGTACCCCGACACCCTCGTCGGCACCGACTCCCACACCACCATGGTCAACGGCCTCGGTGTGCTGGGCTGGGGCGTCGGCGGTATCGAGGCCGAGGCGGCCATGCTGGGTCAGCCGGTGTCGATGCTCATCCCGCGGGTCGTCGGCTTCAAGCTCACCGGTGAGCTCACGCCCGGCACCACCGCCACCGACCTGGTGCTCACCATCACCGAGATGCTGCGCAAGCACGGCGTCGTCGGCAAGTTCGTCGAGTTCTACGGCGAGGGCGTGGCGGCCACCAGCCTCGCCAACCGCGCCACCATCGGCAACATGTCCCCGGAGTTCGGCTCCACCGCCGCGATCTTCCCGATCGACGACGAGACGATCAAGTACCTGAAGCTGACGGGCCGCGACGCCCAGCAGCTCGCGCTCGTCGAGGCGTACGCCAAGGAGCAGGGCCTCTGGCTCGACCCGGCCGCCGAGCCCGACTTCTCCGAGAAGCTCGAGCTGGACCTGTCGACCGTCGTCCCCTCGATCGCCGGCCCGAAGCGTCCGCAGGACCGCATCGTCCTCGCCAACGCCGCCGAGCAGTTCGCGCTGGACGTGCGCAACTACGTCGAGGACGACGACGAGGCGGGCAAGGAGTCCTTCCCGGCCTCCGACGCCCCGGCCGCCACCAACGGCGTGCCGACCCGTCCGACCACGGTCACCGCCCCCGACGGCTCGACCTACGAGATCGACCACGGTGCGGTGACGGTCGCGGCCATCACCTCCTGCACCAACACCTCGAACCCGTACGTCATGGTCGCCGCCGCGCTGGTCGCGAAGAAGGCCGTGGAGAAGGGCCTGACCCGCAAGCCGTGGGTCAAGACCACGCTCGCCCCGGGCTCCAAGGTCGTCACCGACTACTTCGACAAGGCCGGGCTCACCCCGTACCTCGACAAGGTCGGCTTCAACCTCGTCGGCTACGGCTGCACCACCTGCATCGGCAACTCCGGCCCGCTGCCGGAGGAGGTCTCCAAGGCCGTCAACGAGCACGACCTGGCCGTGACCTCGGTGCTCTCCGGCAACCGCAACTTCGAGGGCCGGATCAACCCCGACGTCAAGATGAACTACCTGGCGTCCCCGCCGCTGGTCGTCGCGTACGCCCTCGCGGGTTCCATGAAGGTGAACATCACCGAGGACGCGCTGGGCATCGACACCGAGGGCAACCCGGTCTTCCTGAAGGACATCTGGCCGACCGAGGCCGAGGTCAACGACGTCGTGGCGAACGCCATCGGCGAGGACATGTTCAACAAGTCCTACCAGGACGTCTTCGCGGGCGACGCCCAGTGGCAGGCGCTGTCGATCCCCACCGGCAACACCTTCGAGTGGGACGCCCAGTCCACCTACGTGCGCAAGCCCCCGTACTTCGAGGGCATGACCATGGAGACCACCCCGGTCTCGGACATCTCCGGCGCCCGCGTGCTGGCGAAGCTGGGCGACTCGGTCACCACCGACCACATCTCCCCGGCCGGTGCGATCAAGGCCGACACCCCCGCCGGCCAGTACCTCACCGGGCACGGCGTCGAGCGTCGTGACTTCAACTCCTACGGCTCGCGCCGTGGTAACCACGAGGTCATGATCCGCGGCACCTTCGCCAACATCCGGCTGCGCAACCAGATCGCGCCGGGCACCGAGGGCGGCTACACCCGCGACTTCACGCAGGACGGCGGGCCGGTCTCCTTCATCTACGACGCCTCGCAGAACTACCAGGCCGCCGGCACCCCGCTGGTCATCCTGGCAGGCAAGGAGTACGGCTCCGGTTCGTCCCGCGACTGGGCCGCCAAGGGCACCGCGCTGCTCGGCGTCAAGGCCGTCATCGCCGAGTCCTACGAGCGCATCCACCGCTCGAACCTCATCGGCATGGGCGTCCTGCCGCTGCAGTTCCCGGAGGGCGCGTCCGCCGGGTCCCTCGGTCTGACCGGCGAGGAGACCTTCTCCTTCACCGGTGTCGAGGAGCTCAACAACGGCACCACGCCGCGCACGGTCAAGGTCACCACCGATACCGGTGTCGAGTTCGACGCGGTCGTCCGCATCGACACCCCCGGTGAGGCGGACTACTACCGCAACGGCGGCATCATGCAGTACGTGCTGCGCTCGCTGATCCGCAAGTAAGGCCGATCCGCGCGTCAGCACGCCGGTCCCGGCGACGGCCGGACGGGGCGCCCCCCCCCCCGGGGGGGGGGGCCGCGCCGGGACCGGGGGGCGGGGGGTAGGGGGGGTGCCGGGGGGATGTAGGGCGCCGGGGGCGGCATACCGCGCAGACAGACATAGCCGCCGGTGGACAGGTCGAGCCCGGCCTCCAGACCCACGTCCACCGCCCACTGCTGCTCGGCGGTCAGCCCCGGGACCCGGGCGTCGGTGCCCTCCGGCAGGCACAGCAGGGCCGCCGTCAGCAGCCGCTTGGCCAGCCGGCGCGAGGTGGCGGCCAGCAGCTCGACCTTGCCGTCCTCGCCGACGTAGCAATAGCCGCTGCCCGCCAGGTCGTCCACCACCAGCAACCGCCGCTGGGCCATCAGCAGTTCGTGGTCGGCCCCGTGGGCACCGCCCCGGGTGCGGCGGTCCACCGAGTCCAGCAGGTCCCGGTGGCGGGCCGCCCCCTCGTGCACCGCGCCGTCCGGCGGGGACAGCCGCGCCTTGGTCTCCGGGCCGACGGTGCCGCGCAGCCGCATCGCCGGATGCAGCGCGAACCCCGCACGCCGGTAGGTGGCCACCGCCCGTGGATCCTCGGAGCCGCAGATGATCCCGCGCAGACATCCCCGGCCGTACAGCAGCGTCGCCGCGAGCAGCTCCCGGCCGACGCCCTGCCGCTGGGCCCGCGGCAGCACCGCGAACATCGACAGCCCCCAGGTGCCCTCGCGGCGCGTGGACAGCGCGGCGCCCAGCGGCATACCGCCGTCGTCCACGGCGAGCCAGCAGCCGCCCGGATCGCTGCGGGCGAGATGCCGGTTGCGGTCGTGGACCTCGGCGACATACTCCGGTGGCCAGCCGTCCAGGCCCGCGAGCGCGGCGGTGTCCCCGAACGCGGCAGCGACCACCTCCCACACCGCCTCGGCGTCCTTGTCGGTGTCATGCAACTGGCGCAGGATCATGTCTCCATCCTGCCCAATCGGCGTGCGCGGCGGGCGCGGTGAAACGATGACCGGGCCGCGGGTCGGAGCGCACGGAAGCGCCGGTGTCCGCCGGTGGCGATTCTGCTGACAGCAGGGAACCCTGGGCCGGAGCGCGACGAGCGGGCAGAGTCGCCGTCATGAGACTTCTGATGCTGGGCGGGACGGAGTTCGTGGGCCGGGCCGTCACCGAGGAGGCGCTGGCCCGCGGCTGGGAGGTCACGGTGTTCCACCGCGGCCACCACCCCCCGCCGCCGGGGGTCACCGCACTGCACGGCGACCGCACCGCCCCCGGCGGACTCGCCGCCCTGGAGCGCGGGGTGTGGGACGTCGTGGTGGACACCTGGTCGGGCGCACCCTCGGCGGTCCGGGACACCGCGCGGCTGCTCACCGGGCGCGCCGGGACGTACGCCTACGTCTCCAGCCGCTCGGTGTACACCTATCCGGCCCCGGCCGGTCTGACGGAGGACGGGCCGGTGGTGGAGGCATCCCCGGACGCCGACGGCGGCGACTACGCCACCGTCAAACGGGGCGGGGAGCTGGCGGCCCGTGACGCCTTCGGCGAACGGGCCCTGCTGGCCCGCGCGGGGCTGGTCATCGGCCCCTACGAGAACATCGGGCGGCTCCCCTGGTGGCTGAACCGGATCGCCCGCGGCGGTCCGGTGCTCGCCCCCGGTCCGCGCGATCTGCCCCTCCAGTACATCGACGGGCGCGACCTGGCCCAGTGGGTGCTGGACGCCGCACAGGGCGGGCTCGGCGGTGCGTACAACGTGGTCAGTCCGCCGGGTCACACCACGATGGGGGAGCTGCTGGAGAGCTGTGTCCGGGTCACCGGCTCCGATGCGGAGCTGCGCTGGGCCGCTCCGGAGACCGTGCTGGCGGCCGGGATCGAGCCGTGGAGCGAACTGCCGGTCTGGCTGCCGCCGGGGGAGCTCTACGACACCATGCACCGCGGCGATGTCTCCAAGGTGCTGGCGGCGGGACTGCGCTGCCGCCCGGTGGCCGAGACGGTGGCGGACACCTGGACCTGGCTGAGCGCGCTGGGCGGGGTGGCACCGCACCGCCCGGACCGCCCGCCGGTGGGTCTGGACGCCGAACGGGAGGCCGAGGTGGTGCGGAGCCTGTGACCCGCGCCCGGCCGTCCCCGTGCCCCGGCGGCACGGGGACGGCCGTGGTGTGCGGTGTCAGGACGCGGCCACCGTCCCGCCCTCCGGAACCCGGAAGCAGGCGGAGACCAGTGTGAAGCCGATCCCCGGCTCCGCGCCGCGTCCGGTGTCCCGCGCGGTCGGGATGAGCAGGGTGGCCTTCAGGGTGAAGGGTGCCCGGGCGCAGTCGGCGATCAGATACGGCGCCGCGGCGACGGTCTCCTCCCGCCCCTCGGTGACGATCGTCCAGCCGTGCCGGGGCAGGTCCTCCCGGAGTCCCTCCCAGGCGGTGCGCAGTTCGTCGGCCGGAACCCCGTACACCGACCACGGGTGCCGGATGACGTAGAAGGTGTCGGGGTCCAGATCGCCGCACGGGCCCACACCCGGGCCCGGCGCGGTGGTCCGCCCCTTCACCCGCAGCAGGTCGTACAGCTCGCTGGAGAGCCGCCCGGCCTCCCGCCGCGGCGCGGAGACCTCTCGCACCTCGGGGGCGCGGACGGGGGCGTCGGATGCGGACATCGCGGCCCCCGCTACCGTACGCGGACGTCGTCGTAGCGGCCCGCCACCACCCGCGCCTGGTTCTCCAGGGTCTCGGACCCGGCGAGCCAGTAGTTGCCGTGACCGGTGGTGTCGGTGGTCATCTGGCGGGCGCCGAACTCCCCGTCGCCGGGGGTCACCCAGTGCAGCCCCTCGCGGTGGCCGTGGGACACGGCACCCCAGTCGGGGACCCAGTCGTCGTCGGCGGTCTGGTTCCAGACGTGCCCCTCGGGCACGTCCAGCTCCCGCGCCCGGCCCACCTGGACCCCGGGGCTGCCGCTCAGCATCACATCGTCCGCGGGCAGATCGCCCTGCCGGGCGGCCGACCCCACGACCACGGTGCCGTAGCTGTGGCCCTGCACCGAGATGTGGTCACCGGCCGACGGGTCGTGCGCGGTGCGCAGCCCCGTCAGGAAGTCGTTGAGGTCTCCCGCCGCCCGGTCGGCGTACTTGTCCTTCATGGCCTCCGGGACGAAGCTCTGCGGGGCGTCGTATCCGTACCAGGTGATCGTGGACACCTTCGGCTCGCCGGGCAGCGCGGTGGCGGCCTGCCACAGATTGGTGCCCGCGATCAGCGGTTTGTTGATCCCGCCGAGCGTGCCCTTGGTGCCGCCGACCATCACCGCGGTGTGGTCGGCGGTGTCCGGATTGCCGTTGGCCACGATCGCGCGCCCGTTCTCCTCGGGGGCGAACGCCAGCAGATACGCCGGGGGGAGTCCACTGCCGGTCGGGGTGTATCCGGACGGCCGGGTGTTGTCGAAGGCGTCCACCTTGCCCATGTCGTCGAAACGCATCTGAATGCGCTTCATACCGTTGAGCGCGGCCTTGAGGTGTTCGCGCCGCGCGTCCCACTCCCGCCATTCGGAGGTGATGACCATCGACCGGCCGGCCATGATGAACTTCGGTTTCGGCGCGGGCGGATAATTGTCCAGTTCGGTCTGGTATTTCGCGCGCTGTTCGGTGAAGACGACGCGGTTCGCCTCATCGCGGTCCTCGACGGGAAGCCCGTTCAGGACCCCCACGCTCGCCGGGTACAGCGAGATGTATTCGGCCCGTTCCTCGGCGGACAGACCATTCCACCAGGCCCGGTTCTCCGCGGGTGACTTCTCCTCGGGGACCGGTGGCAGATAGCGGCCCACCGACGTGCTCACCGCGCCGCGGTCCTCCGCGGCGTCGTTCCAGTCCTCCTTGGTCACCGACAGATCGGCTTCCGTGATCAGCTTGCCGAGCGTCCTGGCGTACTTGCCGTCCGCCTCCGCCGCGTCCCCCAGGGCATCACCGATCCGGTCGGCGAAGCCCTGTGCCCGCATCTGCGGGGTGATGGACACATACGGGGGCCGGCCGTCCCCGGAGGAATCGCCCACGGCGCCCGGCAGCAGCGGCGTGGGCGCGTGGTACTCGACCGAACCGTTCTCCCGGACCGTCATCCCCGCGGTGCGGGCGTCCTGTACGGCGTCGTCGAGCTTCTTCTTCGCCGACCGCAGCTCCGAGGCCAGCCCGTTGAGGGCGGTGAGGATCAGCGCGCACTCCACCTGCATGTAGTGGAAGTTCTCGCGGAGCCGCTCCAGCCGGGACAGCGCCGCGGTGAGGCCGTCACCCTTCAGCGCGCCGCGTAGCTTGGTGTTGATCTCCTGGTCGAGACGGTCCTTGGCGGCCCCGGCGTTGCTGCTGACCTTGTGCCAGCCGTCCGCGGCCTGTTCGAACTGGGCGGGGTCCAGCGCCCGTAGCTGTGCGTAGGTCACCACGGCCGGTCACCAGCTCCCCGAGGGGCCGCCCGGCGGCGGGACGGGCCGGGTCTTCTGCTCCGTGAAGAGCTTCTCGATGGCCTCGTCCTGTTTCGCGAGGTCATTGCCCGCCTTGGTCAGCTTGCCCATCAGCTCGGCGCATTCGTCGCGGACCACGGAGAGCCGGGCCTCCCAGGAGTTGAAGACCCGCTGCTGCGTTCCCGTGCTCTCCAGCCCCGCCACGGACTTACCGCCGACCCCGGCGCCGTCCTGGCCGTGGCGGAGGTCGCCCAGGGCCCGCACCGCGTTGCGGTGCAGATCGCCCAGGGCGGTCGATGCGGTATTCCACGGGCCTTTCGACGACTTCAGATCGCCGTCGCCGGCTCCGTCCTTTCCCGCACCCTTTTCCCCGTTCGCACCCGCCAGCCGGGTACTGACTCCATCACGATCGGTATCCGTTCCACCGGCGCCGGCATAGAACTCCTGCCACCGCTCGGACAGTCGTATGTCCCCCATACTGCCCTTCCTCTATCCGCTCAGGTGTTCCCAGTGCGGAACTAGGAAGGTAACAGAGCGAATTCGGCCGGGGAACTCCGAACAGGCCCTTGTGACAAGGGTGTTGAGGCCGGGGCCCGCACCATGACGGGCCCCGGCTCCGGCCGGTCTCAGCCGAGCAGTTCGACCTCCGCGAGGGTGGCCCGGTCATCGGCCACCAGACGGTAGTGGCCGTAACGTCCGGGCGCGCGGACCGAGAAGACCCGGGTCTGCCGGTCCCAGGTGAAGGACTGGTCCGACCGCCGGTCCAGGTCCTTCCAGTGCGAACCGTCGGCCGAGCCCTGGAGCGTCCAGCCGGACGGCGCGTCGCCCCGGTCCGCCGAGGTCAGGGTGTACTGCACGGCCCGGCCGGGATCCTTGACCGGCAGGTCCACCGAGGTGAAGGCGGTGTGTGTGCCCGAGGTGTCGTCCAGCAGGGCGGTACCGCGGCCGGACACCGTCAGATCGCCGCGCGGCGCGGGCACCTCGTCGTCCCGGGTGACGGAGGAGGGCGCCGCGTCCTTCCCCGTACCCCAGCGCGAGGGCTTGGGGCCCATGGTGAAGTCCAGCGTGCCGCCCCGGGCGAGGAGCCTGTGCGGCAGCGCGGTGCTGTGCCAGGGCTTGCCGTTCACCTCCAGGCCCTGGACGTACACGTTCCGCGCGCTGTTGCGCGGGGCCCTGATCACCAGGTCGCGGCCGCCTGCCAGGTGCACCGTGGCCTTGGTGAACAGCGGCGAGCCGACCGCGTACTCCGAACCGCCCATCACCAGCGGATAGAACCCCAGCGCGCTGAAGACGTACCAGGCGGACTGCTCGCCGTTGTCCTCGTCGCCGTGGTAGCCCTGGCCGATCTCACTGCCGGTGTAGAGCCGGGAGAGCACCTCGCGTACGGTCGCTTGCGTCTTCCAGGGCTGTCCCGCCGCGTCATACATGTAGGCGGCGTGATGGGCGACCTGGTTGCTGTGGCCGTACATGCCCATGCGGACGTCACGGGCCTCGGTCATCTCGTGGATGACACCGCCGTAGGACCCGGCGAACTCGGGGGAGGCGGTCTCCGGGGTGCTGAAGTAGGTGTCCAGCTTCTTCGCGAGCCCGGACCGGCCGCCGTAGAGGTTGGCCAGGCCCCGGCTGTCCTGGGGCGCGGTGAAGGCGTAGCCCCAGCCGTTGGTCTCGGTGTAGTCGTGGCCCCAGACCCGGGGGTCGTACTTCTCCGACGGCAGCCGCCACTTCCCGTCCGCGTCCCGGCCCTGGAAGAACCCGGCCCCGGGGTCGAAGAGCCGGACGTAGTTCCGGGCGCGGTTCAGGAAGTACTCCGACTCCTCCTTGTAGCGCGCCTTCTTGGTCCTGGCGTAGAGCGCCTCGCCCATGCGCGCGATCCCGAAGTCATTGAGGTAGCCCTCCAGTGCCCAGGACAGCCCCTCATGGGTCTCGGTGCTGGTGTAGCCGAGGAAGGGGGAGGTGGCCATGCCCTTACGGCCGACACCGGGGGAGGGCGGGACGGTGGTCGCATTCTTCACCGCCGCCTCGTACGCGGCCTCCCCGTCGAGCCCGACGCCCTTGAGGTAGGCGTCCGCGAAGGCCACGTCGGAACTGGTGCCGGTCATCAGGTCGGCGTAGCCGGGGGAGGACCAGCGGGATATCCAGCCCCCGTCCTTGTACTGCTGGACGAAGCCGTCCGCCAGCTCGGCCGCCCGCCGGGGGGTGAGCAGGGAGTAGGCGGGCCAGGTGGTGCGGTAGGTGTCCCAGAACCCGTTGTTGACATAGACCTTGCCGTCGACGATCTTCGCGCCGGTGCGGGTCGGGGTGTTCTCGCCGGTGGGTGCAGAGAAGGGGCTCGCGTACCGGTAGCGGGGCTTGCGGACGGTCCCGGTGTTCTCGAAGGCGGAGTTGGGATACAGGTACAGCCGGTAGAGGCTGGAGTAGAGAGTGGTGAGCTGGTCCGGGTCGGCCCCCTCGACCTCGATCACTCCCAGCACCTTGTCCCAGGCCCGCTGAGCCTCCCGCTCGACCCGGGCGAAGGAGGACGACTCCGGGATCTCCCGCTCCAGATTGGTCTTCGCCTGGTCCACGCCGAGGAGCGAGGTGGCCAGCCGCAGGGTCACGGTGCGGTCCTCACCGGGGGCGAAGCGGAAGTAGCCGGTGACGTCCTTGCCACCGCCGCCCGGCAGTCTGCCGCTCGCGGTCACGGGCGCGTCGAAGACGCCGTAGACGAACATCCGGGTGGCGCCGGCGGACAGTCCGCTCTTCACATCGGAGTAGCCGCTCACCACTCCGCGTTCGGCGTCGAGGGTCAGCCCGCCGTCACCGGAGACATTGTCGAACAGAACGCTCGCCTGCTTCCCCGGGTAGGTGAAGCGCATCATCGCCGCATGGTCGGTCGGCGCGATCCGGGCCTTCAGCCCGTTCTCGAAGGTCACCCCGTACGCGTACGGCCGGGCGGTCTCGCGTTCATGGCGGAACGGCAGCGCGCGGGCGGTCCGGGAGGCGTCCGGGACGCCGGCCGCGGCGGACGGCATGAGCTGGAAGGTCTGCCGGTCGCCCATCCAGGGGCTGGGCTCGTGGCTGGTGCCGAACGCCTGGATGGTGGGGAGGTTGTCGGCGTTGTTGGCGCGGGCGTACTGGTAGAGCCAGTCGGTGGAGCCCGCGTTCGTCACCGGCGTCCAGAAGTTGAAGCCATGGGGTACGGCGGTGGCCGGGAAGGTGTTGCCGCGCGAGAAGGAGCCGCTGGAGTTGGTGCCGCGGGTGGTCACGGCATGGTCGGACAGATGGGCCGGGGGCTTCTCCGGCTGCTGAGGGGTCAGCGAGATGTCGTCCACCCACCCCTGGAACCGCGCCGGACCCTTGGGGGAGTCGTACGCCACCAGGATCCGGTCGACCGTCCGGCCCGCGGCGACCGCGCCGATCCGGGACTCCTTGTGGTTCCACTGGTTGACGTAGAGCGTCTTGGAGGCCGCCTGTCCGTCCGGGCTCATCCGGGCGCCGTGCTGGTCCACCGCCCCCGCCAGCTCGCTGAGGTAGCTGCCGTCGGTGAAGGCGAGGTCGACCGAGACATGGGTGGCCGGATAGGAGAGATCGGTCTCCGGCATCGAGGGGAAGACCCGGTACGAGAGCACGGTGTTCCGGTCGACGGCCGTGTTCACGTCGAAGACCTTGTTGTACGAGTACGCGTGGCCGTCCGGTGTGTGGCTGCCCGCGTAGCGCAGCGCGTGGGTGCCGGTGAAGCCCGCGCGCGCCTTGGCGGTGGGGGACCCGGTGGGGCCGCGGTCGGTGTGGCTGCGCATCTCGGAGGGGGCGGGCGGGGCGCCGCCGGCGACCGCAAGCTGTACCTCGGCGAGCTGGACGAGGTCGTCCCCGGCGTTGCGGGTGATCTCCAGCCGGAAGTGCCGGTAGCCGGTGGAGTTGCCGAAGCCGAACTCCCGGGTCTGCTGGCGCGAGCTGAAGCTCTCGCCCTCGCGGCTGTCCAGCGCGGTCCAGTGCGAGCCGTCGGCGGAGCCCTTGAGGGTCCAGTCCTTCGGGTCGCGGCCGGGGGCGTCGTTGGCGGAGGTGAGGGCGTAGCGGACGGCCTTGACCGGTTCGCTCACCTCGAACTCCAGCCACGCGGTCTTCTCGAACACCAGCCATTTGCTGGTGAGCTCGCCGTCGACCAGGTTCTCCTTGGTCTCCCCGCCGGAGGCGTTCTCCCCGCTGGCCCGGACCCCGGTGACCTTTTCGGTGACGTTGCCGGGGATTCCGGAGGCGTAGCCGCCGTCGACGCCGGACGCCTTCTTCTTCCCGTCGGGGCCGGTCTCGACCGTGTCGCGCCAGTCCGGCTGTGGATCGTCCGCTTCGAAGGACGAGGCGAACGTCCGGTCGGCGCGGTCCGCGGTGTCCGGTCCGCGCGGTACGGCCTGTGCCGTGCCTTGTGCCGTGACCGCCAGCAGAACGGCGGCCAGCAGGGCGGCCGTTCGTCCGGTTCTCCGTCGTCGCCGTGGTGGTCCCTGTCGCATGCGCCGCCTCCCCATGCATATGACAACGTTGTCAAGGTGCATTGCGCAGAGATAAGTAGGACGGCCGGGGGAGGGCGGTGTCAAGAACGCGACGGGGATCGGACCGGGCGGGAGGCGGAGCGGTGGCCCGGTCCACGCACCGTGGGCCGTACGCCCGTTGGGGGGTACGGCCCACGGCCATCAGGGTGATTCGGAAGCGCGGTCAGTCGGCGGTGTCGGACTTGGTGCCGAGCGAGAGCCGGCACTTCTTCGCCTTCTTGGCGCTGTCCGCCTCGAACGCCACGACCTTGATGGTCTTGTCGGAGTCACCCGCGACCGAGGCGTCGGACTTGGTGCCCGTGGTCACCACCTTGCCCGCGTCGTCCACGAAGCCGACCAGCAGGGTGTAGTAGGCGGTGGTGGAGCTGGAGTTGCTGATCTTGATGTTGGCGTAGGGCTTGCCGTCCGATCCCCAGCCGCAGGTGCCCATCTTGGCGTCCGAGGTGACCAGGCCGGATCCACCGGTGGGGCTGTCCGTGGGCTCTTCGGTCGGCTCTTCGGTGGGCTCTTCGGTGGGCTCGACGGGGAGCTGGGCCATGCCCTTGCCTATCGCGGCGCCGCCCTTGGTGTCTCCGGCCGATGAGCCGCCACCGTCGGAGCCGCATCCCGCGGTCAGGGCGAGTGTCGCGGCCACGACAACGCTGGTGGTCAAGGGGAGCTGCTTCCGGGACACGGGGGAACCGCCTCTCGAGTGATCATGCGCACGGCGGCACGCCGTACGGGCTGTGGCCCCCTACGGTATGTCGGACAGGTCTCAACTCGGGAAAGACTGTTACCCAATGAAGATTCGATCTTGCCCAGTTGATACCAAGTGGACTATACCTGTCGCCCCAGGGGGAGGGCCGCACCGCCACCCTCTTCGCGCGGGCCCCGGCGGGCCTCCGCACTCCCCGGCGCACACCCAGCAATACTCCGCTTCACGCTTCAACTGACCCGCGGTGTCGGGCCCCTCGCCGGAGGCGAGATGTACGGGAGACCGTTACACCGCCTGAGTCCTGACGAAGGCGAGGACTTGAGCATGGGATCCACATCAGATGTCGGCCGCCGTGACCTGGTAAAGCGGTCAGCGGCGCTCGGACTGATCGCCGTGCCGTCCGTCAGTGTGCTGACCGCCTGCGCGAGCGGCGGCGACGACGATTCCAACAAGGTCGACAAGGGCAAGAAGAGCGCCAAGAACCCGCTTGCCGTCAATGAGAGCGCCGGACTCGACGTCGTCATCTTCGACGGCGGCTTCGGCCAGCAGTACGCCAAGGACGCGGAGAGCGAGTTCACCAAGGCGTTCCCGAAGACCGAGGGCAAGGTCAAGCACTCGGCCACCCAGAAGATCCAGACCACCCTCCAGCCGCGCTTCAACGGCGGCACCCCACCGGACCTCATCGACAACTCCGGCGCCGAGCAGATGGACTTCGGCACCCTGGTCGGCAAGAAGCAGCTCACGGACCTCACCCCGCTGCTGGACGCGCCCTCCATCGACGACCCGAAGAAGAAGGTGCGCGACACCCTGCGCCCCGGTGTCGTGGAGATGGGGCAGTTCGAGGGCAAGCCCGTCTGGGTGCTCTACTACGCCTACACCGTCTACGGCGTCTGGTACTCCAAGACCAATCTGGCGAAGCTGGACGTGGAGTACCCGGAGACCTGGGACGACATGCTCGCGGTCTGCGCCAAGGCCAAGAAGAAGGGCATCGCGGGCTGGACCTACCCGGGCAAGTACCCCTACTACCTGCCCTTCAGCCTCTACCCCTTCATCGCGAAGATCGGCGGCGCCGATGTCCTGACCGCCATCGACAACCTGGAGCCCAACGCCTGGAAGCACCCGGCCGTCAAGGCCGCCTTCGAGGCGTACTACGAGCTCTACCGGAAGGGCTACATCCTCAAGGGCACCCCGGGGCTGACCCATATCGAGTCCCAGACCGCGTGGAACGAGGGCAAGGCGCTGTTCATCCCGAACGGTTCCTGGGTGGAGAACGAGGCGAAGAAGACCACGCCGAAGAACTTCCAGATGACCGTGAGTGCGCCGTCCAGCCTGGACAGCGGGGACAAGATGCCGTTCGGCACCCTGTGGGCCTCCGGCGGTGAGCCCTTCATCGTGCCCAAGTCGGCGAAGAACCCCGAGGGCGGCATGGAGCTGCTGCGCATCATGCTGGGCGAGAAGTCCACCAAGAACTTCGTCCAGCAGGTCTCCTCGCTCACCTCGCTCAACGGCGGCACCGAGGGCCTGTCCCTGCCGCCGGGGCTGGCGTCCGCGCAGCAGGCCCTGGAGAAGGCCGGGAAGAACGTCGTCAACCCGCGGCTCCAGGACTGGTACGTGGCGCTCCAGAAGCAGCAGATCGGCGTCGGTGTGCTGGGCGAGATGATGGCGGGCCGGATGAACCCGGCCGAGGCGATCAAGAAGATCCAGAAGTACGCCGACGAGACGGTCAAGGACGACGCCGTCAAGAAGTACAAGCACGTCTGATGACATTCGACGCGTCACCAGCGGTCGTGGCCGCGGGGGAAGACCGAGGTCGGTGAGATGGAGAAGGTCAGGACTGAGACCGGTCCGCGGGATGTGGGCAAGGTACGGCCCGTGAGCGGTCAGGACCCCCGGCCCGGGGTGGTCCGGTGGTTCCAGAAGTACGGCTTCGTCATCGGATTCCTGGTGCTGCCGGTCTCGTTGTACGCGGTCTTCGTGATCTCGCCGTTCGTCCAGGCCATCCTCTACTCGTTCACCGACTGGACCGGCCTGAGCTCCGACTTCAAGATGGTCGGGTTCGACAACTACGACTGGCTGCTCCACGACGACCTCTTCTGGAAGGCGGTCGGGCACAACGTCCTGCTGCTGCTGGTCGTACCGCTGGTGACGCTCGGCCTCGGGCTCTTCTTCGCCTTCATGCTCAACGTGGGCGGCCGGGGCCGTAAGAACTCGGCCGTCTCCGGAGTGCGCGGATCGAGCCTCTACAAGGTCGTGTACTTCTTCCCGCAGGTGCTGTCGATCGCGATCGTCGCCCTGCTGTTCCAGTTCACCTACAACCCGCGCAACGGGGCGCTCAACGCCTTCCTGGGCGGTATCGGACTGGACGCCCTGGAGCAGCAGTGGCTGGCCGATCCGAAGCTGGCGCTGTGGTGCCTGATGGTCGTGATGGTCTGGTGCAACGTCGGTTTCTACGTCGTCCTGTTCTCCGCCGGGATGAGCTCCATCCCCAAGGACTTCTACGAGGCGGCGCTGCTGGACGGGGCGAACCGGATCACCACCTTCTTCCGGATCACCCTGCCGCTGCTGTGGGACACGGTCCAGACCGGCTGGATCTACATGGGCATCCTCGCCCTCGACGCCTTCGCGGTCGTCCAGATCATGACCGTGGGGCCGGGCGGACCCGCCGATTCCACCCAGGTGCTTGGCTACTACGTCTACACCAAGACCTTCCGCGACGGGCAGGCCGGCCGCGCGACCTCGATCGGCGTGGCGATGCTCATCGTCACCATGATCTTCGCGGTCGTGGTGTCCAGGCTGGGCCGGCGCGAACGGCTGGAGTACTGATGCCCGGGCCCGCCCGCCACGTCCATGACCATGACCGCCGCCCGACCGACGATCCGGGGGTATCGCAGTGACCTCACCCGCACAGCCCTCGGAACTCCGCGGCGCTGCAAAAGACGACGCCGTCCCGCATGAGCCCGCCGGGGACCAGCTTCCCCCGCGTTACACCCCCGAGGGCCGGATCGGCAGCGAGGGCAAGGTCCTCAACGTCTTCTCCCACGGGATGCTGGTGCTCTGGGCGCTCCTGGTCACCATGCCGCTGCTGTGGGCGGTGATGAGCTCCCTGAAGACCGACAAGGAGATCTTCACCTCTCCCTGGGGGCTGCCCGGCACCCTGCACTTCGACAACTGGTCGCGTGCCTGGAGCAAGTCGAACATCGGTGACTTCTTCGTCAACACCGTGGTGGTGGTGGGGTGCTCACTGGTCGGCACCATGCTGCTGGGCGCCATGGCGGCGTACGTCCTGGCCCGGTTCGAGTTCCCGGGCCGGCGCGTCGTCTACTTCATGTTCGTGGGCGGGATGAGTTTCCCGATCATCCTGGCGCTGGTGCCGCTGTTCTTCGTGATGAAGAACCTGGCCCTGCTGAACACCTTCCACGGACTGATCCTGGTCTACATCGCCTATTCGCTGCCGTTCACGGTCTTCTTCCTCACCTCGTTCTTCAAGACCCTTCCGAGCTCGGTGGCGGAGGCCGCCCTGATCGACGGGGCCTCCCAGACCCGCACCTTCTTCCAGGTGATGCTGCCGATGGCCAAACCGGGCCTGATCAGCGTGGGGATCTTCAACTTCCTGGGGCAGTGGAACCAGTACATGTTGCCGACGGTGCTGAACACCGAGGAGGACAAGCGGGTGCTCACCCAGGGTCTGGTGCAGCTCGCAGCCAGTCAGCAGTACAAGGGCGACTGGTCGGCGCTGTTCGCCGGGCTGGTGCTGGCGATGCTGCCGGTGCTGGGTGTCTACATCATCTTCCAGCGGCAGGTCCAGGCCGGGCTGACGGCGGGCGCGATCAAGTAGCGGCGCCTCCTTACACCGGTTGACGGGGCGCCCCCGCCGTTCGGCGGGGGCGCCCCGTACCCTTGCGGAACAGTGGTGCCCCGGCGCGGAACGTCGCACATCAGTACGTTGGCCGCACACCGGCGCGGCGCCGTGCGCACCGTGGTGTCCGGGAGCCGTCCGGAAGGTGTCAAGGACTTGACGTGGGGCAACCGGGGCGGCTCATCTTAGAGTTCACATGTTGGAGACACCGTCGGGCCTCACTGTTGCGGCCCGGCCGGCGGAGCGGTCGTCGTGCCGCCCGTGAAGGCGGGAGTGGATGGGCGTGGAGACTCCGGGATCGCAGTCGTCGCTGCACCGGGCCAACCTCGAGCGGGTGGTGCGGGCGGTGCGCATGGCGGGCTCGCTCACCCAGGCGGAGATCGCCCGGAGCACGGGGCTGTCCGCCGCCACCGTCTCCAATATCGTCCGTGAGCTCAAGGACGGGGGAACGGTCGAGGTCACGCCCACCTCGGCGGGTGGTCGCCGGGCCCGCAGCGTCTCCCTGAGCGGGGACGCGGGCATCGTCGTCGGTGTGGACTTCGGCCACACCCACCTGCGGGTCGCCGTCGGCAACCTCGCCCACCAGGTGCTGGCCGAGGAATCCGAGCCGCTGGATGTGGACGCATCCGCCTCACAGGGTCTGGACCGGGCCGAGCAGCTGGTCAGCAGGCTGATCGCGGCCACCGGACTGCGGCAGGACAAGGTGGTCGGCGTCGGCCTCGGTGTGCCCGCGCCCATCGACGTCGAGACGGGCACGCTGGGCTCCACGGCGATCCTGCCGGGCTGGGCGGGCACCAATCCGCGCGATGACCTCGCCCAGCGGCTCGGCGTGCCGGTGCACGTCGACAACGACGCCAACCTCGGCGCCCTCGGCGAGCTGGTGTGGGGCTCCGGGCGGGGGGTCGCCGACCTCGCGTACATCAAGGTCGCCGACGGTGTCGGCGCCGGTCTGGTGATCAGCGGACAGATCTACCGCGGTCCGGGCGGCACGGCGGGCGAGATCGGGCACATCACCCTGGACGAGTCGGGTCCGGTCTGCCGCTGCGGCAACCGCGGCTGTCTGGAGACCTTCACCGCGGCCCGCTACGTCCTGCCGCTGCTCTACTCCAGCCACGGCATGGATCTGACCGTTGAACGCATGGTGCAGCTCGCCCGCGAGGGCGACCCCGGCTGCCGGCGGGTGATCGCGGACGTCGGGCGCCATATCGGCAGCGGAGTGGCGAATCTGTGCAATCTGATCAACCCGAGCCGCATGGTGCTCGGCGGTCAGCTCGCCGAGGCGGGGGAGCTGGTGCTCGCCCCGATCCGCGAATCCGTGGCCCGCTACGCCATCCCCAGCGCCGCACGGCAGCTCTCGGTGATGCCCGGGGCCCTCGGCGGCCGGGCCGAAGTGCTGGGCGCGCTGGCGCTGGTGCTGAGCGAGATGGGCGACTCGACGTTGCTGGACGGAGCCGCCGGTGCGGCGGGGCCGGTTCCGGCCGGAGCGCCTGCCCTGACCTGACCACCTTTGTCCGGTCACGCTGCGTCTATGCGGCCTCGTCCGGCTGCGTTCACTCAGATAACGAATGGCACCGTTGCCATCTCGTTAAGGATTTACTTCTTGACGTCATGCGGGCGGCCGAGTTGACTTCCAGCCACCTCGGCCGCGTGGACGCGGCCTCGTCAGGGAGGTCACCCCCAATATGAACTCAACGATGCGTCGCGTCGCCATCGCCAGTGCTGTCGTGTCCATGGCCGTCTCGCTTGCCGCCTGCGGTTCGGCGAAGGAAGCCGGCGACGACAAGTCGGACGGCAAGAAGAAGACCGGCCCCCTCACCATCGGACTGCTCCTGCCCGAGGACCAGACCGCGAGATACGAGAACTTTGACCGGCCGCTGATCACGAAGAAGATCAAGGCGCTCTGCGCGGAGTGCAAGGTCGTCTACGTCAACGCCAAGTCCGACCCCGCGCTCCAGCAGCAGCAGGTCGACTCGATGATCACCAAGAAGGTCGACGCGATCATCCTGGACGCGGTGGACTCCGAGGCCATCGCCGGCTCGGTCAAGAAGGCCGACGAGGCCGACATCCCGGTCGTCGCCTACGACCGGCTCGCCCAGGGCCCGGTCTCCGGGTACACCTCCTTCGACAACGAGAAGGTCGGCAAGGTCCAGGGCGAGGCGCTGCTGAAGGCGCTGGGCGACAAGGCCAAGGACGGCAAGATCGTCATGCTCAACGGCTGGGAGGCGGACCCCAACGCCGCGATGTTCAAGAAGGGCGCGCTCTCCGTCCTCAAGGGCAAGGTCGAGATCGGCAAGAGCTACGACGTCGACCGCTGGCTCGCCGACGAGGCCAACAAGAACATGAACGGTGCCATCTCCTCCCTGGGCAAGAACAACATCATCGGTGTCTACTCCGCCAACGACACCATGGCCGGTGGCGCGATCACCTCGCTCAAGAGCGGCGGCGTGAACCCGCTGCCCCCGGTCACCGGACAGGACGCCGAGCTCGCCGGTGTGCAGCGCATCCTGGCCGGTACCCAGTACATGAGCGTCTACAAGCCGTACGAGCCGGAGGCCACCGCCGCCGCCGAGATGGTCATCGCGCTCGGCCGGGGTGAGAAGCCCAATGAGTCCAACACGGTGGACAGCCCGACCACCAAGGGGATCCCGGCCACGCTGATCACCCCGGTCTCGCTGACCAAGGACAACATCAAGGACACCGTCGTCAAGGACGGTCTCTACAAGGTCGACAAGATCTGCACCGCCAAGTACAAGGCCGCCTGCGAAGAGGCCGGTCTCCTCAAGTAGCGCCCGGTGGGCCGCCCGTGACCTACGCGGGCGGCCCGCAACGGCCCCCTGACACCCCCCCAGTCGAGGGGAGAGAGCGCTCTCCCCTCCGTTATGCAGCAGGGCTCGCCCTGCCCGGAACGGAGATGGCCATCGTGCCGAACGAACCCGTGTTGGCGTTGCGCGGGATCTCCAAGCGGTTTGGCGCTGTCCAGGCGCTGAGCGACATCCACCTGGAGGTCCATGCCGGTGAAGTTGTCGCCCTGGTGGGCGACAACGGCGCGGGCAAGTCCACCCTCGTCAAGACCATCGCCGGAGTCGGCCCCGCCGACGAGGGCGTCCTCGCCTGGCAGGGCCGGCCGGTCCAGATCAGCCGACCGCACGACGCCCAGGAGCTGGGCATCGCGACCGTCTACCAGGACCTCGCCCTCTGCGACAACATCGACGTCGTCGGCAACCTCTTCCTCGGGCGCGAGATCCTGCGCGGCGGAGTGCTGGACGAGGTCGAGATGGAGCGCCGCGCCCGTGAGCTGCTCCAGACCCTGTCCATCCGGATCCCCAGCGTCCGGATTCCGATCGCCTCGCTCTCCGGCGGTCAGCGGCAGACCGTCGCCATCGCGCGGTCGATGCTGGGCGAGCCCAAGCTGGTGATCCTGGACGAGCCGACCGCCGCCCTGGGCGTCGAGCAGACCGCCCAGGTGCTGGACCTGGTCGAGCGGCTGCGCGAACGCGGTCTCGCGGTGATCCTCATCAGCCACAACATGGCCGACGTCAAGGCGGTCGCGGACCGGGTCGCGGTGCTGCGCCTGGGCCGCAACAACGGCACCTTCGAGGTCCGTTCCACCTCTCAGGAAGAGATCATTTCCGCCATCACCGGCGCCACGGACAATGCCGTGACCCGCCGCAAGGCGCGCAGCGGGGAGGTCGCGAAGTGACCACCAACGTCCACAGGAAGAACGGCGGCAACAAGCGGAACGGCGGTGCGGCCGATCCCAACCCGGTCGCGAAGGACGCCGTCACCGTGGTCGACCCGCGGCTGCTGGTGCGCCAGGAGGGCTTCAAGGGCTATCTGACGGAGTTCAGCCGCAAGATGCGCAGCGGTGATCTGGGCGCGGTCCCGGTCATCGTCGGCATCGCCATCATCTGGGCGGTCTTCCAGTGGAAGGACAGCGCCTTCCTCTCGCCCAAGAACCTCTCCGACCTGTCCGTCCTGATCGGCGGCACCGGCATGATCTCGGTCGGGATCGTGTTCGTCCTGCTGCTGGGTGAGATCGATCTCTCCGTCGGCTCGGTCAGCGGTCTGGCCGCGGCCACCCTGGCGGTGCTCAACGTCAACCACGGGGTGCCCGAGGGCATAGCCGTGGCCGCGGCGCTGGGGGCCGGTGCGGCCCTGGGCGCGATCCACGGCTTCTTCTTCGCCAAGATCGGCGTACCCGCGTTCGTGGTCACCCTGGCCGGTCTGCTGGCCTGGAACGGACTGATGCTCCAGGTGCTGGGCACCACCGGCACCATCGGCATCGACGACGACAGCTTCGTCCGCACCCTGACCGATCACTACTTCACCGACCTGGCCGCCGCGTACGGGGCGGCCACGGTCGCGGTGGTGGGCTTCTTCCTCGCCCAGTTCGCCGACACCAGGCGGCGCAAGGCGGCCGGCGTCCCGTCCCGGCCGCTGAGCGAGATCGTGGTGCGCACCGTGGTGATCGCGGCGATCGTCTTCACGGCGGCCTGGCGGCTGAACGAGTACAAGGGTCTGCCGCTCGGCCTGGTGATCTTCGTGGTGGTGCTGGTGGTGCTGGACTTCGTGGTCCGCCGCACCGCCTACGGACGCAAGGTGATCGCGCTCGGCGGCAGCGTCGAGGCGGCGCGGCGCGCGGGCATCAACGTCGCCGCCATCCGGGTGTCGGTCTTCGCCCTCGCCGGGCTGATGGCCGCCTGCGGTGGTCTCATGATCGCCTCCAGGGTGGGTTCCGCCAGCCAGCAGGCCGGTACCGGCAACCTGCTGATGGAGGCCATCGCGGCGGCGGTCATCGGTGGCACCAGCCTCTTCGGCGGCCGGGGCTCGGTCTGGTCGGCGATGCTCGGCATGCTGGTCATCGGTTCGATCTCGTCCGGGATGAGCCTCCTGGGCGTGGCCAACTCCGTGCAGTACATGATCACCGGCGGGGTGCTGCTGGCCGCCGTCGTGATCGACTCGGTGTCGCGCAGAACACAACGCTCCGCCGGACGCGGTTGATCCACGGCGTCCGCGGGACCATGGCCCGGCACCGCCCCTGGGGCGGTGCCGGGCTCGTCCGTTCGCGTGACCGACATCGCATGGGCCGGGGTCTTGGGCACAGAGCGGAACACTAGACTCGGGCGGACCGGCAAGGCTCGATGGAGACGCTCGAAGCAAGGAGGCACGGGTGCTGCTGACCCGCATCAGGGGACCGCGCGATCTGGACCGGCTCGCTCCGGAGGAGCTGAACCAGCTGGCCGCGGAGATCCGCACCTTTCTCGTCGACGCCGTCTCCAAGACCGGTGGCCACCTCGGCCCCAACCTCGGTGTGGTCGAGCTGACCATCGCCCTGCACCGGGTCTTCGACTCCCCCCGGGACAAGGTGCTGCTGGACACCGGCCACCAGTCCTACGTCCACAAGCTGCTCACCGGCCGCCAGGACTTCTCCCGGCTCAAGAGCAAGGGCGGACTGTCCGGTTACCCCTCGCGGGCCGAGTCCGAGCACGACGTCATCGAGAACAGCCACGCCTCGACCGTCCTCGGCTGGGCCGAGGGCCTGGCCAAGGCCAACGAGCTGCTCAAGAAGCAGGACCACGTGGTCGCCGTGATCGGTGACGGGGCGCTCACCGGCGGTATGGCCTGGGAGGCGCTCAACAACATCGCCGCCGCCAAGAACCGTCCGCTGGTCATCGTCGTCAACGACAACGAGCGCTCCTACGGGCCGACCATCGGCGGCCTGGCCAACCACCTCGCGACGCTGCGCACCACCGATGGGTACGAGCGCTTCCTCGCCCGCGGCAAGGACCTGCTGGAGCGCACCCCGGTCGTCGGCCGGCCGCTCTACGAGACCCTGCACGGCGCCAAGAAGGGGCTGAAGGACTTCATCACCCCGCAGGGCATGTTCGAGGACTTGGGGCTGAAGTACGTCGGCCCGATCGACGGCCATGACATCGAGGCCCTGGAGTCCGCGCTGCAGCGCGCCAAGCGGTTCGGCGGCCCGGTCATCGTGCACTGCCTCACCGAGAAGGGCCGCGGCTACCAGCCCGCCCTCCAGGACGAGGCGGATCGCTTCCACGCGGTCGGCAAGATCCACCCGGACACCGGTCTGCCGATCTCCGCCTCCGGCGCCGACTGGACCTCGGTCTTCGGTGAGGAGATGGTCAAGCTCGGTGAGGAGCGCGAGGACATCGTGGCCATCACCGCGGCCATGCTGCACCCGGTGGGGCTCACCGAGTTCGCCAAGCGCTTCCCGGAGCGGGTCTACGACGTCGGCATCGCCGAGCAGCATGCGGCCGTATCGGCGGCGGGCCTGGCCACCGGCGGTCTGCACCCGGTCTTCGCGGTCTACGCCACCTTCCTCAACCGCGCCTTCGACCAGGTCCTGATGGATGTGGCGCTGCACAAGTGCGGGGTGACCTTCGTCCTGGACCGGGCCGGGATCACCGGTACGGACGGTGCCTCGCACAACGGCATGTGGGACATGTCGATCCTCCAGGTGATCCCCGGGGTGCGGATCGCCGCCCCGCGCGACGCCGACCAGGTCCGCGCCCAGCTACGGGAAGCCGTCCAGGTCGATGACGCGCCGACCGTGGTCCGCTACTCCAAGGGCGCGGTGGGTCCCGCGGTGGCCGCCGTCGCCCGGATCGGCGGGATGGACGTGCTGCGCGAGCCCGCGCGGGCCGACCGCGAGCGGCCGGACGTGCTGCTGGTCTCGGTCGGGGCGCTCGCCCCGATGTGCCTGGAGGTTGCCGACCTTCTCGACAAACAGGGCATTTCCACCACTGTGGTGGACCCCCGCTGGGTCAAGCCGGTCGACGAGGAGCTGCCCGCGCTCGCCGAGCGCCACCGCGTCGTGGTCACCGTCGAGGACAACAGCCGGGTCGGCGGTGTGGGTTCCGCCATCGCCCAGGCGCTGCGCGACTCCGGTGTCGACATGCCGGTGCGTGACTTCGGCATCCCGCCGCGCTTCCTGGACCATGCCTCCCGCAAGGAGGTCATGGCCGAGATCGGGCTGACCGCCCCGGACATCGCCCGCCAGGTGACCGGCCTGGTCTCCCGGATCGGCAACCGCGACGACGACGGCGCGGCCGGGACCACCGGCCCGGCCGGTGCGGACCGGGACGCACAGGTGGCGCAGCGGACATCCGCCGGGGAGCCGGTGCGCGACTAGACCCGGCCGTCATACCTTCCCGGGCCGGTCGGAGCCTCGTGCTCCGACCGGCCCAGCGCGTCTCCCGCGCGCCCGCCCCATCGGGTGAATCGGCGGGGGCCCGGAGTGTGCCCCCGCCCCGCCGCCCACCGGTTGGCTGAACCATGGGCCCGCACGGGGCACGGGCAGGCGTGGAGGTGGCACCGGTGAGCGAGCAGAAACCCGACGGCGGCTCCGCGGGCCGTGGCACCAGGGCCAGGGCCCGGCCGGACTATCTGCGGACCAAGTCCGTCGAGCAGTCCATCCAGGACACCGAGGAGCCCGAGCATGCGCTGACCCGGTCGCTGTCCGCCCTGGACCTCACCGTCTTCGGCGTCGGCGTCATCATCGGGACCGGCATCTTCGTGCTGACCGGATCCGTGGCCAAGGAGCAGGCGGGCCCGGCGACCGCCCTCGCCTTCGTCGTCGCGGGCATCGTCTGCGCGCTCGCGGCCCTGTGCTACGCCGAGTTCGCCTCCACCGTGCCGGTGGCCGGGTCCGCGTACACCTTCTCCTACGCCTCGCTCGGCGAACTGCCCGCCTGGATCATCGGCTGGGACCTGGTGCTGGAGTTCGCGCTGGGCACCGCCGTGGTCGCGGTCGGCTGGTCCGGCTATATGCGCTCGCTGATGGACAACGCCGGATGGCACCTCCCGGCCGCCCTCTCCGGCCCCGAGGCGGCCCACGGCTTCGGCTTCGACCTGCTGGCCTTCCTGCTGGTGCTCGCGCTCACCGTGATCCTTGTCGTCGGCATGAAGCTGTCCGCGCGGGTGACCTCCGTGGTCGTGGCGGTGAAGGTCACCGTGGTGCTGCTGGTCATCATCGCGGGCGCGTTCTTCATCAAGCCCGGGAACTACGACCCCTTCATCCCCGAGCCCAAGGGCACCGTCGAGGGCTCCGGACTCACCGCGCCGATGATCCAGCTGATGTTCGGCTACGAGCCGACCACCTTCGGCGTCCAGGGCATCTTCGCCGCCGCCGCGGTGGTCTTCTTCGCCTTCATCGGCTTCGACATCGTGGCCACCGCGGCCGAGGAGACCCGCAACCCGCAGCGCGACATGCCGCGCGGCATCCTCGGCTCGCTCCTCATCTGCACCCTGCTGTACGTCGCGGTGTCCATCGTGGTCACCGGGATGCGCAAGTACACCGAGCTGTCGATCGACGCCCCCCTCGCCGACGCCTTCAAGGAGACCGGCCATCCGTTCTACGCGGGCCTGATCAGTTTCGGCGCGGCCGTCGGCCTCACCACGGTGTGCATGATCCTGCTGCTCGGCCAGAGCCGGGTGTTCTTCGCGATGAGCCGGGACGGGCTGCTGCCGAGGGTCTTCTCCAAGGTGCACCCGCGGTTCGCCACGCCCTACCGGTCCACCGTCCTGCTGGGCGTGATCATCGCGATCGTGGCGGGGTTCACCAGCATCTCCGAGCTGGCAGCACTGGTGAACATCGGCACCCTCTTCGCCTTCGTCGTGGTCGCCCTCGGCGTGATCATCCTGCGCCGCACCCGCCCCGATCTGCCGCGTGCCTTCCGCACCCCCTGGGTGCCGGTGCTGCCGCTGGTGTCGGTGGCGGCCTCGCTGTGGCTGATGCTCAATCTGCCCGCCGAGACCTGGCTGCGGTTCGGGGTGTGGATGGCCATCGGCTTCGTCGTCTACTTCCTCTACGGACGCCGGCACAGCCGGATGAACCTCCCGGCCGGGCGCTGACCCTCAGCTCCCGGGGCGCACCGTCCGCGGGCCGGTGACCTCCGCGCCCAGCTCCCGCACCCGGGCGCGCAGCCCCCGGTCGGCGGTCACCACCAGGCACGGGCGGTCCGGCCCCCGCTCCGCGACGAGCTCCACGATCCGGTCGTCGCCGCTGCCCGGCGCGGCGACCACCCGGATCCCCGCCACCGACTCCACCCCGCGGGCCGCGCCCTCGACCACCAGGACCAGGTCCAGCGGCGGACCGGTCGCCCAGGCGGGAACGCCCGCCACCGCGGGGAGACCGCGGGAGGTGTGGGCGGCCAGCCGGTCGCGCAGCCGTTCGGCCGCGCCGCGGCGGTCGCGCCACCAGCCGTCGGGCACCGAACCGACCACGTTCGCCGCGTCCACGACCACCAGACCGGGGGCCGGACCGGGACCGGCGTCAGAACCGTTCATAGACCAGGCAAAATACTATGGACGGGGTGTGAACACGGCGACAGTGCCGGGGAGGGTGGCGGCGGGCCATGGCGTTGCGGTTGCTCCGCGGCAAGGACGGCAGGCTCACGGCCTACGCACCGGTGGCGGGAGGTGTCGCCCGCTGGACCGAGGAGCGTCCGGGAGGGCCGTCGTGGACGGGCCCCCGGCTGATAGCCGCCCCGGACCTCGGCGCGGTGACGGTCGCTCAGGGTGCCGACGGCTATGCGCATCTGGTGGGGCTGCGGCGCAAGCCCGGCCCCGAGGGCGAGCCCCCACGGATCGATGTCGTCCATGCCACCCAGTTCCAGACGGGCCGTCCGCTGACCGCATGGCATGCGCTCGGCACCCCGCACCCCAAGGACCGGGGGAAGGCGGCGCGCACCGGCGCGCCCGCCGTGGCCGTGGACTCCTCGGGCGCGGTGCATGTCTTCGTCCGCAACGCCGGGCACGGGGTGAGCTGCCGCCGCCAGGACGCCAAGGGCAAATGGGGCGGCTGGACCGACCTGAAGGGCAAGGACGTACTCGACGGGCTGTCCGCCGCCGCGACCGCCGACGGCCGGGTCGAACTCCTCGCCCCGGCCGGTGCGGGAGCCGCCCTGCGCTGGTTCCAGCCGGAGCCCGGCGGCACCCTGCGCCGCGGGGACGACATACCGGCACGCGTCCAGGCGTGGTCCGCCTCCGCCGTGGAGAGCAGCCGGGACACCGTCACCCACTACTGGCGGGACGCGGACGGCGGCGGGCTGCTCGCCTGGCGCCCGGAGACCGAGGACACCGTGGCCCTGGGCGGGGAGGAGGGCTCCGGACCGGTCGCCGTGCTGCGCGCCCCGGTGGACGGCCACGACTGCACCGTCCTGGTCCACCGCGACACCCGGAGCGGACGGCTGTCCGTCGCCGCCCATCCGACGGAGGACGAGGCGGCGGGCGTGTGGTGGACGCCCTCGGGCGAACAGGGCGCGCATGACCCGGCGCTGGCCCTCGACGGCATGGGACGGGTGGTGCTGGCCGCCCTCTCCCTGGACGGCGCGCTGCTGGTGGCCCGTCAGAAGACCGATGAACGCGGTCTGGCTCTCCGGGCCTGGAGCCGTGCCGGCGGCCGCTGAGCGGGCCGCAGGCGGCCCTGGTAGACGCCGGGAGACGCCGACGGGGCGCCGGACGGATCGTCAGGGATCCGTCCGGCGCCCGTGGATCAGGGGCCGGGAGGCCGCCGTCAGGCCGGAACGCTGGCCACGCCCGGGGCCAGGAACGGCTTGCCGTTCACCCGCTCCGAGACGCCCTCGCGGTCCAGGTACGGCGTGATGCCGCCCAGGTGGAAGGGCCAGCCCGCACCGGTGATCAGGCACAGGTCGATGTCCTGCGCCTCGGCGACGACGCCCTCCTCGAGCATCAGGCCGATCTCCTGTGCCACGGCGTCCAGCACCCGGTCGCGCACCTGCTCCTCGGTCAGCACGGTGTCGCCCTGCTGCATCAGCGCGAGCACCTCCGGGTCCAGCTCCGGCTTCCCGGAGTCATGGACGTAGAAGCCGCGCTTGCCCGCCTCGACCACGCGCTTGAGGTTCTCCGAGACCGTGAAGCGGTCCGGGAACGCGCGGTTGAGCGTCTGCGAGACATGCAGACCGATGGCCGGGCCGACCAGCTCCAGCAGCACCAGCGGGGACATCGGCAGACCGAGCGGCTCGATGCCCCGCTCCGCCACGTCGACCGGGGTGCCCTCGTCGATGACGTTCTGGATCTCGCCCATGAAGCGGGTCAGGATCCGGTTGACCACGAACGCCGGGGCGTCCTTGGTCAGCACGGCGGTCTTCTTCAGCTTCTTCGCCACGCCGAAGGCGGTGGCCAGCGACGCGTCATCGGTCTGCTCACCGCGGACGATCTCCAGCAGCGGCAGCACCGCGACCGGGTTGAAGAAGTGGAAGCCCACGACCCGCTCGGGGTGCTTGAGCTTGGACGCCATCTCGGAGACCGACAGCGAGGAGGTGTTGGTGGCGAGGATGGCGTGCTCCGGCACGACCGCCTCGACCTCGGCGAACACCTTCTGCTTGACGCCCATCTCCTCGAAGACGGCCTCGATGACGAAGTCGGCGTCACCGAACGCGGCGGCCTTGTCCAGGGAGCCGGTGACCAGGGCCTTGAGGCGGTTGGCCTTGTCCTGGTTGACCCGGCCCTTGAGCAGCAGCTTGTCGATCTCGCCGTGGACGTAGCCGACGCCCTTGTCCACGCGCTCCTGGTCGATGTCGGTCAGCACGACCGGCACCTCAAGACGGCGGGCGAACAGCATCGCGAGCTGCGAGGCCATCAGACCGGCGCCCACGACGCCCACCTTGGTGACCGGACGGGCCAGCGACTTGTCCGGCGCACCGGCCGGACGCTTGCCGCGCTTCTGCACCAGGTTGAAGGCGTAGATACCGCTGCGCAGCTCACCGCCCATGATCAGGTCGGCCAGCGCCTGGTCCTCGGCGTCGAAGCCGTGGTCCAGGTCGCCGTCGCGGGAGGCGTCGATGATGTCCAGCGCCCGGTAGGCGGCCGGGGCCGCGCCGTGCACCTTGCTGTCGGCGACGGCACGGCCGCGGACGACCGCCTCGTGCCAGGCGTCGCCGCGGTCCACCTCGGGCCGGGCGATCCGGATCTCGCCGCGGAGGACGGCCGCGGTCCAGATCAGCGACTGCTCCAGGAAGTCCGCGCCCTCGAAGATCGCGTCCGCGATCCCGAGCTCGTAGACCTGCTGTCCCTTGAGCTGCTTGTTCTGGTTGAGCGAGTTCTCGATGATCACCTTGACGGCGCGCTCGGCGCCGATCAGGTTCGGCAGCAGGGCGCAGCCGCCCCAGCCGGGGACCAGACCGAGGAAGACCTCGGGCAGCGAGAAGGCGGGCAGCGCGGCCGAGACCGTGCGGTAGGAGCAGTGCAGCCCGACCTCGACACCGCCGCCCATCGCCGCGCCGTTGTAGTACGCGAAGGTGGGCACGGCCAGCGAGGACAGCCGCTTGAAGACCGCGTGGCCGCCCTGGCCGATGGCGAGCGCGTCCTCGCGGCTGCGGAGCAGCTCCACGCCCTTGAGGTCGGCGCCGACGGCGAAGATGAACGGCTTGCCGGTGAGGCCCACACCGACGATCGTGCCGTCGGCCGCCTCCTTCTCGACCTGGTCGATCGCCGTGTTGAGGTGGGCGAGCGAGGCCGGGCCGAAGGTGGTCGGCTTGGTGTGGTCCAGGCCGTTGTCCAGGGTGATGAGCGCGAAGCGGCCCGCGTTCTGGGGGAGGTCGAGGTGGCGGACGTGCGCCTGGGTCACGACCTCGTCCGGGAACAGCTCGGCGGCTCCCTTGAGAAGCTCTGCGGTGGTGGTCACTTGTTCCCCTCGAAGTGCGGGTTCTCCCAGATCACCGTGGCGCCCATGCCGAAGCCGACGCACATGGTGGTGATGCCGTAGCGGACCTCGGGCTGCTCCTCGAACTGCCGGGACAGCTGGGTCATCAGACGGACGCCGGAGGAGGCGAGCGGGTGGCCGAAGGCGATCGCGCCGCCGTACTGGTTGACGCGCGGGTCGTCGTCGGCGATGCCGTAGTGGTCCAGGAAGGACAGCACCTGGACGGCGAACGCCTCGTTGACCTCGAACAGGCCGATGTCGTCGATGGTCAGCCCCGCCTTGGCGAGGGCCTTCTTGGTCGACGGGACCGGGCCGTAGCCCATCACCTCGGGCTCGACGCCCGCGAAGGCGAAGGAGACCAGCCGCATCTTGACCGGGAGGCCCAGCTCACGGGCGAAGTCCTCGGAGGCCAGCAGCGAGGCGGTGGCGCCGTCGTTGAGACCGGCGGAGTTGCCCGCGGTGATCCGGCCGTGCGGACGGAACGGGGTCTTCAGCCCGGCCAGGTTCTCCAGCGTGGTGCCCGGGCGCATCGGCTCGTCGGAGGTGGCCAGACCCCACCCGGTCTCGCCGCCCTCGGGGCTGGTGCGGCGCACCGAGATCGGCACCAGGTCCTGCTGGATCTTGCCGTTGGCGTAGGCCTTGGCGGCCTTCTCCTGGCTGCGCACCGCGTACTCGTCGGCCCGCTGCTTGGTCAGGTGCGGCAGCCGGTCGTGGAGGTTCTCCGCGGTCATGCCCATGAACAGGGCCGACTCGTCGACGAGCTTCTCCGAGACGAAGCGCGGGTTGGGGTCGACGGCCTCGCCCATCGGGTGGCGGCCCATGTGCTCGACACCGCCCGCGACCACCGCGTCGTAGGCGCCGAAGGCGATGGAGCCCGCGGTGGCGGTGACGGCGGTCATCGCACCGGCACACATCCGGTCGATGGAGTAGCCGGGGACGGACTGGGGCAGCCCGGCGAGGATGCCCGCGGTGCGGCCGAGGGTCAGGCCCTGGTCACCGATCTGCGTCGTCGCGGCGACGGCGACCTCGTCGATGCGCTCCGGCGGCAGGTCCGGGTTGCGTCGCAGCAGCTCCCGGATGCACTTGACGACCATGTCATCGGCGCGGGTCTCGTGGTAGATGCCCTTCGGGCCCGCCTTGCCGAATGGGGTGCGGACGCCGTCGACGAAGACGACGTCCCTAGCGGTACGAGGCACGTTGGCTCTCCTCCAGGTGCGGGATGGCACTGCTGCGGGCACGCCTGTGACGGCGTGCGCACACCCTCATGCTACTTATGAGTAACCACGGTGCCCAGTCCCCGCCGCCGGAGCGTCGAAGGTCACAGACCCGAGCGGCCGCACACCCCGCCCCTCCCCGTGCCGGACCTCAGGCCGGAGTCGCCTCCAGGGCCCCGGTGAGCACCTCGGCCACCTGGTCGATCTGCCAGGCGCGGGCGCCGTGACCGGCCAGCACGGTGGCCACGGCCTCCGGGCTCGGCTCCTGCGGGGGTTCCCAGCACAGCCGCCGCACGGTGTCCGGGGCGATCAGGTTCTCCTGGGGCAGGTTCAGCCGCTCGGCCAGCGCCGTCACCGCGGCCCGCGCCGCGGAGAGCCGCGCCGCCGCGACCGGGTCCTTGTCGGCCCACGCCCGGGGCGGCGGAGGTCCGGCCACCGGCTGTCCCGGCTGGGGGAGTTCCGTCTCCGGCAGGGCCCGCGCCCGGTCCACCGCGGCCTGCCACTGCTCGAGCTGGCGGCGGCTGATCCGGTGGCCGAAGCCGTTCAGCGCGGACAGCGCCCGCACACTGGTCGGCACCGCGAGCGCGGCCTCGACGATCGCCGCGTCCCCCAGCACCTTGCCCGGGGAGACATCGCGGCGCTGGGCGATCTGGTCCCGGGCCGTCCACAGCTCGCGCACCACGGCCATCTGCCGGCGCCGCCGGACCTTGTGCATCCCCGATGTCCGCCGCCAGGGGTCCTTGCGCGGCGGGGCGGGCGGGGCCGCGGCGATGGCCGCGAACTCCTGGTGCGCCCAGTCCAGCTTCCCCTGCCGGGTCAGCTCCTCCTCCAGCGCGTCGCGCAGGTCCACCAGCAGCTCCACGTCGAGCGCGGCGTAGTGCAGCCAGGGCTCGGGCAGCGGACGGGTGGACCAGTCGACGGCGGAGTGGCCCTTCTCCAGGGCGTAGCCGAGGATGTTCTCGACCATGGCGCCGAGTCCCACCCGGGCGAACCCGGCCAGCCGGCCCGCGAGTTCGGTGTCGAAGAGCCGGGCCGGGACCATGCCTATGTCACGCAGGCACGGCAGGTCCTGGGTCGCGGCGTGCAGGACCCACTCGGTGTCGGCGATGGCGTCCCCCAGCCCCGAGAGGTCGGGGCAGCCGACGGGGTCGATCAGTGCGGTCCCCGCTCCGGCCCGGCGCAGCTGGACCAGGTAGGCCCGCTGTCCGTAGCGGTAGCCGGAGGCACGCTCGGCGTCCACGGCCACCGGTCCGTGGCCCGCGGCGAAGGCCGCCACGACCTCGGCGAGCGCGTCCGCGTCCGCGGTGACGGGCGGGATGCCCTCGCGCGGCTCCAGCAAGGGGACCGGCGCCGGGGGGAGGTCGTCCGGAGGAGCGCCCCCGGTGGTTCGCAGTGTCGTCTCTGCTGCGGTCTCTTGGGCGTCGGTCACCTGTCAAGGGTAGCTGTGTACGCCGGGTACGCAGGGCGCCCGTCGACGGAACGTTCCGTCGACGGGCGCGGAGACCGGCGGGGCGGCGCGGTGGGCGGGTGGGTGGATACGGCTCAGTGGATGATCCCGGTACGCAGTGCGACCGCGACCATTCCGGCACGGTCGCCGGTGCCCAGCTTGCGGGCGATCCGGGCGAGGTGGCTCTTCACGGTGAGGGCGGACAGGCCCATCGAGACGCCGATGGCCTTGTTGGACTGGCCCTCCGCAACCAGCCTCAGCACCTCGACCTCGCGGCCCGACAGCTCCCGGTAGCCCCCGGGGTGGCCGGGCGCGCCCGGCGGGCGGCGGTGCATCCGGGCGGCGGCGCCGAGCGGGGCGGCGCCCGGACGGCCCGGGATGCCCAGGTTGGTGCGGGTGCCGGTGACGACGTAGCCCTTGACCCCTCCGGCCAGGGCGTTGCGTACGGCGCCGATGTCGTCGGCGGCGGAGAGGGCGAGGCCGTTCGGCCAGCCCGCGGCCCGGGTCTCGGACAGGAGGGTGAGGCCGGAGCCGTCGGGGAGGTGGACATCGGCGACGCAGATGTCCCGCGGGTTGCCGATTCGGGGACGGGCCTCCGCGATGGACGACGCCTCGATGACGTCGCGCACCCCAAGGGCCCACAGATGACGGGTGACGGTGGAACGAACGCGGGGGTCGGCGACGACGACCATGGCCGTCGGCTTGTTCGGGCGGTAGGCGACCAGGCTGGACGGTTGCTCGAGGAGAACAGACACCAGGCCTCCTGGGAAGTGGTGGGACGGGTCACCACGTCCTTCGGCACCGATCCGGCCGGGCTTTAGAGAATGATCACGATTTGGTGAGTAACAATTCGGGCAATTAGGACGGCTTTTCGATCAATGGCGTTCTTTTTCGGGACCCGGCGCTCCCCGGACCGCTCCGGGGGGCGCTCCCGCCGGGGCGCGACCCCCGGGCGGGCGCGCGGGTGCCGGGGTCCGAAGGGGGCGGACCGCGGGGTCGGTCATGGCCGGCCGCCGCCGCGGGCCGGAGCGCCCCGGCGGCGGACCGGGTCCGGCCTCACCGCGGCTGCGGTCCCCGGCGCTGCGGCAGGGAGACGACGCCCGCCTCGGCGGCCCCCGCCGGGGGCAGACCCGCGATCTGGCACAGCAGATCGCACCAGGCGGCCAGGTGCGCACCGGTGTCCGGGACGCCCGGCTCCGCCGCGTCCCCGCCCGGCCGCTCCTCCGGGTGCCGAGGGCCGGGGCGGGCCGGTTCGGGGGCCGGATGCTCCGAGGGGGTCCAGGAGGCGCGGATCTCGATCCGGGTGGACGGCTCCCGCTCGCCCATCGCGCCGAAATAGTGCGAGCTGGCCCGGGTCACCGTGCCGCTGGGCTCGCCGTAGGACAGCCCGCGCGCCTCCAGCGCGCCGGTCAGCCAGGACCAGCACACCTCGGGCAGCAGCGGGTCGGCCGCGATCTCCGGCTCCAGATCCGCGTGGACCAGCGTGACCAGGCGGAACGTTCCCTGCCAGGCGTCGTGCCCGGCCGGGTCGTGCAGCAGGATCAGCCGCCCCTCGGCCAGCTCGTCGTCCTCGTCCGCACCGTCCCCGCCGTCCTCGGTGACCACGGCCTCCAGGGCGTACGAGAAGGGGGCGAGCCGCCGCGGGGGTGGGGTCGGGTCGAGCTCCACCTCGGGCCGCACCCGCACACCGCGGAGCCCGGCGACCGCACGCCGGAAGGCGCGGGGGGCGCCCTCCCCACCCGCGTCCGTGTCGTCAGCCCCGTCAGCACCGTTCGAGAGGTGTCCTTGAACCGCTGCCATGCCCGGAAGACTAGGCGCATCGAGGGCCTCAATCGGGGAGGAACACCCGGGTTGGCGGGTCACTCGTTCGGCCCGTGCGAAGATTTGGGGCATGAGCGCCACAGAGCGGCCCTCGGGCCAGCAGCAGACCGGCCGTTCCGCGACCCGTGCCACCGACGGTTCGGCCTTCGTGCGGGCCTGCCGGAGGGAGCCGGTGTCGCACACCCCGGTGTGGTTCATGCGGCAGGCCGGGCGCTCGCTGCCGGAGTACCGCAAGGTCCGCGAGGGCACCGCGATGCTGGAGTCCTGCATGCGGCCCGACCTGGTCACCGAGATCACGCTGCAGCCGGTGCGCCGCCACCAGGTGGACGCGGCGATCTACTTCAGCGACATCGTGGTGCCGCTCAAGGCCATCGGTCTCGACCTCGACATCAAGCCCGGGGTCGGCCCCGTCGTGGAGCAGCCGATCCGGACCCGGGCGGATCTGGAGCGGCTGCGTCCGCTCGAGCCGGACGATGTGAAGTACGTCACGGAAGCCGTCGGGATGCTCGTCGGCGAGCTCGGTGCCACCCCGCTGATCGGTTTCGCGGGTGCGCCTTTCACGCTCGCCAGCTATCTCGTGGAGGGCGGCCCCTCGCGCAACCACGAGCACACCAAGGCCCTGATGTACGGGGACCCGGAGCTGTGGGCCGAGCTGCTGGACCGGCTCGCGGACATCACCGCGGCCTTCCTGAAGGTCCAGATCGAGGCGGGCGCCTCGGCGGTCCAGCTCTTCGACTCCTGGGTCGGCGCCCTGGCCCCGGCCGACTACCGGCGCAGCGTGATGCCCGCCTCCACCAAGGTCTTCGATGCCGTCGCCGGATACGGCGTCCCGCGGATCCACTTCGGCGTCGGCACCGGTGAGCTGCTGGGGCTGCTGGGCGAGGCGGGCGCGGACGTCGTCGGCGTCGACTGGCGGGTGCCGCTGGACGAGGCCGCCCGCCGGGTGGGCCCCGGCCGGGCCCTCCAGGGCAACCTCGACCCCGCGGTGCTCTTCGCCCCGCGCGCGGCGGTGGAGACCAAGGCGGCCGAGGTGCTGGACGCGGCCCGGGGCCTGGAGGGACATATCTTCAACCTCGGCCACGGGGTGCTGCCGACCACCGATCCGGACGCGCTGACCCGGCTCGTGGAGTACGTCCACACCCACACCGAGCGCTCGGTCTGACGGCCGGAACCGCGCCAGGACACCGCGCGTCGTTTCGATCATGAACGACTTGGACGCCGACGCCGTCGGGGAACTGACCGGCACCTGGGACGAGATCTGGCTCTACGGCGACGCCCGGGAGGACGAGTACGACCGCGCGGTGCTCGACTGCGCGGCCCGGCTCGCGGCCGATCCCGGCGGTCCGTCGGCGTATGTCTGGACCCTCGGCCTGGTGATGATGGCGCCGTACGTCAGCGGTCTGCGGGCCGAGGAGCTGACCGCCCCCGTGCGGGACGCCCTCGCCGCCGCCGACGGCGCCCTGCGCGACCGGCCCTGCGACCACGCCTCGCACCCCTACCGGACGACCTATGGCGACAGCGCCGAGGACCTCGCCGAGGACCTGCGGCTCACCGCCGACGAGACGGCGGTCTGGGAGCCGTCCGCGCCCCGCGAGGAGTGGCGCTGCCCGCGTAATGTCGCCGGGTTCGCGCGGATCGCCTCGAACATCGTGGAACCCGGGTCGGCCGGGGACGTCCCGCCCCGGCTGCCGAGGGAGGACCTGCGGAGGATCAAGGAGCTCTCGGCGCTCCTCGAGGGCTATCCCGAGGGCGGGACCGACGAGGAGGTGGCGGCGGCGGGACGCGATCTGAGCCTCGCCGACGATCCGCTGGACACCGCCGGGTACGTCCTGCTCGTGCGGGCGGTGAGCTGGCACGCGGTCTCCGGGATGGTCCGCGCCGGGTTCGTCCTCGACGAGCTGATCGACGGGCTGGAGAAGGCACTCACCGGGTTCGCCGGGGCCGGGTGCGGGCACCGGACGCATCCGGCGCTCTCCGACAGCGGACCGGAGGCCGCCGAACTCGGCGTCGTCCTCAGCAGCCCCGCCGGACGTGAGGTCTTCGAGCACGGCTGGGGGAACAAGGGGATGGCCGCCCTGCTGTGCCCCGCCTTCATCGCCGGTCACGCCGAGGAGACGCTGGAGCTGCTGCGGACCGGCCGGGAGCGGCTCTTCGGGCGCCGGGACACCTCCGCCCTGGACGCCGCGTACCTGCGCCCGGACGGACGGCTGGAGATCGGGCTGATCGTCGAGCGGCTCCAGGACACCTCCCCCCAGCAGCCGCACGGCCTGGACCTCGGACTGTGGGCCGCCCGCCGCCACGCCGGGGCCACCGACCCGCGGGAGCGCGCCGTACTGCTGCTGACCGCCGGTCAGACGATGCGCACCGCCTACCCGGACCCACCGGTCTCGGTGCTGCGCGACGTCGTACCGGCGCTGCGCGCCGCCGTCGCCGCCCGGCCCGAGGGGGAGTGCGCGCACCCCGCCCATCCGGTGCCGGACCGCGGCGGGTTCCTCGACGGACTGCCGCATCTGTACGCGCCCGAGGAGCACCCGGCGCCCGAGGGCGCCCTGGACCCGGACGCCTGGACATGCCCGTGGTTCCTGGCCGGCTACGCGCGGGACCGGCTGACGCCCCTGGAAGGGCTGCTGGACGAGGACGGCTAGGCCGACTCCGCCGCCCGTACCTGCGCCGCCGCCTGACGCGCCGCCACCTGCACCGGGTCCCACACCGGTGAGAACGGCGGTGCGTAGCCCAGGTCCAGTGCGGCCACCTGGGCCACCGTCATCCCGGCGGTGAGCGCCACCGCCGCGATGTCCACGCGTTTGCCCGCGCCCTCGCGCCCCACGATCTGCGTGCCCAGCAGCCGTCCCGTACGGCGCTCGGCGAGCATCTTCACGGTCATGGGGCGGGCGCCGGGGTAGTACCCGGCCCGGCTGGTCGACTCGGTGGTGACGGTCACGAACCGCAGCCCCACGGCCGCCGCCTCGGTCTCCAGCAGCCCGGTGCGGGCGATCTCCAGATCGCAGACCTTGCTGACGGCCGTGCCCACGACCCCGGGGAAGGTGGCGTAACCGCCGCCCACATTGGTGCCGATGACCTGGCCCTGCTTATTGGCATGGGTGCCCAGCGGGATGTGCCGGGTGCGGCCGGAGACCAGGTGGGGCACCTCCACGCAGTCGCCGCCCGCCCAGATGTGCTCCTGGCCGCGGACCCGCATCGCCAGATCGGTCAGCAGCCCGCCGGACTCGCCCAGCGGCAGCCCCGCCGCACGGGCGAGTGCGGTCTCGGGGGTCACCCCGAGCCCCAGCACCACCAGTTCGGCCGGATACTCACCGGCCGTGGTGGCCACGCCCCGCACCCGGCCGTCCTCACCGGTCATCACCTCGGTGACCTCGGCGCCGGTGACCGTGTCGATGCCCATCCCGGTCATCGCCTCGCGCACCAGCCGCCCCATGTCGGGGTCGAGCGTGGCCATCGGCTGCTCGCCCCGCTCCAGCACGGTCACCCGGCAGCCGCGCCGCACCAGGGCCTCGGCCATCTCCACCCCGATGTACCCCGCGCCGACCACCACCGCGCGCTCGACGCGGGTGCCCTCCAGGGTGTCCAGCAGCGCCCGGCCGTCGTCCAGGGTCTGCACACCGTGTACCCCGGGCGCGTCGATCCCCGGCATGGCCGGGCGGCGCGGCCGGGCGCCGGTGGCGATCACCAGGTCGTCGTAGTCGTACCAGCGCCCGCCGACCTCCGGCCGCTCGAGGTCACGGACCAGGACCCGCTGTCCGGCCGGATCGATCTCGATCGCCTCGGTGCGGGTCCGGACGTCGATACCGCGGCCGCGGTGGGTCTCGGGGGTACGGGCGACCAGGGAGTCGGGGCCGTCCACGTCACCGCCGACCCAGTAGGGGATGCCACAGGCCGAGTACGAGGTGAAGTGGCCGCGCTCGAAGGCCAGGATCTCCAGCTCGCCCCGGCCGCTGAGTCTGCGTGCCTGGGACGCGGCGGACATCCCCGCCGCGTCGCCCCCGATGACCACCATCCGCCGCGCCGCCATGGCCCGTGCCCCCTCCGCCGCCGTATGTCGTGGACCCTGCCGGGCCCACGCTACGGGCGCGACGGGCCACCCGGCCCGCGCGGCACGGGGAGTGGGGTCTGAGACAGTGGGGACATGAACGCGAGCAGCACCCCCGGGGCGGGGCGTACCGGTCATGTGGTCGTCATCGGTGGCGGGATCTCGGGGCTGGCGGCGGCCCACCGGCTGCTGGAGGCCGGGGCGCGGGTGACCGTCCTGGAGGCGACGGAGCGACTGGGCGGCAAGCTGCGCGCGGGGGAGATCGAGGGCGTTCCGGTGGACCTCGGCGCCGAGTCGATGCTCGCCCGGCGCCCGGAGGCGGTGGACCTGGCGCGCGCGGTCGGCATCGGTGAGCGCCTCCAGCCCCCGGCGACGGCGAACGCCTCCCTGTGGACGCGCGGCGAACTGCGGCCGCTGCCCAAGGGACATCTGATGGGCGTGCCCGGGGAGCTCGGCCCGCTGGCCGATTCGGGGGTGATCTCGCGGGAGGGGCTCGCGCGGATCGCCCAGGAGGAGACGCTGCCTCCCACGGAGGTCGGCGAGGACGTGGCGCTCGGTGAGTTCATCGCGGCACGGCTCGGCCGGGAGGTCGTCGACCGGCTCGTCGAGCCGCTGCTCGGCGGGGTGTACGCGGGCGATGTCTACCGCACCTCGATGCGCGCGTCGGTGCCCACCCTGTTCGAGGTGGCGCGCTCCGGGCGCCCGCTGACCGAAGGGGTGCGGGAGCTGGTCGGGCGGGCCGCGCGGCGCCAGGACGGCCCGGTCTTCATGGGGATCGACGGCGGCGTCGGACGGCTGCCGCTCGCGGTCGCCGACGCGGTGCGCGCCCGGGGCGGCGAGATCCGCACCCACACCCCCGTACGGGAGCTGCGGCGGACCGCCGACGGCTGGACCGTCGCCACCGACGGCGGCGCGCTCCTGGCCGAGGCGGTGGTGCTGGCCGCTCCCGCGCCCGCCGCCGCGCGGCTGCTCGCCGCCGACTCCCCGGCCGCCTCGGCCGAGCTGGCCACCGTCGACTACGCCTCCATGGCACTGATCACCATGGCCTTCCGCCGCGCGGACGTGGACGCGGTCGCCCGGGGCAGCGGCTTCCTGGTGCCGCCGGTCGACCGCCACAGGATCAAGGCGGCCACCTTCTCCAGCCGCAAATGGGGCTGGCTGCGGGAGGCGGACTCCGGACTGTTCGTGCTGCGTACCTCGATCGGGCGGTTCGAGGACGAGGACGACCTGAGCCGCGACGACGTCGATCTGGTAGGGATGTCGCTCACCGATCTGGGCGAGGCGGTCGGCCTCACCGCCCGTCCGGTCGCCACCCGGGTCGACCGCTGGGACGGCGGACTTCCGCAGTACCCGGTGGGCCATCTGGACCGGGTCGCGCGTATCCGCGCGGAGGTCGCCAAGCTGCCGGGGCTGCGGGTGTGCGGCGCGGTCTACGACGGTGTCGGCATCCCCGCGTGCGTCGCCAGCGCCCGCCGGGCCGCCGATGAGGTGCTGGAGCACACCGGGGCCACCCTGGGGCCGGACGCCGGAGGCCGGGGGCGAGAATGGGGAGCATGACTGCTGCTCCTGACAAGACTCCCCACGCCGGCAAGAAGGCCAAGGACCTCAACGAGGTCATCCGCTACACCCTGTGGTCGGTGTTCCGGCTGCGCGATGTGCTGCCGGAGGACCGCACCGGCTACGCCGACGAGGTCGAGGAGCTCTTCGCCCAGCTCGCCGCCAAGGACGTCACCGTGCGCGGCACCTACGACGTCTCCGGGCTGCGCGCCGACGCGGACGTCATGATCTGGTGGCACTCGGAGACCTCCGACGCCCTCCAGGAGGCGTACAACCTCTTCCGTCGCACCCGGCTCGGGCGGGCCCTGGAGCCGGTCTGGTCGAACATGGCGCTGCACCGCCCCGCGGAGTTCAACAAGTCGCACATCCCCGCCTTCCTCGCGGACGAGCAGGCGCGTGACTACGTCAGCGTCTACCCCTTCGTGCGCTCCTACGACTGGTACCTGCTGCCCGACGAGGACCGCCGCCGGATGCTCGCCGACCACGGCAAGATGGCCCGCGGCTACCCCGACGTGCGCGCCAACACCGTCGCCTCCTTCTCGCTCGGCGACTACGAGTGGATCCTCGCCTTCGAGGCGGACGAACTGCACCGGATCGTCGACCTCATGCGTCATCTGCGCGCCTCCGAGGCGCGCCGCCATGTGCGCGAGGAGGTGCCGTTCTACACCGGACGGCGCAAGGAGGTCTCCGAGCTGGTCGCCGGGCTCGCCTGACGGGACTCCACCACCGCCGCGCCCGGGGCGTCAGTCCCTCACGGGGTCCCGGGCAGTGCGGCGGGCTGCTTGCCGGAGTCGGGCAGCGGGGCGGGTTCCGGCTGCGGGTCCGGCTGTGCGCGGCCCGCGCAGTCGGCGCTCCGGCCGGGGACCTTCCCGGTCAGCAGATAGGTGTCGACATGGCGGTTGACGCAGTCGTTGGGCCCGCCCCACAGCCCGTGCGTCCCCGCGTTCCGCTCGGTCACCAGGGAGGAGCCGGGCAGCCGCCGCCACAGCTCCTTCGCCCCCGCGTAGGGCGTGGCCGCGTCGCGTTCGGCCGCCAGCAGCAGGACCGGTGGCAGGGCACCGCGGCCCCGCCCGGTGGAGGTTCCAGCACCGACGTCGACGGGGCGCTGGTGCTTCAGCGGCCAGAACGCGCACGGCAGGTTCATCGCGACGTTGTCCCACGTCTCGAAGGGCGCCCGGCGGGCCAGCGCGGTGTTGTCCCGGTCCCAGGTGGCCCAGGTGCGCGGCCAGGGCGCGTCATTGCACTCCACCGCCGTGTAGACGGCGGTGCCGTTCTCGTCCTCGGCCGCCGTGGCGGGGTCCGGCGCGGCCAGGGCGGTCAGCGGGGCGGGGTCGCCGCGCAGATAGGCGGCCAGCGCCCGGGCGCTCGGGTCCCAGTAGGCGTCGTTGTAACCGGTCCGCAGGAACGCGTTCTGGAGCTGTGCGGTGCCCACCGTCCCCGCGGGTTCCCGCGTCAGCCGCGCCCGCGCCTTCTCGTACGAGGCGAGCACCCGCGCCGCGGTGCCGCCGAGGTGGTAGACGGCGTCATGGCGGGCCACCCAGGTGCGCCAGTCCCGCCACCGGCGCTCGAAGGCGAGTGACTGCTCCAGGTTGTTGCGGTACCAGATCTGCCAGGGGTCGGGGTTGACCACGCTGTCGAAGACCATCCGCCGCACATGGCCGGGGAAGAGCGTGGCGTACACCGCGCCGTAGTACGTGCCGTACGAGGCGCCCATGAAGGTCAGCCGCCGCTCGCCGAGCGCGGCGCGCAGTACGTCGAGGTCCCGGGCGTTGTTGAGGGTGGTGTAGTGCGCGAGCGCGGATCCCGCGCGGCGGGCGCAGCCGCGCGCGTACGCCTGCGCCCGGGTCACCAGGCGCCGTTTGAACGCCGCCGACGGATGAGGCGGTGAGCTGGTCGGCGCCTTGGCGTACGCGGCGGGCGACTGGCAGGACAGCGGTGCGGAGCGGCCGACCCCCCGGGGCGCATAGCCGACGAAGTCGTACACCGCCGCCACCCGCCGGAACCGCTCCTCGGTCGCGTACGAGGGGAACGCCATCCCGGTGGCGCCGGGTCCGCCCGGGTTGTAGACCAGCGCCCCCTGGCGGCGGGCCGCGGGGCCGGTGGCGCGCACCCGGCTGACGGTGAGCGAGATCTGCGGGCCGTCGGGCCGGGCGTAGTCCAGCGGGACGGAGACCGTGCCGCAGGCGATGGGGGCGGTCAGCCCCTCGGCGAGGGGGCAGCGGCCGAAGTCGATTCCGCGGGTGGTGGCCCGCCGGGCGGCGAGCGCGAGCCCCCGGGCCTCGGCGGAGCGGCCGGCGGGAGCCGCCGCGGCCGGAGCGGGGGAGGCGGGGGACGCGGACCAGGCGGGCGCGGCCGTGGCCCCGGCGGTCCCGGCGGCTCGGGCCCGGCCGTCGACGGCGCCGGTGGCGGCCGCCCCGGCCGCCCCGGTCGCCGCGGGGGAGGCGGCGGACGCGGCCAGCGGACGCCCGGTGGCCGGGGTCGCGAGCAGTGTGGTCATCCCCAGTGACAGGGACAGCGGTCCGAGGATGCCGTACAGCGCTGCTGCTCTCACAAGCCATCCCTTTCCGCGGTGCGCGGTGCTGCGTGACGCGATAAAAGGCATGTTTCGTCCGGTTGTTGGCTGTGTAAAGCACCGCGTGGCGGTGTCGGGGTCATTGACCCCAATGCGCCTTCAGCGCCGCGCGCAGCGCGGGATCGGAGAGCGCGGCGGTGCCGTGGACCGCGACCGCGGTGAGCAGCTCGCCGTCGTCACCGCCCGGATCGGCCGCCGCTCCGCCGCCCCGTGCCGCGGCCCGGCGCGGCGGGACGTCGATCCGGCCCAGCAACTGCTGTCCGGCCGGGGACGCCCAGCGCGAGTAGGGGTGCGCCTCCACCCGGGCGATCACCAGACAGGCCGCGGTGAGGAGCAGCGGCAGGATGAACCAGGCCGCCACCGGTCCGTGCCCCGGCGCGGGCGGCACCAGCAGCAGCGCGCCCGCGGCCGACAGCAGCACCAGCACACATGCCGCCCCGACCTGCCGCACCGCGGCGGCCACATCGGTCCGCGCGGCGGCGGAGACCGCGAGCCCCGCGTCCACCAGCCGGTCGGCCAGGGCCCGCACCGGTTCGGCGGCGGCGAGCGCGGTCCGGACGGCCGGTACGGGCGACTGGCCCTCGGGGCCTATCGCGGAGATCACCGAACGTTCGAGCTCGTCGCGGCCCTCGGGGTCCACCACCGTGACCCAGCCGGTGTGCGCGAGCAGCAGACGGCGCTCGCGGTACATCGCCACCAGCGCGAGATCGCCGACCCGGCGCGGGCCGCCCGCCAGGAAGGCCGTCTCGTACAGGTCCAGCGCCGCCCTGCCCACCGCCGGATCGGGATCCAGGGGGTGGGCGGCGGCGACCGCTGCCCGGCACAGCCGGACGCAGCTGATCACCGCGGCACCCCAGGCGACGAGCAGGAACGGGACCCACAACATGGCCGAGTTCTACTGGACCGGGCCCCGGCGCGCCACAGTTTTCACGATGTGGAACGGCACGGGCGGTTCACGCACCCCCGACGGGAGCGTCCGCGCCGTGCCGTCCCGGAGGCTCAGCCGCCGCAGCCCCCGCCGCCACCGCAGCTCGAACCACCCCCGCAGCTCGATCCGCCGCCGCATGAGGAGCCACCCCCGCAGGAGGACCCGCCCCCGCAGGAGGAGGCGCTGCCGCAGGAGGAGCCGCCGCCCCCACCGTCTCCGCCGCACCACCCACCGTCGGAGGAGTCCCCCACGGAGATGCTGACGTCCCCGCCGAAGCCGCCCGACGCGGCGGCCGAGGCCGCGCCCGCCTCCAGGAGCTGGTCCCGCAGTGCCTCGTCCGCGGTCAGCGCCACCGCGCCGCCCAGGGCGACGGCCACCGCCACGCCGGTCACGGCCTGGGCGCCGTACGGGTCGTGGTGATGGCCCGGTCCGTGGCCCCCCGGCCCGGACGGGCCCGGACGGTCGTCCGGCACCGTGGCGGGCGGAGGAGCGGCCGAGGCACGGTGCTCCGCCGCCGAGGTGTACGTCCGCAGCGCCCGCTTCCCGGCCCCGGTCACCCGGTGCCGGCCCGCGGTCGCGCAGGCCGCGCCGGTGACGAAGCCGAGGAACAGCGCGGGGAGGACCGCGACGATGAACGGCAGTTCGGCCCGGCTGTCGCCGTCCTGGGCGACCGTGACCCAGATGCCTACGAACACCCCCGCCCAGGAGGCCACGATCTGCGTGATCGCCCAGCGCCGCCAGAAGCGGATCCGCTCGGGCCGCGCCATCAGCCCCCGGCGCGCCAGCCCGTCGCCGATCGCCTGCACCTCCAGACTGCGCATCAGCTTCCGGCGCAGCAGGGCCAGTCCGCCGTGCGGAGCCTGGGCGCAGTGCCTGAGCAGTGCGTTCTCCACGGGGTGGCGCCCGACCGGCTGCCGCACCGAGACCACGCCGGGGCCGCCGACCGCGAGCCGTCCGTCGTTGTGCATCGCGCTGATCACGGTGTCGGCCACCCGGCCGGGCCCGCCCGCCAGGAAGGCCGCCTCCAGGGCGTCGTGCGCCTCGGGGGCCGCCGTGGCCCCGCCCGCGGTACGGGACCTGACGGTGCCCGTGATGAGGGTCGCGATGGAGGCGGCAGCCGCCAGGTAGACCAGGACCACTGTCGTCATCATGTCCGTCACCTTCCGCTCAGGGCGTGGCGCAGGGCGCGGGTGAGGCGTGCCGCGGGGTTCGCCCGCAGCGGTGCCGGTCCCGACCGCTCCTTCCACCACTGGGTCAGCCGCCGCCGTGCCGCCGGGTCCCGGGGCAGGTCGTCGGCGAGTAGATGCTCGGCGAACGACAGGGCGTCGCGGCGGTAGCCGCCGGTCATCGGGCGGCGGTCCGCGTACGCCAGGAAGGCGCTGCGGAACCCGTCGCCCAGGATCTCCGGCAGCTCGGGCGCCACATGGGCGATCACCGAGGCACGCTTGGCCGTCAGCGCCGCGCTCTGGACGCGCAGCCGCCGCCGGTCGAAGCCTTCGGGGGCCGGGGTGCCCGCGACGAGCGCGGACAGCAGGGAGGTCTGGGCGAGCGCGAGCCGCTGCCGGGCGGCGTCGAGCGCGGCCTCACCGGGGCCGCCGGCCGCGGGGCGGGCCTCTGGGGCTCCGGGGGCCCACGGGGTCGCGGGCGCCGTCCCCGCCGCCGTCACCGCGCGGATCGCGTCGAGTTCGCCCGCCAACTCCCCGGCCGGGGGAAAGTCCTCATCGCGCTCCAGCAGCACTCCGGGCGGCGCCGTCCGCGCGCACAGCTCGGCGAGGACGTCCAGGACGGGCTGGGTCACCGGATGGGCGTGGCTGTCGTGCCACACCCCGTCCCGCTCCACCCCGCCCGCCACATGGACATAGGCGATGGCCTCGGTCGGCAGCTCGTCCAGTGCCTTGGCCGGGTCCTCGCCCCGGTTGACGTGGTTGGTGTGGAGATTGGCGACGTCGATCAGCAGCCGGACCCCGGTCCGCTCCACCAACTCGGCCAGAAACCGCCCCTCCGTCATCTCCTCACCGGGCCAGGAGATCAGCGCCGCGATGTTCTCCAGCGCGAGCGGCACCGGCAGGGCATCCTGCGCGATCCGCACGTTCGCGCAGAGCACGTCGAGCGCGTCCCGGGTACGGGGCACGGGCAGCAGATGGCCCGCCTCGATCACGGGGGAGGCGGTCCTCGTGCCCCCGGCCCGTACGAACGCGATGTGCTCGGTGACCAGCGGGGCGCCCAGCGCCTCCGCCCGTTCGCCGAGCGCCTTGAGCCGCTCGGCGTCGGGCGGTTCCGCCCCGCCCAGGCCCAGGGAGACGCCGTGCGGCACCACGGTGGTGCCGCGCTCCCGCAGCCGCTCCAGCGCGTCGGGCACATGGCCGGGGCAGATGTTCTCCGCGACCACCTCCACCCAGTCGATGCCGGGCAGTCCCGCGATGTCATCGGCGATTTCCGGTCGCCAGCCGATTCCGGTACCGAGGCGCACCATGCTCCCCCTCCTCGTTCCGTCCCGCGTTCCCCGCGGTGTGTTCTCGCGTGCCGGGGTAATGACCCCACAGGAACAGGACGAACCCCCGGCCCGTATGGTTCAGAGGTTCATTTGAGCTTCGGGGGCACGCTCCGGGAGACCCGTCGGGGGCGGGGACGGGGCCGTCCCCGGGCCCGGCGGACGCCCCGGAGCCCGCGCGGCGGCGGATGTCCGGGCTGATGTGAATGGTCACCGGGCGTCCTGAGTTGCGGAATATCGTCACTGTTACAAAATTTTGGTCCCCTGTGGCGACAGGTGTTCGGAGGGGAAAATAGGATCGTGTGGTCGTGAGGGGATGGAAGATCACACCTTTGTGCCGCGCCCGCGCGCGGAGTGAGCGTGGGGGCAAGACGTGCAGGGCAGTAGCGACAACAACGCGGCGGGGAAGCACCGGAAGCACCGCCGTGCCGCGCCGCCGAAGGTCCGGGGCGGGGGGCCGGTTTTCCCGGGGCGCCGCCGCCGTTCGGCGGCCTCGGGGCGCGGGCTCATGCGGGTGCGCCGCTGGATGGCCGGACGGGTCCGGCTGGACTACCCCCGGGCGGGCCGCAGGGGGGTGTTGCGCTGGCTGCCGTCCTGGCGCCAGACGTCCCTGCTCTTCCTCTTCTGCGTGGGAATCCTCACCGGGCTGCTGAGCTTTCTCTATCTGCGGACCGACATACCCGAGGACCTGAACGACTTCGCGACCCAGCAGGACAACGTCTACTACTGGGCCGACGGCAGCGAGATGGCCCGCACCGGACCGGTCAACCGCCAGGAGGTCCCCCTCGGCAAGGTGCCGGAAAAGGTCCAGTGGGCCGTGCTGGCCGCCGAGAACGCCAGTTTCTACTCCGACAGCGGGGTTTCGCCCAGCGGGCTGATGCGCGCGGTGACCCGGATGGTGACCGGCGGGGAGACCCAGGGCGGCTCCACCATCACCCAGCAGTACGTGAAGAACGCCTATCTGAACCAGCGCCAGACATTCTCCCGCAAGCTCACCGAGATGTTCATGGCGATCAAGCTGGACGACCGGATGAGCAAGCAGGAGATTCTCCAGCGCTATCTGAACACCAGCTGGTTCGGCCGGGGCACCTACGGCATTCAGCGGGCCGCCTATGCGTATTACGGCAAGGACGTCTCAGAGCTGAATGCGAGTGAGGGCGCGATGCTCGCCGCCCTGCTCAAGGGCGCCGGGTCGTTCGACCCCACGCTCGGTGAGGAGAACCGCCAGCGGGTGACGGAGCGCTGGGAATGGGTGCTCGACCGGATGGTGGACATCGGAAAGCTCTCGCGTGAGGAGCGCGCGAAGTACACCAAGTTCCCCGAGCCCAAGGCGCCGCCCAAACCCGCGGGGCTGACCGGACAGGTCGGATATCTGGTGGAGACCGCGCGGGCGTACGTCAGCTCCCACACCGATATCTCCGACGCCGACTTCGACCTCGGCGGGTACCAGATCCACACCACCTTCGAGAAGCCGAAGGTGACGGCGCTGGCCAAGTCGGTGAAGAAGGCGCGCGCCTCGTTCGACCCCGATGAGCGGCGCGGTGACCGCCATGTGCGGATCGGTGCCGCTTCGGTGGCCCCGGACGGCAGGATCGCCGCGCTGTACGGCGGACCGGGCTATCTGGAGCAGGGTTTCAACGACGCCAACGCCTCCAACGTGCCCGCCGGTACGGCGTTCACCCCGTTCGTCTACGCCGCCGGGCTGCGCGACGGCGTACTGCTGGACCGCGAAGGTCCGCGGAAGCCCGTGACGCCCACCAGTCTCTACGACGGCAACAACAAGGTGGCCGTGCGGACTCCGGAGGGGCCGTACTGGGACCGCAGCGGGAAGATCGTGCGGGCGAACAATGAAGGCGACCAGTCCTACGGCCAGGTCAGCCTGCGCCAGGCCCTGGTGCAGTCGATCAACACCCCGATGATGCAGCTCGGCATGGACGTCGGGCTGGACCGGGTCCGTCGCGCCTCCATCGACGCGGGGATGCTGCCCAGCAGCTTCGGCGCCCGGGTGCCCGCGTTCTCGCTCGGTACCGCCACCCCCAGCTCGATCCGGATGGCCAGCGCCTACGGGACGTTCGCCGCCCAGGGGATGCACGCACCGCCGTACTCGGTCACCGGACTCACCCGCAACGGGGACAAGTTCCAGCTCCGCAGGGACGCCACGAAGCGGGCGTTCAGCGCGACGGTCGCCAACCAGGTGGACGACGCGCTGCGCGGCGCGGTCCAGAGCGAGTCGGGTTCGGCGCGGGCCGCCCGGGTGGCGGGACCCGAGGTGGCGGGGAAGCGCGGGATGTCCCAGGACGACACCTCGGCCTGGTTCATCGGCTACACCAAGAAGCTGTCGACGGCGGTGTCCCTGTCGCGGGTGGATCCCAAGACCCAGGAGCTGCTGCCGCTGGAGGACTTGGGCGGGGCGGGCGCGGTCTCCTCGGTGGACGAGTATCCGCTGTCCATCTGGACGCGCTATATGACGGCGGCCGGCCGGAAGTGAGAACCGGCCGGGTATACCGGCCGGGAGTGACAATCGTCCGGGCATGAAAAGGAATCACCCCCGGGAGAAATCCCGGGGGTGAGGGAGAACGGATCCGGACAGGCTACTTCTTGGTGAAGGTCCGCCAGTCCGGGGATTCCGCCGGATCCAGCATCCGCAGTTTCGCGAGGACTTCCGGGTCCTGGGCGTCCAGCCAGTCGGCGAGCTGCTTGAACGATACGCACCGCACACCTTCACGAGGGCAGACGCTCCGCATCACGTCCTCGATGGCCTGCATATAGATGCCGCCGTTCCAGTCCTCGAAGTGGTTTCCGATGAACAGCGGGGCGCGGCTGCCGTGGTAGACGCGGTCGAAGCCGTTCAGATAGCCCTCACGGGTCAGCCGCTCCCACTCCGGGTACTTCGCCGGATCGCCCTCGGTGCTGTCCCCGGACTGGTTGAAGAGGAAGTTGAAGTCCATCGACAGGACCTGCTTCTCGCTCTCCGGGTACGGCACCAGTTGAAGGGGGAAGTTCCAGATGTCATTGACCTTCGACGGCCAGATCTGGAAGTCGCCCGGTGAACTGGCGTCATAACGCCAGCCGAGTGACTTGATCACCGGGAGCAGATTCTTCTGCCCCTCCAGACACGGCGCGCGTCCGCCCGCCAGTTCCACGTCGTAGTCGAAGGGCAGGGGCTTGATATCGGTGAAGCCGGTGTTGGTCTTCCAGTTCTTCACAAACGAATACGCCTGCTCGGTCTCGCTCTTCCACTCCTCGGTGGTCCAGTCCTGACCGCCCTTGGTGCCGCAGAAATGACCGTTGAAGTGGGAGCCGATCTCGTTGCCCTCCCGCCAGGCACCGCTGAGCTGTTGCAGCGTCTCCCGGATGTGCTCATCGGTCGGGAACGATATGGCGGCCGACCCCTGCTTGTGCTGGGGCGGCCGGTAGAGACCGCTCTTGGACTTGGGCAGCAGATACATACCGCTCAGGAAGAACGTCATGGTGGCGTTCGACTCCCGCGCGACCTGGCGGAACCGCGAGAAGAGCTCGTCGTCGCCCTCCAGGGCGCCGTCCCAGGAGAACACCACGAACTGCGGTGGTTTCTCACCGGGCTTGAGCTTCCGCGGCTTCAGCTGTTTGGGCTGCGGGCCCGTATAGGAAGTGGAGCCGTCACCGAGGACCTTGACCTTGCCGTCCCAGTCGGCGTACTTCTCCTTCTTCTTTTTCGCCTCCTTGGGCAAGCGGTCCGACCTCGGGGAGGCGGCGGCCGCCGGGACGTCTCCGTCCGGTGTGTCCCCCACACCTCCGCGCGAGGTCAGGGCTATCAGCAGGGCCACCACGACGGCCACGGCGGTGAGCGCGCCGAGGGGCCCCACCACTCCGTGGGCACTCCGCGCGATTAAAGTCTTCCACGCCTTCATGATCTTCAGCGCCTTCAACGGGTCCGCCCCCAGCACCAGTACAGATGTACGTCCCCTCCAGTATCACAGAAGTATCACCTGCTCTTCACATCGGTCCCGTCACCATCCGGTGAGCAGCAGATGATTGATGAGAAGTGCCACCGTGGCCTGGACCATAAGCCAGCGGCGCCGGTCCCGCACGGGCAGCAGAGCGGTTCCGGGCAACGTCCACAGGAGGAACGGCAGCCAGATGCGTTCCGTCTCCGCCTTGCTCATACCGGACAGATCGGCCACGGCCAGGGCGAGCAGCGCGGCGGAGGTCAGCACCAGCAGCGCGTCCGGGGCACCGGGCGCGCCTCCGCGCAGCCGCCGCAGCGCCCCCGGGGCGGCTGCCGCCACCCGGCGCGCACCGGCCACACAGGCCGGGCCCGCGGCCACCCCCGCCACGGCGAGATTGGCCCATACCCAGTAGGCGTACGGCCGGTCCGAGGCCACGCCCTGGTAGTAGCGCTCGACCAGCAGGTCGTACCCCTCCCACCAGGCGAATCCGGACAGCGTGAACACCCCCGCCACCAGGGCGACTCCGCCCAGAACCCAGGGCAGCGGCCGCACCGTGCGGGCCAGGAGCAGTACGGCCAGGGCGGGCAGCGCCAGCAGGGTGAGCCCGTAGGAGAGATAGGCGGTGAACCCCAGCAGCAGCCCCGAGGCCAGCGCCACGGCGCCCGGCGCGCGCACCGTACGCCGCGCCGCGAGCGCCAGCAGCGCCAGACCCCAGGCGGCCACGGCCGCGAAGTAGCCGTCCGCGGAGGCACCGGCCCACACCGCCGTCGGGGCCAGCACCAGGAACGGGGCGGCGGTGCGGGCCGCCCGCTCCTCGCCCAGCGCGCGCAGGGCCACCAGCACCGCGACCGCCGCCGAACTCCCCACCGTGACGCAGAACGCGCCCGCCCACGCGCCGCCGACCAGTCCCAGCCGGTCGAGCCCGACGAACGTGAGCACCGCACCCGGCGGATGGCCCGCGATATGCGCCGGCCAGTGGTCGGGCTGGGTCAGCAGGATGTGATCGGTGAACCCGCGCAGTGCCGCGCCGATGTCGTCGAAGCGGTCCACACCGCGCAGATACTCATGGCGCTGGGTCAGCCGCCCGGCCAGCCCCCTCCCCCAGCCGTCGACCAGCGCCAGCGCCCAGGTCCACGCCATGGCCGTCCCCCACACCGCCACCAGCAGCCCGCGCCACGGCAGCCGCAGCGCGAGCCGCGGTCCGTGGACGACGACGAGCACGGCGACGGCCAGTGCGGCGGGCGTACCCGGCCCCACATGGGGCAGCCAGTCGGCGTACAGCGGCGCCCAGTCGACGTACAGGGAGTGGTCGGCGCGCTGGATCAGGGTGCCGACGACGGCGGCGACCGCGAACAGGACGGCGCCCGCCACGGCGGTCAGCACATCGAGGCGGCGGCCGGACCGCGGGTCCTGGACGGTGCCCGGCTCGCGGTCGCCGGGGGAGGGGGACCGCACGGGGCGGAGGGGGAGCTTCGCAGGGCGGAGGGGGAGCTTCACGGCCTCACGCTACGTCCCGGCACCGGCCGGAGGGGCGCCGCGCCGCGACCCGTCACCGAACCGTCAGATCCGTGCGGTGTCCTGTGCCGCGTCCCGGCATCACCGGGCTGACGTCAGCGTTTCGTCATCGGTTCACATCCCCGGAAAGCCCCCTGACGGCTCTACGGTCGAGCCATGAGCCCCCCTTCCCACCCCGGCAGCGGGCGCCGCACCCCGTGGCGGAGCCCCCTGCGCGGTCCCTGGCTGACGTCCGTCTTCGGACTGCTGCTGCTCGTCGGCATCCCCGTGCTCTTCGTGACCGGTCTGCTCTCGTACGCGGCGTACAACCCCGACCTCTCCCCGGTCAACGACAAGACACCGGACAAGGGGCTGCTCGGCTTCTACCTCTTCTCCTGGCCGACGAACCCCTCCTGGCTCTACCGCGTCACCCAGGGCGTCCACGTCACGCTCGGCATCGTGCTCATCCCCGTCCTGCTGGCCAAGCTCTGGTCGGTCGTCCCCAAGCTCTTCGAACGGCCGCCGGTGCGGTCCCTGGCGCACGGGCTGGAACGGCTGTCGCTGCTGGCCCTGGTCGGCGGCGGGCTCTTCGTGTTCGCCACCGGTGTGCTCAACGTCCAGCTGAACTACATCTTCCCGGGGTCCTTCTACCCGCTGCACTTCTACGGGTCCTGGGTCTTCATGGCCGCCTTCGTCGTCCACGCGGTGCTGCGCTTCCCCCGGATGGTGCGTTCGCTGAAGGGTCGTGATCTGCGGGCCGAGCTGCGCACCCCGGTCTCGCGCACCACGCCGGAACCACCCGACGAGACCGGTCTGGTGAGCCCCGACCCCGCCCCGCCCACCATCTCGCGCCGTGGCGCGCTCGGCATGGTCGGTGCCGGATCGGCCGCCCTGCTGGTGGTGACCGCGGGTCAGAGCATCGGCGGACCGCTGCGCGAGACCGCGCTGCTCGCCCCGCACAACCGCGAACCCGGCCGGGGCCCCAACGGCTTCCAGATCAACAAGACCGCCGCGGCCGTCGGCATCACCGCCCGCGACATGGGCGCCGACTGGCGGCTGGTGCTGCGCGGCGGGGACCGCGAACTCACCCTGACCCGCCAGGAGGTGCTGCGGCTGCCCCAGCACGGCGCGGCGCTGCCCATCGCCTGTGTGGAGGGCTGGTCCACCCCCGACCAGCGGTGGGAAGGGGTACGGCTGGCCGATCTCGCCGCGCTCGTCGGTCTCGGCGAGCGGGCGCCGGGCGTCCTGGTGGAGTCCCTCCAGCAACACGGTTCCTTCCGTACCGTCGCCCTCCGCGACAACCAGGTCCGCGACCCGCGCTCACTGCTCGCCCTCAAGGTCAACGGCGCGGAACTGTCACCGGACCACGGCTACCCCGCGCGGATCATCGTCCCCAACGCACCCGGCGTGCAGAACACCAAATGGGTCACACGGCTGAGCTTCGGGGAGACGGAATGAGGCGCTTCGGCTTCCGGCGCGGATACGGCGATTCGCCGTGGCATCTGCTCGCGCTGCTCTGCTCGTTCGCGCTGACCGCGTATGCCGGGGTCCGGCTGCTCGACGGCGACTGGCTGGGCATCCTGCTCTGGATCGTGGGCGCGGCGATCCTGCACGACCTGGTGCTGCTGCCGCTGTACGCGCTCGCCGACCGTGCGCTGAGCGCGGCCCAGCCCGCCCCGGCCTCCTGGATCAACCATGTCCGGGTGCCCGCCTTCCTCTCCGGGCTGTTGCTGCTGGTGTGGTTCCCGCTGATCTTCGGTGAGCAGAAGCGGCGCTACGAACGCTCGACCGGGCTGTCCGCCGATGTCTTCCTGGGACGCTGGCTGTTGATCAGCGCCGCGCTGTTCGCGGCGTCGGCCCTGTGGCTGGGCCTCCGGCTCTGGCGCGCCCGCGCCGGCCGGGCTCCGCGGCCGAGCCCGCCCGCGCCGAGCGAGTCCTGACCGGAGCCTCCGTACGGCAGTGCCCCGCCTCGCGAACCAGCCCGCTCCGGGCGGGTCCGCGAGGCGGGGCGAGGCGTTTCCCGGTGTCGCCGCGGTGCGGTGTGCGGGGGGTTTGCCGCCGGGCGACGAGCCGACCGCCCAGGTGGTGCATGCGTGTCGGGGGCGGACAGACCGGTGGGGGGGGGGGGGGGGGGGGGTGACCGCCCCCCCCCCCCCGGGGGGGGGCGGGGGGGGGGGGCGCCGGGGGGG
>NZ_JANCLX010000001.1:297900-475845 GCF_024295805.1 Streptomyces cucumeris
GGCGACGAGCCGCCCGCCCTGGTGGGGCTGGCGTGTCGGGGGCGGACAGACCGGTCGGCGGTGCGGGTGGGAGTTCACCGCACCGCCGACCGGGGTCATGGGGCCGGGGGTGTCAGCCCTCGGGGGACGTGCATGCTCCGGGCAGCGCACGGCGCAGGGCCACGAAGTCGCGGTCGAGCGCCGACCACCGCTCGACGGCGTTCCAGCCCGCCGCGGCCGCGTGGCGCAGCAGGGCGGGGGCGCCCACCCGGGCCCAGGGGAAGTCCGTGCCGACGCCGCCGTGTCCGTCGTCCACCCGGACCCGCACCCGTTCGTCGAGGTCCGCCGGTGCCACCTCGACGAGCACCAGCCCGTCCGGCGCGAGGACCCGGCCGACCCGGGTCAGCAGGGCCCGCGGATCGCCGCCGATGCCGATGTTGCCGTCGATCAGCAGCGCCGTACCCCAGCGCCCCTCACCCGGGATCGGCTCGAACACCGAGCGGCACAGGGCCGGTCCGCCCGCGCCGATCGTGCGGGCGACCGCCGCCTGGCTCACATCGATGCCCAGGCAGGGACGGCCCAGCAGGGCGAGTGCGGCCACCAGCCGTCCGGGGCCGCAGCCGATGTCGAGGACGGGGCCCCGGCAGCGCGTCAGTACGGTGCGGTCGGCGGGGTCGGCGTCCGCGCACCAGCGTTCGACCTCCAGCGGCAGCATCCAGCCGTCGGAGCGCCGCAGATACAGCGGGCCGCGTCCGGTGCGCAGCGCCCGCGTATAGGGGTCGGCACGCCATGAGGCCGGCTGCGCCCAGCCGTCGGCCCGCTCACGGAGCCCGACGGCGTCCGGCCCGGTTCCGTTCCGTATCGACCCGGCCGCGCTCATCGGGCGCCCGCCCGTACCGGCATCCGGGACAGGGTCCGGGCGAACCGGCTGCCCGGCGCGGCCGCCGCCACCTTCAGCGCGTCGCGCGCGGTGTCGACGTCGCGCAGGACCGGCAGGTCGTACACCCGCAGCCCGGCGTCGACGAGCCGACGGCGCTGTACGGCACCGGTGGTGGCGGTGGACATCGGCACACCGCGCAGCAGCGCGGGGTCCGGGTCGGACAGGCCCAGGGCCCAGAAGCCACCGTCGGCGGCCGGGCCGAACCAGGCGTCGCGGCGGGTCCAGCCGTGCGGGTCCAGCACCGGGGCGAGCAGTGCGGGGGTGATCTGCGGGGTGTCCATACCGAGCAGCAGCGTGGGTCCTTGGCAGTGCGCGAAGGCGTGCGCCAGCCGTTCGTCGAGACCGCCGCGGCATTGCGGGATGACCTCGAAGCCGAGCGGCAGCCACCGCCCCGGACGGCCGTCCAGCGCCAGCACCCGGCGGTGCGCGGGCAGCCCGGCCACGGTGTGGAGGGTGTCGGTGAGGGCGGCCTCGGCGAGCGCCGCGGCCTCCACCGGGGTGTACGGGGGAGTGAGCCGGGTCTTCACCCGGCCCGCCATCGGCTCCTTGGCGATGACGAGCACGGTGACCTTCGTCCGTGCGCCGTTCCGCGAGGCGCCGCGCGCGGGGCTCACCGGGCAGTCCCGACCGGGTGGTTGACCCCGGCGACGGGTACCGGCGGCCGGTCGTGGAGCACCGCGCGCATATCGCGCACCGCATGCCAGGTGCCCCGCCAGGTGCCGGTGACCTTCGACCGCCCCGCGCGCGGCAGATACGGCACGTCGCGCTCCTCGATCCGCCATCCCGCGTCGGAGCCGCGCACCACCATCTGCAGCGGATAGCCGCTGCGCCGGTCGGTGAGGCCGAGGTCCAGCAGCGGTGCGCGCCGGGCGGCGCGCAGCGGGCCGAGGTCGTGCAGCCCCAGACCGGTCCGGCGGCGCAGCATCCGGGCGAGGGCGAGGTTGCCGACCCGGGCGTGCGCGGGCCAGGTGCCGCGCCCCTGGGGACGGCGGCGTCCCAGCACCAGATCCGCGCCGCCCTCGGCGAGGGTGGCGACGAAGCCGGTCAGCAGTCCGGGGTCGAGCGTGGCGTCGCAGTCGCAGAAGCAGACGAACTCCGCCTCGGCGGCGAGGAGTCCGGCGTGGCAGGCCGCCCCGAAGCCGCGGCGGGGCTCGTGTACGACGGTCGCGCCGTGGTCGCGGGCGATGGCGGCCGAGCCGTCCGTGGAGCCGTTGTCGACGACGATGGCGCGCCAGCCGTCGGGGATGCGGGCCAGCACCCAGGGCAGGGCGTCGGCCTCGTCCAGGCACGGCAGGACGACATCGGCGCGGGGAACACCGTCGGAACGGGGGGTGATCGCATCTGTCACGCGCTCCACACTACGGAGGCGAAAGCGGCATTTCAGACTTCGGGACCTTACGAAACACGGACGTCGACCGTTCCCGGCCACACCGGGGTGGGCCCGGATCCGGCCAGGTGCGAGGCTGTGGCCATGCAGCAGACCCCCACCCCCGGCCGGGTCCTCGTCGTGGACGACGACCCGACCGTCGCCGAGGTCGTCGCCGGATACCTCGACCGCGCGGGCTATGACGTCGACCGGGCCGCCGACGGCCCCGAGGCGCTCGCCCGTGCCGCCGCCCACTGGCCCGACCTGGTCGTCCTCGATCTGATGCTGCCGGGCATGGACGGGCTCCAGGTGTGCCGGACGCTCCGCGAGCGGGGGCCGGTGCCGGTCATCATGCTCACCGCGCGCGGTGACGAGGACGACCGGATCCTCGGCCTGGAGATCGGCGCGGACGACTATGTGACCAAGCCGTTCAGCCCGCGCGAACTGGTGCTGCGTGTGGAGTCGGTACTCCGCCGCAGCCGTACCGGGCCGCGGGTCGTCCACCTCGGTGGGGCGCCCGGCGGCACCGGTCCCGGCGGCCCCGGCGGCGAGTACGCGCCGCGGGACGGTGTGCTCCGGCACGCCGGGATCACCCTCGACCCCGCCGCCCGCCGCGCCACCCGGGACGGCCGGGAACTCGCCCTCACCCTCCGCGAGTTCGATCTGCTCGCCCATCTGCTGCGGAACCCCGGTGTGGCCTGCACCCGCGAGGAGCTGATGCGGGACGTCTGGGGCTGGGACTTCGGCGATCTGTCCACCGTCACCGTCCATGTGCGGCGGCTGCGCGGGAAGGTCGAGGACGATCCGGGCGCGCCGCGCCTCATCCAGACCGTCTGGGGCGTCGGCTACCGCTTCGACGCACCGTCCGGATCCACGGCCGTGGACCACGAGGGTGAGGGCTGACCGCCGTGCAAGACATCCTCCTGATGGCCCTGTTCGCGTTCCTCGGCGCCGCCGCGGCCGGGCTGCTCGGCGCGCTCGCGCTGCGGATGCTGCGCGGACGTTCCGTCGCCGTGTCCCTCACCGTGGTCGCCGCCGTCACGGTCACCGCGATGCTGGCGGGCACCCTCGCCGTCGCCTGGGCCATGTTCCTGTCCGCGCACGACCTCTCGGTCGTCACCACCGTCTGTGCGATGGCCGCCGTGGTGTCGATGGCCACGGCGGTGCTGCTGGGCCGGTGGGTCGTGGCGCGCAGCAACGAGCTGACGCAGGCGGCCCGTTCGTTCGGCGACGGCGGTGCCTTCGCCGCCCCCGACGGCGAGGCCACCGCCGAACTCGCCGCCCTCAGCCGTGCCCTCGCCGACACCAGCGCCAGACTCGCCGCCTCCCGCGAACGCGAACGGGCGCTGGAGGCCTCGCGCCGTGAGCTCGTCGCCTGGATCTCCCACGACCTGCGCACCCCGCTGGCCGGACTGCGGGCGATGTCGGAGGCGCTGGAGGACGGGATGGTGCCCGACCCGGAACGCTATCTGCGGCAGATCCGCACCGAGGTGGAACGGCTCAACGGGATGGTCGGCGACCTCTTCGAGCTCTCCCGCATCCACGCCGGGGCGCTGTCCCTCAGCCTCACCCGGGTCTCCGTCTACGACCTGGTCGGGGACGCCCTGGCGGGCGCCGATCCGCTCGCCAGGGAGCTGGGCGTACGGCTGATCGGCAACTCCGTCGACCCCGTTCCCATCGAGGTCGACGGCAAGGAGATGACCCGCGTCCTGGGCAACCTCCTGGTCAACGCCATCCGCCGTACCCCGGCCGACGGTACGGTCGCGGTCACCGCCGAGCGCGAGGCGGACCATGTGGTGCTGTCGGTGACGGACGGCTGCGGTGGCATCCCCGAGGAGGACCTGCCGCGCGTCTTCGACACCGGCTGGCGCGGCAGCCACGCCCGTACGCCCCCGGCGGGCGCGGGCCTGGGCCTCGCCATCGTCCGCGGCATCGTCGAGGCCCACGACGGCCGCGCCGCGGTCCACAACGTGGTCGGCGGCTGCCGCTTCGAGGTCCGCCTCCCCGCGGCATCCGCCTGACCCCGCCCGGCCCGGCGGCGCCGCCTGTCCGGCGGGCCGCCGGGCTGCGGGCGGGATCGGCGATGGCGGCTCCCGTCGGCGCGGTCCGCGGTGTGTCCGCGTGGGCTTCCCGGAGTGCGCCGGGGTCGTGAGATGGCCCTTGCCGCCACGGTTCGGCGCGGAGCGACGCCGTCGCGGGCGCCCCGCGCGGGTGGGTCCGGCGTGACCGGACGAGCCCGGCGTGGCCCGGGCCGCCCGAGTGCCCGAGGGGAGCCGCCCGCTGCCGACCGGTGATGGCCCATGCCGCCAACGGCCGGGGCGGAGCGTGCGGTTCGTGGCGCGTACGCGCCGTTCGCCGGGGGCGCTGAGGACCGGCGTCGGCCATCGCCTCCGGGCATCGGGGCGGAGCCGCGTCCGCGTGACGTTCGCGCACCCGCGGGGTGAGCCCGGTGCGATCCCCGCGGCCGGGGTGCCCGCGCGCTGCCGACCGGGGATGGCTCATGCCGCCACGGTTCGGTGCGGTGTGTGCGGTGCGTGGCACGTCGGCGCGCTCCGGTGGGCCTTGCGAGGTGAGCCCGGCCGGGCCGGGTATCGGACCTACCGCCACGCGTCGGCGCAGGGGCGCGCCCGGTCCCGGACGGGGGGCCGGGACCGGGCGCGGTTTGTGGGGGCTACGGAACCGGGGCGGGCCGGAGGGGCGTCGCACGCTGGGGCGCCCGGGCGAACTCGGCCATGCCGTCCACGAACGGCACCGTCGCCCGCCACCCCAGCCGTTCCCGGATCCGCCGCGACGAGGCGGTGATGTGGCGGACGTCGCCGAGCCGGTACTCGCCGGTCACCACCGGTGCCGGACCGCCGTGGGCCGCCGCGAGGGCGGCCGCCATCCCGCCCACGGTCTGCGGGTCGTCGCTTCCGGTGTTGTACGCGGTCAGCGCGCCCGCCTCCGTCGCTTCGGCGCCCGCCTCCAGGGCGGCCACGTTCGCCGCCGCCACGTCGCGTACGTGGATGAAGTCCCGGCGCTGACCGCCGTCCTCGAAGACGGTCGGTGCCTCGCCGCGCGCAAGGGCCGAGCGGAAGAAGGAGGCGACACCCGCGTACGGGGTGTCGCGCGGCATCCCCGGGCCGTAGACGTTGTGGTACCGCAGGGACACCGCGCGGCCGTCCACGGCCCGCGCCCACGCCGCCGCCAGATGCTCCTGCGCCAGCTTCGTCGTCGCGTAGACATTGCGCGGATCGGCCGGGGCGTCCTCCCCGACGAGCCCCGCCACCAGCGGCGTACCGCACTGCGGGCAGGGCGGTTCGAACCGGCCCGCCGCGAGATCGGCCTCCGCGCGCGGGCCGGGCCGCACCCATCCGTGCCGGGGGCAGTCGTAGCGCCCCTCCCCGTAGACGACCATCGACCCGGCGAGCACCAGGGTCCGCACCCCGCCGGCGGCCATGGCCGTCAGCAGTACGGCGGTGCCCAGGTCATTGCAGCCGACGTAGTCCGGCGCGTCGGCGAAGTCCTTGCCGAGGCCGACCATCGCCGCCTGGTGGCAGACCGCGTCCACGCCGCGCAGCGCGGCGTCCACCGCCCCGCGGTCCCGTACGTCGGCGTGGATCCACTCGGCGTCGGGCAACGGCGGTGGTGCCGGGTGGGCGGCCGGGAGCAGGGCGTCGAGGACGACCGGCTCATGGCCGTGGGCGGTGAGTGCGGTGACGATGTGCGAGCCGATGAAGCCCGCGCCTCCGGTGACCAGTACGCGCATGGGGGCGACGCTAGGCCGTGACGGCCCCTGCCGTCCGCCCACGCGCCGTGCCGTCACCGCTCCGTAAGGGTTCGGAGGCGGTCCCGGGCGTCCGTCCCGGCTCCGTGATGCGACCCCGCCGCTCCTGGGCGATCCTGTGATGACCAGCGTCGAGAGGCCAACGATGCGCACCACAGGTCTGACATCCCGGACGCTGACCGCCCTCCGCGCCAAGAGGCCCTATCCGGCGGTCACCATCACCCTCCCGACCCACCGTCGCGAAACGGACAACGCCCAGGACTCGGTGCGGCTGCGCAACCTCGTCGCCGAGGCCAAACGACGTCTGGAGGCGGCCCCGGACGTGCCGCGCGACGCCCGCTTCGACATCAGCGCGCAGCTCGACCGCGCCGTGGCCGACGCGGATCTGCGCTACGCCCTGGACTCGCTGGTGATCTTCGCGGCGAAGGGCGAGTACGAGGTCTGGTCACTGCCGAGGACGGCCCCGGAGCGCGTGGTCCTGAGCGACACCTTCCTCACCCGCAACCTGGTCGCGGCGCGTGAGCGGACCCGTCCGTACTGGGTGCTCACGGTCGCCTCGGACCACACCGCGCTGTGGGGCGGCTCCGACGGCTCGCTCCAGCAGGTGCGCGCGGCCGGGTTCCCGATGGCCCCCGAGCCGGGCGACAACGAGGACGTGGAGCGCGAGGAGCGGATCGGCAACGCGCCGGGGATCTACGACGACGAGCGCACCCGGCAGTATCTGCGGCAGGTCGACACCGGGCTCGACTGTCTGCTCGCGGGCGACCCCCGTCCGCTCTACCTGGTCGGGCTCGCCCCCGCGCTGAGCCTGCTGGACGAGGTGGGCTCGGCGGCGAAGGCGGCCGTGAGCCGGGTGCCCAAGGGCGGACTGGCCGGGGGCCCGGCCAAGGCGCTGACCGAGGCGCTGCGCCCGGCGCTGGGCGAGCAGGCCGCCCGCCACGCCGAGCGCGTCATCCAGCGCACCGAGCAGGCCCAGGGGCGGCGGGCCTTCGCCGCCGGGCTGGAGGAGGTGTGGCAGGTGGTCCGGGAGGGCCGGATCGACCTGCTGGCGGTCGAGGAGAACTACCAGCGGCCCGTCCGGCTCACCGACGGACATCTGATCCCGGTCGACGCGGACGAGATGACCTCCGCCGAGCACGGCCCGGCCGTGCAGGAGGACATCGTGGACGAGATCATCGAGGCCGCGCTGGACACCGGCAGCGAGGTCGCCTTCGTCCCGGACGGCTCCCTCGCCGGGTGCGAACGCATCGCGGCGGTCCTCCGCTTCTGAGACGGGGCCGCTGGCCCCCGTCGTCCGCCTGCTCGTCGATTTCCGGCCATCCAGCGCCCCGTTACGCCCAGGTATGAACCGGTATGGCCATGACGTCGCCCCGCCCCTTTCGGTCACACGACACACACCACGGGGACCCTCCGGCGTTGCCTTCCGCTGTCAGCGTGGCGGCCACGCACGCAACCGAGGGACTGGGAGCAGCATGACGGCCACCACCGGGCACACCGCGCGGCGCCCCCGCGGCCTCGACGACGTCAAGGGATGGTTCCCCAGCCTCGACCAGGTGCTCTTCGACCGCTTCCTGACCCGTCAGGAGCGCCATGAGCAGAATGGGGACCTGCTGGAGATGGGCGCCTACCTGGGCAAGAGCGCCATCTTCACCGCCGCCTATCTGCGCGGCGGCGAACGTTTCACGGTCTGCGATCTCTTCGGGGCCGACGCACCGGACGAGCGGAACGCGGCGGAGGCCCGTACCTCGTACGCCACCCTCACCCGTAACGCCTTCGAGCAGAACTACCTGGCCTTCCACGACGAGCTGCCCGAGGTGGTCCAGGGCCCGACCTCCGTGGTGCCGCACCACGTCGGCCCGGAGAGCTGCCGCTTCGTGCACATCGACGCCTCGCACCTGTACGAGCACGTGGTGGGCGACATCGACACCGCGCGCACCGCGCTGGTCCCCGGTGGCCTGGTCGTACTGGACGACTTCCGCTCCGAGCACACCCCGGGCGTGGCCGCCGCGACCTGGGAGGCGGTGTTCACCCGGGGGCTGCGGCCGGTCTGCCTCAGCACCCAGAAGCTCTACGGGACCTGGGGCGACCCCACCGCGCTGCAGGACGAGCTGCTCGCCGACGAGGAGTGGCGCTCGGCGCTGCGCACGAGCGTGCAGGAGATCGCGGGACGCCGGATACTGCGGTTCTCCGGCAAGCCGCCGAACCCGGCCGCCCCGCGTTCCCGCTATGCCGGTGAGCCGCGCGGCACCACCCCGGCCCCCTCCGGTGCGCCGGGCCGGGCCGTGGCGGGGCGCGCCCCGTCCTCGCCGGTCCGGCGGCTCGCCGCCGATGTCCTGCCGCCGGTGGTCACCCGCGCGATCCGCCGCAGGCGGCGTCCCACCGGCTGAGCGCGACGGTCCACCGCGCCCCGGCGGTCCGCCCGTGCCCCGGCGGTCAGCGCCGCCGCAGGGCCGGGTGGTCCGCCACCACCGTGCAGGACCCGGGCGCCACCTCGGTGAAGCCCGCGTCCCGCACCACCGGCAGCCCGCTCGTGGTGAGCGCCTCCCAGCGCGCGGGTGACGCGGTGCGCACCGCCAGCGGGAAGCCCGCGGCCCGCCAGGCCGCCCGCGCCGTGCCGTCCAGCCGCCACCAGGCGAGCTGGGCGCCGTGCCCGGCCTGGGCCATCGCCTTGCCCGCCGACATATCGATATGCGGATTCATCCACAGCACTGGTCCATCAGAGCCGGGCGCGGCCGGGGGCTCCGGATCGTCCAGGTCGGTGCCGGACACCTGGAGCTTGACCAGCTCCTTCGGCCAGCCGTCCAGCGGCACCGGCGGGAAGACGCGTACCTCCGCCTCCGCCCGGCCGTCCGTCGCCCGCCCGGTCACCGTGATGCCCGGCAGTGTCCCGGCCCGCCGCCACTCCGCACCGCGTGCCCGCCGCACCACCTTGCGGATCCGGGCGTCCTGCCAGGCCGTCACGGCCTCGGCCCATGCGCCGTCCGTCGCGGTCGCCCGCTCGTCCGACAGCAGGACCAGCACCGCGCGGGCCGCCGTCTCCAGGGCGTCGGTACGGGTCGGGGGCGCGGCCTTCTCGATCCGGACCACCAGGGGCAGGACGAACTGCGGCGCGGCGTCCCGGTCGGTCTCCGCGGTACGGAACGGGCTGGTCTCGGGGTGGGTTCCGGAGCTGGTCACGCGCCCAGTCTGCCAGCAGGGCGCACGTCCCGAGTCCGTCGGATATTGCGAAATGATCAGCAAGCCCGGAATTATGTGTACATGCAGAGTGATCTCTTCTCCCCGGAGTACATGGCGCAGTTCGCCACCGCGCCGGGGATGACCCTCCAGAACCCGAAATCGATCAAGTACGCGGTCAACGGCGAGTGTTACGCCCGCCAGGGTGCCATGGTCGCGTTCCGCGGCGACCTCTCCTTCGAGAAGCACGGCCAGGGCGTCGGCAAGTTCCTCAAGCGCGCGATGACCGGTGAGGGCCTGGCCCTCATGGTCGTCCGGGGCCAGGGCGAGGCGTGGTTCGCGCATGAGGCGGCCAACTGCTTCGTGGTGGACCTCGCCCCCGGCGACAGCCTCACGATCAACGGGCACAACGTCCTGTGCTTCGATTCCTCCCTCTCCTACGAGATAGCGATGCTCAAGGGCGCGGGGATGACGGGCGGCGGTCTGTTCAACACCGTGTTCAGCGGCGCCGGACGGCTCGGTCTCATCTGTGAGGGCAACCCCATCGTCATCCCGGTGTCCGCCACCGACCCGGTGTGCGTGGACACCGACGCGGTTGTCGGCTGGACGACCTCGCTGCGCACCTCGCTGCACCGCTCACAGAGCTTCGGCTCGATGCTGCGCGGCGGTTCGGGCGAGGCCGTCCAGCTCCGGCTGGACGGGGAGGGGTTCGTGATCGTGCGCCCGAGCGAGGTCAAGCCCGAGAAGAACGGCTCCAACTGAGCCATGGGGGTGGTTGGTCCGCTCGTTGTCTAGGCTCAACCGGTATGAGACTGCGGGGAGTCGGCCGACGCTACGGTCTGGGCGGGCCCTGGGTGCTGCGCGGGATCGACCTCGAACTGGCACCCGGTTCGCTGGTCCGCGTGGAGGGCACCAACGGCAGTGGGAAGTCCACCCTGCTGCGGCTGCTCGCCGGGATCGACGCGCCGAGCGCGGGCCGGATCACCGGCCGTCCGCGCACCGCGTACGTACCCGAGCGCTTCCCGGCCGAACTCCCCCTCTCCGCCCGTGGCTACCTGGTCCACCTGGGGCGCATCCACGGACTGGGGCGTACGGCGGCGGAGCGCGGGGCGGGGGAGTGGCTGGAACGGTTCGGCGCGGCCGGACACGCCGACACCGCGCTCACCGAGCTGTCCAAGGGCAGCAGCCAGAAGGTGGCCGTGGCGCAGGCGCTGCTCGGCGCCCCCGGGCTGCTGGTCCTCGACGAGGCGTGGACCGGCCTGGACCGGGCGGCGCGCGCCGAACTGGATGCCGCCGTCGCCGAACGGGTCGCGGCGGGAGGCACGGTCGTCTTCGTCGACCACGATCCCCGGCGGCTGTCCGGCGCCGCCGACACCGTCCTCCGCGTCGCCGACGCGCGGCTGACGCCGGTGGCCGCGCACCGGCCGGACGCGTCGGGGCCGCGGCCCAAGGGCCCGGAGGACGATGCGGGGCCGTGGGTGGCGGTGGTGACCGAGGGCCCGCCGGGCACCGGCCTCCCGCCGGATCTGCCCGGCGCGCCGCGCCACGAGCCCCTTGCGCCGGGGCGCGTCGGCCCCGGCCCCGTACGGCTCACCGTCGGCGCCGCGCACTCCGACGCGCTGCTGCGCGCCCTGCTCACCGCCCACCCGCCGTGGCACATCCGCTCCGTGACGGAGCTCCCGGTCACGGCGGCGACTCCCCCGGAGGGACCATGACCGCCCTGCTGCGCTACCAGGCCGCGCTGCTGGTCCGTTCACAGCGCTGGCTGTCGCCGGTGCTGCTCTACGCCGCCTTCATGGGTATCGCGGTGCGGGCCGGGGACCCGGTCCTCGACTCCTTCGGCTACGCCGCCGCCGCGCTGCTCCCGGTGGCGGCCTGGCTGGTGCGGGTGTGCACCGGCACCGAGCCCGCCGCGGCGCGTACCTGCGCGGCCGCGGCGGCGGGACCCGCCCGGGCGCACCTCGCCTCGGTGCTCACCGCGCTCCTCGGTGCGCTCGCGCTCGGCACCGTGGGGACCCTGTACGTCGCCCTCATCGGCGATCCGCACACCGCGGACCACCGGACCGGGATCCCGCTGGGGAGGGCGACCGCCGCCGGGCTGCTGGCCGCCCTCGCCTGCGCGCTGCTGGGCACGGCCGTCGGCGCGCTGTGCAACCGGCCGCTGCTGCGCGGCCCCGGCTGGGCCGTCTCCGCCACCGCGGTCACCACGCTGCTGGTGCTGGTGGCCGGTGCCTCGCCCGCGAACGCCGCCGTGTCGGGGCTGGTGGAGGGGTCGCATACCGGCGCCGTACCGCTGCCGCTGCTCCCGCTGGCGGTGACCTGCCTGGCCGCCGCCGGGGCGACCGCCCTGGCCTGCGCCCTCAGCTCCCGCCGGACATAGCGGGGCCCGGGCGCGACGACGCCCGGGGAGCCGCGCGACCGGCCATGACGCGGCCGCGCGGCATGTCCCGCGGAGCGCTCAGTGCTGCCAGGGGCCGGTCACCGCGAAGGTGGTCCCGGGCGTGTAGCAGTTGACGTACATGGTCCCGCCGTCCGGGGCGAAGGTGACACCCGCGAACTCACCCCATTCCGGCTTCTCCGGGGTGCCGATGTTCTGCCGTCCGCGGGCCATCGGATAGACCTCGCCGCGCCGGGTCAGCCCGAAGACGTGCTGGGCGCCGTCGCCGTCCTCGCACACCATCAGGCCGCCGCTGGGCGCCAGCGTGATGTTGTCGGGGGACTCGCCGGGCAGCTGGAGGTCGGTGTCGGGACCGAAGACGATCACCAGGGTGAGCCGCCTCCGCTGCGGGTCGTAGCGCCAGATCTGGCCGTAGTGGTCGGCCGCCGAACCGTCCGAGCTCTTGGCGAAGCTGGAGACGAAGTAGACCGACGACCCGCCCCAGTAGCAGCCCTCCAGCTTCTGGGCGTGGGTGATGCCGCCCGCGCCGAAGTCCTGGAAGCGGATGGGGGTCTCCTTGGCGAGCGGATCGGGGACCGTCACCCACTCGATGCCGTCGAAGGTGGTGCCGGTCTCCTGGATCGTGGAGAGGTCGCGTACGCCCGGCACCCGCATCGCCTGGAGTTCACCGCCCGCGCGGAGCGAGCCGGTACCGCCGAGGGGCTTCTTCGGCCGGAACCGGTAGAAGAGCCCGAACGGCTTCTCGAAGGCGTCCTCGGTCTCGTAGATGATGCCGTTGCGCGGGTCGACCGCGATGGCCTCGTGCTGGAAGCGGCCCATGGCGGTGAGCGGCACGGCGCCGGTGCGGCGCGGGTCGTAGGGGTCGACCTCGAAGATGAAGCCGTGGTCCTTGGTGTACCCGTTGGTCCCGGCCCTGTCCTCGGTCTCCTCGCAGGTCAGCCAGGTGTGCCAGGGGGTGGGGCCGCCCGCGCAGTTGACCGCGGTGCCCGCGATCGCCACGCGCTCGGAGAGCACCTGGTTGCGGGCGTCGAGTTCGAGGGCGGTACAGCCGCCCAGGCCCGCCGGGTCGTAGGTGAGGCCCTTGACCGCGGGGACGCGGATCTTGGCGGTCACGCGGTTCTCGTGGTTGCGGACCAGGTGGGTGCGGCCGTGCCTGCCGCTGGACCGGCCGGGGAAGGCGGCCATGCCGTCGCAGTTGCTGGGCACCTTGCCCTCGCCCGAGCGCAGTTCGTCGCCCTCCCGGGACAGCACCCGGTAGCGGAATCCCTTGGGGAGGTCGAGCAGACCGTCGGGGTCGGGGACGAGCGGGCCGTAGCCACCGTGGGCGGCCGCCCCGGCGGCGGAGTCGGATTCGGCGGCTGCGGCCGTACCGGCGAAGAGTTCCGGGATGGCCCCGGTGAAGGCGATGGAGGCGCCCAGCGCACCGGTGCGGCCCAGGACCTGACGTCGTGTCGCTGACATGCGGTAACTCCCTGCTGGCGGACAGGAAATATGACCGCACGTGTGTATCACGCGCAACGCCGCGCGGGAACCATCTGATCCGTGTCGGCTGTGCGCGTCTCACCCGGTGACGGCCGGTGCGGGCCGGCCCGGCGGCTCAGTGTCCGCCGTGCGTCCCGGCGAGCCCCTTGGCGTCCCGGGCCAGGGCCGTGAGCCGGGATATCGCCCGGAAGTACTTCTTCCGGTAGCCGCCGTTGAGCATCTCCTCGCTGAAGAGCTGGTCGAACGGGACACCGGACGCCAGCACCGGCACCTCGCGGTCGTAGAGCCGGTCCGCCAGGACCACCAGCCGCAGCGCGGTCGACTGGTCCGGCACTGGTCCGACCCCGGTCAGACACACGGCCTGGATGCCGTCGCACATCGCGCCGTAGCGGCTCGGGTGCACCCGGGAGAGGTGCTCCAGCAGGGAGGGGAAGTCGTCGAGCGAGGCGCCGGGAGTGCGGTACGCCGCGCGCGTCACCGTGTCGTCGGAGTGCGGGGCGGGGGCCTCGGGCAGCCCGCGGTGCCGGTAGTCCTCGCCGTCGATGCGCAGGGGGCGGAAGTGGGCGGACAGCCCCTGTATCTCGCGCAGGAAGTCGGCGGCGGCGAACCGGCCCTCGCCCAGCTTGCCGGGGAGCGTGTTGGAGGTCGCGGCCAGTGCCACGCCCGCGTCGACCAGTTTGCCGAGGAGGGTGGAGACCAGCACGGTGTCGCCCGGGTCGTCCAGCTCGAACTCGTCGATGCACAGCAGCCGGTGGCCGCTGAGGGTCCGCACGGTCTGCTGGAAACCGAGGGCGCCGACGAGGTTGGTCAGCTCCACGAAGGTGCCGAACGCCTTCTGCTCGGGGGCGGCCGGGGTGGCGTGCCAGAGGGAGGCCAGCAGATGGGTCTTGCCGACGCCGTAACCCCCGTCGAGGTACATCCCGCGCGGGCCGCTGGGGACGGTGGGCTTGGGCTCCCGCCGGAACCAGTGCCGTCGCCGTCCGTCCTTGGCGCTCGCCCCGCCGCCGAGTCCCTCGGCGAAGTCGCCGAGCGCCTTGACGGCCTCGGCCTGGCTGGGCTGGTCGCGGTCCGGGATGTAGTTGTCGAAGCTCACCGTCGCGAAGCGGGGCGGCGGCACCATCTCGGCGACCAGGCGCTCGGCCGGAACCTGAGGCGCGCGGGCGGTGAGGGCTACCGGGGCTTCGGCGGCTATCGGGCCTGCCGAGCCAGAAGTGGTGGTTGGTGCAGACACGGAAGTCCAGGGTAGTCGCTTTTCCGGGGCCGACCGACCGAGAGGGAGGCATGTCACACTGCGCCGTATGCGACGCCTGTTCCCGCTGTCCACCGAACCGACCACCGGATCCGCCGCGGCACGCGGCGCCGAGGACCGTGAATGGGGGCTGGACGAGCTCGCCGACGCCTATGCCTACCCGGACCGGCCGCCGGGCCCCACCGGAGCCGTACTGCGGGCCAACATGGTCTCCTCGCTCGACGGCGCGGCCCATCACGACGGCCGCTCGCAGCCGCTGTCGTCCACCGCCGATATGCGGATCTTCGGAGTGCTGCGCGGTCTTGCCGACGCCGTCGTCGTCGGCGCGGAGACCGTCCGCAGGGAGGGCTATCGCCCCGCGCGGGCCCGGGAGGCGTTCGCCGAGCGCCGGGCGGCGCTCGGCCAGGCCCCCGCGCCGGCCATCGCCGTCGTCAGCGCCGGTCTGGACCTGGATTTCTCGCTGCCGCTGTTCACCGAGCCGGTGGTGCCGACGCTGGTGATCACCGGCGGCCGGGCGGCCGGGGACCGGCTGGCGGCGGCCCGCGCCTCCGGTGCCGACGTGGTGCTCGCCGGGGCCGCGGAGTCCGGCCGGGTGGACGCCACCACGATCGTGACCGCCCTGGCCGCGCGCGGTCACACCCGGCTGCTGACCGAGGGCGGCCCGAAACTTCTAGGACTGTTTGCCGCAGCCGGGGTACTCGACGAGCTATGTCTGTCGATGGCGCCCATGCTGGCCGCGGGGGATGCGGCGCGCATCGTCAACGGTCCCGCCCTGGTGGAACCGGAACGGTTCGCTCTTGCTTCTGTCCTGGAGGAAGCCGGTTTCCTTTTCACCCGCTACCGTCGGATTTACCAATAATGTTGCAGTAAAGGCATAAACGGACTGGATTCCTGGATTCCGGTATTGGATCCGTGAATGGAGAAGGGCGCCTGCCGTGTTCACGAGCGTTTTGATGATCGAGAAGCCCCTGACCCCTGCCGACGTGGAGTTCGTCACCACCCTGCACGGTGACGACGCGGTGTCCTTCATCGTGTTGATGCAGCCCCGGGGCAGCAAGGACCGGCTGCTGCGCGCCATTGACGACATCGCGCTGGGCGAGCTGGAGCAGGCCGCGCAGGAGCGGGAGGAGCCCGAGGGCAGCGAGGCGCTGGAGCCCGCCGAGCGCGCCCTCAACCACTCGGTGGCGGCCCTGGAGAAAGCCGGGTGCAAGGCCAGAGGCCATGTCGTCCAGCGCCGCCCGCTGGAGGTGCTGCGCGGTGTGGTCGAGGAGACCGGCGCCGACGAGGTGATCGTGCTGACCGCCCCGCACTTCGTGGAGGAGTTCTTCCACCGGGACTGGGCCTCCCGGGCCCGCCACACCGTCGGCGTCCCGGTGCTCAAGCTGTTCTCCCACGCCGTGGACGAGGAGCAGACGGCGGGAGGCTGAGCGCGGCGGCCGCGGCCTTGGGCGGGGCCGGACGGCGCGGGGTGCGAGAATCGGGGCCGACAACGAGAACCGCGAACCAGGGAGACCCGTACATGGCACCGGCCGGCACCGCCTCCGACGCGCTGGATCGACCGCATTTCATCGGCATCGGCGGCGCCGGGATGTCGGGCGTCGCCAAGGTGCTCGCCCAGCGCGGCGCCCTGGTCGCGGGCAGTGACAGCAAGGACTCCCCGACCGTCGCCGCGCTGCGCGCCGCGGGCGCCACCGTGCACATCGGCCACGCCGCCGAGCACATCGCGCCCGACGCCACCAGCGTGGTGATCTCCAGTGCCATCCGCGCCGACAACCTGGAGCTGGTCACCGCCGTCGAGCGCGGCATCCCGGTGGTGCACCGCTCCGACGCGCTCGCCGCGCTGATGGACGGCGCCCGGCCGATCGCGGTCGCGGGCACCCACGGCAAGACCACCACCACCTCGATGCTCGCCGTCTCCCTGGGCAGCCTCGGCCTCGACCCCACCTACGTCATCGGCGGTGACCTGGACGCCCCCGGCTCCAGCGCCCGCCACGGCAAGGGCGAGATCTTCGTCGCCGAGGCCGACGAGAGCGACCGCAGCTTCCACAAGTACGCCCCCGAGGTCGCCATCGTCCTCAATGTGGAGCTCGACCACCACGCCAACTACGCCTCGATGGACGAGATCTACGAGTCCTTCGAGACCTTCGTGGGCCGCATCCGGCCGGGCGGTGCGCTCGTCATCTCCGCCGACCACGACGGCGCCCGTGAGCTGAGCGCCCGGGTGAAGGGCCGCGAGGGGCTGCGGGTCCTGACCTATGGCGAGGACGAGGGCGCGGACGTCCGGGTGCTCGACATCGTCCAGCACGGTCTGACCAGCCAGGTCACCGTGCGGCTCGCCGATGTCCTGGGCGGCCGGGAGCTCACCTTCGCCGTCTCCGTCCCCGGCCGCCACTACGCGCTCAACGCGGTGGCCGCGCTCACCGCGGGCGCCGCCCTCGGTGTGCCCGCCGCCGACCTCGCCCCCGCGATCGCCGCGTACACCGGCGTCAAGCGACGGCTCCAGCTCAAGGGCACCGCGGCCGGGGTGCAGGTCATCGACTCCTACGCGCACCACCCCACCGAGATCGCCGCCGACCTGGAGGCGATCCGCGGCGGCGCCGGGGAGGGCCGGGTCCTGGTGGTCTTCCAGCCGCATCTGTTCAGCCGCACCCAGGAGCTGGGCACCGAGATGGGCGAGGCCCTGACGCTCGCGGACGCCTCCGTGGTCCTGGACATCTACCCGGCGCGCGAGGACCCCGTCCCGGGCATCACCAGCGCCCTGGTCATCGACGCCGCCGCGCGCGGGGGCGCCGATGTGACCGCCGAGCACGACCGGGCCGCGGTCCCCGGGCTGATCGCCGGAATGGCCAAGCCCGGTGACCTTGTTCTCACCATGGGCGCGGGTGACGTGACCGATCTCGGTCCGGAGATCCTCGCCCGTCTGGAGAGCCCGGAGAGCCGCGAGAGCTGAGGAGTCCGCCGATGGCGTACGAGATCGACAAGCCGGACGAGCAGTGGCGCGCGGAGCTGAGCCCGGAGGAGTACCAGGTCCTGCGGGAGGCCGGTACCGAGCGTGCCTTCACCGGTGAGTACACCGACACCAAGACGACCGGCGTGTACTCGTGCCGGGCGTGCGGGGCCGAGCTGTTCCGCTCGGACACCAAGTTCGAGAGCCACTGCGGCTGGCCGTCGTTCTACGACCCGGCGGACACCTCCGCGGTCGAGCTGATCGAGGACCGCTCGTACGGCATGGTCCGCACCGAGGTGCGCTGCGCCCGGTGCGGGTCCCATCTGGGCCATGTCTTCGCGGGTGAGGGCTATCCGACCCCGACCGACCAGCGGTACTGCATCAACTCCATCTCGCTGCGGCTGACGCCCCGGGAGAGCTGAGGCCGGGCGCCGGAGGGTCCCGGAGGCTGCGCCAAGGGGTGGCGTGATCGGTGCGGCCGGGCCCACGATGGCCGGATGCTGAGTACCTTCCTCGCCTTCCTGGGGGCCTGCACCCTGATCGCCGCCTCCCCCGGCCCGAGCACCGTCCTGATCATCCGGCAGTCGCTCGTCAGCAAGCGGGCCGGCCTGATGACGGTCCTCGGCAATGAGACGGGGATCTTCATCTGGGGCCTGGTCGCGGCCTTCGGGCTCACCGGGCTGCTCGCCGCCTCCGAGCTGGCGTACGACGTCATGCGGATCACCGGCGCGGTGGTGCTGGTGGGCTTCGGCGTCCAGACACTGCGCTCGGCCCGGCGCGCCAAGCGGGAGGGCGGGGACGCGGCGGCCGACGAGACAGCCGCCGCACCGGCCCCGCTCGGACGCGGCTCGGGGTGGCGCTCCTACCGCGCGGGGCTGGTGATGAACCTGGCCAACCCCAAGGCGGCCGTCTTCGCGCTGTCCTTCCTGCCGCAGTTCGTACCGTCCGGCGCACCGCAGCTACCCACGATGGTGGCGCTCGCGGCGGTGTGGGCGGTCTACGAGATCGGCTACTACTCGGTCTACGTCTGGTGCGTGAGCCGACTGAAGGGTCTGCTGAGCCGGGCCGCCGTACGCCGCAGGATGGAGCAGGTCTCCGGCGGGGTACTGGTGGCCCTGGGCGTGCGCATGGCCGTCGAGGGCTGAGACCCCCGGGCCGCGTCCGCGCGGTCAGTTGGTCGCGTGGCGCAGGACGGCCGCCGAGCCGGGCGGCAGCCGCAGCACGCCGTCCGCGCCCGGGAGCTCGACCGGCCGCCAGGCGGCCACCACCTCGGTGATCCCGCCGGGGCCGGTGCCCAGCGGGATCTTGGCCGGACGGTCCTGGGGGTTGATGAGCACATGGAGCGGGCCGCGCCGGAAGCCGAACCACCCGTCGTCCGCCGTGCCCGCCGCCGAGGCGCCGGAGGTCACCGACGTCGGCCAGCCCGGATCGGTGAGCGCCGGTTCCGCGCGGCGCAGCGCGATCAGCCGCCGGTGCCAGTCGAGCAGTTCGGCATGGGGCTCCCGCTCCGGCTCCGACCAGTCGAGACAGGACCGCAGCCGGGTGGCCGGATCCTGCGGGTCGGGGATCTCCGCCTCGGCCCAGCCGTGCTCGGCGAACTCCCGGCGGCGGCCCTGCCGTACCGCCTCGGCGAGCTCCGGGTCCTGGTGGTCGGTGAAGTACTGCCAGGGCGTACCGGCGCCCCACTCCTCGCCCATGAACAGCATCGGGGTGAACGGTGAGCACAGGACGAGGGCCGCCGCGCAGGCCAGCGGACCGGGGGACAGCCGGTGGGAGAGCCGGTCGCCGGTCGCCCGGTTGCCGATCTGGTCATGGGTCTGGGCGTAGCCGAGCAGCCGGTGCGCGGGGGCGGTGAGGGTGTTCAGCGGACTGCCGTGCGCCCGGCCCCGGAAGGCCGAATGGCCGCCGTCGTGGAAGAAGCCGCCGGTCAGCGTTTTGGCCAGGGCTCCGGGGCCCGCGGCGGCGAAGTCGGCGTAGTAGCCCTGGCGCTCACCGGTGAGCAGGGTGTGCAGGGCGTGATGGAAGTCGTCGTTCCACTGTGCGTGCAGTCCGAGGCCGCCGGACTCGCGCGGTGTGGTGGTGCGCGGATCGTTCAGATCGGACTCGCCGATCAGGAACAGCGGACGGCCGGTCCGGGCGGCCAGCGCGTCCACGGCGGCGGACAGCTCGGCGAGGAAGTGGCGCGCCCGGGTGTCGTGCAGCGCGTGCACGGCGTCCAGCCGCAGCCCGTCGAGGCGGAAGTCGCGCAGCCAGGCGAGGGCACTGCCGATGAAGTACGCGCGGACCTCGTCGGAGCCGGGGGCGTCCAGGTTGACCGCGGCACCCCACGGGGTGTGGTGGGTATCGGTGAAGTACGGGCCGTAGGCGGGCAGATGGTTGCCGGAGGGGCCCAGATGGTTGTGGACCACGTCGAGGACCACACCGAGGCCGTGGCCGTGGGCGGCGTCGACGAAGCGGGCCAGGCCCTCCGGCCCGCCGTACGGCTCGTGTACGGCCCATGGCGCCACCCCGTCGTACCCCCAGCCGTGGGTCCCGGGGAACGGACAGATGGGCATGAGCTGCACATGGCTGACGCCCAACGCGGCCAGGTGCGGCAGCCGTTCGGCCGCAGCGTCGAAGGTGCCCTCACGGGTGAAGGTGCCGATGTGCAGCTCGTAGAGGACCGCGCCCGGCAGCGGCCGTCCGAACCACTCCCGCTCCCAGGGGAAGCGGGAGTGGTCCACGACGGCGCTGAGCCCCTCGGGGCCGTCCGGCTGGCGGCGCGAGCGCGGATCGGGCAGCGGCGGGCCGCCGTCGAGCGCGAAACCGTAGACCGACCCGGGTCCGGCCTCGGCCTCGGTCCGCCACCAGCCCTGCCGGACGGGGTCGCGCTCCATGGGACGCGCTGCGCCGTCCACCTGGAGCCCGACCCGCCCGGCCCGCGGCGCCCACACCTCGAACAGCACTGGCGTCTCCCGTCTCACGGCCGCTCACCTCGTGCTCCGGCCCGAGGCTCCTGACCATGCTGGAGGACGCGATGCCCGACGCGCAGCAGGACAACACCGGTCAACCGGGCAACCGGCCGGACGCGCCGACCGGCCCAGCCGGTCACACGAGGTTGATGACCTCCTGGGTGACCGGGTAGCCCGCCTTGGCGAAGTGGGCGGCCATGGGCGCGTTGCCCTGGTCGGTCGCGGCGGCGATCCGGGTGGCGCCCCGTGCCACCAGGTCGTGGGTGCACTCCACCAGCAGGTCGTACGCATAGCCGTGGCCGCGGTGCTCGGCCACGACCCCGATGTAGCCGACGCAGGGACCGCTCGGATTGTGCGCGGGCACCTGTATGCCGACCACGTCCCCGTCGGCATCGACGGCCAGCCGCCACCACTCGCGCGGTGACGGGCACCAGGACAGGAACTCCATCAACTCACGGACCGCGGCCTCGACACCGCCTTCGGCCATGGCCTTCACATCGTGTGCGTCGAGGGTGCCCGGCATGATCCGGCCGAGCACCCCGGCGATCACGTCGTCATCGGGCTCCGGCCGGAACGTCAGCCGCCCCGGCCGCTCGGGCAGCCCGTCGCCGGGCGTCCATTCGTAGCGGAACCGCTCGACCAGCGGGGTCAGTCCGCCCGCCACGGCGGCGTCCACCCGGGCCTGTGCCGCGGCCCGCTCCTCGGGGCGGTCGCGCCAGCCCGGCGGGACCATCAGGGTGTACTCGGCGTGGTGGGGCGCGGTGCGCAACAACGCGGCCGCGGCCTCGTCCTCGCCGTCGGCGAAGTCGAACCAGTCCAGTGCGACGGGCTCGGTGCCGTCGGGCGCGGCCCACCAGGCGGCGCGGGCCACGACGCGCCCGTCGCGCAGGGCCACCCAGGTCCAGTCGGGGCGGTACTCCCCGCCCTGGCCGATGGTGGCGTAGGTACGGCCGAAGCGGCCCCGGCCGACGAGCTCGGGGTCCTTCAGGGTGTGGAACAGCTGGGCGTCGCCCTCGGTGAGCGCGCGGATGACCAGGTCGGTCATGTGAATCCTTCCGGAAAAGCGATGCGCTCCCGGGTCGGATACCTGATCAGACGCGGATACGCCCTGCGGACGGGGGGCGGGAGCGCGGAATGGTCGACACGATGTCCATGGCTCTCGCCTCCTTCCTGATCAAGGGCGTGTCCGCACTGTAGAGGCCGTGACGGGCCCGCGTCCAGATCTTTTCCGCGAGCCCGGTGCGGGGTGGGTGTGGTGCGGTGGATCAGGGGTCGAGAAGGCCCGCGTCATGGGTCAACAGGGCCACCTGGACGCGGTTGTTGAGGCCCAGTTTGGTGAGGATCCGCGACACATGCGTCTTCACCGTGGGGACGCTCAGGAACAGCGCGGCGGCGATCTCCGCATTGGACTTGCCCCGGCCCACGGCGACCGCGACCTCCCGCTCCCGGTCGTTCAGCCGGGTCAGCAACTCCTGCGCCCGGCCCCGCCGGGGGTCCGTACCGGCGCCCGCCACATGCTCGATGAGCTGCTGGGTCACCGCCGGGGACAGCACCGGATCGCCCTCCGCGACCCGCAGCACGGCCGCCACCAGCTCGGCGGGCGGAGTGTCCTTGAGCACGAAGCCCGCCGCCCCGGCGCGCAGGGCACGCAGCACATGCTCATCCGCGTTGAAGGTGGTCAGGATGATGACCTCGGGGGACTGTGGGCGCCGCCGCAGCTCCTCGGTGGCGGCCAGTCCGTCCATGGTGGGCATCCGGATGTCCATCAGCACGACGTGCGGGGCGTACTGGTCCACCAGGGCGGCCACCTGCGAACCGTCGGACGCCTCGGCCACGATCTCGATTCCGCAGTCCCCGCCGAGCATCAGCCGCAGCCCGGCGCGGACGAGCGCGTCGTCGTCGACGAGCAGCACGCGGACGGGGGCGGACCCGGGCCCGTGGCCCGCCGCGCTGGAGGGGAGGGGCGCGGTCGTGGGAGCCGGGGTGGGCGCGGAGGAGTCCGGCGGAGAAGCACTCATGCGGGCCACGGTAGCCATGCGTAGAGGCGGAAGTCGCCGCCTTCGGAGGGACCGCTCTCCAGCCGCCCGCCGGTCAGCTCCGCGCGCTCGGCGAGCCCGATGAGCCCACGGCCCGCACCGGGGATCGCACCGGGGGCCGCCGGGCGTGCGGCGCCGGGGACGGGAGCGGCGAGGGTGGGGGCGGGGATGCCCACGGCGGGCGGTGCGGGCGACGCATCGTCAGATCCCCGCTTCCCGGCGGGTGTGAGCTCTCGGGCGCCGGGCGCCGGCTGCGGGATTCCGGCGGCGGCCGGCGCCGATGGCGGGACGTCGGCACGGTGCAGCGGATTGCGGATCTCCACGGTCAGCCCGGCGCCCCTGCTCCCGGCCGTCACCACCGTCACCTCGGCGTACGGGGCGTGCTTACGGGCGTTGGTCAGCCCCTCCTGGACGATCCGGTACGCCGTACGGCCCGTGGCGCCCGGCACCGCCTCCGCGCCCGGTGAGCCGTCGATCCGGTCCCGCAGCGTGACCCGCATCCCGGCCTGCCGCGACTCCTCGACCAGCCGCGGCAGATCGATGAGCGCGGGCTGCGGCCGGTCGGGCGGGGACGTGTCGCCGGACTCGCCGTCCGGGGACCGCAGCACCCCGATCACCTCCCGCAGGTCCTGGAGCGCCTGATGGGCGCTGTCGCGGATCACCCCGGCGGCGCGGGCGACATCGTCGGGGGAGGCGTCCGGGCGGTACTCCAGCGCGCCCGCGTGGACGCTCAGCAGGGAGAGCCGGTGCGCCAGCACGTCGTGCATCTCCCGGGCGATCCGCTCACGGGTCAGCCGCTGGCTCCGCTCGGCGCGCAGCGCCGCCTCCGACTCCGCGCGCAGCGCGCGTTCGCGCAGCGACGCGAGCAACTGGCGGCGGGAGCGCACGAACATGCCCCAGCCGACGACGCCGCCGATCAGCAGCGCGCTCAGCAGCACCGACTCCAGGTAGCGCAGGTCCGGGTCGGGGCGGAGGGCCGGACCGGTCAGCAAATGGGCCACGGCGGCCGCGCCGACGAGCGCGAGGGTGCGCGGGGGACGGTGGACGGCGACGGTGAACAGCGCCACCAGCAACGGCCCCGCGGTGTAGAACGAGACGGTGCCGAGGGCCAGCAGCGTCAGCGCCAGCCCCACCGGCCACCGGCGCCGCTGCCACAGCGCGAGGCAGGCCAGAGCCCCGGCGCCGACGTCGGCGAGCAGCGCGTCGTCCGACACCGACGGGTCCTCGGCCACCGACGCGGCGGCGAGGACCGAGAAGAACCCGGCCAGCACGATGACGGCGGGGTCGACGAACCAGTCGCGCAAGGTGCGGCGCGGCGGTTGCGCGGTGGATGAGCTGCCCATACGCATGACGGTAGCGACGGCCGGGAGCGGCGTCGCCGCCTGCGGCCGGGGAAGCGACCAAAGTCGGGCGGTCCGATACCTTCGGCCGATCCGCCGCCACCGGTCCGCTGCCTAGCCTCGAGATATGAAGAAGGTACTGCAGGGGGCGGGGTCGCTCCTCGTGTTCTGGGGCCTGGCCGGTCTGGTGCATGAACTCGTGGGCTGGTTCCGGCTCTGGGGTGTGCTGGGCCGTCTGCCCTTCGTGGACGGCCATGAGTGGATCGCGAGCGGGGTGATCCTCGTGCTCGGCGTGGTCCTCGTGATGGTGGCCGAGGCGATGGACGGACGGCCCGCGGGCCCGGAGATACCCACGGCGGCGGAGAGCGCCGCGCAGGACAGGGTCTAAGGGGCAGGACAGGGGCAGGACAGGGGCTGAAGGGGGAGACTGCCGGTCCGCGGCCAGGATCTCGGCCCGGACCGCGGACCGGGCCATCGGTCAGTGCTGGTGGAGACCCCGCCCGGCCAGCGTGAGGTAGGTCTCGCCGACGGCCTCGGAGAGGGTGGGGTGCGGGTGGATGTGCTGGGCCACATCGGCGGGTTCGGCATCCCATCCCACGATGAGCTGGCTCTCCGCGATCATCTCCGAGACATGAGGGCCCACGAGATGCACGCCGAGGATCCGCCCGGCAGGAGTCGGTGTCGGTCCCGGGCTTGAGGCCGCAGTCGCCGATGACGGCTCCGCCGCCCCGGAGGCGGCCGTCCGCTCCGCGACGACCTTCACCATGCCGCCCTGCCCGTGCACCATGCCCTTGGCCACGGCGGTCAGCGGCATGGTGTTGACCACCACCGCGTCGTCGCCCGCGCGGCTGCGGGCCGCCGCCTCCGAGAGGCCGACGGAGGCGGTCTGCGGACTGGAGTAGGTCACCCGGGGCACGGCGTCATAGTCCACCGGGCGGGGTGTGCGGCCCGCCAGGGTCTCGGCCACCAACAGGCCCTCCGCGAAGGAGGCATGGGCCAGTCCGAGGGAAGGAGGAGGCAGCAGATCACCGACGACATGGATACCCGGTACCGCGGTCTGAAGGCGCGACCAGTCGGCCGGGGCGAGGAAGCCGCGCTCATCGGTGGTGAGTCCGGCGGTGGCGAGGTCGAGCCCGTCGGTGACCGGGGTCCGGCCGACGGCCATGAGCAGCCGCTCGACATCCAGGGTCTGTGCAGTGCCACGGGAGGTGAGGACGGTGGCGCGCACTCCGTTCTCATACGGTTCGGCCGCCTCCAGCCGGGCGCCGGTGAGCACTTCGATACCGCGCCGCTTCAGCCCGCGGGTGAGCTGGCGGCTGACATCGGCGTCCTCCAGAGGCAGCAGCCGGTCCGCCGCCTCGACCAGGGTGACCCGTGCGCCCATGGAGCGGTGCAGGGAGGCGTATTCGACTCCGATGGCGCCTCCGCCCAGCACCAGTACGGAGGCGGGCAGTCCGGGGGCGAAGAGGGCGTCATCGCTGGTGACGATGTGTCGGCCGTCCGGTGTCAGCCCCGGGAGGGTGCGCGGCCGGGAGCCGGTGGCCACCACGATGCCGCGGCGTGCGGTCCACTCGACCGGCGCACCCTGCGCGGCGGCCGCCGGGGTGACATGGACCGAGCGGGGGCCGGTCAGGGCGGCGGAGCCATGCACCACCCGGACACCTGCCCGGGAGAGGGCGCCCGCCACTCCGCGGTGGTTGCGGTCCACGATGTCATCGCGGGTCGCGGTCAGGGCGGGCCAGTCCACCGCGTCCAGGGACGCCTTGACGCCCCAGCGCTCCCGCGCCTCCGCGATGCCGTCGACCAGTTCGGCGGCGTGCAGCATCGCCTTGCTGGGGATGCAGCCGCGGTGCAGACAGGTGCCGCCGATCAGATCGCGTTCGGCGAGCACCACTTCCAGGCCCAGGGCGGCGGCGCGCAGCGCGGTGCTGTAGCCGCCGGTGCCGCCCCCGATGACGATGACGTCGGTCTCATCCATGGGCATAAGCCTCCGCCCGGGATGGACCATGAGTCCAAGGCATAGTTTTTATGATTCCAATGGATTCTCTGCATGACATGGGGGAGCGGATGAGTCTGCGGCAGATGGAATATCTGGTCACGGTGGTCGAGGAGGACTCCTTCACCGCCGCCGCCGAACTTCTGGGGGTCAGTCAGCCGACACTGTCGCACCAGGTCAAGGCCCTTGAGACGGAGATCGGCGGCCCCCTGCTCGAACGGCTGTCGCGCGGGGTGCGGCTGACGGCCATGGGCCGCGCCTATCTGCCCCATGCCGAACGGGCGGTGCGCAGCGCCCGGCAGGCGCGGCGCGCGGCACGGGCCGCCGCCGGGACCGAAGGTGGCGAACTGCACATCGCCACCCTGCACGCCCTCGCCGTCGGGGTGCTGCCCGAGGTCTTCGCCCACTGGCGGCGTGAACACCCCGGTGTGCGGCTGGTGGTGCGCGAGTACGCCAACGGTGAGGAGCTCGGCGAGCACATGGAGCGCGGGGTGGCCGACCTCGCCGTCGGCCACCGGCCCGCGGGCTGGCCGGGCCCGGTGGTCACCCTCGGCCGGGAGGAGATCGTGGTGGTCGTCCCGGATGGGGACCCGCTGGCCGGGCGGGAGTCCATACGGCTGGCCGAGCTGGCCGACCATGACTGGGTGCGCTGTGCGCTGGAGCCGGTGATCGACGGGCGCCGCGTACTGGACGCGGCCTGCGAGCGGGCCGGGTTCACCCCGCGGGACGGGGTGCACACCGAACACTCCTCGACCGCCGTGCGGATGGCGTCCGCCGGTTCGGGCATCGTCGTCACCCCCGCGCACGTCGCCGCCGGGCACCGCTGCGCGGTGGTGACCCTCGACCCGCCGTGGTCTCGCGAAGTGGTCGCGTTCTCGCGCGTGGCCCTGACCGGAGCGGCCGCCGCCTTCGTCGAGCTGCTCGGCCGCACCGCCCGCCTGGGCCGGACGGAGGCGTCCGAGGGTGAGGCGCGAGGGCAGGCGCCGGTTGAGACCTCGGCCGAGGACGAGGTGGGGTCGGTGCGGACCGTGGCGTAAGCCCGGGGCGGGCGCGCCGGGTGAAGGATGCGAGCGCCGGTCGCCGTCGGCCTCGGGGGCCCGGGCCCGATCGGCGGGGCATCAGTCGGCCGTGGGCCCAGTCCGTCTGTCGGCCGGTCGGTCCGGGGCCCAGGGTTCCGCCGCGCCGACGGCGGCGCTCGACCGGCGTCGTCTCCGTCTGAGTCTCCGCCTGGTGCGTGCCACGCCCCCGCCCGGTCACACGCGGATCAGCAGGGCCACCGGGAGCCGGGGCAGCAGGTCGGCCAGGTGGCAGGGGCCCTCGATCGTGCGGCCGGTCAGCAGGTCGCGCCACGGGCCGGGTGGCAGGGGGAGCCGGGTGGTGCCCCAGCCGCCCGCCGTGGCCAGCCGTCGCGACAGCCGGGTGACCACCGTGATCGCCCCAGCAGGTCTGGGCCGGCCGCCGTCCCCGGACCCATCGCTCACACGACCGGGAGTCCGGGCGAAGGCGACGCAGTGCGCGGCGGCCGGGCCCTCGGCCCGCAGCGGGAGATAGCCGCTGCCCGCGCAGAACCACTCCGGGTGTTCACGCCGCAGCCGGAGCGCGGCCGAGGTCAGCAGCAGCTTCTCGGTGGACGGACCGTCCGCCTCCCGCCCCGCGTCCAGGGCCACCAGCACCTCCGGACGCGGAGTGGGCGGGCGGCGGTTGTCCGGGTCGACCAGGGCGCGGTAGCTGTGCTCGGTGCCCATGTAGAGATCGGGGACGCCGGGCATGGTGAGCTGCACCAGCGCGGCGCCCAGCGCGATGGCCCGGGCCGGGGCGTCCACTTCGGCGCCGAGCTCCGCCCACAGCGGCGCGTCGGGGTCGCCCGGCCCTCGCGCCGACTCCAGACAGCCCGTCACCGCCTCCTCGTACGCCGCGTCCTGCTCCGTCCACGTGGTACGCAGCCCGGCCTCGCGCACGCCCTTGAGTACCGCCGGGACCAGCCGGGCGGTGTCTGCCTGGCCGAGGCCGAGTGCGGTCTGCCACACCGCCCAGACCGTCCGTGCGTCGAGAGCCACCGGCCCGGCCGCTCCCGCCCCCGCTCCCGTCTCCGTCCGTGCGAGCTCCCGCGCCATCAGCCGCCCCCACCACTCCGGGGACTCGGTCAGCGCCGCGATCCGTGCCCGGACGTCCGCGCTGCGCTTGGTGTCATGCGTGGACAGCACCGTGCCGGTCGCCGGCCAGTCGCGCAGCAGCCGCGCCGCGAAGGCGTGGAACTCCTCGGCCGGGACGGCGGGGTGCCCGGGGTCGCCCCCGACCTCCGCCGCCGAGAGCAGCGGGGTGTAGCGGTAGAAGGCCGTGTCCTCCACCGACTTGGCGCGCAGCGCCGCCGCGGTCTGCGCGAAGCGTGCGCAGAAGTCCCGGTGGTGGGGGCCGTCGCCGAGCCTGCCCAGTGCCGCGTCCCGCACGGTGTCCACGGCCCGCGCCTCCTCCGGCACCGCGAACGCCGCCCTGGCGCCCCGCGCCGCCTCCTCCAGCAGCGCGGCGTCCCCGTCCGGCGCGGGCGTGCCCACGACCACATACGGGCGGTAGACGGGCAGCCGGACCAGGAGTTCGCGTACAGCCGTGCGCAGCGTCCAGGGCGCGTGGTCGCGCAGCCGGGGCGAGGCGTCGCAGATCCGCACGGCGGTCCGCACCAGCCGCTCCACCTCCGCCGCCAGCTCCCGCGTCACCACCTCATCGGCGGCGCGGCGCACGGTCGCGGCCCAATCGCCGCCCTCGTTCGCCCCGGCCGCCGTGAGGTCCTGGTAGATCATGGTCAGCGCGGCCAGCCCGCCGGGGTCGAGGAAGAGCCCGTCGATGTGGTGCAGCGCGTCATAGCCGGTGGTGCCGGCCACCGGCCAGTCCGCGGGCAGCCGTTCGTCCCGGGCGAGGATCTTCTCCACGACGGTCCACCGCCCCGCGCCCCCCGTCGCGTCCCGCACCGCCCGGTCCAGCCGCCGCAGATAGCCGGCCGGGTCGGCGAGTCCGTCCGGATGGTCCACCCGGAGCCCGTCGACCACCCCGTCCCGCATCAGTTCCAGCAGCTTGGCGTGGGTCGCCGTGAACACCTCCGGATCCTCCACCCGCACCGCGATCAGCTCGTTGATGGTGAAGAAGCGCCGGTAGTTCAGTTCGGTGCGGGCCAGCCGCCACCAGCCGAGCCGGTACCACTGGGCGTCCAGCAGTTCGGGCAGCGGCAGCCCCGCGGTACCGGGCCGCAGTGGCACGGTGTGGTCGTGGTAGCGCAGGACCGCCTCGTCGCCCTCGCCCTCCACCGCCAGCCGTTTGAGCTCCTCGCCGAGCGGACCGCCCAGCACCGGCAGCAGCACCTTGCCGCCGTGCTCCGCCCAGTCGATGTCGAACCAGCGTGCGTACGGCGAGGCGGGCCCCTCCCGCAGCACCTCCCACAGCGGCCGGTTGAGCAGCTCGGGCACGGGCGCGGCCATGTGGTTGGGGACGATGTCCACGATCAGCCCGAGGCCGTGCGCCCGCGCCGTACGGGCCAGCGCCCGCAGACCGTCCTCGCCGCCCAGCTCGGCCCGGACCGCCGAGTGGTCCACCACGTCATAGCCGTGGGTGGAGCCGGGCCGGGCCTCAAGGACGGGGGAGAGATGCAGATGGGAGACGCCGAGCGAGGCCAGGTACGGCACGGTCCGCCGCGCCGCCTCGAACGGGAAGCCGGGCTGGAGCTGTAACCGGTAGGTGGCGGTGGGCGCCATGGGGTCAGCCGTCATAGGAACGTATGTACCCAGACCGCGGGCGCCATCAGATGCCGCGCACCCATACGGGTGCTCCCGCCGCTCCGCCCGACCGGGCCGCCGTCGCTCCCGCCGTCGCTCCCGCCGCCTCCTACGCGGGGCGCTGGAGCACCATCAGGCTGCGGTCCACCAGTGTCAGCCGGTCGCCCGCGGCCACCTTCGCGCCGCTGCCGGGCTCCACCCCTTCCGGTTCCGCGGTGTCCACGATGACCTGCCACGACTTGCCGTGGTCGACCGGAACGGTGAACTCCAGGGGCTCGTGGTGCGCGTTGAACAGCAGCAGGAAGGAGTCATCGGTGATCCGCTCACCACGCACCCCCGGCTCCGAGATCGCGCTCCCGTTGAGGAAGACGGTCAGCGACTTGGCGTGGGCCGCCTGCCAGTCGCGCTGCCGCATCTCCTCGCCCTCATGGGTGAACCAGACGATGTCCGACAGCTCGTCGTGGGTGCCCTCCACCGGCCGCCCGTGGAAGAAGCGGCGGCGCCGGAAGACCGGGTGGTCACGGCGCAGCCACACCAGCGAGCGGGTGAAGCGCAGCAGCTCCAGCGCCGAGCGGTCCTCCTCGCGGCCTTCCTTGCCGGGGTTCGGCCAGGTCACCCAGGAGACCTCGTTGTCCTGGCAGTAGGCGTTGTTGTTGCCGCCCTGGGAGCGCGCGAACTCATCGCCGTGGCTGAGCATCGGCACGCCCTGCGAGAGCATCAGCGTGGCGATGAAGTTGCGCATCTGCCGCTGGCGCAGCGCCCGCACCTCGAGGTCGTCGGTCTCGCCCTCGACCCCGCAGTTCCAGGAGCGGTTGTAGCTCTCGCCGTCCTGGTTGGACTCGCCGTTGTCCTCGTTGTGCTTCTCGTCGTAACTCACCAGGTCGCGCAGGGTGAAGCCGTCATGGCAGGTGACGAAGTTGACCGAGGCCAGCGGGCGGCGGCCGTCGCCCTGGTAGAGGTCGGAGGAGCCGGTCAGCCGGGAGGCGAACTCGGCCAGGGTGCGCGGCTCCCCGCGCCACAGATCGCGCACGGTGTCCCGGAACTTCCCGTTCCACTCGGTCCACAGCGGCGGGAAGTTGCCCACCTGGTAGCCGCCCTCGCCGACGTCCCAGGGCTCCGCGATCAGCTTCACCTGGCTGACCACCGGGTCCTGCTGCACCAGGTCGAAGAACGAGGACAGCCGGTCCACCTCGTGGAACTGCCGGGCCAGGGTGGCCGCCAGATCGAAGCGGAAGCCGTCGACATGCATCTCGGTGACCCAGTAGCGCAGCGAGTCCATGATCAGCTGAAGGACGTGCGGACTGCGCATCAGCAGGGAGTTCCCGGTGCCGGTGGTGTCCATGTAGTACCGCCGGTCGTCCGTCAGCCGGTAGTACGAGGCGTTGTCCAGCCCCCGGAAGGACAGCGTCGGGCCCAGGTGGTTGCCCTCGGCCGTGTGGTTGTAGACCACGTCGAGGATGACCTCGATCCCCGCCTGGTGCAGCGCCCGTACCGCCGATTTGAACTCCAGGACCTGCTGGCCCCGGTCGCCCCAGGAGGCGTAGGCGTTATGCGGGGCGAAGAAGCCGATGGTGTTGTAACCCCAGTAGTTGGCGAGCCCCGCGTCGACCAGCCGGTGGTCGTTGACGAACTGATGTACGGGCATCAGCTCCAGTGTGGTGACACCCAGCTCCGTCAGATGCTCGATGATCGCCGGGTGCGCCAGCGCCGCGTAGGTGCCCCGCAGCTCGTCCGGCAGCCGGGGGTGGCGCATCGTCAGGCCCTTGACATGGGCCTCATAGATGACGGTGCGGTGGTAGTCGGTGCGCGGTGGACGGTCGTCGGCCCAGTCGAAGTACGGGTTGACCACCACCGACGCCATGGTGTGCGGCGCGGAGTCCAGGTCATTGCGCTTGTCCGGCCGGTGGAAGTGGTAGCCGTAGACCTCCTCGCCCCAGTCGATCCGGCCGCTGATCGCCTTCGCGTAGGGGTCCAGCAGCAGCTTGGCGGAATTGCAGCGGTGGCCGAGCTGCGGTTCGTACGGGCCGTGGGCCCGGAAGCCGTAGCGCTGCCCGGGCATGATCCCCGGCAGATAGGCATGGCGCACGAACGCGTCGGTCTCGCGCAGTTCGACGGCCGTCTCCGAGCCGTCGTCGTGCAGAAGGCACAGTTCGATCCGAACCGCTGCCTCCGAGTACACCGCGAAGTTGGTTCCGGCGCCGTCGTATGTGGCGCCCAGGGGGTAAGCCTGTCCCGGCCAGACCTGCATGTGTCGACTCTTCCACTTCTCCTCCGGGGGCCGCGAGCACCCGTGGCACCGGACGGAACCGGATCGGGAGGGAATCCTTTCCCAACTCATCGGGTCTGACAGCGGTTTCGGCGGAAATTCCTCACATGGCAGGCAACCTACGGCCAGATTGGTTCGTCCTACCGGGTGACCTTCGCATACGCGATTTACCGCTATGCAGATGGATATGTCGACTGGGGGGATTGGGGGAGGATGTGCGCACGATGATCCACCGGCACCTGGGCAAGGTGGTGGCCGGTGCGGCCGTGGCGGTCACGGCCGGAGCGGCGCTGATCGCGATCACGCTGCCGGGCAGTGCGTCCGGTGATGAGGGACCGGGTGGGGGAGGGCCGCAGGGTTCGGCGGCCGAGCAGGGCCAGGCGTCGCCGCGGCCCGGAGTGGTGGAGTCCGCGCCCGATGGGGCGAAGAAGGGCACCGGACGGGATCCGCTGACCGAGGACGAGATGAAGCGTGCCCAGTCGCTCGCGCTCAGCCGCGACTTCCGGGCCGGAAGTGAGAACGTCAAGGGCAAGACGGGCCCCCAGCACCTCTCGACCGACCTCGCGGAACTGGGGCCGGACGAGGTCGGCAAGGCCGCCCCGCCCCGTCGTGCCGAGGTCACGTACTACGACTACAAGGACGACACGTATGTGACCAAGACGGTCGACCTGGGCACCGGCAAGGTCGAGAACACCGACACCCAGCGGGGTGTCCAGCCGCCGCCCAGCCGTGGTGAGGCCGTCGAGGCCGCCCGGCTGTTGATCGGCGACAAGCTGGGCGCGGGTCTGCGGAAGGACTTCAAGGACGCCACCGGCAGGACGCTGACCGCCCCCGGTCAGCTCACCGTGACCGGCTTCGTCTACCGGGGGAGCGGGGACAGCGCGGGACCGGCCTCCGTCCAGGACTGCGGTGAGCACCGCTGCCTGCGGCTGTTCACCCGGGTCGTCAACGGCCCGTGGATCGACACCCGTCAGCTGGTGGTCGACCTGAGCGACCGTTCCGTGGCCCGGCTGGACTGAGGCGCCCGGACGCTCACCCACGCCCACTCACTTGTGAACCAACAGGAGTCCTCCATGCCTGGAAGAAGGCTCGGCCGCGCCCGTCTGAGGGTCGCGGCTGCCGTCGGCGCCACCACGCTGCTCGGCACCGTGGCGGTCGCCGCGGGCCCCGCCCAAGCGGCCCCCGCGAAGCTCCCCGCCAAGGCCCCCGCCCCCGCCGCGGCCTGCAGCACCCCCTACAAGATCGAGCAGACGCTGGACGGCGGCACCACCTGGCGGATGTGCTGGCACTACGAGAGCAAGGCCGGGCTCGTGCTCGACGACGTCTCGTACCAGCCCAAGGGCGAATCCGCCCCGATCAAGGTGCTGACCTCGGCCAAGCTGGGTCAGATCCATGTGCCGTACGACGACGGCAGCAATGAGTACGACGATCTCACCGGCCAGGGCTTCTCCCAGGGGCTGATGCAGCTGGACCCGGCCGAGTGCCCCGGCGGCACCATCAAGACCGTCCGGGTGCCGGACGCCTGGGACCCCAGCCGGCCGGATGTGAAGGGTCTGTGCGCCACCACCCGCGCCCGCGGCCACGCCTACCGGATGTCGGGCGAGGGGGACAAGGTCTTCCAGCGGCAGGGCAAGGACCTGCTGCTCTACACCGTCAACCAGGTCGGCTGGTACGAGTACATCACCGAGTGGCGGTTCTCCGGTGACGGCACCATGTCCATGCAGGTCGGCGCCACCGGCACACTCTCCCCGATGGACTACGACGCCGGGGACGGCCGTGGCTGGCCGATCGGCAAGGGTGCCAAGGACTTCGCCACCAGCCACGCCCACAACGTCTTCTGGCGGCTGAACTTCGGTCTCGACGGCTCGCCCAAGAGCAAGATCGAGCAGTACGACTCCAAGACCACCGCCACCTCCGGTCAGATCCCCAAGACCAAGACCACCCGCAAGCAGGTCACCAAGGAGCTCGCCGGGGACGCCGCGGAGGCGCGCTGGTGGCGCGTGGTGAGCACCGCGGGCAAGAACAAGGACGGCCATCCGCGCAGCTACGAGATCGTGCCCGGCCACACCACCAAGTACCAGGGCCGCAGCTACACCAAGCACGACGTGTACTTCACCGAGTACAACAAGTGTGAGCAGTTCGCCACCCACAACCTCCGCAACTGCGGTCGCGGGGCGGGCAAGTCCGTCGACAAGTGGGTCACCGGCCAGACGCTCAAACACCCGATCGTATGGGTCAACATCGGGTTCCATCACATCGCCCGTGACGAGGACCAGGAGCCGATGCCGGTCCACTGGCAGGGATTCCAGCTCGCCCCGCGCGATGTCACCGCTATGAATCCGCTCACGCCTCCTGCACTCTCCGGTCACAACGGCCATACGGAAGAGGCCGGTTGACCGATAGGTCGATCGAGAGTGCTGCACCGCCTCCGCCCGCGCAGTAGTCTGCGGTGATCGTTGGACGGGGGCGGAAGGCGGTGCACAGGTGAGCTCGGGCGGTCTGGAGCTGCCCCCTGGTGACGGAGGTCCCGGGGGTGACGGCTCCACCGACGCACCTCCCGGCGCGGTGTCCCTGGTGCGGCCGATGGAGATCGGAGCGGAACTGGACTGGGGCGCCGACGCCTGGGCCGAGGTGCGGACGCGTGCGCGCCGGGCCGGACGTGCCTACATCTGGCTGAATCTGGTGGAACAGCGACTGCGCGCGGTCGTCGGTGCCGTTCTCCGGCCCATCTATGAACCGGTCCACGGCGATGACTGGGTCATCGCCGCGGCCGGGCCCGCCGGACAGGAGTGGGTGCAGCGTGCGGTGGCGGTCCGGGAGGTGTCCCGCCGCAAGGGCTATCTGCTCGATCCCGCCGACGACAACGTGCTGAGCTTCCTCACCCTCCCGCAGCTACGGGAGCTGCTGGTCCAGCACTGGCCGTGCTTCGAGCCCTACCTCGACGACCGCCGTGAGGTCGAACTCGCGCTGGACGAGCTGGAGGTGGCGCGCAACGTCGTCTCCCGCAACCGGGCGCTGTCCGAGACCGTTCTCGCCCAGGCCGAGCGCGCCTCGGCCCGGCTGCTGGAGATACTCGGCAGCGGCACCGGCACCCCCTCGGCGGACCGGCTGCCCATCGACGCCGTCGAGGACCTGGTCGGCGACCGCTACGCCGATGTGGTGGGTGTCCACTCCGACCGGGTGCGGCTCCAGCGCCAGCTGCCCGCCGAGGACCTCTTCGAGGGCGCCCGCCGCCTGGACGCCGTCGGTATCGGACTCAACCTCCTGGTCCAGAACTACTCCGGCCGCCGACTGGTGCGGCTGGCCGAGTCCGGCTGCCGGGCGCGGCTGCTCTTCCTCAACCCCGCCAGCAGCGCGGTCCGCCGCCGGGAGCGCGAACTCGGCCTGAAGAAGGGCGAGCTGAGCCGCTCGGTGGAGATGAACATCCTCCATATGCGGCGGGTCCGGGCCCGGCTGCGTGATCCCGGTGCCTTCGAGATCCATGTCTTCGACGAGACCCCCCGTTTCACCGCCTATCTGGTGAACGGCGACGGCACCGACGGCCTCGCGGTGATCCAGAGCTATCTGCGCAAGGCCCGCGGGATGGAGGCCCCGGTGCTGGTGCTGCGCGGCGGCGGCCGCGGCCGCGATGTGGTGCGCGCGGGCCAGGATGCGGGGGCCGTGGTCGACGGCGGGCTGTTCGGCACCTACCGGGAGGAATTCGAGAGCGTCTGGGCGGACTCCCGCCCGGTCTCCTGACCCCCCGCCCCGTCCGCGGGGCCTCCGGCTCCGGGCCGCGAATGTCGTACCCCGTCCGTACGCTCCTGCCATGCCGAACGCGTATACGACCCTGTGGACCAATGACGTCTGCCGCTACTTGAGGCGGAAGGGCCAGGAAGGGGAGCGCCTGGTGATCCTCTTCGGAGGGCCCCATCTGTCGCTGCCCAGCTTCGTACGCGCCGGGGTGGAGGAAGGCGACCACATCTATCCGGTGCGTGCCTTCCGCAAACGGCTGTGGGCGCTCGGCCGGATGGAGGTCGGCCGCATCCTCCCCTATGACACGGTCGGTGAGCGGACCGCCCTGGAGGACTATGTCCGGCTGCTGCGCTGGGACGGCTTGAAGGCCGGGGGCGTCAGCGAGGTCCTCCTCGGCCCGCCGGGTTCCCCGCTCCGTTTCGACCGCCCGCTGCCGCCGGACCTGTTGACGTCGCTCACCTACACCTCGCGCCGCGGTGAGCGCCGTCTGAAGCACGTGGTCGACGGGGAACTGCGCCACTCCACCGGTGTGCAGGGCATCTTCCGGCTGGCCCCGGAGTCGGCGGCGGCCATGGAGGCGCTGGTGGCCATGGAGACGTCGGCGGCCATGGAGGCCTCGGTGCCGGACCGGCCGTCCCCGGACGGTGTTGTCAGTGGCCCGTGCGAAGGTGAGCGCAGTAAGGGAAAACCGGGGGAAACCGGGGGAATCATGCCAAGGGAGGGCAGCCATGGGCTGGCACCGTGAGCTTCTGATCGGATTCGATCTGGAGACGACGGGCACGGATCCGCGTACCGCGCGGATCGTGACCGCGGCCGTGATCGAGGTGAAGGGCGGGGAGCCGATCGCACGGCGGGAGTGGCTGGCCGATCCGGGAGTGCCCATACCGGACGGTGCCGTGGCGGTGCACGGGATCACCGACGAGCGGGCGAGGGCCGAGGGGCGGCCCGCCGCGGAGGTGGTGGACGAGGTGGCGGACGCGCTGGTCGCCCACTGGCGCCGGGGCGCCCCCGTGGTGGCGTACAACGCGGCGTTCGATCTCAGCCTGCTGGCCGCCGAGTTGGGGCGGTACGGACTGCGGCCGCTGAGCGAGCGGCTGGACGGCGCCGAGACCGGGCCGGTCGTCGACCCGTACACGATAGACCGGGCCGTCGACCGGTACCGCAAGGGCAAGCGGACACTGGCGGCGGTCTGCGGGGAGTACGGGGTGGCGCATGAGCGGGCCCATGAGGCCGGGGCGGACGCGCTGGCGGCGGTCCTGGTGGCCTGCGCGGTCGCCGAGCGCCACCGTGAGGTGGCCGGGCTCGGACTGTGGGACCTGCACCGCAAGCAGGTGGCCTGGTACGCCCACTGGGCCGCCGACTTCCAGTCCTGGCTGCGTCGCAAGGGCACACCGGACGCGGTGGTGGACGGGAGCTGGCCGCTGCGCGAGGTGGGGGCCGCGGCGGCGTAGCGCCCTCCGGCCGGACGGGTGCTCCCCGCGCCGATGAGTTTCCCGGCTCCGGCCGGTCCGTACAGGTAGAGGAAGAAACGGACCGGAACGAGGAGGACCCCTGTGACGCAACAGAGCCCGAACGTCGATCTCGGCCCCGCGGCCGGCCGGGTCACCGCGCTGCTCGGCGGTGTCTCGGACGACCAGCTGACGGCACGCACCCCCTGTGCGGAGTATGTGGTGGGGGATCTGCTGGACCACATGATGGGGCTCGCGCTCGCCTTCCAGGACGCGGCGCACAAGAAGGCGCCGGAGGACCCGGAGCGGTCCGCACCCGGTCGGGGGTCCGCGGCGCGGCTGGAGCCGGGCTGGCGGGAGGAACTGCCCCGGCGGCTGGACGGCATGGCGGCCGCGTGGCGGGACCCGGCGGCCTGGCAGGGGAACGCGCAGGCCGGGGGAGTCACCCTGCCCGCCGAGGTCATGGGGCTGGTCGCGCTGGACGAACTGGTGATCCACGGCTGGGATCTGGCCCGTGCGACCGGCCAGCCCTTCGACTGCGACGCCCGCAGCACCGAGGCCGTCCTCGCCCTGCTGTCGCAGTCCGCCCTGGAGGACCGCCCGAAGGAACTGTTCGGCGCGGTCGTCCCGGTGCCGGAAGACGCCCCGCCACTCGACCGCGCGGTGGGCCTCAGCGGCCGCGACCCCGCCTGGCGGGCCTGAGCGCGGCCCCAGCGCGGGGACGGCACGGGACGCGCGCCGCGCGGAGGGCGGCCCAGTGGTGGGGGCACGCATCGGGCGGGTTGGCGCGTTGCGCCGACGGCCGCGGTCGTGCCGGTGCGGGAGGGCGCCTCGCCGCTGTGACCTCGCCCGGTCGGCCTCAGCGGGCAGCCCCGCACGGGAAGGGGTGCCCCGGGTCCTGGCGAGGGCCTCTTCGGGTTCTCTGGGCCGCAGGGTGAGCATGCGGCGGCCAAGGGCTGAGCTGGTGCACTGCTCGCGGAAGAAGCAGGGGCGGCAGGCCAGGACGCCCTCGTCGTCGGCGGCCCGCTTCACGATCACCTCCCGCCCCTTGGCATCGGTGCGGAGGAAGTAGGTCAGCACGAGGATCTGCCGCAGTACCCGCATTGTCTCGATCCCTCATCCCTTCCGGGGCCCCGGGTGCCCACACGGCCCGCACAACGCCAGCGCGTCCTGACCGAAGACCTGCGCGAGCCTGTCCCGCTTGGTCCGCGAGGACGGCTTGCGCCAGCCGTCCATCCGCAGCTCGTACCGGTGGGGGAACTCCGCGACGTCCACGGCCGCGACCGGCCGGACGGTGCCGCGCCCGCATCGCCAGGCTCCCCAGTGGAAACGCTGCCCGGGCCACCACCGCCGTCTGCTCCGGGATCTCCGGCAGCCCTTTCGGCCACGTCGACACTCACACCACCCCCACGACCGCACGCCAAGCCAACGACCAGACGGGTAGCGCGACAGGCTGTGACGCAGGTCATGGAGAAACGGTGACAGGGGGTTGTCGCGGACAGTTGCGAGTGTCGACGACATGACGATCACCGATGAGGACTGCCTCGCCGAGACCCTGGCATTCAACAAGCAATTCGAGGCTGCTGCTGCGAGCCGTCCCACGCGCGGGGAAGCGCCGGACGCAACCGTGCTGGCGCTCCTGCGGCGTAACCGGCTCGGTGGTCACACGCCACCGGTGAGACTGTCGCACGGTCAAGACCGCGTCGTAGTGGGCGGGGTGAAGGTCCGGGTGTTCGTGCCCGACCACGTCGACGGCGTATACCTGCACATCCACGGGGGTGGCTGGGCGTTTGGCTCTGCGGATGGGCAGGACGAGAAGTTGTGGCAGCTTGCCGTGCAGGCACGGCTGGCTGTGGTGAGCGTGGAGTACCGCCTGGCGCCGGAGCACCCGTTCCCCGCCGGACCCGACGACTGCGAAGCAGCCACCCGTTGGCTGGTCGAGAACGCCGATGCCGAGTTCGGCACCGGGCGGCTGCTGATCGGTGGCGAATCGGCCGGCGCCCACCTGAGTGTCGTGACACTGCTGCGCCTTCGCGACCGGCACGGCATCGCTGGCGCGTTCCGGGCGGCCAATCTGCTCTTCGGCCCGTACGACCTGTCGATGACACCGAGCCAGCGGTCGTTCGGCACCAGGCAGCTGCTGAGCAATACCGACTCGTTGCACGGCAGTTATGAGCTGTTCACACCCGGGATGGGGGGAGAGCAGCGCCGCGCCCCGGAGGTCTCGCCGCTCTTCGCCGACCTGACCGGCCTGCCGCCCGCCCGGATCGTCGTCGGCACCGAGGACCCGCTGCTGGACGACTCACTGTTTCTGGCCCAGCGATGGCAGGCGGCGGGTGCGCCCGTGCAGCTCGGCGTCGTCGCCGGGGCGATGCACGGCTTCACTCTGTTCCCGCTGACCATCACCGAGCGGGAACAGGCGCGTGAGCGGGAGTTCCTGGCCACGGCGGGACGGTAACGTCGGCCCGATGAACCGCACTACCCGGCTCTATGCGCTGGTGGAAGAGTTGCGCGCGGCAGCGCCGCGGCCGCTGACGGTCGCAGCGCTCGCCGCACGGTTCGAGGTCAGCACGCGCACGGTACAGCGAGACCTCCAGTCGCTGATGGAGTCCGGTGTCCCGGTGCGCACCACACCGGGACGCGGCGGAGGCTGGACGATCGACCCGGCGATGACGCTGCCCCCGATCCACTTCACCGCCGATGAGGCCTCGGCGTTGGCCGCCGCGCTGGCCGCGGCCGACACCTCCGCCCCCTACTCCGGGGCGGCCCGCACGGCGTACCAGAAGATCGCGGCATCGATGACCGGTCCCGCCTCGGCGGCGGCCCGGGAACTGGCCGTACGGATCGTCGCGCTGCCGTCGCGGACCGACTCCGCGGTCCGCGTCACAGTGGAACAGGCCGTCACCCACACCATGGTGCTGCGGCTGTCCTACATCGACGGGGCAGGGCACGAAAGCGACCGCGTAGTGGAACCGGCCGGACTGCTCACCGCCAGCGGCCGCTGGTACCTCATCGCCTGGTGCCGCACACGGCGGGCGGGCCGAGGCTTCCGGCTGGACCGGATCGCAGCAGCGGCTCCAACCGGTGAGCAGGCGCGGCCTCATGACCTGGCCGAACTGTTACTCGGCTCGGCCGCCGCCGGTGCGGTGCGGCCCACCGCGCTGGCCTCACTCGCACCCGGGCCTGACTCGTGAATTGCGCAGCAGAGTCAGCCGGGCCGACGGCGACAAGACGTTCGCCGGGGTGGTTGCCAAAGGTGTCCGGATCACTGACCGATCCGAGCGCCGGGTCAGGCCAGCCCCGCTTGAGGGTGTACTCCCCTGCGTATACGGGCCGACGAGCATGACGTTGAGCCTTCGTGCGCGGCGGCCAGCGGCCGCAGCGTGGTCTTCCGTGCCCCCTGCGTCCTCGCGCCAGACCTTCCGCCACCTGGTCGTCCGTCAGGAGGCGAGGCGGGCCCGTCGGCGTCGAGTCAGTCACCGGCGCCGCCCTCCCGCGCCGCGGCCAGACGGCTGGGCATCTCCCGGAGGATCACCGTGATCCGCTCCTGATCGTCCGCGGTCAGCGTCTCGCGCTCCGCCAGCAGCGGCGCCCGCTCCTCCCGCAGAACCCGTGCGGCCTCCGGACCCGGCGCCCGCTCCCACGTTCCGTCGGCCGACCACACCCGGTGCAGGATCCCGTCGATCACCTGCCGGTGGTCCCGCCATCTGCCACAACGGCTGTTGCTGACCGGCAGGAACGGCGTGCCCCCGGCGCTGGGCCGCGCGCGAGTGCGCACCGCGTCGTGGGACCGCTCAGAACGCGTACCAGCGCACCGTCGCGTCGCCGTCCCGCAGGGAGGCCACCCGGCGGGTGAACTCGGTGTGTGCCGCCGGGTTGCCCGGCGCGTGCTGGGCAACCCATGCGCAGCTCGCGGTCTCCCGGGCGCCGCGCAGCACCGCGCATCCCGGCCACTCGCGTACGTCCCAGCCGTAGGCCGCCGTGAAGTCGTCGTAGGCGACCGGGGCGAGGCCGTAGCGGTCCCGGCTCAGGGCCATCACCACCAGGTCGTGTTCGCGCAGGTCCGAGGAGAACGTCTCCAGGTCGACGAGGACCGGACCGTCCGGGCCGATATGCACATTGCGGGGCAGCGCGTCCCCGTGGATCGGGCCGGGAGCGAGCCACGGGGTGAGCTCGGCGGCCGCCGCCGCGAAGTCGTCCCGGCGGGACCGCAGATACGCCGCGTCCGCCGGATCGATCGCGTCCCCGGCCAGCCGCAGCCACCGTTCCACGCCGCCCAGCAGCTCCCGCCGCGGCAGTTCCAGCGACAGCCCGGCGGGCGGCTCCGGCAGGGCGTGCACCAGATGCAGCAGCGCGGCCAGGTCGCGGGGCCCGGCGGGCCGCACCGGCTCGGGGAGCTGCTGCCAGTACGTCACCAGATGGCCGGAGAACGGCAGCGGCTGCTCCGAGCCGTAGCGCCGGTCCGGCCGCACCGCGGGCAGCCCCTCCCGGGCGAGCCAGTCGGCCACCTTCAGCTCCCGGGCGGCCCGGTCCCACACCTCCAGGTCCCGGCTGACCCGCACCACCAGCGACAGATCGTCCACGGCGAACACGGCGTTCTCCCCGAGGGCCAGCAGCCGGGCCCCGGCCGCCCCGGCCCGGTACGGCGGCAGCGCCGCCCCCAGCACCGCCCGCGCCCGCTCCTCCGTGAACGCCACGTCCACCACGCCCTACCTCCTTCGCCTCCCGTGAGCCACGCCTCATCATGCACCGCCGTCCGTCCGGTGATCGCCGTCGGGTGCGCCGCGCCGGACCGGGCGGGGCCAACTCCCGTACGCCGCGCCGCGGGTCGTATGCCTTGACTGCGCCCGGCCCCCTCCGCACGATGACGTGGGCTTCCCCATCGGGCCGCCCCGTACCGCTCCGTCCCACCGCCCGCACCGCCGCGCCTCGAAGGAGCCTCCTGACGTGACACCCATGACCGCGACGGCGCGGCCGGACCGGAGAGCGGGGGCGGGGGCTTCCGGTGGGGGTGCGCCGGGGGTCCGGCGTGTCACCGGGCACGGTGCCTGGTTCCTGGTGCTGCCCGCGCTGATCCCGATCCTGCTGCTGAGCGTCGGCCCGCTGCTGTACGGGATCGCGCTCGCGTTCACCGACGCGCAGTCGGGGCGGACCGAGCCCACCGAGTGGATCGGGCTGCTCAACTTCCAGGACCTGGCGCAGGACACGCTGTTCTGGGAGTCGTTCCGGATCGGGCTGCTCTGGGCGGTCGCCGTATCGGTGCCTCAGTTCGTGCTGGCGCTCGGGCTGGCGCTCCTTCTCAACCAGAACCTCCGCTTCCGGTGGCTGGCACGGGCGTTGGCGATCGTTCCGTGGGCGATGCCGGAGGTGGTGGTCGGCATCATGTGGCGGCTGGTCTACCACCCGGAGGCGGGCATCCTCGGGGAGACGCTGGGCACCCAGCGGGACTGGCTGGGGAGTCTGGGCACAGCGCTGCCCGCGGTGGTCGTGGTCGGCATCTGGGCGCGGCTGCCGCAGGTGACGGTGGTGCTGCTGGCGGGGCTCTCGAACGTGCCGCGGGAACTGCACGAGGCCGCGGCGATGGACGGCGCGGGCGCGTGGCGGCGGTTCCGCACCGTCACCTGGCCCGCCATCCGGCCGGTCGCCCTCGCCATCGGCGCGCTCAGCTTCATCTGGAACATCAACTCCTTCGCGCTGGTGTACGTCCTGACCGGCGGCGGGCCCGGTGGACGCACCCGGCTGCCGATGCTCTTCGCCTATGAAGAGGCGTTCCGCTACGGCCAGTTCGGTTATGCGGCGGCGATGGGATGCGTACTGGTCGCGGTGGTCTCGGTGCTGCTCGCGGTCCAGCTCGTCGGACGGCTGAGGGGAGACGACCGATGACCACGGCCTCACGTCCGCCGCGCGGGCTTCTCGTCCGGCGCCGCGCGGCCCGCACCGGTCAGTACCTCGCGCTGCTGGGCTATCTGGTCTTCCTCGGCTTCCCGCTGCTGTGGCTGGTGTCCACCGCGTTCACATCGCCGCGCGAACTGGCCGGTCTGCACCCGGGCTGGATCCCGGACCATCCGACGCTCGACAACTTCCGGCAGGCGTTCGACGAGCAGCCACTGCTGCGGGCCGGGGCCAACAGTCTGCTCGCCGCGCTGGCCGCGGCCGTCATCGCGGTGGTGATCGCGACCCCGATGGCGTACGTCATGGCGCGGCACCACCGCTCCCCGCTGTCCCGGGCGGCCACCGGCTGGGTGGTGGTCAGCCAGGCGTTCCCCTTTGTGCTGGTGATCATCCCGCTGTTCCTGGTGCTCAAGAACCTCCGGCTGATCGACTCCCTCGGCGGGCTGATCCTGGTCTATGTGGTGTGGTCCCTGCCGTTCGCGCTGTGGATGCTCGCGGGGTACGTCCGGGCGGTGCCGCCCGAACTGGAGGAGGCCGCGGCGGTGGACGGCGCGGGGCGGCTCCGGGCGCTGGTCTCGGTCACCATGCCGCTGCTGGCCCCGGGGATCGTGGCCACCGCCCTGTTCGCCTTCATCAACGCATGGAACGAGTTCTTCTTCGCCCTCGTCCTGCTCAAGTCCCCCGAGAAACAGACGATGCCGGTCATCCTCACCCACTTCATCGGCGCGGAGGGCGTGGCCGACCTCGGACCGCTGGCCGCCGCCTCGCTGCTGGCGACCCTTCCCTCCCTCGTCCTCTTCGCCGTCATCCAGCGGCGGATCACCAGCGGCACGCTGGCCGGGGCGGTGAAGCACTGATGCGCCGCCGGGGCTTCCTCGCCGGGGCGCTGGCCGCCCCCGCCGTCACCGGGCTGCTGCCGGGCTGCGCTCCGCAGCGGCGTCGCCGCACGGGCGGGAAGGTCAGGCTCCGCTTCCAGTCGCTGGCCTGGCAGAAGGAGTCGGTGGACGCGGTCAGACGGCTGGTGGGGGAGTGGAACGCGGCCCACCCGGACATCACGGTGGAGTACCTCCAGGGCAGTTGGGACAGCGTCCACGACCAGCTGCTCACCTCCTTCGAGGCCGGAGAGGCGCCGGACATCATCCACGACGCCGCGGACGATCTCGCCGACTTCGCCTACGGCGGCTGTCTCGCCGATCTCGGCGGGCTGCTGCCGCGCCGGCTGAAGGACGACATCCCGGAGCAGAGCTGGCGGACCACCACCTTCGGCGACGGTGTCTTCGGCGTGCCCTTCCTCCAGGAGCCACGGGTGCTGATCGCCCACCGCCCGGCACTGGAGGAGGCCCGGGTGCGCATCCCGACCGCGCGGGACCCGTGGAGCTGGGCGGAGTTCGAGGACGTGGCGCGGGAGCTGACCCGGGGTGGCCGGCACGGGGTGGCCTGGCCGCTCAAGGAGCCCGTCTCCGCGACCCTCAACCTCTCGCTGTCCACCGGTGGCAGGCTCTTCCACCGCGGCGCGGACGGCAAGGTCACCATCCGCTTCGATGCGGCCGACCAGCGGGTGCCGCGCACCATCCACGACCAGGTGGTACGTGACCGCACGGCCTCCCGCACCACCCTCGGCATGGGCGGTTCGGACACCCTGCCCGGTTTCTTCGGCGGGAAGTACGCGATGGTCCCGCTCGGCTTCTCCTACCGCCAGCAGATCGTGCAGCAGGCGCCCGAGGGGTTCGAGTGGACCGTACTGCCGTCCCCGGCGGGCCCCGGCGGTGACCAGCGGCAGGGGGTGAGCCCGCAGACGCTGTCCATCGCGGAGGACAGCCCGTACCGGGAGGAGGCCATCCGCTTCCTGGACTTCCTGCTGCGGCCGGCCCCCATGGTGCGGCTCGCGCTCGGCGACTGGATGCTGCCGACCGGCGAGCGCGCCCTGCGCGATCCGGCGCTGCGCACCCGCCGGTACGGCTGGGCCACCGGTACCGCGCTGGCCGGGACGCTGCGCCCGGCGCCCGCCCAGTCGGTGCGCGGCTATCCGGAGTGGAAGGACAAGGTCGCCACACCCGCGCTCCAGGAGTACTACAGCGGGGCGATCGGGCTGGACGGACTACGGGACCGGCTGGTCGGGGACGGGAATCTGGTGCTGGCCCGCTACCAGCGCTAGACCGTGTCCGCAGAGTCCCGCCGGTGCGGGAAATTCATTTGTACGAGACGTATCGTCTCGCTAACGTGAAGCACATGACCGCATCCCCGCGCCGCCACCGGCCCGCCCACATCGCCATGTTCAGCATCGCCGCCCACGGCCATGTCAACCCGAGCCTGGAGGTGATCCGCGAACTGGTGGCCCGGGGCCACCGGGTCACCTATGCCATCCCCGAGTCCTTCGCGGCCAAGGTCGCCGAGACCGGCGCCGAACCCCGGATCTACACCTCCACCCTCCCCACCGACGACGAACCCGAGGCATGGGGCACCGAGGTCATCGACCACATCGAGCCCTTCCTCGCCGACGCCGTCCAGTCGCTGCCCCAGCTACGACAGGCGTACCAGGACGATGAACCCGACCTCGTCCTCCATGACATCACCGCCTATCCGGCCCCCGTGCTCGCCCGTCGCTGGGGTGTCCCGGCCATCCAGCTCTCGCCCTGTCTCGTGGCCTGGGAGGGCTACGAGGAGGAGGTCGCCGAGCCGATGATGGCCCCCATCCGCGCGACCGAGCGCGGCCGGGCGTACTACGCGCGCTACCGCGCCTGGCTGGACGAGAACGGGATGGCCGACATGGACCCCGACCGGCTCATCGGCCGCCCCGGGCAGTGCATCGTGCTGATCCCCGAGGTGCTCCAGCCCCACGCCGACCGGGTCGACCGCGGCGTCTACACCTTCGTCGGTGCCTGCCAGGGCGACCGGAGCGGTCAGGGCACCTGGCGCCGCCCCGAGGGCCTGGCGTCCACCGACCGGGTCCTGCTGGTCTCCCTCGGCTCGACCTGGACCAAGGAGCCCGCTTTCTACCGCGCCTGTCTGGAGGCGTTCGGGGATCTCGCGGGCTGGTACGTCGTCCTCCAGATCGGCAGACACGTCGACATGGCCGAACTCGGTGAGATCCCGGCCAATGTCGAGGTGCATCGCTGGGTTCCGCAGCTCAGTGTGTTGCGCCAGGCCGATGTCTTCATCACCCACGCGGGTGCGGGCGGCAGCCAGGAGGGGCTGGCGTGCGGGGTGCCGATGGTCGCCGTACCGCAGGCCGTCGACCAGTTCGCCAACGCCGATGTGCTCCAGGGGCTCGGTGTCGCCCGCCACCTCCCCAAAGAGGAGGCGACACCCGAGGCGCTGCGGGAGGCGGTGCTCGCCCTCGCGGGCGACCCCGAGGTGGCCGCCCGGTGCGCGGCGGTCCGGGAGCGGATGGCGGGCGAGGGAGGGACCCGGCGGGCGGCCGACCTCATCGAGGCCCGGCTGTCCACCTGAACCTGCCATTGACCCGTTGAACAGAGGAGACCGATACCCCCCGGGAAAGGTTGCGTTGGTCCGCTCTTGTCTCTTCTGCTACCGGCTTCTTAGCTTTGAGTAAACGCTTGTCAAACGCCAGGAAGCTGAAGAATGACCCGAGACATACCGCCGCTCGCAGAGGTCCGCAGGATCACCGAGAAGAAGCGGGACGCGTGGTGGACCGTGATGCTCGTGGACCCGGTGGCCACACCGCTGGTGCGCTGGACCGCGAAGCACACCCGCGCCACTCCCAACCAGCTCACCTGGGGTGCCTTCCTCGTGGGTCTGCTCTCCGCCGCCTGCTTCGCCCAGGGCGACTGGAGATGGCTGGTGCTCGGCGCGGTGCTCTACCACGTCAGCTTCATCTTCGACTGCATGGACGGCAAGCTGGCCCGGCTGACCGGGACCGGTTCGGTCTTCGGCGCCTGGCTGGACTTCGTCTTCGACCGGATCCGGGTCCTGGTCTGCGCGGTGGCGCTGATGGGCGGCCAGTACCAGCGCACCGGTGAGGTGCTCTACCTCTGGCTCGCGCTGGCCGTGGCCTCGCTGGACGCCCTGCGCTACATCGACTCGCTGGAGATCTTCAAGATCCGGCACGGGATGCGCAAGCAGATCAAGGCCCGGATGCGGGCCGCGCGCAAGGCCGAGAACGCGGCCGAACTCGCCTTCATGGAGGACCTGCTCCGGGAGAACCCCGAGGCCGACATCGAGCAGGACCGGGTCACGGTGGCCGCCCTGGACGCGGACGGGACGACGGCCACCGAGCCGGTCGCCCCGGCGGGCGCGGACGAGCCCGCCGTCCCGGACATGGCCCCGGAGGGCGCCCCGGCGGCGCGCCGCCCCGCCGCCGTCGTCGATCTGCACCAGGAGTTCCGGCGCCGCTTCCCGTGGTGGACCCGGTGCCGGAACGTCCTGCTGCGCCACCGCATCCGCGCTCATCTCATCAGCGGTATCGAGTTCCAGATGGGCGTGTTCATCATCGGCCCGGCCCTCGACGCGGTGGTGGCGACGACCGTCGTCTCGGGTGTGCTGCTGCTCGTCTTCGAGCTGGCCATCATCTACAAACTGCTGTTGTCCACCCGGGACTTCACCCGCACCCTGGACTCCTTCGACGCGGCGGCACCGGCCGCCGCGCCCGCCCCGGTGGCGGCGGCCGCCACCCCGGCCACCCCGGTGAGCTCCTGAGCCAGGACGAGCCACTGCGGGGGCGTGACGAAGGCGACGACCACCCCCCGCTCCAGCCCCGCCCGCGCGAACGCGGCGGTCAGCCGCCGGGCGGGGCAGATCCGGCGCAGTGACGCGTACAGCGAACCACCGGCACCGGAGAAGCCCAGCTCCACCAGGTCCGCGTAGACGGCCCGTTGAGCCGCGTCCGGCAGCAGTGGCCGCGGACGGCGGATCAGCCGCAGGATCCCGCCGTCCACGGCGGGCACCGGCCGGAAGGCGGTCCGCGGCACCCGGCCGCACAGCCGCCACTCCACCTCGGGCCAGGTCCGCACCGTCAGCAGGCTCCAGCGGCCGAAGTCACCGGTGCGCTTGCGGGCGTACTCGGCTTGGGTCAGCAGGGTCGCCGAGGTGAGCCCCGGCGCCCGCAGCGCCCAGTCGACGATGTCCGAGGTGCGGGCGTAGGGCACATTGCCCACCAGGGCGAACGGTGCGCGCGGGGGATGCGCGGTCAGGAAGTCCCGGTGGACCACGCGTACGGACGGATACGGGGCGAGCCGTAGCCGCAGCCCCGCGATCAGATGACGGTCGACCTCATAGCTGATCAGCTCACGGCAGAGCGGCGCCAGCGCCTCGGTGAGCACGCCCTTGCCCGCGCCGACCTCGACCAGGAGGTCGCCGGGGCCGGGGCGGGCGGCGCGGACGACCCGGGCCACCGAGCCCGGGTCGGCCAGGAAGTTCTGGGAGAGGGTGCGCCGCGCCCGGTCGCGAGGGTGACGACGGGGCGCGGGGGAACGGTGTCGATTGCGGGCCACGGCCACGGTCCTTCCGGAGCCGGACGGGCGGCGGTGGCAGTGGTGGCAGCCGTGACGGCAGCACCGGACAGGCCCTGCCGCCCGCCCGGAACGAGTAGTTCCTGAACTGGCGGGGGCCCTGGCGCAGGGCATGCGGAAGCGGGCGATCGGGAACGCAGGTGGTCCATGTACGGCACATCGCCGGGGGCGACGGGTCGTTCAGGACGACGGGCGGATCACAGACTCGATGGGAGGCTGGGCGCGTCCGGGCCGGCCAGGGCACCGGGGCCGCGCCGCGGACGGCGGGTGAACACGGCACAGGCGCGGGCACCTGTCGCCCCGGCACAGCCGGGGGTGGTGACGCGGGTGAACACGCCGATGCCGGGACTGCCGCCCATCGGTGTCCTCCTCCCGGTGCGCCGTTCGCGGGCCGTGTACGACGTCACGGAACTCCGCCGTGACCCCGGCACCGTACGGACCGGCCGGGCGACCGCGCAACGGGTTTTCCCGGGACCCGCTTCACGGCCGGACGCCCCCGGCCCGCCCCTTCAGGAACCGGCCGGTACGCGGAACCGGCCGCGCGGCCGAGGGGCCACGCGACCGGTTGACGTCGCTGCGGAGTCGCTGCGGGGTTGCTGCGGATTCCCTGCGGAGGGGAAGCGGTCAGACCCTGGCGTGCCGCGGCCGGTCATCCAGGTCGGCGCCATGACCGTGCGCCGCGCCCACCGGGGCGGTGACGGGCGGCTGCGCGGCGACCGCCTCGTCATGGGTCAGGTCGGGCAGCCACCGCAGCCACGTGGGCAGGTACCAGTTGCGCTCGCCCAGCAGCGCCATCACCGCGGGGAGCAGCACACCGCGGATCACCGTGGCGTCGATGAGCACCGCGGCCGCGAGCCCCACGCCCATCTGCTTCATGCTCTGCATCGACAGCGTTCCGAAGATTGCGAAGACGGCGACCATGATGACGGCGGCGCTGGTGACCACACCCGCCGTGGTGACCACACCGTGCACCACCGCGTCCTTGGTGGTGCGCCCGGCCAGCCGCGCCTCGCGGATCCGGGAGACCACGAAGACGTGGTAGTCCATGCTCAGCCCGAAGAGGATCACGAAGAGGAACAGCGGCAGCCAGGACACGATCGCGCCCACGCCCTCCGCGCCCACCAGGCCCGCGCCCCAGCCGTGCTGGAAGACCGCGGTGAGGATGCCGTACGCGGCGCCCACCGACAGCAGGTTGAGCACGATCGAGGTCACCGCGATGGTCAGCGACCGGAAGGACATCAGCATCAGCAGGAAGGCGAAGATCACGACGAAGGCGAAGACCGGCGGCACGGCCGAGCCCAGCTTGTCGTTGAAGTCCTTGGAGGAGGCGGTGGAGCCGCCGACCGGGGCCTCCACACCGTCCACCGCGCCGAGGGTCGAGGGGCGCACCTCGTCCCGCAGGACGGCGAGGCTCTTCTCGCTCTTCGCCTCGTCGGAGCCGCCGATCAGCGGCACCTGGATGACGGCGACGTTCTCCTTCGCGTGGACGGTCACCTTGACCGGCCCCTTGGAGGCGCCCTTGGCCACCGCGTCGGCGCGGAAGCGGCTGATGGCGTCGCGCACCGGTGCGGCGCCGATGTCATCCGCCTTGACGACGACCTCGGCCGGGTCGGGGCCGCCCGGGAACGCCTCGTCGATGTGCTGGTAGGCGGCCACGACCGGCAGCCGGTCGCCGAACTCCTGGTCCATGGTGAGGTTGGCGGTGTTCATGCTCACGGCGGGCACGGCGATGGCGACGAGCGCACCGCCCGCGATGGCCAGCGACAGCTTGGGCCTGCGCAGCACCCGCGCCAGCACCGCGCGCCAGACCCGGCTCTCGCCGTTGCCCTTGCGCTTGGCGCGGGCCAGGAACGGAATCCGCCCCTTCTCCACCCGCTCACCGAGCAGCGAGAGCAGCGCGGGCAGTACGGTCACCGAGCCGACCATCGCCACCGCCACCACCATCAGGGTGGCCAGACCCATCGCCTTGAACTCGGCGATACCGGTGAAGAGCATGCCCGCCATCGCCACGATGACCGTGACGCCGGAGACGAGGATGGCCCGGCCCGAGGTGGCGGCGGCGATCCGCAGCGCGGTCTGGGCGTCCCGTCCCGCGGCGCGCTCCTCCCGCTCCCGCCGCAGGTAGAACAGGCAGTAGTCGACGCCGACGGCCAGACCCACCAGCAGCATCACGGAGTTGGCGGTGTCGCTCATATGGACCCAGTGGCTGACCACCGCCACCAGACCGGTGGTGGCCAGGAACGCGGTCATCGCCAGCGCCACCGGCAGCAGCGCGGCCACCAGGGCGCCGAAGGCGATCAGCAGGATGCCGAGGGCCACCGGCAGGGCCGAGTACTCGGCCTGCTGGAAGTCATCGCCGAAGGCGTCGTCGAACGCCTTCTGGCCGCTCGCGTCGCCGAACTCCTCGATGAGCAGGTCCGGATGGCCGTCCTGGGCCTTGTCCACCGCGTCCAGCACCGGCTGGATGCGCTCCGCCGCCTTCTCCGCGTCACCGCGGATGTCGAACTGCACCAGCGCCGAACGCCGGTCGGCGGAGATGGTCCGGGTCTGGTAAGGGGACTTCACGGCGGTGACCTCACCGGTACCGCGGACCGCGCCGATGACCGCGTCGACCGCCTTGTGGAACTCCGGGTCGTTCGCCGTGGTCCCGTTGGTCTTGGCCTGGATCAGGACGGTTTCACCGGCGGCTTCTTCAATGCCCGCCTCGTCGAGAATCTTCGAGACCCGCCCGGACTCGCCGGGAACCTGCTCACTGTCCGAAACATCGACCCGTCCGGCCATCGACCCGACGGCCAGGGCGAGGATGACCAGAAGCACCCATCCGCCGACCGCGGTCCACCGGTGCCGGGCGCTCCAACTCCCCGCGCGGGCCGCTATACCGCGCGGTCTGTCCAAGCGGTCCGTATCCGCCACGACGTCCTCTTTTCCTGTGGCGACGACCCCGTGCCGCCACCGGAAACGACGCTAGGCCGCGGGGGAGCGGGGACCCATCCTGCTGGCCGGTGAACCGGGGGGCCGCTCTCTCCACCCCGGGGAGGGGGGACAGCCCTACCCTCCCGATACAAGCCCCTTACACGTAAAGGGATTTGGCTTGATCGCCGTGATGGCCGGGAGTTGTCTGCGTCACACCTTCCGGGAGATCTTGAATTGGTCCGGTCAATCGGTCAGGGTTTCGAGTCAGCCCGGGGAGTACTAGTGATTTCCCCTGGGTGTGTGCGCACTCAGTGCGATTCCCCCCACAACCGCACGAGGAGGATTCCCTCGTCATGGCAGTACACAAAAAGCGCAGCGCGCGTCGCATCGGCCTCGCCGTCGCCGCGGCGGCCGCCGTCACCGCCGGTGCCTTCGTGGCCCTTCCGGCCGGCGCCGCCACCAACGCCCCCGCTGAGGGCAAGGTTTACGGCACCGAGTCGAAGAGCGCCGTGGACGGCAGCTACATCGTGATGCTCAAGGGCGGCAAGACCATCCAGGCCGCCTCCGAGGGCAAGGACCTCGCCAAGGAGTACGGCGGCAAGATGCGCCGCAGCTTCGACTCCGCGATCAACGGCTTCTCGGCCGGCAGCCTGAGCGAGACCGAGGCCAAGCGGCTCGCCGCCGACCCGTCGGTCGCCAAGGTGATCCAGAACCACCGCTTCACGATCAAGGGCACCCAGGAGAACCCGCCGTCATGGGGCCTGGACCGGATCGACCAGGACGACACCAAGGGCGACAAGAAGTACGCCTACCCCGACACCGCGGGTGAGGGTGTCACCGCCTACGTCATCGACACCGGTGTGCGCACCTCGCACAAGGACTTCGACGGCCGCGCCACCTCCGGCTTCGACGCCATCGACAACGACGAGGACGCCGACGACGGCAACGGCCACGGCACCCATGTGGCGGGCACCATCGCCGGTGCCGACCACGGTGTCGCCAAGAAGGCCAAGATCGTGGCCGTGCGCGTCCTGGACAACGAGGGCTCCGGCACCACCGAGCAGGTCGTCGCGGGCATCGACTGGGTGACCGAGAACCACAAGGGCCCGTCGGTGGCCAACATGAGCCTGGGCGGCGGGGTCGACGAGGCGCTCGACGCGGCCGTGAAGAAGGCCATCGACGCCGGTGTCACCTTCGCGGTGGCGGCGGGCAACGAGTCCTCCGACGCCGGTCAGAGCTCCCCGGCCCGGGTGAAGGAAGCGATCACCGTCGCCTCCAGCACCGAGAAGGACGAGCAGTCGGACTTCTCCAACTTCGGCTCCGCGGTGGACATCTACGCCCCCGGTTCGGACATCACCTCCGCCTGGAACAACGGCGACGACGCCACCAAGACCATCTCCGGTACGTCCATGGCCAGCCCGCATGTCGCGGGTGCCGCCGCGGTCTACCTCAGCGGTCACAAGGACGCCAAGCCGGCGGACGTCGCCAAGGCCCTGACCGACGGCGCCACCGCTGACAAGATCACCAACCCGAGCGAGGGCACGCCGAACAAGCTGCTGAAGGTCGTCAAGTAACGCCTTTCAGCCCCATGCGGCAGCGCGGCCGCCGCACCCCTGGTGGGTGCGGCGGCCGTCGGCGTACTTCCTCAGGCGCTGAGCAGGACCGGGGCGGCGGCGCGGGACTCGTCGTAGCGGCGGAGCAGCAGCCGGGCGAGTTCGGGGGCGGGGCCGAGGACACCGGCGAGCACATCGGCGCCCGCCTCGTGGGCGCCGTGGGCGATACGGTCCGGGAGCCGGCCCGGGGCGATGACGTAGGGGGCCACCGCCACCCGCCGGACACCCTCGGCACGCAGCGCGCGGACCGCGTCCTCGGTGCGGGGGAGGGAAGCGGAGGCGAACGCGGGTCGCACGGCGCACCATCCGGTGTGCCGCCACTCCCGCGCGATTTCAGCGATCACCGCGATCGCCTCCGGGTCGGTGGAGCCCGCCGAGGCCAGGACGACCCCGGTCGAGCGTCGGTCGGCCGGGCGCAGACCGGCCTCGTACAGCCGCCGGTCCAGCGCGTCGGTGAGCAGCGGGGAGGGGCCCAGCACCTCGGTCTGCCGGACGGTCAGCCGGGGGAGCCGGGCGGTGGCCTCGCGCAGCACCGCGGGGATGTCGGACTTGGCGTGGAAAGCACGGGTGAGCAGCAGGGGGAGCGCGGCGATGTCCGTCACGCCCTCGGCGGCGAGCCGGGCCAGCACCTGGCCCACGCGGGGCGCGTTGAAGTCCAGGAAGGCCGCCTCCACCCGCAGCCCCGGCCGCAGCGACCGTACCCGCGCGCAGAGCGCGCCGACGGTCGCCGCATGCCGGGGGTCGCGGCTGCCGTGGGCGATGACCAGCAGGGCCGGGGACGTGGCGGACATCAGCGGGCGCTCGCCAGCAGACCGCGGCTGCGCAGCACGCGGCGTTCGATCGGGGCGAAGATCAGCAGCTCGATGGCGATGCCGACGACCAGGATGAGGGTGATGCCGAGCATCACCCCGGCCATATCGGAGTTGTTGCGCTGGTTCTCCAGGTACTGGCCGAGCCCCAGGCCGAGTTCGGGGGACTTGGCGATGATCTCGGCCGCCATCAGCGAACGCCAGGAGAACGCCCAGCCCTGCTTGAGCCCCGCGACATAGCCGGGCAGCGCGGCGGGCAGCAGGATGTGCCGGGCGCTGACCAGACCGCGGGCGCCCAGGGTGCGTCCGGCCCGCAGGAACAGCGGCGGCACCTGGTCGATCCCGGCCACCAGGCCGTTGGCGATGGAGGGGACCGCGCCGAGCAGGATGACGGTGTACATCATCTGGTCGTTCAGGCCCAGCCAGATCACGGCGGGCGGCACCCAGGCCACGGACGGCAGCGACTGCAGTCCGGACAGGATCGGTCCCAGCGCGGCCCGGACGAACTTCACCCGGGCCACGACCAGCCCCAGCGGGGTGGCGATGGCCAGCGCGATGAGGAAGCCGAACAGCCCGCGGGAGACACTGGTCCAGACGATGTCCAGCAGCTCTCCCTGGAGCCACAGCTCGCGCAGCGCGTCCCAGACCAGCCCTGGGTCGGGCAGCTTGTAGTCGTCGGTGACCTCGGCCACGACCAGCAGTTTCCAGATGGCCACCACCAGGGCGACGGCCACGATCGGCGGCAGCACCTTCTGCACCAGCACCTCGGTGGGCGAGGTGCGCTTGATCTGCACGGTGTCCAGGGCGTCCAGACCGGCTTCCAGGCCCTCCATGTCCCGGGCGTCCTTCTCCCGGACCGCGGTGGTGCCGGTCGTGCTCTTCTCGGTGGCGGACACGCCGTTGGCGTCGGTCGCGCCGGTGGTCTCAGGCCCGGCCATGGCGGCGGATCTCCCCACGCAGTTCTTCGGTGATCTCTATGGACAGGTCGGCGACGGCGGCGTCCTCGATCCGGCGCGGCTGCGGGATGTCCACGCTCCAGTCGCGGACCACCCGGCCGGGGCGCGAGGACAGCAGCACCACGCGCTCGGCCAGCCGGACGGCCTCGCGGACGTTATGGGTGACGAACAGGACGGAGACGCCCGTCTCGCTCCAGATCCGGGTCAGTTCGTCGTGCAGGACGTCACGGGTGATGGCGTCGAGCGCGGCGAACGGCTCGTCCATCAGCAGCACCCGGGAGTCCTGCGCCAGCGCGCGGGCCATCGCCACGCGCTGCCGCATCCCGCCGGACAGCTCGTGCACCCGCTTGCCGTAGGAGCCGCCGAGACGCACCAGCTCCAGCAGCCGTTCCGCCTCGGGCCTGCGGTCGGCCCGGGGCACACCGCGCAGCCGCAGCGCCAGTTCGATGTTCTTGCCCGCGGTCAGCCACGGGAACAGCGCGTGCTCCTGGAACATCAGGGCCGGCCGGCCGCCGGGGACCTCGATGGTCCCGGCGGTCGGCCTGTCCAGGCCCGCGATCAGGTTGAGCAGGGTCGACTTGCCGCAGCCGGACGCGCCCAGGATGCAGACGAACTCCCCGGGCCGCACCGTGAGGGTGATGTCGTCGAGGACGGGCTGGACGGCGCCGGCCCGGCCGAACGCCTTGTGGACGTGGTCGATACGTACCGCCGGGTCCGCGGCGACGGTCGCGGTGGTACCCGCCGGATCGGCCTTCTCGGTGGTCAGTGCCGGGGACATCCGGTCACCTCCTGGTGGGTGCGTACGGTGTGGCGTTGCGTACGGGGAGCGGGCGGCGGACTACTGCTTGCCGAGTCCGGCGGCCGACACCGCCGGCTTGCCCTCGGCCTTGAGGACCTTGTTGAGGAGGGTGAGGTCGTAGATGCCCTTGAGGTCCGGCTCCTCCAGCAGCCCCGCCTTGACCGCGTGGTCCGCCTCGGTGTTCAGCGTCGAGGCCAGCGGGTCATCGGTGACCTGGATGCCCTTCCACGCCGGGTCGATGACCTCCGCCGGGAGCGGCTTGCCGGTCTCCGCCTTGAGCGCGGCGTTGGCCGCCGCCTTCGCCTTCTCGGGCTCGGCCTTGATCCAGTCGTTGGTACGGACCGAACCGCGCAGCACGGCCTCGACGACCTTCGGGTGCTCCTCGAGGAACGACTGCTTGACGATCAGGTTGGTGATGACGAACTTCTTGTCCGGCCACAGCGAGGACTCGTCGAGCAGCACCTCGGCCCCGTCGGCGACCAGCTTGGAGGCGGTCGGCTCGGGCACCCACGCACCGTCGATGGCACCGGACTTGTAGGCGTCGGGCGTCACCTTGTTGTCCGAGCGGACCACCGACACATCGCCCTTGCCGCTCTGGGCGTCGACCTTCCAGCCCTTCTTGGCGATCCAGTTGAGGAACGCCACATCCTGGGTGTTGCCGAGCTGCGGGGTGGCGATCTTCTTGCCCTTGATGTCGTCCTCGGACTTGATCTTCTTCGGGTTGACGACCAGCTTGACGCCCCCGGAGGCCGAGCCCGAGATGATCCTGAGGTTCTCGCCGTGCGACTTCACATAGCCGTTGATGGACGGCGAGGGGCCGATCCAGCCGATGTCGATGGAGCCCGCGTTGAGCGCCTCGATCTCCGAGGGCCCGGCGTTGAAGACGAAGGGCTGCACCTTGGTACCGCCCAGCGCCTGCTGGATGTGGCCGCCCTTGCGCAGCCCCACCAGGGCGGTGGCGTGGGTGAGGTTGGCGAAGTAGCCGACCTTCACCTGGTCCAGACCGTCGACCTTCTTTCCGCCCGCGGCGGGGAGGGCGGCTGCGCCCTGGTCGTCGTCCTTCTTCTCGGAGCCGTAGCCGCAGGCGCCGAGGGCGCCCAGCAGCAGTGGGAAGACGGCGGCGGCCGCGAGGAGCCGGGTGCGGCGGCGGGGGAGCCCGGTGGGCCGGGCGGCGGCGGGGCGGTCGGTGTACGACACGGGAGGCGGTCCTCTCGCAGGGGCCGGACAGCGTCAGGTGACGCCCGGCCGTTCACGGGGTCTTCGGATCCGGTGGAACGGGGCAGGGCACGAAATGGGGCTATGCATCAGCACACACATCGCCCGACCCCTCCCTGGCCGCTGCCACGGGCGCCGCTGCCGACGCGGCCGCCCTCCTTCGCGAAGGTCGAGAACGCTTCTCCGGCCATGATCAGAAATCCCACCCGTCGTCCTCGGACTCGTCCTTGACGGGCTCGGGGGAGGCGAACGATTCGCCGACCATGCCCGCGGTGAGCGTGGTGCCGTCGCTGGGGTCGATGAGGATGAAGGAGCCGGTGCGGCGCGAGTCGGCGTAGGAGTCGACCGGCAGCGGTTCGGCGGTGCGGATCTTCACCCGGCCGATGTCATTGGCGACGAGCTGCCCCGGGTGCGGGTGCAGGGACAGGTCCGACAGCGTGAGCCGGGACGGGATGTCCTTGACGATCGCCTTGACCGTACGGGTCCCGTGCTTGAGCAGCACCCGGTGGCCGACGGTCAGCGCCTGGTCGGCGACGTGGCACACGGTCGCCTCGATGTCCTGCGTGGTCGCCGGGGCGTCCTTGCTGGGCACGATCAGATCGCCGCGCGAGATGTCGATGTCGTCCTCCAGCAGGAGGGTCACCGACTGCGTGGTCCAGGCGACGTCGACCTGCTCGCCCAGCAGCTCGATACCGGAGATCCGCGACGCGCGGCCGGACGGCAGCACCGTCACCGCCTCGCCGACGCGGAAGGAACCGGCGGCGATCTGGCCCGCGTAGCCCCGGTAGTCCGGGTGCTCGGCGGTCTGCGGCCGGATCACGAACTGCACGGGCAGACGCGCGTGGCAGTGGCGCAGATCGTGGCTGACCGGGATCGTCTCCAGGTGCTCCAGGACGGTCGGGCCGCCGTACCAGTCCATGGTGGCGGACGGCTCCACCACGTTGTCACCGGCGAGCGCGGAGATCGGGATGGCGGTGACCTCGGGGACGCCCAGCTCGGTCGCGTACGCCGTGAACTCCTTCGCGATCGCCGCGAAGACGGGCTCCTGGTAGTCCACCAGATCCATCTTGTTGACGGCCAGCACCACATGCGGCACCCGGAGCAGGGCCGCGATGGCGGCGTGCCGGCGGGTCTGCTCGACGACGCCGTTGCGGGCGTCGACGAGGATCACCGTCAGCTCGGCGGTGGAGGCGCCGGTGACCATGTTCCGGGTGTACTGCACATGGCCCGGGGTGTCGGCGAGGATGAACCGCCGGCGCGGGGTGGCGAAGTAGCGGTACGCCACGTCGATGGTGATGCCCTGCTCACGTTCGGCGCGCAGTCCGTCCGTCAGCAGCGCGAGGTCCGGGGCCTCCTGGCCGCGGTTGCGGGAGGCGTGCTCCACGGCCTCCAGCTGGTCGGCGAGGACCGACTTGGAGTCGTGCAGCAGCCGGCCCACCAGGGTCGACTTGCCGTCGTCGACGGAGCCGGCCGTGGCGAACCGCAGCAGGGTGGTGGCCGAGAGCTCCTCGGTCGTGATCGTGCTCATGCTTAGAAGTACCCCTCGCGCTTGCGGTCTTCCATCGCGGCCTCGGAGAGCTTGTCGTCGGCGCGCGTCGCGCCGCGCTCGGTCAGCCGGGACGCGGCGATCTCGGTGATGACCTGCTCCAGGGTCACCGCGTCGGAGTCGACGGCACCGGTGCAGGACATGTCGCCGACGGTGCGGTAGCGCACCTGCCGCTTCTCGACCGTCTCGTCGTCCTTGGGCCCGCCCCACTCACCGGCCGTCAGCCACATCCCGCTGCGCTTGAACACCTCGCGCTCATGCGCGAAGTAGATCTCCGGCAGCTCGATGCCCTCGCGGGCGATGTACTGCCACACGTCCAGCTCGGTCCAGTTGGAGAGCGGGAAGACACGGACATGCTCACCGGGTGCGTGCCGGCCGTTGTAGAGGTTCCACAGCTCGGGGCGCTGGCGGCGCGGGTCCCACTGCGAGAACTCGTCGCGGAGGCTGAACACCCGCTCCTTCGCGCGGGCCTTCTCCTCGTCGCGCCGTCCGCCGCCGAAGACCGCGTCGAACCTCTCCGCCTGGATCTTCTCGGTCAGCGGCAGCGTCTGCAGCGGGTTGCGGGTGCCGTCCGGGCGCTCCTTGAGCACACCGCGGTCGATGTAGTCCTGCACCGACGCCACGTGCAGCCGCAGTCCGTGCTCGGCGACGGTGCGGTCCCGGTAGTCGATGACCTCGGGGAAGTTGTGCCCGGTGTCCACGTGGAGCAGGGAGAAGGGCACCGCCGCCGGGGTGAACGCCTTCAGCGCCAGGTGCAGCATGACGATGGAGTCCTTGCCGCCGGAGAACAGGATCACCGGCCGCTCGAACTCGCCCGCCACCTCGCGGAAGATATGCACCGCCTCGGACTCCAGCGCGTCCAGGTGCGACAGCGCGTAGGGGTCGCTGTCGGCGGCCCCGGTGCCGTTGATCGCAGCCGCGGTCGTCGTCATGTCGCTCACGCGAGTCCCCTCTCGCCGAGCAGCGCTCGCAGCGCCGCGGCGGATTCCAGTACGCCCTGCTGATGTGCCTCGATACGCAGGTCCGGGTCGGCCGGGGCCTCGTACGGGTCGTCGACCCCGGTCAGCCCGGTGAGCTCGCCCGCCGCCTGCTTGGCGTAGAGCCCCTTGACGTCCCGCTCCGAGCACACCTCGACGGGCGTTGCCACATGCACCTCCAGATACGCGGTGCCCTCCTTCTGGTGGCGCTCGCGCACCGCCTCGCGGCTGTCCGCGTACGGGGCGATCACCGGGACCAGCACCTTCACCCCCTGGGAGGCCAGCAGTTCGGCGACGAAGCCGATCCGCTGGACATTGGTGTGCCGGTCCTCGCGGGAGAAGCCGAGCCCCGCGGAGAGGAACTCCCGGATCTCGTCGCCGTCGAGCACCTCCACCCGGTGGCCCTCACCGCTCAGCCGCTCGGCCAGGGCGTAGGCGATCGTGGTCTTCCCGGCGCTGGGCAGACCGGTCAGCCACACGGTGGCTCCGGTGTGCAGAGGCGCGCTCATCTCGTTCTCCTGGTCGGCGGCCATCAGCCGTGCAGCCCGCATTCGGTCTTGGTGCTCCCGGCCCAGCGGCCGGAACGTGTGTCCTCGCCCTCCAGCACCCGCCGGGTGCAGGGCGCGCAGCCGACCGACGGATAGCCGTCCATCAGCAGCGGGTTGGTGAGCACACCGTGCTCGGTGACGTACGCGTCCACGTCGGCCTGGGTCCAGCGGGCGATCGGGGAGACCTTCACCTTCTGCCGCCTGGCGTCCCAGCCGACGACCGGGGTGCCGGCCCGGGTCGGGGACTCGTCGCGGCGCAGCCCGGTGGCCCAGGCGTCGTACTCCCGCAGACCCTCCTCCAGCGGCGCGACCTTGCGCAGCGCGCAGCACCGGTCGGGGTCGCGGTCGTGCAGCCGCGGACCGTACTCGGCGTCCTGCTCGGCCACCGTCCGGCGCGGGGTGAGCGTGATGACGTTGACGTCCATCACCGCCGCCACCGCGTCCCGGGTGCCGATGGTCTCGGGGAAGTGGTAGCCGGTGTCGAGGAAGACCACGTCGACCCCGGGGAAGGCGCGGGAGGCCAGATGGGCCACCACCGCGTCCTCCATCGAGGAGGTGACGCAGAACCGCGCACCGAAGGTGTCGGCCGCCCAGCGCAGGATGTCCAGCGCCGGGGCGTCCTCCAGATCGCGGCCCGCCCGCTCGGCGAGCGTCGCCAGATCGTCTGTCTGCCGGATCCCGGTCATGTCGTGGTGCCCCCTTCTCCGCCCGGATCGCGCCGCAGGCCCTTGGCCAGCAGCCCGAGGAACGACAGGCGGAACGCGCGGTTGCAGGAGGCGCATTCCCAGGCGCCGTGGCCCTCCTCGGAGGGGCGCAGGTCCTCGTCCCCGCAGTACGGGCAGTAGAACGGCGCGGCGCGCTCACTCATGACAGCGCCTCCTCGTCGGCCCGCGCGGCCCAGGTGGCGAACCGCTCGCCGTCCTGGCGCTCCTTCTCGAAGCGGCGCAGCACCCGCTCGACGTAGTCGGGCAGTTCATCGGCGGTGACCTTCAGACCGCGCACCTTGCGGCCGAAACCGGGCTCCAGGCCCAGCGCGCCGCCCAGGTGCACCTGGTAGCCCTCGACCTGGTTGCCGTCCGAGTCCATGACGAGCTGGCCCTTGAGACCGATGTCGGCGACCTGGATCCGGGCGCAGGCGTTGGGGCAGCCGTTGAGGTTGATGGTGATCGGCTGGTCGAACTCGGGCAGCCGGCGCTCGAGTTCATCGATCAGCGTGGAGCCGCGGCCCTTGGTCTCGACGATGGCCAGCTTGCAGAACTCGATACCGGTGCAGGCCATGGTGCCGCGCCGGAACGGGGACGGCTTGACCTGGAGGTCCATTGCCTCCAGTCCGGAGACCAGCGACTCCACCTGGTCCTCGGCCACATCGAGCACGATCATCTTCTGCTCGACGGTGGTGGTCAGCCGGCCGGAGCCATGGGCCTCGGCCAGGTCGGCGATCTTGGTGAGGGTGGCCCCGTCGACCCGGCCCACGCGCGGGGCGAAGCCGATGTAGAAGCGGCCGTCGCGCTGGCGGTGGACACCGATGTGGTCACGCCACTGCTGGACGGGCTGCTCGGGCGCGGGGCCGTCGGCCAGCGCTCGGCCCAGGTACTCGTCCTGCAGCACCTGCCGGAACCTCGAAGGGCCCCAGTCGGCGACCAGGAACTTCAGCCGGGCGCGGTTGCGCAGCCGCCGGTAGCCGTAGTCGCGGAAGATGGCGATGACACCGGCCCAGACGTCGGGTACGTCCTCCAGCGGGACCCAGGCGCCGAGCCGGACACCGATCTTGGGGTTGGTGGACAGACCGCCGCCGACCCACAGGTCGAAGCCGGGACCGTGCTCGGGGTGGCGCACTCCGACGAACGCCACGTCGTTGATCTCGTGGACGACGTCGAGGACCGGGGAGCCGGAGACCGCGGACTTGAACTTGCGCGGCAGGTTGGAGAACTCCTCGGTGCCGATGTAGCGGCGGTGGATCTCCTCGATGGCGGGGGTGCCGTCGATGATCTCGTCCTCGGCGATCCCGGCGACCGGGGAGCCGATGATCACGCGCGGAGTGTCACCGCACGCCTCGGTGGTGGACAGCCCGACGGCCTCCAGCCGCTTCCAGATCTCGGGTACGTCCTCGATCCGGATCCAGTGGTACTGGACGTTCTGCCGGTCGGTGATGTCCGCGGTGCCGCGCGCGAACTCCTGCGAGATCTCGCCGATGACGCGGAGCTGCTCGGTGGTCAGCCGTCCGCCGTCCACCCGGACCCGCATCATGAAGTGCGTGTCGTCGAGCTCCTCGGGCTCCAGCACGGCGGTCTTGCCGCCGTCGATCCCGGGCTTGCGCTGGGTGTACAGACCCCACCAGCGCATCCGGCCGCGCAGATCGGCGCTGTCGATCGAGTCGAAGCCACGCTGTGCGTAGATCGTCTCAATGCGTGTCCGCACATTGAGACCGTCATCGTCCTTCTTGAACTGCTCATTGCCGTTGAGCGGAGTGAAGTGCCCCGCGGCCCACTGGCCTTCGCCGCGGTGGCGTCCGGCCTTGCGGCGGGGTGATGCGCTTGCGCGTTCCGGGGTGGCGGCCATGGCGGTGTGTCCTTCTGAGCGGCTCGGTGCGGCGGATGGTGCTCGCGCGCACCCTCTGACCTGCGATTCTGCGCAGGCGGGCACGGCGCTTCGGCGGTACCGGGTGCGGTGGTGCGGCGGGGGAGGTCCCACAGCCGCGCCCGCCCACGTCGTCGGGGGCGGTGGTCGGGGGCGTCGGGGACGGTGAGGTGCTGCCCGGGGCCTCGGGGCCCTGAAGAGGTGCGGGTCAGCCCACCGGACAGATCGCGCTGGACATGCGGCCGAGGTCGACGTGGCGTCGACTCACCAAGGCAATTCCAGCTCGAGACATGGAGGAAGCGTGGCACGGTGGTCTCGGAGGAGTCCACCGTCATCCACTATCTGGACGCTAGTGTCTTGTATGGCGAGACGTTGTGGTGTGGGTCACCCCTCCGTCTCGGTGGCGACGTCGAAGACCCGGAAGCCGCGCCGCTGGTAGTTGTCCAGCGCGTACGGCCCGTCCTTGCTGCAGGTGTGCACCCACACCCGCTTGGTCGGCGGCCGGCCCGGCAGTCGCTCGCCCTGGTCCCAGGCGCGGCGGATGCCCCAGGTCAGCAGATGGCCGCCGATCCGCCGGCCGCGGAAGGCGGGCAGCAGTCCGAAGTAGAGGATCTCGACCACGCCGTCGTCCTGGCGCTCCAGCTCGATGTACCCGGCCGGGGTGCCGTGCTCGTACGCCACCCAGGTCTCCACACCGGGCCGGTCCAGATGCTCCTGCCAGTGCTCGTGCGACCACGCCAGCCGGTCGGTCCAGGAGACGTCGGCGCCGATGGAGGTGTAGAGGAAGCGGCTGAACTCCGGGCTCGGCACCTCCGCCCGGACGATCCGTACCCCCGCCTCGGCCGCGGGCTCCCGCGCCGGACTGAGGTCGGCGGGCGAGGTCTGCTCCAAGGACCACGTGGTCACTGTGATGCTCATGGTGGACAGACAACCACGGACCGGGGGGACGGCCGGGAGCCGGGCGGTGGCCGCGGCAAGCGGTTGCCGGAACCGGTGGACGGCGGGCCGTTCATGGGCCACCGTGGGAGCGCTCTTTTGACATGTCTCGCGCAGGCGGCACGCACCCCGCCGCCCGTGCCGGAGGAACGGCGCCGCGTCCCGGGGAGACCCACGGTCCGCCCCGGTGATCCCACTGATCCGTCTGATCCGACGACGAGGGAGATCACTCCATGATCCGCACCCGCACCGGCACCCGGGCCGCCGCCCTGCTCGGCGGCGCGCTCCTCGCGGCCACCGGTCTCGTCACCGCCCAGGGCGCGGTGGCCGCTCCCGCCCCGGTGTCCGCCACCGCGCCGACGGCCGTCACCGCCCCGGGCGCCGCGGCCGTCACCAAGCTCAGCCACGCCGACGCGACCGCGCGCCTGCGTGCCGCGGGGGTCGGCTGGACCTCCAGCGGCGGCTGCTCGGACCGCAACAGGCCGACCTGTACCTCGTTCGAGCAGGTCAACCTGGCCACCATCCAGGGCGCGACCACCCTCGAACAGGGCAGCGGCTGCGCCCTCACCATCACCGGCGGCACCGAGACCGGACACGCCTCCGGCACCTACAGCCACTGGAACGGCTACAAGCTGGACTTCAGCCCGACGAGCTGCCTCAGCGGCTACATCACCCGCACCTTCACCAACATCGGCCCGCGGCCGGGCGACGGGGCCCAGCAGTACCGCTCCGGCGCGGGCAACATCTACGCCCGCGAGAGCAACCACTGGGACGTGCTCTTCTACAACTGCGGCGGCTGCTGACACCGGCCCGCGCCTCGGCCCGGTTGCAACGCGGCGCAACCTTTGCGCCCGTCCGCATCCGGGCGGACAGTGGGCCCGGCGGGCGGAGGGTGGTGCCGAGTCGGCGCGGCATCCCCTCCGCCGTCGCACGGGCGGACACCCTGATGGCCCCCTGCGCGGGGAACCGCGCGGGGCGCGCCATGGGCGCGCGGGCCGGTCGCCGGGTGAGCCGGGGTGAAACCGCCCGATACGGTGAGAAGGTGCAGCCCGCGAAAGAACTGTCCAAGCCGTCCGGCCGGCTCCACAAGGCCCGTGCCCTCTACCGCAATGTCTCCAAGCGCAGGATGGTCTGGCTGCTGCTCAAGGACACCGTCAACTCCTGCATGGAGCACCGGGTCACCGGGCTGGCGGCCGAGGCGGCCTTCTTCACGCTGCTGTCCCTGCCGCCGCTGCTCCTGGGCCTGATCGGGCTGCTCGGCTACTTCGACGCCTGGACCGACACCGAGACGGTGGCGACCATCCGGCAGAACATCCTGGACGCCTCCGGGGCCGTCCTGTCCGACCAGGGCGTCAAGCAGATCGCCCGGCCGCTGCTGGACGACGTCATCGAGGGCGGCCGCCCCGATGTGATCTCGCTCGGCTTCGCCATCGCCCTGTGGTCCGGCTCCCGCGCGGTGAACGTCTTCGTGGACACCATCACCATCATGTACGGGCTGGAGGGGCGCCGCGGGATCGTCAGGACCCGGCTGCTGGCCTTCCTCCTCTACCTGGTCGCGCTGGTCGTCGGAGCGGTGGCGCTGCCGCTGATGGTCATCGGGCCGGAGACGGTGGTGGACCTCCTCCCGGCCAGCGGCGGTCTGGTCCAGATCCTGTACTGGCCCGTGGTGATCCTGCTGTCGGTCGCCTTCCTCACCACGCTGTACCACGTGTCGGTGCCGGTCCGTTCGCCCTGGCGCGAGGACGTCCCCGGCGCTCTGGTGGCCCTCACCATGTGGGTGCTCGGCAGCTTCCTGCTGCGCATCTACCTGGTGCACACCGTGGAGGGCCCGACGATCTACGGCTCGCTGGCCGCGCCGGTCGCCGTACTGCTGTGGATCGGGGTGTCCGCCTTCGCGGTGCTGGTGGGGGCGGCCGTCAACGCCGCGATCGACCGGGTCTGGCCGTCGGTGGCCACCGCCGCGGGGCGCGCCGAGCAGGCCGCCCGGGTCCGGGAGCAGACGGCCCGGCTGCGTTCCCGGGACCAGCGCACCGCGGACGACGGCGCGGCCGAGATCACCCCGCCGTCGGAGTTCCCCGAGCGGTGGGCCCAGTTCCTGCCGCACGAGGACCTCCGGGCGCGGCTGCACGGCAGGCGGGAGACGGCGGAGCGGACCGGGAACGGCGCCGCGAAGCCCACGGGAAAGCGCACGGAGGATCCCGCCGAGAAGCCCGCCGGGCGGGCGGCCGGGAACGGCGACGGGCGGACGGCGCACCCGGAGAAGCCCGGACGCGCGCCCCGGCAGGGGCCGCGGCGGCCCGAGGCCGACACCGCGGCGGACGGATCCGCGGAAACCACGTCGGAGAGCACCGCGGAGGGCGGCCGGCGCGCCGGAACACCGCCGTCCTAGCCCCACCACCGACGGACGAGACGTTCCGTCTTGCCAATGCGACACCCGCTGGGTAGGGTTCACACCATCGAAGCGAGACGGACCGTATCGTTTCGTTTCATTACCGCCGAGAACCCGAGAACCCGAGGAGCCGCATCTCCATGACCATCACCCCCGCCGCAGGCCGCGTCTGGTTCATCACCGGTGCGAGCCGGGGACTGGGCCGGGCCTTCACCGAGGCCGCCCTCGCGGCGGGCGACCGCGTCGTCGCCGTCGCCCGCACCCTCACCACCCTCGAGCCGCTGGCCGCCGAGCACGGCGACCGGCTGCTCACCCTCCCGCTGGACGTCTCCGACCGGGCGGCCGTCCACACCACCGTCGATACCGCCGTCCGCCACTTCGGCCGTCTGGACATCGTCGTGAACAACGCCGGGTTCCTCGCCATGGGGATGGTCGAGGAGTTCGGCGAGGCCGAGGCCCGCGCCCAGATGGACACCAACTTCTTCGGCGCCCTGTGGGTCAGCCAGGCCGTTCTGCCCACCCTGCGCGCCCGGGGCAGCGGTCATCTCGTCCAGATCTCCAGCGTCGGCGCACTGGGCGGCCATCCCCTCACCGGGCTCTACAGCGCCAGCAAGTTCGCCCTGGAGGGAATGAGCGAGGCGCTGGCGGCCGAGGCGGCGCCCTTCGGTGTCAAGGTCACCCTCGTGGAGCCCGGCGGCTACTGGACCGACCTCTACACCACCGGTCTGGCCGCCACCGAGCCGATGGACGCCTACGCGCCGCTCCGCGCCGAACTGGAGAAGCGGTTCGCCGAATCCTCGATCGACAGCCTGCCCCATCTGGCGGCCGAGGCCGTGCTGAAGCTGGTGGACAGCGATGACCCGCCGCTGCGGCTGCTGCTCGGCAGCGCCGTCTACGACCTGGCCTTCGACATCTCCCGCCGCCGTATGGACACCTGGGCGGCCTGGGAGGAGACCAGCCGCGCCGCCGAACGCGCCGTCGAGGCACCCGAGGACTACGGGGTGCCCGCCGCCGGGGCGATCTGATCCGGCTCCGTAGGCACGCGGGAAAACCCGTGGTGCCGATCCGGCCGCCCCACTACAGTGATGCCGACCCGATCCGGTGGCCGTCCGGCCGCCGCGGTCCGATACGAGACGTGCGAGAAGGAGGTGTGACCGATGGCTGTCTTTGCGCTGGGCGCTGCCCGCAATCAGGAGTTCATCACGTCCACCTCCGTGGCCTCCGGCTGATCCCACGTCATTCCTCCGCGCCGAGCGGCGCGTGCCGGGGCCACCCTTGCGAAGGGTCACCCCTTGTCATCCTCTTTCGCTTCACCGTCCTCCCTCCTGGGCACCTCCGAGGACCCGCTCGCCCCGTACGGCTGGGACGAGGACTGGGAGGCCGTGTTCGCCCCGTACGCCGAGCGGGGGCTGCTGCCCGGCCGGGTCATCCGGGTGGACCGCGGCCAGTGCGACGTCATCACCCGCGCGGGCACCGTGCGGGCCGACACCGAACTGGTCACGCCCCACGACCCGATGCGCATCGTGTGCACCGGTGACTGGGCCGCCGTCGACCCCGGCGGCGACCCGCGCTATGTGCGGACGCTGCTGCCGCGGCGCACCGCCCTGGTGCGCTCCACCTCCTCCAAGCGGTCCGACGGCCAGGTGCTGGCCGCCAATGTCGACCACGCCGTGATCGCCGTCTCCCTCGCCACCGAGTTCGACCTGGGCCGCCTGGAGCGGTTCGTGGCCCTGGCCTGGGAGAGCGGTGCCCAGCCGCTGGTCGTCCTCACCAAGGCCGACCTGGTGCCCGAGCCCGCCACGCTCGGCCACCTCGTCGACGACGCCGAGACGGCCGCCCCCGGTGTCCAGGTGCTGCCCGTCAGCTCCGCCACGGGGGAGGGGCTGGACGTGCTGTCCGCCGTGCTCTCCTCCGGCACCGCGGTACTGCTCGGCCAGTCAGGGGCGGGCAAGTCCACCCTGGCCAACGCGTTGATCGGGGAGTCCGTCCAGGAGGTGCAGGAGATCCGGGACAGTGACGGCAAGGGCCGTCACACCACGACCACCCGTGATCTGCTGCCGCTGCCCTGGGGCGGTGCGCTCATCGACACCCCGGGGCTGCGCGGGGTGGGGCTGTGGGACGCCGGAAGCGGTGTCTCCCAGGCGTTCGCCGAGATCGAGGCGCTCGCCGAGGAATGTCGCTTCCACGACTGCGCCCACCGCACGGAACCCGGGTGCGCGGTGCTCACCGCCGTCGAGGACGGCTCACTGCCGGACCGGCGGCTGGAGAGCTACCGCAAGCTGCTGCGGGAGAACGAACGCCTCGCGGCCCGGACCGACGCCCGGCTGCGGGCCGAGATCCGGCGGGACTGGAAGCAGAAGCAGGCGACCGGACGGCATCTGGCGGAGCTCAAGCGCGGACCGCTGCGCAAGCCGTAGCGCAGACCACCGCAGTGGCCCCGCGCCCCTCCTCGGGGGCGCGGGGCCTTCGCCGTCGCCGCCGCCGTGTCATGACGGAACGGCGCGGGATGCCGATTCGGGTGGCTCCGCGCGGTTACTCGGCACCAGGATGTCCCCAGGGGCACCCGGGGGTGCGGGGTGCCACACGGTCGATCACACCGCCGGATCCGGCAGAGAGCGGGTTGCGATGAACGACGCCATGGACGAGTACGACGTCGTGGTCCTGGGCGCGGGCCCGGTCGGCGAGAACCTGGCGGACCGCAGCCGCGCCGCCGGGCTCTCCACGGCCATCGTGGAGAGCGAACTGGTCGGCGGCGAATGCTCGTACTGGGCCTGCATCCCCAGCAAGGCACTGCTGCGCCCGGTCATCGCCCGCGCCGACGCGCGCCGCGCCCCCGGGCTGCGCCAGGCGGTGGGCGGTCCGCTGGACGACGCCGCGGTCTTCGCCCACCGTGACTACTTCGTCTCCGACTGGAAGGACGACGGCCAGATCGGCTGGCTGGACTCGGCGGGTATCGACCTGCTCCGCGGCCACGGGCGGCTGACCGGTCCGCGCCAGGTCACGGTCACCGGCCCGGACGGACAGCAGCGCGTCGTCACCGCGCGGCACGCGGTCGGCCTGTGCACCGGCAGCCGGGCCGCCCTGCCGGACATCCCCGGACTCGCCGAGGCCCGCCCCTGGACCAGCCGTGAGGCGACGAGCTCGTCCACCGTGCCGCGGCGGCTGGCCGTGGTGGGCGGTGGGGTGGTGGCCGTCGAGATGGCCACCGCGTGGAACGCCTTCGGCTCCGAGGTGACCATGCTGATCCGCGGCACCGGGCTGCTGGAGCGGATGGAGCCGTTCGCGGGCGAGCAGGTGGCCGAGGCGCTGACCGAGGCCGGGGTGAAGATCCGCACCGGTACGTCGGTGACGGGCGTACGGCGAGACGGTACGGACGGGCCGGTCACGCTCACCCTCGAGGGCGGCGAGAGCGTCGAGGCGGACGAGGTGCTGTTCGCCACCGGCCGGGCGCCGCGCACCGACGACGTGGGCCTGGAGACGATCGGGCTGCGGCCCGGGAGCTGGCTGGACGTGGACGACACCCTCCGGGTGCGCGATGTGCCCGGCGGCTGGCTGTACGCCGTGGGCGATGTGAACCACCGCGCGCTCCTCACCCACCAGGGCAAGTACCAGGCCAGGATCGCGGGCGCGGCGATCGGCGCGCGGGCGCAGGGCGTGCCGCTGCTGGAGACCGACCGCTGGGGCGCGCATGCGGCGACCGCGGACACCGCGGCCGTACCGCAGGTGGTCTTCACCGACCCCGAGGTCGGCGCGGTCGGGCTGACCGCGGCCGAGGCCGAGGCGCAGGGGCGCAGCGTCCGGGTCGTCGACTACGACCTGGGCCAGGTGTCGGGCGCGGCCCTCTACGCGGACGGCTACCGGGGCCGGGCGCGGATGATCGTTGACCTGGACCGGGGCCATCTGATCGGCGTCACCTTCGTGGGCCCGGGGGTGGGGGAACTGGTGCACTCGGCCACGGTGGCGGTGGCGGGCGAGGTACCGGTGGAACGGCTGTGGCACGCGGTTCCGTCGTTCCCGACGATGAGCGAGATCTGGCTGCGGCTGCTGGAGGCGTATCGCGGCTAGCCGCGTCAGCCGGGGTTCGCCTCGCCCCGCCGGCCCGCTGCGAGGCCGGTCCGGCCGTGCGGTTGACCACGCGCAGTGGTGCGGTGGGGGCTGGTGGTTCTCACCGCACCATGTGGGGCGCGCGGGGGCGCCGGGTTTCACTCCGGTGCGCCCCCGGCCGTCCTCCACGGTGCCCTCGGCGGCCCTGGCGGGTCAGTGCACGACGACCATCGCCACCCAGCCGCCCGCGACCAGCAGACACGCGAACAGCTCGACCAGCACGCTGGTGCCGATCGCCCGCATCACCGTCCGCGTCGACACCCACGCCTCCCCGTGTCCGCCCAGCCGGTGCCGCTCCGCGCCGTAGATCCCGGCCACGAAGCCGATGGGCGCGCCGATCACCGGGAGTACGAAGAAGCCGACGATGCCCGCGATCCCGGCCAGCAGGAACGTCCGCCGGGTGATGCCCGCCCCGCGCATCCGGCGGGCGGGCAGCAGCCATTTCACGGCCTGCTCGAGCAGCAGCAGCGCGGTGGCCCCGGCCAGAAAGGCCCAGGCCGGGCCGGTCTTCTCGGTGAGTGACCACCACAGCGCCGCGGCCCACACGATGACCGGGCCGGGCAGTCCCGGTACGACCACGCCGACCAGGCCCAGCAGCATGACCAGGCCGCACAGGACCAGCTGCCACGTCGCCATGTCACCAGGCTGCCGGACGCGACGGCCGAACGCCCACGGGCCGCGGCGTGGTGTTGCCGTGAAGCCTTGCTGTGGACAATGTGGGGATGAGCCAGCAGGGGGACAAGCGCGGTCACGAGGACGACTGGTGGGGCGAGTTGTACGACCCGCGTCGGGCCGACGCGGGACCCGCCGCGGCGACGGACTCCGTCGACGACCGGTTCGACTCGGCCGCCCGCACACTCGGCTGCCGCCCCGGCGGCACCGGGACGCGGCCCGCCGCGGGGGCTCCGTGGGGGTCGCGGGAGGAGCGGGGCGGTGCCGCACCGGGGCCGGACGCCGCCGAGGGAGGTGGCCCGCAGGGGTGGCGATCTCCCCGCGGTGAAGGCCCCGGCGCCGCACCGCCCCCCAACCCCGCCCCGGCCCCGCCCGCCCCCGACGGCAGTCCGGACTCCGCCGCCCGCGACGGCCGGGATACCGCCGCTCGATCCGCCCCGGCCCCGTCCGCCCGCAACGGTGATCCGGGATCCACATCCGGCGGGCCCGCTTCCACCGGGCGGGATCCTTCCGCTCGGTCGGATCCAGCCGCGTCCGGGCCGCCGGGGCCGGGCCCGGCGTCCGGTAGTGGCAGTCCGGACTCTGCCGCCCGGCCGGACCCAGGTGCGTCTGACGGCCGAGGCGCTGCCGGTCGGCCCGATGCCGCCTCGTCCATCCGTAACGGTGGTCCGGGGTCCAGGTCCGAGCCGACGGGGCCGGACCCGTCCGCCCGTAGCGGCTCCGGCGCGGCCGGCCGCAGTCCGGGTGAGGTATGGCCCCGTCCGGGCGCCTCCGCCCCCGCCGGGGCCCACGGCACCGGTACCGCCTCGCCGCGGTCGTCGGGGCGGCCGCCCGGCGGGGCCGCGGCGCGGCCGTGGCGGGCGGCTGAGGTCGGGTTCGTGGGGAACGGGCCGCCGACCTACGAGGGCGAGCCGACGACCCTGCCCGTCGCCGATCCGGAGGAGCTCGGCGAGCTGGTGCCCGACACCGTGCTGGACGGCGCCCGCTACGGCACGTTCACCCTCCGCGCCGCCTCGTTGCGCGGCGATTCGGCCCGCTATCGCGGGGAGTCCCGCCGGGACGCGTTGCTGACCGCGCGGTTCGGGACCGGCGACAGCGCCCTGGTGCTGGTCGTCGTGGCCGGTGGGGTGCGCGCGGCGCCCCGGTCGCAGCACGCCGCGCGCGAGATGTGCGAGTGGATCGGCGGCGCGGTCGGCCGCAGCCGCGTCCGGCTGGCCGACGATCTGCACACCGCCGACCGCGGCGCCCTCAAGTCCGGGTTGCACCGGCTGACCGCGCGCGGCTACGGCAGGCTGCGCGCCCGCGCCACCACGCTGGGGCTGGACCCGGCCGAGTACACCGCCTCGGTGCGCTGTCTGCTGCTGCCCGCTCATCCGGCCTGCCGCACCCGGGTGTTCTTCGGCGTCGGCGGGGGAGGGGTGTTCCGGCTGCGCGCGGGCGGCTGGCAGGACTTGGAGCCCGCCCCGGGGGAACCGGACACCGCGAGCGGCCCGCCCCAGGCGCCGCCCCCGGAGCCGGGCACCCCTGAGCCCGGCACCCCGGAGTCGCACATTCCGGAGCCACGCACCCCGGCCGCGTCCCCGCAGGACCCGGCATCCGCCCACGACATCACGCCGGGCACCCCCGTCGGCGGACCGTTCCTCTTCCGCGCCTCCGTCGCCCGTCCGGGCGACACCCTGCTGCTCTGCGGCGAGGGCCTCGCCGGACCCCTGCGCGGCGAAGCGGCGCTCGCCGACCACTTGGCCGAACGCTGGGCAGGGCCGGAACCGCCCGGGCTCGCCGCCTATCTCGCCGATGCCCAGACCCGGGTGAAGGGCTACGCCGACGACCGTACGGCGGTGGCCGTCTGGGAGGCGTGAGCGCGTCGTCCATGGGTTGATGGACGGGGGCGTACGGACCCCGGCGACCCAGGGCGGAAGGGACGAGGCACGCGATGGCCAAGCAGACGGTGGCGGAGCAATGCGTGGACATCCTGGTCCGCGCCGGGGTGCGACGGCTGTACGGGGTGGTCGGCGACAGCCTCAACCCCGTGGTGGACGCGGTCCGCCGCAACGCCGCCATCGACTGGATCCAGGTGCGCCACGAGGAGACCGCCGCCTTCGCCGCGGGCGCCGAGGCCCAGCTCACCGGAACCCTCGCCGCCTGTGCGGGCTCCTGCGGCCCCGGAAACCTCCACCTCATCAACGGCCTCTACGACGCCCACCGCTCGATGGCACCGGTACTGGCCCTCGCCTCCCATATCCCCAGCAGCGAGATCGGCACCGGCTACTTCCAGGAGACCCATCCGGACCAGCTCTTCCGCGAGTGCAGCCACTACTGCGAGCTGATCTCCAGCCCCCAGCAGATGCCGCGGGTCCTGCAGACCGCAGTCCAGCACGCGATCGGCCGTGGCGGGGTCAGTGTGGTCACCCTGCCCGGTGACATCGCCGCCCGTCCGGCGCCCGAGCGCGCCGAGGAACATGCGCTGGTCACCTCGCGGCCCACGGTGCGGCCGGGCGACGCGGAGATCGACGAGCTGGCGCGCATGGTGGACGCGGCGGACCGGATCACGCTCTTCTGCGGCAGCGGCACCGCCGGGGCGCATGACGAGGTGATGGAGTTCGCGACACGGGTGAAGGCGCCGGTGGGCCACGCCCTGCGCGGCAAAGAATGGATCCAGTATCAAAATCCTTTTGACGTGGGCATGAGCGGACTGCTCGGCTACGGCGCGGCCTACGAGGCCACCCATGAATGCGATCTGCTGATGCTGTTGGGCACCGACTTCCCCTACGGCGCCTTCCTCCCGGACGACGTGACCACCGTGCAGGTCGATGTACGCCCCGAACACCTGGGCCGCCGCTCCAAACTGGACCTCGCGGTGTGGGGCGACGTCCGCGAGACACTGCGCTGTCTGACACCGAAGGTACGTCCCAAGACCGACGGCCGCTTCCTTGAGCGGATGCTGAAGAAGCACGCGGAGGCGCTGGAGGGCGTGGTCCGGGCGTACACCCGCAAGGTCGAGAAGCACGTCCCGATCCACCCGGAGTACGTGGCCTCGGTGCTGGACGAGGAGGCCGCGGACGACGCGGTCTTCACCGTGGACACCGGGATGTGCAACGTCTGGGCGGCCCGTTACCTCACTCCCAACGGCCGCCGCCGGGTGATCGGTTCATTCACCCACGGCTCGATGGCCAACGCGCTGCCGCAGGCCATCGGGGCCCAGTTCCTGGACCGCCGCCGCCAGGTGGTGTCGATGTCCGGGGACGGCGGATTCACCATGCTGATGGGCGACTTCCTCACCCTCGTCCAGTACGACCTGCCGGTGAAGGTGGTCCTGTTCAACAACTCCTCGCTGGGCATGGTCGAGCTGGAGATGCTGGTGTCGGGGCTGCCCGCCTACGGCACCGGCAACCACAACCCCGACTTCGCGGCCCTCGCCGAGGCGGCCGGGGTCCACGCCGTGCGGGTGGAGAAGCCCAAACACCTGCGGTCGGCGCTGCGCGACATCCTGCGGCACAAGGGGCCCGCGCTCGTGGACGTGGTGACCGACCCCAACGCGCTGTCCATCCCGCCGAAGATCAGGGCCGAGATGGTGACCGGGTTCGCGCTGTCCGCCAGCAAGATGGTGCTGGACGGCGGCGTCGGCAGGATGGTGCAGATGGCCCGCTCCAATCTGCGCAATGTGCCGCGCCCCTGACCGTCCGCACTCCACGGTCTACGCGGGACGCTCTCCCCACTGCGGTGTCGGCGGCTCCCCGGTGGGCCGGGTGATGGGCTTGCCCTCGGCCCAGTCGCGATAGCCGACCGTGAACGGGTCGTGGTCGTACCTCGCCAGGTAGCCGGTGTGCCGGACCGGGATCTCGAAGGTCATCTTCACGGGGAGGTAGGAGCGGTCGGTGGTGAGGGTGAAGGTGACCATGGCGTCCGCGGGCGCCTTGGTGAGGTAGGGCCGGTAGAAGAAGCCCCCGGCCGGGTCGTCGGCGAGGGCGCTCAGCGGGGCCCGGCCGGTCAGCACACGGGTTCCGGCGGTGCCGCGCTCGCGGAAGTCGCTTGCCCGGCGCAGCAGTTGCGCGGTGTTTGCGGGGGAGGCGATCCAGCGGGTCTGGAGGGCGTTGCCGACCCGGGAGTCCTGGCTGGCGGACGCCCGGTCGACGACGGTCGTGGGCCCGTAGGCCGAAGGGCCGGTCTCGGCCGGGGTGTTGTCGGGGGTGATCCAGGCGCGGTCGCCGATCACCACCACATCGGGCGGGAACCACGGGTCCTCACCGGGTTCGTAGAGCACATGCGTCGCCGCGGACACGGTGCCGTCGGCCGACATGTCGATACGGCCGCTCCCGTCGAACTGCGCGGGGTCGCTGATGTTGCGGGCCTGGATGTCGAAGGTCACGAACTTCTTGCCGGTCATCGCCCGGGTGACGGAGGCGGCCACCCGGTCCTGGGCGCGGGCCGGTGGCGCGTCGTCACCGGTGGACCAGGCCCGCAGCGCGAGCAGCGCGACGACGCCCATGGTGGCGGCGACGGCCGCTGCGCCGATCCGGAGCGTACGCGGCCGCCGCGCGGCACCCGGTCCGCCGCCCGGCGGCGGGCCCGGGGGAGGCGGCGGGAGCGGGCTGTCCGAGGGGAGGGAGGCGGAGGCGTTGGCGGTGCGGATCCGGGCCTCGACACGGTCGCGCAGGGCCATTCCGGCGGCCACCGGCAGCAGGACGGGGGCGTAGGGGCGGATCAGCCGGGTCTTCGTCGCACGGCAGACGGCACAGTCGTCGCAGGTCCTGCAGGTGTCCATATGGCGCAGGATGCGCAGGCGCAGCACCTTGGTGAAGTTCTCGCCGTCCCAGGCGGCCTGATCCAGCAGCCGGGCCAGTTCGGGACAGTGCGGTCTGCCGTCCTTGGCCAGGACATAGGCGCCGAACCCCTTGGTCAGCCGCTGCTTGTTCTCCCAGGTGTCGTCGTTGGCCTCCTTCTCGCTGACGCCGAGGGCCGCTGCCAGGGCCTTGCCGCGGAGGTGCTGACGGGTGCTGAGCTGGAAGATCCGCCGCTGGGGCTCGGTGAAGCTCGCGGCGACCACGTCCAGGATGCGGTCGACCTCGGCGAGCCGCGCCCGGCTCACCGACTCCCAGGTGTCGTCCGCCACCTCCGCCGGTAACCCGGGGCCGGCCGGGCCGCGTCGGCGCAGTTCCTCGGAGCAGCGGTGCCGGGCGATGCCGTACAGCCAGGCGCGCAGTTTGTGCGGCTCCCGTGGCGGCCGCCCCGCGTTCAGATCGTGGTACGCCGCGGTGAGGGCCGCCGTGGCGGCCGACTCGGCGGCGTCCGGATCGTCCGGCAGCAGCGACGCGCACCGGTACAGCACGGCGTCCGCGTGCCGTTCGTGGATCCGGGTGAACGCGGCCTCCCGGGCGGCGGTTCCGCGCGCCTGAAGGAAGGCGCGCACCAGTTCCGCGTCGCTCGTCCGGTCCGTGGCTCCGGTGTGCTCTACAACGTCCTCCCCCACTTTTCGGGGGAGATTCCGCGCCCTCTCGCCCCAACCCTCCACACGGCGCCAGCCATGGGAGGAACCATGAACGTCCGCCGCCTCGCCGCCCCGGTCGCGGCGCTCCCCGCCGCGGTGGGGCTGGTGCTCCGGCGCGCACCGGAGCTGCCACGGCTGTACCGGACGCGTTACTTCACACGCCGGGTCACGGACGGTGTCGCACGGGCCGACGGCGCCCGGGACACGGGCGCCTCGCCGTCCCCGTCCCCGTCGCCGAACGGCACACCGCCGACGACGAGGAACATAGCGTGAGATGAAAGGGCAAGACAGGTATTCGGCCGATGTGGGGGAGATCGACCGCCTGGACGGCTCCCTCCACCGCGGATGGCTACCCGGACACCGGCCGCAGCCGCAGGGTGAGGATCTGGTGCGGACGCAGGGCCAGACTCAGCCCCGCGGCACCGGCCGCGGCGGGCCGCAGCGGCCGCTCCAGCAGATCGGTCACCTCCGCCCGGGTCACCGGGAATCCGGTGACCAGCGTGCCCGCCGCCCGGCCGCCGTGCGACTCGTACAGCCGCACCACCACATCGCCGCTGCGGTCCTCGGCCAGCTTGACCGACTCCACCGTGATCGCCGGGTTGTCCACCGAGACCAGCGGCGCCAGTGCCGCGGGACCGGAGGGCAGCGGGCGCAGCGGCAGGTTGAGCGCCAGCCCGCCGGCGACCGCGTCCCCCACGTCCGCGCCCGGCAGCAGGGCGTAGCGGAACCGGTGGGTGCCGAGGTCGGTCTCCGGGTCCGGGCTGTGCGGGGCGCGCAGCAGCGTCAGCCGTACGGTCGTGCCGAGCACCTCATGCCCGTCGCCGTCCGCCGCCTCGCCCTCCTCCCTGTCCGGCACCCGGTGCGCGGTGCGGGTCACCTCGTGGCCGTACGTCGAGTCGTTGAGCAGCGCCGCCCCGTACCCGGGCTCGGCCACCCGCAGCCAGCGGTGGGCGCAGATCTCGAAACGGGCCGCGTCCCAGCCGGTGTTGGTGTGGGTCGCGCGGTCCACATGGCCGAACTGGATCTCCGCGGTGGACACCCGGGCATGCACATCCAGCGGGAACGCGGCCTTGAGGACCTTCTCCGACTCCTGCCAGTCCACCTCGGTGGCGATGTCGAGACGGCGGCTGCCCGCGGCCAGGGTGAGGTCCTGGACCACCCGTGAGGCGCCGAAGGAACGCACCACGCGCACCGTGGCCCGCAGCGGTCCGGACTCGGTCAGCTCGACGTGCTCGGCGTCGGTCAGGTCGGTGCGGGTGCGGCGGTAGTGCCGGTCGATGTCCCAGGCGTCCCACTGGTTGGGGTGGTCGGGGTGGAGCTGGAGGAGGTTGCCACGGGCGCCAGGTGCCAGCACCTCACGGCCCGCGTCCAGGTCCAGTACGGACGTCAGCAGCCCGTCGGCGTCGATGGTCACCCGCAGCCGGTCGTTGTCGAGCACGATGCTGTGGCCGTCGCTCAGCGCGGTCACCCCGGGCTCGCCCGGGGTGGCGGCGGCCGGGAGCGCCGCGACGCCCAGCCCGGCCACCCGCACCGGCACCGCCGTCCGCCCCCCGCCCAGCTCCTGGGAGGGGGTTTCCGGCGGGAGCGCCGAAGCGGTCTCGGCGTCCACCACGGCCACCTCCTCGCGTTCGTACGGCGAGGCGTTGAGCACCGCGGGACCGCCGCCGCCCAGTGCCGCCACCGCCGTGGCCACGATCCCCTCCAGCTCGGCGAAGACCCGCTCATAGGTCTCCCGGGCCTCGCGGTGCACCCAGGCGATCGACGAGCCCGGCAGGATGTCGTGGAACTGGTGCAGCAGCACCGTCTTCCAGATCCGGTCCAGATCGTCGTACGGATAGTGGTAGCCGGGGGCGTGCAGCGCGGCCGTGGTGGCCCACAACTCCGCCTCCCGCAGCAGGTGTTCACCGCGCCGGTTGCCCTGCTTGGTCTTGGCCTGTGTGGTGTACGTGGCCCGGTGCAGTTCCAGGTACAGCTCCCCGGACCACACCGGGGCCTTGGCGCCGTACTCCCGCTCGGCCTCGGTGAAGAACACCGACGGCTTGTGGATCTCCACCCGGGGCGAACCCTCCAGCGAGCCCAGCCGCCGCGCCTTCTCCAGCATCTCGCGGGTGGGTCCGCCACCGCCGTCGCCCCAGCCGAACGGGACCAGGGAGCGGGTGGCGAGACCCTTGTCGGCGAAGTTGCGCTCGGCGTGCGCCAGTTCGCCCGCGTGGAACTGGGCGTTGTAGGTGTCCACCGGCGGGAAGTGGGTGAAGACCCGGGTGCCGTCGATGCCCTCCCACCAGAAGGTGTGGTGCGGCATCTTGTTGGTCTGGTTCCACGACAGCTTCTGGGTGAGGAACCACTTCACCCCCGCCAGCTTCGCGAGCTGCGGGAAGGCGGCCGTGTAGCCGAAGGAGTCCGGCAGCCAGATCTCCTCGGTCTCCACCCCCAGCTCCTCCAGGAAGAACCGCTTGCCGTGCACGATCTGCCGGGCCAGCGCCTCCCCGCCGGGCATGTTGGCGTCCGACTCCACCCACATCGAGCCGACCGGCGCCCAGTTACCGTCCGCCACCGCCTTCTTGATGCGCTCCCAGATATGCGGCTGGTGCTCCTTGACCCATGCGTACTGCTGCGCCTGGGAACAGGCGAAGACCAGCTCGGGGTAGTCGCCCGCGAGCGCGGTGACATTGGCGAAGGTGCGGGACGCCTTGCGTACGGTCTCGCGCAGCGGCCACAGCCACGCCGAGTCGATATGGGCGTGTCCGGTGGCCGAGACCCGGTGGGCGCTGGCGTGCGCGGGACGGCTGAGCGCGTCGGCCAGTTCGGCGCGGGCGGCGGCCGCGGTGCCCGGTACGTCGTGCAGATCGAGCGCGTCCAGCGCGTTCTCCAGGGCGCGCAGGATCTCATGGCGGCGCGGCCGGTCCGCGGGGAGTTCGCGCATCAGCTCCGAGAGCACCTCGATGTCCAGCACCAGGTGCCAGACGTTCTCGTCCAGCACGGCGAGGTCGGCCGAGGCGAAGCGGTACAGCGGACGGTCCCCGGCGGTCAGTACGTCGCCCAGCGCCGTGGGCACGAAACCGTCGCGCAGTACGGCCGGGTTGGCGGCCGCCTCCAGCAGCAGCCGCACCGGTTCACCGCCCTCGGCCGGGGCCGCGACCGGGATATGGCGGTTGCGCGGGTGGATGCCCTTCAGCGGCACCCCGTGGGCGTCGTACACCAGCCCCTCGGCCTGGAACCCGGGGCCGTCACCGGAGAACCCGGGGTCGATCACGGCCTCGACGCGGCGGCCGGCCCATTCGGCCGGGACCGCCCCCTCCAGCCGGAACCACCAGGTCGACCAGGGGCTGCCCCAGTCGGTGCCGGTCTCGAACCGTTCGTACGCGGCCTCCAGCGCCTCGCCGACCGGCACCGGTTCCCCCGGTGCCCGCCAGGCGAACAGGGCCAGCGGTACCCGCTCCGGATACCGGGCGGGCCGGATGAACTGGTTCAGCGCCCGGTCCAGGCGTCCTTCCACCAACAGTCGGTCGTCGTGCATCTCGGCTCCTCGGGCTCTGCGCGGGGCGGATCACTCCCAACAGTTCCCTCGGTGTGTGGGCGCCAACACGCGGGCATGCATTCCCGTGAGCGTGTTCGACGGCATGCGACGCGGCCGCCCGCCCGGGGCGGGCGGCCGGGGCGGGGGAGGATGAAGCGTCAGTGTGTACGGCCGGGCCGGGTGCCGGTCGGCCGTCCGGATCCGGATCCGAGGACGAAGGCTGCGGAGGCTGTCCAGGTGGAGCGGGGCCCGGTCCTCAGCAAACGGTTGGCGCGGGACGAACTGGCCGCGGTGGCTCAGGTGCGGGCGGAGCTGCGGCTGATGCTGCGGCACTGGGGCGGACCGGGCCGGGCCGATCTCGCCGAGCTGCTCATCAGCGAGCTGGTGACCAACGCGCTGGTGCACACCGGCCGCGGCGCCCAGGTCTCGGCCACCTTGGGGGAGGGGCCCGGTGCGCGGCTGGCGGGCCGATTACGGGTGGAGGTGCGGGATTTCGACGCGCGCCATCCGGTGCTGCGGGCCCGGCCCCCCGAGGACGCCACCTCCGGGCGCGGGCTGCTGCTGGTCCACTCGCTGGCGGACGCATGGGGCGTACGCACCCATGGGGTGGGCAAGGCGCTGTGGTTCGAGCTGGAGGCCGACGGCCTCGTGGAGTGACCCCCGCGGACCCGGCGACGGGGCGGACGGCCGCGGAACGCGGCGGAATGGCGGGGGACGCCGGGGAAAACGACGACGGGCGGGCGACGGCGGAGGAGTGCCCCGCCGACGCGACCGCCCGTCGGTGTCGGTGTTCAGCCGAAGGCGCGCTCGATCTGCGCCAGCTTCTCCTCCAGCGAGTCCAGCCGGGGGAGGGTCAGGGTGTCGTCCTCGGCGGTGAGGTCGACGGTGCGGGAACGGTCGGCTTCGGCGTCCTTGTCCTTGTCCAAGTCCGCGTCAGGGTCACCGAAGCCGAAGCTGAAATCCCGGTCACGGTTCCAGTCCCCGCTGTCGCTGTCAGCGGCGGTCGCGGACCGCAGGGCGGGACGGGTGGAGGACCCGGACAGCCGGGAGGGCTCGGCGCCGCCGGCCGGTTCCAGCACCTTCTCCCCTATGGCAGGCTCCGAACTCAAGGCCGCGGGACGGTCGGTGGTGACGGCGACATCCACCTGACGGCCACCGCGGCGGCCCCACGCCCGATGCTGCCGGTTGAGTGCGCGGATCCGCGCCCGGTCCAGCCGCTCCTGCTCCCGCTCGCGCTTGCGGTTGCTCTCCTTCTCGCGGCGGTCCTCACGGACCTCCTCGACCGCCTCGTCCAGCGTCCGCACACCCTCCAGCAGCATCAGCGACCAGGCGGCGAAGGTCTCCCGGGGAGCGCGCAGCCAGCGGACGATGCGGATCTGCGGCAGCGGCCGGGGCACCAGGCCCTGTTCGCGCAGTGCCGAGCGGCGGGTCTGCTTGAGCGCGCGGTCGAACAGGACCGCGGCCGACAGCGACATGCCCGCGAAGAACTGCGGGGCACCCGCGTGGCCCATACCGCGCGGCGCGTGCACCCAGTTGAACCAGGCGGCGGCACCCGCGAACATCCACACCAGCAGCCGGGAGCCGAGCGCCGCGTCACCGTGGCTGGCCTCGCGCACCGCGAGCACCGAGCAGAACATGGCGGCGCCGTCCAGGCCGAACGGGACCAGGTACTCCCAGCCGCCGGTGAGCGCCAGGTTCTCCCGGCCGAAGCCGACCAGACCCTGGAAGGAGAGCGCGGCGGCCACTCCGGCGCAGCAGAACAGCAGTACGTACGAGGCCATCCCGTAGATGGCCTCCTTCCGCCGGCGCCGCTCCTCGCTGCGCTCCCAGGAGTCCGCGGGACCGCTGTCGGACTTCTTCTCGCTGCGGCCGCGGGCGAGGATCACCACCGCCCCGACGACACCGAGGAGTGCCACGAGAACCGGCAGGGCCCAGCCCAGCGATATGTCGGTCAGTCTCATCCGGTGCCCCTTGCCTCGCTTCCGTGAAGTCCTGGCCGCAGTGCGGCCCACACGCGCGACATACTGACGGAATCAGGACCGGCTTCGAGCGGTTTCCGGACAAGAGTCCGCCAAGTGGGCGGGAAGGCACGCGGATAGGTGCGTTACGGTTCGAACGCTCGCTCTGTGCAAGCCGCTTGATTCTATTCACGGAACCCGATCACGCGTAATCCGTACCTCAGTTCGCCACCCGTCGGGCGATCCGGTCCGCGTCGGCGGTGCGCGGACAGGTCAGACACGGCTCGTCGGGCCGCAGGGTGTAGAAGAGGCAGCAACTGGCCCGGTTCCGGGTGACGGCAGGACCGCCCTCGGCCCCGGCCAGCTCGCGGAACGCGGCCCCGGCCGGATAGAGGTCACCGGGGCCCGGCAGCAGCGCCGTCAACTCCGCCACCGCGCGCTGCTCTTCCCCCAGCAGCCCGCCGACGTGCCACAGTCCCTCGGTGATCTCGTCGGCCGCCATCCGCCACAGCGCGCGGGAACCACGGCGCATCCGTGGCCGGAATCCGTCCAGTACCGGGCCGAGGTGCTCGGCCACCGCCGCGCGGAGCTCGGTGCGCAGCGCCTCCTCGTCCGCGACCGGCCGGGCGCCGGGCAGCGCCGCCGCCGGATCGTCCGTCAGACATGCGAACTCGCCCGCGCGCACCGCGATCCGGCCCCGCGTCCGGTGGTACGAGACCCGGTCGACCGGCAGCCGGGGCACCCGGCGCCGCAGGAACCACGGGACGGTGAACAGCAGACAGATGTGCCAGGCGTAGCGGTGCAGTCCGAACCCGGCGATGACGTCCGGCCGGGCCCCCGGTCCGTAGTCCCGCTCCACCTGCGCCTCGTCCCAGGCGAGGAAGGAGTCCAGCGCGGGTCCGCCCGTGGCGAGGTCGGCCGCGTGCGTCCAGCCGCGGCCGGTGGGCGGCACCGGGCCGGTGCGCACCGTGACCGTGCAGGAGGGGAGGACCTCCGCCAGCCGCTCGTACGCGGTGAGCACCGCCCGGACACCGGCGGGACCGGTGTCCGCGGATGCGGTATGGACCGGGTGGAGCGCGGGCACGGACATGCGGGACCACCGATTCGCGGAAGTCGGGCGAGGTTAGCCTAACCTTACTTGATGTTACCCGGGGTTTGACCTCACGCGGCGGCCGCATATCGTTTCGATGGCATGTCAGGAGGAGCCGAGTGGAGCAGGCCAAAGCGGAGGCGGCAACGGAGCCGCAGCCCCCGTCCGGTGTGCCCGCGGCGCGCCGGTCCCCCCGGCGTCACTCCGTCCGCGGGCAGATCCTCGACGCCCTGCGGGACGCGCTGGTCGGCGGTGAGCTGACCCCGGGCGAGGTCTACTCCGCCCCCGCCCTCGCCGAGCGCTTCGGCGTCTCTCCCACCCCGGTGCGCGAGGCCATGCAGCAGCTCGCGGGCGAGGGTGCCGTCGAGGTCGTCCCCAACCGCGGTTTCCGGATCGCCCGGCGCAGTGCGCGGGAGCTGGCGGAGCTGGCCGAGGTCCGCGCCCTGCTGGAGGTCCCCGTGATGCTGGGGTTGGCCCAGGCCATCGCGCCCGAGCGCTGGGCGCTGCTGCGGCCCTTCGCCGAGGCCACGGCGGCGGCCGCGGCCAAGGGGGACCGGGCCGCGTATCTGGAGGCGGACCGCACCTTCCACCAGAGCGTGCTGAGCCTGTCCGGGAACCAGCAATTGGTGATCGTCGCCGATGAGCTCCACCGCCGCGCCCAGTGGCCCCGGGCCGGTGGCCGCCCGGTCCGCACGGCCGATCTGCTGGCGGACGCCGCCGAGCACACCGCCCTGCTCGACGCCCTGGCCGCCCGCGATCTGGGCACCGTGGAGTCCCTGGTGCGCGCGCACTTCGGCGGGGCCTGACCGGCCCGGACACGAGCGGGCGGCCGCGCCCGGTGGATGTGGGGGTGCCGGGCGGCCCCCCACGGATCGCCCGGCACCCGGGCCGCCGACCCCGTGGTGTGTTAGGAGCCGCGGCCGTCCAGAGGTGGTTCGGTGTGTCCTAACTGGTCGGCCAGCCACACCGGGACGCCACCGAGCAGCCGCACCAGACGGCCCGCCTCGGTGCGCATCCGTTCGGCCTCCTCGGGGTCCGGCTCCACATCGGCCAGGGCGGCCAGGGCCGGGGCGATGCCCACCAGGTAGCCCAGCTCCTCCCGGATGCGCAGTGATTCGGCGAAGCCGTGCCGGGCCTCGGGGAGATTGCCCTCCTCCTCGGCCATGGCGGCCAGATGCCGCCAGGTGAACGAGGTGAGCAGGACGTCGCCGTGGGCCGTCGCGCCCGCGTGGGCGCGCTGGAAGGCGGTCTGGGCGCCGGTCGGGTTGTGGGCGAGGTGCTGGGAGATCAGCCCGCGGCGGAAGTCCAGCAGCGCGCGGGTCGGGGAGCCGGGCGCCAGCAGCGCGGCGGCGCGGCCGAGCGCGGTACGCGCCTCGTCGGCCCGGTCGCGGACGCTCAGCAGAGTGGAGGCGTAGGCGAGGTAGCCGCGCTCGCAGGCGGTCGCGCCCCGCTCGGCGTCGGTGAGCGCCAGGGCCTCCGCGGCCCGCAGCGCGTCCTCGGCCGCGTCCCATCCGGCGGAGGTGTACATACACCGTTCGATCATGATGACACTGCGCTTGAGCGCGGCCGAGGCGTCCGCCTCGGCGTAGGGCGTGAGCAGTTCGGCGGCGTCCTTCCACAGACCGCGCGAGCGCAGCCGCCAGACCGCCGTGTCGAGTGGGGCGTCCCCGCGCCCCGCCGGAACGCCGGAACGTGTCTCGGAAGGTTCCGCGGAATCGGAATTCGACGATCCAGGTGGTGACATGGCGGTGTCCGCCACATTGCCCTCCCCAAGCGCGCCATCGAGCCGGAAGCCGTGAGGCGAATCTCAGCATGAATGCGAGGGCGCGGCCAAGGGGTTGGTGTGAACGAATTCACAAACCCCAGACGGGGGCGGTGGCTCCTAGGCGCACCGGTGGGGCGTGGGGGTGCGCACGGGGCTCGTGGGAGCGAGGCCGCTCGCCTCCGGCGGTCGGCCCGTGAGCCCGGGCGCGCGGTCCGTCCGTCAGCTCATGCGCAGCGCGAGGAAGAAGTCCAGCTTGTCCTCGAGCCGGGACAGTTCGCGCCCGGTGAGCTGCTCTATCCGGCCGACCCGGTAGCGCAGGGTGTTGACGTGCAGATGCAGCCGCGCCGCGCACCGCGTCCAGGACCCGTCGCAGGCGAGGAAGGCCTCGAGGGTCGGGATCAGTTCGGCGCGATGACGCCGGTCGTAGTCGCGCAGCGGATCGAGCAGCCGGGCGGTGAAGGCACGGCGGACGTCGTCCGGGACGAAGGGGAGCAGCAGGACGTGCGAGGCCAGCTCCTGGTGACCGGCGGCGCAGACCCGGCCGGGGCGGGCGGCCGCGACCCGGCGGGCGTGCCGGGCCTCCTCCAGCGCGCCGCGCAGCCCGTCCGCGGAAGGGACGGCGGCGCTCACCCCGAGGGTGATCCGGCCGTCACCGTCCAGACCGCGGGTGAGCGGCTCGCGTACGGCGGCCAGCAGCGTGTCCGCGTGCAGCCCGGCGTCCAGCGAGAGTCCGTTCGCGGAGGCGTCGTCACCCTCCGCGGCGTCCGGGCCCGCCGGGAGCGGTACGAGCGCCACCGCCTCCTCGCCGGTGTACGCCACGGCGATCCGGTCCGACAGCTCCGGCCCGGTCGCGTCCGGGTCGACCAGGATCTCCTCCAGCAGCGCCTGGGCGACCGGCCCGCCGGGGATCCCGCCGTCCGTGGCACCGGCCGGGGCCGTCTCCCCGTTGTGCCCGTTCTCGCCGTTCCCGGTGAACCCCCACTCCACCCGGGCCACCACCACCTGCCAGTGCGGCGCCGAGCCGAGGCCGGGGAGCAGGACGGGGGCCGCCACCCGCAGCCGGGCCGCGGTCTCGGCGGGCGGGGCGCCCGTCTGGACCAGCTCCAGCACCTCCTGGGCCAGCCGCCGCCGCACGGTGCGGGCCGCGTCCCTGCGGTCGCGCTCGACCGCGATGAGCTGGGTGACCCCGCGCAGCAGATCGAGCCGCTCCTCCGGCCAGTCGCCCGCGTCCGCGGCGACCGCCAGCAGCCAGTCGGACAGGACGGTGTCGCGCACGTCCCCGGAGTCACCGCCGCGGATGGGGAAGAGGGAGTAGACGGCGCCGTTCGCGGCGGTGACCCGCTGCGGGCCGCGCCGCCCGGTGCGCAGCGCCCCCAGCAGCTCGCCCGCCAGCTCGGCCCGGATCGCCGACGGCGGCTCGGGGGAGGGGCCGGGGGCGCTCGGGCCCGCGATCCGGCGTCCGGTGGAGGACAGCACCCAGGCGGGCAGATCGAGGTCGGAGCCCAGCAGATCCAGGACGACCTCGGGGCCGCCGCCCGCGGGGCCCGCGGTCATCAGCCGCCGGTGCCGCTCCACCACCGCCGCGAGGTCCCCGGCCCGCTCACCGGAGACCTGGCGCACCACATGCTCGGTGATCGACGCGAACGACACGTCCTCGACCACCGAGAACAGCGGCAGCCGGTGCTGTGCGCAGGCCACCACCAGGTCCTCGGGCACCGAGCCGAGCTCCGCCTCACCCGCCGCGAGCCCGGCCACCCCGGCGGCGGTCAGGATCCGTACGAACCGCTCGGAGTCGCCCGGCTCACGCCGCCAGGCCAGCCCGGTGAGCACCAGCTCCCCGCCGGACAGATAGCGGCTGGGGTCCCTGAGGTCGGTGGTCATGACGCCGCGGACGGTGCGGTCCAGCTCGTCCTCGCCGCCGAGCAGGCGAAGGCCCAGGAGGTCGGTCTCCAGCAGTGCGCGCAGCCGCATGGTGATGCCAGCCGATCTTGTTCTTGTCACCGGTCGAATACCGCGAGGTTTCCACTCCCCGCTCTTCGTTCGAATCTACAAGACCAGCCCGCTGGCCAGCCAACTGCTTCATGCCTTCGGTGACTGCACCAGGTGGCCCACACCTCGGTCTACTGGCGGTAAGCCGCGTGCAGAGTTCTTGGGGGAAGCCGGGTCGCCGTCCTCCCGCCCCCGCCCCGCCGAACCGAGAAGAGTGACCGATGGACTTTCTGCGTCCCGCCGGCTGGCGGGAGGCGCTCGCCGCGAAGGCGGAGCACCCCACCGCCGTGCCCATCGCGGGCGGTACCGATGTCATGGTCGAGATCAACTTCGACCATCGCAGGCCCGACGTCCTGCTCGATCTGAACCGTGTCGCCGAGCTGACCGAATGGGAGGTCGGCGAGCGCACGGTCCGGCTGGGCGCCGGTGTCCCCTACACCCGGATCATCGAGGAGCTGCGGACCGAGCTGCCGGGTCTGGCGCTCGCCTCGCACACCGTCGGTTCCCCGCAGATCCGCAACCGCGGCACGGTCGGCGGCAACCTCGGGGCCGCCTCGCCCGCGGGGGACTCCCACCCGGCGCTGCTGGCCGCCGGGGCCGAGGTCGAGGTGGAGTCGGTGCGCGGCACCCGGATGATCCCGGTCGAGGAGTTCTACACCGGGGTCAAGCGCAATGCCCTGGAGCCCGATGAGCTGATCCGGGCGGTGCACATCCAGAAGGCGGAAGGACCGCAGCAGTTCTCCAAGGTCGGCACCCGTAACGCCATGGTCATCGCGGTGTGCGCGTTCGCCGTGGCGCTGCACCCGCGCACCCGGACCGTCCGTACCGGTATCGGCTCCGCCGCGCCCACCCCGATCAGGGCGCGGGCGGCGGAGGATTTCCTGAACGCCGCACTGGCCGACGGCGGGTTCTGGGACAGCGGCGCCATCATCACCCCGTCGGTCGCCCGGCAGTTCGCCGAGCTGTGCGCCGGCGCCTGCAATCCGATCGACGATGTCCGCGGCAGCGCGGCCTACCGGCGCCACGCGGTGTCGGTGATGGCCCGCCGCACGCTGGGCTGGACCTGGCAGGCGTACCGCGAGGGGAACGGGAGGACCGTACAGTGCGCGTGAATTTCACGGTCAACGGGCGGCCGCAGCAGGCCGACGACGTCTGGGAGGGCGAGTCGCTGCTGTACGTGCTGCGGGAGCGGATGGGGCTTCCGGGCTCCAAGAACGCCTGTGAGCAGGGCGAATGCGGGTCCTGTACGGTCCGCCTCGACAATGTCCCGGTCTGTGCCTGTCTGGTCGCCGCCGGTCAGGCCGAGGGGCGCGACGTGGTCACCGTCGAGGGTCTGGCGGAGTTCGCCGAGCGGCGCGATGCCACCGCCCCCGGCGGCCCGGAGCAGGGCTCCGGCACCGGGCTGGACGAGGCCCGCCGCTGGCAGCCCGGCCCCGGTGGCAGTACCCCGCTGGCCCCGGTCCAGCAGGCGTTCATCGACGCCGGTGCCGTCCAGTGCGGCTTCTGCACCCCCGGACTCCTGGTCGCCGCGGACGAGTTGCTGGAGCGCAACCCCGAGCCGTCCGACGCCGACATCCGCGAGGCCCTGTCCGGCAATCTGTGCCGCTGCACCGGCTACGAGAAGATCCTCGACGCGGTCCGCCTGGCGGCCGCCCGCACCGGGGAGGAGGGCTGACCATGGGAGCCGGACCCACCCCCGGGAAGATCACCCAGACCAGCACGGCCACCAGGGGCGCCATCGGCGAGTCCACGCTGCGCCCCGACGGCACCCTGAAGGTGACCGGCGAGTTCGCGTACTCCTCGGACCTGTGGCACGAGGACATGCTGTGGGGCTTCACTCTCCGCAGCCCCCACGCCCACGCCGAGATCCGGTCCGTCGACACCGCCGAGGCGCTGGCCGTGCCCGGGGTCCACGCCGTGATGACACATGACGACCTCCCGGCCGCCACCCACTACGGGCTGGAGATCAAGGACCAGCCCGTACTCGCCAAGGACCGGGTCCGCTACCACGGGGAGGCGGTGGCCATCGTGGCCGCCGACCACCCCGAGACCGCCCGGCGCGCCGCAGCCAAGATCAAGGTGGAGTACGCGGAGCTGCCGCCGGTCGTGGACGAGGCCACCGCCACCGCGGCGGACGCCCCCGTGCTCCATCCGGGCCGCGCCGACCACCATGCGGGCCACGTCCCGCACCCCAACATCGTGCACCGGCAGCCGGTCCGGCGCGGCGATGTCATCGCCGCCCGCACCCGCGCCGATGTGGTGGTGCGCCGCGACTACGAGGTCGGCATGCAGGACCAGGCGTTCCTGGGGCCGGAGTCGGGGCTCGCGGTACCCGCCGAGGACGGCGGCGTCGACCTGTACATCGCCACCCAGTGGCTGCACGTGGACCGCGACCAGCTCGCACCGGTCCTCGGGCTGCCCGCCGACAAGGTGCGGCTGACGCTGTCGGGCGTGGGCGGGGCCTTCGGTGCCCGTGAGGACCTGTCCATGCAGGCGCACGCGTGTCTGCTGGCACTGCGCACCGGCCGCCCCGTGAAGATCGTCTACAACCGCTACGAGTCGTTCTTCGGCCATGTGCACCGGCATCCCGCCAAGCTCACCTATGAGCACGGCGCCACCCGCGACGGTCAACTGCTCTACGTACAGTGCCGCATCGTCCTGGACGGTGGGGCGTACGCCTCCTCCTCCCCGGCGGTGGTCGGCAATGCCGCCTCCCTGGCGATCGGCCCCTATGTCGTCGACCATGTGGACGTCGAGGCCATCGCCCTCTACAGCAACAATCCGCCGTGCGGCGCGATGCGCGGCTTCGGCGCCGTCCAGGCGTGCTTCGCCTACGAGGCGCAGATGGACGCCGTGGCCGCGGAACTGGGTATGGACCCGGTGGAGTTCCGGCAGCGCAACGCCATGTCCCAGGGCGCGGTGATGCCCACCGGACAGCTCGTGGACTCACCCGCGCCGGTCGCCGAACTGCTGCGCCGGGTCAAGGCGCTGCCGATGCCCCCCGAGCGCCAGTGGCTGACCGCCGACGACTCCACCGACGTCCGCGCACTGCCCGGCGGACTGTCCAACACCACCCATGGCGAAGGGGTGGTGCGTGGGGTCGGCTACGCGGTCGGCATCAAGAACGTCGGCTTCTCCGAGGGGTTCGACGACTACTCCACCGCCCGGATCCGGCTTGAGGTGATCAACGGCGAACCGGTGGCCCTGGTGCACACCGCGATGGCCGAGGTCGGCCAGGGCGGGGTCACGGTGCACGCCCAGATCGCCCGTACCGAACTGGGCGTCAGCCAGGTGACCATCCTCCCCGCCGACACCCAGGTGGGCTCGGCCGGTTCCACCTCCGCCTCCCGGCAGACCTATATGACCGGCGGCGCCGTCAGGCACACCTGCCAGGCGGTACGCGAGGAGGTGCTGCGGCGCGGCCGGGAGCGGTCCGGTTCCTACCACCCCGCCTGGGCCACCGCCGAACTGCTGCTGGAGGGCGGCAAGGTGGTGACCGACGGCGGTGAGGTGATTGGCGACCTCGCCGAGATCGTCGGCGAGGAACCCATCGAACTGGAGCTGGAGTTCCGGCACCGCCCCACCGAACCGTTCGACCTGGAGACCGGCCAGGGCTTCGGCCATGTCCAGTACTCCTTCTGCGCCCATCGCGCGGTGGTCGAGGTCGACACCGAACTGGGCCTGGTCAAGGTGATCGAGCTGGCCGCCGCCCAGGACGTCGGCAAGGCGCTCAACCCGCTCTCCGTCGTGGGCCAGATCCAGGGCGGCTCCACCCAGGGGCTCGGTCTCGCCGTCATGGAGGAGATCGTGGTCTCCGACGGCGCCCGGGTCCGCAACCCCTCGTTCACCGACTATCTGATCCCCACCATCCTCGACACCCCCACCATCCCCGTGGATGTCCTCGAACTGGCCGACGACCACGCCCCGTACGGGCTCCGCGGGGTCGGCGAGGCGCCCACCCTCTCCTCCACCCCGGCCGTCGTGGCCGCCGTCCGCGCGGCGACCGGCCTCCCCCTGAAACGGGTCCCGATCAGGCCGGAGCATCTGACGGGCACCTGAGCACCACCTCCCCACCCCCCTCACCACCGACCGGGCCGTCCCCCGGGTCGTGGATGCCGACGCACCATCCCAACCCCCTATGACACTTGGGAGTGGCACCGCATGACCCAGCACGCCGTCAAACCACCGATCACCCCGGAGGGAACGGCCCGCCGGTCGCGTCTCGACCGGTACTTCCAGATATCCGACCGCGGATCCACCTTCGCCCGGGAGATCCGCGGCGGCGTCACCACCTTCATGGCGATGGCGTACATCCTGCTGCTCAACCCGCTGCTGCTGTCCGGTGAGGACGTCCAGCACCACCGGCTCGCCCAGAGCGCGCTGATCACCGCCACCGCGCTCGCCGCCGCCGTCTCCACCCTCCTCATGGGCTTCATCGGCAAGGTGCCGCTCGCGCTGGCGGCCGGGCTCAGTGTCTCCGCCGTGCTCACCGGCCAGGTCGTCCCGCATATGAGCTGGCCGCAGGCGATGGGCATGTGCGTGCTGTACGGCACGGTGATCGTGCTGCTCGTGGTCACCGGTCTCCGTGAAGTGATCATGAATGCGATCCCGCTCGCCCTCAAACACGGCATCACCATCGGCATCGGCATGTTCATCGCCCTGATCGGCCTGGTCAACGCCGGTTTCGTGGGCAAGGGCGCACCCGTGACACTCGGCACCGGGGGACAGCTCGCGGGCTGGCCGGTACTGATCTTCTGCGTCACGCTGCTGCTGATCTTCATGCTCCAGGCCCGTGAGGTGCCGGGCGCGATCCTCATCGGCATCGTGGCCGGGACCGTCCTCGCCGTCGTCATCAACGCGGTGGCCGGACTCGATCCGAAGACCTGGGGCGGGCGCGCCCCCGAACTGCCCGCCCACGCCGTCTCCACCCCCGACTTCAGCCTCTTCGGACAGGTCGAGTTCGGCGGCTGGGGCCAGATCGGCGGAATGACGGTCGGCATGATCGTCTTCACCCTGGTGCTGGCCGGGTTCTTCGACGCGATGGCGACGATCATCGGGGTCGGCACCGAGGCGAAGCTGGCCGATGAACGCGGCCGGATGCCGGGGCTGAGCAGGGCGCTCTTCGTGGACGGCGCGGGCGGCGCCATCGGCGGGGTGGCCGGGGCCAGCGGCCAGACCGTCTTCATCGAATCCGCCACAGGTGTCGGCGAGGGCGCCAGGACCGGTCTGTCCAGCGTGATCACCGGACTGCTCTTCGCCGCCGGGCTGTTCTTCACCCCGCTCGCCCAGATCGTGCCCGGCCAGGTCGCGGCCGCCGCCCTCGTGGTCATCGGCGCGATGATGATGCAGAACGCCCGCCATGTGGACTGGGCCGATCGCGCGGTGGCGATCCCGGTCTTCCTGACCGTCGCCCTGATGCCGTTCACCTACTCCATCACCGCCGGAGTCGGCGCGGGCGTGATCTCCTACACCGCCATCAAGGCCGCGCAGGGCAGATATCGCGAGCCCGGGGTGTTCATGTGGGTATTGACGGCGGTATTCGTCATCTACTTCGCCCTGAACCCGATCGAGCACTGGCTCGGGGTCCGATAGCGGCGGCACGAGGAGCTGATCACCATGCTGGACATCGCTGCCGAACTGCACCGCTGGTGCCGGGAGGGCCGGGACTTCGCCGTCGCCACCGTGGTGGCCGTCCACGGCAGCGCGCCCCGGCAGCCGGGCGCGGCGCTCGCCGTCGACGCCGACGGCACGGCCATCGGCAGCGTGTCCGGCGGCTGTGTGGAAGGCGCGGTCTACGAGCTGTGCCAGGAGGCCCTGACCACCGGGGAGACGGTCCGCACCCGCTTCGGCTACTCCGACGAGGACGCCTTCGCGGTCGGCCTGACCTGCGGCGGGGTCATCGAGGTGCTGGTCACCCCGGTCCCGGCGGCGGACACCGTGCTGCGCCCCGTGCTCGCGGCCGCGGTCCGCTCCGCCGCGGACGGGGGCGCGGCGGTGGCGCTCGCGCGGGTCACGGACGGTCCGGACGGACTGCTGGGCCGTGCCCTGCTGGTCCGCCCGGACGGGACGTACGAGGGCACCCTCGGCGGTCCGGAGGGCGCCACCGCGGCCGACCGGGCGGCGCTGGACCGCGGTGCGGCGGGGCAGGCGCGCGCCCTGCTGGACGCCGGGCGGACCGCGAGCGTGGTCATCGGGGCCGAGGGCAGCCGCTGCGGCCGTCCGGTCACCCTGCTCGTGGAGTCCAGTGTGGCCCCGCCCCGGATGATCGTCTTCGGGGCGATCGACTTCGCGAGCGCCCTGGTGCGGATCGGGAAGTTCCTCGGGTACCACGTGACGGTCTGCGACGCCCGTCCGGTCTTCGCGGCGGCCCACCGGTTCCCCGAGGCCGACGAGGTGGTCGTCGACTGGCCGCACCGCTATCTGGAGACGACCGGGGTGGACACCAGGACCGTGCTGTGCGTCCTCACCCACGACGCCAAGTTCGACGTCCCGCTGCTGGAGCGGGCGCTGCGGATGCCCGTCGGCTACGTCGGCGCGATGGGCTCCCGTCGCACCCACCGCGACCGGCTGCGACGGCTGCGCGAGGTGGGCCTGGGCGAACCGGAGCTGGCCCGGCTGCGCTCCCCGATCGGACTCGACCTCGGCGCCCACACCCCCGAGGAGACGGCGCTGTCCATCGCGGGGGAGATCGTCGCAAGCCGCCGGGGCGGCAGCGGGGTGCCGCTGACCGGCGCGCACACCCCCATCCACCACGACGGGAGCCGCGCGAGCGCGGACCCGATCGGTTCGGTCGCCTGACGTTCATCCGATCTAAGGCCACTCCTGGGCGGGAAACCGGTACCGCCACCTGGCGTACGGCCGCGTTGCCGGGTGCGAGTTTCTGAGTGAGAGTCAGATTCGACCCGTCCGCCGCCCCTGGAGTGCACCTGTGCGTAGCAAGCGGAAAGCCCTCACCGCCCCGATGGCCGTCCTGGCCGCAACCGCCCTTCCCCTGCTGAGCAGTTCGGCCGTGCAGGCCGCCGCGCCCCAGGGCGTCGGCGAAGCGCTGCGCGGCAACCGCCTCTACACCCCGCCGCCCGAACGGGACCCCTACCGCCAGGTGTCCCAGCTCGCCTGGCGGGGCGAGAGCCGTGAGGCCAGAGGGATCCTGTCCATGGTGCGCACCCCCCAGGCCGTCTGGTACGGGGACGAGAGCCCCGAGGAGGTCGAGCGGACGGTCCGCACCACCACCCGCAGGGCCGAGCAGCGCGGCACACTGCCGGTGCTGACGCTGTACGACGTCCCCGGCCGGGACTGCGGCAGCTACTCCTCGGGCGGGGCGGGGAGCACCGCCGAGTACCAGGCGTGGATCGACGCCGTCGCCCGCGGCATCGGGCAGCGCCCGGCGCTGGTGGTCCTGGAACCCGACTCGCTGGCGCTGCTTCCGTCGGACTGCGCGAAGAACGCGGTCGGGGGCGGGGACGGTGCCGGAGCGGCTGACGGGGACGGCGGCGAGCCGGAGGCGCAGGCCAGTACGCTGCCCGCCGAGGCGGACCCGGCCACCCCCGCGGACGGCCAGACCGCGGACGGCCAGTCCGAGGACACGGGCGCCGGGGCCGCGGCCACGGGCGAGGGGGAACTGCCCCCGCTGCCCGATCCGGGCATCCAGTCCGCCCCCGCCACCGGAGCCCCGTCGGACGCGCCCTCGGCGGCCGGGCAGCCGGCGGCGGAGAAGCCCGCCGCCGGACAGTCCCCGGCGCAGAGTCCGGCCGCCCAGACCCCGGCGGCGCAGAGCCCCGCGGCCGGGCAGACCGCCGCCCAGACGCCCGCGTCCCCGAAGCCCGCCGGAACCCAGGCCCCGGCGGCCCAGTCCCCTGCCGCCCAGACGCCCGCGGCGCGGGCCCCCGGAGCCCGGACACCGGCTCCTTCGGCCCCCGCGGCGGAGACGCCGGGCATCCTGCCCAGCCCCGAGCCCTCCGCCTCCGCGACGGCCGCTCCCGAACCGGCCCTCCCCGACCCCGACACCGACACCGGCAACCCGGAGGTCGTGGGCGACCCGGCCGACCTCACCGACCCCGAGGGGCTCGACCAGCTCATCGACGGGGAGGACCCGAAGACCGCCGCCCGCTACTCCGAGATCAACTACGCGGTCGACGTCCTCACCGCACTCGACGAGACCTCCGTCTACCTGGACGCGGGCCACCCCGGCTGGCACTCCGTCAGCAGCATCGTGCCCCGGCTCCTCAAGGCCGGGGTCGACCGCGCGGCCGGCTTCGCGCTCAATGTCTCGCACTACCAGACCGACGCGGCCAACACCTGGTACGGACGGCTGATCTCCTCCTGTCTGGCCTACGCCGACGAGGGCGGGGACCCCGCCGACTGCGCCGACCGCGACTGGTCGCAGCGCCGGGCGCGGGCCTGGGTCAAGGAGCACACCCCCGCCGACGCCTCGGGGCTGAAGCACTTCGTCACCGACACCAGCCGCAACGGCCAGGGCCCGTGGACCCCGACGGGCAGTGACCACAGCGATCCGCAGCCGTGGTGCAACCCGCCCGACCGGGGCCTGGGCGTCCGCCCGACCACCCGTACCGACGATCCGCTCCAGGACGCGGCGCTGTGGGTGAAGACCCCGGGCGAGTCCGACGGCCGGTGTCTGCGCGGCACGGCGGGGCCGGAGGACCCGGAGCGCGGCACGGTCGACCCCGAGGCCGGGGAGTGGTTCCCCGACCAGGCCCTGGAACTCGTACGGTTCGCCCGGCCCGCCGTGGACTAGCGCGCGCCCCGGCTCGGCCCGTCGATCAGACGGGGTTCTTCCGGATGAGGGCGTCGACCAGGCCGGAGGCGGTGTTCGGAAAGTCCATCGGGACGATGCCGAGCCCCGTCAAGACCTGGGTTCCGGCGCCCTCCAGGAAGCCCCTGACCTTCGGGTTGAGCCGGTCCGAGTTCCAGCGGGGCGGCAGCAGGGCCGCGGTGCTGACGTAGTTCATGAACAGCTTGCCGGGCTGCGCCACCGCCTTGCGGAACTGCGCCTCGATCTTCGGGTACTTCCCGAACGGCTCCGCCATGTAGTCGTCCTGGATGTCGAAGAGCTGGGCGTCGCCGTACCGGACGCCCGGCATCGCGCCGGAGTCGCCGAGCAGCACCACCCTGCCCCGGGACTCGCCCAGGGTGGGGAGGGTGGTGTCCAGGCGGAACAGTGAACGCCAGCCCTTGTCGAGATAGGTGTCGAAGATGCGGCGGAACTCCTCGGCGCTCTCCTCCGAGTACTCCTGCTTCACCCGCATCAGCACGGTCTCCGTCGGGTGCGCGGAGAGGAAGTCGCGGCAGGCGATGAGCACATCGTCGAAGTTGAGGTGCTGGTAGAAGGCGCCGTGGTGGATCGGGAAGGCGTTGTCGAAGGCGCGGCAGCGGATGTCCAGGAAGCGGATACCGCTGGTGAGCTGGTCGATGATGCCGGTGTTCTGGCATTCGGTCCACGGACCGCCGTGGCGGGCGCCGGAGTCATGGGTGCCGGGCAGGGTCAGCCGCTGGACGGGGGTCGCGTCCGGCACGGCGGACAGCCAGTCCTGCGGCGCGAGCCGCCGGGGCGGCGCCGCGACGGCCGTCGCGGTACCGCCCGCCGCGGATATCAGCCCTGCGGCGGAGATCGCTGCCGCACCCCTGAGGAACCCTCGCCGGTCCATACCCACACTCCCGTCGCTTGTTACTCGCCCGTGTTACCCGTGCGTTCGGCACGTGTGGTCGGCATCGAAGCACAAGTCACCCCGAAAAGCTGCACGTTGGGAGGGAGCGTCAGAAGTGGTGGGGGTGGAGGACAGCGGCTGTCCGCAAGGGTCCGTACCGTGCGGGGTATGACGAACCCCGTGCTCGGTCCCCGCGCGCTCAACCGGGCGCTGCTGGAGCGGCAACTGCTGCTGAACCCCTCGGCGTCCCGCTCGCCTCTCGAGACCATCGAGTGGCTGGTCGGTATGCAGTCACAGGCGCCGGGCGCGCCGTACCTGGGGCTGTGGACCCGGCTCGACGGCTTCTCCTTCGGCGAGCTGGAAACGCTGATGACCGAGCGTCAGGTGACCCGGATGGTGCTGATGCGTGGCACCGTGCACCTGGTGAGCGCGGCGGACGCGCTGCTCCTGCGCCCGCTGGTGCAGCCGATGCTGGACCGGACGTTCCGGCAGAACGCCTTCGCCCGCGCGGTGAGCGGGGTGGAGCGGGACGAGGTGGTGGCGGTGGGGCGGGAGCTGCTGGGCCGTGCGGCCCTGGGCCCCGCCGAGCTGCGCCGGGAGCTGGGCGCGCGCTGGCCGGAGGTGGACCCCGGCGCGCTGGTGAACGCGCTGCGGCTGTGGGCGCCGCTGGTCCAGGTGCCACCGCGCGGGCTGTGGAGCCGCGGCGGCGGCCCCCGCTACGCCACCGTGGAGGACTGGCTCGGACGGCCGATGGAGAGCGGGTCCCCGGCCGCCGCCCTGGAGGCCGTGGTGCTGCGCTATCTCGCGGCGTTCGGGCCCGCGACCGTGGCCGACGTCCAGAAGTGGTGCGGGCTGACCGGGCTGCGCGAGGTGGTGGACCGGCTGCGGCCGGGTCTGCGGACCTTCCGCGACGAGGGCGGGCGCGAACTGTACGACGTCCCCGGTGCGCCGCTGCCGGATCCCGCGACACCGGTTCCGGCGCGGCTGGTGGCCGACTTCGACAATCTGCTGCTCTCGCACGCCGACCGCGCCCGGGTGCTGGACGACGCCTACCGGACGCGGGTGATGGGGGTCAACGGCGTGGTGCGCGGCACGATCCTGGTGGACGGCTTCGTCGGCGGGATCTGGGGGATCGAACGGACCGGCAAGGGCGACCGCGCCTCGGCCACCCTCACGGTCTCCCCGTTCGTCCCGCTGTCCGCCGACGACGGCGAGGCGCTGGAGGCCCAGGGCGCCCGGTTGCTCACCGCCTCCGACCCCTCGGCCGCCGTCCGTGCGGTGCGGATCGGGCCCCCGGCGCCCTGAGCCCCGGGGCCCCTCGGCCTGGTGGGCGCGTCATCCCCGCCGTGCCAGCTCCTCGACCTGCGCGTGCAGTTGGGGCACATAGTCCTCGGACTCCGGCTTCATCAGCACGCTGCGCAGGATCCGCGCCCCCTCGGCGTCGGCGGCCAGCTTGGGGTGGCGGCCCGTGAACGCCTGGGCGTCGGCCCGGAGCGTGGAGAGGAAGACGGGGGCCTCGCCGGTCATTCCGTCCTGGAGGATCCGGGCCGAGGCGCGGTCGATCGCGGAGAGCGCGGGCGGGTCGGTCACCGGGAAGTAGCTGACGATGTCCAGCTCCGGCGGCTGGTACAGGTCCAGCAGCTCCGAGCCCTCGATCAGCTCCGCCCAGGTGAGCGCGGCCCGCCGGCCGGCCGCCAGCACCTGCCCGAGACCCTCCGGGGTGGGCGGCAGCAACTGGAAGGTGAGCCAGAGCGCGGCGGCCGAGGCCCCGGCGCGTGAGCACTCCAGGCTGATCTCACCGAGGTGGAGTTCCTCGGAGGTGAAATAGGTGTACGGGGAGTCATGCAGATAGAACCGGCCGACCTCCGGATCGGCGAACAGCACCGCCCCGCAGCCGTAGGGCTGGAGCCCGTGCTTGTGCGGATCGACGACGATCGAGTCGCATCGCGCGATCGCCCGCCAGGGCGCCTCCGCCAGCCCCGCCGTACCCTCCGCCCCGGCCAGCAGGGTGAAGAACCCGCCGTAGGCGGCGTCCACATGGATCCGTACGCCGTAGCGCTCGCGCAGCGCCAGCGCCTCGTCGATGGGGTCGATCGCGCCGAGGCCGGTGGTGCCCGCGGTGAGCACGACGGTGCCCACCCGGCCCGTGGCCAGCAGCTCCTCCAGTGCGTCGAGGTCGATCCGGCCCCGGCCGTCGGTGGGCACGGCATGCCCCTCGACACCCAGCACCCCGCACATCCGCCCGTGGGTGTAGTGCGCCTCGGCGCTGTAGGCGACACCCCGGTCGGGGTGCAGCTCCCGGGCGACGAACAGCGCCTCCAGATTGGCCACGGTGCCGCTGGTGGTGAGGTGGCCCAGATGGGTCCCATAGCCGAACATCGCGGCGAGCTGCTCCACCACCTCCCGCTCCATCCGCGCGGTGGCCGGTCCGCCGTCCAGCGCGTGGTTGTTGGGGTTGATCTGCATGGCGGTGAGGTAGCCGACCATGGCGGCGGGGTGCGGGGGTTTGAGCATCTGCCCCGCGTAGCGGGGGTGGAAGAAGGGGTAGTTCTCCTTCAGCCGCTCGGTGAAGGTGCCGAACACCTCGGCGAACCGGTCGTCGTCGATCTCCAGCGACGGATGTGAGGGGAAGGGGCCGTACCCCTGCGCCCACTCGCGGTTCGCCTCCACGGCCCGGCCGAGCCAGTGTCCCAGGTCCATTCGGTGTCCGGCCTTCCCTCGCGCACGATGGGGATGTTTGGAGTCAAACGTATGTTCCCGCCGGGTCGGCTGGCAACCATGCCGCCGGTGCCGGGGCCCGGCGCGCTCAGAGCCAGTCGCGGCGTTTGAAGATCACGTAGAGGCTGACGCACACCGCCGCCATCAGCAGCACCGCGAACGGGTAGCCCAGCGCCCAGTGCAGCTCCGGCATGTGGTCGAAGTTCATCCCGTAGATCGTGCCCACCAGGGTCGGCGCGAAGAGGATGGCCGCCCACGCGGAGATCTTCTTGACCTCCTCGTTCTGCTCGAACCCGGCCTCGGCGAGCGCCCGCATCTCGGCGTTCTGCTGCTGGGTCACCAGGGTGGCGTTGACCGCCAGGATGTCGGTGAGCGCCGAGCGGAAGCCGTCCACCCGCTCGCTGGTGTGGGTGACATGGTCGGCGACGTCCCGCAGGTAGCGCTGGAGCTCCTCGTCCGTGCCGTACTTGTCGAACCCGGCCATCAGCCCGCGCAACATCCCCACCAGGGGGCGGGTGGCGCGCTGGAACTCGACCATCTCGCGGGAGAGTTCATAGATCCGGCGGGACACCTCGGGGTCGCCCCGGAACACCTCGGTCTCGATCTCGTCGATGTCGTTCTGCACGCCCGCGACGACCGGGGCGTAGCCGTCCACCACCGCGTCCAGGATCGCGTACAGCACCGCCTCCGGGCCCAGCGCCAGCAGCTCGGGTGTCGACTCCATCCGGGTGCGCACCGCGGACAGGTCCGGGGCGGCGCCGTGCCGGACGGTGATCACGAAGTCCGGGCCCACGAAGATGTGCAGCTCGCCGAAGTCGACCTCCTCCGGCGCGTCCAGGTAGCGCGCGGCGCGCAGCACCACGAAGAGGGTTTCGCCGTAGCGCTCCAGCTTGGGGCGCTGATGCGCCTCCATCGCGTCCTCGATGGCCAGTTTGTGCAGGTCGAACTCCTCGGCCAGCGACAGCAGCTCCGCCTCCGACGGCCGGTACAGCCCGATCCACGCCATCGCGCCCGGCTGCTCGCGCAGCCGCCGGTAGGTGGCGGCCAGGGTGGTGGGCGAGCCGACGCGGCGGCCCCCGCGGTAGACCGCGGCGTCCACCACGCTCCGCTCGTCCTCGGCGGGCGCGCCGCCGGAGGCCGCCGGGACCGGTTCGCCGCGCGGCGGACCGGGGTGGTGGGGGCCGGGGGAGGAGCGCGCGGCGGAGTCCGTCTCGCGGGCGGCGGTGGGGCGCAGCCACGGGTATCGCCTCGGGGGCCGCGGGGTGCGGGAGGAGCGCTCGGACATGGCGGGTCCTTTACGGGGGAGCGGGCGCGGGAGCGGGGTGTCGGGCACACCGCCGGGCACCGCCACCGGACCGGTCAGAACAGCCGGGCCGGGGTGGCGCCGCGCGGCGTACGACTGGGAGGTTCACCGTGCATCGCGGACCTCACCTCCTCGTCGCGGGCACGCGGGCGCAGAGCACTGACCACAGTGCAGGATATCCCTCCCCGGGCTCCCGGGCTCGTGGACGATGCACCCGCGCGACTCCGCGCGCGGCCGCCACCCCCTGGCCCCGCGGCATGGGCCCGGTGGGACGGTGCGGGCACGGCCTACGGGAGGAGGCCCGCGCGGCGGGCTTCGACCACTGCGTGGAGGCGGGTGTGCGCTCCCAGTTTGCGCATCGAGGAGCGCAGATAGCTCTTCACCGTCTCCGGCCGCACCCCCAGCCGCTCCGCCGCCGCGGAATTGGTGGCGCCGGACGCCACGCACGCCAGGACGTCCACCTCGCGCGGTGACAGCTCCACCCGTGCGCGGGCCGGTGGCGTCCGGTCGCCGCCCGTGGAGGCGCGGGCCAGGCGTCCGCAGGCCCGGAGGATCTCCTGGCGCAGCTGTGGATCGGGCACCCGCTGTGCCAGGGCCCGCAGATCGACATGGGCCTCGCGCACCTCCTCCCACCGCGCCGGATCCGGCTCCGCCTCCGGTACGGGCCGCTGGGCCACGTCCATCAGCCGCTCCGCCTCGTCCCGCACCGCGAGCGACTGCTCCAGTTCGCGCGCCGCCCCCACCGCGGCGCTCAGCGCGCGGTCGCCGAGCACCAGCGGCTGGCGCAGCGCGCCGTAGAGCACCCCGCGGATCCGGCCGCGCACCACCACCGGTACCGCGAGCATCGAGCGCAGCCCCTCGGCGCCCACCGCCGCGTCGTACTCATGGCTGATCACCCGCGAGGCGGGGTAGTCGGCCACCGAGATCGGCCGGGACATGGTGAGCACCTTGCCGCCCAGGCCGTTCCCGGCGGTGATGGCGAGTCCGCGCAGGGCGGAGGTGGTGGTGCCGGTGAGTTCGGAGATGCGGAACTGCCGTGAGCCCGCGAACAGTCCGCCGAACGCCACGGGCAATCCACCGCTCCGCCGCATCCGCAGCAGCGATGTCCGTACGTCGACGGTCCGGTCCGAATCCGCCACGGCCACCTCCCCGAAATACCGCCACCCCCGTCCGGGGGTGGTGAGACTCAGATCACCCGTCGCACGATGCTAGCGAGCGGTACGGCAATCAGGAGGACATGTGACAGCAAACAGTCCGTCTCGCGACTTCCGCGGGGCACGGGACTTCCTGCTCGACCACCGGGAGGACTACGCGGCGGCGTACCGGGGATTCGCCTGGCCGCGCCCGGAACGCTTCAACTGGGCGCTCGACTGGTTCGACCGCATCGCCGAGGGAAACGACCGCACCGCTCTGCACATCGTCGAGGAAGACCGCACCGAGACCCGAGTGAGCTTCGAGGTGATGCGCCGCCGCTCGGACCGGGCGGCGGGCTGGCTGCGCGACCTCGGGGTCGAGGCGGGCGACCGCGTCGTGGTGATGCTCGGCAACCAGCGCGAGCTGTGGGAGACCGCGCTCGCGGCGATGAAGCTGCGCGCCGTCGTCATCCCGGCCACCCCGCTGCTGGGCCCGGTCGACCTGGTCGACCGCATCGAGCGCGGCCGGGCCCGGCATGTGATCGTCCGGGCCGGGGACACGGACAAGTTCGACGAGGTGCCGGGCGACTACACCCGGATCTCGGTCGGCGGACTGCGCGAGGGCTGGCTCGCCTACGAGGACGCCGGGACGGCCGAGATCACGGGGGACGAGGCGCCGGACGAGCCGTTCGTGCCCGACGGGCCGACCCTCGCCGACGACCCGCTGATGCTGTACTTCACCTCCGGGACCACCGCCCGCCCCAAACTCGTCGCGCACACCCATGTCTCGTACCCGATCGGCCATCTGGCGACGATGTACTGGATCGGGCTGCGGCCGGGCGACGTCCACCTCAACATCTCCTCCCCGGGCTGGGCCAAGCACGCCTGGTCCAACCTCTTCGCTCCGTGGAACGCCGAGGCGACGGTCTTCATCCACAACTACAAGAGGTTCGACGCCACCCGGCTGATGGAGGAGATGGACCGCTGTGCCGTCACCACGTTCTGCGCACCGCCCACGGTCTGGCGGATGCTGATCCAGGCCGATCTCACCCAGCTGCGCAACCCCCCGCGCGAGGCGGTGGCCGCGGGCGAGCCGCTCAACCCCGAGGTGATCGAGCACGTCCGGCGGGACTGGGGGGTCACCATCCGGGACGGCTTCGGCCAGACCGAGACCGCCGTCCAGGTGGCCAACACCCCCGGCCAGCCGCTGAAGACCGGTTCGATGGGACGGCCCACCCCCGGTTTCTCGGTCGTCCTGCTGGACCCGGTCAGCGGACGGCCCGCCGACGAGGGCGAGATCTGTCTGGACCTCACCGGGCCCGGCGGCCGTCCGGTCGGTCTGATGACGGGGTACGAGGGCGACGAGGAGCGCACCGCCGAGGCCACCGCGGACGGGTACTACCGCACCGGTGACATCGGCGCGCGCGACGCCGACGGCTACATCACCTACATCGGCCGCGCCGATGATGTGTTCAAGGCGTCCGACTACAAGATCTCCCCGTTCGAGCTGGAGAGCGCGCTGCTGGAGCACGAGGCGGTGGCCGAGGCCGCCGTGGTGCCCGCGCCGGATCCCATCCGGCTGGCCGTGCCCAAGGCGTACATCGTGCTGGCCGAGGGCTGGGAGCCAGGACCCGACACCGCCAAGGCGCTGTTCGCCCACTCCCGCGCGGTGCTGGCCCCCTACAAGCGGGTCCGCCGCCTGGAGTTCGCCGAGCTGCCCAAGACCGTCTCCGGCAAGATCCGCCGCATCGAGCTGCGCGAGGCCACCGCGCGCGGTGACGGCACCGAGTTCCACGAAGAGGGCTGAGCCCTCATGACCGCCTCCCCCACACGTCCCGACGAGGAGACCCCATGACCGCCCCGCCGTCCGGCCCACCGGCCCCGCCCGCCCTGTCGTACGCCAGCGGTACGGGTGAGGTGCCGCTGCTGGGCGACACCATCGGCGCCAACCTGGCCCGTATCGTCGAGCGGTTCGGCGGCCGCGACGCGCTGGTGGACATCCCCTCCGGCCGCCGCTGGACCTACGCCGAGTTCGGCCGGGCCGTCGAGGCGGTCGCGCTCGGGCTGATGGCCAGGGGCGTGGGCAAGGGCGACCGGGTCGGCATCTGGGCCATCAACTGCCCCGAATGGGTCCTGGTGCAGTACGCCACCGCCCGCATCGGCGCCATCATGGTGAACATCAACCCGGCCTACCGGGTCCATGAACTGCGCTACGTCCTGCGGCAGGCCGGGATCTCCGTCCTGGTCTCCTCCACCGAGCACAAGACCAGCGACTACCGCCGCATGGTCGAGCAGGTGCGCACCGACTGCCCCGCCCTGCGGGATGTGGTCTACATCGATGACCCCACCTGGGACGCTCTGGTGGGCTCGGGCGCCGAGGTGCCGCCCTCGGAGCTGGCCGAGCGGGAGGCCGGGCTCTCCTGCGACGACCCGGTCAACATCCAGTACACCTCGGGCACCACCGGCTTCCCCAAGGGCGCCACCCTCTCCCACCACAACATCCTCAACAACGGCTACTTCGTGGGGGAGATGGTCGGCTACACCCATCTGGACCGGGTCTGTCTGCCGGTCCCCTTCTACCACTGCTTCGGCATGGTCATGGGCAACCTGGGCGCCACCAGCCACGGCGCCTGCATCGTCATCCCCGCCCCGGCCTTCGACCCCGCGGCCACCCTCTCGGCCGTCGAGCGGGAGCGCTGCACCTCGCTGTACGGCGTGCCCACGATGTTCATCGCGGAGCTGAACCTTCCCGACTTCGGCACCTTCGACCTCTCCTCGCTGCGCACCGGGATCATGGCGGGCTCGCCCTGTCCGGTGGAGGTGATGCGGCGGGTGGTCTCCGAGATGCATATGGCCGAGGTGTCCATCTGCTACGGCATGACCGAGACCTCACCGGTGTCCACCCAGACCCGGCGCGATGACGACCTGGAGCGCCGTACCGGCACCGTCGGCCGGGTGATGCCGCATGTCGAGGTGAAGGTGGTCGACCCCACCACCGGGGTGACCGTTCCCCGCGGCACCCGGGGGGAGCTGTGCACCCGCGGCTACTCGGTGATGCTCGGCTACTGGCAGGAGCCGGATCTGACCGCCGAGGCGATCGACAGCGCGCGCTGGATGCACACCGGCGACCTCGCGGTGATGGGTGAGGACGGCTACGTCCAGATCGTCGGCCGGATCAAGGACATGATCATCCGGGGCGGGGAGAACGTGTACCCCCGGGAGATCGAGGAGTTCCTGTACACCCACCCCAAGATCGCCGATGTACAGGTCGTGGGGGTGCCCGACGAGAAGTACGGCGAGGAGATCATGGCCTGCGTCATCCTGACGGACGGCGCCGAGGATCTCACCCGCGATGAACTCGCCCACTTCTGCCGGGGACGGCTCGCCCACTACAAGGTGCCCCGCTATCTGCGGCTGATGGACGCCTTCCCGATGACGGTCAGCGGCAAGGTCCGCAAGGTGGAGCTGCGCGAGACCGGCGCCCGTGAGCTCGATCCGCTTCCGGAGGCCCAGCCGGCGCCGCGCTGAACGGCGGCGCCGGCCGCGGCGGTCACTGCCCTGCGGTGGGCAGACACCCCTTCACACCGGTCTCCGCGCCCCGGTTGAAGGCCGACACCCGCTGGGTGGCGTCACCGTGGTCGGAGGTGTTGGTCCAGGGCGTCTTGTCCGCGAGCGCGGTCAGGGCGTCGGCCAGTTCCTCGGTGTCGCCGTCCTCGAAGGTGAGGGTCTTGTCGCGGGCGGCGCCGAACAGCACCGCCCCGGCCAGACAGTCGGCCTGGAGCTCACGGGCCATGTCGACCAGGCCCGCGTCCAGCCGGTTCTGGACGGCGTGCCCCCACTCATGGGCGATGACCAGGTACACCCAGGCGTCGCCCCGCTGGTGGCCCCAGCGCATCAGGTCCATGTCCCACGCTATGAAGTCCCCGGCGGGGCAGTAGACCGCGTTGTCGTCCGGCAGCGGTTCGGAGCCGCAGGCGGGGACGTCCGGCGCGGCGCCGTCGTACGCGCCCTGCACCCGCGGGGGGCCGTAGGCGCCGGTGAAGAACTCGGACCAGTGGGTGGACCAGTAGGCGGTGGTGACCGACACCGCGGCCTGGATGTCGCCCTCCACGGTCTCCGAGCCGCCCCCGCCGCCGCTCGCAGAGCTCTGGCCCACCGGCCCCGGGGAGGTGCCGGGCGGGGTACCGGCCGGAGTCGTGGCCGGGGTGCCGCCCGACGTAGCGCCCGGGGTGGTCGTCATGGGTCCGGGGGAATTGCCGGAGGGACGCGGCGACGGGGTGTCGCCCCCGCATCCGGTGGTGAGCAGCAGGGTCATGGTGGTGAGAAGGGCGGCGGATAATCTGAGGTACCACGGAGCAGCCATCGTTCGCCTCCGGCCGGTCGTGCGGATGGGACGGGTGAGCCAGTGAACGGTGGAGGGTGGCTGTCTCAACGGAAGCGTTCACCGGTCATGAGCGCAAGCCCAGGCGCTGCACGAAGTCGCGGATGGCCGCCGCCACCGCGTCCGGCCGCTCCAGCAGCATCGCGTGGGTGGCGTCGAGCCCGCGGACCGTGAGGAGGGGCCGTTCGGCGGCGAGCGCCGTGAGCTCCCGGTCCAGCCCCTTGACGTAGGCCGCCATCAGCTCGTCGTACCAGGCCAGTTGGTCACCCTGATCCGCCAGCCGTCCGGCGCGCACCACCAGCAGCGGACGGGTCGTCCGGCGGTAGACGGCGAACAGGTCCAGCTCGTCCATGGCGTCGAGCATCTCCAGGGCACGCTCCCGCTCGGGACGCAGCACCAGCCGCCCGTCGGCGGTCCCGGCCAGTGCGCGCCGCCGCCCTTCCGCCAGCAGCCCGGGCGCGAACCCCAACTGCTCCGCCATGGCGCTCTCGTAGGCACGGACCGCGTCCAGCCCCTCGGGCGGAAAGGTCCGGCCCGCGCCCGCCCGGCTGACGTCATGGGCGCGCGCCAGCCGTTCGCGCACGGTCTCCGGGTCCAGACCGGTGTACATCCCGGGCCGCCCCTGCCCGAAGCCGTCGAGGTTGACCGCGCCGGGGGTACGGGGGCGGGCATCGGCGTACAGGACGGCCAGCATGCCGCCGAGCGAATGGCCCACCGGCAGCGCGTCCGGGATGCCGAAGGCATCCAGCACGGCCCCGATGTCGTCGAGCACGGCGGGGACCGCCCATGGACCGGAGCCCGCCGAGGAGTGGCCGTGGGCGCGCAGGTCCATCGCGATGACGCGGTGGTCCGCGGCCAGTCGGGCCGCGGCGCCCGACCAGTCGGCGAGCGTACGGCCGACGCCGTGGAGCAGCAGCAGCGTGGGGCCGCTGCCGCCGTGGTCGCGGACGGCCAGCTCCATGTCGTTCAGCCGTCCGGCGGCCCCGTCCGGATCAGCGCGTCCGCCGGGTCGTTCACCGGCTGTGGAGTGCCGGTCAGATCCATGACGAACAGCGGGACGCACAGCGCGTCGCCGCGCGCCCGCGCCTCCCGGGCGTAACCGGCCAGCGAGAAGAACACGCCCAGGGCCGACCGCTGGAGTCCGTGCAGCCACAGGCATTCGACCCCCCGCAGCCCCGCGGGGCGGGTGGAGGGATCGATCCGGGCGACCAGGCCCGTGCCGCAGAGGTCCACCCCGGCGTCCGGGTCCTCCGGCCGGCGCGGGTCGGTGAAGCCGAGCCACCTCAGATACTGGGCGGCGGCGGTGACCGCGTCCCCGGCGGTGCGGATCGTCACCGGCCGGAAGGCCGGGCGGGCCACCGCCGGACGGGACGGCGGGGAGGCCGTCGCGGGGCCGGGCCGCTGGGGCGCGACGGGGGCCGGGGGAGTGACCGGGACCCGCAGCAGCACCCCGCAGCCGCAGCCGAACTCCGGCTGTGGCCAGTGGCCCTGGCGGCCGCACGACGGACAGTCGACGACCACCCAGATGTCCTGCCAGGTGCGATGGCCGATCTCCTCGGGCGCCCCGTCGCGCAGCACGGGAAGGGTGAGCGGCGCACCGCAGGAACAGGGGAAGGTCGGCGGGGTGAAGGACTGCTCGCGACGGCACGCGGGGCAGCGCACCGGCACGCTGTCGGTCATCTCGGGGCTCCGGGAGATCCATGGGGACGGACGGGGCGGTCGTGCCCATGCTCCATGAAGCGGTCGGCCGGTGCGGGGAGTTGGGGGTTTCTTCCCGGCTGACGGGGAAGGCGTGTTAGGGCGTGTTTCGAAAGTAGCGCCGTCCGCCCGGAGGGCGGGCCCCGCGGCGTCAGGGGGCACCTCCCGGCGGTAGCCGGGGGAGCGTGCGATCGCAAGGCGGAGGGTCGTCCTTGTAGCGGGCCTACTCGGACGATCCCGACAACGCAGCGAGCGTGCGTGCCAGGCGTCGCGGGGCAGGCGGGACTTTCGAAACACGCCCTGCCCGGGCGGCGGCACCGGCGGGCGCGACTGGGAATCTGCCGGTCACCGCCGCCCGGGGGTTCGGGGCGCGGGGCGGTCAGCGGCCGGTGGCCACCGCCCCCGAGAGCCGTTCGACCCCGCGCAGCAGGGCGGAGTGGTCGAGGCCGCCGTCTCCCTGGGCGCGCAGCGCGCCGACGAGCTGGGCCACCACGGCGCCGACCGGCAGCGCGGCGCCGACGTCACGGGCCGCCGCGGTGACGATGCCCATGTCCTTGTGGTGCAGATCGATCCGGAAGCCGGGGGCGAAGTCGCGGCGGAGGAAGTTCTCCTTCTTGCGCTCGAGGACGGTGGATCCGGCGAGCCCGCCCGCCAGGACGTCGAGCGCGGCCCCGAGGTCGACCCCGGACTTCTCCAGGAACACCACGGCCTCGGCGCACGCCTGGATGTTGGCCGCCACGATCAGCTGGTTGGCGGCCTTCACGGTCTGTCCGGAACCGTGCGGACCGCACAGGACCACGGTCTTCCCCAGCGCCGCGAAGACCGGCCGGGCCCGTTCGAAGTCCTCCGGCTCGCCGCCGGCCATGATGGACAGCACGGCCTCCACCGCCCCGGCCTCACCGCCGGAGACCGGTGCGTCCAGCACCCGGACGCCCTTGCCGCCCTCGGCGGCGGCCTTCGCCACGGCCCGTGAGGTCTGCGGGGTGATGGAGGACATGTCGATCAGCAGACTGCCGGGCCGGGCATGGGCCAGCACTCCGTCCTCGCCGAGGACGACGGCCTCGACCTGGGGCGAGGCGGGCACCATGGTGATCACCACATCCGCGTTCCGGACGGCCTCGGCGACGGAGGCGGCGGGGGTGCCCCCGGCGGCGGCGAGACGGTCCAGCTTCTCCTGTTCGAGGGTGAACCCGGTGACGTCGTAGCCCGCCTTGATCAGGTTCTCGGACATGGGCGAGCCCATGATGCCGAGTCCGATCCAGGCGATGGTGGGAAGGGATTCGCTCACGGTCCGGCCTTTCTGGTGTCGTTCGGTCAGGGGTCGGCTCAGCGGCGGTCGGCCGGGTCCCGGGTCAGCCAGTCGAAGGACGCGGCGCTCGGCCCGCCGGGCTTGTACTCCAGCCCGACCCAGCCGTCGTAACCGGCGGTGCGCAGCCGGTCGAGGAGACCGGGGATGTCGAGTGCGCCGGTACCGGGCGCGCCACGGCCCGGGACGTCCGCGATCTGCACATGGCCGGTGCGGTCCGCGTAGGTCTCGATGACCAGCGGCAGGTCCTCGCCGTTCCGGGCCAGGTGGTACAGGTCCATCAGGAACGCGGCGTTGTCCAGCCCGGTGGCCTCGTTGACCCGCTCCACCACCTCGACCGCGGCGGGCGCGCTCACCAGCGGGTAGTGCGGGGACTCCGCGGCGCCCAGGGCCTCGATCAGCAGCGTCGCGCCCACTCGGTCGGCGGCGCGGGCGGCCAGTGTCAGGTTCTCCAGCGCCAGGGCGTCCTGGGCGTCCTCGTCCTCGGGGGCCGCGCCCTCGATCCGGTTGCCGTACAGCGCGTTGAGCGCGGTGCATCCGACGGACGCGGCGAAATCGGCGGCGACCTCGACGTTGGCGCGGAAGCGTTCGGACTCCTCACCGGGGACGGACAGCGCACCCCGGTCGGGGCCGGGCAGTTCACCGGCGTAGAAGTTGAGCCCCACGAGCTGGGTCCCGGCGCTCTCCAGCGCGCCGCGCAGCGCGTCGAGTTCGGCCCGGCCGGGCGTCGGGTCCCGGGGCCACGGCCACCACAGCTCGACCGCGCCGAAGCCCGCGGCGGCCGCGGCCGCCGGGCGCTGCAGGAGGGGGAGCTCGGTGAAGAGGATCGAGAGATTGACGTCGAAGCGCGCGAAGCGCCCGGCCGTGCGGTCCATGGGCCCTCGGCTCCTTCCGTTTCAAAGATTCCGTATAGCGGAAGTTGCTTTCTGGATTACGGAAGCATGGGGCGATGGTCGCGGGACTGTCAAGAGGGGCTGCCCGAGCCGCCCGGGGCGCAGTAGGTTGGCGGCGTGAGATTGAGGGTGGAGTTCACGACCGAGCCGTTCGACCTCGACGAGGTACCGCCGCACGCCGTGGTGGCCCGCGAGACCGTGCAGTCCGCCGCGCTGGACGCGGTGGACGTCGGTCCGTTCGGCAACACGGCCGAGGGGCGGGCGGATGCCGTGCTGAGCGCCGTGGACCAACTGCTGCGCAAGTCCCTGGAGGCGGGTGCCACCCGGGTCTCGCTCCAGGTCAATGTGATCGGTGAGGCCGGTGCGGGCCAGGAGGGCGAGCGTTGAGCGTGCCCGATGACCACCCGTTCGTCTCGGCCGTCAAACCGCTGGTGGACGCCATGGGTGGCGAGATGGTCGCCCCGGAGGGGGCGCGCGGCGACGATGTGGTGCTCTCCTGGGAGGGCCGTGCGGTGGTGGCCGTCCGGCTGCCGCATCTGTCCGATTCGCTCGACCACATCCTGGCCGACCTCCAGCGCCGCCACGGTGTTCCGCTCGCCGACCTGGACCGCAGGACCAAGCAGTCGGTGGTCCGGCTCCTGGAGCAGCGCGGGGCCTTCTCGGTGCGGCACGGCGTGGAGACGGTGGCGAGCGCGCTCGGGGTCAGCCGCTTCACCGTCTACAACTACCTCAACCGCGAGAAGGGCGCGCCGCCATCCGCTTGATCCCGACCAGGGTCCGGTAGCGGGGGCGTGCCGCGAAGGCAGCCGGGGTCCATACGGTCGGCCGCCCCACCTCGGCGCACAGGTGCAGGATCGCCTCCGGGCCCGCCCAGACGCCCAGATGTGCGCCGAAGGCGTCGTCGGTGGCGTTGAAGAGCAGCAGGTCCAGCGGGCGCGGGGTGGTCACCCGCACGGTGGACTCTGCGTCGTCCCACAGCTCGCTCGACCGCAGCGCCGGGGGCCGCAGCCCGAAGTGGCGCAGTACCGCGTAGGCGAAGAGCTGGCAGTTGGCTCCTGCGGCGAGTCCTGGCCGCTCCCTGACGGCCGCGGACCCGGGGTGGCGCGCACCCGCGTAGGGCACCGACCACAGCGCGGCGGGCAGTGACCCGGGCAGCCCCGTGACCATGGCCGGCTCCTCGTGCGGTCCGTTCGTCACCGCGGTCTCCCCCTGTCGCTCCGGTCACCCGTGCGGCCGATCATGCCACCGAAAGTTTTCAACAAAGTGTTGACGATTGCCACGGGGGGCTCCTAGCTTGCCGATGTGACTACCAGCGCACCGCCGGGTCTGACCCGGTTCAACTCCGTGGCCGAGCGCGATGCCGCCGGGCTGCTGCACGAGGTGTGCACCGCCCGGACCTGGGCCGGGGCGGTGGCCTCGGGGCGGCCCTACGCCACCGTCGAGGAGCTGCTCGCCGCCTCCGACGCGGCCATGGCAGAGCTGACCGCCGGGGATCTCGCCGAGGCGATGGCCGGACACCCGCCCATCGGCAGACCCGCCCCGGGCGACGCCACCTCGGCCCGCGAGCAGAGCGGGGTCCGCGACGAGCTCCGCGCGGAACTGCTGGAATCGAACCTGGAGTACCAGGAGCGCCACGGCCATGTCTTCCTGATCTGCGCCACCGGACGCGGCGGCGAGGAGATGCTCGCCGCCCTGCGCGAGCGGATCGGCAACGACGCGGACACCGAGCGCGAGATCGTCCGCACCGAGCTGGGCAAGATCAATCGCATCCGGCTCATCCGCCTCATGGAGGCCGCCGCGGAAGGAGAGCGCTGATGGCGAACGCCACCTCCGTATCCACCCACATCCTGGACACCAGCGTCGGCCGCCCGGCCGCGGGGGTGGACGTGGAGCTGGCCGTCCGGGCCGGGGGCGGTGCGGACTGGACCCCGCACGCCACCTCCGCCACCGACGCCGACGGCCGCTGCAAGGACCTGCCCGCCCTCCCCGGGGGCACCACCGAGGTACGGCTGCGCTTCGCCACCGGGCCGTATCTGCCCCATGCCTTCTTCCCCGAAGTGGCGGTCGTCTTCGCCGTCGAGCCGGGTGAGCACTACCACGTACCGCTGCTGCTCACCCCGTTCGGCTACTCCGTATACCGAGGGAGCTAAGCCCGATGCCCGAGCTCGGCCAGAACCAGTACGGCAAAGCCGAATGCCGCGTCGTCCGCGTCGTGCGCGACGGCGCCGTCCACCACATCAAGGACCTGAACGTCTCGGTGGCGCTCTCCGGCGACATGGACGAGGTCCACCTCTCCGGCAGCAACGCCAACGTGCTGCCCACCGACACCACCAAGAACACCGTGTACGCCTTCGCCAAGGAACACGGGATCACCTCGGCCGAACAGTTCGGCATCCACCTGGCCCGCCACTTCGTCACCAGCCAGGAGCCGATCCACGCCGCCCGCATCCGGATCGAGGAGTACTCCTGGGACCGGATCGAGACCTCCGGCGAGGCCCGGCACTCCTTCGTCCGCTCCGGCCGGGAGACCCGCACCGCCCAGGTCTCTTACGACGGCGAGCGCTGGGAGGTGCTCTCCGGGCTCAAGGACCTCACCGTCCTGAACTCCACCGACTCCGAGTTCTGGGGCTACGTCAGGGACAAGTACACCACCCTGCCCGAGGCCCGCGACCGTATCCTCGCCACCGAGGTGCACGCCCGCTGGCGCTCGGGCTGGAGCGATGACGCGGCACCGGCGCCGGACTGGGAGCGGGCCTACGCCGAGACCCGCGGCCATCTGCTGACCGCGTTCGCCGAGACCTATTCGCTCTCGCTCCAGCAGACGCTCTACCAGATGGGCGCCCGGGTCATCGAACACCGGCCGGACATCGACGAGATACGGCTCTCCCTCCCCAACAAGCACCACTTCCTGGTGGATCTGGAGCCCTTCGGCCTCAAGAACGACAACGAGGTGTACTTCGCCGCCGACCGGCCCTACGGCCTGATCGAGGCCACCGTGCTGCGTGACGGTGCCACGCCCCGGATCCCCACCGACTGAAGGGCGCCGCATGAACCGCATCGTCATCGAGAACTGCGCCGTCGCCACCGTGGACGCCGCGGACACCGAGTACGCCTCCGGGCACCTGGTGGTCGCGGGCAACCGCATCGAGTCGGTCGGCGCCGGGCCCGCGCCCCGGGACCTGCCGGACGTGGTCCGCCGGATCGACGGCACCGGCCATCTGGCCACCCCGGGCCTGGTCAACACCCATCACCACTTCTACCAGTGGCTCACCCGGGGCCTTGCGCAGGACTGCAACCTCTTCGACTGGCTGGTCGCCCTCTATCCGACCTGGGCGCGGATCGACGAGGAGATGGTCCACGCGGCGGCCCGCGGCTCCCTGGCGATGATGGCGCGCGGTGGTGTCACCACCGCCATGGACCACCACTACGTCTTCCCGCGCGGCACCGGCGATCTGCTCGGCGCCGAGATCCGCGCGGCGCGTGAGCTGGGGGTGCGGTTCACCGCCGCGCGCGGCTCCATGGACCGCGGGGCCTCCGACGGCGGACTGCCGCCGGACTTCGCGGTGGAGAGCACCGAGGGCGCGCTGACCGCCACCGAGGAGGCGATCGACACCCACCACGACGGCGGGTTCGACTCGATGCTCCAGATCGCGGTCGCGCCCTGCTCACCCTTCTCGGTCTCCACCGAACTGCTCCGCGAGGGCGCGGCCCTGGCCCGCCGCAAGGGGGTGCGGCTGCACACCCACGGCTCGGAGACGGTGGAGGAGGAGAAGTTCTGCCACGAGCTGTTCGGGATGGGGCCGACCGACTACTTCGAGTCCACCGGCTGGCTGGGCGAGGACGTGTGGATGGCGCACTGCGTCCATATGAACGACGCCGACATCGCCGCCTTCGCCCGGACCGGTACCGGAGTGGCCCACTGCCCCTCGTCCAACGCCCGGCTCGCCGCGGGTATCGCACGGGTGCCGGATCTGCTCGCGGCACGGGTGCCGGTCGGTCTCGGCGTGGACGGCACCGCCTCCAACGAGTCCGGTGAGCTGCACACCGAGCTGCGCAACGCGCTGCTGGTCAACCGGCTCGGCAGCCACCGCGAGAAGGCGCTGACGGTACGCCAGGCACTGCGTCTGGGCACCCACGGCGGTGCGCGGGTGCTGGGGCGCCAGGACCAGATCGGATCGCTGGAGCCGGGCAAGCTGGCCGACCTGGTGCTGTGGAAGCTGGACGGCATCGGCCACTCCACCATCGCCGACCCGGTCGCCGCCCTCGTCCTCGGCGCGGCGGCCCCGGTGACCCTGTCGCTGGTGAACGGTGAACCGGTGGTGGCGGACGGGCGGTTGCTCACCGTCGACGAGGACGAGATCGCGCGCACCGCGCGCGACGAGGCACACCGGCTGGCCCGTATCGCGGCCGACGGGTGACCCAGGGCTCCGGCCGGGAGGGACGGCTCCCGGCCGGACGCGGGTCCGGTCAGTGCACCGGGCCCGTGGCGGCGACCGCACCCGGCGACCGGGGGCTTACGGCCCGCGGCCGCCGGGTGCGGTTCCAACCGGTGCTCCGCCCGGTTCAGTCCAGCAGGGCGTACGCGGGCAGGGTGAGGAACTCCGCGAAGTCCTCGTCGAGTGCGACCTTCAGCAGCAGATCGTGGGCCTGATCCCACTTTCCGGCCGCGTAGCCCTGCGGGCCGGTCTCCTCGCGGATCGCCGCGAGTTCCTCGGCGGCCACCTTGCGCACCAGGTCAGCCGTGGCTTTCTCGCCGTTCTCGAACACCACACCGGCATTGATCCACTGCCAGATCTGGGAGCGGGAGATCTCGGCGGTGGCGGCGTCCTCCATCAGGTTGAAGATGGCGACGGCGCCCAGACCGCGCAGCCATGCCTCGATGTAACGGATCCCGACCTGGACGGCGTTGCGCAGTCCCTCGTACGTGGGCTTCGCTCCCACCGAGGAGATGTCGATCAGCTCGGCGGCGGTGACGCGCACCTCCTCGCGCAGCCGGTCCTTCTGGTGCTGCCGGTCGCCGAGCACCGCGTCGAAGCTGGCGCGGGCCACCGGCACCAGATCGGGGTGGGCGACCCAGGAGCCGTCGAAACCGTCGGCCGCCTCACGGTCCTTGTCGGCCCGGACCTTCTCCAGGGCGACCGCGTTGACCTGCGGATCGCGGCGGCTGGGGATGAACGCGGCCATACCGCCGATCGCGTGGGCGCCGCGCTTGTGGCAGGTGCGCACCAGGAGTTCGGTGTAGGCGCGCATGAACGGGGTGGTCATGGTGACCGCGTTGCGGTCGGGGAGGACGAAGTCCGGGCCGCCGTCGCGGAAGTTCTTGACGATGGAGAAGAGGTAGTCCCAGCGGCCCGCGTTGAGCCCGGAGGCATGGTCGCGCAGCTCGTGGAGGATCTCCTCCATCTCGTAGGCGGCGGTGATTGTCTCGATCAGGACGGTGGCGCGGATGGTCCCTTGCGGAATGCCCACGTAGTCCTGGGCGAAGACGAAGACGTCGTTCCAGAGGCGGGCCTCCCGATGCGATTCGGTCTTGGGGAGGTAGAAGTACGGGCCCTTGCCGCGGTCCAGCAGCCGCTGTGCGTTGTGGAAGAAGTAGAGCCCGAAGTCGACCAGTGCGCCGGGCACCGCACGGCCGTCGGACGCCCGCAGATGGCGCTCGTCGAGGTGCCAGCCGCGCGGCCGGGTAACCACGGTGGCCAGTTCCTCGTCCGGGCGCAGGGCGTAGCTCTTGCCCTCGGGGGAGGTGAAGTCGATCCGCCGTTCATAGGCGTCGATCAGGTTGAGCTGACCGCCGATCACGTTCTCCCAGGTGGGTGCGGAGGCGTCCTCGAAGTCGGCGAGCCAGACCCGCGCCCCGGAGTTCAGGGCGTTGATGGTCATCTTGCGGTCGGTGGGGCCGGTGATCTCCACCCGGCGGTCCTGGAGGGCGGGCGGTGCCGGGGCGACCCGCCAGTCGGGGTCCTCGCGGACGGCGGCGGTCTCGGGGAGGAAGTCCAGACGGCTGGTGCGGGCGATCTCGGCGCGGCGTTCCGCGCGGCGGGCGAGCAGGTCGTCGCGGCGCGGGGTGAAGCGGTCGTGCAGCGCGGCGAGGAAGGTCAGGGCCGCGTCGGTCAGCACCTCGCCCTGGCGGTCCAGAGGTTCGGTGTCGACGACGGCCAGCGGGGACGGCGCTGGTGCTGGCATGGGCGGACACTCCTTTGGGAGGCGGTGCGTGGCACGGGGTGCCGGGGATGGGGGAAGGGCGGTGCGACGCCGTACGGGCAGCATGGCGTCCCACAAACCTTCTGGCCTGTGGATAGTAATTTCCTCATGGTGGAACTTCAATCTTTTGTTGAGGGGCGAGCCCGCCCTCACCCCATCGGGCTCCCGTGGCCCCCGGTGCCACCCCCGGCTCACTCCAGCAGCGTCAAGTCCGCGGCCGTGTCGATGTCATCCGGTCGAGCGATGTCCGAGCAGTCCACGAGCGTGAGCGCCGATCCGTGCGCCCGCAGATAGCCGCGCGCCCCGCGGTCGCCGACCGCGTCCGCCGCCACGCCCTCCCACCGGGCCGCCCCGAAGAGCACCGGATGGCCCCGTACCCCGTCGTACTCCGCGGCCGCCAGGCTGTCCGGGCCGTCGTACGCGGTCAGCAGCCGGGCCACCGCGGCGGCCCCGATCCCCGGCTGGTCCACCAGCGTGACCAGGGCCGCGCAGGCTCCGCTCGCCGCCAGCGAGGTCAGCCCGGCCCGCAGCGAGGAGCCCATACCGCCCGCCCAGTCCGGGTTGTCGACCAGGACGCAGCCCGGGAGTTCGGCCCGCGCCCGCACCTCCTCGGCGGCGGCGCCCAGCACGATGTGCACCGGGGCGCAGCCGCCCTCCCGCAGCGCGCGCGCCGCGTGCTCCACCAGCGGCCGCCCCCGGTGCCTCAACAGGGCCTTCGGCCGTCCGCCCAGCCGCCGTCCACCGCCCGCCGCCAGCAGCACTCCGGCGACCTGCGCATTGTCAGTCGAGGTGCGATCCATGGGCCCTGCTTACCTCACCGGAGGCCGCCGTGGACGATCCATCCAAGCCGGTCTGATTTTCGCTCTCCGTATGGCGCGGCGTGCGTACCGTGTCGTTAACTGAGCCGCGGCCCCTTGTGTCCGGTCCTGTGTCCGGGCTTACGTCCGGTCCTGATGCCTGGCGGCCGTATGGGAGAGAGGGAGAGGGGGCAGGCTCGTGCACCAGTGTGCGAGGGGGCGAAGGGCAGTGTTGTCCGATGACGGCGTGAAGCTCTGGGAAGCGCCCGATGCCTCGTCGGTGGAGGACGTCGCGGTGAGGGAAGCCAGCCGAGTGTCCGGCACCGACGAAGACCCGAGAGCGGCCGAGCTGCGCCTCGCCGTCGCCCGGCTCAGGCGTGACCTGGCCGCCCATCCGGCCGAATTACCCGATCGCGCCATCGCGGACGATGAACTCGCCGCGCTGGACGCCATGATCCGCACCGGTGCCCCCGAGCTGCACCGGCTGCGCCGCTCCCTGTTGCTGATCGCGGGCGCGCTGGGTTCGGTGAGCGCGCTCGGCCCCTCCTTGAGCGGGGTCCGGGTCGCGATCGATCTCTTCGGCAGTGTGCCGAGGAGCCGCGGCAGGGAGTGACCCGAGGGCCCGCCGTCGGCGCCGTGGGTCCGCCGCGCCGTCAGGCGGTGCCGCCGCCGCTGGCCAGCGCGCCGGACAGCTCGGCCGCGACCTCCTTGAGGATCGGCACGATGTCGGCCGTGGCCTCCTCGGTGACCCGGCCCGCCGGACCCGAGATCGAGATGGCCGCCGCGGTGGGGGAGTCGGGCACCGGCACCGCGAGACAGCGCACCCCCATCTCCTGCTCGTTGTCGTCCACCGCGTAGCCCGTCTCGCGCACCCGGCGCAGCGCCTCCAGGAAGCCGTCCGGCGTGGTGATGGTCCGCGGGGTCACCGGCGGCATCCCGGTACGGCCCAGCAGGGCGCGCACCTCCTCCGGGGGAGCGGCGGCCAGCAGTGCCTTGCCGACGCCCGTGGTGTGCGGCAGCACCCGCCGCCCGACCTCGGTGAACATCCGCATCGAATGGCGGGACGGCACCTGGGCGACGTAGACCACCTCATCGCCGTCCAGGAGGGCCATGTTGGCGGTCTCCCCGGTCTCCTCCACCAGCCGCGCCAGATACGGCCGCGCCCAGGTGCCCAGCAGCCGGGCCGAGCTCTCCCCGAGCCGGATCAGCCGGGGGCCGAGGGCATAGCGCCGGTTGGGCTGCTGGCGTACATAGCCGCAGGCCACCAGGGTGCGCATCAGCCGGTGGATGGTGGGCAGCGGCAGCCCGCTGCTGGTGGAGAGTTCGCTCAGGCCCACCTCGCCCCCGGCGTCCGCCATCCGCTCCAGCAGATCGAAGGCGCGCTCGAGGGACTGGACGCCGCCGGAGCTGGCGGCGGTCTTGGGCTCGGCGGACGGCACGTCGGGGTGTCCTCTCACTGCGGCGGGTACCGGGCCGTGCGCGGCGACGATCCGCAGCCGGCCGGCCACCGGCAGCCTACCGGGCCGCACCGGCGCCCACAGTGCCTTTGGCGGGCTGTCGGCGCCGGTCACGGCCCGGGCGGCGGGCGTCCGGCGGCGCCCCGGTGGACGGGGTCTTGACCGGGCCGGTGGCGGGGTGAAGACTCGAGCTTCAACAGAATGTTGATTTTTGGAGTCCGGGAGAACCTGGAAGCCGAGGAGGATGCGGGTGTCCCATCCGGAAGCCGAACTGGTGCTGCGCTCGACGCGCGTCGTCACCCCGGAAGGGCCGCGCGCGGCGTCCGTCGCCGTGTCCGTGGCCACCGGGACGATCGCCGCCGTCCTGCCGTACGACGCCCCGGACCCGCCCGGGGCCCGGGTCGAGGACCTCGGGGACGATGTGCTGCTGCCCGGTCTCGTCGACACCCACGTCCATGTCAACGACCCCGGCCGCACCGAGTGGGAGGGGTTCGCCACGGCCACCCGCGCGGCCGCCGCGGGCGGGATCACCACCCTGGTCGACATGCCGCTCAACAGCGTCCCGCCGACCACCACCGTGGACGCCCTGGAGGTCAAGCGGGCCGTCGCCCGCCGGGCGGCCCATGTGGACATCGGCTTCTGGGGCGGTGCGGTGCCCGGTAACGCCGCCGACCTCGAACCGCTGCACGACGCGGGCGTCATGGGCTTCAAATGCTTTCTGCTGCCCTCCGGCGTCGATGAGTTCCCGCATCTCACCCCGGCCGGTCTGGACACCGCCCTGCGCACCATCGCGGGCTTCGGCGGACTGCTCATCGTGCACGCCGAGGACCCGCACCTCATCGAGGACGCCCCGGCACCGAGCGGTCCGGCCTATGCCGGGTTCCTCGCCTCCCGCCCGCGCGACGCCGAGAACCGGGCGATCGAGCGGCTGGTGGAGCTGGCGCGTGAGCTGCGCGCCCGCGTACATGTCCTCCACCTCTCCTCCGCCGAGGCGCTGCCGCTGCTCGCCGCCGCCCGGCGCGACGGCGTCCGCGTCACCGTCGAGACCTGTCCGCACTTCCTGACCCTCACCGCCGAGGAAGTCCCGGACGGCGCCACCGAGTTCAAATGCTGTCCGCCCATCCGTGAGGCCGCCAACCAGGACGCGCTGTGGCGGGGGCTGGCCGACGGCACCATCGACTGTGTCGTCTCCGACCACTCACCGTGCACCGCCGAGCTGAAGGTCGACGACTTCGGCCGGGCCTGGGGCGGGATCTCCTCGCTCCAGCTCGGTCTGCCCGCGGTCTGGACCGAGGCCCGCCGCCGCGGCCACACCCTCCACGACGTGGCCCGCTGGATGTCCGCGGCGCCCGCCGCCCTGGTCGGCCTCGACCATCGCAAGGGCGCCGTCGCGGCCGGCCACGACGCCGACTTCGCGGTCCTCGCCCCCGACGAGACGTTCACCGTCGACCCCGCAGCCCTGCACCACCGCAACCAGGTCACCGCCTACGCGGGCAGAACCCTCCACGGCGTCGTACGGTCCACCTGGCTGCGCGGACGGAAGATCGCTGACCACGGCACCCCCACCGAACCCACCGGCAGACTCCTGGAAAGGCAGCCCCGCGCATGACCGCGCCCACACCCCGCTTCACCGGTGACGCCGACCCGTACGGCGGCGGCGATCCCTACGCCGACTACCGCTCCGCCGACTTCCCCTTCACCCACCTCACCGATCTGGCCGACCGGCGGCTCGGCGGCAGCGTCATCGCGGCCAACGACGAGTTCTTCGCCGAACGCGAGAACCTGATCAAACCCCAGGTCCCGCACTTCGACCCGGCCACCTACGGCCACAAGGGCAAGGTCATGGACGGCTGGGAGACCCGGCGGCGGCGCGGCGCCTCCGCCGACACCCCGCACCCCGCCGACACCGACCACGACTGGGCGCTGATCCGCCTGGGCGCGCCCGGGGTCATCCACGGCATCGTCGTCGACACCGCCCACTTCCGCGGCAACCACCCGCGGGCGGTGGGTGTCGAGGCGGCCTGCGTGCCGGGCGCGCCGTCCCCGGAGGAGCTGCTCGCCGACGGGGTGGAGTGGACCGTGCTCGTCCCGCGTACCCCGGTCGGCGGCCACGCGGCCAACGGCTTCGAGGTCTCCGTACCGCGCCGCTTCACCCATCTGCGCCTCACGCAGTACCCCGACGGCGGGATCGCCCGGCTCCGGGTGTACGGCGAGGCCGCCCCCGATCCGGCCTGGCTCACCGCGCTCTCCGTCTTCGACCTGGCCGCGCTGGAGAACGGCGGGGTGGCCGAGGATGCATCGGACCGCTTCTTCTCCCCGCCCGCCAACTCCATCCAGCCCGGCCGCTCCCAGCGGATGGACGAGGGCTGGGAGACCCGGCGGCGGCGCGACACCGGTCATGACTGGGTGCGTTACCGGCTCACCGGCCACTCCCGGATCCGCGCCGTGGAGATCGACACCGGCTGCTACAAGGGCAACGCGGCGGGCTGGGCCACGCTCCACGGCCTCGACACGACGACCGGCGCCGACCCCGCCGACCACACCGCCCCCGGCTGGACCGAACTGCTGCCCCGCACCCGCCTCCAGCCCGACACCGTCCACCGGCTGTCCCTGGACGACGCCCCGCCGGTGACCCATGTGCGGATCGACATCCACCCGGACGGCGGGGTCGCCCGGCTGCGGCTGTACGGCGAACTGACCGAGCGGGGCGCCGGGACGCTCGCCGGACGCCATGCGGAGCTGAGCGGCTGACAGCGGCCGGGCGGCAGCCGGGCGGTGGACGGAACGTCAGGCGCCCGGCTCCGGCACCCCGATCGGATTGGGGAAGCGCAGCGCCGTCGAGCACGCCGCGGCCAGCGGCTTCAACAGGGCCGTCAGGGCCGTGGTGTCCTCGGCGGTCAGCGGCCGCCAGGGGCGTTCGGCCGCGCGGTCGGTGGCGGACTCCACCGCGCGCAGCAGTTCACGCCCGTTCCCGGTGGCGGTGCCGTCCGGTTTCAGCAGCCCGCGGTCGGCCAGCCGGGTCAGCGCGGCCTCCCACTCCTGGTCGGTCCAGCCGCGGTACGGCTGGAGTTCGGCCCGCGGCAGATCGGCGCCCGCGCGCAGGCCCAGCGCCTCACAGCCGTCCAGGCCCGCGGCGACCAGGGCCGCCACATGACCGTCACCGCGGTGCTCACGCAGCAGGGTGGCGGCGTGCCACAGCCGCTCGACGGGCTTGTCGGGGAAGTCCAGCGCCGCGTTGGCCGATGTGAGCACCCGGCCCGCGGTGTCCAGACCGGCGGACCGGGGCACCAGGGCCTCGGCGGCGCGCTCCACCGCCGCCTCCTGCCCGGCCAGCAGCCGCCGCAGCGCGGCGACCGCCCCGGCGCGCCGGACCTCCAGCACCCGCTCGGGCGGCGCCACCGCCCAGGCGTCGGGCAGGGCGCGCGCGACCATCGAGGGCGCGAAGCTGAAGAACGCCGCCACGACGGGCTCCGGGCCGACCGGCCCCAGCGGGGCGGCGCGGCCCGCGAAATAGCCGCGCCAGAAGCCGCGCAGCCCGGCGTCCTCGTAGGCGGTCAGGGCCTCCGGCGCGAAGTAGGTGACCGCGTGGATCGGCTCGAACAGGGCCCACAGGGTGCGGGCCCGCGCCGGGGCGGTGGCGACCATCGGCGTGCTCCTCTCTGGTCTGCGGCGGTGCGGTGCTCGGGGGCGGTGGTCGGAGTCCGTGTTCCCGCCGTATGTGTTCCCACCCCAGCCTGACCAGTGCGGCGACGGTGGCGGTGCAGGCGGCGCCGAGCCCCTGCGGACGCCGCCGTCCGGCCGGATCCGGCACCGGACACCGGAAAGCCTTCCCCGCGCGGCTACTTGGCGCCCGCGAGGTAGAAGAGCAGGAAGAGGAAGCCGGCGATGAAGTGCACGCCCACCAGGTAGATGAAGACCCGGACGGTGAAGGTCATGGGCGCCCGGTCCTCCTCGTCGGGGGTGGTGGCGGCCCTGGCCGGAGGGGTGCCGGCGGTTCCGGGGGTGTGGTCGGCGGTCGTCTCGTTCACGGCGTACCGTGCCTTCCTCCGCGGGCGGCGTCACCGAGGCACAACTCGGCCGCGCCGCTCTGCAGCAGTGTGTGGACGAAGAGCAGATCGGTGCCGCCGGGCGAGGCGGCGGCGATGCGGTGCGGGGTGAGGGAGTCGAAGTGGGCGGCGTCGCCCTCGGCGAGGACGTGGACCGTCTCCCCGAGGGTCAGCCCCAGCCGCCCCCGGATGACGTAGAGCCACTCCTCGCCGGGGTGGACCCGCACCAGGGCGTCCTGGGCACCGGAGCGCTCCGGGACGTGCACCCGCAGCGCCTGCATGGCCCGGCCCGAACCCCCGGCCCGCCAGTAGGTCCAGCCGCCCGCCTCCTGGGGCTCCATCCGGTCGGCCCGCACCACCGGTTCCCGCTCCGGAGGCGCCTCGCCCAGCAGGTCGGATACCGTGGTGCCGTACGTACGGGCCAAGGCCAGCAGCATGGGCAGCGACGGCTGCCGCCGCCCGGTCTCCAGGCGGGACAGATGGGCCGGGGAGAGACCGACCCGCCGGGCCGCGGTCTCCAGGGTCAGACCGCTGCGCCGCCGCAGGTCTCGCAGACGCGGAGCGACGGTGGGCAGTTCGGTCGGCGGTCCGTCGCCGGATCCGCCGAGAGGCTGGTCACCGGGCCCGCCGGGGAACGGAGTCATAGCTCCGGTATAGCCAGCCCTTCACCCCTGGGGCAAAAGATTTGCCCGAGAGGCAAAAGTTACATTTTCCTCACCGGGTACGGCATCTCGCGGAGGTCTTGTGAACTCCTCGGTAACTACGGGTACTTGGCATTGACATGCCATCCTCTACGCGCGTCATGCTAGTGCCATGAAAATCCCCCCACGGATTGCTCGCATCGGTGCACTCGGCGCCCTCGCCTCGACGCTGCTGCTCGGCGGAACGGCCGTCACGGCCACCGCCGCCCCCGCCGGCCACAGCGTCGTCGCCTCGGTCCGGGTCGCCGCCGATGTCGGCGACATCTGCTACTCGAAGCTGCCCGACGAGGCCCACAAGACCCTCGACCTGATCGAGAAGGACGGCCCCTACCCGTACCCGCAGGACGGCACCGTCTTCGACAACCGCGAGGGCATCCTCCCGGACCAGTCGTCCGGCTACTACCACGAGTTCACGGTCGAGACCCCCGGCTCCCCGGACCGTGGCGCCCGTCGCATCGTCACCGGTGAAAAGGACAACGAGGACTACTACACCGCTGACCACTACGAGTCGTTCGACCTGGTGGACCGCGGCTGCTGAGCCGAAGAAGACCGCCACCCCCCACATCGCGGCCGCTGCCCCGGCAACAGGGCAGCGGCCGCGCGGCGTGGTGTCACGGGGACACACCGCGCCTCCCGCGGCGCACCGGTCGCATACGATCCGGCGGCCCGTACCGCGCCTCGTACCCAACCCCGCACGGCCCCTTGTCAGCGCCTCCCGATACCGTTTCGGTGGTAGCGGTCGTGTTGGGGAGGCACCGGTGGCGAACGGCCCGGACGTGGTCACATGCGGCGAGGCGATGTTGCTCCTGCTGGCGGAGCCCGGAGTTCCGCTGGACCGTGCCGTGCACTTCCGCCGGTCGGTGGCGGGGGCGGAGTCCAACGTGGCCGTGGGCCTTGCCCGGCTCGGCCACGGCGTGCGCTGGCTCGGCCGCGTCGGCGCCGATCCGGCGGGCGAGGCGGTGCTGCGCGAGCTGCGCGCGGACTGTGTGGACGTCGGCCACGCCATGGTGGACGACCATGCCCCCACCGGGCTGCTGATGCGGGACAGCCATCCGCACCGCGCCATCGATGTGCAGTACTACCGCATGGGTTCGGCCGCCTCCCGGCTCAACCCCGAGCAGATACGCCCGGAGTCCGTCGAGGGCGCCCGGCTGCTGCACCTCTCCGGGATCACCCCCATGCTCTCGCCGACCGCCGCGGCCGCCAGCCGCCGCCTGGTGGAGCTGGCTCGCGCGGCCGGGGCCCGGATCTCCTTCGACCCCAACGTCCGGCACAAACTGGGCGGCGCCGCCCAGTGGACCCAGACGGCGGGCCCGTTGCTGCGCGAGGCGGACATCGTCCTCGCGGGGGAGGACGAGTTGGAGCTGCTGACCTCCTTGTCCGTGGCCGAGGCCACGGAGGAGCTGCTGGCCGGCGCCGCCCGGGAAGTCGTGGTCAAGCACCCGGACCACTCGGCCACCGTGCGGACCGCGGACGGAAGCTGGCGTCAGGAGCCCCACGCGGTGCCGGTCGTCGATCCGATCGGCGCCGGTGACGCCTTCGCCGCGGGCTATCTCTCGGCCCGGCTGCGGGGTCTGCGCGAGCAGCGCGCGCTGGCCGAGGCCGCCTGTGTGGCCTCCCTCGCGGTCCAGGCCGCCACCGACACCGACGGGCTGCCCACCGCCGCCGCCCGGGACCGCGCCCTCGCCCGCGCCGCGGGCGGCGGGGACGGGGTCCACCGCTGACCCGCCCGCCCGGTCCGTAGGCTCGTCCCGGCACCACCCGCACCGCAGCACACCGCATCCGCGACACCCCGACGGAACCACCCCGCACCTCCGCTGTCCCCGCACCCCGAGCCCGTCGCAGCACCGCACACCGTCCACCGCACACCGCACGTGCCGCATATCCCCGGGGCAATCCGGCGCGGCACCCCCTGGCAGCACCTCGGAGAGGAAAGGCGGCGACCGCCGTGTACCGCTGGGAGACCACCCGGGCCGCGCTTGCGCAGCGCGTCCTGGCGATCGTACGGAGCGACAGTTACGACCGTGCCACGGCCACTGCGGACAGCCTGCTCTCCGCCGGTATAGCCGGCCTGGAGATCTCGCTGACCACGCCCTTCGCCCTGGAGGCGGTCACCACCCTGATCCGGGAGGTGGGCAATGACGCGGTGATCGGCGCGGGCACGGTGCTCGATGCCACCTCCGCCCGGATGGCGGCCGACGCGGGCGCCCGCTTCCTGGTCTCCCCGAGCCTGGACGCCGAGGTCATCCGCACCGGCCACCGCTACGGACTGCCCGTCTTCCCCGGGGTGGCCACCCCCACCGAGGCGGTGCGCGCGCTGGAGCTGGGCGCGGACGCCCTCAAGCTGTTCCCCGCCTCCGCGTACGGCCCCGGCTGGGTCAGGGACGTGACCGCCGCGCTGCCCCAGGCCGCCGTGATCCCCACGGGCGGGGTGGGAGTGGCCGAGGCCCCGGAGTGGATCGCCGCGGGCGCGGTGGCCTGCGGGATGGGCGCCTCGCTGGCCGAGGGCGACCGGGACACCGTGGCCAAGCGCGTCGCCGAACTGCTGGCCCGGCTCGCGGACGTGGGCCCGCCGCTCGACCCCGGTCCCGAACCGTACTGAGGGTCAACGGGTTCTCCTGAGCCGCCACTTCTGCCACCCTGGGCGCGCTGTGATCATGCGCCCCGGGCTCTCCGCCCCTGCCGAGGAGAGCCCGTGCCCAGGAGAACCCGTGCTCAGGAGCTCAGGAGCCGCTGTGAGACGCACCGTCACCCTGTCCGCCGTCGCCGCCCTGCTCGCCGCCACCGCCGCGGGTTCGGCCCTGGCCGCCGGATCCGCGGCACCCTCCGCGGCCGAACGCGCCCGTCCGCACGGCACCCTGCTGGACAAGGTGCCCGAGCGCGGGGTGCTGCGGGTGTGCACCACGGGCGACTACCGCCCCTTCACCCACCGCGACCCCAGGACCGGGGCGTACTCCGGCATCGACATCAAGATGGCCCGCGATCTGGCCAAGAGCCTTGACGCCACCCCGGAGTACCGCGCCACCACCTGGGCCGACCTGACGGGTGAGGTGGCCGCCGGGCGCTGCGACATCGGGATGGGCGGGGTGTCGGTGACCCTCGCCCGCGCCCGTACGGTGTCCTTCGGCGAGCCGTACCTCACCGACGGCAAGACGCCGATCGTGCGCTGTCCGGACGAGCGGAAGTACACCACGCTGGAGGAGATCGACCGGCCGGGGGTGCGGGTGGTGGTCAACCCCGGTGGCACCAACGAGCAGTTCGCGCGCGCCCACATCGAGAAGGCCACCCTCACCGTCCATCCGGACAACACCACGATCTTCGACGAGATCATCGAGGGCCGGGCCGATGTGATGATGACGGACGCGAGCGAGACCCGCTACCAGTCCGCGATCCACCCCGAACTGTGCGCCGTCCACCCGGACAAGCCGTTCTCCTTCTCCGAGAAGGCATATGCCCTGCCGCGCGGGGACACGCAGTTCAGGGAATACGTCGACCAGTGGGTCCATCTGGCCACACATGACGGCACCTACGAACGGTATGAGGACGAGTGGTTGAAATAACGACCGCTTTGCCTCCGAGCCTCCCCACGCTGCCGTGACTGACCTATATTGACCCGGGTTTACATCACCCCAGTGTCATAAGGACTGATCGATGACAGCGCACCTCGAACGCTCCGGGAGCGCCGCGACCACGTCCGGCACCGCCGCCCCGCCGACCGGCTGCCCCGCCCGCTCCGGCGCCCGGCCGCTCAGCGGGCCGGGGTTCCAGACCGACCCGGCACGGATGTACGCCGATATGCGGCGCGAACACGGGGCGGTGGCCCCGGTGCTGCTCGAGGGCGGGGTCCCCGCCTGGCTGGTGCTGGGCTACCGCGAACTGCGCCAGCTGACCAGCGATCCGGCCCTGTTCACCCGCGACTCCAGCGGCTGGAACGCCTGGGACCGCATACCCGACGACTGGCCCCTGCTGCCCATGATCGGCCGCGGTGACACCGCCGTGGTCTACACCGAGGGCGAGGTCCACCGGAAGCGTTCGCTGACCATCAACAACGCGCTGGACGCCGTCGACCCCTACGAACTGCGCGACCAGGCGGAGAAGTTCGCGGATCTGCTGGTGGACGCGTTCTGCGAACGGGGTGAGGCCGATCTGGTCGCGGAGTACGCGGTGCTGCTCCCGGCGCTGGTCATCGCCCGGATCTTCGGCTTCCCCGACACCATGGGGCTGAAGCTGCTGCGCTCGCTCCACGAGGTGGTGGACGGCAGCCGCAAGGCGCTGGCGGGGCAGAAGGCGCTGCGCGCCGGAATGCGGGAGCTGCTGGCCGCCAAGCGTGAGGTCCCCGGACCGGATGTGGCCTCCCGGATGATCGGCTCCTCGGACCCCTCGCGCGACGAGGAGATCATCCAGGACCTGATGGTGCTGTTCGGGGCGGGTCACCAGTCGACGGCCGACTGGATCGGGAACACCCTGCGGCTGATGCTCACCGACGAGCGGTTCGCCCTCTCGCTCTCCGGCGGCCGCCACAGCGTGGCCCGGGCGATGAACGAGGTGCTGTGGGAGGACACCCCCACCCAGAACATCGCGGGCCGCTGGGCCACCCGGGACACCGTCCTGGGGGAGCAGCGGATCCGCGCCGGGGATCTGCTGCTGCTCGGCTTCGCCGCCGCCAACGCCGATCCGGAGGTGCGGCCGGACCGCCGGGTCTCCACCGAGGGCAACAGCGCGTTCCTCTCCTTCGGTCACGGCTCGCACCGCTGCCCCTACCCGGCCCAGGAGATCGCCGAGGTCATCGCCAGGACCGGGGTCGAGGTGCTGCTGGACCGGCTGCCCGATCTGCGGCTCGCGGTGTCGGCGAAGGCGCTCGTCTGGCGGCCCTCGCCCTGGATGCGCGGGCTGTCGGCCCTGCCGGTGGAGTTCACCCCGGCCCCCGGCGGCGTCCGCTGACGATCGCCGGGACGGCAGGAACGATCTCTCTCCGTAGTCGCCCCGCCGTTTGTCCGGACAACCGAACTTCACGACTTCCCGTCATGTGCTCATCCGGCTACGCTCGGCCCGTGGCAATGCAGGGAGAAGACTCTTCTGGCGCGGCGGAGCTCCAGTTCAGCGTGGACCGCAGCAGCCCGGTCCCGCTGTACTTCCAGCTGTCCCAGCAGCTCGAGGCGGCGATCGAACAGGGGCGGCTGGCGCCCGGGAGCCTGCTCGGCAATGAGATCGACCTCGCCGGGCGGCTCGGGCTGTCCCGCCCCACCGTCCGCCAGGCCATACAGTCGCTCGTCGACAAGGGGCTGCTGGTCCGGCGCCGGGGTGTGGGCACTCAGGTGGTGCACAGCCAGGTCAAGCGCCCGCTGGAGCTGAGCAGCCTCTACGACGACCTGGAGGCCGCCGGGCAGCGCCCGGCCACCCGGGTGCTGCGGAACACCACCGAACCCGCCACCGCCGAGGTCGCCGCCGCCCTGGGGCTCGCGGAGGGCACCGACGTGGTGCTGATCGAGCGGCTGCGGCTGGCGCATGGCGAGCCCATGGCCCATCTGTGCAACTGGCTCCCCGCGGGGCTGTTCACCCTGGACAGCGCGGAGCTGGAGGGCACGGGTCTGTACCGGCTGATGCGCGCCGCCGGGATCACCCTGCACAGCGCCCGCCAGGCGGTCGGCGCCCGCGCGGCCACAGCCGAGGAGGGGGAGGAGCTCGGCGAGCCGGAGGGCGCGCCGGTGCTGACGATGGAGCGTACGACCTTCGACGACACCGGTCGGGCCGTGGAGTTCGGCTCGCATATCTACCGGGCCTCGCGCTACGCCTTCGAGTTCCAGCTGCTCGTCCGCCCCTGAGGCCGCTGAAAGCCCCTGAGGCCCCTGAGGCTCCGGCGCCCCCGGCCGTTCCCCGCCCGTTCTCGACCGGCCCCGGAGCGCGGTGCCTTGACGCGATCCGCGCCCGCCGCTACAAGTCCCCCAGCCGCATCGGGGCGGCCGGGAGGGGGCGGATCCAGCACCAGGCGTCGGGCCCACGGCCGTGACCGGCGAAGACGCCCCCGAGCTGGAGAAACGCACCGCCCGTGGCGCCCGCTGAGCCCCCAGGGGCCAGGGTGGCCGGCGGTGACGGATACTTGGCGGCGGCCGGAGCCCGGAACACCTGGCGCCAGGCCGTGATCATGACAGCGGACAGACCGGGTCATCCGGTGCACACCGGAATAGACGGCGAGAAGGGCGACGCTACGTGGCGAGGGCGGCGAAGGTTCGGACAGGGGTGCGCGCGATGACCGCCGCCGTGGTGGCGGCGGCGCTGGGCGCGGGCCTGGCCGGGTGCAGCAGTACCGGCGGCAAGCGCGCCGAGGAGCGGGCCGCCCAGGCGGCGGCCGGGGGCCGGGCGGCGGTCGACACCCCCAAGTGGACCTTCGCCATGGTGACCCACTCCGGCGACGGCGACACCTTCTGGGACATCGTGCAGAGCGGCGCCAAACAGGCCGCCGCCAAGGACAACATCAAGTTCCTCTACGCCCACAACGAGGAGGGCAAGGAACAGGCCCAGCTCGTGCAGTCCTACATCGACCAGAAGGTCGACGGGCTGATCGTCACGCTCGCCAAGCCCGACGCCATGAAGTCCGTGGTCAAGCGGGCGCAGAAGGCCGGGATACCGGTGATCACCGTCAACTCCGGCTCCGGTGAGTCCAAGAAGTTCGGCGCCCTCACCCACGTCGGCCAGGACGAGACCATCGCGGGCGAGGCCGTCGGCGAGGAGCTCAACAAGCGCGGCCGCAAGAAGGCCCTGTGCGTCCTGCACGAGCAGGGCAACGTCGGCCATGAGCAGCGCTGCGACGGCGCCGCCGACACCTTTGCCGGAAAGATGGAGAAGATCTACGTGGAGGGCACCAACATGCCCGACGTGGAGTCCTCCATCGAGGCCAAGCTCCAGTCCGACAAGGACATCGACAGCGTGGTCACCCTCGGCGCGCCCTTCGCGGACACCGCCGCCAAGGCCGCCGACCGCGCGGGCAGCGACGCCGAGATCGACACCTTCGACCTCAATGCGAAGGTCGCCGCCGCACTCCAGGACGGCACGCTCGGCTTCGCCGTCGACCAGCAGCCGTACCTCCAGGGTTACGAGGCGGTGGACCTGCTCTGGCTCCACCGTTACAACGCCGATGTCCTCGGCGGCGGCAAGCCGGTGCTCACCGGTCCGCAGATCGTCACCAAGGACGACGCCGCCGAGCTCGCCGGGTACACCAAGCGGGGGACCCGATGAGCACGGACGCCCAACCCCTCAAGACCGCCGGTGCCGGCGGTGATCCCGCCGGACCGGGCCGCCCGGACGACCGGCGGACGGTGCGCGCCTCGCTGCCGCGCCGGCTGGCGAGCCGTCCGGAGCTGGGCGCGGTGGTCGGCGCCGTCGCCGTCTTCGTCTTCTTCTCGTTCGCCGCCGACGCGTTCCTGCAGTGGTCCAGCTTCAGCACCGTGCTGTACGCCTCGTCGACCATCGGGATCATGGCGGTGCCGGTGGCGCTGCTGATGATCGGCGGGGAGTTCGATCTGTCGACCGGGGTCATGGTGACCTCCTCGGCGCTGATCTCCTCGATGTTCTCGTACCAGATGACGGCGAACGTCTGGGTCGGTGTCGGGGTGTCCCTGCTGGCCACCCTCGCCATCGGCTTCTTCAACGGCTATCTGCTGGTGCGCACCAACCTGCCGAGCTTCATCATCACCCTGGCCACCTTCCTGATCCTCCAGGGCTGCAACCTCGGCTTCACCAAGCTGATCAGCGACACGGTCTCCACCAAGACCATCGCCGACATGGAGGGCTTCCCCGCCGCGCAGAAGGTCTTCGCCTCACATCTGACCATCGGGGACGTCGAGGTCCAGATCACCGTCCTGTGGTGGTTCGCCCTGATCGCACTGGCCACCTGGATCCTGCTGCGCACCCGCGCCGGCAACTGGATCTTCGCCGTGGGCGGTGCCAAGGAGGCGGCCCGCGCGGTGGGCGTCCCCGTGAACCGCACCAAGATCGGGCTCTATATGGGCGTCGCCTTCGCCGCCTGGATCTCCGGTCAGCACCTGCTGTTCAACTACGACGTGGTCCAGTCCGGCGAGGGTGTCGGCAACGAGCTGCTCTACATCATCGCGGCCGTCATCGGCGGCTGTCTGCTCACCGGTGGCTACGGCTCCGCGGTGGGCGCCGCCGTCGGCGCCTTCATCTTCGGCATGACCAACAAGGGCATCGTCTACGCGCAGTGGGGCGCGGACTGGTTCAAGTTCTTCCTCGGGGCGATGCTGCTGCTCGCCACCCTGCTCAACTGGTGGGTCCGCAAGCGGGCGGAGGCGAGCAAGTGACCACGGCACCGCTGATCGAACTGAACGGCGTCAGCAAGTACTACGGCAACGTCAAGGCGCTCGAGGAGGTCTCCCTCGAGGTGCGCGCCGGGGAGATCACCTGCGTCCTCGGCGACAACGGCGCGGGCAAGTCCACCCTCATCAAGATCATCGCCGGACTGCACGGGCATGACGGCGGCAGCTTCGCGATCGAGGGCGAGGAGACCCGGCTCGGCTCCCCGCGCGAGGCCCTGGACCGCGGGATCGCCACGGTCTACCAGGACCTCGCCGTCGTCCCGCTGATGCCGGTGTGGCGGAACTTCTTCCTCGGCTCCGAGCTGCGCAAGGGATACGGACCGTTCCGGCGGCTCGACGTGGACGCGATGCGCGCCACCACCCGCAGCGAGCTGCTGCGCATGGGCATCGATCTGCGCGATGTGGACCAGCCCATCGGCACCCTGTCCGGCGGTGAGCGGCAGTGCGTGGCCATCGCCCGCGCCGTCCACTTCGGCGCCAGGGTGCTGGTGCTGGACGAGCCGACGGCGGCGCTGGGCGTCAAACAGTCCGGGGTGGTGCTCAAGTACGTCGCCGCCGCCCGGGACGCGGGTCTGGGCGTGGTGCTGATCACCCACAACCCGCACCATGCGTATCTGGTCGGTGACCGCTTCGTCCTCCTCAAGCGCGGCGCCATGGCGGGCAGCCACACCAAGGACGGCATCGCCCTGGACGAGCTCACCCGCCAGATGGCGGGCGGCAGCGAGCTGGAGCAGCTCAGCCACGAGCTGGCGCGGCTGGAGTCCGGCCCCGCCGCGAGCTGATCGACACGGAGTCCCGGGGCGCGCTGCCCCGGGACTCCGCCATGCGGTGCGAGCCCCGGGTGAGGCACAATCGCACGGCGGGCCCCACCCGCCACGGAACCACGTATCCGAGGCCCCCCGGCCTCCCGAGACCCCCGCAGGGACGACGAACTCTTGCGAGCACGCACCCGCAGCGACCGCACCCCCCGCACCGGTGAAGGGGGCGGCCGATGAGCATCTACCGCGAAAGAGTGCACCGGGGCTCGGCCCGCGCCACCGTGCTGCGGACCGTCGGCACCCGCGAGCGCCGCTCGCACCTGTCCGCGCCCCGGGTGCCCACCGTCGGCATCGACATCGGCGGCACCAAGGTGATGGCCGGGGTGGTGGACGCCGACGGCGTCATCCTGGAGAAGCTGCGCACCGAGACGCCCGACAAGTCCAAGAGCCCCAAGGTCGTCGAGGACACCATCACCGAGCTGGTCCTGGACCTCTCCGACCGGCATGATGTGCACGCGGTGGGCATCGGCGCCGCGGGCTGGGTGGACGCCGACCGCAACCGCGTCCTGTTCGCCCCCCATCTGTCCTGGCGCAACGAACCGCTGCGCGACCGGCTCGCCGAGCGGCTCGCGGTCCCGGTCATGGTCGACAACGACGCCAACGCGGCCGCGTGGGCCGAGTGGCGGTTCGGCGCCGGACGCGGCGAGGACCACCTCGTCATGATCACCCTCGGTACCGGTATCGGCGGCGCCATCCTGGAGGACGGCCAGGTCAAGCGGGGCAAGTACGGGGTCGCGGGCGAGTTCGGCCATATGCAGGTCGTCCCCGCGGGGCACCGCTGCCCGTGCGGCAACCGCGGCTGCTGGGAGCAGTACAGCTCCGGGAACGCGCTGGTGCGCGAGGCCCGTGAGCTGGCCGCCGCCGAGTCCCCGGTGGCGTACGGCATCAACGACCGGGTCGGCGGCAACATCCAGGAGATCACCGGGCCGCTCATCACCGAGCTGGCCCGTGACGGCGATGCCATGTGCATCGAACTCCTCCAGGACATCGGCCAGTGGCTCGGCGTCGGCATCGCCAACCTGGCCGCCGCGCTCGACCCCTCCTGCTTCGTCATCGGCGGTGGCGTCAGCGCCGCCGACGATCTGCTGATCGGGCCCGCCCGGGACGCCTTCCGGCGCACCCTCACCGGCCGCGGCTACCGGCCGGAGGCCCGGATCGTCAAGGCGCAGCTCGGGCCCGAGGCCGGGATGGTGGGCGCCGCCGACCTCGCCCGGCTGGTCGCCCGCCGCTTCCGCCGCGCCAACCGCCGCCGGGTCGAGCGCTATGAGCGCACCGGGACCTCACCGCTGCGGCTGGCGCCCAGGGGAGAGGCGGGCCGCGGATGAACGCCGCCGACCAGCGCCCCGCGCAGGACGACCCCGGAGCCACCCCGCCCGACCGCGGCAGCGGCGCCCCCGAGAGCCCCGGCACCCCCGGTGGTGACGACGGCCGTCCGCGCCGCCGCTGGCTCAAGGTCCTGATCGTCTTCCTGCTGATCACGCTCCCCGCGGGCTACGGCGTGATCTCGGCCATCCAGAGCCGGGAGGGCGGTGAGAACAAGGAGGAGAGCGCCTCGGCCACCGGGCTCACCGAGGGCTGGCCCAGCCGGGTGCAGCGGCGCATATACGACGTACCGATCCCGGCCTACTCCGCGGACGTCGCCTACTACGAGACCAACTCCTGGGACGAGAGCTCGCTCTACGTGCAGTTCATCACGTCGCCCGAGGGTCTGAACCGCTTTCTGACCCGGGCCGGCACCCGTCCGTCCGCCCTGGAGGACGGCGAGGTGACCATCAGTGCCAAGGAGGCCAAGAAGGTCGGCTGGCGGCTTGGTTCAGGCGATAAGTGGTCAGGAACGGTGTTCAAACAGAAGGACCCCCAGCCCACGCTGGAGATCACCGTCAATCGTGACAATCCCCGTCACCCGAGGGTCTACGTAGTCTCCACGGTTACGCCGTAAGGGGCGGCCACCTCGTTCGGATACCGTTTCCGGGTGAGCGAGATCAAGACACTTCAGTACCGGATCGACGGACCCGAGGACGGGCCCGTGCTCGTCCTCGGACCGGCGCTGGGCACCACCTGGCACATGTGGGACCGCCAGATACCCGAGCTGTCCCGCCATTGGCGGGTGCTCCGTTTCGACCTGCCCGGCCACGGCGGCGCACCGGCCTACCCCGCCTCCTCCGTGCGGGAGCTCGCCGGACGGCTGCTGGCCACCCTGGACCAGATCGGCATCGACCGGTTCGGGTACGCGGGCTGCTCGCTCGGCGGGGCCATCGGTGCCGAACTCGCGCTGCGCCATCCGCTCAGAGTGGGCTCGCTCGCCCTCGTCTCCGCCTCCCCGCGCTTCGGCACCGCCGACTCCTTCCGCCAGCGCGGTGTGGTGGTCCGCACCAACGGTCTCGACCCGGTGGCCCGCGCCACCCCCGAGCGCTGGTTCACCCCCGCGTTCGCGGGCGCCCAGCCCGCCATCGTCGACTGGGCCGTCCAGATGGTCCGCACCACCGACCCCGGCTGCTACATCGCCTGCTGCGAGGCGCTCGCCGCATTCGACGCCCGCGCCGAGCTCGGTCTGATCAGCGCCCCCACCCTGGTCCTGGTCGGCGCCGACGACGAGGTGACCCCGCCCGCCGACGCCCGCGTCCTGGTCGCCGGAATCCCCGACGCCCGGCTCGCCATGGTCCCCGGCACCTCCCACCTCGCCCCGGTGGAGCAGCCGGCGGCCGTCACCGATCTGCTGGTCCGCCACTTCTCCGGCACCTGGCAGAGCCCGGACCACCCCACCGGGATGACCGCGATCCCCGCGCCGCCCGTCAAGCCGGTGCTCACCCCCGCGCCCCCCGCCACGCCGACGACGACCCCGACGGCCACCCCGGCCGCGGAGATCGGCTGGGCCGCCGCGCCCGAACCGGTGCCGGACGTCCGCACCGACGCCTTCGAGCGCGGCATCAAGGTGCGCCGCGAGGTACTGGGCGACGCGCACGTGGACCGCGCCGAGTCACAGATAGACGAGTTCACCGGCGACTTCCAGGACTTCATCACCCGCTATGCGTGGGGCGAGGTGTGGACCCGCCCGGGAATCGACCGCCGCACCCGCTCCGTGATCACCCTCACCGCCCTGGTCGCCCGCGGCCACCTGGATGAACTGGCCTTCCACACCCGCGCCGCGCTGCGCAACGGGCTCACCCCCACCGAGATCAAGGAAGTCCTGCTGCACACCGGCGTCTACTGCGGGGTGCCCGCCGCCAACGCCGCCTTCGCGGTGGCCCAGCGCGTCATCCGCGAGGAGACCAGCCCGGAGGAGTGAGCCGTTTACGCGGGCGGCCCGGTAGCAGAATGATCCACATGAAGCTCACCAAGAAGGGCCACGCCTGCGTCCGGCTGGAGAAGGACGGGCAGACGCTCGTCATCGACCCCGGAGCCTTCAGCGAACAGGACGCGGCGGTGGCCGCGGACGCGATCCTGGTCACCCATGAACACGCCGACCACTTCAACGAGGCAAGGCTGCGGGTGGCGCTCGAGGCCAACCCCGGCGCCGAGCTGTGGACCCTGACCAGTGTGGCCGGGCAGATCTCGGCGGCGTTCCCCGGCCGGGTGCACACGATCGGCGAGGGCGACACCTTCACCGCGGCGGGGTTCGAGATCGAGGTCCACGGCCAGCTCCACGCCGTCATCCACCCCGACATCCCCCGGATCACCAACGTCGGCTACGTGGTGGACAACACCGTCTTCCACCCCGGCGACGCGCTCACCGTGCCCCCCGGCCGCAGGCTGGACACGCTGCTGCTGCCGGTGCACGCCCCCTGGAACAAGTTCAGCGAGGTGCTCGACTACGTCCGGGCCGTGGCCCCCCGCCGTGCCGTCGACATCCACGACGCCCTGCTGTCCGAGGTGGCCCCGCAGGTCTACGGCCGGCTGCTGGGACCCGAGGGTCCGGGGATCGCCGGTACCGAGCATCTGCGGCTGGCGCCGGGGCAGACGCTGACCCTGTGAGCGCTGTCGGACCCGGCTGTTAGGTTGACCCACATGCGCATCGCGACCTGGAACGTCAATTCGATCACCGCCCGGCTGCCGCGGCTGCTCGCCTGGCTGGAGAGCAGCGGTACGGACGTGCTGTGCGTCCAGGAGACGAAGTGCGCCGAGTCCGCCTTCCCCTACGAGCCGCTGCGTGAGCTGGGCTACGAGTCCGCGGTCAACGCCACCGGCCGGTGGAACGGGGTGGCGCTGCTCTCCCGGGTGGGGCTCGGCGAGATCACCGTCGGTCTGCCCGGCGGCCCGGACTACGACGGCGGGCAGGAGCCGCGCGCCATAGCGGCCACCTGCGGCGGCGTCCGCGTCTGGTCGGTCTATGTGCCCAACGGCCGGGAGATCGGCCACCCGCACTACGACTACAAGCTGGCCTGGCTGGAGGCGCTGCGCTCCACGGTCACCGAGGACGCCGCCGGTGACCGCCCCTTCGCCGTCCTCGGCGACTTCAACGTGGCGCCCGCTGACGAGGACGTCTGGGACCGGGCCGCCTTCGACGGCCTCACCCATGTCACCGACCTCGAGCGGGACGCCCTGGCCGCGCTGCGCGGCACCGGTCTGTCCGATGTGGTGCCGCGCCCGCTGAAGTACGACCGCCCCTTCACCTACTGGGACTACCGCGAGCTGGGCTTCCCCAAGAACCGGGGCATGCGGATCGACCTGGTCTACGGCAACGAGCCGTTCGCCAAGGCCGTGGGCGACGCCTATGTGGACCGTGAGGAGCGCAAGGGCAAGGGCGCCTCCGACCACGCCCCGGTCGTGGTCGACCTGGAGGTCTGAGACCGAGGGGTCACCCCGTCAGGGTCCGCAGGTCGATCGACTCGGCCATCGCCCGCAACCCGGCGTCCCCGGGGTGCAGATGGTCACCGCTGTCGTATGCCGGGAGGATCCGCGCCGGGTGCTGCGGATCCCGCACCACCGCATCGAAGTCCAGCACCGCGTCGAACACCCCGCCGCTGTCCCGCAGGAACGCGTTGACCACCTGACGGCGTGCGTCGGCGTCCGCCGTGCAGCGCGCCTCGCCCTCGCACGGCGCGATCGTCGCCCCCACGACCCGCAGCCCGCGCGCATGGGCGCGCGCCGCGAGGGTCCGCAGCCCGGCGATGACATCCTGCGCCGAGGTGCCCCAGCGCAGGTCGTTGATGCCCTGGAAGACCACCACGGTCCGGGCCCCGGTCCGGGCGAGCGCGTCCCGCTCCAGCCGGCTCAGCGCACTCACCCCGCTGGTCACCGTGGAGACCCCGTCGCCGGTATACACATCGGTGACCACGCGGTTCGCCGAGATTCCGCTGTTGACCACCCCGTACGCGGGCACCTCGGACTGCGCCCGCAGCCGCCGGGCCAGGACATCCGGCCAGCGGCGGTTGGCGTCGGCCGTGGAGTTGGTGCCGTCGGTGATCGAGTCGCCCAGCGCCACCACCGTGCCCGGCCCGCCCGTCACCTCCACACCGGTGAGGAACGGCCAGGTGGTCAGGGTGCCGGTGTAGGCGTCCGCGCCGGTGTCCCCGGTGCGGTCCCCGCTGCCGGGCGCACTCAGATACGAGCGCTGGGTGGCCTGGGTGTGCACCGGCGCCGCGCTGACCGGACCCGGCAGATGCACGCTCACCAGCAGATTGGTGTCCGCAGGGACGCGGAAGTCCACCGGGTCGCTGACCAGCTGCGCTCCCGCCGGAATCGCGGCGCCCCGCCGTCCGCCGAACGTCAGCGGCACCGGCGTACCGTGCGCCGCCGCCCCGTTCCCCTGTACGGCGACGGTGGCCCGGCCGATCCCGACCGGCGCCGCCGCGAAGGTGTTCGCCAGCCGGATCCTGGCCCGCGGCCCGCCCGCGCTGGTGTGCACCACCAGCCGCAGCGTCTGGTCCGTCCACGGTCCGACCTTGGTGTACCCGGCGGTGCTCGCTCCCCAGCTACCGGTCCAGCCCGGCGCGGACCGCCGCAGCGTCGCGGCGAACACATGCAGATCGGCGCCCGGCCCAGGATCCCGGGGCAGCACCACCGACGCGATCTCCCGGCCCCGGGCCACCGGCACCGTCACCGCGTACAGCCGGGCGGGCTCCGTCCGCTGTCCGCCCGCGCCGTTGATGTGCGGGAGGCCGACCGCCTTGGTGGCCGCGGAACCGGCGCGCCAGTCCGGCGCGGTGAGGGTGTACGTCCCGCTCGACCCGTCGCGGTAGCGCACCGTCCCGGTGCCGCTCACCCCGGCGCCGGATCCCTCCGGCGCGCTGCCCGCCACGAGGAAGGTGAGCGCCTCGCCCCGGCCGCGCAGCCGTACCGCCTGCCCGTCGGCGACCACGTTGTCCGGCCGCGCTCCCGCGCCCCGCGGCCAGGTCAGCCGTGCCCCGTCCAGATCGAGCACCCGCCCCGGCGTCCACCCGGCGGCCCTCAGATCCCCCGCGGACAGCGAGTTGCCCGAACCGTCGAGGTCCGCGTCCCCGGGCCGGGAGTCCTCGCTGACCCCCCGGTTGTCGAAAAGCCGCTCCAGGGGGAGCGGCTCGGGCGGCGCGGTCCGGGTGGCGGTCCCGGCCAGGGCCGGTACGGCCGATGCCGGAAGGGCGAAGGCGACACCTCCCGCGATGATCCCGGCTGCCGTCCACCGTCTGCCCAGGCGCATACGTGTCCCCTCTCGCAACCAACCCCGACTGCTGATCCGACAGGTGCGGGAAGAACGTAGAGAGGCGGATGGATGGCGTCAAGACAATCATCGGGTCACGAGCCATACCGCGCGCCCTGTGGTGCGCCCGTGCGCCGGATGCGACGCTGAGTGGTATGAACATCCCCTTCTTGGACAACTGGCGCAAGCGGCACGGCCCGGCCTCCGCCACGGCGCTGATGGGCGCCCAGGAGGAGGATCCCCAGGGGGTCGCGCAACTGCTCTCCGAATGCGAACTGCTGCGCGCCCGGGCCGCCACCGCCGGGATCGGACTTGACGATTCCGCCGCCTCGTTGGAGGAACTCGACCAGCTCCTCCCGCGCTGGCGGGACGACCCCGAGGAACTGACCTGGCTCGGCAACGACGCCGGGCTCTACCTCGGCACGGTCATCATCCGCACCGTCCCCGGCGCCGTCTGGCAGGTCTGGCCCAGCGGCCGACCCGTCGTCAGACTCGGTTCGGGCCGTGAGGTCGACGTCGTCCAGGCCGGTCACCAATGGGCCGTCGACGGCGCCCCGGAACTCTCCCAGCTCTACGCAGAGGCCGCCGAGACATAGCCCGACGGCGGGTCACGGTCACCCGTGAGTCGGCGAGCGGTCACGGTCGCCCCAACGGGTAATCTGTGGACGCGCTGTGGCAGAGGGGGGTCAGGACGTGCGGGGAGGGGTGTCCCAGCCTTCGCTCCGGGCCATCGGGCCCTACCGGCTGCTCACCCGCCTCGGCGCGGGCGGCATGGGCGAGGTGTTCCTCGGGGTCGACCCCGAGGGCCGGCCGGCCGCGGTGAAGACGATCCGGCCCGACCTCGTCGCGGAAGGCACCGCCGACCCCGACCCCGACCGGGACTTCCGCGGACGCTTCCGGCGCGAGATCGCCGCGGCCCAGGCGGTGGAGGGCCGTTACACCGCACGGCTGCTGGGTGGCGACGCCGAGGCCGACACCCCGTGGATGGCCACCGAGTACATACCGGGACCCGCCCTCGACCGGACCGTGTTCCGATCCGGCCCGCTGCCGCCCGAGAACGTCCGGGCCCTCGGCCTGGACCTCGTCCGCGCCCTGCGCAGCATCCACCACGCCCGTGTCCTGCACCGGGATCTGAAGCCCGGGAACGTGCTGCTGGCGGACGGCGGACCCAAGGTCATCGACTTCGGTATCGCCCGGGCCTTCGGCGCCGCCACCATGACCGTCGCCGGAGCCGTGGTCGGCTCACCGGGCTTCATGTCGCCCGAGCATGTCAGGGGCAGCCGCCATATCGTCGCGGCCTCGGACATCTTCTGCCTCGCCACACTGCTGTGCTACGCCGCCACCGGCGAGGGGCTGTTCGGCGACGGTGACGGGCCGATGGCCCTGGTGCTGTTCCGCATCGCGGAAGCCGAGGCGGATCTCTCCCGTGTCCCCGGCTGGCTGCGCGAACTGCTGACCGACTGTCTGCACCCCGATCCCACGGCCCGGCCTGACACCGCCGAGCTGGAGCGGCGGTTCGCGGCCGGGACCCCCGTGGGTGCCGTCGCGCGCCCTCCCTGGCCCGCTCCGGTCCAGGCACTGATCGCCGAGCGGGAAGGGGAGCTGCGACGCACCCTCGAACGGGCCGCCGCGGAGCCCGCGTTCGGTCCGGAGCCCCCGTCCGGCGCGTCCGCCGTGCACGGTGCGCCGACCGAGGCCGGTGCGGTGCCCCGGCCGCCGCGGACGGGCGGGGACGGTATGCCGCGCCGACGGCGGGTGCTGACCGGCGCGGCGGTGCTGGCCGCCACCGCCCTGGCGGTCTTGGGGATCCGCGCCCTCGACCCGGGCGGCGCCGGAGCGCGGACCGGGGCGAACGGCGCGGCGGCCGACACCACTTCGGTCTCGGTGGACGCGTACGGCGGCCCGGACCGCAACCGGACCTTCTCCCCGAGCGGCGCCCGGCGACCGGAGGGCTGGCGGAGCTGGGCGGCCCGGCTGGCGGACACACCGGTGGCCTGCGCGCTGGACCGCCGACTGCTGGTGTGCCGCCTCGCGGACGGAACGCTCCAGGCCCTCGACGCCGCGTCCGGTGCGCGCCGGTGGCGGACCGACCGGGAGCACCCGGGCGAGCGGCCCGCGCACGACGTCCGGGGCGACGGCGCCCATCCGGTGGTCGTCGGCGGGCTGGTGGTCTCGGCCGAGTCCGGGCGGCTGCGCGCCCGCGACGTCCGGGACGGCTCGGTCCGCTGGGAGCGGCGGATCGCGGGCCGCGGGGGAGACCGCGGACGGATCCTCGCGGCCGACGGGCGGGTCTTCCTCACGGCCACCGGGAACGACGGCGGTTCCGAGGTTCTGGCGTACGACGTCCGCGGCGGCCACCGGCTGTGGTCCCGCGCCCTCCCCGCGCGGGACGGCGCGGCGGCGTCCGGGACCCCCGTCGGCGTCCAGGCGTTCGGCACCGGTCTGGTCTATGTGCTGGGCCCGGACCGTCTGACGGCGTATGACGCCGGTACCGGGAAGCGGGAAGCCGTCTCGGAGACGGCCGCGGAGCGGTGCCGGGGAGCGCGGCTGAGCGGCGGTGAGGTGCTGTGCCCGGGCGGGCACGAGGGCGTCGCCGCCCTGGACGCCCGCACCCTGGAGCGGGTCGACCACCCGGACGATCCGGTCTATCCCGGGGTGCCCCCGGCACGGGGCTCGGTGGGCGCGCTGGGCAGCCGTGGCGCGCTGACCACGGAAGGCGACGCGGTGCTGCTGCGCCGGATGGACGGCACGACGCTCCGGGTCGGCCCGGTGGCCCGTACGCCCGGCGGACAGCGGGCGGCCGTCTCCGCGGGCGTGTTCATCGGGAACACCGCCGTCTACGCCGACAACGCCGCGCTGTACACCCTGCCGTGGGACGGCCCCGCGCACCGGACCTCGGTGAAGGGCGCGCCCGGTATCCGCTCCGCCCCGGCCACCGGGAACGTGGGGAAGGCGGTGCGGGCGCCGGAGCTGCTGTCGGCCGGGGGAACCGTCGTCCTCGTCTACTACGACGGCACGGTCCGCTCGCTCGACCTGCCCTGACACCAACGCCGGCCACCCGCGCGATCCGCGGGACCACCACGACCACTGGACCACCACGAGAGGAGACGAGGGAGCGGTGCTGCGACCCCTCGACGAGTACGCCCCGCGCCGGATCGGCCCGTACCGGCCGCTGGCCGCACTGGGTTCGGGCGGTATGGGAACGGTGTACCTGGCCTTACCTCAGGACGTTCCGCATCGCCCGCCCGGTGAGCTGCTGAGCTCGCTGGTCGCGGTCAAGACGCTGCGCCAGGACCGGGCGGATGACCGGGAGTTCGGCATCCGCTTCCGCCGCGAGGTGGAGGCGGCCCGGGCGGTCCGCGGCCCCCACACCGTGGCGCTGGTGGACGCGGACCCCGCCGCGACCCCGCCCTGGCTGGCCACCGAGTACATCGTCGGCCCCTCGCTGCACGAGGCGGTGACCCGGTGCGGTCCCCTCCCGGCGGCCGCCGTCCGCGCCCTGGGCGCGGACCTGGCCCGCGGACTGCGGACGATCCACGGCGCACGGGTGCTGCACCGCGACCTCAAGCCCGCCAACGTCCTCCTGACGGCCGACGGGCCCCGGATCATCGACTTCGGTATCGCGCAGGCGTACGACGCCACCGCGCTGACCGGGGTCGGCACGATGATCGGCTCACCGGGCTTCATGGCCCCGGAACAGCTCATGACCGACGGGCCGGTGACGGCGGCCGCCGATGTCTTCGCCCTCGGCGCGCTGCTGTGCTTCGCCGCCCGCGGCTCGGGACCGTTCCACGACGAGGAACTGGCCGCCGTCATCCACCGCGTCACCCGCGGTGAGGCCGATCTCGACGGCGTACCGGACGAGTTGCGCGAGGCCGTCGCGGCCTGCCTGGACCGGGACCCCGGCGCGCGGCCGACCCCGGACGCGCTGCTGCGCTCCTTCGACCCCGAGGCGGCGGCCAACGGCAGGCCGGGACGGGAGACCCGCAGGACCGGGCCCTTCCCATGGCCCGAGGGGATCTCCGGGCTCATCGGTTCCCATGACGCTCAGGTGCGCCGGGTGCTGGAGTCGGCACCGCCCCCGTCGCCCGGGCCCACCCCGCCCGCCGTGGCACCGGCGCCGTCCGCCCCGGACGGACGGCGGCGCCCGCGCTCCCTGGTCCTCGCCCTGGCCGGGGCGGCGGCGCTGACGGCCGGGCTGCTGATCACCACGCTGCTCCCCGGTCCGTGGGACGGCGACGAGACGGCTTCGGACGCGGCCGCCCCCGCCCCGGTCGCCGCGGGACCGGTGGTGACCGGGCGTACGGACATCGGCGCCCGGGCCGTGGGGCTGGGGCCCCACGCCGATGACCGGAAGCGGCGGCCCGCGGGCTGGAAGCCCTGGCACGCCCGGCTGCCGGACGGCACCCCGTCCGCCTGCCAGTTGGCGGACGCCTATCTGATGTGCGGTGTCCCCGGCGGAGTCGAGGTACGGAAGGCGGCCACCGGCAAACGGGTCTGGCGCTATCACGACGAGGGCGGGCGCAACGACCAGAGCGCCGGTGAGTTCTTCCCCGCGATCGGCGGCGACGTCGTCTACGCCGCGGAGGGCGACGGCGTCGTGGGCCTGCGTCTCGGCACCGGCAAGCCGGTGTCCCACTGGCCGGGTGCCGCGGGGTACGTCCCCACGCGGGCGGCGGCCGCGGACGGTGTGGTGTACATCGTCTACGGCGGACCGGCGGGTGTGGGCACCAGCTCCAGCATGCTCTTCCGCGCCTACCGGGCGTCCAGCGGACACCGGCTCTGGGAGAAGGTCCACCGAAGCGTCTTCCCGCAGAGCATGGAGCTGGTGGGGGACCGGCTGTACGTCCAGGGGGACACCCGTGGGGTCGCGCTGGACACCGCCGACGGGGAGGCGACGGGCGAGGCGCCGCCCTGTCTCCCGCTGGTGGTGCGCGCAGGGCGTGTCTACTGCGACACCGCCGAGAACACCACCACCGTGCGCGACCCCCGCACCCTCAAGACGCTGTCCACGCTGCCGGGCGGCATGGTGACCGCGGGCACCGGCCGGACGGCCGTCACCCGTATCACCGGGACCGACGGCACCATGACGCTGCGCGGTGTCGACCTGCTCACCAAAGGGACGCGCTGGACCAGGCCGAGCGGCACCGGGGAGGTGACGGTGCCGGTCCACGGCGACGGCTTCCTCTCCGTCGACCACAGGGGTCTGCGGCCCTTCTCCGGCGCCGACGGACGGCCTTCCGGGAAGTCGGTCCGCTATCCGGGCTGGCCGGTCGTGAAGGACCCCTCCGAGTGGATCCCGCCCCTGGTGCTCGGTGACGGCGGTGTGCTGTACCTCGTCTTCGACGACGGCACGGTGGTCTCCGGCGCGATGCCCTGAGCCGTCGCCCCGGCCCGCTCTCGATCGGGGGGTATCCACTCCCCGGTATGCGTGTCCTCTGCGATGTGCCGCTTTTGTCTGGATAGCTTGCGCTGACGCGACACAGGCGAAAGTGGGTGGGGCCGGGTATGGCCGTCGGCGAACCGCTGATCGAGATGCGTGAGGTCAACAAGTACTTCGGCGCGCTCCATGTGCTCCAGGACATCGACCTCACCGTCGGCCGCGGTGAGGTCGTGGTGGTCATCGGACCCTCCGGCTCCGGGAAGTCCACGCTGTGCCGGACCATCAACCGGCTGGAGACGATCCAGTCCGGCTCCATCGCCGTGGACGGCCGGCCGCTGCCCGAGGAGGGCAAGGAGCTGGCACGGCTGCGGGCCGAGGTCGGTATGGTCTTCCAGTCGTTCAACCTCTTCGCGCACCGGACCGTGCTGGACAATGTGATGCTCGGCCAGCAGAAGGTGCGCAAGCGCGCCAAGCGGGAATCCGAGCAGCGGGCACGGGAGTTGCTGGAGCGGGTCGGGCTCGCGGACCAGGCGCCCAAGTACCCGGCGCAGCTCTCCGGCGGCCAGCAGCAGCGGGTGGCGATCGCCCGGGCGCTGGCCATGGACCCGAAGGTGATGCTCTTCGACGAGCCGACCTCGGCGCTCGACCCGGAGATGATCAACGAGGTGCTGGAGGTCATGCAGCAGCTCGCCCGGGACGGGATGACGATGGTCGTCGTCACCCACGAGATGGGCTTCGCGCGCTCCGCGGCGAACCGGGTGGTCTTCATGGCCGACGGCCGGATCGTGGAGGACCGCATCCCGGAGGAGTTCTTCAGCGCCCCGGCGACCGAGCGGGCCCGGGACTTCCTCTCCAAGATCCTCAAGCACTGAGCCGGGTGGTGACGGACATGAGGCGCATCCGCCGGGCGATCACCGCGCTGGCCCTGGCCCTCGCCCTGCTTCCGGCGGCGGCCGGATGCGGCAAGGAGGGCAGCCCGCCCGTCAAGGGTCCCCAGGCCGAGGAGTTGCCCACCTACAAGGTGGACACCGGCTTCCGGCTGCCGGAGTCGCCCACCTGGCGGCGGGCCGAGCGGCGCGGCCACCTCACCGTGGGGGTCAAGGAGGACCAGCCCTATCTGGGCGAGAAGGACCCGGCCACCGGCCGCTACTCCGGTTTCGACATCGAGATCGCCAAGATGATGGCCGCGTCGCTGGGGTTCCAGCCCAGCACCATCCGGTTCCGGACCATCGCCTCCGCCAACCGGGAGACCGCGCTCCAGAACGGCCAGATCGACTACTACGTCGGCACCTACACCATCAATCCGCTGCGCAAGCGCCAGGTCGGCTTCGCCGGGCCGTACTACATGGCGGGCCAGTCGCTGCTGGTGCGCGCGGACGAGGACGACATCCACGGTCCGCAGGACCTCGCGGGCAAGACGGTGTGCTCGGTGGCCGGTTCGACCCCGCTCCAGCGGATCCAGTCCGACTACCCCAAGGCGCGTGCGGTGGCCTACGACACCTACTCGGTCTGTGTGGACAACCTGCTGAGCTACCAGGTCGACGCGGTCACCACGGACAACGTGATCCTGCTCGGCTACGCGGCCAAGGTCCCGGACGAGCTGAAGGTGGTGGGCAAACCGTTCTCCAGGGAGCCGTACGGCATCGGCGTGCCCCGCCATGACAACGCGCTGCGCTTCGCGCTGGACGACGCCCTGCTGGCCCACGAGCGCAACGGGGACTGGAAGAGGGCGTACAACGCGACCCTCGGGCTGTCCGGGGTGCCCGCGCCCAAACCGCCGCCCATCGACCGCTACCAGACGCGCTGAGGCCGCCGCATGGATGTGCTCACCGACAACTTCTCCCTCTACGGCAAGGGGTTCCTGGGCACGGTCGAGCTGACCGTGTACGCGTCCCTGCTCGCCCTGGCCGTGGGCATCCTGATGGCGGCGTTCCGGGTGGCGCCGGTGGCCTCGCTGCGGGCGTTCGGCACCGCGTGGGTGACGGTGCTGCGCAACACCCCGCTGACGCTGCTGTTCTTCGCGGTGATGCTGGGGCTGCCGCGGTTCGGCCTGGTACTGCCGTTCACCACCTTCGCGGTGCTGGCGCTGGGCTGCTACACCTCGGCGTTCATCTGTGAGGCGGTGCGCTCGGGCATCAATACGGTGCCGGTGGGACAGGGCGAGGCGGCGCGCAGCCTCGGGATGACATTCGAGCAGACGCTGGGCGCGGTGGTGCTGCCGCAGGCGTTCCGCTCGGTCATCCCGCCGATCGGCTCGACCCTGATCGCGCTCGCCAAGAACTCCGCCATCGCCGGGTCGTTCAGCGTCACCGAGTTGCTCGGCACCTACAAGCCCCTCAACGAGATGGGCTACAGCATCATCTGGACCTTCATCTGGATCGCCGTCGGCTATCTGATCGTGACGCTGGCCATCAGCGCGATCTTCGCCGTCCTGGAGAAGCGCTGGGGAGTGCCGCGATGACCACCGCCCTCTACGACGTGGCCGGGCCGCGCACCCGGCGCCGCCACCGGATCTACGGGGTCGCGGCGACGGCCGTGCTGCTGGCGCTGATCGCCTGGGTGGTCTACCTCCTGGTGGACACCGGGCAGTTCGCGGCCGAGAAATGGGCGCCCTTCACGTACAAGGGCATCCAGGAGCTGCTGCTGCGCGGGCTCGCCAACACCCTCAAGGCGTTCGCGCTGGCCGCGGTGTTCTCGCTGGTGCTCGGCGCGGTGCTGGCCGCCGGACGGCTCTCCGAGCACCGGCCGGTGCGCTGGCTGTCCACGCTGGTGGTGGAGTTCTTCCGGGCGATGCCGGTACTGGTGATGATCTTCTTCGTGTTCGTCGCGCTGAAGGTGCAGCCCCTGCCCGCGCTGGTCACCGGGCTGACGCTGTACAACGGCTCGGTGCTGGCCGAGGTGTTCCGCGCCGGGGTGAACGCGGTGGACCGCGGTCAGCGCGAGGCTGCGTACTCGCTGGGCATGCGGAAGACGGCGGTGATGACGTACGTCCTGGTGCCGCAGGGCGTACGGGCGATGCTGCCCGCCATCATCAGCCAGTTGGTGGTGGCGCTGAAGGACACCTCGCTCGGCTTCCTCATCACCTACGAGGAGTTCCTGCACGCCGGGAAGCTCATCGCGTCCAATCTCGACTACGACCTCCCGTTCATCCCGGTGGTGATGGTGATCTCACCGATCTACATCGGGATGTGCATGCTGCTGTCGTGGTTCGCCAACTGGGTGGCGAAGCGGGAGCGGCGCAGTGTGAAGACCGGTCAGATGACCGTCGCCGCCGCCGAACCGGCCGCCCCCATGCCGGGTGACACCCGCACCTGACACGGGGGCGGAGGCGGTGAACGGGCCGGGCCCGTCCGCTTCAGTCGCGGACCGGCACCGACAGCGCGGACGGATCGTCCGCGGGCGAGGAGAAGGTGAGCCGCGCCCCGTCCGGGTTGTGCTCGTTGTAGAGCGGGTCCTTGGCGTCGACGACCAGGGCCAGCCGGTGCCCGGCGGGGAGGTCGTAGGCGGTCGAGAACAGCTCCAGGTCCACGCCGAACGGCGTCCCCGGGGTGCGGTCGTGGAAGGTGACCGGGGCGTGGGTGATCAGCTTGCCGATACCGAGCGCGCCGACGTCGTAGAGGTACGCCACCGCCGTACCGCTGGACTTGTTGCTGGTCATCGTGGTGTGCAGGGTGACGTTCCCGCGGATGCGCTGTTCGGTGGCGTAGCGCTCGCTCTGCCAGACGGCGGCGAAGGAGCGGGGCAGCAGCGGGATCGAGGCCAGCGGCGGCAGCCTGAGGAACTGGTCCAGCACACCGCTGAGGATCGCCGTACCGCCGTCGGCGCCGGAGTTGTGGTCGGCGCTGATCCGCTCGGTGCGGTCCAGGGCGATCCGGCGGTGGTCACCGGGCACGGCCGACCAGCTCGGATAGCCCTCGTAGCCGTCCTTGGTCCGGGAGGCGAGCTGTACCGGCTGTTCGCTGTCGATGCCGTTCCGGTCGCCCTTGAGGTAGCGGTCCAGCCAGCGGCGGGAGTGGTCCCAGGTGTCATTGGGCACCCCCAGCAGCCCGGTGAGTTCGGGGGTCGCATGGTCCCCGGGCCGCAGCTCAAGACGCTTGGGCACGCTGAGCTTGTCGTAGAAGCGGGCGTAGCTGTTGGGCGGGAAGATGGAGTCCCCCCAGGCGTTGCCCAGCATCACGGCCGTGCCGTTGGTGTTGATGCGGTCGAGGTAGGTGGCGGGGGAGCGTTTGCGCCCCCACTCGATCATGTCCTGTTCCTTGGCCAGGTTGGAGCCGAGGAAGTCCTTGAGGATCTCCTTCATCTCCTCGCTCGGCCGGCCGGTCAGGGTTCCCAACCCGCCCAGCAGACCGGCGGCCTGACGGTGCTGGGTGCGGCCGCTGTAGATGGAGTCGATCAGATCCGCCCAGCCGCTCATCGCCACCACGGCCTTCACCCGCGGGTCGAACGCCGAGGCGAGCAGGCTGATCCCGGCGCCGTAGGAGACCCCGGCCATGCCGATGTGGCCGGGGTCGGCGGCGGTGTGGTCCAGCGCCCAGTCGATGACCTTGGAGGCGTCGGCGACATCGGGCGGCCCGGCCGTCTCGACGCGTCCGCCGGACTGCCAGAAGCCCCGGGGGTTGTAACTGACCACCACATAGCCGGAGTCGGCCAGCTTCTTGGCCTGGGCGAGATATTCGACCTGGGGCATGGCCCAGCTCGTGGGCAGCACGACCAGCGGATAGCGGTGCCCGGCACCGGCGTCGGCCGGGGCGACCACATTGGCGGCGAGCTGCACGCCGCCGTCGCCGGGAATGTCGACGAAACGCACGGACGCCGGGGAGGCGGCCGCGCTGACGGCGCTCGTGGGCGCCGCCGCGGCGGCCGGTGCCACGGCGCCGGGGCCGAGGGCGGCACCGGCCAGCACGGTTGCCGATACGGCGGTGATCGCCGCCGTGCGCAGGGAGGTACGGGCAGGGGTCACTTGTCGCTCCTGTGGGGAAAAAGGCCGTGGGGGGCTCAAGGGAGCACGCGCTCAAGTGACCTGACGGTAACCCGGGTGTTTACCGCTGGTAATAGCGCGGTAAGTTACGCATGGGTAACGATAAAGGCCGCTCCCGGCTGCCGGGGCCGGAGCGGCTTGGGGCGCTGCCCAGGGGCCGGACCCCGTCCGGGTCCGGCCCCGCGCCGCGCGGTGGAAGCGGGGTGCGCTCACGCCTCCTTGGGCGCGGCGTGCGACCGCGCGGGCGCCGCGGCCGCGGCCTTGGTGACATCGGCGACCAGCTCGACCACGTCCGGGCCGTACGCCTGGGAGTTGACGACCTTCAGCAGCAGGCAGAACGAGCCCTGGGCGCCGTACTTCCGCGCCAGCCGGGACCGGTTGCGCACCAGGTGGCGCACCGCCGCGCGATGGGTCACCGGGCGCTGTCCGGCGGCCAGGAAGACCGGACGCCCGCCCTCACCCGCCGTCAGCCGGGCCAGCAGGACGTACTCGACCGCGCCCGGTTCGGCGCGGTAGGCGGTGCCGCCGATGGTGAAGGTGCCGCGGTCCGCGCCCGGTTCATCGCCCGGGTGCACGGCCACCCCGGGCAGCAGGTTCGACAGATGGGCGGCCAGCCTGCGGTGCGCCGTGGGATCGCCCACGCAGAACTCCGTCCGTGCGCCGAACCCCTGCAACCCGGTGTCATGCGGCGCGATCTCGGGATGGGCGCCGCAGTTCTCCACGACGGAGGCCAGGCCGAGCAGCGCGAGGGCGTCATGGCGCGGAATGCTCCAGTGCGCCGAGGTGCTGTCCCGATGGGTGACCAGCACGCACTCCGAGCCGTCCGGCAGGCCGAAGAAGCGCTGCTCGCGGGTGCGCCTGCGGCGCACCAGCGCCGAATGCACGGCCCAGCCGAGGGCCAGGCCCACGACCAGGGCCGCCGCGGAGGCGATCAGGTCCTGCAGGGTGTCATTCATGGCCGCGCATCGTAGCGGCGAACCGGGTGGGTGTTCGAGGGCGGGGATCGGGGGAACCCGACTCCCGTCCCGACCGGCCGGGACGGTCCGACCCCTGTCGTGATCACACCGCGCACGGGTAGGCTCCGGCCCCTGTCGTCCGCATGGAGGTATGGATGGGGCCCGCCGCACGACCAGCCGCACCGTCGACCACGTCCGGCGCCGCGCCCCCACGCCGCCGGGTGCCCGCGATGGCCGCGGCGGCGGCGCTGGCCGCCGTGCTGGGCATCGCCCCGGCCGGTGCGGCGCAGACCGGTCCGGCGGACACCGCCCGGCATGACACCCCCGCCAAGACCCCGGTGGCCCAGGGCTACGGCGGTGCGGTCTCCAGCGTGGACCCGGACGCCTCGGCGGCCGGGATCGAGGTGCTGCGGCGCGGCGGGAACGCGGTGGACGCGGCGGTCGCGACCGCCGCCGCCCTCGGTGTCACCGAGCCGTACTCGGCGGGCGTCGGCGGCGGTGGGTACCTGGTCTACTACGACGCCAGGACGCACAAGGTGCACACCCTGGACGGCCGGGAGACCGCGCCGCTCAGCGCCGACGAGAAGCTCTTCCTCGGCGAGGACGGCAAACCGCTGCCGTTCGCCGACGCCGTCACCAGCGGGCTCAGTGTGGGCACCCCCGGCACCCCCGCCACCTGGGAGGACGCCCTCGACACATGGGGCACCCGGTCACTGGGACAGGTGCTGAAGCCCGCCGAGCAGCTCGCCCGCGACGGCTTCACCGTGGACGCCACCTTCCGCCAGCAGACCGCCGACAACGAGGCCCGCTTCAAGGACTTCCCGGCCTCGGCCGAGCTGTTCCTGCCCGGCGGCAAGCTGCCGGTGGTCGGCTCCACCTTCACCAACCCCGATCTCGCCCGCACCTACGCCCTGCTGGCGAAGAAGGGCACCGGGGCGGTCTACAAGGGCGAGCTGGCCCGCGACATCGTCGACACCGTGCGCAAGCCCCCGGTGGACCCCAAGGCGGAGCGCACCGTACACCCGGGTGATCTGACCGCGCGCGACCTGCGGGAGTACCGCACCAAGCAGCAGGCGCCCACCCGCACCGGCTACCGCGGACTGGACGTCTACAGCATGGCGCCCTCGTCCTCCGGCGGCACCAGCGTGGCCGAGGGGCTCAACATCCTGGAGCGGACCGACCTCTCCAAGCTGAGTAACCGCGACTACCTCCACCGCTATATCGAGGCCAGCCGGATCGCCTTCGCCGACCGCGGACGCTGGGTCGGCGACCCGGCCGCCGAGGACGTCCCCACCAAGGGGCTGACCTCCCAGCGGTTCGCCGACTCCCGGGCCTGCCTGATCAAGCCCGACGCGGTGCTCAAGAGCCCGGTGAAGCCCGGCGACCCGACCCGCCCGGGGAAGCCCGGAAGCTGTGACACCCGCGGCCACGCCGCCCCCACCACCTACGAGGGCGAGAACACCACCCACCTCACGACGGCCGACAAGTGGGGCAACGTCGTCGCCTACACGCTCACCATCGAGCAGACCGGCGGCAGCGGGATCACCGTCCCGGACCGCGGCTTCCTGCTCAACAACGAGCTGACCGACTTCTCCTTCGCACCCGCCGACCCGGCCGTCCACGACCCCAACCTGCCGGGTCCGGGGAAGCGGCCCCGGTCGTCGATGTCGCCGACGATCGTGCTCGACGACAACAAGCCGGTGCTGGCGCTCGGCTCACCCGGCGGCGCGACGATCATCACCACCGTGCTGCAGACGATGCTCAACCACCTCGACCGGGGCATGCCGCTGGTCGACGCCATCGCCGCACCACGCGCCAGCCAGCGCAACGCGGCCCAGACCGAGCTGGAACCGGGGTTGTGGAACGGCGCCGAGCGCGCCGAACTGGAGGCGCTCGGCCACTCCTTCAAGCAGAACCCGGAGATCGGCGCCGCGACCGGTGTCCAGCGGCTGCCCGGCGGGAAGTGGCTGGCCGCGGCCGAGACGCAACGACGCGGCGGCGGCTCGGCGATGGTGGTCCGGCCCGGCTGACGGACCGCCCTGCTGACCGCGACCGGGCCGGTCTCCCCCGCACGGGGGACCGGCCCGGCCGCACGTTCCGGCGGGTCCGGCGTGGCCGGCTCAGCCCAGCAGGGAGATGAGCTCGTCGGCCGTCCCGGTCTCCCCGAGCCGCGGGAAGATCCGCTCGACGCTGTTGCGGTGCGCCTCGGGATCCATGTCGGTCACCGCGTCGGTCGCGACGGTCACGTGGTACCCGTGCTCGTACGCGGCCCGTGCGGTCGACTCCACGCCGATGCTGGTGGCGATCCCGCCCAGCACCACCTGGGTCACCCCGCGGCGGCGCAGCCGGAGGTCGAGATCGGTGCCGTGGAAGGCGCCCCAGGTGTGCTTGGTGACCACGATGTCGTCGTCCGTGCGCCCGAGTCCGGGCGCGAGCTCGGCGAAGTCCGCGGGCCGCGGCCCCGGGCGGCTGGGCCCCGACTCGGTACGGCCCGGCGCCCCGGCCACCACCCGCACCAGCACCACCGGCAGTCCGCGCGCACGGAAGGCGGCGGCCAGCCGGGCCGCCCGCTCCACCACCTCGGCGGCGGGGTGCGCGGTGGGCAGCGCGGTGATGCCCTTCTGGAGGTCGACCAGGACCAGGGCGGTGTCCGGGTCGAGCGTGGTGGCGGTCATCAGGGCTCCTGAGCGGTAGGGGCGGATCAGCCACGGGTCCGGCATCCCGTCGACCGGGCTCGCGTCACTCCTCGACCAGTCGTCTCAGCAAGGCGGTGGCCTCGGCCAGGGTGCGGCGCTCGTCCGCGTCGAGACGGGTGGCGATCGCCTCCAGCAGCCAGCTCTGCTTGGCCTGCCGTACGGCGGCGATCGCGCGCAGCCCCTCCTCGGTGACCGAGAAGTCGATCTGCCGGCCGTCGGTGGGGTGCGGGGTGCGCTCGACCAGCCCCCGCTCCTCCAGCGCGGCGAGGATCGCGCGCATCGACTGGGGGCGGATCAGCTCAGCGCGGGCCAGGGCCGCGGTGGTGGCCGGACCGCCGGTGTCCAGACGGCTGAGCACACTGCGCTGGGACGGGGTCAGCTCACCGAGCGGTGAAGCCGCCCGCATCCGCCGCATCAGTTGCCCGACGACGGCCGAGAGGTCGGCGGCCACGCGCTCCTGGGCGCGGGTCTCCGGGTGGGGTGCCATGGGTTCGACCGTACGATTTCAACAGCCGGACTGGCAAGTTTGGCTGTCATGTGCGGAGCAGGAAAACCGTCCGTAGCACGCCCGTAACCGGATCCGTAACACGCGGGGTGTCGAATGCGGGCCAGGGGGGTGAAGGCGGTCAGGGGGAGAGGGGTGGCGATGTGGGCGGGCAACTCCCCGCCGAGGTCGGTGAGTTCGCGGACTTCCTGCGGGCGCTGACGCGGCGGCTGGACCGGGGGGCGGGGTGGTACGGCGTCTTCGCGCGGCGCGACCCGAAGGGTCTGGAAGCGTGTCTGGACGGCCATGAGGTGCCACCCTGGGACGTGGTCCAGGCGCTGCTCCAGGACCTCTCCGTCCATGACAGCCCGCAGGCGGCGCGGGACGCGGCGGCCCGCGCGGCCGACCTCTACCGGGCATCGGTCCGGGTCTACGACACCGAGGTCGGCGGAGCCGCGGCGCTCCGGGAGCGGCTGGAGGCGATGCGGAGCGAACAGCACCGCGCGGCCGGACGCGAGCGCCACCTCCAGGAGACCCTGCACACCGCCGCCGACCCCGCTGCGCGGGACGCCCTGAACGCGGATCTCGCGTGGGCGCGCGACGACCGGGAACGCGCGACGGCCCGCTGCGAGGAACTGAGCGCCCGCCTCACCGCCCTCGATGACGTCCCGGGCGACGGGCACGACCCCGCCCGCACCGGAGCCGGTGGCTATCCGTCAGGTGAGCGGGGCTCGGATGGGCGTGCGCCCGACGGTTACGGTTCCGACCGCCTCCAGTCCGGTGGCCACGGTCCGGGCGGGCCCGAGCGGGGGCTGCTGCCCGATGACCTCGTGCCCGATGGCCGTGCCGCGGACGGGTACGGTCCCGACCACCTTCAGCCCGGTGGCCGTAGCCCGGAGCGGCCCGAGCGGGAGACGCTCCGGCCCGATGGTGGCGGGGATCCGGGCGCTGCGCCGGAGTCGGGCCTCGAACATCCGACCCCCGCTGCTCGTTCGCGTCCCCGCGGCGCGCGCTTCGCCGGGGTCGAGGCCGACGACGGTGACGGGGGCGGGGGAGCGGCGCCGCACCCGGACCCCGCTCCCGCCCCGGCGGTGGACACCGCTGAGGCCCCCGCGACGCCCCGGGGAGCCCGGTTCGCCGGGGCGTACGGCGACGGGGGTGGCCCCCGGCGCCGGCGCCGCGGAGGGCGGGACGAGAGCGCGACCCACCGCGCCGTACGGGAGGCGGCCCGGCGCGGTGAGGCACACCGCGCCGCCGCCGAGGCCGTCACCCGGCTCGGCAGTCTGCGGGCGCAGGGGCGCGGCGGTGAGGCGCATATGGTGCTGTGCGAGACCGCCGCCTGGCCCGCCCCGCGGCTGCCGGTGCTCGCCGCGGAGCTGGAGCGCGCCGGGCTCGGGGCGGATGTGGCCACGCTGCTCTGGGAGATGGCGTGCCTTCCGCCCGCGCGCCTGGCCGCCGCCGCGGAGGCCCTGATGCGGGCGGGCCGGGAGGCCGACGGCGAACGGCTGCTGCGGCAGAGCGTCGCCCGCCCGGTCGCGGAGACCGCGCACACCGCGCTCGCGCTGGTCGCGGCGGGTGCCGGACATGAGGCGGACCTGCTGCTGCGGGCGTTGCTCCGGGCCCGCAGCCCGGAGGAGGCGGCGGGGGCGGCAGGTGAGGATCCAGCCACATTGGTTCCGCTGCTCCTGGACGCCGCGGACCGGGTGTCCGCCAGTAGCCGTAACGATCTCGCTCTAGCACTGCGTACAGCCGGTCTGGCCTGATGCGACGCGAACTCTGAATGTCTTCATTGAGTAACGGCGGCGGTATTGCCAGAGTGGTGAGTGCGCTTCTACGTTCTTCACCACAGCCGGATTCTACGTGCGTAGACACAGGTTGACGACGGGGGTAAGCCCTCGGAGCACCTGCTGTGAAGGAGCTGATCATGGCCAATGTCGTACGTGCCGCTCTCGTCCAGGCCACCTGGACCGGCGATACCGAATCAATGATCGCGAAGCATGAGGAGTACGCCCGGCAGGCGGCCGCCCAGGGCGCGAAGGTGATCGGCTTCCAGGAGGTGTTCAACGCCCCGTACTTCTGTCAGGTGCAGGAGGCGGAGCACTACCGATGGGCCGAACGGGTACCGGACGGGCCGACCGTCCAGCGGATGCAGGCGCTGGCCCGGGAGACCGGCATGGTCATCGTGGTGCCGGTCTACGAGGTCGAGCAGTCCGGCTTCTTCTACAACACCGCCGCCGTGATCGACGCGGACGGCAGCTACCTCGGCAAGTACCGCAAGCACCACATCCCCCAGGTCAAGGGGTTCTGGGAGAAGTACTACTTCAAGCCCGGCAACATGGGCTGGCCGGTGTTCGACACCGCCGTCGGCAAGGTCGGCGTCTACATCTGCTACGACCGTCACTTCCCGGAGGGCTGGCGCGAGCTGGGGCTCGCCGGCGCCCAGCTGGTCTACAACCCGTCGGCGACCTCGCGCGGTCTGTCCGCGTATCTGTGGCAGCTGGAGCAGCCCGCCGCGGCCGTCGCCAACGAGTACTTCGTCGCCGCCATCAACCGCGTGGGCGTGGAGGAGCACGGCGACAACGACTTCTACGGCACCAGCTACTTCGTCGACCCGCGCGGCCAGTTCGTCGGCGAGGTGGCCAGCGACAAGGAGGAGGAACTGATCGTCAGGGACCTCGACTTCGGGCTCATCGACGAGGTGCGCCAGCAGTGGGCCTTCTACCGCGACCGGCGTCCCGACGCCTACGAGGGGCTGGTGAAGCCGTGACCGAGCAGCCCTCCGGCGTCCACGCGGCGCTGCACCGGCGCCATCGGGCGGTGCTGCCCGACTGGCTGGCCCTCTACTACCAGCGGCCCATCGAGATCACCCACGGTGAGGGGCGGCATGTCTGGGACGCGGACGGCAACCGCTACCTCGACTTCTTCGGCGGCATCCTCACCACGATGACCGCCCATGCGCTGCCCGAGGTCACCAAGGCGATCAGCGAGCAGGCGGGCCGGATCCTGCACAGCTCCACGCTCTACCTCGACCGTCCGATGGTGGACCTGGCCGAGCGCGTCGCCGCGCTGTCCGGCATCCCCGACGCGCGGGTCTTCTTCACCACCTCCGGCACCGAGGCCAATGACACGGCCCTGCTGCTGGCCACCACCCACCGCCGCTCCAACCAGATCCTGGCGATGCGCAACAGCTACCACGGCCGGTCCTTCTCGGCCGTGGGCATCACCGGCAACCGCTCCTGGTCGCCGACCAGCCTGTCCCCGCTTCAGACCCTGTACGTCCACGGCGGGGTGCGCGGACGGGGACCCTTCGCCCACCTCACCGACGCCGAGTTCATCCAGGCGTGTGTGGCCGACCTCGAGGACATCCTCGGCCAGACGCACGGCAACGTCGCCGCGCTGATCGCCGAACCGGTCCAGGGCGTCGGCGGGTTCACCTCACCGCCCGACGGGCTGTTCGCCGCCTTCCGCGAGGTGCTCGACCGGCACGGCATCCTGTGGATCACCGATGAGGTGCAGACCGGCTGGGGCCGCACCGGAGACCACTTCTGGGGCTGGCAGGCCCATGAGGGCTCCGGGCCGCCGGACATCCTCACCTTCGCCAAGGGCATCGGCAACGGTATGTCCATCGGCGGGGTGGTGGCCCGCGCCGAGGTCATGAACTGCCTGGACGCCAACTCCATCTCCACCTTCGGCGGCAGCCCGGTCACCATGGCCGCGGGCCTCGCCAACCTCAACCACCTCGTGGAGCACGACCTCCAGGGCAATGCCCGCCGGGTCGGCGGACTGCTGATCGAGCGGCTGCGGGCCGCGACCGCCGGTCTGGACACCGTCCGCGAAGTACGCGGCCGTGGGCTGATGATCGGTCTCGAACTGGTCGAGCCCGGCACCGACCGGCCGTCCCCCGAGGCCGCCTCCACCGTGCTGGAGGCCGCCCGTGAGGGCGGACTGCTCATCGGCAAGGGCGGCGGGCACAACAGCAGCGCGCTGCGCATCGCCCCGCCGCTGAGCCTCACCGTCGCCGAGGCGGAGGAGGGCGCGGAGATCCTCGAGGCAGCCCTCAAGGCCACCCAGTCCGGAAGGAGTGCGAGCTGATGCCCCGTACCGTGATCCGTGGCGGGCTCGTCATCACCGCCGCCGAGGAGACCCACGCCGACGTCCTGATCGAGGACGAGAAGATCGTGGCCCTGGCCGCATCCGACAGCGAGTGCGCCCGCGGCTGGACCGCCGACCGCACCCTCGACGCCACCGGGAAGTACGTCATCCCGGGCGGCGTCGATCCGCACACCCATATGGAGATGCCGTTCGGCGGCACCTTCGCCGCCGACACCTTCGAGACCGGTACCCGGGCCGCGGCCTGGGGCGGCACCACCACCATCGTCGACTTCGCCATCCAGACCAAGGGCCACGCACTGCGCGAGGGCCTGGACGCCTGGCATCTGAAGGCGAGCGGCAACTGCGCCATCGACTACGGCTTCCACATGATCCTCTCCGATGTCGACCAGGGGTCGCTCAAGGAGATGGACCTGCTGGTGGAGGAGGGCGTGAGCAGTTTCAAGCTGTTCATGGCCTATCCGGGCGTCTTCTACAGCGACGACGGCCAGATCCTGCGCGCCATGCAGCGCGGCGCCGCCAACGGCGGGCTGATCATGATGCACGCCGAGAACGGCATCGCCATCGACGTCCTGGTCGAACAGGCCCTCGCCGAGGGCAGGACCGACCCCCGCTACCACGGCGAGGTCCGCAAGGCGCTGCTGGAGTCCGAGGCCACCCACCGCGCCATCCAGCTCGCCCGGGTGGCCGGTGCCCCGCTCTACGTGGTGCACGTCTCCGCCGAGGAGGCCGTGGCCGAGCTGACCCAGGCCCGGGACAAGGGGCTGCCGGTCTTCGGCGAGACCTGTCCGCAGTACCTCTTCCTGTCCACCGACAACCTCGCGGAACCGGACTTCGAGGGCGCCAAGTACGTATGCTCCACCCCGCTGCGGCCGCGGGAGCACCAGGCGGCGCTGTGGCGGGGCTTGCGCACCAACGACCTCCAGGTCGTCTCCACCGACCACTGCCCCTTCTGCTTCACCGGTCAGAAGGAGCTGGGCCGCGGGGACTTCTCGAAGATCCCCAACGGTATGCCGGGGGTGGAGCACCGGATGGACCTGCTCCACCAGGCCGTGGTGGACGGCCATATCTCCCGCCGCCGCTGGATCGAGATCGCCTGCGCCACCCCGGCCCGGATGTTCGGCCTCTACCCGAAGAAGGGCACCATCGCCCCGGGCGCCGACGCCGACGTGGTCATCTACGACCCCGCCGCCGAGCAGACCCTGTCGGTGGAGACCCACCATATGAACGTCGACTACTCGGCCTACGAGGGCAAGCAGATCACCGGGCAGGTCCAGACCGTGCTGTCGCGCGGCACCACCGTGATCGACCAGCGGGAGTACACCGGGCGGGCCGGACACGGCCGCTATGTGCCGCGCGCCACCTGTCAGTACCTCTCCTGAACCCTGAACCTGGAGCAAGCATGGACTTCGGACTCGTCCTTCAGACGGATCCGCCCGCGTCAGGGGTGGTCGACCTGATGCAACGCGCCGAGAACAACGGCTTCCGCTACGGCTGGACCTTCGACTCCGCCGTGCTGTGGCAGGAGCCCTTCGTCATCTACAGCCGCATCCTGGACCACACCGAGCGGCTGATCGTCGGACCGATGGTCACCAACCCCGGCACCCGCACCTGGGAGGTCACCGCCTCCACCTTCGCCACCCTCAACGACATGTACGGCAACCGCACGGTCTGCGGGATCGGCCGCGGTGACTCCGCGATGCGGGTGGCGGGCCGCAGGCCCAACACACTGGCCCGGCTGGGCGAGGCCATCGACACCATCCGCGACCTCGCCGAGGGCCGCGAAGCCGTCGTGGACGGCAACCCGGTGCGCATCCCGTGGGTCGAGGACGGCCGGCTGCCGGTGTGGATGGCCGCCTACGGCCCCAAGGCCCTGGCGCTGACCGGGCAGAAGGCCGACGGCTTCATCCTCCAGCTCGCCGACCCGTTCCTGACGGAGTGGATGGTCAAGGCGGTGCGGGACGCCGCCGCCGCGGCCGGGCGCGACCCCGACTCCGTCACCATCTGCGTCGCCGCCCCCGCGTACGTCGGGGACGACCTGGACCACGCGCGTGAGCAGTGCCGGTGGTTCGGCGGGATGGTCGGCAACCACGTCGCCGATCTCGTCTCCCGCTACGGTGAGCACTCCGGCGCCGTTCCCGAGTCCCTGACCGCGTACATCAAGGAGCGGCAGGGCTACGACTACAGCCACCACGGCCGCACCGGGAACCCGGACACCGCCTTCGTCCCCGACGAGATCGTCGACCGCTTCTGTCTGCTGGGCCCGGTGGAGGCGCATATCGAGAAGCTGGAGCGGCTGCGGTCGCTCGGTGTCGACCAGTTCGCCGTCTACGCGATGCACGACGCCAAGGAGGCGACCATCGACGCCTACGGCGAGCGGATCATCCCCGCCTTCGGCGGCTGACTCCCCCCGCGGGCCGGTCCACCGGGACCGGCCCGCGGCATCCGCCCACCCTCTCTCCCCGTATCGCCGTCCCGAACGAAGAGGGTCGCCATGACCGCCACCGCACCGCCCCCCGCCGAGCCCGGCCGGACCACCCACCCCGACGGCCGCGTCGAGCTGCCACCCGGCGCCTCCCTGGCCGACAGCCGCTTCTGCAACGAGGACCTGCGGCCGGTCCCGGTCGCCGAACGCCGCTGGACCACCTACAACTTCACCGCGCTGTGGATCGGCATGGCCCACAACATCCCCTCCTGGACCCTGGCCTCCGGTCTGGTCGCCCTCGGCATGGACTGGAAGCAGGCCGTCTTCACCATCGCCCTGGCCAATGTCATCGTGCTGCTGCCGATGCTGCTCACCGGCCACGCCGGGCCCAAGTACGGGATCCCCTTCCCGGTGCTGGCACGCGCCTCGTTCGGACTGCGCGGTGCCAACCTCCCCGCGCTCATCCGGGCCGCCGTGGCCTGCGCCTGGTTCGGCATCCAGACCTGGATCGGCGGACAGGGCATCTACATCCTGCTGGGCAAGGTGTTCGGCGGCGGCTGGGCGACGGCCGGGGAGATCGGCGGCTACCCCTGGACCCTGTGGCTGTGCTTCGTCGTCTTCTGGGCGCTGGAACTGGCCATCATCTACCGGGGTATGGAGACTCTGAGACGGTTCGAGAACTGGGCCGCGCCCTTCGTGCTCATCGGAGCCGTGGTGCTGCTGGTCTGGATAGCCGTCAAGGCGGGCGGGTTCGGCTCGCTGCTCGACCAGCCCTCCAAACTGGGCTGGGGCAGTGACTTCTGGCCCGTCTTCTTCCCCGCCCTCATGGGCATGATCGGTTTCTGGGCCACCCTCTCCCTCAACATCCCCGACTTCACCCGCTTCGGCGCGGGCCAGCGGGCCCAGGTGTGGGGACAGTCCCTCGGCCTGCCCACCACCATGACGGCCTTCGCCCTGCTGTCGGTCTTCGTGACCTCCGGCTCCGAGGCCGTCTACGGCGAGGCCATCTGGGATCCGGTGGCGCTCGCGGGCAAGACGGACAATGTCTTCGGTCTGCTCTTCGCGCTGGTGACGGTGCTGATCGCCACCATCTCGGTCAACATCGCGGCCAATGTCGTCTCGCCCGCCTATGACCTGGCCAATCTGGCGCCGAAGCTGATCAGCTTCCGCACCGGGGCGCTGATCACCGGGATCGTCGGTGTGGTGATCTTCCCCTGGAAGCTCACCTCCACCCCCGAGCTGTACATCTTCACCTGGCTCGGTGTCGTCGGCGGACTGCTCGGCACCGTCGCCGGAGTGCTGATCGCCGACTACTGGATCATCCGCCGTACGGTGCTCGACCTCGCCGATCTCTACCGGCCCGGGGGCCGCTACTGGTACGTCTCCGGCTGGAACTGGCGGGCCGTGGCCGCCTTCGCCGTCGGCGGGGTGCTCGCGGTGGGCGGTTCGTACTCCCACCCCGGCAAGGGCCCGTTCCCGGAGGACGGACTGATCCCGTTCCTCCAGCCGCTGGCCGACTACGGCTGGGCGGTCGGACTCGGGGCCTCCCTGGTGCTCTACACCGCGCTGATGCTGCCCGGGGCCGCCAGGCACCGCACCGGCTGAGGCTCCCGGGCGGCTGACGGCCGGCAGTCGGCGGCTCCGGGACGGTGAGGGGGTTCACCTCGGTGACACCCTCCGTCCGCCACCTGGTCACCGGCTGTCGGAGCGGCATGGTTCGATGAACGTATGATCGATCAATTTCTCACTGGTGATCTGTCCGATGTCGAGGAGGCGGTCCGCAAGGCGGCAGCCGCCGAGATCATGCCGCGCTTCCGACAGCTCGCCGAGCACGAGATCATCGAGAAGAACGGCCCGCACGACCTCGTCACCACCGCCGACCGGCTCGCCGAGCAGCATCTGGCCGCCTCGCTGACCAGCCTGCTGCCCGGCTCGGCCGTGGTGGGCGAGGAGGGTGTGCACGCCGACCCCTCGATCCTCGGCGCGCTCGGCGGCGACGCCCCGGTGTGGATCGTCGACCCGGTCGACGGCACCCGGCAGTTCGTCCACGGCGATCCGGGCTTCGCGACCCTGGTCGCCCTGGCCCACCACGGCGAACTGCTCGTCTCCTGGACCTTCGCCCCGGCGGTGGACGAGATGGCCGTGGCCCGGCGCGGTCAGGGTGCCCTGCTGAACGGGGAGCCGATCCGCTCCGGCTCGCCGGAGCCCGGCGCGACCCTCGAAGTGGCCATCTCCCACTTCGACTTCACCACCGACGCGGAGAAGCGCGCCCTGGCCGGTCTGAGCACCCCGGGCGTCGCACCGCGGCCGTGTGGTTCGGCCGGTCTGGAGTATCTGAAGGTGGCCCGGGGACAGCTCGACGCCCTCGCCTTCACCTGGGAGAACGCCTGGGACCACGCCGCGGGACTGCTGCTGGTGGCCGAGGCGGGCGGTACCAGCGCCACCCTGGCCGGGGAACCGTTCCGCATTATTGGCGGAAACGCGCTGCCTTTCACAGCGGCCCGGGACGAGGCCACCGCACGGCATATCCTGAGCCTGCTGGCCGCCGCCGGCTGACGTTCCACGATCCTCAATGGCGAGGAGGAGGAGGCCGACGTGCCGTCGATGCTCGACGCGGTTGTGGTGGGTGCCGGACCGAACGGGCTGACCGCGGCCGTCGAACTCGCCCGCCGCGGCTGTGCGGTGGAGGTCTACGAGGCGGCCGGTGCCATCGGCGGCGGCTCCCGCACCGAGGAGCTCACCCTCCCCGGCTTCCGCCACGACCCCTGCTCCGCCGTGCACCCCCTCGGGGTCGGCTCCCCGGCCTTCGAACGGATGCCGCTCGCCCGGCACGGTCTGGAGTGGCTGCACCCCGAGCTGGCGCTCGCCCATCCCTTCCCGGACGGTTCCGCGGCGGTGCTGGCCCGTTCGGTCGGCGAGACGGCCATGTCGCTCGGGCCGCGGGACGCCGGGACCTACCGACGGCTGGTCGCGCCCTACCTCGGCAAATGGCACACCTTCGCGCCCGACATCCTGCGCACCCAGTGGGACGGGGTGCCGCGGGACCCGGCCACCTGGGTCCGGTTCGGGCTGCACGCGCTCCAGCCGTCCACCCTCCTCGCCCGCCGTTTCCGCGGCGAGAAGGCGAAGGCCCTGATCAGCGGGCTTGCCGGACATGCCATCGCGCCGACCAGCGCGCTGACCACCGCGGCGCCCGCGCTGACCTTCGCCGTCGCCGCCCATGAGGTCGGCTGGCCGGTGCCGCGCGGCGGCTCCCAGTCCATCGCGGACGCCCTCGGCTCCTACCTGCGCGAGCAGGGCGGCACGATCCACGTCGGCACCCCGGTCCGGCGGCTCGATGAACTGCCGCCCGCCCGTGCGTACGTCTTCGACACCTCACCCACCGCACTGGCCCGGATCGCCGGACTGGGCAACGCCTTCGCCCACTACCGCTACGGGGCCTCCGTCTTCAAGATCGACTACGCCCTGGACGGCCCGGTGCCGTGGACCGCGTCCGAGGCCCGCCGTGCCGGGACCGTCCATATCGGCCCCTCCGCGGGTGAGATCGGCGCGGCGCTGCGGGCCGCCACCGACGGCCGTGAGCCGACGGTGCCGTTCCTGATCGCCGCCCAGCCGTCCCTGCTCGACGCCTCCCGCGCCCCCGAGGGCAAGCACACCTTCTGGGTCTACGGGCATGTGCCCAGCGGCTGGAAGGGCGATGCCACGGAGGTCATCGAGCGGCAGATCGAGCGGTTCGCCCCCGGTTTCCGCGATCTCGTCCTGGCCCGCGCGGTGGCCGGACCCCCCGAGCTGGCCGCGCGCAACGCCAACTACGTGGGCGGCGACATCGCCTGCGGTGTCTTCGGCGGCCTCCAGGCGGTGATACGGCCCCGGTTGGCCCGGGTCCCGTACGCCACCCCCCACCCCGCCGTCTTCCTGTGCTCCTCGGCGACCCCGCCCGGCCCCGGTGTCCACGGGATGTCGGGGCACCATGCGGCACGGGCGGTGTGGCGGCGGCTGCGGCAGGGGCGCTAGGGCGGACCGGCCGGTCCGCCCCGGTGCGTCAGTGCCTCAGTGCGGAATGGTGTCGATGACCTCGCGGGCACCCTGGCGCAGCAGCGCCACCGCCACCGAGGTGCCCAGGGTGGCCGGGTCCAGCGGGCCCGCCCACTCGTGCGCGTCCAGCACCGTCTTGCCGTCCGGGCTGAACACCCGGGCGCGCAGTGACAGCCGTCCGTCGCGCTCGGCCTTGGCGAACCCCGCGATGGGGGAGTTGCAGTGTCCCTGGAGGACGTGCAGCAGCATCCGCTCCGCCGTGACCTCCTTCCACGCGTCGGTGTCCCCGAGTCCGGCGACGGCGTCGATGGTCGCGGTGTCGTCCTCGCGGCACTGGAGCCCGAGTACCCCGGCGCCGATCGGCGGGCACATGGTGTCGACGGAGAGGATCTCGCTGATCACGTCCGTCCGGCCGATGCGCTCCAGACCGGAGACGGCCAGCAGCAGCGCGTCCGCGTCACCGGCCGCCAGCTTCTCCAGACGGCGGTTGGCGTTGCCGCGCATCGGCACGCACTCGACGTGCGGGTGGGTGACGGCGAGTTGGGCCACCCGCCGTACCGAGGAGGTGCCGATCCTGGTGCCCTCGGGCATCTGGTCGAGGGTCAGCCCCTCGGGGTGGATCACGGCGTCGCGGATGTCGTCCCGCTTGAGATAGGCGGCGAACACGGTGCCCGCGGGCAGCGGCCGGTCGGCGGGCACGTCCTTGATGCAGTGCACGGCCAGATCGGCCTCGCCCGCCAGCAGCGCAGCGTCCACCTCCTTGGTGAACGCGCCCTTCCCGCCCAGCTTGGACAGATCGCCCATCCACCGGTCGCCGGAGGTGGTCACCGGGATCACCTCGGTACGGATCCCGGGGTGGAGGGCCGCGAGTTCGGTGCGGACCCGCTCGACCTGGGCCAGGGCCATGGGAGAGGAGCGGGAGACGATGCGGATGAGGTCGGTGGACGACATGGCGTACACGATAGGGCGTCCGGGAGGGGCCCCGTGCCATGACGCGGTCGGGGTGACGAGCCGCACGTCCGTACCGTCGGCCGCCTCACCGCGGGCGCCCTCCCCCTTACCGCAGGTGGCGCCCGAAGTCCTCGGCCACCAGGGCCGCCAGATCGAGATACGCCTCGCGGGTCCTCGACCGCAGCAGAGCGAGGTCCGGTTCGCCACCGTCGGCCAGATGCCGGTCGAAGGGAACGGCGACCACACCACGGCAGCGGCTCCGGAAGTGCGCCACCACATCGTCGGTGTTCACCGTCGCCCCGGGGTCCCGGACCCCCGAGACGACGGTGACGCTGCGGGAGATCAGGTCCCGGTAGCCGTGTGCGGTGAGCCAGTCGAGGGTGGTGCTCGCACTGCCCGCACCGTCCACCGACGCGCTGGAGAGGACGACCAGTTGGTCGGCGAGATCCAGCACCCCGCGCATCGTGCTGTAGAGCAGCCCTGGGCCGGTGTCGGTCAGGGTGAGCGGGTACTGCCTGCCCAGGATGTCGATGACGCGGCGGTAGTCCGCGTCGTCGACCGGCAGGGCGGTGGGCTCCACGTCGCTCGCGAGCACCTCCAGTCCCGACGGGAGTCGTGAGGTGAACCGCCTGATGTCCATATAGCTGTGGAGGTACGGGAGCGCGATGACCAGGTCGCGGATGGTCGCGCCGGTCTCCAGCCGCACCCGGTGGGCGAGGGTGCCCGCGCCGGGTTTGGCGTCCAGTGCGATGACCTTGTCCTGCCGTTCGGCAGCCAGTACGGAGCCGAGCGCCAGGGTGGTCGTGGTCTTGCCGATGCCGCTCTTGAGGCTGATCACCGCGATGCGGTAGGGGGCGGGCCGCAACGGCGTACGGATCAGCTCCAGTCTGCGCTGCCGCTCCGCCGCCTTGGCCCGGCCGCCGAGCCGAAGTCGGGAGGCGATGGTCGGTCTGGCAGGTTTCGGCGGAGCGGTCATGGCGGGTGGGGCGGCCGGGGCCTGGTGGAGCAGACCATCGAGGTCGAGGAAGTCCCCATAGCCCTGGGGGGTAGGGGACGCGCTGCCCAGGGGCTGATGCTCGTAGCGGGCCAGCACTTCGGCGACCTGATGTGCCGTCGGGCGGAGTCTGGGGTCAGGGTCGAGGCACGCCTCGATCGTGGCGCGCGGACTCACCCCGGGGATGTCCCGCCACGGGAAGTCCTCCCACCGGCCGGTGCCGGCACTGCGCCCTCCCATGGCCTGGAGGATCCGGCCGAGCGCGAGGACGTCGTCCGCCGCGGCGGGCGACGCCCACACGTCGTCGACGAAGGAGACCGCCTCCCAGCCGACCAGCTTCACGGCATCGTCCACGACGAGCACCGTTGCGGTGGTGAGTCCGCCGTGGACGATGTGCCGATCGGCGCACCGGGCGACGGCTTTGGCGAGGCTCCGGCCGATACGGAGGAACCGGTCGCCGTTCCAGCCGGGCGCCCCGGCAGACAGGAGGCTCAGCAGATCGGTGGGCAGCGAACCGTCGGCGGTGCGGAGGAACTCCTCCGCCATGAACGGTGGCGCCTCGGAACTGCGCAGCAGCCGGGGCGCGTAATGGCCGTCCATCTGACGCAGTGCCTGGGTCCGTGCCCACAGCCAGTAGTCTCCGGGCTCCGCGCCCGCGTGGGGTGCGCGCACCACCGCGAACTGGCCTTGGCCGAAGCCGATATAGGTCACGATCCGGGCGTCCGACGCGAGCCTCCCGGCGATTTGGTAGGGGCCCAGGGAGACCGGGACATCGTCGGACAGCGTGACGGTGCCGTGCCGGGACCGCTCCGGCGGGACCAGCGGCGGAGGCGGCGTCGTGAACGACGCGGGTACGGGGGTCGCCGGGCGGGCCGGGAGACCCGGACCGGGTCCGATGCGGATGCCGCAGGTATCGCAGTATTCGCTGTCGCCCCGTACCGGGGCCCCGCACTCCGGGCACAGATCCGCCGGGGCGACGGTGATGTCCCAGCCGCAGGTACCGCAGTAGCGGTCGAGGGGTTCCAACGGCTCTGCGCACGTCGGGCACGCGGTGGGCGACGGCGCGGCCTGAGCGGACTCCGTCCGGCGGTCGGGCCCCCGCAGGCCCAGGGTGGGGGGTTCCGTCCCGCTCCCCGGGGCCGCCGCAAGCTCCACCGGCAGGGCCGGGGCCCCGAAGCGGGCGGCCAGGCGCGGGCCCACCTCGGCGAACGCCCGCGCACCGGGCGGCAGGACATCCGGTCCCGACGGATGGGCCAGCCAGGCGGGGAAATCGGGTGAACGGCCCGCCAGATCGGACAGGGTGCGGCCGATATGGCGCCCGGTGGCGATGAGTTCGGCGGTCGGAACGGCGTCCAGCAGCCCCGTCCGGGCCGCCTCCGGGAAGTCGAAGACCCGGTGCCGGGGCGGCAGCAGCCCCGCCCAGGGCCCCGCGTCGGCGGGCCGCAGCAGTCCGCCGAGGAAGACCTCGGCGAGGTGTGCGGTATCCGCCTGCCAGGGCACGGCGGCCTGCACCAGCCGCATCACCGGCACCGACACCGGGGCGACCGCCGCCAGATGAGCGGCCAGCCGGTACGCCTCGGGGGAGGCGGCGTCGCGGAAGCGCTGGACGCTTCCCAGCCCGTCGGCCGTAGCGGCCGCCCGGTGCGGTGCCGGTTCCGGGCGGCCGAGCAGGGGCAGCAGCGCGCTGCCGCCCGGCGAGGCGACCAGCCGGGCCCATGTCGCCATCGCCCCCGGCTCCGGTTCGATCACCGGCACCGGAACGCCGTCGAACGCCGCCAGGCCCGCCGGGAGTACGGGATCGCTCACCCGCCACGCGGTGTTGGGGGCGCCGCTGCGGCGGGTCGTCACCCGCCAGCGGTGCGCGCGGATACCGGAGCCGTCCCACATCCGGTGCGGCAGGGCGTGCAGGATCGCCGTGGGCCCGCAGCGGGCCCAGCGCCGTACGGCCTCGTGCTTGCGGCCGTCCCGCCAGGCCGGGCCCATACCGTCGCTCAGCACCAGCACCAGCGTCTGGCCGGACGGATCGGCCAGGGCCCGCGGCGGCATCGGCGCGGCCGCCGGATCGAAGGGGCGGGCGCTCAACCGCGGCGGGGCGGTGGGGTCCGGAGCGCTCAGACCGTACGTCCGCACCAGGCGGAACGCGCCCAGCCGTTCCGTCATCGCGTGGATCTCGGCGGCCAGCCGCTGCCACAGCAGCATCGAGATCCCGTCGTCGATCACCAACGCCAGATCCAGCCAGCGTTCACGCGCCGGGCGGAGCGCGACGTCCGGCAGTCCGGTCTCGGCCAGCGCCGTCACCGTGGCGTCGATGTCCACCTCGTGCCGGGCGACGCTGGGCCGGTGCTGCCGGAGCGGGCGCAGCGCGCGTCCGATCCGGAGCTCGGCGCGCAGCGCCTTGCCCTCGGGGACGCGCAGCGCGAGCGCGCCGGACGGACCGGCGTGCGGCGGGCCGTGGGCGTCGGAGCCGTCCGGGACGGCATGCAGTCCGGCGGTCCGGACGTCCTCCGGTACGGCCGACGGCGGCCCCGCCGACGGCCGGACGGGCTCCGGCGGCGGGTCCGCCGACCGCTGGGCGCCCGCCGCGCCGCCGTCCGCGCCGGAGGGGTCACGCGCGACGTCCGGCGGGTCGTCGGCCGCGGCCCGGCGGTCCAGGGCGCGGCGCAGCGGCGCGTCGGCGCCGTCCGCGGGCAGCCGTGCGGCCAGCCACAGCGCGTCCAGCAGCTCTTCGCGGGCCAGGGTGACGCCACTGGACTCGAGGACGGAACGCAGCGCGCCCAGCCGTTCATCGAGCCGTTCGGCGTCAGGGGCCATGGGTCACACCGCCCCGCCGAGCCGGTGCAGTACGGCGTCGAGCAGTCCGTCGGCGTCCAGGTCCACGCCCCCGGTGCGGAGGAAGACCGCGTTCAGGAGCTGGTCGGTGGCCAGTTCGCCCGGTGCGCGGCGGCGCAGGAACGTTCGCAGCAGATCGTCCACCTCGTGCAGCGCGCCCTCGCCGAGATGGGCAGTGACGATCGCGCGGAGCTGCCGCTCGTCCGGCGGCGGCAGTTCGAGACGGACGCAGCGCCGCAGGAACGCGGGCGGGAAGTCCCGTTCGCCGTTGCTGGTGACGACCACCACGGGGAACTCGGCACACCGCACCCGGCCGCGCACCACCCGCGCCCGCTCGCCGGTCCGCAGTGTGGGCACCTCGACCTCGGGCCGCTCGTCGGAGAGCCGGGACAGCTCGGGGATCTCGAACTCGCCCTCCTCGAAGACGGTCAGCAGATCGTTGGGCAGGTCCACATCGCCCTTGTCCAGTTCGTCGATCAGCAGCACACCGGGCCGGGGCCGCGGTACCAGGGCGGTGCCGAGCGGTCCGAGCCGCATGAAGGACCCGATGTCCGGCTCCGGCCCGCCGCGATCGCGGTTCAGCGTGGTCTCGCGGAGCCGGCCGACCGCGTCGTAGCGGTAGAGCGCGTCCTGCACGGTGGAGCGGCTGTTGACCGGCCAGCGCAGTACCTCGCCGAGGTCCAGCTCATGGGCGACGGCCCGGGCCAGGGACGATTTGCCGGTGCCGGGCTGGCCGGTGACCAGCAGCGGGCGGCGCAGATGGAGTGCCGCGTTCACCACGTCGGCGTGGTCGGCGGAGATCAGGTAGGGCGGCGGGCCGTCCTCGCCGGACCCGGTGCCCGGGGCGCCGAACCGCCGCCAGGGCGGGGCCGGGGGCAGGTCGGCGCCCCGCGCGACACCGTCGCCGCGGAAGAGCCGCCAGTCGTTGCCGCCGGGTGGGGGACGGTCGTACGACGCCGTCATGGGACCTCCGTAGCGATATGGCCGAGGTGGCCGAGGTGGCCGGCACGGCGGACAGGGACTGTGCGATGGACGGTCATGACGGCTCCGTGGGGTCGGCCAGCTCCAGCCGGGGCAGTTCGCGGTCGGCCTCGGCCCAGGCCAGCACCGGCCGCCCCAGGAACGTCCGCGGACAGCCGAGGGTCCTGGCGCGGTAGGCGCGCACCGTCTCCGGCAACCGGCGCGGCGGGGTGCCCGCCACCGCCCGTACGGCGTGCGAGCCGGACTCCGCGTCCGTGTCCCGGTCCCAGACGACGACCGGCATCCCCATCGCCAGACACACCTGGACGATCTCGATCCGCACCTCCGCCGGAACGCCGTCCACCGTGGCCTGCGCGGCGTCCAGATGGTCCATCAGCAGCGCGTACACCCCGTGCGCGCCGCCCGTGGCGCCGTCGATGTGCACGGCCCCGCCGTCGTCCAGCCGCTGCCAGCGGTGGCGCAGCGCCGCCTTGAACCGCTCACCGGCCCGCTGGAGCAGTTCCGGGCAGTGGACGACGAGCGGGTACTCCGCGCCCAGCACCCCGGGCACCAGACCGGCCGGGCCCGGCCACTCCCACTGGTCGACCGGGAGCTCCAGCGCCTCGCGGTCCACGATGAGTTCGATGACGGGCCGGACCCCGGCGGGGAGCGCCCGGTGCAGCGGCTCGATCACCGTGAGGATGTCCTCGGCGGCCTGGGCCGCGCTGCGCGGCGCATAGCCCTCGCCGTCGCCGCCGCCACCGGACACCCGGCGGGGGCCCTCGCCCTCGTCGCACCACATCCGCAGCCGGTAGCGGTCGGTGCCGTCCTGGCCGGGGTGGGCGGTGAGCCGCACCAGCACCCGGGGGACCGCGGCCGACGTCCGCTGGCGCTTCGCCCACTCGTGGGCGTCGGTGCGGCGCTCCTCCAGCGCGGCCGGGTGGATGCCCAGCCGGACGGCGACCGCCGTGCTCCAGCGGCGCAGCGCCTCACCGGGGTCGGCCGGGCACAGGGCGGCCACGTACGTGACCACGCGCAGCAGTCCGGGGACGCCCGCGGTGCCGTCGGGGACGGGGCGGCTGTCCCCGCGCAGCCCCTCCAGAGCGCCGATCAGCTCCCGGACGCGGACCGCCCGCACCCCGGCGTCCGGGTCGGTCCAGCCGGATCCGGCGAGCGGTGTCCCCGGCAGCTCGGCCAGCGGCAGCGCGGCCCGTACGACGGAGGGGAGTCGGGCGGCCACGGTGAGGGGCACCCGGGCGAACTGGGTCAGCAACTCTTCCAGCTCACCGGGGGAGAGCAGTTGGGGCACCCCGGACATCCGCCCGGCGGCGAGGAGTTCGGCGACATCGCGCGGGGCGGCGGGGTGCAGTACCTCGGCGAGGGCGGGCAGCGCCCGTCCGTCCTGGGTGAGCAGCCGGGCGAACTCGTCCACGGACGGGGCGGAGCCGTCGGTGCGGTGGGGGTGGCCGCAGCGCCGGGCGACGGTACGGGCGCAGTCGGCGCGGCGGACGGGGTCGGCCAGCGCGCGGGCGAGGACGGCCGTGAGGAGGCGGTGGGCGGGGTCGGGGTGCGGTGGTGCGGGTGGCGGGGGTGCGGCGGGCCCGGATAACCCCCCGTCGCCGTACGGTCCGGACGGCGTCCACGGCTCGTACGGCGTCCACGGTCCGGGCGCCGGTTCGTGGAGTACGTGCGCCGCGCCCGCCCGGCGCAGCTCGTCCTGGATCCGCTGCCACGGAATGCTCCAGCTACGGCGCGCGACATGGTGCGGTGCGTAGGCCAGCGGAGCTCCGGTGGCCGGATGGTGAGGGGGTGTCAGGGCGGCCGCGACCAGGCCGACCACCGCCCCTTCCTCACCCGACCACAGCGGCCCTCCGCTGTAGCCGTGGTCGATGGCGACCCCGGTGAGGGACTCGCCGTCCACATAGCCGATCCGGCCGTCGCACGAGGTCACCTGGGCCTTGGCGATGGTGGCCGCGAGCCCGCTGGCGTGCCAGGCGAGCACCGACTGCCCCGCCGTCATGGCCCGCCAGCGCGGCGCGAGCAGCTCACGGGGCGGCGGTTCGGTGAGGTCGAGTACGGCTAGATCGCCTTCCCACTCCACGCCGCGGGAGCGGCCCGGGGGTATCCACACGGTGAGTTCGGCGGTGCGGATGTGCGGGGCCCCGCCGTCCGGACCGTGCACCCGCACCGTCAGCGCGCCCGCCGCCGGAGGGTCGGCGCAGGTGGTGTCCTCCTTGCCCAGCGCACAGTTGATCACATGCGCACAGGTCAGGAAGCGACGGCCGCCGGGGAGCAGGACCCCGGAGCCGACCGCCTCCTGGTCGACCTGGCTCAGCACCGAGACCGTGACCGGACGCTGCCCGGGGGCCGGTGCGGAACGGAACCACTCCATCGGTCAGGCCGTACGGGGACCCGAGAGCTGCCAGGTGGCCGAAATCGTCATGCTGGCCTGGCCGCCCGCGCCGACGATGCCCAGCTTGAGGTCCTGGCCGACCTGGACGCCGAACTGCACCTGGATCTCGTCGGGTGGGTTCGCCGCGGTGGACACCGCGTCATGCACCTCCTGCAACAGCGGGCCCAGCGGCCGCAGTACCGCGCGCAGCCCGTCCGCGGCCAGCACCGCGGCCCGCTGCCCCCGGGACACCGGTGTCACCCCGCCGATCCCGCCGGGCAGCCGGTCCGCCGGGTCCCCGGGGGTGCTGCCATTGGTGGCGGGCGGCGCGGCGCCGGGCGCGCCGACCACGGGGGTCAGCTCTAGACGTACGGGGGTGCCATCGGGGAGCGGGAGCTCGGCGTAGTCCGTCACATGACCATGATGCCGATCGGCACGCCCCCGGTCTGCCTGTTTCACACAACCGCCCTCGTCGGACGGGCCGCCGCGGCCCGGCGGAAGGTCCATGTCGGATTTCCGCGAGCACCGCCCCACCCGCTGGCGGATGCTGGAGACATGCACACCGACACCGACCGGTGCCTGCGCGCGGCGCAGGCCAAGGACGCCCGCTTCGACGGCTGGTTCTTCATCGCCGTCGTCACCACGGGCATCTACTGCCGCCCCAGCTGTCCGGTCGTCGGTCCCAAGCCCGGGAACATGCGGTTCTACCCCAGCGCGGCCGCGGCCCAGCAGGCCGGTTTCCGGGCCTGCAAACGGTGCCGCCCCGACGCCAGCCCCGGCTCCCCGCAGTGGAACGAGCGCGCGGACCTGGTGGCCCGTGCCATGCGGATGATCGCGGACGGTGTGGTGGACCGGGACGGGGTGCCGGGTCTTGCCGCGCGGCTCGGCTACAGCACCCGCCAGATCGAACGGCAGCTCCGCGCCGAGCTCGGCGCGGGGCCCCTCGCCCTGGCCCGCGCCCAGCGGGCGCAGACCGCGCGGCTGCTCATCGAGACCAGCCCGCTGCCGATGGCGGACATCGCCTTCGCCGCCGGGTTCGCCAGCATCCGCGCCTTCAACGAGACCGTGCGCGAGGTCTTCGCGCTCACCCCGACCGAGCTGCGGCAGCGGGCCAGGAGCGGTCCGCAGCCCGCCGTCCCCGGCGTGCTGACCCTGCGACTGCCCTTCCGCGCCCCGCTGTGCCCGGACAACCTCTTCGGACACCTGGCCGCCACCGCGGTCCCCGGGGTGGAGGAGTGGCGCGACGGCGCGTACCGGCGGACCCTGCGGCTGCCGTACGGACCCGGGGTGGTCGCCCTGAGCCCGCGGCCGGACCACATCGCCTGTCAGCTCTCACTCGCCGATCTGCGCGATCTGGCCGGGGCGATCAGCCGTTGCCGCCGGATGCTGGACCTCGACGCCGACCCGGCCGCCGTGGACGAGCTGCTGCGCGCCGACGACCGGCTCGCGCCGCTGGTCGACAAGGCCCCGGGGCGACGGGTGCCGGGCACGGTGGACGCCGAGGAGTTCGCGGTGCGCGCCGTGCTCGGCCAGCAGGTGTCCACGGCGGCGGCCCGTACCCACGCGGCCCGGCTGGTGACCGCCCACGGCGAGCCCGTCGCGGATCCGGCGGGCGGACTGACCCACCTCTTCCCGACCGTCGGCGCCCTCGCCGGTCTCGACCCGGAGGCGCTGGCCATGCCGCGCACCCGCCGGGCCACGCTCACCGGACTGATCGGCGCGCTCGCCGAGGGCCGGGTCACGCTCGGCGTCGGCACCGACTGGGACGCCGCCCGCGCCGGTCTGACCGCGCTGCCCGGGCTCGGCCCGTGGACCGTGGAGATCATCGCGATGCGGGCGCTCGGCGACCCGGACGCCTTCATCCCCACCGACCTGGGTGTGCGCCGCGGCGCCGCGGGGCTGGGCCTGCCCGCCACCCCGGGCGCGCTGACCCGGCACTCCACACGGTGGCGGCCGTGGCGGGCCTACGCCGTCCAGTACCTATGGGCCACCGACGAGTCGCATGCGATCAACCGGCTGCCCGCGCCCTGACCGTCACCAGCACCCCGAGGAAGACAGCCCGACATGATCACGCACACCGTCGTCGACAGCCCCTGCGGCCCGCTCACCCTGGTCGCCACCGACGGGGAGCTCAGCGGTCTCTACATGGCGGGGCAGCGGCACCGCCCGCCCGAGGAGAGTTTCGGCGCGCCCGGCGACCCGGACGAGGCGCCGTTCGCCGAGACCGCCCGCCAGCTCACCGCCTACTTCGCGGGCGACCTCACCGCGTTCGAGCTGCCGCTGAAGCTGACCGGCACGCCGTTCCAGCGCCGCGTCTGGGCCGAGCTGTGCCGCATCCCCTACGGCGTGACGCTCTCCTACGGGCAGCTCGCCGACCGGATCGGACAGCCCTCCGCGTCCCGCGCCGTCGGTCTGGCCAACGGCAAGAACCCGGTGGGCATCATCGTCCCCTGCCACCGCGTCGTCGGTGCCTCCGGCAGCCTCACCGGCTACGGCGGCGGACTCGACCGCAAGCGCCGGCTCCTGGACTTCGAGAGCGGGGCCGGGCTGGTCGGCGTCTGGGATCTCGTGGACTGACGCGCCGCCCGGCCTCAGCCGCCCGCGGCGATCCGGTCCAGCAGGGCGGGCAGCGCCGTACCGATGGGCTCGCGCACGACCTCGTCCGCGAGCTCGTCGTACGGGGTCGGCTCGGCGTTGACGATGATCAGCCGGGCGCCGCCCTCCGCCGCCATCCCCGCGAGCGAGGCCGCGGGCTGCACCTGGAGGCTGGTGCCGACCGCGATGAACACCTCGCAGGCCCGCGCCACCGCGACCGCATCGGTCAGCACCTCCGGGTCCAGGTTCTGCCCGAACATCACCGTCGCCGACTTCAGGATCCCGCCGCACTCCTCACAGGACGGGTCCGGATCCCCGGACGCCACCCGCTCCAGCGCGCCTGCCATGTCCGACCGTGCGTCACACACCGTGCACTGGACCGTCCGTGCGGTGCCGTGCAGTTCGAGCACCTTGCGCGCGGGCAGTCCGGCGAGCTGGTGCAGCCCGTCCACGTTCTGGGTGATCACCCTGACCGGCACCCCGGACCGCTCCAGCCGCGCCACCGCCTCATGGGCCCCGTTCGGCCGGGCGCGCAGCGCCTCGCTGTCCCGCCGCATCAGCCAGGAGCGGCGCCGGATCTCCGGGTCGGTCATGTAGTGGTCGTAGGTCACGAGCTTCTCGGCCTCGGGGTCCTGCCGCCACAGCCCCTGCGGCCCGCGGTAGTCCGGGATCCCGGAGTCCGTGGAGATGCCCGCGCCGCTCAGGATCGCCACCAGGGGCCGGTGCTCGCTCTCGCTGCTCATGCCGCCGAGCGTACGCAGCGGGCACGCACGGGGGCGACCGCGTTTCGCCGGACGCGGCGGCGCTACGTCACGACGAGCTGAGCCCCCGCACCCGCCACCGCCAGCCGGTGCGTGCGTGCCGCCAGGTCGCTGATGCGGGCGCCGTCGAAGCCGAACACCGCGCTGCGCAGGCGGTCCTCGAGCGGGACGGTCCACTGCGGGGGGATGGCCTGCGCACCGCACAGCACCCCCGCGACCGAGCCCGCCGTCGCGCCGTTGGAATCGGTGTCCAGACCGCCGCGGACGGTCAGGGCGAGCGTGGCGGTGAAGTCCCCGGCGCCGTAGAGCAGTCCGGCGGTGATCACGGCGGCGTTGGGGACGACATGGATCCAGGGCAGCCCGGCTGTCTCCCGCTCCAACTGATCCAGGGCGTCCGCCCAGTCCACGCCCGCGTCGTACAGGGACGCGGCGCGGCGGACGACACGGGCCAGTCGGCAGCGCGGGGGGATGGGGGTCAGGGCCTCCTCGACGGCTTCGCGCGGGCCGTCGGCGGTGAAGGCGGCGGCGATCAGGGCGGCCGCCCACATCGCGCCGTAGACCCCGTTGCCGGTGTGGGACAGCACGGCGTCACGGCGGGCCATCCCGGCGGCGCGGCGCGGATCGCCGGGGTTGACCCAGCCGTGGATGTCGGCGCGGATCAGGGCGCCGATCCACTCCTGGTACGGATTGTCGAGTGTGGCGCTGAGCGGCGGCTTCACCCCGGCGGCCAGATTGCGGTACGCCGCGCGCTCGGCGGTGAAGGTCTGGAGGTAGGGCAGGCACAGCAGCCACATCTCGCCGGCCTGCTCGGTGGTGTACCCGAAGCCGTGGGTCTCCAGCAGGTGCAGCCCCAGGACCGAGTAGTCCACGTCGTCGTCGCGGACGCTGCCGTGGATCCGGCCGCGGACGCACCGCTGCCACTCGGGGCGCAGTGCGAACTCCACGGGGTCCGGCGGCGGCTCCAGCGCGGGCAGGTAGTCGGTGAGCGGCAGCGCCCCGGCACGGCGCAGATAGCGGTCGATACGCGCGCGGGTCCAGTGCGTCCCTTCCTCGACGGGCTTGCCGAGCATGTTCCCGGCGACACGGCCCAGCCAGCCGCCGTGGATCCTGTCGGAGAGTGCGCTGCCGCTGAGGCCCATGTGTCAGGTGTACCGGAGACCGGGGCGCAGCGCGCGGGAAAGCGGTGGTGGGCAAGGGGCTTGGCGGCGGATAGGGTCGCAGCGGCGCGACTGCCTGTTCCGGAAGCAAGGGGTTACCAAGGTGACGGACGAGGAAAAGGCAGAGCCGACGAAGACCTGGGCCGAGGGGCAGCAGACCCGGCCGACCCGTGTGCTCATCGCCGCGGACAAGTTCAAGGGATCGCTCACCGCCGTGCGGGTCGCCGGGCATGTGACGGCCGGGCTGCGCCGCGGCGCGGCGGAGGGCGCGGAGCTGGAGATCGTGTCGCTGCCGGTCGCCGACGGCGGTGACGGCACGGTGGACGCGGCCGTAGCGGCCGGGTTCGAGCGCCGGGAGTTGACGGTCACCGGACCGCTGGGCACCCCGGTGACGGCCGCGTACGCGCTGCGCGGGACCACCGCCGTGGTGGAGATGGCGGAGGCGTCGGGGTTGCGGCACCTCCCGGCCGGGGTGTACGCACCGCTGACGGCGACCACCCACGGCAGCGGTGAGCTGCTGCGCGCGGCCCTGGATGCGGGGGCGCGCCGCATCGTGTTCGGTGTCGGAGGCAGCGCCACCACGGACGGCGGCGCGGGGATGCTGGTGGCGCTGGGCGCCCGGCTGCTGGACGCGGACGGCGCACCGGTCGCCCCGGGCGGCGGCCCGCTGTGCGAGCTGGCCACCGCGGATCTGACCGGTCTGGACCCGCGGCTCGCGGAGACCGAGGTCGTGCTCGCCAGCGATGTCGACAATCCGCTGACCGGGCCGAAGGGCGCGGCGGCGGTCTACGGCCCGCAGAAGGGCGCGGGTCCGGAGGAGGTCCGGGCACTGGACGCCGCGCTGGCGCACTACGCGCGGGTGCTGGAGCGGGCGGCGGGCTCCCGGGCCGCCGACTGCGCCCAGGCACCCGGCGCGGGCGCGGCGGGCGGTATCGGCTTCGGCGCGCTCCTGGGCCTCGGCGCGGTCTTCCGCCCGGGGATCGACGTGATGCTGGACGTGCTCGGCTTCGCGGCGGCGCTGGAGGGCACGGATCTGGTGATCACGGGCGAGGGCTCGCTCGACGGGCAGACCCTGCACGGCAAGGCCCCGGCGGGCGTGGCGGCGGCGGCGCGGGCGCGGGGCATCGAGGTCGTGGCGGTCTGCGGCCGTCTCGCCCTCTCCCCGTCGGCCCTGGGCACGGCGGGCATCCGCCGCGCCTATCCCCTCACCGATCTGGAGCCCGACCCGGCACGCTGTATCGCCGAGGCCGGCCCCCTCCTGGAACGCACGGCCGAACGCCTGGCCGCGGACTTCCTGGTCTGACGTCAGCGCTCCGGCGGAATGGGGTACGGGTACGGGGACGTACCCGTACCCTGGTGTGATGAGTGGAAGGAGCCTCACCATGGCCGACGCGAACATCCGCATCCCCACGGAGGCGCGAGACCGGCTCGCGGAGATAGCGGCGTCGGAGGGGCTGTCCCTGCGGGCCTACCTGGCCCGCCTGGCCGAATCGGTGCTGACCCCCGCTGAGCGCGCTGAGCGTGCCGAGAAGGCTCGTTCCGTGTTGCGAGAGTGGAACGGATACGACCCCACCGAGGCCGAGGTGGCCGATCTGGACGCCGAACTGGACCGGCGGCTGGCCGAGGCGGCGCCCCGGTGACCGATGCGATGCACATCGTGCTGGACGACACGGCCATGGTGGCGGCCGGCCGCGGCAACATCCTGCTCTCCCGGCTGATCCACCGAGCTCACGCCGAAGCGGACTGGTTCCTCTACGCCCCGGCCTGCGCCCTCGTGGAGGCCGACCGCACCCGCCCCGGGACGGCAGAGCACATCGCTGCCCTGCCCGGCCTGACGGTCCTCGACCTGGACCTGTCTGCTGCCCTTTCGGTGGCGCGCGACACCGAAAGATGGGCGATGGCCCACGCCGCCTACGTGGCCCAGCCGAACCCTGAGCGCCCGGACGGGGCGCGGGTCGCGACGACCGCTGCGGACGAGTGGAAAGGACGGCCGGTGCGCATCCTCGATGTGGAGCCGTGACGTGGGTGGTGAACCCAGAACGGCGTGGGGGGCGCGCGGGGGGGGGGGGGGGCCCCCCCCCGGGGGGGGGGGGGGGGGGGGCAGGGGGGGGGCCCCCGGACGGGCGA
>NZ_JANCLX010000001.1:475855-572471 GCF_024295805.1 Streptomyces cucumeris
GGGCCCCCGGGGTTTGGGGGCCGCGCGGGGGTGGGGCCCCCCCCCCCCGGGGGGGGCCCCGGGGGGGGGGGGGGGGCCCCCCACGCCGTTGTTCTTGGTACCTGCTGCCTAGGGGATCTCCGCCGTACGGGCCTCGCGGCGGTTGTCGCGGAAGGCGTTCACCCGGCGGGCGGTGGCGAAGAGCGGGATCACCGCGCCCATGACCACCTGGAGGGCACAGGCCGACTGGAGCAGCAGCTCGCCGCCGGGGGCCTCGAAGGCCCAGGCCGCCAGGAGGCCCATGCTGGTGACGATCCAGCCGAGCATGGCCACCGCGAGGCGTCCGCGCGGCTTGGGGTACTCCACCCGGCTCACCATCAGCCAGGCGACACCGATGATCGCCAGCAGGGTCGGCACGAACGGCAGGCCCAGCAGGACCACCGAGACGACCGTCAGCGCGCCGAACGGGCTCGGCATGCCCTGGAAGACGCCGTCACGCAGCGTCACACAGGAGAATCTCGCAAGCCGCAGCACCACCGCCAGCAGCACCACGATGGCGGCCACCGCCGACACCCGCTGATGGACGCCGTCGGCGACGATGCCCCAGACCGCCACGAAGTACGCCGGGGCCAGACCGAAGCTGATCAGGTCCGAGAGGTTGTCCAGCTCGGCACCCATCGCCGAGCTGCGCAGCTTCCGCGCGACGAGCCCGTCGAAGAGGTCGAACACGGACGCCAGCAGCATCAGCATCACGGCCGACGCGGCGCTGTGCCGCGTCATACCGCCGTCCTCGCTGCCCGTGAGGTGCGGGATGAGGACGCCGGTGGTGGTGAAGTACACGGCCAGGAAGCCGCATGTGGCGTTGCCGAGGGTGAGGGTGTCGGCTATCGACAGTCGCGTCGACAGCGGCATGTCATCCGTCTCGTCGACGTCGTCCACGTCCATCTCGGCTTCCGGCACCCAGGAAGCCTGCGCGTCGGGATCAATCACGGTCAAGTCGAGTCACCCCCGCGGTGGTGGCCTGACCGACCTCGACCGCGACGTCGACACCTTCGGGGAGGTAGATGTCCACGCGCGAGCCGAAGCGGATGAGGCCGATACGCTCACCCTGTTCGACCTTGGTGCCCTGGGGCACGTAGGGGACGATGCGCCGGGCGACGGCTCCGGCGATCTGGATCATCTCGATGTCTCCGAGCTCGGTGTCGAAGTGCCACACCACGCGCTCGTTGTTCTCGCTCTCCTTGTTGAAGGCGGGAACGAAGCCACCGGGGATGTGCTCGACCGAGGTCACCGTGCCGGCGAGCGGGGCGCGGTTGACGTGGACATTGAGCGGGCTCATGAAGATCGCGACGCGGGTGCGTCCGTCCTTCCAGGGCATGATGCTCTGCACCACGCCGTCGGCGGGGGAGATGACCCGGCCCTGGGTGATCTCTCTCTCCGGGTCGCGGAAGAACCACAGCATGCCCGCGGCGAGTGCGGTGGCGGGCACGGCAGCCGCCGCCCAGCGACCGGAACGACGGGCACGGGTGAGACTGACCGCCGCGGTGGCGACGGTCGGGAGGAGCCACGGCGACGCTCCGCGCGCGAGGCGGACGCGACCGCGTTGTGCAGAGGAATGGCTGTGGGGCATGGATGACCTTCGTGGCGGAGGATGCCGCGACGCGAGACTGGGGACGGCGGCTTTCCGGGGATGGTATCGGTTGCGAGCGGTAACTGGGCAAGCGCCAGGGCCTGTCGGTGGCCGAAGACCCCTGGCGCGGTGTGACCTTCTTCTCTCGGATACCACCCCAAAAGGGACGTTCAGCCTTGGGTTCGGTATTCCTCCAGCAGTCGTCGTCCAATAATCATTTTCTGAATCTCAGCGGTGCCTTCGCCGATGAGAAGCATCGGTGCCTCGCGGTAGAGGCGCTCGATCTCGTATTCCTTGGAGAAGCCGTAGCCGCCGTGGATGCGGAAGGCGTCCTCCACGACCTCTTTGCAGTACTCGGACGCCAGGTACTTCGCCATTCCCGCTTCGAGGTCGTTGCGTGCGCCCGCGTCCTTCTTGCGGGCCGCATTGACCATCATCGCATGGGCCGCCTCGACCTTTGTTCCCATTTCAGCCAGTTTGAACTGGATGGCCTGGTGCTGAGCGATGGCTTTACCGAACGTGTGCCGTTCCTGTGCGTACGCAACGCCCAGCTCGAACGCGCGTTGTGCGACGCCACAGCCACGGGCGGCCACATTGACCCGGCCGACCTCGACTCCGTCCATCATTTGGTAAAAACCGCGATGGGGGGCGCCGCCGAGGACCCGATCGGCCGGAATGCGCAGTCCGTCCATGATCAGTTCGGTGGTGTCGACACCCTTGTAGCCCATCTTCTCGATCTTGCCGGGGATGGTCAGGCCCGGCCGGACCTCACCGAAGCCCGGCTCCTTCTCGATCAGGAAGGTGGTCATCGACTTATGCGGGGCGGCACCCTCCACGGCCCCCTCGGGGGTCCGGCACAACACCGCCACGAGTGTGGAGCTGCCGCCGTTGGTCAGCCACATCTTCTGGCCGTTGAGGACGTAGTCGTCGCCGTCCCGCACCGCCTTGCTGGTGATGGCGGACACATCCGAGCCGAGACCCGGCTCCGACATCGAGAAGGCGCCCCGGATCTCGCCCAGCGCCATCTTGGGCAGGAAGTAGTCCTTCTGCTCCTGGGTGCCGTGCTGCTTGATCATGTAGGCCACGATGAAGTGGGTGTTGATGATGCCGGAGACGCTCATCCAGCCGCGCGCGATCTCCTCCACGCACAGTGCGTAGGTGAGCAGTGACTCACCCAGACCGCCGTATTCCTCCGGGATCATCAGCCCGAAGATGCCGAGTTCCTTCAGGCCCTCGACGATCGCGGTCGGGTATTCGTCGCGGTGCTCCAGCTCGGTGGCGACCGGCAGGATCTCCTTGTCGACAAAATTCCTGACCGTGGAGAGGATCTCCCGCTGGATGTCGGTCAGGCCCTCGGTCTGCGCGAGACGGCTCATGTCACTGCTCTCCCAGCTCCGGGCGGCCCGGCTGTTCGCCGCCGCGTTCCTTGATGTACGTGGCGGTGGGCACCATCACCTTGCGGCGGAAGACACAGACGAGCGTGCCGTCCTGCTTGTAGCCCTTGGTCTCCACGTACACGATGCCGCGGTCGTTCTTGGACTTCGACGGTGTCTTGTCCAGGACGGTGGTCTCGCCGTAGAGGGTGTCGCCGTGGAAGGTCGGCGCCACATGCCGCAGCGACTCGATCTCCAGGTTGGCGATGGCCTTCCCGGAGACGTCCGGCACCGACATGCCCAGCAGCAGGGAGTAGATGTAGTTGCCGACCACGACGTTCTTGCCGAAGTCGGTCGTCTTCTCCGCGTAGTTGCTGTCCATGTGCAGCGGGTGATGGTTCATGGTGAGCAGACAGAAGAGGTGGTCGTCGTACTCGGTGACCGTCTTCCCGGGCCAGTGCTTGTAGACCGCCCCGACCTCGAACTCCTCGTAGGTGCGTCCGAACTGCATCGCGCTCAGGCCTCCGGGATCTCGAACTTCGACGTGCGCTGCATTCCGGCGGCGCGGCCCTTGCCGGAGACGACCAGGGCCATCTTGCGGCTGGCCTCGTCGATCATCTCGTCGCCGAGCATCGCCGAGCCCTTCTTGCCGCCCGCCTCGGACGTGTAGTAGTCGTACGCGTCCAGGATCAGCTCGGCGTGGTCGTAGTCCTCCTGGGAGGGCGAGAAGATCTCGTTGGACGCCTCCACCTGGCCGGGGTGCAGCACCCACTTGCCGTCGAAGCCCAGCGCCGCGGCGCGCTGCGCGACCGCGCGGTAGCCCTCGACATTGCGGATCTGGAGGTAGGGGCCGTCGATCGCCTGGAGGTTGTTGGCGCGGGCGGCCATCAGGATCTTCATCAGGATGTAGTGGTAGGCATCCGCCGGGTAGCCGGGCGGCTGCTCGCCCACGACCAGCGACTTCATATTGATGGACGCCATGAAGTCGGCCGGGCCGAAGATGATGGTCTCCACCCGCGGCGACGCCTGCGCGATGGCGTTGACGTTGTTCAGGCCCTGCGCGTTCTCGATCTGCGCCTCGATGCCGATCCGGCCGACCTCGAAGCCCATGGTCTTCTCGATCTGGGTCAGCAGCAGGTCCAGCGCCACCACCTGCTGGGCGTCCTGCACCTTCGGCAGCATGATGCAGTCGAGGTTCGGGCCCGCGCCCTCGACGACGGTCACGACATCGCGGTAGGTCCACTCGGTCGTCCAGTCGTTGACCCGCACCACCCGGGTCTTGCCGGTCCAGTCGCCCTCGTTGAGGAACTTCACGATGGTGTGCCGCGCCTCGGGCTTGGCCAGCGGGGCACAGGCGTCCTCCAGGTCCAGGAAGACCTGGTCGGCCGGGAGCCCCTGCGCCTTCTCCAGGAAGCGGGGATTGCTGCCCGGCACGGCCAGGCAGGAGCGGCGCGGACGCAGCCGGTTGGGCGCGGTGCCCTCGGGGGCGGTCATACGGGAACCTCCAGAGCGGGAAGCGTGTTCGCGGTACGGATCTCATCGACGATACGACCGATGATCTCCGTGATACCGAAGTCCTTGGGGGTGAAAACGGCGGCGACACCCGCCGAGCGCAGTGCCGCGGCGTCCGCGGCCGGGATGATGCCGCCGACGATGACGGGAATGTCCTGGGCGCCCGCGGCCCGCAGCCGCTCCAGGACGTCCGGCACCAGCTCGGCGTGCGAACCGGAGAGGATCGACAGACCCACGCAGTGCACGTCCTCGGCGACCGCCGCCGAGACGATCTGCTCCGGGGTCAGCCTGATCCCCTGGTAGACCACCTCGAACCCGGCGTCCCGGGCCCGTACCGCGATCTGCTCGGCACCGTTGCTGTGGCCGTCCAGACCGGGTTTGCCGACCAGCAGCCGCAGCCGTCCGCCGCCCAGCTCCGCCGCGGTCTTCTCGACCTTCTCGCGGACGGAGGCGAGCAGGGAGCCCGCCTCCGCCGCGACCGCGAGCGGCGCGCCCCCCACCCCCGTGGGGGCGCGGAACTCGCCGAACACATCGCGCAGCGCCCAGGACCATTCGCCCGTGGTGACGCCCGCGCGGGCGCATTCGAGGGTGGCCGTCATCAGGTTCTCGGTGCCCGCGGCCGCCTTCCGCAAGCGCGAGAGGGCCTCTTCGGCCCGGGCGGTGTCCCGCTGTTCGCGCCAGTGGTGCAGGGCCGAGACCACCCGCGCCTCATTGGCCGGGTCCACCGTCATGATGGCGGTGTCCAGGTCCGCGGTGAGCGGGTTGGGCTCGGTGCCCTCGTAGCAGTTGACGCCGATGATCTTCTCCTGGCCGGCCTCGATGCGCGCCCGGCGCTCCGCATGCGAGGCGACGAGCTGCGCCTTGAGGTAGCCGGACTCCACGGCGGACATCGCCCCGCCCATCCCCTGGATCCGCTCGATCTCGGCCTCGGTCTCCTCGACCAGCGCGGCGACCTTGGCCTCGATCACATGGGAACCGGCGAAGATGTCCTCGTACTCCAGCAGATCGCTCTCATGGGCGAGCACCTGCTGGATCCGCAGCGACCACTGCTGGTCCCACGGGCGGGGCAGCCCCAGGGCCTCGTTCCAGGCCGGGAGCTGCACCGCGCGGGCGCGGGCGTCCTTGGAGAGGGTCACGGCCAGCATCTCCAGCACGATGCGCTGGACGTTGTTCTCCGGCTGCGCCTCGGTCAGTCCGAGCGAGTTGACCTGGACGCCGTAGCGGAACCGGCGCTGCTTGGGGTTCTTGATCCCGTACCGCTCACGGGTGATGCGGTCCCAGATGCGGCCGAAGGCGCGCATCTTGCACATCTCCTCGATGAACCGGACGCCCGCGTTCACGAAGAAGGAGATCCGGGCGACCACATCGCCCTTGCGGTCCTCGGGCACCTGTCCGGAGTCGAACACCGCGTCCAGTACCGCGATCGCCGTCGACATCGCGTACGCGATCTCCTGGACCGGGGTGGCCCCCGCCTCCTGGAGGTGGTAGCTGCAGATGTTGATCGGGTTCCACTTGGGGATGTGGTTGACCGTGTACGCGATCATGTCGGTGGTCAGCCGCAGGCTCGGCCCCGGCGGGAAGACATGCGTCCCGCGGGACAGGTACTCCTTGACGATGTCGTTCTGGGTCGTCCCCTGGAGCTTGGAGAGCGCTTCTCCCTCGATGCCCTGTTCCTCCGCGACCACCTGATACAGCGCCAGCAGCCACATCGCCGTCGCGTTGATGGTCATCGAGGTGTTCATCTGCTCCAGCGGGATGTCCTGGAACAGCCGCCGCATGTCCCCCAGATGGGAGACGGGAACCCCGACCCGGCCCACCTCGCCACGGGCGAGGATGTGGTCGGGGTCGTAGCCGGTCTGGGTCGGCAGGTCGAAGGCGACCGAGAGACCGGTCTGGCCCTTGGCCAGATTACGCCGGTACAGCTCGTTCGACGCCTCGGCCGTGGAGTGACCGGCATACGTCCTCATCAGCCACGGGCGGTCCCGTTCGCGAGGTGAGCCGCTCATCAGATGTTCCGGAAGCGGTTGATGGCGTCGATGTGCTTGGCGCGCATCTCCGGGTTGCGCACGCCCATGCCCTCCTCGGGTGCGAGGGCGAGCACGCCGACCTTGCCCTGGTGGAGGTTGCGGTGCACGTCGTACGCGGCCTGGCCGGTCTCGTCGAGCCGGTAGGTCTTGGACAGGGTGGGGTGGATCTTGCCCTTGGCGATCAGCCGGTTGGCCTCCCACGCCTCGCGGTAGTTGGCGAAGTGCGAGCCGACGATGCGCTTCAGCGACATCCACAGGTAGCGGTTGTCGTACTCGTGCATATAGCCCGAGGTGGAGGCGCAGGTGGTGATGGTGCCGCCCTTGCGGGTGACGAAGACACTGGCGCCGAAGGTCTCACGGCCCGGGTGCTCGAAGACGATGTCGATGTCCTCGCCACCGGTGAACTCGCGGATGCGCTTGCCGAACCGCTTCCATTCGCGCGGGTCCTGGGTGCGCTCGTCCTTCCAGAACTTGTAGTCCTCGGCGTTGCGGTCGATGATCGCCTCGGCGCCCATCTTCCGGCAGATCTCCGCCTTCTGCGGCGAGGAGACGACACAGATCGGGTTGGCGCCACCGGCCAGCGCGAACTGCGTGGCGTAGGAGCCGAGTCCACCGCTGGCGCCCCAGATCAGGACGTTGTCGCCCTGCTTCATCCCGGCGCCGTTGCGGGAGACGAGCTGCCGGTAGGCGGTGGAGTTGACCAGGCCGGGGGCGGCCGCCTCCTCCCAGCTCAGGTGTCCGGGCTTGGGCATCAGCTGGTTGGACTTGACCAGGGCGATCTCGGCGAGACCGCCGAAGTTGGTCTCGAAGCCCCAGATGCGCTGCTCGGGGTCGAGCATGGTGTCGCCATGGCCGTCGGCGCTCTCCAGCTCCACCGACAGACAGTGGGCCACGACCTCGTCGCCCGGATTCCAGGCATTGACCCCGGGACCGGTGCGCAGCACCACACCCGCGAGGTCGGAGCCGATCACGTGGTACGGCAGGTCATGCCGCTTGGCGAGGGGGGAGAGCTTGCCGTACCGCTCCAGGAAGCTGAAGGTCGAGACCGGCTCGAAGATGGAGGTCCACACCGAGTTGTAGTTGACCGAGCTGGCCATCACGGCGACGAGGGCCTCACCGGGGCCGAGTTCCGGCACCGGCACCTCGTCCACGTGGATCGACTTGCGGGGGTCCTTCTCCTTGGTGGTGAGGCCGGCGAACATATCGGCCTCGTCCTTGCGCACGGTCACCGCGCGGTACGACTCGGGGATGCGCAGTGCGGCGAAGTCCTCGGGTGCTGTGTCCGACGCCAGGATCGCGTCAAGTATCTCGTTCATCGGTGCCTCCGGCGAAGCGTCGCATGGGGACGCTTGAGGGAACGCTGGGCTCGTGACGGGTGATGCTGCTGCTGTGCCGTCGGTTCGGCGGAGGTGCTGCTCGATGGGCGCGGGTAGCGCCGGGAACGCCTGGTGACGCAGGCGGTGTCCGGACGCGCAAAGCGTTTTGCGGGGACAGCCGGCGCGCGGGGTGTTTTCAGCGCGCCGGCCGTCCGGACACCTTCACCGTATGGCACGCTGTGCCACCCCGCAAGACACTGCGTGCCAACAATTTCTCTCAGTTGTCATACGGCGTGCACGCATGAGCAAGAACGGCCGCCCCGGATGGGGCGGCCGTTGCCGATGGTGTTCGGTTATGTGCGATCGGTCAGCGCTTGAGGGCCCGCTCGATCGTCCGCATGACCTCGTTCAGCGGTGCGTCGGTGCGTGCCACCATCACCACCACGTCTTCCTCCTCCTGCGCCGTCACCGTGGCCGCCTGGCGCCCCGGAGCGGGGCGTCCGGCGCCGATCCCGGTGCCGAAGGTCTCCCGGACGATCGCGAAGGCGTGGTCGAGCTGGGTCTCCACATCCCCCTCGCCGCCCGCCCGCAGCCAGCGCCGCAGGACGTGGTTGTGCGCCGTGACCACCGCCGAGGCGGCCACCTCCGCCAGCAGCGGGTCGTCATCGCCGTCGTGATGGGCGCCCTCGTCGAAGTGGCCCAGCAGATAGCGGGTGAACAGCCGCTCGTAACGGGCCACCGAGGCGATCTCCCGCTCCCGCAGCGCCGGTACCTCACGGGTCAGCCGGTAGCGCTCCACGGAGACCCCGGGGGAGGCCGCGTACATCCGCATGACCTCCTTGATCCCCCGGCACACCGTGTCCAGCGGGTTCTCATGCGGCGGGGCGGCGTCCAGTACGGCCGCGGCGCGCACCAGCGTGTCGTCGTGGTCCGGGAAGATCGCCTCTTCCTTGGAGCGGAAGTGCCGGAAGAAGGTGCGCCGGGCCACCCCCGCCCGTGCCGCGATCTCGTCGACCGTCGTCGCCTCGTACCCCTGCGTCGCGAACAACTCCATCGCCGCCGCGGCCAGTTTGCGGCGCATGGTCAGACGCTGGGCGGCGGCGCGGCGGCTTCCCGCGCTCTCACCGCCGTCGGAGGAGGTGGACGAGTGCGCGGACTTGCTACGAGCGGCCTTCACGGACTGGGACATGTGGGGAACGTAACACGCTTGTGAGTGCCGGTGCGGGGGCGGACCTCCGGGGGGCTCCAGCAGTCCGCCCCACCCCGGGTCGTACTCAGCGCCTTGCATACTCGCGGAAGCCGCGCCCGGTCTTGCGGCCCAGGCACCCCGCCGCGACCAGGTGCTCCAGCAGCGGCGCCGGGGCCAGTCCCGGATCGCGGAACTCGCGGTGCAGCACCTTCTCGATCGCCAGCGAGACATCGAGGCCGACGACGTCCAGCAGTTCGAAGGGGCCCATCGGATAGCCGCCGCCCAGCTTCATCGCCGCGTCGATGTCATCGGGGGTCGCGTAGTGCTCCTGGACCATCTTCACGGCGTTGTTGAGGTACGGGAACAGCAGGGCGTTGACGATGAACCCGGCCCGGTCGCCGCAGTCCACCGCGTGCTTGCGCACCGCCGTGCAGACCGCGTGCGCGGTCGCCCGGACATCGTCCGCCGTCAGGACCGTCCGCACCACCTCGACCAGCTTCATCGCGGGCGCCGGGTTGAAGAAGTGCATCCCGATCACGTCCTGCGGACGGGAGGTGACCCGGGCGCAGGCGATCACCGGCAGCGAGGAGGTGGTGGTGGCCAGCACCGCACCGGGCTTGCAGACCTTGTCCAGCACCCGGAACAGCTCCTGCTTGACGTCCAGGTCCTCGGCGACCGCCTCCACGGCCAGGTCCACATCGGCGAAGGCGTCCAGCGAGTCGGCCGCGGTGATCCGGGCCAGCGCGCCGTCCCGGACCTCCTGGGTCATCCGGCCCTTGGCGACCGAGCGGTCCAGGGACTTGGCGATCCGGGCCTTGGCCGTGTCCGCCTTCGCCTGGGTCCGGGCGGTCAGCACCACATCGATCCCCGCCTTGGCGAAGACCTCGGCGATCCCACTGGCCATCGTGCCCGAGCCCGCGACGCCCACGGCACGCACCGGGCGCGCGCCGTCCGCGGCACCCCGCTCGTCCGGCGTCGCCCCGTCCGGGACCACGGTGCCGCTGCCCGGCGCCTCGTAGGTGTAGAAGCCGCGGCCCGCCTTGCGGCCGGTCAGCCCGGCCTCGGAGAGCTGTCCCAGGATGGGCGCGGGCGCGTGCAGCCGGTCGCCGGAGGCCGTGTACATCGCCTCCAGGACGGTCCGGGCGGTGTCGATCCCGATCAGGTCCAGCAGCTCCAGCGGGCCCATCGGCAGCCCGCAGCCCAGCTTCATCGCCGCGTCGATGTCCTCGCGCGCCGCGTACTTGGCCTCGTACATCGCGGCGGCCTGGTTGAGGTAGCCGAACAGCAGCCCGTCGGCGATGAAACCGGGCCGGTCACCGAGTGCCACCGGCTCCTTGCCCAGATCGCGGGCGAGTTCGGTGACCGCGGTGACGGCCGCGGGCGCGGTCAGCACGCTGGAGACGATCTCGACCAGCTTCATGGCCGGCGCCGGGTTGAAGAAGTGCAGGCCCAGCACCCGTTCCGGGCGGGCGGATTCGGCGGCCAGCCGGGTCACCGAGAGCGCGTTGGTGCCGGTCGCCAGGATGGTGCCCGGGCCGACCACGGTGTCCAGCTCGGTGAAGACCTCGTGCTTGATGCCGTAGTCCTCGGGCACGACCTCGATCACCAGCTGCGCGTCGGCGGCGGTACGCAGATCGGTGGAGACCCGGAACCGGGACAGGATGCCGGTCCGTTCCTCCTCGCTGATCCGCTCGCGCTCGACCGCGCGTGATGTGGCGACCTCCAGTGCGGTCACGGCCCGTTGACAGGCGTGCTCACTGATGTCGATGCCGATCACCTCGCGCCCCGCACGGGCCAGGATCTCGGCGATGCCGGTGCCCATCGTGCCGAGACCGACGACGGCGACAGTAGTGAGCGGGGCCGCGGAGGGGGAGAGATCAGAGGAAGGAGTGGTGCTGACGCCGGTGTGTGGGAGACGGTCCATCGCGGACTCCAGAGGGTGTTCCCCGTCAACAGCGGGGATGAAGTGACGACTGAGGGGAGCTGGCGGTCATGCCGCTGATGCGCTGGGGTCTGGTGCGGATGACACACAACTCCGACGGAAGGGCTTGCACGCTCCCTGGCGGACAGCGCCGCACGGAGGAAACTGCCCGTGGGAGATACCGGCGGGCCCTGTCCCGGGGCCGTGCCGTACTGCTGATACTGCCGAACCGACGTCACACACGGCGGCTGCGTCACCAGGCCGCCCGAGCAGGGGTGCTGCTCGTGTCGTCATATTAACTCGCGGGTAACCAAGACGCCAGAGCAGATTGCGAGCCGTCGCGGTGGCGCGGCTCACCGGGGAGGGGAGACCTCGCATGGACGATGAATTCCGGACGCTGACCGAGCGGGTACGGGCCTCGCTCACCACACCACAGGAGGCGGCGGCCCACGCCTCGCTCCTCTCACTGGTCCGCAAGGGCACCCCCGCCGCGCGTGAGCAGCTCGCCCGCATCCTGGTCGCGCCGGAGCAGCCGCTGTGGGCGCGGGAGACCGCGGCCTTCGTCCTCGGCAGCGCAGGGGACCGCCGGGCCTTCGAAACCCTCGTGCTGCTGCTCAACTACCGCGAGCCCGCCCGCTGCGCGACCGCCGCCCGGGTGCTGGCCCGGCTCGACGATCCGCGCACCGCCCGCGCCGCCGCGGCCCTGGCCACCAATCCGCTGCGCACCGCGTACTCGCTGCACCCGATCCGGCTGCTGGTGGAGCTGCGCGCACCGGAGTCGGTGCCCGCGCTGGTCGCCGCGCTGGAGCGGCAGTTGGCCGCCCGGGACCGGCACTGGCCGATCGCACGGGCCTGTGTGGAGGGTCTTGGCGCGATCGGAGACGAGCGCGCCGTCCCGGCCCTGACGCGCGCGGGCAAGTACATCCGGCTCAGCGCGGCGGCCGCCGCGGCGCTGGCCCGGATCAGCGGGGGCGGCGGCGGACCGTCCGGGGCGGCGGACAAGGCGCACGCGCGGTGACGGCGGCGCCGTCGGCCGCGCGGCCGCGGCGTTCCCCCGCCGCGGGGTCCGTCCGCGCGGTGCGGATCGTCTGTGCGGTGCGGGTCGTCTGTGCGGTGCGGCTCGTCCGTGCGGTGCGCGCGGTGCGGCTCGTCCGTGCAGTCCGTGCGGTGCGTGCGGTGCGGATCGTCCGTGCGGTGCGTGAGGTCCGTGCGGTCCGGGTGGTGCGCGCCCCGCGCGCCAGGGTGTGTCCGCGACGCCGCGGGCCCGGCGGGACTTCGCGGACACGCCCCAGGGGCGGCCGGGACCCGCTGCGGCCGCCGGGCCCGGGCGCGGTCCGTCCGCGCGGTGCCGTCCCGTCCGGCGTGGTCGATGCGCACGATGCGGCACGTCCGCGCGGTGCGGGCGGTCCGTACGGCTCGCCGCCGTGCTGCGCCCGGAGGTAGTCGCCGGACTGCGCTGAGCCGCCCGGCGGTCCGGTGTCACCCCCTGCCGTCCCGCAGCCGGACCGCCGCCGGGCCCCGCCGAGCGGCAGCAGGTCCCGGGACCTGTCCGGCCGGGTCACCTCCAGCCGGATCCCGTCGGGTACGCGGTACGGGCGGTGCGCCGGCACCGTCCCCGGCCGGGCACGCGGCCGGGGACGCACGGCAGCCGGGACTCGTGCCCGGCGGGACCTTGCGGTGGCCGGACCTTGCGGCGGTCGGGACTCGCGCCTGGCGGCATTTTGCGGCGGTCGGGACTCGTGGCCGGCGGCATTTTGCGGCGGCGGGACCTTGCGGCGGTCGGGACTCGTGGCCGGCGGCATTTTGCGGTGGCCGGGACTCGCGCCCGGCATGGCCTCTTCGCGCGGCACGGCCTCGCCGCACCGGCGCGCGGGCCTCAGGCCGCCGCCGGGTCCAGCCGCCGCGCGTACCGCACCTCGGGCACGGACACCCCGTCCACGTCGTACGCCTCCGCGCCGCCGTCCGGCGCGAACCCCGCCCGCTCGTAGAACCGGCGGGCGCGGGCGTTGTCCCGCAGCACCCACAGCCGCAGCCGCGGGAAACCCCGCTCGGCGACCCGGTCCAGGGACTCCCCGAGCAGGGCGCGGCCGATGCCCGTGCCCACCAGCCCCGGTCGTACGTACAGCGCGTACAACTCGGCGTCCCCCTCCGGCACATCGCGCTCCCGGTACGGCCCGAAGCAGCACCAGCCCACCACGCCGCCGCCGTTCTCCTCCGCCACGAGGTTGACCACGTCCCCGACGCCCCGTGAGAAGAACTCCCGCCGCCGTCCGGCGTCCTCCTCGACGCTCAGTCCGTCCAGATACGACTGCGGCATCAGCCCGGCGTACGCCTCCTGCCATCCGCGCACCCGCACCGCCGCCACCGCGTCGATGTCCGCCTCGGTCATCTCCCGTACCAGCACCCCGTCCATGGCCCCACCGTAGGCGGCTTGACCTTGTCACTGGCGGCAGGGTCACACGATCCGTGCCATGAACTCCGCACAGCACACCGAGCCGCCGGACCGGGTCGCCGTCGTCACCGGGGCGGGCACCGGTATCGGCCGGGCCACCGCCCGCGCTCTCGCCGGGGAGGGCATCCGCGTCGTGGCCGTCGGACGGCGGCCGGAACCGCTCGCCCGGACCGCAGAGGGACATCCGCTGATCCGTCCGTTCCCCGCCGACCTCACCGCGGCCGGGGCCGCCGAGGACATCGTCCGCCACGCCCTGGAGACCCACGGACGGCTGGACGTCCTGGTCAACAACGCCGCCGTGGTGCGCGGCGCACCGCTGGGCGCCATCGCCCGCGAACCGGTCCACGCCCAGTTGGAGACCAATGTCATCGCACCCGTCCTGCTCACCCAGGCCGCCCTCGGCGCGCTGGAGGAGAGCGGGGGCGTGGTCGTCAACGTCAGCACCTCGATCGGCCGGCGGGGCTGGCCGGGCAGTTCGGTCTACGCGGCCACCAAGGCCGCGCTGGAGACGCTGACCCGTAGCTGGGCGGTGGAACTGGCGCCGCGCGGGGTGCGGGTGGTGTGCGTGGCGCCCGGGGCGATCGAGACGCCCATCGGGGAGCACTCGGGGCTCTCGCCCGAACAGCGCGCCCGGGTGCGCGCCTGGCAGCTCGACCACACCCCGCTGGGACGGATCGGACGGCCCGAGGAGGTGGCGTGGGCCATCACCCGGCTCGCCTCGCCCGGTGCGTCGTTCATCACCGGTGTGGTGCTGCCGGTCGACGGCGGGGCGGTCGTCGGATGACGGCGCCCGGCGCGCTGATATAGAACGGGCCCCGGAGGTGGGGCCGGTGCGGATCGGGGAGCTGGCGAAGGCGACGGGCACGACACCGCGGGCGCTGCGCCACTACGAACAGGCGGGGCTGATCACATCGTGCCGGGCGGACAACGGCTATCGCGTCTACGACGAGCGTGCCGCCGTACGCGTACGCAATATCCGTCATCTGCTGGCCGTGGGCCTCACCTTGGACGACGTCGGCTGCTTCAGCCCGTGTCTGGACGGCGATATGGCGACCGTGCCGCCCAGCCCGGAAGGGCTGCGCATCGCCCGGGACCGGCTGGCCGTCCTCGACGCGCGGATCGCCGCCCAGACCCGGGCCCGGGACCGGCTGGCCGAGGCGCTGGACCGGGTGGCGGCGCCATGACGCGGCCCGGACATCCCGAACAGGTCCCGGAGCACGAGTGGTTCGCCCGCCATCTGGACGCGCACCACGCCCCGGGCGTGACGCGGCGGGTGGCCGCGCTCGCCGCGGCGCTGGACCGGCCCGCCGACGACCGCGCGCTGCCGCCGGTCGTACGTCTCGGCTATGCGCTGCCCGGCGCTCGGGACCGGGTGGTGCGGCTGGCGCGGCGGGTCGGGGCCGCCCCGCCGTCCGGCCCGGCCCTGGACGCGCTGGCCGCGCTGCTGGACTCGGCGGTGGATGAGCTGACCGCGCGCCCGCTGCCCCCGGTCCACCGGGAGCGGATCACCCTGGACGCCCCCACCCAGTGGGTACGGGACGCGGGTGTCCGGACGGAACTGCGGTTCCTGCGGGCGTACGACGCCGACGGGGTGATCGCGCTGCGCCCGCGCGACTGCTGGACCGCCTTCCTGGAGTCACTGGCGGCCCGCGGCCTGGGCGAGGTGGCGCATATCAACTGGCCCGGCCTGGACGGCCGCTCACAGGACGCGGCCGATCTGGCCCGCGCCGCCGGGGCCGTCTTCCCGCACGCCCGTGCCGCACAGCAGAGCTGCCGGATCCGGCCGCCGCGCTGAGCGCGGGGCGAACGCTCACATCAGGGTGAGCTGGGCCGGTTCCGGCGCGGCGGGCGGTTCGGGCTCGGGCGCGCGGAGGTTGCGGTGCGCGCCCGGTTCATAGGGGCCGATGCCGTATTCGGCGGCCAGGTCGTGGACCATCCCGGTGATCCGCCGCTGGTACCACTTCGGGGCGTAGGTGCCGCCCTCGTACAGCGCGTCGTACCGGCGGAGCAGCCGCGGGTGGTGCTCTGTGAGCCAGGCGGTGAACCACTCGCGGGCGCCCGGCCGCAGATGCAGCACCAGCGGGGTCACCGAGGTCGCCCCGGACTCCGCGATGGCCCGTACGGTGGCGCGGAGCTGCTCGGGGGAGTCACCGAGGAAGGGGATCACCGGGGCCATCAGCACCCCGCACGGGATGCCGTGGGAGGTGAGGGTGCGCACCACGTCCAGCCGCCGCTCGGGGGAGGGGGTGCCGGGCTCGACGGTCCGCCACAGCTCTCGGTCGGTGAATCCGACCGAGACCGAGACCCCGACGTCGGTGACGCGCGCGGCCCGGCGCAGCACCTCCAGATCGCGCAGGATCAGCGTGCCCTTGGTGAGGATCGAGAACGGGTTGGCGCGTTCGGCGAGGGCGGCGAGGATGCCGGGCATGAGCTGGTACCGGCCCTCGGCGCGCTGGTAGCAGTCCACGTTGGTGCCCATGGCGATGTGGTCCCCGCGCCAGCGCGGTGAGGCCAGCTCGCGGCGGAGCAGCTCCGGGGCGTTGACCTTCACCACGATCTGGGAGTCGAAGCCCAGCCCGGTGTCCAGGTCCAGATAGCTGTGGGTCTTGCGCGCGAAGCAGTAGACGCAGGCGTGGGTGCAGCCGCGGTACGGGTTCACCGTCCATTCGAAGGGCATCCGGGAGGCGCCCGGCACCCGGTTGACGATCGAGCGGGCCCGGATCTCGTGGAAGGTCATCCCGCGGAATTCAGGGCGGTCGAAGGTACGGGTGGTGACCGCGTCCGCCGCGAACAAGGCGGGGGCGGCCGCTTCGGTGTCGTTGGTCAGGTTGTCCCAGCGCATGGCACGCACCTCCGGGTCTCGCTCGTATCTAATAGAACACATGTTTCATTCGGTTCCGTCAACCCTGGATTTGGGCGGCCGACCCGGAGGTGGTTGGCTTGCCGCTGCCAGGGGCGCCGCGGTCAGCAGGGCGCCCGCCGGTTCACGGTCGATCACGGAGGAAGAGCAATGGGGCAGGTCGAGGCCACCACGGAGCGCGTCGTCACGGGGAAGCCCGAGGATGTGTTCGATGCACTCGCCGACTACCGCGAGACCCGCCCCCGGCTGCTTCCGCAGCACTTCAGCGAGTACGAGGTGCGCGAGGGCGGCGACGGCGAGGGCACCGTCGTCCACTGGAAGCTCCAGGCCACCAGCAAGCGGGTGCGCGACTGCCTGCTCGAGGTCTCCGAGCCCACCGACGGGCAGCTCGTCGAGAAGGACCGCAACTCCTCGATGGTGACCACCTGGACGGTGACCCCGGCGGGCGAGGGGCAGTCCCGGGTCGTCATCACCTCCGTCTGGAACGGGGCGGGCGGTATCGGCGGCTTCTTCGAGCGGACCTTCGCCCCCAAGGGGCTCGCCCGCATCTATGACGAGCTGCTGGAGAAGCTGGCGGCCGAGGTCGCCGCCCAGGGGTCCAAGTGACCTTCCGCCGTCCCCCGTTGCGGACGGCGTAGGACCCTTCCGGCCGGGCCGCGGCCGGCCCCTCCCGTCAGGGAGCGGCTGCCGCGGTCACCGGTTCGAGTGGTTTCCCGCTCGGTGCGGCATATCGTCCGCACACCCTCTCACCGGGGAGAACGTCTCCCCGCCCCCCTCGCCGACGATTCGTCGTGGTTTGCCGGTAGTGACGCGCAATGCGAGAAATGGGCGGCGGCGCAGGTGTGACGAGGGGAGCAGGACGTGGGCCAGACCACCGGGACCACCTTGGCGAAGGGGCCGGACGGAGCCGGGGACGCCGAGGGGTACGGGCCCATGGGCACCCCCCTCTCCGTCACCGTCACCGCCCCGGTCCCCGAGGCGGACGGACCTCCGCCGGCCGACGGCGCCCCGGGCGCCCCGCTCAGCCCGGCCCGGGTCCGTACGGTCTTCATCGGGCTGATGCTGGCGCTGCTGCTGGCGGCGCTCGACCAGACCATCGTGGCCACCGCCCTGCCCGAGGTGGTCGGTGAACTCCACGGTCTGGACAAGATGTCCTGGACCGTCACCTCCTACCTCCTCGCCGTGACGATCGTGCTGCCGCTCTACGGCAAGCTGGGCGATCTCATCGGCCGCAAGAGCGTCTTCATCTTCGCGATCGTCGTCTTCATCGCCGGGTCCGCGCTGGCGGGCTGGTCGCGCACGATGGAGGAACTGATCATCTTCCGCGCGGTCCAGGGTGTGGGCGCGGGCGGGCTGATGATCGGCGTTCAGGCGATCATGGCCGATATCGTGCCGCCCCGGGAACGCGGCCGCTACATGGGGCTCATCGGCGCCGCGTTCGGCCTCGCCTCCGTCGCCGGCCCGCTGATCGGCGGCTTCTTCACCGACCATGCCTCCTGGCGCTGGTGCTTCTACGTCAACGTCCCGTTCGGCCTGGTCACGCTGGCGGTCGTGGCCGTGGTCCTGCGGGTGCCCGAGGCACCCCGCCGGGCCCGGTTCGACTTCCTGGGCGCGCTGTTTCTCTCGGTGTTCTCCACCTGCGCGGTGCTGCTGACCAGTTGGGGCGGTACCGAGTACGCCTGGGGCGACCGCGTCATCCTGGGGCTCGGACTGGGCGCGCTGGGCTCGGCGGTCCTCTTCGTCGTGGTGGAGTGTGTCGCGCCCGAACCGATCATCCCCATGCGGCTGTTCCGCGACTCGGTCTTCTGCGTCAGCGGGCTGATCGGCGCGGTCATCGGGGTGGCCCTGTTCGGCGCCGCCAGCTACCTGCCCACCTTCCTCCAGATGGTCGACGGGGTCTCGGCCACCGAGTCCGGTCTGCTGATGGTGCCCATGATGGGCGGCATGGTGCTGGCCTCGATCATCACCGGCCAGCTCATCAGCGGCACCGGCCGCTACAAGGTCTTCCCCGTGCTGGGCGGACTGATCTCGGTGGGCGGTATGTGGCTGCTGTCCCGGCTGGACGAGGACACCTCCCGGCAGGACTACAGCCTCTGGATGGGTGTCCTCGGACTCGGTATCGGCCTGGTGCTGCCGGTGCTGGTGCTCGCCGTCCAGAACTCGGTGCCCCCCGCCGACCTCGGCTCGGCCACCAGCGCCAACAACTACTTCCGGCAGATCGGCGGCAGTGTCGGCGCCGCCGTCTTCGGCACCCTCTTCGCCAACCGCCTCGCCGACCGGCTCGCGGTCGAACTGCCCTCCGGGGCGGCCTCCGGCCGGGGCGCCGACGGGGCCGGACTGCCCGACCCCGAGTCGGTCACCCCGCAGATGGTGCACGCCATGCCGGGGCCCTTCCGCGACGGGTACATCGCGGCGTACGCCCACGCCATGCCGCGGATCTTCCTCTATCTCGTGCCGGTGCTCGTCCTGGGCTTCCTGCTCGCCTTCCTGCTGAAGGAGAAACCTCTGGTGTCCCACACCGACTTTGCCGTCCAGCCAGACCCCGTCGTCCCCCCGGCGCGCACCGGCACGGCGCCGCGGCACGCCGGCGCCTCCTCCGGTCCGCCGCTCACCGCGGGCGTGCCGGTCTGCGGCACCGTCCAGCACCATGACGGCACGACGGTTCCGCGGGCCGCGCTCACCCTCATCGACGTGGGCGGCCGTCAGATCGGACGCGGTGCGAGCGGCGAGGACGGCCGGTACGCGCTGAGCACCCCGGGCAGCGGTTCCTACGTCCTGATCGCGGCGGCCGGGGGACACCAGCCCCGGGCGGTCAGCGTCACCGTCGGCGAACGCCCGGTGGAGCTGGACGTGGTCCTCGGCGGCGCGGGACGGCTGGCCGGGGCGGTGCTCACCGCGGACGGCACCCCGGTGCGGGACGCCACGGTGACCCTGACCGATGTCCGCGGCGAGGTGGTCGCCTCCAGCCGCAGCGGACGCGAGGGCGGCTATGTGATGGGTGAGCTGGTGGCGGGGGAGTACACTCTCGCGGCGAGCGCCCCCGCGTTCCGTCCCGCGGCCCTGCCGGTCACCGTGCAGGCCGCGCGGGAGACCCGGCAGGACATCGAGCTGGCGGGCGGCGCGGTGCTGCGCGGGGTGGTCCGCGCGGGTGGCGGGCGGCCGGTGGAGGACGCCCGGGTCACCCTGCTGGACGCGGCGGGCAATGTCGTCGACACCGCCACGACCGGGGCGGACGGCGCCTTCCGCTTCATCGATCTGTCGGCGGGCGAGTACACGGTGATCGCCGCGGGCTATCCGCCGGTGGCGACCGTGCTCCAGGTGGCGGGTGGCGGCCGGACCGAACGCGATCTCCAACTGGGCCACGAGGACTGAACGTTCCTTCGCCGCTGACCTCCGACGCCGTCGGGTGGCGCCCCCGAACCGGGGTGCCACCCGGCGGCGTTCGCGTCCGGCGGGGCCATAGGTCCCCCGTCCGCCGCCACATGGCACCTATTCGGGTATTGCCCCACACGGGCGGCCATCACGGTCGTACCGTGGGTAGCGGTGTCGGAGATCTTGCGTGCGAAGGAGCTGCCCCCGATGGAGCATGGCACGTCGCACGGCGACGACGAGCGGGGCGGCGTGTCCGCGGTACCGGCGCCGCCCAGGGCCGTACCAGGGCGGATGCCGCTCGCCGTGGTCGTGGTGGACACCGAGGGGCTGATCACGCACTGGAGTTCCGGGGCGCGCAGGCTCTTCGGGCACAGCCGTGAGCACGCCGTCGGCCGCCCCGCCGTGGATCTGATGCCTGTCTCGGGCGCGCTGCCCGGGACGGAGGTCCCCGCCGACCGTCCCGCACTCGAGGACTCGCTGAACGGGCCGGTCCGCTATCCGACCGCGGGCCGGGCCCGGCTTGCGGACCGGGCGCGGCATCGCGCCGATGTGCTGTGGTGGGCGTACCCGCTGGTGGGCCCGGGGCCGGAGCGGCTGCTGGTACTGGCCGCGGACGCCGCCGCGCTCGCCGGGACGGCGGACGCCCCCGGGGCGGAGGCGGGTGGGGAGCATGAGCGCCACACCCCCGGATTCGCGCTGCACACCGAGTTCCCGGGCGCCGAGGCGCTGGCGGGACGGCTGCCGGACATCCTGCCCAACATGGGCCCGGCCGCCATCGGCCGGATCGTCTCCCAGGTCCTCGAACTGGGCTATCCGGTCCTGGAGATCAGCCACCATGAACGGGTGCCGGTGACCCCGGACTGGGGCACGCCCCGCTACCGCGAACGCCAGGCGCGCCAGGAGGCGGCCCGGCGGCGCGTGGAGCTGACGGACGGCGCGCGGCCCCATCCGCACACCCTCGGGGACACCCCCGCGCCCGGCGCGTCCGTTCCGCAGACCGACCCCGAGGGGATCGACCTCGAACACGCCGCCGTCCGGGAGCGGTTGGAGTTCCTCAACGAGGTCAGCGGCCGTATCGGCAGCTCCCTGGACCTCGCCCGCACCATCCGTGAGGTCACCAGCGCCGCCGTCCCGCGCTTCGCCGACTTCGCCGGCACCCATCTGCGCGCCCAGGTCCTCGCGGGCGAGGGCTTCCCCGACGGCCCGCCCGATGTCACCACCGTCTGGCACCGCGTCTGGGTCGAGCACAACGATGAACCCGGCCGCTGGGACGACACCGTCCCGGTCGGCGAGAGCATCGCCTTCCCCGAACACACCCCGTTCTTCCAGTGCATGGTCACCGGTGAGCCGGTGCTGATCCCGCACCTCAGCGAGGAGATGGGGGACCGGATCGCCGGGCAGTTCGAGAAGCGCGACCTGCGGCCGCTGATGAACGGCCGCTCGGTGCTGATCGTGCCGCTCAAGGCGCGCGATGTGGTGCTGGGCTTCATGGTGCTGATGCGCCGCCCCGGGCGTGAGCTGTTCGACGACATGGACCGGACCACCGGTGCCGAACTCGCCGCCCGCGCCGGGCTGGTGCTGGACAACGCCCGGATGTACACCTTCCAGGAGAACGTTGCCGAGACGCTCCAGGACAGCATGCTGCCGCAGGTGACCCCGCGGATGGCGGGCTGTGACACCGCCACCCGGTATCTGCCCGGCACCCGGCTCGGCCGGGTCGGCGGCGACTGGTTCGACAGCATCAAACTGCCCGGTTCGCGTACCGCGCTGGTGGTCGGCGATGTGATGGGGCATGGGCTGAACTCGGCGGCGATGATGGGGCAGTTGCGCACCGCCGTCCAGACCATGGCGGCCCTGGACCTGCCGCCCGCCCAGTTGCTGCGCAACCTCGACGACCTGGCGCAGCGGCTCGGTGAGCACTATCTGGCCACCTGTCTGTACGCGGTCTACGACCCGATCCGCTCCGAGCTGCTGATCGCCAACGCCGGACACATCCCGCCGGTGCTGGTGCGTGCCGAGGACGGCCGCAGTGAGCTGCTGGAGCTGCCGACCGGGGCACCCATAGGGGTCGGCGGAGTGCCGTTCGAGACGGCGCGGGTCCGGGTGGCCCCCGGCGACCGGCTGGTGCTGTGCACCGACGGGCTGGTCGAGGTGCGCGGCCAGGACATCGGCGCGGGGCTGGCGGCGCTGTGCGAGTCCGCCGCCCATCCGGCCGCGTCCATGGACGACGCCTGCGACACCATCATCCGCGCGCTCAACCCGCGCGACGGCCGCAAGGACGATGTGGCGCTGCTGATGGCCCGGCTGAACGGCATCCCGCCCCAAGGACGTCGCCCAGTGGCGGCTGGCACTGGATCCCCAGGAGGTCGGCAGGGCCCGGCGGCTGGTCCGGGAGCGGCTGGCGCGCTGGGGGCTCGGCGAGGCGGCCGAGACGGCCGAACTCCTGGTGAGCGAGGCGGTGACCAATGCCGTGCGGCACGCCCACAGCCACCATGTGGTGCTGCGCCTGGTGCGTACCGAGGCGCTGCTGTGCGAGGTCTCGGACGACGACCACGAGCTGCCCGCGCTGCTGGGCGCGGGCCGTGAGGACGAGTTCGGCCGGGGACTGCGGGTGATCAGCGCGCTGGCGCGGGAGTGGGGCACCAGCCGTTCCGGGCGGGGCAAGACCGTGTGGTTCGAGCAGGCGCTGCCGCGCCCGGCGCGCTGACCGTTCGAACACGGCGTGAAGGATTCCGCGGAAGCGGGCCGTCGTGCGCCGGAGCACTTGCCCGCGCGGGGCGCTGCCGGTAGGCAGCGGGGCAGCACCATGGAGTCGGCCGAATCGGACCCGGGGAGCGGCGATGAGCGTGTCGGAGCGCTACAGGCAGGCGTGGGAGAGCTATTGGAAGGAGACCCCGGACGATCCGGGGGAGGCCATCTGGGACGCGGACCCGTCGCTGAGCGCGGCTCCGCACACCGAGCTGCTGGCGCCGTACGCGGACGCCCCGCTGCCGGTCCTGGACCTCGGCTGTGGCAACGGCACCCAGACCCGCTATCTGGCCTCCCGCTTCCCGCGGGCGATCGGTGTCGACCTGTCGTGGGCGGCGGTGGAGCACGCGCGGCGCGCGGACACCGCGGGGGTCGCGGAGTTCCGGCAGCTCAGCCTGACCGACGCCGACGGGGTGCGGGAGCTGCACGACGAGCTCGGGGACGCCTATGTCTATATGCGCGCCGTGATCCACCAGAGCGATGCGGGGGACCGGCAGCCGGTCGCCGAGGCGGTGGCGACGCTGGTGGGCACGCGCGGCCGGGCGTTCGTGGTGGAGCTGACCGAGGCGTCCAAGGCCACCCTGGCCAGGCTGGCCGAGAGCCCCGGCGGTCCGCCCGCCAAACTGCGGCGCGTCTTCGACCACGGTCTGCGGCCCGCCGACGCGGCGGACGTCGAGGTGCCGGAGCTGCTGGCGGCGGCGGGGCTGGAGATCCTGGCCGAGGGGCCGACGGCGCTCGCCCAGACGGAGCAGTGGGCCGACGGCTCCCGGGTGGAGCTTCCGGCGCGCTGGTTCGTGGTGGGGCGGCACCGGCTGGGCTAGACCAGTTATCCACAGGGCTGGTTCGTGCCCATCCCAGCGCGTAACGTGACAAGGCATGAAGATCCTTATCAGCGCCGACATGGAGGGCGCCACCGGCGTGACCTGGCCCGCTGATGTGCTGCCTGGCACCCCGCAGTGGGAGCGCTGCCGCCGCCTGTTCACGTCCGACGTGAGCGCCGCGGTGGCCGGGTTCCTCGACGGGGGCGCGGACGAGGTCCTCATCAACGAGGCGCACTGGACGATGCGCAATCTGCTGCTGGAGGAGCTGGACGAGCGAGCGCAGATGCTCACCGGCCGGCACAAGAGTCTGAGCATGGTCGAGGGGGTGCAGCACGGCGATGTGGACGGGATCGCGTTCGTCGGGTACCACACCGGCGCGGGCACCGAGGGCGTCCTCGCCCACACCTATCTGGCCAACTCCATCACCGGGGTGTGGGTGGACGGCGTCCCCGCGAGCGAGGGCAGGCTCAATGCCCTGGTCGTCGCCGAGTACGGGGTGCCGGTGGTGCTGGTGACCGGTGACGACCGCACCTGTGAGGACGCCAAGGGCTATGCTCCGCAGGCCCGTTCGGTCGCCGTCAAGGACTATGTCTCGCGCTACGCGGCGGTGTGCCGCACCCCCGTCCGCACCGCGGCGGACATCAGGGCCGCCGCGCGGGAGGCGGCGGCCCTGGCGGTGCGCCATGAGCCCGCGCGCGGCGGGCCGTTCACGGTGGAGCTGGAGTTCGACGCCGCGCATCTGGCGGGCGCGGCGAGTGTGGTGCCGGGGGTGGAGCCTAGCGGTGAGCGTCGCGTCGCCTACACCTCGGCCACGATGTACGAGGGCATCCGCTGCTTCAAGGCGGTCACGACGGTCGTCTCGGCCGCGGTGGAGGAGCAGTATGGCTGACACGGACCGTTCCCGGGCGATCGACGCGATCGACCCCCAGGCGCTCGACGAGGTGGTGCGGTTCACCTCCGAGCTGATCGCCATCGACACCACCAACCGCGGCGGCGGCGACTGCTCGGAGCGGCCGGCCGCCGAGTACGTGGCGGAGATGCTCGGCGACGTGGACATCGACCCCACCTTGCTGGAGCGCTCACCGGGGCGGACCAATGTGGTCGCCCGGATCGAGGGCACCGACCCTTCCGCCCCCGCGCTGCTGGTCCACGGCCATCTGGACGTGGTGCCCGCCGAGCCCGCCGACTGGACCGTGCACCCCTTCTCCGGTGAGGTCCGTGACGGGGTGGTGTGGGGCCGCGGCGCGATCGACATGAAGAACATGGACGCGATGGTGCTGGCCGTCGTGCGCGCCTGGGCCCGGTCGGGGGTCCGGCCCCGCCGGGACATCGTGCTGGCCTTCACCGCCGATGAGGAGGACAGCGCCGAGGCGGGCTCCGGCTTCCTCGCCGACCGGCACGCCGAGCTGTTCGAGGGCTGCACCGAGGGCATCAGCGAATCGGGCGCCTTCACCTTCCACACCGGATCCGGGATGCGGCTCTACCCCATCGCGGCGGGGGAGCGCGGCACCGCTTGGCTCAAGCTCACCGCGCGCGGCCGGGCCGGACACGGTTCTAAGGTCAACCGGGCCAACGCGGTCAGCAGACTGGCCGCCGCCGTGGCCCGGATCGGTGAGCACCAGTGGCCGGTGCGGCTCACGCCCACGGTGAAGGCCGCACTGTCCGAACTGGCCGCGCTGCACGGCGTCCCGGCCGACCTGGACGCGCCGGACCTCGACATCGACGCGCTGCTCGCCGCGCTCGGCCCGGCCGCGGCCCTGGTCGAGCCGACCGTGCGCAACAGCGCCAACCCCACGGTCCTGGAGGCCGGTTACAAGGTCAATGTGATCCCCGGGAGCGCCACCGCCTATGTGGACGGCCGGATGCTGCCCGGTGCGGAGGAGGAGTTCTCCACCACCCTGGACCGGCTCACCGGGCCGGACGTGGAGTGGGGATTCCACCACCGCGAAGTCCCGCTCCAAGCGCCGGTCGGGCCGGACGCCCCGACGTACCAGGCGATGCGCGCCGCCGTGGAGCGGTTCGACCCGGGCGGCCATGTGGTGCCCTACTGCATGTCGGGCGGCACGGACGCCAAGCAGTTCTCCCGTCTCGGCATCCTCGGCTACGGCTTCTCACCGCTGCGCCTCCCCGAGGGCTTCGACTACCAGGCGCTCTACCACGGTGTGGACGAGCGGGTGCCGGTGGACGCCCTGCACTTCGGGGTCCGGGTGCTCGACCACTTCCTGCAGAGGGCGTGAGCGATGCGCCGGCAGCAGACGACCACCGCTCCCGCCCCCGCCCCCTACGGAAGCTGGCACTCCCCGGTGAGCGCCGGGCTCGCCGCCTCCCATGACGGCCACCCCGAGTATCTGGGCAGCGTGGGGGAGGAGGTGTGGTGGACCGCGCCGCGCCCCGAGGAGGGCGGCCGCCGCGCCCTGGTGCGGCGGTTGGCCGACGGCGCGGAGCGCTCGGTGCTGCCCCCGCCGTGGAACGTGCGCAGCCGGGTCATGGGGTACGGCGGTGTGCCGTGGGCCGCGGTGCCCCGCCCCGGCCGGGGGCCGCTGGTGGTCTTCGTCCACTTCGACGACCAGCGGCTGTACGCCGTCGAGCCCGATGCCCCGGAGGGCGCCGCGCCACGTCCGCTGACCCCGGTGTCGCCGGTGGGCGGCGGGCTGCGCTGGGCGGACCTGCGGATCCACCCCGGGCGCGGTGAAGTGTGGGGCGTGCTGGAGGAGTTCACCGGTGAGCGGCCCGGTGACGTACGGCGGGTGATCGCCGCCGTACCGCTGGACGGATCGGCCGCCGGGGACCGCGCGGCGGTCCGGGAGCTCACCGACGTCCGCCATGACTTCGTCACCGGCCCCCGGCTCTCGCCCGACGGGCGCCGGGCCGTCTGGATCGCCTGGGACCATCCGCGGATGCCCTGGGACGGTACGGAGGTGATGCTCGCCGAGGTCGCCGCCGAGGGCGGGTTCACCGGGGTGCGGCCGGTGGCCGGGTCCGCCGAGGAGTCGGTGGCCCAGGCCGAATGGGCCCCCGACGGCTCGCTGTTGTTCGTCTCCGACCGCGGCGGCTGGTGGCAGCTCCAGCGCCTCGACCCCGACGGGGCGCCCGACGGCGGCGGCGCGTCGCGCACCACCCTGTGCGACCGGCCGGAGGAGTTCGGCGGTCCGCTGTGGAAGCTGGGCCACCGCTGGTTCGCCCCGCTGCCCGGCGGACTGATCGCCGTCCTGCACGGCCGCGGCGCACAGGTGCTCGGCATCCTGGACCCCGCCACCGGTGCGCTGGCCGATGTCCCCGGACCGTGGACCGAATGGGAGCCGACGCTCGCGGTGGACGGCACCCGGGTGCGGGGCGTGGCCGCGGGTCCCCGCAGCGGCCATGAGGTGGTCGAGCTGGACGTCCGCACCGGCCGCGCCCGGGTCATCGGCAGTCCGCACACCGATCCGGTCGACCCCGCCTACTACCCCCAGCCGCGGAGCCGCACCTTCACCGGACCGGACGGCCGGGAGATCCACGCCCAGATCCACCCCCCGCACAACCCCGATCACACCGCGCCCGAGGGAGAGCTGCCGCCGTTCGTGGTCTGGGCCCACGGCGGCCCCACCTCCCGCGCCCCGCTCGTCCTGGACCTGGAGATCGCCTACTTCACCTCACGCGGTATCGGTGTCGCCGAGGTCAACTACGGCGGCTCCACCGGCCACGGCCGGGCCTACCGCAACCGGCTGCGCGGCCAGTGGGGCGTGGTCGACGTCGAGGACTGCGCCGCCGTCGCACGGGCCCTCGCCGACGAGGGCTCCGCGGACCGCGCCCGGCTGGCCATCCGCGGGGGCAGCGCCGGCGGCTGGACCGCGGCCGTCTCCCTCACCACCACCGGTCTCTACGCCTGCGGCACCGTCATCTACCCCATCCTCGACCTCACCGCCTGGGCCACCGGCGGTACCCATGACTTCGAATCCCGCTATACGGAGTCGCTGGTCGGACCGCTGGCCGAGGTCCCCGAGCGCTATCGCGAGCGGTCCCCGGTGCACCGCGCCGACCGGATCCGCGCGCCCTTCCTGCTGCTCCAGGGGCTGGAGGACACCATCTGCCCGCCCGCGCAGTGCGAGCGCCTCCTTCAGGTCATCGCCGGGCGCGGGGTGCCGCATGCCTATCTCACCTTCGAGGGCGAGGGCCATGGCTTCCGGCGCGCCGACACCATGATCCGGGTGCTGGAAGCCGAACTCGCCCTGTACGCACAGACCTTCGGCATCGAGCGCGCCGACGTCCCCGCACTGGAGCTGACCCGGTAGCGTTGACCAGCCGCTGACACCGGGCATATCGCCATCACCCTTTCTGGAGGAGCGAGTTGACACCCCCACGGGCCCCGCGCATCGTCGGCAGTGAGCCGCTGCCCGCCGCCCTGTCCGGCACCTGGCCGCACGGCGGGCCCGAGACCTGGCTGCTCAGTGTCTCCGCCTACGCCTCCGCACCGGAGACGGACGACCCCGACAAGGTCCTGGACGCCGAGGAGCGCGAGCGGGCGGGGAAGTTCCTGCGCGAGGAGGACCGCCTGCGGTACACCGCCGCCCATATGGGGCTGCGCCGGCTGCTGGGCCGCTATCTCGATCTGGAGCCCGCCGCCGTGCCGTTCACCCGGGAGGCGTGCCCCGGCTGCGGGGGTCCGCACGGCCGCCCCGCGGTGCCCGGCCATCCGCTGCACTTCAATATGTCCCACGCCGGTGATCTGGTGCTGTTCGCCTTCGCGGGCTCACCGGTCGGGGCCGATGTCGAGAAGCTCCAGCCCGCCTCCGTGGTCGAGACGGTCGCCGGGAGCCTGCACCCCTCGGAGCGCGCCGAACTGGACGCGCTGGCGCCGGGTGACCGGCCCGCCGCGTTCGCCCGCTGCTGGACGCGTAAGGAGGCGTACCTCAAGGGCATCGGCACCGGGCTGTCCCAGGACCCGTCGGTCAGCTATGTGGGCACGGGCCCCGAGCCGGTGCCGGTCGGCCCCTGGACCCTGCTCGACGTCCCCCTCGCCGATGCCGTGCCCCCGGGTTCCGCCTACGCGGCGGCGCTGGCCCTGCTGGACCCCGGCCGGGCGGGCTGACCGTTCCCCGCGGGGGCGCGGGCGGAGCGGTGGCGCGCGCCACCGCTCCGTACCATCATGACCCCATGCCCGATCATCCGTATGCCGCCGAGGGAGCCCGCGCGGCCATCCGGCCCCACCGGCGTGAGGACCGCGCGGAGTTCATCCGGTGCGCCCGCGCGAGCGCCGGGTTCCACCGCCCCTGGCTGACCCTCCCCACCACCGACCAGGCATACGAGGGGTTCATCTCCCAGCTTGAGCGCGAGGACCGCGAGGGCTTCCTCGTCTGTGTCCGCGAGACCGGCGCCCTCGCCGGGTTCATCAACATCAACGCCATCGTGCGCGGCGCCTTCCAGTGCGGTTCCATCGGCTACGGGGCGTTCGCGCCGTACGCCGGAGAGGGCTATATGTCCGAGGCGCTCGGACTGGTCCTGCGCCATGCCTTCGGCCCGCTCGGACTGCACCGCATCGAGATCAACATCCAGCCGGGCAACGAGGCGTCGCTGCGCCTGGTGAAGCGCCACGGCCTCCGGCTGGAGGGCTTCTCACCCGACTTCCTCCATATCGGGGGCGCATGGCGCGACCACGAGCGCTGGGCCATCACCAGCGAGATGCTCGACACCGACCCCGGCACCTGACCCCGGTGCGCGGCGGCTCTGTTCACCGAGCCGCCGACGCGGTTCCATGGTCATCGGACGGTCGCCACAGCAGAGGTGACCCGAGCCAGTCGGAACGAGGCAGCCCGTGGCCACGACCGTGCGACGTACCACCCTGACCCTTCCCGCCGCTCCGCTCGGGCCCGGGAACCCCCTGCCCGCGCTGCGTCCGCTCGACGAGACCCACCGCGTCGACGAACGCGTCCGCGCCACCCTCCCCGCCGATATGGCCCGTCAGGTCGCCTACCGCCCGCTGCGCTCGGTGCTCCCGGTGCGGCTGCTCGACGGCTACGGCCGCGACCGCGTCCCCACCGCGCTCGACGCCCTCGTCCTGGAGAACGACCACCTCCGCGTCACCGTGCTGCCCGGCCTGGGCGGCCGGGTGCACTCCCTCCACCACAAGCCCGGCGACCGGGAACTCCTCTACCGCAACCCGGTGTTCCAGCCCGCCGACTTCGCGCTCAACGGCGCCTGGTTCTCCGGCGGCATCGAGTGGAACATCGGCGCCACCGGCCACACCACACTGTCCTGCGCGCCCCTGCACGCCGCCCGGGTACCCGCGCCCGACGCCGCCGACGGGGGCGTGATGGTGCGGCTGTGGGAGTGGGAGCGGCTGCGCGACCTGCCCTTCCAGGTCGATCTGTGGCTGCCGGCCGACTCCGCGTTCCTCTACGTGGGCGTACGGATCCGCAATCCGCACCACCACCCCGCCCCCGTCTACTGGTGGTCCAACATCGCCGTCCCCGAGGACGAGGGCACTCGTGTCCTCGCCCCCGCCGACGAGGCGTGGCACTTCGGCTACACCCGCACCCTCACCCGGGTCCCGGTCCCCGAGTGGAACGGCGCCGACCGCAGCTATCCGCTGCGCGGCGGCCACCCCGCCGACTACTTCTACGAACTGCCCGAGGACGCCCGCCGCTGGATCGCCTCCCTGGACGCCCGGGGCCATGGCCTCGTGCAGACCTCCACCGATCTGCTGCGCGGCCGCAAGCTCTTCCTGTGGGGCGCGGGACCCGGCGGCCGTCGCTGGCAGCGCTGGCTCACCGAACCCGGCACCGGCGGCTATGCCGAGATCCAGGCCGGGCTGGCTCGCACCCAGCTTGAGCACATCCCCCTCGACGCGGGGGAGGAGTTCGCCTGGCTGGAGGCGTACGGACCGCTGTCCGCCGACCCGGCCGCCGTGCACGGCGAGGACTGGGCGGCGGCCCGGCGGACGGCCGGGGAGCGGCTCGAAGCGGCGCTGCCGCGCGCCACCGTCGAGGCCGCGTACGACGCCTGGCGGCCGTACGCGGATGCCGAACCGGAACAGCGCCTCGCCACCGGGTCCGGATGGGGCGCGCTGGAGGTCGAGCGCGGTGGCCACCGGCTGCCCGGTACCCCCTTCGACCCCGGTACCCTGGGCGAGGAACAGCTCCCCTGGCGGCGGCTGTTGCGCTCCGGCGCGTTCCCCGCCTGGGAGGCGGGCCGTGTCCGGACCGACCCCGGCGCATCCCTGGTCTCCCCGGCCTGGCGCGATCTGCTGGAGGCCGCACCGGCCACGGCCGCCGCCGAGTACCACCTGGGTGTCGCCCAGTGGCACGCGGGCGACCGGGCGCAGGCCGAGCGGAGCTGGGAGCGGTCGCTGCGGTGTGCCGAGACCCCCTGGGCACTGCGCTGTCTCGCCGTCGCCGACAGCGAGGCGGGTCATCCGTCGCGGGCGGCGGAACGGCTGCTGCGCGCGGTACGGCTGGTGCTGACCGGCGCCGGAACGGCGGCCACCGAAGCGGTCGCGCCCGCACCGGACGCCGCCGCACGCGACGCCATGGACACCACGGGCGCCCGCCGCGCCGTCTCGGTCGTCGCGCCACCCGCCCCCGCCGGCCCGGAAGCCGGCTCGGACGGCTCCGCCAGGGAGGCGGCCGAGGCGGCGCTGGGCCGGGAGGCGGTGGTCGCGCTGCTCGCCGTGGACCGTGCCGACGACGCCCGCGCGGTGCTGGAGGCGCTGCGCCCGGAGATCCGCGCCCGGGGGCGCTTCCAACTGCTCCGGGCACAGGTGCTGTTGGCCCAGGGCGACGCGGTATCCGCCCGTGCCGTCTTCGACGAGGGGTTCGAGGTCTGCGATCTGCGCGAGGGCGACGAGGCGCTGAGCGACACCTGGTTCGCCATCGCCGAGGCGCTGACCGCGCGGGCGGGCGAACCGCGGACGGACCGGACGCGGACGCGGGCGAGGGCCGAGCACCCCCTCCCCGAGCCCTACGAATTCCGGATGCGCCCGTCGTAGCCCCGGGGCCCGTCAGGCCGCGAACCCGTCAGGCTGCCGGGCCCGTCAGGCCGTCGGGTTGCGGTCGACGTACTCGAAGACCGAGCCGTCGGGGTGGCGGGCCACCAGCGTGCGGCCCACCGGTGCGGGCAGGGGACCGGCGACGATCTGTGCGCCCACGGCGGTCAGATCGGCCACCGCCTCGTCCACGTCCTTCACCGCGAGCGTGGCCGTGATCTTGCGGAGGATCGACAGCTCCGTCTCCGGACCGCTCATCAGGAAGAAGCAGCCGACCGCCGCGACCGAGACTCCTCCGCGCTGGAAGCGGAACGCCTCGGCACCGGTCAGTCGTTCATAGACGGGGATCGCCGAGTCCAGGTCGTCGACGCATACGCGCAGTGAAGTCCCGAGAATGTCCATGCGGGCGAGCCTAGTTGAACCGCCGTGCGCGGTCGCACCGCTCAGACACGGCAGAGGAGTTCACCGTGCAGGACGGCGAACCAGCCGTCCGCGCACGCTCCCCAGGCCCGCCATGCGTCCGCGATCTCCCGCAGTCCGGCCTCGGTCGTATGGCCCCCGTCCACCGCGAGCCGGGCGTAGCCGGAAGCGACCGTACGGTCCGCCCACAGCCCGCTCCACCAGGACCGCTCCTCCGGGGTCGCATAGCACCAGGCGGTGGCGGTCGCGGTGAGGTCCGTGAAGCCGGCGGCCAGCGCCCAGGAGCGCAGCCGTCGTCCGGCGTCCGGTTCCCCGCCGTTTGCGCGGGCGACCCGCCGGTACAGATCCAGCCACTCGTCCATTCCCGGGACGGAGGGGTGCCAGGTCATGGCCGCGTAGTCGCTGTCCCGCACCGCCACCAGGCCGCCCGGACGGCACACCCGCCGCATCTCGCGCAGCGCCCGCACCGGGTCGCCGACGTGCTGGAGCACCTGATGGGCGTGGACCACGTCGAAGGAGTCGTCCGGGTGGTCCAGCCCGTGGACGTCGGCGACCGCGAAGCGGACGTGGGACAGCCCCCGCTCCTCCGCCACCGCCTGCGCCCGCTCCAGTACGCCGCTGTCGGCGTCGACCGCGACGACCTCGCCCTCCGGCACCAGCTCGGCGAGGTCCGCGGTGATCGTGCCGGGGCCGCAGCCGATGTCCAGGACCCGCATCCCGGGTTCGAGATGGCCGGTCAGATAGGCCGCGGAGTTGGCCGCCGTACGCCAGGTGTGCGAGCGCAGCACCGATTCATGGTGTCCGTGGGTGTACACGGCGGTGTCCTTCGGCAGAGCGGACGACATGGCGGAACTCCCCTTCGAGCCCTCGGGGTTGATGTGCCGACCCAGCGGCCGGGCACGGCTCCACCCTAGAAGCTCGTCTCGGATCGCGAGAGTGCCGTCTCACTATGTAGAAGACTCTGTGGAAGAGGGGAGAGGCGGTGCCGCACATCCGCGGCGCCGCTCCCTCCCCTCCCGAGGTCCGGCTACGCCCCGGGCCGCAGGCCGAGGGCCGAGACCACCTCCCCGACCGTGTGGTAGGTGCGGTCCGGGGGCAGCTCCTCGGCGAGGGCGATCAGCCGGTCCGGGGCGTGGCGCTCCTCCAGGGTGCGCAGCACGGTGCCGCGCTCCGCGGGGAACGTCGTACGTCCCAGACGCCGGGCGAACTCGAACCGCACGGCCTCCGCCTCGCCGCCCGTCCCGGGGGAGGGCACCGGTCCGGTCATGACCGGCGGATCGTCATCGGCGGCGGGTTCCGGGTCGTGCCACTCCTCCACCCGCGTCGGGTGTCCGGAGCGGATCAGACCCTGGAGCTCGTGCTTCATCTCATCGTCCCTGCGGACGCTCACCCGGTTGCTGCCTCGCTGCATGTCGGTCCCCTTCCAGCGGGTCCGTGTCACCTCGGGCTGGTCGATGGTCCCGAGGTCCTTTCACTCCGTTTCTCGCCCCCGTTCGGCGGTACGGCCGGTTCCGGTCATCCCGCCGTGCCCCTTGCGTACCCGTCGACGCGTCTTCAACACGAGGTTCGGCCGATTGGACATGACTCCTGTTCGCGGCAGGTTTGGCCGTCGCCCCGAGGGGGACCCGGGGGCTGGCCGAGCGGCCCGCAGGGAGTGAGGAGCGGCGCCGGGCGCGGGAGATCAGGGGCCCGCGCCCGGCGCCCTGGGAGTGTGGCGGGGCGCCGGGGGGGGGAGCGGGGGGCCCCCCCCCCGGCGCCGTGGCCCCTGTGCGCGCGCCGGGCGCCCGGCTCGGTGTTAGCAGCGGTGGGCCACGGGTACCCGGCGCGCATGACTGAAGAATCGGCCCGTCCGGGGCCGGGGGACGGGTCGGCCGTGCCGTCGGCGGGGGAGCCGTCGGGTCCGGTCGCCCGGATCGTGCGTGAAGAGATCCGCGAGGAGCTGCGCGTCCTGCGGGACGAGATACGGGATGAGATACGGAGCGAGCTGCGGGAGGAGCTGCGTGAGCAGTCCCGGCAGCGGACCGTCCGGCTCTGGGGCGGCGCGGCGGCGGTCGCGATCTACGCGGGGGCGGTGTTCACCGCGTGTCTGGTGCTGCTGTTCGCCCTCGCGATGCCGGGCTGGGCGGCGGCGCTGATCGTCGGCGCGATGCTGATGGTGCTGGCCGCGGTCCTCAAGAACTCCGCGGGCCGGCCACCGCGGGCCCGGCCGCAGGCCCAGTGGTCGCCCAGGTCCCAGCTCGGCGCGAATGACCCTTCGGCCCCGGCCACCCCGCCGGCGCCGCCCACGCCACCCGAGCCGCCCGCCGAACCACCGGGTCCGCCGCACCGGGGCTGACCCCTGACGGGGGACGACCGCCGCCGGGGGCGGCACGACGAGGAGCACCATGGCCGATCAACCGCTGCTGGCCCGGTACGCCGAGGCGCTGGATCTGTTCACCGAGCGGGTGCATGCGATCACCCCCGACCAGTGGGCCGCCCCGACGCCCTGCACCGAGTGGACCGTACGTGACCTGGTGAACCACCTGGCCGTCGAGCAGATGTGGGTGCCACCGCTGGTGACGGACGGATCCAGCCTCGCCGACCAGGGCGAGGCCCTGGAGGGCGATCTGCTGGGCGACGACCCCGTCGCCACCTGGGACGCGGTCGCGGCCGGCGCCCGCGCGGCGTTCCGCGAGCCCGGTGCCCTCGACCGGACGGTGGACCTGTCCTTCGGTGAGACCCCCGCGGCGCACTACTGCGCCCAGATGACGGCGGACGCGGTCGTGCACGCCTGGGACCTGGCGCGGGCCATCGGCGCGGATGAGCGCATCCCCCGGCCGCTGGTGGACTTCTCGGTCCGCGAGGTCGCACCGTACGCCGTCGATCTGGAGGCGAGCGGACTGTTCGCCGCCCCGGTGGAACCGCCGCAGGGCGCCGATGCGCAGACCAAGCTGCTGGCCCTCCTCGGCCGCCAGGCGTAGGCCGGTCCGCGGGGCCCACGACGCCTGGCACCGGTCTCCGCGGACTGATCCGCGGAGACCGGCAGACGGACCGGACCGAGCTGCCGCTCCCCGTGCCTCGGCGAAGCTCCTCAGCAGCGCGCCGTGGGCCGGTCCCAGTGCCGGTGCGCGGCGACGGCCTCGGTGAACGCCCCGGTGAACTCCTCGCTCGCCGCACCCGTCGTCGTGTCGGTGACCACTCCGCGGTCCGCGCACACATGGCCGTGGCCCGAGGCGATGTGCAGCCCCTCGGTCTCCAGTGCCGCCAGGAGTCCCACCCCCGAGCCCAGCGCGCCGATCGGCTTGCCGTGCCGGTACGCGTCCCGGACGAACCGCATCGCCGCGCTGTCGGCGGACAGCTCCGGGGTCCCGACCGGTCCGCCGGGCAGCAGCACCGCGTCGTAGAGCACCGACGCGACGGTCGGCAGCGCCCGGTCCACCGGACAGTCCTCGCCGTCGCTGCCCCGTACCGTGCCGTCGTGCGGGGCCAGGGCCTCCACCACGGCGCCCCGCGCGGACAGCGCCTCCTTCGCCTGGCCGAGCTGAACGGTGTCCACCCCGTCGGTGACCAGCACCGCGATGGTGCGGGTGCGGATCGAATGGTCACCGCGCAACTGGTCGAGACTGAGCGCGGGGGAGGCCAGCGGCTTGTGGTCGTCCGGACCGGGTGCGGGCACGGCGATCCCGATGCCCTCGGCCACCGCGGTGGCCAGGCCGTGGTCGATACGCGCCAGCTCGCCGACGGTCCGTTCCCGGATCTCCACCGTTCCGACCTTGCCCAGTTCGAAGCGGAAGGCGTCGACGATATGCCGGCGCTCCCATGCGCTCATGCTGTTCCAGAACAGCGCCGCCTGGCTGTAGTGGTCCTGGAAGCTGGCGCTGCGCTTGCGGATCTTGGCGCCGTCGACCCGCTCCGCGTAGTGGGAGAAGGCGTAGCCGTCCGGTCCGGCGATGGCCGGGCAGCCACCGCCCAGGGAGTTGGGGGAGTAGCTGGTGCCGGTGTGGATCGCGCTCTGGTGGAGGCCGTCGCGCTGGTTGGTGCGCACCGGGGCGACCGGCTGGTTGACCGGGATCTGCGCGAAATTGGGGCCGCCCAGCCGGATCAGCTGGGTGTCCAGATAGGAGAAGTTGCGGGCCTGGAGCAACGGGTCATTGGTGAAGTCGATCCCGGGGACCACGTTCGCGGTGTGGAAGGCGACCTGTTCGGTCTCGGCGAAGAAGTTGTGCGGATTGCGGTCCAGCACCATCCGGCCGATCGGCCGCACCGGCACCTGCTCCTCCGGAATGATCTTCGTAGCGTCGAGCAGATCGAAGTCGAAGGTGAACTCGTCCTCCTCCGCGACCAGTTGCACCCCGAGCTCGTACTCCGGGTACTCGCCCGACTCGATCGCCGTCCACAGATCACGCCGGTTGAAGTCCGGGTCCCGGCCCTGGCACTCCTGGGCCTCGTCCCACACCAGCGAGTGCACCCCCAGCCGGGGCTTCCAGTGGAACTTCACGAAGGTGCCCTTGCCGCGTGCGTTCACGAAGCGGAAGGTGTGCACCCCGAACCCCTGCATCATGCGGTAGCTGCGCGGGATCGCCCGGTCCGACATCAGCCACATGATCATGTGCATGGTCTCGGGCTGGAGCGAGACGAAGTCCCACAGCGTGTCATGGGCGGACGCACCGGTGGGGATCTCGTTGTGCGGCTCCGGTTTGAGCGCGTGCACGAAGTCGGGGAACTTGATGCCGTCCTGGATGAAGAAGACCGGCATGTTGTTGCCGACGAGATCGTAATTGCCCTCCGAGGTGTAGAACTTCGTCGCGAAGCCCCGGACGTCGCGCACGGTGTCCGCCGAACCGCGCGCCCCCTGCACGGTCGAGAACCGGACGAAGACCGGGGTGCGCACCGACGGGTCCTGGAGGAAGGCGGCCCGGGTGAACTCCGCACAGGACTCATACGGTTCGAAGTAGCCGTACGCGCCCGCGCCCCGGGCGTGCACCACGCGCTCGGGGATCCGCTCGTGGTCGAAGTGCGTCAGCTTCTCGCGGAAGTGGAAGTCCTCCATCAGCGTGGGGCCGCGGTCACCCGCCGACAGCGAGTCGTCGCTGTGGTCCACCGCCACACCCTGGTCGGTGGTGAGGGGGCCCTCGGCGGGTTCGGCGGCCCGGTACGCCTCGCGCTGCCGCTCCTTGCGGTCGTCCGTCATGGGGAGGCTCCCTTCGTCGCGAGCTCCTGCACAAGCGCCTCGTCGAACGCCTTCGGTTCCGTCGTACCGTGCGCTCCCTCCGCGGTTCACCGGTCCTCACCCCGGTGCGGGAGGAACTCCCGCGCCCTGGCGCCGAATCCCCGGCGGACCGTGCCCGCCGCCCCGGCGTCCGCACCGTCCTCCTCGCCGGTCTCCGGCGGGCCCTCCCACTCCGCCCAGTCCGCGTCCGGCGGCAGCGGTGTCACCCCGGGGTCGGTCCGGAACTCCACCACCGCCGGGCCGTCCGCCCCCAGCGCCTCGCGCCACGCCTGTTCCACGTACTCCGGCCGCTCCACCCGGATCCCGGTCAGTCCGAGGGACCGGGCGAACCCCGCGTAGGGCACCTGGGGGCAGCCCTGCGACGCCGCACCCCCGTCCTCCCGGTCGTGCCAGACGCCGATGACCAGCCGCGGGTTCTCCCAGGCATCGCGGTACGCGGCGGCCGTGACCAGCCCGGCCAGACCGGTCCTCCGCATCGCGCCGTCCCCGGCCAGCGCCACCACCGGCCGTTCGGGGCGGGCGAACTTCGCCCCGATCGCGTACGGGACGGCGCACCCGGCCGTGCCGAGCGTGCCCGACAGCGCGGCGCGCAGTTCGCCGCGCATCCGCAGATGGCGTGCGTACCAGGGGGTGACGGCCCCGGAGTCGCAGGTGACGATGGTGTCCGGGGGCAGCAGCGGATCCAGGCGGTCGGCCACATACGCGGGGTTGAGAGGGTCGGCGGGCAGCGCCGCGCGGTGCGCCAGTGCCCGGCGCCACCGCCGGACGCCCGCCACGACCCCGTCCTGCCAGTCGCGGTCCTCGGCGCGGTGCAGCAGGGGCAGCAGCCGCAGCAGGGTCTCCCGGGCGTCGCCGACCAGATTGACCTCGTAGGGGTAACGGAGCCCGATCATATGGGGGTCGAGATCGATCTGAACCGCCCGGACCGCGCCGCTCTCGGGGAGGTACTGGCTGTACGGGAAGCTGGAGCCGACGGTCAGCAGGGTGTCGCAGTCCCGCATCAGCTCGTAGGAGGGGCGGGTGCCGAGCGGTCCGATCGGCCCGGTGACGTAGGGGAGTTCATCGCTGAGCGCGTCCAGTCCGAGCAGCGCCTTGGCCACGCCCGCGCCGAGCCGCTCGGCCACCCGCCGCACCTCGGCACCGGCCCGGACGGCGCCCCGGCCGATCAGCACGGCCACCCGGTCACCCGCGTTGAGCACCTCCGCGGCCCGCTCCAGCGCGGCGCCGGACGGCACCGCGGACCAGCCGCTGCGGTCCAGGCTGGAGGGCACCATGGCGGATGCGTGGCCGGGCGGGGCGTACACGAGCTCCTGCACATCGGACGGGATGATCACGGCGGTGGGGGCGCGGCGCGCGTAGGCGGTGCGGATCGCCCGGTCCAGCACATTGGGCAGTTGCTCGGGAACGGTCACGGTCTCCAGGAACGCGGCGGCGACATCGTGGAAGAGGGCGGGCAGGTCCACCTCGCGCGGGTACGAGCCGCCCATCGCACTGCGCGGGGTCTGTCCGACCAGCGCCACCACCGGGACCCGGTCCAGCCGGGCGTCGTACAGCCCGCCCAGGAGCTGGATCGCGCCCGGTCCGGAGGGCGCCGCGCAGACCCCGAGCCGGCCGCTGAACCTGGCGTAGCCGACGGCCTCCAGGGCGGACAGCTCCTCGTGCCCGGAGCGGATGAACCGCGGTGCGTCCCGCACCCGCTCCCAGGCCGCGAGCAGTCCGCCGAGACCGTCGCCGGGGCAGCCGAAGACATGCGGCACGCCCCACTCACCGAGCCGGGCGAGGAGGTGATCGGCCACGGTCCCGGTCATGGCCGGCCTCAACCCGGGAGCTGGGGCAGCACTTTGGTGCGGTAGAAGTCGAAGAACCCGCGCTGGTCGGGGCCGATCTGGTTGACGTAGACGGTGTCGAAACCGGCCTCGGCGTACGCCGCCAGCGCCCGGGTGTGTGCCTCCGGGTCGTCGCCGCAGGTCACCCGGTCCGCGAGCTGTTCGGGGGTGACCAGCTCGGCGGCCTGCTCGAAATGGGCCGGGGTGGGCAGCAGTTGGGCCAGTTCCCCGGGGATCCCCAGGTTCGGCCACAGCCGGTGGGCGGTGCCCAGCGTCTCGTATTGGTCGGTGCCCCAGCAGACCCTGAGTCCGCCGCGCACGGGTTTGGAGTTGCCGCTCGCACCGCTGCCGCGGCGGAACCGCGCCACGATCTCGGCGTCCGGGACCATGGTGATGAAGCCGTCGCCGACCCGTCCGGCCAGCTCCGCGGCGGCCGGACCGGCGGCGGCGATGTCGATGGGCACCGGCTCCTCGGGCAGCGTGTACAGCCGCGCGTTCTCCACCGTGTAGTGCTTGCCGTGGTGGCTCACCTCCTGGCCGTCCAGGAGCTGGCGTATCACCGAGACGGCTTCCTCCAGCATCTCCAGCCGGATCGACGCCTGGGGCCACGGACCGCCCGGTACATGCTCGTTGAGCGCCTCGCCGGTGCCCACGCCCAGCCGGAACCGGCCCTCCAGCAGCACCGCGCTGGTCGCCGCGGCCTGGGCGGTGACCGCGGGGTGGATCCGCAGGAGGGGGCAGGTCACCGCGGTCTGTACGGGCAGGCTGGTGGCCTGGGAGAGGGCGCCGATGACCGACCAGACGAAGGGGCTCTGGCCCTGGGCGCCGGTCCAGGGGTGGAAGGGGTCGGAGATCCACAGGGCGCTGAATCCGGCCTGCTCCGCCATCCGTGCCTGTTCGACGAGTGCGGCGGGTCCGTGTTCTTCGGCGGCCAGGAAGTAGCCGTACTCGGTCATGAGCCCTCCTCGTGGCGGGCAGCCGGTGCGACGGAAAGCCGGGGAATGCCGGGAAGGAAACCTGGTTCGGCCCGGTTTGGCGGGGCTCGCGACGGGCAGGCGAACGGTGTGCTTCGGACCGGAGGCACGCCATGGAGCAGCCTGGCTGCGAGAGGCGTGTCTCGACTGGTCGCCGACTCTGTCCGGTTTTGCTCCTTTTGGTGATCCGACCATAGCTCAAGGGAGACACCGGCGCATGACATCCGTACGAGCACGCTCCCGACATCCGCACGACGACGCCCCCGACACCGTGGCGGCCTTCCACCGGATCTCCGCCCTGCCCGACGGCCCCGCCAAGGAGGCCCTGCGCGAAGAGGTGGTCCGGGCCTGGATGCCCATGGCCGAACGGCTGGCCCTGAGGTTCCGCAACCGGGGCGAGGCGACCGAGGACCTGCGCCAGGTCGCCATGGTCGGGCTGGTCAAGGCGGTCCGGGGATATGACCCGGAGCGCGGCCCGGCCTTCGAGAGCTACGCCGTGCCGACCGTCGTCGGCGAGGTCAAACGGCACTTCCGTGACCACCTGTGGGGGCTGCACGTCCCGCGGCGGGTCCAGGAACTGCGCAACCGGGTCCGCACCGCCCTCCAGGAACTGACCCGCACCCCGGACGACCGGACCCCCGGCGCCGCCGAGATCGCCGCCCACACCGGGATGAGCGAGGAGGACGTCCGCGTCGGCATGGAGGCCCTGGGCAGCTTCGCCCCGCTCTCCCTGGACGCCGAACTGCGCGGCGCCGACGACGGTTACGCGCTGGTGGACACCCTCGGATCGACCGAGCCGTCGTACGAGCGGGTGGTCCAGCGCGAATCCCTGCGGCCCCGGCTGCGGGCCCTGCCCGAACGTGAGCGGGAGATCCTCTATCTGCGGTTCTTCTGTGACGAGACCCAGAGCCGGATCGCCGACCGGATGGGCCTGTCCCAGATGCATGTCTCCCGGCTCATCTCCCGGACCTGCGCCCGGCTGGGCGAGGAGGCCGGAGCGGACGCCGCCTGAGCCGGGCGCGCCGGGCGGGCCGGATCAGGATCCGGACGCCGGACGCGGCAGCGCCAGCGCGATATGGCGGCCGACCCGGTCCGCCACCCCGGCCTCGGCCATCGTGAAACCGTGCCGCCCGCCCACCCGGAACAGGGTCAGCGCACCCCGCACCGGACCGTCGGGCGCGGTGCGCAGGGGTATGCACAACAGCGAGGTCACCTCCTCGCGGACCAGCACCGGTGCCCCTGCCGCGTCCTGGCCGAAGGCGTCCGCGTCCGGCGGGCTCACCCGCAGTGCCGACACCCCGTCCTCCAGCGCGTCCAGCACCAGCGGACAGTCCGCCGGGTTCTGTCCGGCCAGCGACGCGACCCGGTCGCCGACCGCCTCCGGCGGGCCGAGTGCCATCACCCGGCGCGGCGCCCCGTCGGGCTTCTCCGGCGCCAGGTCGGCTATCACCCAGTCCGCGAACCGGCCGTGCAGCACCTCCGCCGCCCGCGCCAGCACCGCCTCCGGCCCGCCGTCGGCCGGTGCCGTGCCCGCCAGCAGCGCCGCGGTCATGTCGTCGACCAGGTCCAGCAGCTCCGCATGGCGGGTCACCTCGGCCAGGTCGGGACCCGGCCGCGGCTTCCGCGCGTCCGCCGCGCCGTCGGTGTCGGCGGGCACCCCGGGCTGGAACGCCGCCAGCACCGCCGGATGCGGTTCGCCCGGTGGCCGCAGCGCCGCCAGGGTCACCCGTACCTCGCCCTCCGCCGAGGGCTGTGAGAGGCGCACCGTCAGACTGCGGCCGCCCTCGCCCCGGGCCACCGCGGCCACCTGGGAGCGCAGCGCCGCCTGTCCGTCCCGGCGCAGCGACGAGGCCAGCGGCCGCCCGGTGGCGTATCCCGCCCGGGTGTTGAACAGCCGGGTGGCCGCCTCGTTCATCCGCCGTACGACCGCCTCGCGGTCCAGCAGCACCACCGCCACCGGCAGTTGCTGGAAGAGCACCCGCAGCAACTGCTGCTCACGGGCGTCGGACCGGGACCCGTCCGGGGCGCGCGCCGTCCCGGCCAGCTCCTCGTAGCGCGGCACCAGTACGTCCACCACGTGCTGGAGCTCGAAAAGAGCGGCGTCCAGTACGGACAGCCGCTCCTGCGCGGGAAGCGCCCGCGCGTTCCTCAGTTCCTCGACCCGTCTGCGGAAGTCTGTGAGCTCCGCGCCGAACTCCTGCGCCCCGGTCATGGGCACACCGTAGCGTGATCGTCTCCGGTGCACGGCCCGGCCGTGGTTTTCCGCACACCGCTGTGGGAAGCCGCAACCGTACAGCCGGCCACGGACGACGGAAGGGAGGGGTGATGCCGGACCGCAGCCACAGCCGCCCCTGTCAGCCCGACGCCCCGTCCCTGGGCCGCGGCCTGGCCGACCTCGCCGAACAGGCGCTGGCCCATACCCCCACCGGATGCGGCGCCGCCGCCACCGCCATGGCCGCCCCGGACGGACCGGGGTCCGCCGCCGACGGCGGCCCGGCCACGGCGGCCACCCACCCCGATCTGTCCTCACTGGTCTCGGTGCAGCTCAGCGCCGGGGAGGGGCCGATCCCCGAGGCCCAGCAGGGCGGCTGCCCGGTCGGCGCAGACGATCTGCTGCGGGAGACCCGCTGGCCGGCCTTCCGGGCCTGGGCGCTGGACGCGGGCATCCGCTCCACCGTCACCCTGCCCTTCGCCTGCGACGGTCTGGAGGTGACCGTCTCGCTCTACGGGCTGCGCCCCGGCCCCCTGGCCGAGGCCGCCCGCGGCACCACCGAACTCCTCGGCGACCTGGCCACCGAGAGCCTGGCCCGTGACCGCCTCTACCGCGACGCCCTCGCCCAGGTCGACCAGCTCGACGCGGCGCTGCGCTCCCGCCCCGTCGTCGACCAGGCGTGCGGCATCGTCATGCATGTGCTGGGCTGCGATCCGGACGAGGCGTTCGACCTGCTGCGCCGTACCTCCCAGCGGAGCAACCGCAAGCTCACCGAACTGGCCGGGACCGTGGTGCGCACCCGCGGCCGGGGGCTGGAGAAGAACCTCATCGCCCTCGACCGGTCAGCCGCTCCCGGACGCGGTCGGCGAGGGTCCGCCCCGGACCAGGGCCCTCCGGGCTGAGCGGCGGCACCGGGGCCGTCGTCTCCCCGACCCGCAGGCCCAGGATCAGCAGCTCCTCGGTGGTGAGCCGGTCCCGCAGCTCGGGGAAGACCAGATCCTCCTCACCGCGGATATGCATGGACACCACGTCCATCAGCCGCCGTACCAGCGGGTCGAACTCCCGGTCCCGGGGGTCCAGCGCGTCCAGCTCGGCGAGGATCCGTTCCGCCTCGGCCAGCTCCTCGATCTCCTCGTCCGCGATCTGGTCGCCGTCCGGCAGGGCCGTGCGCACCGTCGGGTAGAGATGGCTCTCCTCGGCCACCGAGTGCCGCACCACCTCCACGGTGATCCGCTCCACCAGCCGCCGCCGCTGCGCCGGGTCCCCGGCCGCCCGGTAGCCGTCGAAGAGCTCCTGCACCTGACGGTGCTCCTCGGTGAGCAGCTCCACCACATCGCGCTGTTCGGGCATCGCTGTCATGCCGCCCGGGTCCCCCGGCCCGGTCCCGCGAAACGGTGCCGGAGATCTGCGAAGGTGGACAGGTCAGCACGGATACCGGGGGGCAGTCAGGCGGAGGTGTGGACGGATGCAGCGGCAGTGGACCGCACCGGCTCCGGCGGACCGGGACGACGGGGGCCTGCCCGTCCTCCCCGAGCTGGCCGAACGCTTCGCCGGGGCGGCACACCGCACCGCTCCGGAGCCGGTCGGCGGCTCGGCCGAACTGCGCGCCGCCGCCTGCGGCTACTGGTCACGGCGCGGACTGTGGACCGACCCGGCCCATGTGGTGGTCGCCCCCGGTGCCGAACCGCTGCTGCTCGCCCTGCTGGCCTCGGCCTCCGGCGGTGACGTCCTGCTGCCCCGGCCCTGCGCCGCCTGGTATGCGCCACTGGTGCGGCTGGTCGACCGGCGGGCCTACCACGCGCCCGTCCCGGCCGAGTGCGGCGGACTGCCCGATCCGTTCGCCCTGCTGGAGACCGTGCGCCGGATCCGCGCGGAGGACGGACGGCCGCGGATGCTGCTGCTGTCGGTGGCCGACGACCCGACCGGCACGGTGGCCCCGCCGGAGCTGACGCACGAGGTGTGCGAGGCGGCCGTGGCCGAGGGGCTGCTGATCGTCAGCGATGAGACCTGGCGGGACACCGTCCACCATCCGCACGGCACGGTGCTGCTCAGCCCCGCCGAGATGTGCCCCGAGGACGTGATCGTGCTCTCCGACCTCGTCGGCGCGTTCACCCCGGCCGGATGGCCCGCGGCCATCGCCCGCTTCCCGGCCACCGACCGCGGGCTGGAGCTGCGGGCCCGGGTGCTCTCCCTGCTCACCGCCGTACGCTCAGGACTGCCCGCCCCGGTCGCCGCGGCCGCCGGGTACGCGCTGGACGAGCCCCCGCCGGTGCGGGCCCGCACCGCGGCCGCGGCCAGGGCGCACGGTGCGGTGGCCGCCGCGGTCTACCGCTCGCTCACCGCCATGGGCGCGCTGTGCCGGCCGCCCCAGGCCGGCCGCCATCTCTACGCCGACCTCGACGAACTGCGCGGAGTGCTGGCCGCGCGCAACATCACCGACTCGGTGGAGCTGGAGCGTGAGCTGAGCACGCGGACCGGCCGCGCCGTGGCGGGTGGCCACCGGTTCGGCGACCCTCCGCACACCCTGCGGGTCCGGCTGTCCACGCTGCCCTTCCTCGGGGCGACCGACGAGGAGCGGCAGCGTGCGCTCGACGCCCCGGAGCCGCTGGAACTACCGCATGTGCAGGCGGCGTTGGCCGCCTTCGACAGGGCCTTCCGGACGCTGACCGAGGACGGCGGCTGACGCCCCCGCGGGGGTCCCGCCGAGGGAAGGGAGTCCACGCCATGACCGACCACGCCGAGCAGGCCGAGCCGGAACCGGCCGAGCGGCACCGCGACGCGGCCCCCACCGCCGACCGGGCCCGTCCGGCCCCGGCGCCCGCCCCGGCCGTGTCCCCGCTGTCCGTTCCCCCGCTCTCCGCGCCGCGTCCGCTCGGCGAGGTGCGCACGTGGCCGCGGTCGTTCGTGCACCGGCTGACCTCACCGCTGCCGGGGGTGCGGGCCATCGCCCGACTGGCCCGGGAGGGCCGGCTGCGGCCGCCGGTGGAGGCGCTGCGCGAGATCCCCGAACTCCCCTTCGCCCCCGGTCCGCTGCCGCTGACCGGCCCCGGTCAGACCGCGCTGAGCTGGGTCGGCCACGCCACCTGGGTGGTCCGGATCGGCGGGCTCACCGTGCTCACCGACCCGGTCTGGGCGCGCCGGATCCTGGGCACCCCGGCCCGGGTCACCCCGCCCGGGGTCCGCTGGGAGGACCTGCCGCCGGTGGACGCCGTCGTCATCAGCCACAATCACTACGACCATCTGGACGCGCCGACCCTCGCCCGGCTGCCCCGCGCCACCCCGCTGTTCGTCCCCGCCGGGCTGGCCCGGTGGTTCCGCGCCCGCCGCTTCACCCGGGTGACCGAGCTGGACTGGTGGGAGGGGGCCGAACTCGGCGGTGAGGGCGGCCCGGTCCGCTTCGACTTCGTCCCGGCGCACCACTGGAGCAAGCGCACCCTGACCGACACCTGCCGTTCGCTGTGGGGCGGCTGGGTGCTCACCGGGCCGGACGGACAGCGGGTGTACTTCGCCGGGGACACCGGCTACGGCCACTGGTTCCGGGAGATCGGCCGCCGCTACCCGGGTATCGACCTGGCGTTGCTGCCCATCGGCGCATACGACCCGCGCTGGATGCTGCGGACGGTGCACACCGATCCGGAGGAGGCCGTACGGGCCTTCGGCGACCTGGGGGCACGGGCGCTGGTGCCCATGCACTGGTCCACCTTCCTGCTCTCGGCCGAACCGCCGCTGCAGCCGCTGCACCGGGTGCGGGCCGCCTGGGAGGCCACCGGCGCTCCGCGCGAGGCGCTGTGGGACCTGCCGATCGGCGGCTCCCGCGTACTCGGATGAGGGGCATTCCGGCGAATCCGGCAAATGGATCATAAGTGGCGAGTGGTGCGGGGCCCGCCTAGCTTCCTGTTCATGCGTACACGAAAACTCTGCCTGCTCACGGCCGTCACCGCGGCCGCCCTCGCCCTTGAACTCGCCGCTCTCCCCAGCGCCCAGGCCACCGGGTCCGCGGTGAGCGGCGGACCCGAACCCCTCCATGTCGTCCGTCCCGGCCAGTCCATCCAGACGGCCGTGGAGCTTGCCCGGCCCGGGGACACCATCCAGCTCCTGCCCGGCGTCTACCGGGAGAACGTCCAGATCACCGCCTCCCGGCTGACCATCCGCGGCGCGGGCCCCCGCACCGTGCTCCGGCCGGCCAGGAAGGCGTCGGCCAACGCCTGCGGCAAGGCGGGCCACGGACTGTGCGTCACCGGGACGGCCCAGCGGCCCGTCACCAATGTCCGCATCCAGTCGCTCACGGTCAGCGGTTTTCCCAAGAACGGCATCTGGGCCTCGCGCACCGACCGGCTGCGGATCCGCCGGGTCACCGCCGCCCGCAACGGCCAGCAGGGCATCGGCCAGGAGCTGTCCACCCGCGCCGCCTTCACCCGCAACGTCCTGCGCGGCAACCGGGAATCCGGCATCCACATCGTCAACACCAACACCCAGGAGGCCGGAGCCCTCAACGCGCGCGGCACCGAGGTGGCGGGCAACCGGCTGAGCGGCAACGGTCTGGGCGTGGTGATCCGGCGGATGCGCCATGTCACCGTCGAGCAGAACGTCATCGCCGGCAACTGCGGCGGACTCTTCGTCATCGGTGACGAGAACAAGCCCCGCGCCGGTGCCCTGACCCTCCGGCACAACATCGTGCTGGAGAACAACCGGCTCTGCCCGGCCAGCAACCGGCTCCCCGCCATCCAGGGCGCGGGCATCGTGCTCACCGGATCCGCGGGCAGCCAGGTGACCGGCAACCAGGTGTTCAACAACAAGGGCCGCACCCCGATGTCCGGTGGTGTGGTGCTCTTCAACAGCTTCGTCGGCGTAGCGAACACCACGAACGCCATCAGCCGCAACGTGATGAACGGCAACCGGCCGGTCGACCTGGCCGACCGGGACAAGGGCCCGAGGAACACCTTCACCGACAACGTCTGCGGGACCTCCGTCCCCGCGGGCCGGTGCTGAGAGGCGACGCCATGACCACCACCGGGACCACCCCTTCCGCCCCCGCCCCGCCGCAGGCGACCCGGCAGCTGCGCGAGATCGCCTTCGGCGCCGCCCGCGCGGCCGCCGTGCGCGCCGCCGCCCGGCTCGGCGTCGCCGACGCCCTGGGCGAGCAGCCCGCCACCGTCGGCGAACTGGCCGCCGCCGTCGACGCGCAGCCCGATCCGCTGCGGCGGCTGCTGCGCGCGCTGGCCTGCTGCGGCATCTTCACCGAGACCGAGGACGGCCGCTTCGCCCACACCGAGGTCTCCCGGCTGCTGCGCGAGGACGCGCCGCACAGCCTCCGCTACATCTCGCTGTGGTGCACCGAGCCATGGACCTGGGAGGCCTGGCCGCGGCTCGACGACGCGGTCCGGTCCGGCGGTGTCATCTTCGACGAGATCTTCGGCAAGGACTTCTTCCGCTACCTCCACGAGGACGCCCCCGAGTCGGCCCGGGTGTTCGACCGGGCGATGACCACCTCCAGCCGGCAGTCCGCCGAGGACGTCGCCGCCTTCCTCGACCTCGAGGGCATCAAGGAGGTCGTGGACATCGGCGGCGGCCAGGGACATGTGCTGGCCGGTCTGCTGGAGCGCCATCCGGCGCTGCGCGGTACGCTCCTGGACCTCCCGCCCGTGGTGGCGGGCGCCGACCCCCGGCTGCGCGACGGCGGCCCGCTGGCCGACCGCGCCACGCTGCTGCCCGGCGACTGCCGTCAGGAGATCCCGGTCCAGGCCGATCTGTACATCATCAAGAACATCCTGGAGTGGAACGACGACAGCACCCGCCGCACCCTGGCCAACGTGGTCAAGGCCGCGCGGCCGGGCGCCCGGGTCGTGGTCATCGAGAACCTGGTCGACAACAGCCCCGCCTCCTTCACCACCGCGATGGATCTGTTCCTGCTGCTCAACGTGGGTGGCCGCAAGCACACCACGGAGAGCATGACGGAGCGGATGACCGCCGCCGGGCTCATCGTCACCGACGTCCGCCCGGTCAACGGCTACCTCCACGCCTTCGACAGCAGGGTGCCGGGCTGAATCGCCGTCACCCCGTCGCCCCAGGGGGGCCCCCCCCGGGCCCCCCGCGGCGGGCCCCCGGGGGGGCCGGGGGGGCCCCCCCCCCCGCCCCCCGGGGGGCCCCCCCCCCCCCCCCGCGCCCCCCCCCCCGCGCCCCCACGGGGGATCCGGGAGGGGCTCAGGACCACTGGTAGGTGGTGAGGTGGGCGAAGGCCACCACGTTGGCGGTGTAGTCCTTGACGTTGTGGTCGTAGGCGCCACCACAGGTGATCAGGCGCAACTGGGCGTTGGGGGTGTCCCCGTAGACCTTCTTGTCCGGGAAGGCGTTCTTCTTGAACGTCTTGATCTTGTCCACGGTGAAGGTGGCGACGATGCCGTCGGCCCGGGTGATGTTCACCTTGCCGCCCACCTTGAGGGAGCTGAGCGTGTAGAAGACGGCCGGGCCGATCTTGGTGTCCACATGTCCCGCCACGATGGAGTTGCCGCGCTCCCCGGGGGAGGGGCCGTCCTTGTACCAGCCGACCAGGTTGTTGTCGGTGTCGGGCGGGGGGATCAGGGTGCCGTTGGCGTCCAGCGACAGCTCGGTGAACGGTGCGCTCACCCCGATCGACGGGATGTCCAGATGGGTCGCGGGGGAGCGGGGGAGCGCGGGGCCGGGACGGGACTGCGGGGCGGTCGTCGTGCCCTCGGCGGAGTCCCGCCGCGGCAGCGGCGGTGGCGCCGTGTCCGGAAGCGTCTCGGGCCGGCTCGCCGTGGCGGCCGTCGTGGGTGTGGCCGACGGAGTGTTCTGGGAGGCCGCGTCGACGGAGTTGTAGATCAGGAAGACACCGATGAGGGCCGAGGCCGCGGCCCACCGGAGCACGCGGGTGTTGCCGTCGGCGCCGCCCTGCTTGCCCTGCTTGCTCATGGAGGTGTGTGCCTTTCTCGCAGCCCCCGTAGCGCTGCCGTGGCACCACCGCAGTGCGGAGGTGCCACGGCAGCACGGAATACGGAAGAGTCAGGCTCAGATAGCGGTGCCCGCCGGCTTACGGCGACGCAGCGCGTAGGCACCGGCGCCGAGGCCACCGAGGAGCAGAACGGAGCCCGCGGCCATGCCGCCGCCCGTGGAGGCCATACCGCCACCGCCGGTGTGGACGCCGCCCTTCGGCTTCTCGTGCTTCCAGTCGCCGCCCTGCCAGTCGTGCTTCTTGCCCGACCAGCCCTCCTCGTCCTTGCTCTCCTCCTTGCCGGACCAGCCGCCCTCGTCCTTGCCTTCCTTGCTCTCCTTGCCGGACCAGCCGCCCTCGTCCTTGCCCTCCTCCTTGCCCTCCTCCTCGTGGTGCTTACGGTCCTTCCAGGAGTCGCCTCCCCGGCCGCCTTCGTCCTCGGAGGACTCCTGGCTGCTCGAGTACCCACCGTGGCCCGGGTCCGAGACGTCGGCGGCGAACGCGGCGGCGGGGGCGCCCAGGGTCAGGGTGGCGGCAATCGCCGCCCCGGTGAAGAGTGCGCGAGTAGATCGCATGAGTCATTCCTTCCGGCGCCTGCACGATGACTGACTATTTGCCAGACAAAGGGATCGCGTAGGCGTCTTATCCACCGTCAGCGAAGAGGGGCTCCACTGCCACCTGACGCGGCCTGCAATCCGGTCGGCGTTAGACCCTCCGAGTGGAGATAAGCGCAATGATCACTCTTTCGCCGCGCGAATGGACTGATGCCGCGTCACCTTCTCGGCGGACATCGTTCCGATAAGCCCAGTGGTGTGGGTGGCGGAGCGGAAATCCGGATGCGCGAGCGTGCGCCGCAGAAAGCCGAGGGTGGTCCGCACCCCCTCGCCGGTGACCCGGAACTCACCCAGGGCCCGGTCCATGCGCGCGAGCGCCTGCTCCCGGTCAGGCGCCCAGACCACGGTCTTCGCCAGCAGCGAGTCGTAGTCGGGACCCACCCGCCAGCCCGGGAAGGCATGGGTGTCCACCCGCACGAAGGGGCCGCCGGGCGGAATGAATTCGGTGAGGAGTCCAGGGGCCGGAATGAATTCCCGGTCCGGATCCTCGGCGTTCACCCGGCATTCGATGGCGACCCCACGCCGCACCACGTCCTCCTGGCGGATGGAGAGCGGCTGTCCGGCGGCGATGAGGATCTGTTCCCGGACGATATCGATACCGGTGACCATCTCGGTCACCGGATGTTCCACCTGCAGACGGCAGTTGATTTCCATCAGATGGAATTCATGACCCGGCGAGAGCACGAACTCGAAGGTACCCGCGCCGACATAGCCCACCGCCTCCGCGCCGCGCACCGCCGCCGCGCACATCTCCTCCCGGCGCTCCGGCGGGAGGTTCGGCGCCGGGGCCTCCTCCACCATCTTCTGGTGGCGCCGCTGCACCGAGCAGTCCCGTTCGCCGAGATGGACCACCCGGCCGTGCCGGTCCGCGATCACCTGCACCTCGACATGGCGCGCCCGGTCGACGAACCGCTCCATGTAGAGGCGTTCGTCCCCGAAAACCGCGCGCGCGTGCGCGCGCGTCTCGTTGAAGGCCCGTACCAGAGCGTCGGGTTGGCGCACCACCGCCATCCCCCGGCCGCCGCCGCCCGCCACCGCCTTGAGGATCAGCGGATAGCCGATCCGCTCGGCGATCTCCCGGGCCTCCGCCGGGGTCGCCACCGCGCCGGTGCTCCCCGGCAGTACCGGCAGCCCGGCCTGTTCCATCAGGGCGCGCGCCGCGGACTTGTCCCCGAGCCGCTGCATCACCGCGGCCGGGGGACCGATGAAGGTGATGCCGTTGTCCTCGCAGACCTCCGCGAAGTCCGGGTCCTCGGAGAGGAATCCGTACCCCGGGTGGATGGCCTGGGCGCCGGTGCGCCTGGCCGCCTCGATCAGGGCCGGGATGGCGAGGTAACTGCGCCGGGACTGCGCCGGACCGATGTGCACGGCCTCGTCCGCGAGCCGGACGACGGCCGATTCCCGGTCCGCGGTGGAGTACACCGCGACGGTGCGCATGCCCAGTTCACGGCAGGCGCGCACCACCCGGATCGCGATCTCGCCGCGGTTGGCGACGAGGACGGTGGAGAACACCGTCCTCACCCCGGTCCGGTGCCGGACAGCGGCTCCACCGCGAGCAGCCGCTGCTGGTACTCCACGGGCTGGGCGTTGGGCACCAGGATCTCCACCACCCGCCCCGCGGTGTCCGCTTCGACGGTGCTCATCATCTTCATGACCTCCAGCACGCCCACCGGCTGCCCCGGTGCGACGAGGTCGCCCACGGCGACGAACGGCGGGGCGCCGGGCTCGGGCGCGTGGTAGAAGGTGCCGACCGTGGGGGCCTGCACATAGCTCAGCCCCGCCGCGGCGGCCTGCGGCGCCTTCCCGGGCTGCGCGGTGTGCTGCGGCTGTGGGGGCTGTTGCCGGGGATGTGTCCCGTCGACGGGGGCGGCCTGGGGCGCCGGGGCGGTGGCCGCGCCGGGCGGCGCCGGTGGCGCGTGAGCGGCCCCGCCCGGATCCGGCCACTCCATCTCGACCGTGATCTGTCCGTGCCGCAGGGTGATCCGGCGCGGCTGCTGGTCGGCGGCCTTCGCCAGTTCGGTCACACTGCGGCACAGGGAGTCCAGGGTGGGGTGCGGGGGCAGCACCACCGTGCCGGGCCGGTGGTGGCCGTTCTCCCGGTGCTCCGCCGTGTTCGTCACAGGGCCGTCCATGGTCATGCACCTCTTCCGTCGTCTGCCCCCGCGTCGCCGTCGTGCGGGTCCGCACCGCTCCTGTCCGCACCGCTCCGGTCCGCCGCCGGGGTGGCGACGGCCGCCCCGGCGGATCCGGTGGCGACGCCGATCCGCTGGAAGCGGCGGACCCGCTCCTGCCGCAACCGGTCCGGGTCCCACGGGACCAACTCGCCCAGGACGGCGGTGAGCGCGTCACCGAGCAGCGCCGCCGCCTTGGCATGGTCGCTGTGGGCGCCGTCCGGCGGCTCCGCCACGACCCCGTCGACCACGCCCAGGCGCAGCAGTTCCCGCGGATCCATGCGCAGCGCCTCCGCCGCGGCGGGCGCGGCCTCCGGGCTCTTCCACAGGATGGCGGCGCAGCCCTCGGGGCTGATGACCGAGTACACCCCGCCCTCGCTGATCAGCACCCGGTCGGCGACGGCCAGCGCGAGGGCGCCACCGCTGCCGCCTTCCCCGGTCACCACCGCCACGATGGGCACCGGCAGCCCGGACATCAGCCGCAGGTTCTCCGCGATGGCCAGCGCCTGGCCGCCGCGTTCGGCGTCGGTCCCGGGGTGGGCGCCGGGGGTGTCCACCAGGGTGATCACCGGCAGTCCCAGTTTGGCGGCCAGCCGCATCAGCCGGCCCGCCTTGCGGTAGCCGCTGGGGGTGGCCATCCCGAAGGAGTGGGCCTGCCGTTCGGCCAGCGTGGGACCGCCCTTGTGGGTGCCGATCACCATCACCGGTGTGCCGTTCAGCCGTCCGGGCCCGCCGATCACGGCCGGGCAGTCCCCGGCCAGCCGGTCGCCGTGCAACGGCAGGAAGTCGTCCAGGAGATGGCCGATGTGGTCGGCCGCGGTGGGGCGCCCGGGGTGCCGGGCCAGCCGTACCGCCTCCCACGGATCCCGCTCCGCCAGCTCCTCCGGGTTCCGCAGGAGCACATCGGCCGCACCGGGCCGCAGCGGTTCCCCGGCGGGGTCCGCACCGGCGGGGTCCGCACCGGCGGGGTCCGCACCGGAGCCGGGAGAGGGGGCGGGCCGCCCCAGACCCAGCAGCCGGCCGAGCGCGGACCGCAGCCCGGGACGCGGCACGATGGTGTCCACCATGCCGTTCTCCAGCAGGAATTCAGCGGTCTGAAAGCCCTCCGGCAACCGCTGACGGGTCGTCTGCTCGATGACCCGCGGTCCGGCGAAACCGAGCCGGGCACCGGGTTCAGCGATGATCACGTCGGTGAGCGTGGCGAACGACGCCGCCACGCCCCCGTACGTCGGGTCGGTCACCAGCGAGACGGTGAGCACACCCGCCGCGTCCAGCGCGGCCAGCGCCTGCGCGGTCTTGGCCATCTGGAGCAGGGAGAGCACGCCCTCCTGCATCCGCGCCCCGCCCGAGGCGGTCACCAGCAGCAGCGGGACGCGGTGGCGCAGACTCGTCCGTGCCGCCTCGGTGATCAGCTCACCGACCGCACAGCCCAGACTGCCGCCCAGGAAGCGGAAGTCCATCGCCGCCACCACCACCGGCCGGTCCTCGATCCGGCCCCGGACACAGACCACCGCCTCCTCCAGGCCGGTGGCCGCTCGCGCCTCGGCCAGCCGGTCCGGATAGGGCCGGGTGTCGGTGAAACGGAGGGGGTCCTCCACCGTCCGCACCGCCTGCAGCGGTTCCGCGGTGCCCGGATCCAGTAGCTGGTCCAGCCGCTGCCGCGCGGTGAGGGGGCCGTGCCGGCCGCAGTCCGGGCAGACATGCGCGCACCGGGTGAACCGCTTGCCGTAGACGAGCCCGGCACAGCCCGCGCAGCGCACCCAGTCGGCGACCACGTGACGCTCCCTTCAGCTCGCGGACGGGCGGCTCCGGTCCCGTTCCCAGCGGTAGAACTCGCGGGCCATCGCGTCCTTCGGCTCCCGCCAGGTCGCGGGGTCGTACGCCTGGACGTACGCGGCGAGCCGGTCGCTGATGTCGCGGAACTCCGGATGGCCGGCCAGCCGCGCGACCTCGGGTCCCGGCGGCCGGTCGGCCTCGATCAGGTGCAGGTACACATCGCCGAACTGGAACAGGCTGCGGCCGCTGACACCGATCAGCTCCGGCAGTTCACCGCGGTCGGACTCCTCGAAGACCGAGGCTATGTCCGGAGCCGCGTCCTCCTTCATCCTGGCGACGATCAGGGATCGGTACATGGCTCACGCACCCACCCGCGCGCGGGCGCGCTGCTCGATCTTGTCCCGGATCAGCTCCATCTGGATCTTGGAATTGCGGTTGATGTGCTCCGTCATCCCGGCGTCGTCCACCGGGGCGTCGGGCTTCATCTCGAAGTCCTGGGTCCAGCGCATCCGGGTGCCCTCGGGCTCCTCGTCGTACTCCCAGCGGATGTTCATGAAGGCGAAGGGGCCCGTCTCGACCCGGCGCGCCCAGACGGTCCGCACATCGCGGGCCGTCTCCCGCTCGGAGACCCAGCTCCAGATCTTGCCGTTCTCATCGGGGTGCATGGTCAGCCGGAAGGTGGTGGTGTCACCGCTGCGCTGGAGGACCTCCACCGAGGCGTACTCGCTGAACAGCTCCGGCCAGTTCTCCAGGTCGTTGGTCATCTCCCAGACCAGGTCCAGGGGAGCCGCGATCACGATCTCGTTGTCGGTGTGGGCGGCCATCTCATGCTCCCGTGGTGAGTGAGGTGTTGATGACGTCGAGGAAGTCGCCGGGGGTCTTGGAGGACTCGGCGCCCGGTTCGATCGGGGTGCCGTAGCGGTTCTCCAGCTCGCCGACGATGGCGAGCAGCCCGAGCGAGTCCAGTCCGAACTCCTCGAAGGTGGCGTCGGGACGGGTTTCGAGAAGCTGGGGATCGACGGTGAGCCCGGCGCAGCTCTTCATGAGCGTCGCCAGTTCGCCGTAGGACAGTTGAGTGGACATCAGTTATCTCCTTCCGGGCCGCGGAGCACGAGCGCCGCGTTGCAGCCCATGAGCCCCCGGCTCAGCACCAGCGCCGTCCGCGGTTCCGCGGAACGGGAGGTACCGGTGACGAGGTCGAGGTCATGGCATACGTCGGTGACGTACGGGGTCGGCGGGACCACACGGTGCTCCATGGCGAGCACCGCGGCCGCCACGTCCAGGGCCGGAGCCGCGCAGTACGCCCGGCCGAAGCCGGTCTTGGGGGCGGTCACCGGGACCCGCCGGCCGTGGGTGCCCAGCGCGTCGGTGAGCGCGAGCGCCTCGGCGCGGTCCGCCGCCGGGACGCCGAGGGCGTCCGCGAACACCACGTCGATCTCCTCCGGCGCACAGTCCGCGTCCGCCAGGGCGACCCGGATGGCCTGGGCGAGCCCCTCCCGGGAGCGCTCCCACTGGGACGGTCCGGTGAAGGTCGCGGCATGGCCGATGATCCGGCCGCGGACCCGCGCGCCACGGCGCAGCGCCGCGCCCTCCTCCTCGACCACCAGCATCGCGCCGCCCTCCCCGGGGGCGAATCCGCGGGCGTCCTCGGTGAACGGCAGATAGGCCCGGCCCGGTTCACGGGCCAGGCTCATCTCCTCGTAGCCGAGCTGGCAGACGATCGAGTAGGGGGCGAGCGGCGCCTCGGCGGCGCCCACCACCATCGCGTCCGCGCCGCGCCGGATGGACCGGCAGGCGTGCGCGATCGCGTCCAGACCGCCCGCCTCGTCGTTGGCCACCACCCCGCACGGCCCCTTGAAGCCGCCGCGGATGGAGATCTGGCCGGTGCTGGCCGCGTAGAACCAGGCGATCGACTGGTACGGGCCCACATACCGCGGGCCCTTGCCCCAGAGCTGCTGGAGCTCGCGCTGACCGAACTCACCGCCGCCCGAGCCCGCCGCCGTCACCACGCCCACCGCGAACGGCGACATCTCCGCGGCCGGGAGCAGGGCGTCCTCCACGGCCAGATCGGCCGCCGCCATTGCGAAATGGCTGAAGCGGTCGGTCTGGACGAGATAGCGCTCCTCGATCACCGCGCCCGGTTCGAAACCGCGGACCTGGCCCGCGACCCGCAGCGGGAAGTGTTCGCAGCCCTCCCGGGAGAGCTCGTCCAGGAAGGTCATGCCCTCCCGTACGGCCTTCCAGTAGGCGTCGGTGCCCACACCGTTCGGCGCCACGATGCCGAGGCCGGTGATGACCGCGCCACGGCCGTGTCCGGTCGCCCGCTCCCTCATGACGCACCCCCGTGGCTGAGGACCACGGCCGACTGGAAGCCGCCGAACCCGCTGCCCACCGAGAGCACATGGCGCAGCGGCAGCGAACGGGCGGTCCGCGGTACGTAGTCGAGGTCGCACTCCGGGTCGGGCTTGTCGTAGTTCGCGGTCGGCGGCACCACCCCGTGGGCCAGGGCCAGGGTGCAGGCCACCACCTCGATCGCCCCGATGGCGCCGAGGGAGTGTCCGACCATGGACTTGATCGAGCTCATCGGGGTGCGGTACGCGTGCTCGCCCAGCGAGCGCTTGACCGCGGCGGTCTCGTGGCGGTCGTTCTGCTGGGTGCCGGAGCCGTGTGCGTTGACGTAGTCGATCTCGGAACTGTCGATACGCGCGTGTCCCAGCGCGTGGTCGATGGCCTCGGACATCTCCAGGCCCTCCCGTGTCAGACCGGTCATGTGATAGGCGTTGCCGTAGGTGGCGAACCCTCTTATCTCGCAGTAGATCCGGGCCCCCCGGGCGCGTGCGTGCTCCACCTCCTCCAGGACCAGGACGGCGGCGCCCTCGCCCAGGACGAAGCCGTCGCGGCGGGCGTCGAACGGCCGCGAGGCGTGCTCCGGGTCCTCGTTGTTGGCCGAGGTGGCCTTGATGGCGTCGAAGCAGGCCACGGTGATCGGAGAGATCGGCGAGTCCGCCGCGCCCGCGATGCACACATCGGCCCGGTTCTCCTCGATCGCCTGGAAGCCGTAGCCGATGGCGTCGAGACCCGAGGTGCAGCCCGTGGAGACGGTCTGCACCGGGCCCTGGGCGCCGATGAGTTCCGCGACGCCGGAGGCCAGCGCACTGGGGGCGAACGCCCGGTGCAGATGCGGACCGGCCCGGCGGTGGTCCACGTCCCAGTGCTCGCCCCCGCTGCTGACCTTGACGTAGTCGTGTTCCAGCCGGGTGGTGCCGCCGACCGCGGTGCCCAGCGACACCGCCGTGCGCCAGCTCTCCGGCTGCGGGGACAGCCCCGCGTCCCGGGTGGCCTCCATCGACGCCGCGAGCGCGAACTGTACGTACCGGTCGGAGCGTTCGATCTGCTCCGGGGACAGCCCGGCCGCCACCGGATCGAAGTCGCACTCCGCGGCGATCCGCGAACGGAACCCCGCCGCGTCGAAGAGCGTGATCCCGCGCGTCGCCGTGCGCCCGGCGGTGAGCATGTCCCAGAAGGCCGGGACGCCCATGCCCCCCGGTGCGACCACGCCGAGCCCGGTGACCGCCACCCGTCGCGTCACGACGAGGCCTCTGCCGGTTCGGTGGCCTCCGTGTCCACGTGGCCGAGCTCGGGGCGCGGGGCCAGCGGGCCGAGGTGGAAGACCATCCGGGCCTCGGTGTGCCCCACGTTGCGGAAGCGGTGACGCATATCGCGGGGGATCAGCAGCCCCTGGTCGGGCCGGAGGGCGTGGGTGGTCCCGTCCAGATCCACCTCCAGATCGCCGCACACGACGAACACGAACTCCTCGGAGTACGGGTGGTAGTGCTCACCGATGCGTTCACCGGGCTGCATCAGGGCCAGGCCCATGAAACCGCTCGTGGCGCCGACCGTGCTCGGGGTGAGCATGGCGCGCAGATCACCGCCGCGCCGACGGTTGTGCGCGACGTCGGCGAGGTCGACGATGTGGGGGGAGTGCGAGGTCATGATCGGTTGCCTTCCGGACGTGGGGACGTGGGGGATGCGGAGACGCGGGGGCGCCGGGGCGTGGCGGGACCTCAGTAGTCCGCCGCCCGGCGGTCGGTGACCGGATCCATTGCGCAGTCGGCCAGGAAACGCCGCAGCCCCTCCTCGTCCGACAGCTCCCGGCCCGGGCCGACCTCGACCAGCCGGCTGAGCATGGCGGCGGCGCGCTTGCCGCCGACACCGGCGAAGAGCGCGGGGTCCTGGTCCAGCCGGCCGACGACATCCACCAGCCGGACGACGGTGTCCACATGGTGGTAGATCGTGCTGGTCAGCAGGGCCGGGCCGCCCTTCGCGCGGCCGCCGTCGCGGCCGGCCTTCCCCTCGCCGCCGATGGCCAGCTCGTCCTGGCGGGCCAGCAGCCTGGCGACCGCCATCCCGCAGCCCTCCTTGACCGGGTAGAGCAGCGCATGACGCCGGACGTCGGCGGAGGTGTGTCCGGTGCCCTTCACCGACAGGTGGTGCACGGCCGTCAGCGCCGCCCGCATGAAGAACTCCCGCGCCGACTCCGGGTCGTCCAGGTCGCGCGTCTCCTCCAGATACGGGTTGATGGCCTCCTCGACCGCACGGATCTCGGGCTGCCGCGACACATGGCGCAGCGCCGCCATCAGGTCGCCCTGGACCTCGACGGCACGCACCACCCGATTGCCGCTCATGAACAGCGAGGTCCGGCACAGCCGGGTGGTGTCGTCCACCCGCGACTCGGGCGAGGCGTAGTTCGCCAGGATCGCCGCGACGTCCTTCTCGCTGCCGGGCTTGACGGTGAAGGTCAGGGCGTGCCGGATCACCCCGTCGCCGACCCGCGGGGCCGCCTGGAGCCGCCCCCGGCCCGTCGCCGCACCGCCCGTGCCGTGGTCGGTCTCGCGCAGGATGCCGAACCGCAGCGACCGGGTGTCCTTGACGCAGCCGTGCATCGGCTTGACCATCTCGCGGTGGGCCGCGCTGTCCACCCAGGCGAGGAACGGCGGGGCGCTCTCCCACTCACTGGTGATCAGCCACTTGGAGGGGTCCTCGATCGACTGGCACAGCTGGTCGCTCAGATGGCCGGGAACGGAGGCCACCTGCTGGCACAGCTCGTCGTACGCGCGCAGGAAGCGCTCCTCGGCACCACTGCGCACATCCAGCAGCAGCACCACGCGCAGCCGGGAGTCGGTCAGCGCCGACTGCGTGGTCATGGACGGTGTGGTGGTGGTCTGTGGAGCCTCGGGCAGGGTGCTCATGTTCCACTCCTCCTTGGGGGCCTGCGACCCTCCTTGGATGCGCCGCCCGCAAGGACGATCGTGGAGCGCTGCCACGTATGGCGCGAGATTTGTGAGCCATCTGAGGGAAGGCCAGGTCAGCCCGCGTGGCGCGGCCACCGCTCACCCCGCCGCCCCGCGACGCGCCGCCCGCGGGGCGCGGGCCGGAGTCCAACGGCGTTGCGGGCTGGGGAAGATGAGGATCGCGACCTCACGCACGCGACACGGTCGCGGCCCGGCGACGCCGCGGCGCACCGTGGCGCGCTGATGATGCGTGGCATGGGTGGTCCCATGCGCGGCGCAGTGGGCGGGGCGGCGCTGACGACCACGGTCAGCGGAACCGGTGCCGGTAGCCCCACGGGCGGCCGTACGGAGCGCCGTGCGTCCCGCCGTGGCGGCGGTGCGGCGCGTGGTGTCGCCCGCGTGGCGGTGCCGAGGACGTCCGTGCGCCATCGCCACGGCCGGGCCGCACCGCGGTGTGCGCGATGCCCGCCCCGGGCCCGCGTGGCGCCGGCGGTCAGCCCGCCGGTTCGTGTTCCGCGTGGTGGCGGCTTCGGGCGCGGCGCCAGAGCGCGGGGGCGGCGCTGACGACCACGGTCAGCAGGACCGCCGCCGCCACCCCCTGCCACGGCTTCTCGAACAGCGATCCGCCCAGGATGCCGATCACCTGGTACGTGGCGGCCCACGCCAGCGCCGCGGGCCCGGCGCCCCGCGCGAACCTCCGCACCGGCATGCCTGCGAGCAGACACGCCAGCATCACCGGTATCCGCCCCGCCGGGATCAGCCGGGACAGCACCAGCACCGCCACCCCGTGCTGGTCCAGCCTCGTCTCCGCCTGGGCGAGCCGCTCCGGGGCCGCGTTGTCGTGGATCCGGGCCAGCCAGCGGGAACCGCCCCGCGACCGCACCCCGCGCCGCCCCAGCCAGTACAGACAGATGTCCCCGAGGAAGGCCGCGAGCGCCGCCACCAGGAAGACGAACAGCAGCGAGAACGGGGAGCTCTGGTGCACGGCCACCACCGCCGCCGAACTCACCACCGCCCCTGTCGGCACCACCGGCACCAGCGCCCCGAACACCACCAGCAGGAACAGCGAGGGATAGCCCACCGCCTGCTGCGTGGACTCCGGCGGTACGCTCCGTGCCAGCTCACCCATCTCGTCGAGCACCTGGTGGAACACCGCGGTCACCTGGCGGGCTCCAGCCGGACGCGCTCGCCGTGCGCCAGCCGGTGCACCGCCGCACCGGGTGCCAGCCGTCCGGCGTGGCGTACGAAGTCGTCGCCCGGCGCGTGGAACTCATGCGGCCGGACCGCGTCCATGCCGATCGGCCAGTACGTGCCGTAGTGCACCGGCACCGCGCTGCGCGCCCCCAGCCGGGCGAGCGCCTGGGCCGCGCGGTGCGCGTCCAGATGGCCGTGGCCGAGGTACGGGCCCCAGCCGCCCACCGGCAGCAGCGCCACATCACACGGGCCCACCGCCTCGGCCATCCGGTCGAACAGCCCGGTGTCGCCCGCGAAGTACGTCGTGGCCTCACCGCGCAGCACATAGCCCAGCGCGGGCACCCGGCTGCGCCCGTACGGCAGCCGCCGTCCGTCGTGGGCGGCGGGCACCGCGCGGACACGCACCGCGCCCACCGCGCACTCCTCGCCCGGCCGCAGCTCGGTCACCCGCAGCCCGCGCGCCGCGACCACCCGCCGCAGCCCCGGCACCGCCCGTCCGGCGCCGTGCGGGACCACCAGCCGGGTGCCGGGCAGCAGCCGGGCGAGCGATCCGAGGTGCAGATGGTCGGCGTGCAGATGCGACACCAGCGCCACGTCCGCGACCGCGGCGTCCGGCGGCGGTACGGGGCCCCGGCGGCGCCGCAGATGGGCCAGCCGCCGTACGAAGAGGGGGTCGGTGAGCACGCGGACGCCCGAATCCCGCACGGTCGCGGTGGCATGGCCCCACCAGGTGATCTCGACCGACACGCCGCCTCCCGTCGCCGCTGGACGCCGCTCCGATCCTCTCACCCCCGCGGGCGGCCTCGGGTCAGCGCAGGACCAGCACCAGTTCGTCGATCTCCGTACCGCGCGCGGAGGCGTACCCCCGCTCCTCCCCAAAGACGGTGAACCCGCACTTCTCCAGCACCCGCAGCGAACCCGTGTTGTCCTTGGCCGCCCGCGCGTACAGCGGGCGGTCCGGGACCAGCTCCAGGAACGCGGCCAGCGCCCGCGTGGCCACGCCCCTGCCCCAGTGCTCCCGCCCGATCCAGTAGCCGACCGACGGATCGCCGAACTGCTCGAAGCTCATGACGTTCCCGACGACCCGCCCGCCGTACAGCACCGTCCGCTTGAGCACGGCGTCGTCGTCGAGGATCCGCTCCCACCGGGCGTCGAACGCCTCCCGGTCACCCGGGTCCTCGGCGGTGAACGCCGCCATCCGGATCGCCTCGGGATCCCGGTGGAAGTCGAAGAGGACGGGCAGGTCCTCCCGTGTCACCTCGCGCAGCCGCACCGCACCCGCACGCACCGTCGCTCCGGTCATGCCGCCCAGTGTGCACCGTACGGCGGTGGTCCGGGGCTAGGGCGTGTCCGTAAAGTCCCGCCGGGCCCGCGACACCTGGCACGCACGCTCGCTGCGTTGTCGGGATCATCCGAGTAGGCCCACTACGAGGACGACCCTCCGCCTTGCGATCGCACGCACCAGACGCCGCGGGCTGATCCGACGCGACTTTGCGGACACGCCCTAATCCGTGGACCGCCACCCCGCCCTGCGCCACCATGGCCGCCGTGACCGTCACCGAGGAACTCCACCGCCGCGCCGTCGTCGCCGACGCCCACAACGACCTGCTGATAGCCGTGACCGCCCGGCCGCCCCGCCGCTGGGCCGGATACTTCCGCGAGCGCTGGCTGCCCCAGCTGCGCGACGGCGGGGTGGACCTCCAGGTGCTGCCGGTCTTCATCGACGACCGGTTCCGCCCCGAAGGGGCGCTGCGCGAGACGCTGCGGATGATCGAGTGCGCCCACACCCTGGCCGAGGGCAACGCCGACGAGGTGGCGCTGTGCCTGGACGGCGACGACATCGACGCCGCGCTCGGCAGCGGCCGGATCGCCCTGGTGCTGGCCCTGGAGAGTGCGCCGGGACTGGACGCCAGCGTGGAGCTGATCCCGACGCTGCACCGGCTCGGGGTGCGGATTGCCTCCCTCGCCCACTGGGGCCGCACCGCCCTGGCCGACGGCAGCGGTGAGGACGCCACCGGCAGCAGGCTCACCGGGGCCGGGGTCGAGGCGCTGGCCGAGATGGAACGGCTGGGCATCCTCTTCGACGTCTCCCACCTCGGCGCCTCCGGGGTGGCCCACGTACTGGAGCTGGCCACGCGGCCGGTCATGGCCACCCACTCCTCCGCACGCGCGCTGCTGGACCACCACCGCAACCTCACCGACGCACAGCTACGCGGGATCGCCGCGACCGGCGGCACGGTGTGCGTCAACGTCCTCGGCGAGTTCATCGCCGCCGACCAGGCCGACCGTACGGTGGACCGGGTGGCCGGGCACATCGCGTACATCGCCGATCTCATCGGCCTCGACCACGTGGGCCTCGGCCCGGACTTCATCCAGGAGGTCGCCGCCGACACCATGCCGCCGTGCTGCGAGGACCGCGACTACACCGAGATGCTGGTGCCCGGTCTGGAAGGGCCGCGCGGACTGCCGCTGGTGACCGAGGCGCTGCTGAGGCGGGGGTTCCCGGAGGCGGCGGTGGCCAAGGTGCTCGGCGGAAACGTCCTGGAGCTGTTCCGCAAGGAGCTGGGCCGCCCCGCCTGACATGGCCCGCGCCCACCGGGGCAGATGGCTGGCAGCGCCGGCCTTCCTGCTCGGCCCGCGCTGCGCACGGCACGGACGGGGGCACACGGCTCATGGCAGACATCGACAGCACGCACCGGGACGGCGGCGGCCGGGACCGGGCCGGAGGGTGGGCGGCGCTGCGCCGGACCCCCGTCACGGCGTGGAACGAGGACCTCACCGACTGGGCGGCGGCCCTGACCTACTACGCGGTGCTGGCCCTCTTCCCGGTGATGCTGATGATGCTCTCGGTGCTGGGTCTTTCGATGCCCACCTCCACCCCGGACGTCATCGACCGCCTCACCCAGGCCGCCCCGCCCGAATCCCGCGACCTGCTGCGCACCGCGCTGCGCGAGACCGCGCACCAGCCGTCCGCCGCCTGGCTGCTGGTGGTCGTCGGCGGCCTCGGCGGGCTGTGGTCCGGCTCCAGCTATCTGGCCGTCTTCCGGCGTGCCCTGCACGCGATGCACCGGGAGAGTGCCCACCGCCCGGTCTGGCGCACCGCCCCCCGCATCGTCCTCACCGCCGTGGCGGTCATCGTCCTGCTGCTGGTCAGCACCGCCACCCTGATGCTCACCGGCGGTCTGGCCCGCCGGCTGGGCGAGGTGTGGGGGCTGGGCGCCGCGCCCCTGACCGCCTGGGCGGCCCTGCGCTGGCCGGTGCTGGTGGCCATGGCCATCACCTTGATCCTGGTCCTCTACCGCTCCGGCCCGGCCCGCTCCCGCCCCGTCCGCCGGATGGCCCCCGGCGGCGCGCTCGCCGTCGTCCTGCTGCTGGCCGTCTCCCTCGGCTTCAGCGCCTATGCCTCCCACGTCCCCACCTACCACCGGCTCTACGGGCCGCTGGCGGGCATGGTGGTGTTCCTGATGTGGCTGTGGCTGTCCAATCTGGCCCTGCTGCTCGGAGCCCAGTTCAACGCCGAGCTCATCAGGAATCCGGCGCCGGACACATGTCCGGCCGATCGTCGGGAAGAAGCCGAAGAAGCCACCCGGTGGCTCCCCCGCACCTCGGGGGAACCCGCCTCCGCATCACACCCGGAGGCGGACGGAACCGGAGTTGGGAGGTAGGAACCGATGTCGGCTGCGTATGAGCTGACCGAAGCCGTCACCACCGTCAGTGCCGATCTGACGACCGGCCCCGATGCCGCCGTCCGCGCCCGGCGCGTGGCCCGCGGCTTCCTCGGAAAGGCGGCCCTGAGCGGGGCGTCCGAGATGTGTGACGCCGTGGAGCTGGTGGTCTCCGAGCTGGTGACCAACGTCGTCCGCCACACGGACGACCCGGTGTGCCGCGTGGAACTCACGGATATCGGCGGCGGCCTGGAGGTCGCCGTCACCGACAGCGACCCACGCCCCCCACGGTGGCGTTCCCCCGACCTCTCCGGCGGCGGCGGCTTCGGCTGGCCCCTGGTCCACCGGCTGGCCTCCTCGGTCCGCGTCTCCACCCACCCCACCGGCAAAACGGTCCACGCCCTGATGACCCCGGACCTGATGCCCGCGTAACCCACGGCCCGGTCCCCATGGGCTGCTCGGCGCCATGCCGAGCCGGGCGGATACGGACGACGGTTTCCCTATGTAACACCCTGTCCGAAAACGTGTGAGTCCGTGCAATTCTGTGACGTTCGCCATGTTCGGTGATCTTGACTCTGCGTGTACACGTTCGATGTACTCCGCCCACATGTGAAAATTACGTGACTCTGGGGTGGGGACTGCGGGGTTGGCGTGGAGGCGTTGTGGCTCCGGCAGACGGGGGAGAACGGCGCGGCGCGCCGTGGCCGGAGGAGTCGTGGCCGCGGTGCTCGCCGGGCTACCAGCACACTTAGCGGTGGCCCCCGCGCAGGCGGGGGCCTTGTCCGCGACCGCCGCGACAACGGCGGCGAGCGCGTCGCAGCGGGCCGCTTCCTCCGGCGAACGGGTGGAAGTCCTCGGAGAGCGAGCCGAATACTCGCAGACCTTCGCCAATCCTGACGGGACGTTCACACTCGAACAGTCCTCGACGCCACAGCGGGCCAAGGCCGGGGACGGCGCATGGCAGAAGACGGACGCCACCCTGGAACGCCGTTCCGACGGCACCGTTGGCCCCAAGAGCGCCGTCGTCGAACTGTCCTTCTCCGGTGGCGGGGACGGCGCCGGCCTCCTGCGCCTTGGGAGCAAGGGCAGGTCGATCACCTTCGGGTGGCCGACGCCCCTCCCGCGACCGCAGTTGGACGGTGACACCGCCACCTACGCCGATGTGCTGAAGGGGGTGGATCTCCGGCTGACGGCCACCGCCGAGGGCTACCGTCAGGTGCTGGTGGTGAAGTCCGCCGAAGCGGCCGCGCATCCCGAACTCGAGCGGATCAGGCTGACGGCGTCCAGCGATGGACTCACTCTCGTCCCCGGAGCCGGCAGCGGCCTGCGGGCGGTGGACGAGGACGGCAACGCCGTGTTCAAGGGGCCCGCCGGGCAGATGTGGGACTCGGCCTCGCCGACGCCCGGAACCGGGCGTCCGGGCCGGGCCGCCACCAAACGTCCCGGCTCCGCCGGGGACGCCGTGCCGGGGGACGGCGACGCAAGCGCTCCGCTGCCCGTCACCGTCGAGGACGGCGCCGTGAGTGTGAAGCCGGACCTCGCGCTTCTGCGTGGCGACCGGACGACCTATCCCGTCTACATCGATCCCCCGGTGGGTCTCGGTGCTTCGGAGCGGACGAAGCTGTCGTCCGACGGTGATCGCTTCTGGCAGTTCAACGGAAGTCTCGGGGTCGGCAAATGCGGTAGTGCGAACGGCTACTACTGCGGCGCGGGCTACGTGGACCGCATGTACTTCGAGTTCGCCCCCTCCAAGCTGGTCGGCAAACACGTGCTGGACGCGACCTTCCGTGCGCATGAGACGTGGTCGTTCGACTGCCGGCCCCACTGGGTCGACCTGGAGCGAACGGACAACATCTCCGAGGGCACCCGCTGGCCCGGTCCCCGGCAGCTGGACCAGATGGGGGACCGGTATGTGTCCGCGGGCCGGGGCACGCACTGTGACCCCGAACAGCCGGACTCCTGGATCGAGTTCAACGACGATCCGGATGAGCCGGACGAGAACCTGAAGAGCACCGTGCGGTCGTTCGCCGACGGGAGGATCTCGCGGCTCACTCTGATGCTCCGCGCGAAGGACGAATCCGATCCGACCGCGTGGAAGCGGTTCGAGGACAACGCGGTGCTGAAGGTCACCTACGTACCCCGCCCCGGCGCGCCGACTTCCGTGGGTGTCATACCCGGCGACGGCACCACCGCGTACTGCAGGAGCAAGGCATCGGATCCGCTGATCGCCACCCGGAAGGACCCGATGGTCCAGGCGCGGGTCCAGACGAGGACCCAGCCCAGGAAGGGCGAGGACAAGGGTTCGCTGCAGGCCGAGTTCTGGATGGAGCGCAAACAGGACGACGGGTCCTGGGACAAGGTGTGGAGCGACTACCGTCCCGACCGGGGCTGGGATCCGGACGGCACGCTGGAGAAGCAGCGGACCACGGAGCGCGCCGACGGAGGACTGTACCGCTACCGGGCGCGGACACAGTCGCACTGGTCCTACGGCGGCGGGTCGGGTGACCTCTTCTCACCGTACTCCTCATGGTGTTATTTGAAGATCGACTCGACCGCGCCCAAAGCACCTCGTATCAGCGGGGGTTCGCCCTATTCCTCGTGCACCACGGACCAGTGCGAGGGCGCGGGTGGTCCGGGCGTGGCGGGTACGTTCTCGTTCAAGCCGAACACGGCCGACCGGGATATCACGGGCTATCGGTGGCGCCTGCTGACCACCACAGCAGCGAACACCAAGGTGACCAGCGGGGCCTCGGCGACCGTCAAAGTGACACCCTCGCTCTCCGGGACCCAGGTGCTGTCGGTCCAGGCGAAGGACGTCCGTAACCGGTGGGGGACTCCCGCCGAGTTCATCTTCAAGGTCGCGCCCGCAGAGGGAGCCGTAGGGCGCTGGCACTTCGCCGATGGCGCTCCTGGTTCCGGAGTGACCACGGCAGCCGACAGCGCGACGGCCGGCACCCGGCATGACGCGACCCTGCACGACACGGCTGGGACCGGCTGGTCCACGCTGTCCCGCCGGGGAGACGCCGACTACTCGCTCTGGCTCAACGACGCTTCCGGGAGCGCCGGTTACGCGGCCACCTCCTCGGCCGCGGTGAATACGAAGGATGCGTTCACCGTCTCCGCCTGGGCCTACCTGTCGGATGCCTCGGACAACCGAGTGATCCTCTCCCAGGAGGGGGAGAAGGGTTCGGCTTTCACGCTCTACTACTCCGCCGCTCACAAGCGATGGGTGTTCAACCGCACCGACAAAGACCGGTCGGATCCCATTTACATCAGATCCCTCGCCGACACACCGAATCCACCCCTGCACGTCTGGACCCATCTGGCCGGAGTCTTCGACACCCAGGGCGACACGGACCGCAAGAACGACACCATTCAGCTGTTCGTCAACGGCCGGGCGCAGGGGAGTCCGGTGGTTCTCTCCCAGGCGGCCCCGGGTTACGAGCCGTGGACCGCCACGCGTGGTCTGCAGTTCGGCCGAGCGAAGGTCGACGGTGTGTCCGGCGAGTACTTCAAGGGCCGCATCGACGAGACCGCGGTGTGGCAGCGAGCTCTCAGCGCCGATGAGCTGCGCCAGGAGACACAACTCCTCGAAGACGGCGAGCCCGCCCATGAGCTGGTGGCGATGTGGGACGCCTCGACTGCCAAGGGTTCGGAGATCGCCGACACCACGGCATACCCCGTGCCCGCGATGAAGCTCTCCGGTGCGGGTGCGTCCCTGAGCGAGGACGACAACGCACTCGTGCTGGACGGCACCAGCGGATACGCCGCCGCGGCCGGGCCGGTGGTGGACGAGACCGGCTCCTTCACGGTGTCCACACGGGTGCGGGTGGATGGCGCGAAGCTGGCCGCGAAGCCCGTCGGGTACGCCGCCCAGGTGGCCGGTCAGCGGATCGGCCGTGAGTCCTCGTGGGCCCTGTGGCTGGTCAAGCTCGGGGATGACACCTACCGGTGGCGCTTCACCCGCAGCGCGGTCGACGGAAGCGGCAAGCTCACGGACACGGCTGAAGTACAGGCGGAGGAAGCACCTGAGACGGACACCTGGGTGCAGCTCTCCGGGACGTTCGACGCCCAGGAAGCATGGGAGTGGACCGATCCGGCGGATCCGGTCACGACGGAGACACGGCACGGGCGTGTGCATCTGTATGTGAATGAGTTCGACCAGGCCGCCGAGGACGACTCGGGCTTCTCGTCCGCGCAGCAGGGTTCGGGTGAACTCGCGGTGGGGCGCGGTACATCAGGTGGTGTCACTCAGCATCACCTGCCTGGTTCCCTCGAGGAGATCAGGCTCTGGACGGGTGCGCTGACCTCCGCGCAGATCCGTCGGCACGTTCTGGATTCCGACCCGCTGGAGACCTCCTAGTGTCCGTCATGGTGCGCAGAAGCAGTCGATGGAGAAGACGTGTGGGCACCGTGGTCGGACTGGCCATGCTGCCCGGGTTACTCTCCCCGGTGGTCTCGGAGGCCACCGAAAGCCCCTTGGGGCGTCCTGAACTGGCCGCTCCTCACCCCGATCGGGTCGTCCCCTTCTCGCCGAAGACCGACCGCAGCACGGCGGCGGTGATCCGGAAGGCGGAGCAGTCGGACCGCTCGGCTGCCCAGCGGGCCCGGCGGGAACAGGAGCGTAAGGTCACCTGGCCCACGGCCGACAAGGCCCGGCTCACCGCCTCCCGCGGCGGCACGGACTCGGCGTCCCCCGGCGATCTGCCCGTCACCCTGAGATCCCCCGGTACGACGTCGGGTGCCGCCTCGTCGCTGGACATCCAGGTGCTCGGCCAGCAGGCGGCGCGCGCGGCGGGGGTGAGGGGTGTCGTGCTCACCGCCACTGCCCGGCCGGACGGCGGTCGCGCCCAACTCGACCTCTTCTACCGGGAATTCGCCTCGGCCTACGGTGGGGACTGGGCCGGACGCCTGCGTATCGTGCAGCTTCCGTCCTGTGCGCTGTCCACGCCCCGCAAGGCCCGCTGCCGGACGCAGACACCCGTGCGCAGCACCAACGCGCGTGGCACGGAGCAACTCCGCGGCAAGCTCTCCTTCGCCGCGACGCCGGGTGGCGAGACCAAGGTGCTGGCGCTGGCCGCCGGGACGAAATCCGGTGGCGGTGATTACAAGGCCACTCCGCTGTCGGCGTCCTCCACCTGGGAAGCAGGCGGCTCGTCCGGCTCCTTCACCTGGTCGTATCCGCTCCGCACCCCTCCTGCGGCTGCCGGTCCCGCACCGGATCTGAGCATCGCCTATGACTCCGGGAGCGTGGACGGCCGCACCGCGAACACCAACAACCAGGGCTCCTGGATCGGTGAGGGCTTCGATCTCACCTCCTCCTTCGTGGAGCGCAAGTACGGCAGCTGTGCTGACGACGGCCATGACGACAAGTTCGACCTCTGCTGGAAGTACGACAACGCCTCCCTCGTGCTGAACGGCAAGGCCACGGAACTGGTCAAGGACGACACCACCGGTACCTGGCGGCTCAAGGGCGATGACGCGTCAACGGTGAGACACACGACCGGGGCGAAGAACGGCGACGACGACGGCGAGTACTGGACGGTCATCACCGGCGACGGTACGAAGTACGTCTTCGGCCTCGACAAGCTCGACGGAGCGGGAGCGGACGACCGTACCGACTCGGTGTGGACCGTCCCCGTCTTCGGGGACGACGAGGGCGAGCTCGGCTATTCCTCCGGTGACTCGTTCGCCGGGCGGGACAAGAAGCAGGCATGGCGATGGAACCTCGACTACGTCGAGGACACCCACGGCAATGCCATGACCTACTGGTACGCGGCCGAGCACAACAACTACGCCAAGAACGGCAAGGACGACCCGGGGACCGACTACATCCGCGGCGGCTACCTGAAGGAGATCCGCTACGGGCAGCGCGCGAACGCCCTGTTCGCCGCCTCTCCCGCCGCCTCGGACAAAGTCACCTTCACCGTCGCGGAGCGCTGCACCGCCTCCGGAGACGGCTGCGACACCCTGGACAAGGACCACCGGGACAACTGGCCGGACGTGCCGTTCGACGCCGTCTGCAAGGACGGGGACAAGTGCACCGGCAACGTGGGCCCGTCGTTCTTCACCCGTAAGCGTCTCACCGGGATCACCACGCACTTCTGGAATGCCGCGGCCTCGCCCCCGGCGTACCAGGCCGTCGAGTCGTGGTCCCTCACACAGCGCTACCTGGACCCCGGTGACACCGGAGACTCCTCCGACCAGTCCCTGTGGCTCGACGAGATCAAGCACACCGGTAAGGGCGGCAGCGATATCGCCCTGGACCCGGTGAAGTTCTCCCACACCTGGCTCACAAACCGGGTCGACGGGGCGCGGGACGACATCCTGTCGCTGGAGAAGCCCCGGGTGAAGGCCATCACCTCCGAAACGGGTGCCCAGACGGTCGTCGACTACCTGCCCCAGGAGTGTGTGGCGAAGACCAAGCTGCCCGCTTCGCCCGACACCAACACCATGCGGTGCTTCCCGGTGTACTGGTCGCCCAACGGGGCCAAGGACCCCCAGCTCGACTGGTTCCACAAGTACCCGGTGTCCGGGGTGCGCACCACCGACCCGCACGGTGGCTCGGAAGCCGTGGCGCACACCTATCTCTACGACGGTGGTGGCGCCTGGCACTACAACGACGACCCGATGACTCCGGCCAAGGAGCGCACCTGGTCGGTCTGGCGCGGATACCGCAAGGTCACCGACCTCACCGGAACCTCCGACGGTCTGCGCTCCAAGACCGTCTCCGCCTATCTGCGCGGTATGGACGGCGACCGCAAGGAGGACGGCACCAGCCGATCGGTGAAGGCGTCCGGCGTGACGGCGCCGGCCATCGAGGATCGTGACCAGTACGCGGGGTTCTTACGCGAGTCCGTGACCTACAACGGCGACACCGAGGTCTCCGGCGTCATCAACGACCCGTGGTCCAAGCGCACCGCAACCCAGCACAAGTCCTACGCGGACACCGAGGCGTACTACGTCCGTACGGCAGCCACCCATGAGCGCACCAGGATCACCAGCGGCGTGAGCCCGGTCGACCGGGTCCGTACCACCGCCACCACCTACGACGACTACGGCATGGCCACCAGCGTCGAGGACAGCGGTGACGATGCGGTCAAGGGAGACGAGACCTGCGCCCGTACCTGGTACGCGCGCAATGCCGGGTCCGGTATCAATTCCTTGGTCAGCCGGGCTCAGATGGTGGCGAAGCGGTGTTCTGTCGCCACCGCGGAGCTGGACCTCCCTCGCGACTCCGGCTCCTCCGGAGACGTCGTGAGTGACACGGCCACGGCATACGACACCACCACGTGGACGGCGGACCAGAAGCCCACCAAGGGCGAGGTGCGGTGGACCGGCAGGGCCAAGGGGTACGGCGACTCCCACCAGCCGAGCTGGCAGGGGGTGGAGACGACCGACTACGACTCGCTCGGCCGGCCCAGAACCGTCACCGACGCGCTGGACCGGACGGCAGCCACCATCACCTACTCCCCGGCCACGGAAGGACCCCTGACCAGCACGACGGAGGCCGACGCCAAGGGCTACAAGACCTCGACGAGCGTGGATCCCGCTTCCGGGGCCCCGCTGAAGGTGAGCGACCCCAACGGGAAGGTCACCGAGTCCGCCTACGACGCTCTCGGACGGGTGAGCAAGGTCTGGCTGCCGAACCGGTCGAAGGTCGCCGGTGACAAACCGAACCACGTCTACCACTACAGCGTCACCAGTTCGGCTCCCTCATGGGTCTCCACCGGCGAGCTGAACGGTGAGGGCGGCGGGTACAACACCACCTACGAGATCTTCGACAGTCTGCTGCGCTCCCGGCAGGTGCAGGAGCCCTCGCCCACGGGCGGGCGGCTCATCTCTCAGACGCTGTACGACGACCGAAGTCTCGCCGTATCCGCCCAGACCGATATCTGGGACGACAAGGCCGCACCCGCGGGCACCCTCGTCCAGACCGACGGCGGTCAGGCCCCCCTCCAGACCGACACCGGCTACGACGCCGCCGCCCGGCCCACCAAGACCGTCACCAAGGTGCGCGGAGCCGAGCGGTGGCGCACGACCACGGCCTACACCGGTGACACCGTGCTGGTCACCGCGCCGACGGGCGGCTCCGGGACCGCGGAGGTGACCAATGCCCTGGGCCAGACGGTCGAGCGGCGCACCTACGCGGGCCCCGCCCCGAGTGGCCACGACTTCGCCGCTGGCACGTACACCTACACCCCGGGCGGGGAGCTGAAGACCCTCCGAGGACCGGACGACGCCACCTGGCGCTACTCCTACGACCTGCTCGGCCGCCAGACCGAGGCGGACGACCCCGACAAGGGCACCACCACCACGACGTACGACGCATTGGACCGGGTCACCGCCACCAAGGACGCCGAGAACCGGACCCTGCTCTACGCGTACGACGAGCTGGACCGCAGGACGGGGCTGTGGCAGAACACGAAGACCGACTCCAACAAGCTCGCCGCATGGACCTTCGACAAGCTGGCCAAGGGCCAGGCCGACACCTCGGTCCGCTACGAGGGCGGTGCGAAGGGCAAGGCGTACACCCGGGAAGTCACCCGGTACGACAGCCTGTACCGCCCCACGAACAGCCGCTTGGTCCTCCCGGGCGACGACCCCCTCGTCACCGCTGGAGTCCCTGCCGAGCTGGCCTTCTCCACCGGCTACCGGCTGGACGGCACCATCAGGCAGAGCTCGGAACCGGCGGTCGGCGCGCTTCCCGAGGAAACGGTCAGCTACACCTACAACGCCACCGGTCAGCAGCTCACCCTCAAGGGCGCGACCGGGTACCTCCTGGGCGCCGCCTACGCGCCGACCGGTGAACTCCGTCAGCTCTCCCTGGGACGCTCACCCGCCTCGGACGCCAAGAAGCTGTACCTCAACCAGGACTACGAGGACGGCACGGCGCGCCTCACTCGCAGCTACGTCACGGACGACGTCCACGGCTACATGCTCCAGGACCTGCGCTTCGGTCAGGACGACGCGGGCAATGTGACGTCCATCCACGATGGTTCGACGCTCGGCGGCACCGGAAAGTCCGACAACCAGTGCTTCACCTACGACGGTTACCAGCGGCTGACGCACGCCTGGACACCCAAATCCGCGGACTGTGCCACCGCCGGCCGTGTTGCCGCCGACCTCGGTGGTGCGGCCCCGTACTGGACCTCGTACACCTACAACGCGGCCGGTCAGCGGAAGACCGAGACCCAGCACGCATCGGGGGGTGACACCTCCACCTCTTACACCTACGGAACGGGGGCCGGCCAGCCGCATCCGCTGACCAGGACGGAGACCACCAAACCCGGAGGCACGGCCGCGACCACCGCCTCCTACGGCTACGACAAGTCCGGCAACACCACGACCCGGCCCGGTACCCAGGCCACCCAGAGCCTCGCCTGGAACGCGGAGGGAGACCTCTCCGCCGCGACAGAACCCAAGGCGGGCGCCAAGCCCGCCACGGGCACCGGCTATCTCTACGATGCCGACGGCGAACTCCTGATCCGACGCGCCACGACCGCTGACGGTGACACGGTGCTCTACCTGGGTGCCACCGAAGTCCGTCTGTCGGTGAAGGGATCGGCCAGGACACTCTCGGCGAGCCGCTACTACACGGCAGCCGATCAGACCGTCGCGGTGCGCACCGCCACGAAGGGGGTCTCCGGCAGCAAGCTGTGCTTCTTGGCGGGGGACCACCACGAGACGTCCAGCATCGCCGTCGACGCGGCGGACTTCTCCGTCACCAAGCGCTACACGACGCCCTTCGGCGCTCCGCGGGGCGAGACCCCGAAATCCGGCGCGTGGCCGGACGACAAGGGCTTCCTCGGGAAGCCGGCCGACACCACCACGGGGCTCACCCATATCGGCGCGCGTGCATACGACCCCTCCATCGGGCAGTTCATCAGCGTCGACCCCGTCCTCGCCCCCGACCAGCCCCAGTCGCTGAACGGCTACAGCTACGCCAACCAGCACCCCGCCACCGACGCCGACCCCACGGGCCTGTGGATCGACGACGGCACCGGCCACTCCCTGCCCCGCCAGGACGACAGCCACGGTGACCACAACCGCTACTCCGACGGCTGGAAGCCGGACCGGAACGGGAAGCCATGGTCGGGGGGTGGCGACCCGGGGTGGCGCAATCGAAGCGGTACGGCCTCCACCTCCTCCTCGTATCCCACCCCCGCCCCCAGCCCGGGACCGCCGCCCAGGCCCGGTCCCTACAAGGACACCAAGGCGGGTACGGGACTCTTCGGATTCTTCGTCACGGTCGTCAAGGTCTTGGGCCCGAATGTGGGCGCGTGGAAGGGCTGCAGTGACTTCGAGCTCTCCTCGTGCGGCTCGGCTGCGCTGGACCTTCCTGCGTTCAAGCCTCTGAAAGCCTTCAAGTACGCGAATAAGCTGAGGAAGGGTGAGAAACGGGCCGAGGAGTCGGCCGACGCCGGAAAGAAGGCTCTCGGCAGCTGTCTCCATAGCTTCACCGCCGGTACGGATGTCGAGCTCGCAGGTGGTGAGCACAAGGCCATCGAGGATGTCGATGTCGGTGACGAAGTACTCGCCACGGACCCGGAAACCGGCAAGACCGAGGCGCGCCCCGTGGTCGACACGATCATCACCGACCACGACAAGTCCTTCACCGACCTGACGGTCAGCACCCCTGAAGGCAAAGCCTCCATCATCGCCACCGACACCCATCCGTTCTGGGTCACCGACCCGGGACATTGGGTCGATGCCGGTGACCTCGAAGCGGGCGCGAAACTGCGGACGAACAAGGGTGCGTCCGTCGAGGTCGTGGCCGTACGGCACTTCCGTAAGCAGCAGCGCACGTACGATCTGACCGTTGATCGCGTCCACACGTACTATGTGCTGGCGGGGGCCACGCCGGTACTCGTTCACAACAGCAACTGCGGTGTGGGTGACGCCCTAAAGGGCTGGCAAACGCGATACTTCCAGATGGGTGACCAGCATCTGCGCCTGACCAAAGAGCGGATGCAGCACATACTGGAGCGTCACCACCCTTCGTACCGCAGGGGGCCGGACAAGGCGACGCAGACAAATTTCAGGAAGAACATGTCGATCCAAGACGTCGAGGGCGCGATTAGCAGCGTTACTCAACAGAATCGTGGACTCATTTCGAGTCGAGGAGTCAGCGACAGCTATCAGGTGGAAGGCGTTTACGGAGGGGTGACCTACACGATGGGAATTAGCAATGGCAGAATTGGCCAGTTCTACCCGCACTGATGACCGATGATCGTTGTCGAGAGCTACGCGATGATCCGCCCCCACGAGTTCATTCGATTCGAGTCGGTGCAGGATACCTCGACAGAGATTGACCTGATTGAAGGCGCAGTCGAGATTACTATTGGCGACTGTGTTCTGGTCGATACTCGACTCTGGGACTACCTGTACCCCTTGTGGGCCTACCTGGCAGATTCTGTTTCGACGCTACGGGTGACGGGGGCAGGCTCCTTCAGGTTCCCGGACCAGCCCATCCAGGTTGAATTTGATCGAGTATCTAAGGGGGTGCTACAGATAACTGTCTCTGGGGATGGACAGACTAGAAAGGCCATCGCTAATGAGTCCGAGTTTCTTCAGGCTCTGCGTTCGCGCGGCTCGGATTTCTTTAGCGAGCTCTCAGCTCACTTTCCCGCAGAGCGGGCCCTGATCGAACGTAGTTGGAAGAAGCTTCTGCATGATCCGGTCGACTCCTTGCTGACCGATATCCCGTGGGAGGAACGCGTTGGCGAGAGGCAGTCATCCGCTTTTCGCCAAGCGGAGCGAGCTGTGGGTCGCCGCATGAACACTGCGCAGCGTGAGCGGCTGATTTCCGATGTAGCGGGACGGCGGCTGCCTTTCGGCGAGTTGGTCTCACGCGCTGAACGTGAGCTGTGCGGCGCACAGCCGGGCAGTTCCTGACATCGTGTGCGTTCGCGGTAGCGAAACTGGAGCCCCATCAGCTGTCGCTGATGGGGCTCCAGTGGCTTCTAACGGCACGCCATGGTCGTGGGCGACGCGCGTACCGTCGTCCGGAAGGCCGACGAGGACGCCCAGTCGCCCAAGGCATGGAAGAGCACCGGGCGGCCGAGTGACGACAACTGGAACCGCCACCGCATGGACGTAGCACGCGCCCACACCCGCACCGGCGACCTGACCGCAGCCATGGACGAGCTGACCGGGGTCCGCCGAGCATCCCCCGGTGGCTTCAGCATCAGCACGTGGCCGCCGAGACCATGCAGGAGATCCTGAAGAAGCGCAAGCGCACCCTCACCGCCGAGGTGCGCGACATGGCCTCCTACCTGGGCGTCGTCGGATAGCTACCACGCAGCGCAGCACTTCGCACGCTCCGTGTAGCAAACTGCCCTGGCTCATACATGGAGTGACGGGCAGTCAGCTCCTACGGTCACCGTGTCCCTATCAGCGACCCAGCCGGGGGTGCACGGTGACCAAACCCAGGAGCGACGCGGACGCATGCGGCGCCGGGAACTGTACGACGCGGCAACAGGCTTGGCCGGTCCCCGCTTACTGCCGTGGACCACCCCGGACGGGCGCCCCTGCTACCTCAGCACCGACGGCAGGGGCTACCTGTCCACACTCGCCGACAGCATCGAAGCCGTCCAACTCGGCATGAGCGAAGAACTGCTGGAACACGCCCGCGAAGTCCTGGCGCCCGGCGCACGAGCCCTGTCGGCCACCGAGTACCGCTGGACCGCCTCCCGACTGGCCGAAGCCCTCACCGACGCGCTCCGGGTGGCCGAATCGCGCGGACAGTGCATCCCGGACCCGCAGGAAGAGACGGCCGAGCATGCCTGACCCGGCAACCACCGGCACGCCTGCCCGTAAGCGCTACCGCTTCTGCGAGTACCACGTGACCGCCGCCGTGGACCCTATGGCCCTGCCCACCTTCGAGGCCGTCTGCGTCACCGGCGAAGACCACGACTGCGGCGCCACCTCCGGCGAACTCCACGCCGAGGAGGACCTGACCCGCTGGATCGCCGAGCACTGCGCCGAGACCGGCCACGACTTCTACCACCGCACCACCCGCGCCACCCTCCGGGCTGAACCCGGCGCCTGGCAGTAGCGGCCCTTCCGCCGCCCGTACGTCCTGACGGCAGTAGCGACGGCAACAACCACGGATCTCCCCGCACACCCACGGACAACAGCGGAACGCAAAACCAGCGCTGACCAGCGTTGAAGCAGGTAGAGGGGTACCGCGTAGCACACGTACTATGTGCTGGCCGGGGATGCGCCGGTCCTCGTCCACAACAGCAATTGCAACTCTCTCACACGTGCACATGCTGATGATGTTGCGCAGTTCTTGGGGTACACAAGAACTAAGATGAAGTCCGCGGGCGGAGCCTCGTTTTGGGAGAACAAGAAGGCTGGCGGCGGGCAGCCTCGGTACATCACCTACGACAGGACTGGGCATAACAAGCAGGCTTCCAGTCGACCAAGAATTCGGCTCGGGACGGAACATATGGGCTGGACATATCTTCGACAGGAAAGGTGTTGGGCCTCAAGTGGCTAGCCAAATGACAGCCGAACTTGTCGTCAGCCCGAGTGACCAGCATGTGCGAGTCTCCTTGGCGGAGGCACTGGCCTGGAGCGCGTACGCGGCGGACTTGAGGAGGCTGCTCGGCGTGGTGGTCGAGCAGTGCGGAGTTGACCGTCTTGAGGTCACCGAGTTGCTGGTCAGCCAACCACTCCCTGTCCGGTACGGGGGGCTCCGCAACGGGGTTCAGGTCAACCCGGTGGAGGCGATCAATCTTGCCGAACGGATGGCCGCCGGGTTCGGTCCGTACTGCCGACTGGTCGCGCCGGGGCGGCTGCGTGTCGAGTCGGGATGGGATGGGGCGATCCATCTCTCCATGGATCCAGCGGCAGCCAATTCGCTTACCGGACTCGCCGGCGACAGCCTGTTTCTTGAGTGGCGCGCCTCGGAACCGGATCCTGAGGAGGAGCTAGGCCGTGTCGATGATGTCGTGGATGACGAGTTCTGGAATTCAGTGCGGGTAGCGGCCGACGGGCTGGTGCTCTTGTGCGAGCGCTGGGCGCATGGGGCCCACGGCTGCCGATGGTTCCGGGTGACAGAGGGAATGTGGCGAGGGTGGCACAGGGTGTATGGCCTCGCTCACTCCTATGTGTTGTCGCAGACCCGGACCTGCGGCTTGACGCGAGCAAATTGGAGGAGGATTTCACCGCGTTCGAAGCTCCGCTCGCGCCTGGCCGGCTTATTCACCGCGCTTACCCGGGAGGGGCCGACAGTCTTTCCGAAGTGACCGACAGGGGATTGTCGTTCATGTTGGAAGACGCGGTCTTGGGGGAGCGGTGCGCCGTGGTGCCGGATCGGACGGCGTAGTGAGGGCAGCATGGGAGATCTCCGGCGAGAGGTGAAGAGCGGGGTTTCCAGCGAGGTGCTCTGTGATGTACGTGAGGCGCCTCGACACCAGTGTCCTATGATCGAAACATGGGTGTCGATGTGATCCTTGTGCAGGTTCGCCAAAAGGGGTCAAGCCCCAAGGGGAGGCAGCTCAGCATTCTTGGCGTCGTTTCAGACAACTCGGACTCATTTGCCAAAATGTGCGACAGCAGTGGCATGCCCACACTGCAGCGGGTGGATCCCTATGGGTCGCTGATCCTCACGGCGCAGCAGATGGACCAGTTCTTGACCGACGTCGCAGCCCTTCGGAAGAAGGAGCGAAACGCCGCTCATGGGCCGCAACTCGAGCGAATTGAATCCTTCGCCCGACGCTGCGCGGATGATGCGTCGCTGGAACTGCACCTTGAAGGTGACTGAGCCGCCCGGTCTGCGTCGGGCACGTGCGGCGCGCGGTCAGCCGCCCGGGCGGGCGTCCACGAAGAGGCTCTGCATGCTCCGGCCGATCGGGCCCGTCGTGTCGTGGAGGGTGGCGTCGGCGATGCCCAGGCCGTCGGGGGCGATGGTGGTCTGGGCATCGAGGCAGACCCATTCGCCGGTCGGGTGGCGGTGGAGGTGGACCGTCAGGTCGGGGTTGATGAAGACGTGGGACCCGAAGTCCAGGACGTTGCTGACGCCGTTGACGGAGTCGGCGGCAGTGAGGACGCGGTCGAGGGGGGTGATCTTCTCGCCCGCGACCAGCGGCACCCGCATCCGCATCCAGCAGGTCGCCGGGCCCCGGCTGAGATAGGAGCCCGCGGTGAAGCGGAACTCCATGGCCGTGTGGTAGCCGGTGTCCCAGGGGACCGGGAGGAAGGGCTCGGTGCGGGCGGTCTCCGGGCTTGCGACGGTGGCGGGCGGGGACACCTCCGGGGCCACCCCCGGTGCGGTGCGGATGCGCACCGCGCGGGCGCGCATCACGGCGTCGCCGCCGTCCGGGGTGAGGGACGCCTCGACCAGTTCCAGGCTGCGGCCCTCCTTGAGAACACGGGTGGCCACGGTCAGCGGGCGCAGCGGGACGGGGCGCAGGATCTCGAAGGTGATACGGCTGAGCCGCATGTCCTCGCGGGAGCCGGGGCGGAGTTGGACCGCGCGGCCCAGCAGGGCGGCCGGCGGGCCCGCGTGCTGGCTGTCGGGGTTCCAGGGGCCCCGGGTGAAGGGCGTGGGGGTGAAGCGTTCCTCGGCGACCTGTTCGAAGAACGCCTCGGTGTCGCTGTCCGGCATGGCCACGTCTCGGCTCCTGTCTCGCCCGGGGACCCCCACGTTACCGACCGGTAGTTTGGCTGTCACCCCCTTCACACCCCACGCGCCACACCCCACGGCCCGGGACGCGGAGGCGTCCCGGGCCATGGGTGCTCATGGAGGTCAGGGAGGTCAGGCCCCCTGGACCCGGTACGGCTCCAGGGACATCCAGCCGTTGCCCCGGGCGCCGTCACGGCGGCCCGTGGCGTCCTTGGCCAGGGTGTACCAGGACTCGACGTAGTCCGGGTCGTCCGTCCACCACTCGTCCGGGATGGCGTCCAGGACCGCGTTCACCAGCGGGATGTAGGCGCCCGCGTCGGTGACGGTGAGCAGCACTCCGGCGATGGCCTTGGCGAGGTCCCGGTAGTTGGTGCTGCCGTCCTCCTCCATCATCACCGCGTCGGCGAGGTCGTACTTGTAGTTGGACCAGTTCACCAGGATCTGGTTCGGGTGGTAGACCGTGCCGTCCTCGTCCAGGTACGGCATGTCCACCGGGTCGACCCGGACCTTGCCGTCCTGGCCGAAGCCGGTCACCAGCGTGTAGATCTCGGCGTCGCCCTTGACCCAGGGTTCCTCGTCCTCCGAGAGCTCCACACCGGTGATCCGGGTGGAGTCGAAGCCCCCGTCCGCCGCAGAGGTGTCCGCGCGGGGGGTCGAGAGGCCACGGGCTGCGAACTCCTCGCGCAGGACGCGCATTCCGGCCGCCATCGCCTTGGACTCGTCGATGTCCAGGACGTAGACGGGACGATCGGGCGCGGTACGGGCGTCCAGGGTGTGCGCCACACCCTTGCTGTCGTACGCGGTCACCTTCCCGGCCCGGTCGTCGTTCGAGGCCACGGCGATCAGCGGGGCCTGCCCGGCCTTGAGGTCCGCGCGCATGGAGTCGTCGCCCAGCCGCAGCCGCAGCAGGGACCCGGTGTCGGCACCGAGGCCCTTGGCGGCGGCGATCCGCCGGTCGGCATCGGTCAGCGCGGAGGTCAGCCGCTTGCCCGTCGGTGCCACGGTCGCTCCGGCGGCCTTGCGCAGATCCACCTCGTCCGAGCCCAGCACCGCCTTGCGCAGGTGGGTGCGCCAGGTGGCGTCGTCGAGCGAGGCGGCGAGTGCGCGGGCCGTACGGTCCTCGATCCGGCCCACCGCCGAGGTGGCGGCGGTGCCGGAGGAGGACGGCCGGTCCGGTGCCGCCACCGCCGCCGGTGCGACGGTGGCGCAGGTGGCGACCAGCGCCGCGCCTGCCAGCACGGTGCGCCGGATACGCCGGTTTCGTGGATGCTGTCTACCGCTCACGGCATGCTCCTGTGGGGGAGTTGGGGGGTGAGAATGCGGGGTAGATCTACGCGAGTCACTACTCGCTGGTAGAGAATGCAGCGCACGTCATCGCCCGCACAAGGCTCGGACCCCCAACTCCCCCCAGCACGAGGGAAAACCCTCAACCGCGCAGCGGTCCCTCGCAGGTGAAGGGCGAGGTTCCGGCCGTACCGTCGGACCAGATCTCCACCGTGCCGAAGGAGCAGTTCATATCGGCGAAGTTGTTCCCGCCGTTCCGGCTGCGCTCCAGGATGAAGTAGTCCACCGTCTCGGACATGTCCCGGAACACCCGGTCGGGATCGCGGGAGTCGGCCAGCCGCGCGGTGATCCGGCCGGTGCACACGAAGCGCGGCCGCCCGGCCCACCCCTTGGTGCCCGTGCCCCGCCTCTTCTCGCAGCGCGGGGTGTTCTGGGTGGCGGAGGTGAAGGCGTCCCGCACCTCCGTGGCGGTGGCGAACCGCAGTGAACCGATGGGCTGATAGCGGGTGTTGGGCACGAACAGATCGTCGACCTTGGCGATCTGCTCGTCGAGGAAGGTGTCGTACGCCCGCTGGAGCCCGGTGTCCGCGCCCATGCGGTTGCGCCACGCGTCGAAGCCCTGGGGGTCGTCGGCGCGCAGCCGGCCGTACATCTCGCGCAGCAGCGCGGGGCGCTCCCGCCACAGGAACTCGAAGAAAGTGCCCGCGTAGTTGTAGAAGCGGAAGCCGTCCCCGTCGTAGGTGGCGTGCAGCAACTGGGCGACGGTCATCCGGGGGCCGCCGTTCGCGGTGTCCGCGATGATGCCGCGCACCAGCGACTTGCGGACGAGGATCCCGTCGTCCCGGGTGGCGCCGTCGAAGAACTCGGCGGTGCCCTCGTCCATGGCGGTGGTGCGGTCGCCGGTGTACCAGGGGCCCTCACCGAAGTAACCGGGCACGGCGAAGCGGCCGTTGAGGTAGTGGGTGTACTCGTGCCGGAACAGCTCCTCGAGCGAGAGGGAGGAGTCCTGCGGGACCCGGCGCTGATAGGTGTAGAAGGTGGCGCCGCGCTCGATGTACATACCGCCGTTGTCGGTGCTCAGCCCGGTGAGGATGGGCTGATAGGTCTCGTAGTCCGCACGGGAGGCGTACAGCACGGTGGTGAGGGTGGTGTTGGTGTCGCCCGACAGTGGCTCCTCGGTGCCCAGCACCCGGTGGAACTGCGTCTTGACCTGCTTGCTCGCGTAGTAGAGCTGGTCGACGGTGGCGTCGTCGAGTGCGGTGCGCACGGTGATGCCGCCGTTGTCGTAGACGTAGGTGCGCGGGAAGAGCCGCCGTTCGATGTCGGCCTTGCACACCTGGTACGGGGCGCACGCCTCGTAGAAGTTGAGCCAGCCGACGATCTTCGCCCAGGGCTGGCTGCCGTCGCCGAAGTTTCGCTTCGCGGTGTCCAGCAGCGGGCCGAGGTCCGCCACCACCGCCTGCTTCAGGGCGTCGACCTGGCCGAAGCGGCCGTATTCGCCGAGCGCGTCCCGCACCACCCAGGCGTTCTCGCCGCCCTTGAGGTGGACGTACCCGGCGAACGCCTTGAACGCGCCGCGGTACCCCGCGTCGGCGGTGACCGCCTGGTGGAAGGCGGTGTCCTTGTTGCCCGGGTAGACGCCGAGGTAGTTGACCGACAGCGCGGCCAGCGCGGCGCCGCCCCAGGAGCGGTCGCCCGAGGTGGCGGGGTGGTCCCGGTCCATGGTGGCCAGGACCTTGGGTATGACCCGGAGTTGGTGCTGCCGCAGCCCCGGCGCGCTGCCCGCGTACAGCGCCTCGCGCAGCGAGTCGGCGTTGGTACGGGTGACGTCGAAGGTACGGGCGGCGGTGGCGAACGCGTCGATACCGCGCCGCATGGCGTCCACGGTCGCCGGGTCGGTGAGGTCGATCTCGTCGTGCGAGAAGTCGTGGTACGCGGCGGCGTGGAGATAGGTGAACATCTCATACAGATGGCTGCCGTTGGTGCCGTCGTGGGACGGCGCGAGCGAGGCGATCCGCCGGGAGACCGCCTGGACGTGGGCGGGGGAGAAGACCCGGGCCAGCCGGGTGTCCCAGGTCCAGATGAGACCGCGCAGACAGTCGTCGGCGGTCACCGCCGGATCGGCGAGGAAGTCGGTCCAGCGCTCCGGGTCCAGTCCGGTGGCCGCGTCCAGGGTGCAGGGCACGGCGCCGTCCAGGGCGCGGACCGTGGAGTGGCGGACGGCCTTCCCGGTGGCCTTGTCGCCGGGGATACGGGCGCGGGTGGCCCGTCCGGGGCCGTCGGTCGTCCGGGGTGCCCGGCCCAGCCGCTCGACCCGGGAGCCGTGGTCGGTGGCGCGGTCGGTGGTGGCACGGGGGCCGGGCGCGGCGGCGGGCCGCGCGGCGGAGGTGGAGGAGGAGGCGGCGGAGGAGTGGGGAGCCGCCGAGGCCGGTGAGCCCGGCGCGAGGGGCAGGGTCAGTGCGGCCGCGGTGGCGGCGGCGAGCAGGGTCGCCCGCGGGGAAGGTCTGTGGATCACCTGGTCTCCCGATGAGTTGGGGGGTGGAAGCAGGTGGTTCTGCCGTGTGACCTATAACATAGTAATGTGAAATAGTACTGACAAGGTGTCAGGAACGAGTTGGTCGACCCCGGTCTCCGGGCGGCGCGGGGCCTTCCGCGCGCCCTCCCACGTTTCCCGTCACGCCCCGTTCCCCGCTATGTTGAGCGGGGGGATGGGACGAGAAGGAGCACACCGGTGCCATCTGGGCAGCAGGCACGCGCACAGGCGTCCGCGATCACACCGGGAGGGCGCGCCCCCGAGGCCCCCGATGTCGGGGAGCAGCCTCCCGCGGCCCAAGTCCGTGCCCTGTTCGGAGGCCAGCGGCTGTCCCCCGCGCAGCGGCGCATCGTGCAGTACATCACCGATCACCTCACCGAGGCCGCCTTCCTGTCGATCACGGACCTCGCCGACCGGGTGGGGGTCAGCCAGCCGTCGGTGACCCGCTTCGCCACCTCCCTCGGCTTCAGCGGCTATCCCGCGCTGCGCGAGGCGTTGCAGCCCATCGCGCTGAGCGCGGTCGCCGCCTCACCGCGCACCCGGGAGGAGAACCGCCGCAACGAGCTCCAGACGGCGGTGGACAACGAGATCGCCAACCTGGAGAACCTGCGCCGGGTGTTCGTGGACACCGACCGGGTGCTGGAGATCGGCCGTGAGCTGGCCCGCTCGGTGCCGCTGACCATCCTGGGGCTGCGGATCTCCGTCTCCCTCGCCGAGTACGTCGCCTACGCGGCCCGGCGGATCCACCCCGATGTGCGGCTGGTGTCCCGTGGCGGCAGCGTGGCCTACGACGCGCTGCTCCAGTCCCGGGAGGCGGGCGGCACCTGGGTGCTGGCGTTCGCGATGCCCCGGCACGCCAAGGAGACGCTGGCCGCGCTGCGGGCGGCACACCGCTCGGGGCTGCGGGTGGCGCTGATCACCGACCTGACCTACGGACCGCTGGTGGAGGAGGCCGATGTGGCGCTCACCGCGGGCACCGGATCACGTCTGGTCTTCGACTCCTACGCGGCGCCCATGATGCTCTCCGCGGGCATCCTCCAGGCCATGGCCGACGCCGAGCCCGAGCGCACCCAGTTCCGCCTGGAGAAGTACGAACAGGCCGCGGAACAGCACGAGTTCTTCCTCGATCAGTGAGTGGCCGCTGAGCCGCCGCGGTCCCGACGCCCCGGGCCGCACTCCCGTACCCCACCCCATTCGTCCGGCTTCCGGAGACGGGCGTCCGTATAAGCTCACATGCATGAAACTTTTCATGCCCTTGATTACTTCGCAGTAAATATATTTACTGCACTTGGCACCCGGGCCCCGAAGGGGCTGAGCCGGAACCAGCGCTCGCTGCCGCGAGCCCCGGGAGTCATGTGGGCGAACACCCAAAGGGACGGCAGCCTCCTCGTCGGCCCCCACCGTGTTCCGTTCGGGTAGTCCGCTCCCCTCGGGCACCCCCGGCGGCCCCGGGCCAACCCCTGGGCCCAGGGCCGCCGGATACCCACTGATCCCCGGCGATCAGGACCCTCAGCTCGAAGGCGACGACGATGTCCCAGACATACTCCCCGATCAGCGCGGACTGGCCCTGCCAGGTCACCCCTCCGGGCACCCCCGACTGGGAGCGCACGGCGGCCCGGTGGCTCCGGGATCTCCTTCCCGCACGGTACGCGGGGTATTCCACCCTCACCCGGCACCCCCTCCTGCTGGCCCGGCACGCCCGGCTCCAGCTCCAGAACGAGATCCGCGCGGTGCGCGCCGCCCTCCAGACCTGCCGTACGGAACTGCCCTCCCTGGGGTTCACCGAGACGATGATCGAGTCCACCATCAAGCTGTACGCCACCGAGCTGGCCCAGCTGAACCGGCTCGCCCAGGGCGTGCGGCTGATCACCGACGCGCTGGTGAAGGAGAGCCGCCGGGCCCCGGTCACCGTCCGCCGCCGCACCCCGGTCGCCGCCCGCCGCTGACCGCCGGAGCCCCGCCGGACCCCCGGGGGCGACGCGCTCAGGGCACCGGCGTCATCGTCGCGTCCAACGGCGCGTTCCCGTTCGAGAGCAGCTGCTCGCACCAGATGGTCTTGCCCTCGCGGGCGTGCCGGGTGCCCCACCGCTGGGTGAGCTGGGCGACCAGCAGCAGTCCGCGGCCGCCCTCGTCGGAGAGCCGGGCGCGGCGCATATGCGGGGCGGTGTTGCTGGCGTCGGACACCTCACAGATCAGCGTCCGGTCCCGGATCAGCCGTAGCTGGATGGGGCCGTCGGCGTGCCGGATGGCATTGGTGACCAGCTCGCTCACCACGAGTTCGGTGACGAAGGACGCGTCCTCCAGGCTCCAGGCGGCGAGCTGGCGCGCCGCCCAGGAGCGGGCGGTGGAGACGGTCGCCGGATCGGCCGGGAGGTCCCGTACGGCGAACTGGTCCCGGTTCAGCGCCCGGGTGCGGGCGATCAGCAGCGCGGCGTCATCGGCCGGGTGGTCCGGGAGCAGATCGTTCAGCACCCGGTCGCACAGGCTGTCCAGGGACGGCGACGGTTCGGCCAGAACGTGGCACAACTGGTCCAGCGCGGTGTCGAGTTCCCGCTCCCGGAACCCCAGCAGCCCGTCGGTGTAGAGGGCGAGCAGGCTGTTCTCCGGCAGCCGCACCTCGACGGATTCGAAGGGCAGACCACCCAGCCCCAGCGGTGGCCCCGCGGGCAGATCGAGCAGCCGGGCCCGTCCGTCCGGGGTGACGGTGGCCGGGGGCGGATGTCCGGCACGGGCGAGCGAACAGGTCCGCGAGATCGGGTCATAGACCGCGTAGGTGCAGGTGGCCCCCAGAACGGACGGGTCCATGGGGGAACCGCCGGCGCCCCCCTCGCCCTCGGCGGCGAGCCGGAGCACCACATCGTCGAGGTGGGTGAGCAGCTCATCCGGGGGCAGATCGACATCGGCCAGGGTGCGCACCGCCGTCCGCAGCCGGCCCATCGTGGCGGCGGCGTTGATGCCGTGGCCGACCACATCGCCGACGACCAGGGCGACCCTGGCCCCGGACAACGGGATCACATCGAACCAGTCGCCCGCCAGCCCGGTCTTGCCCCCGGCCGGGAGGTAGCGGGACGCGGTCTCGACCGCCGCCTGGACGGGGAGCCCCTGCGGCAGCAGGCTCTGCTGGAGGCTGAGCGCGGCGGTGCGTTCGCGGTCGAAGCGGCGGGCGTTGTCCAGGCAGAGGGCGGCACGGGCCACCAGCTCCTCGGCGAGCAGCCGGTCGTCGTCGGTGAACGGGTGCGCCGACCGCCGGTAGAACATCGTGATGCCGAGCGTCGTTCCGCGCGCCCGGATCGGCACTCCCATGATCGACTGGAACTCGTAGGTCCGGAACTTCGCCGCCCGTGCCGGATCCTGGGCCAGCCAGACCTTGATGTCGTGGTCGCTGACGCGGTGGATGGCCGACCGGCCGGTGGCCATACAGCGCACGGCCGGGGAGTACGGCGGATAGAAGTCCACCTCGCCCGGCTGGCACACCGCCTCCGGGGTGCCCTCCAGCACCGACTGGTTGGCCGCCCGGCGCAACGCCACCACCCCGGTGAACGGGCCGGGTTCATCCCCGCTGAGCAGGGTGTCCAGCAGATCGACGGTGACCCAGTCGGCGAGCCGGGGGATGGCCGAATCGGCCAGCTCCTGCGCGGTGCGCATCACGTCCAGGGTGCTGCCGATCCGGGTGCCCGCCTCCTTCAGCAGCGTCAGCCGCTCCCGCGACTGGTACTGCTGGGTGACGTCCGAGACGGTCGTGCACAGTCCGAGGGTGTGCCCGTGGTGATCGCGCAGCGCGGAGGCGGAGGCGATGAAGACGGCGTCGCGCTCGGGCTCCGCGGGGACCCGGCCGTGCATCTCCCCGCTGAAGGCGGACTCACCGGTCTCGATCACCCGGCGTAGCCGCCGCTCCCAGACCGCGGCGTCCGGTCCGGAAAGGATGTCCGGTAGCCGCTTGCCGCGCCGCTCGGCCTCCGTCACCCCGGTCAGGCGGGTCATCGCCTCGTTCTGCCAGCGGCAGCGCAGATCGGTGTCATAGATGGTCACCGCGACCGGAGAGCGGGTGAACAGCCAGTGCACCACGGCCCGCTCGATCTCCTGCGGCAGCACCTGCTGTCCGGCCGGCGGTGCCGCCGTGGCCACCAGGATCCACTGGGCCCGTGCGTCCCCCTCCATACAGCGGTGGGCGGTGCCGCGCAGGATCAGGGGGCGGCCGTCCGGGCCCCGCGCGGTGAGTTCGCCCAGCCAGTCGTCGCCCTCGGCCCGTGCGGTCCAGAACGGCTCCCCGGCCCCCGGGGTCAGGAAGTCGTCGGCGGGGCGGCCCACGGCCCCCCCGGCGGTGCGGCCGAGCAGCCGTTCCGCGCCCGCGCTCCAGCCCGTGACGACGCCCAGCTCATCCACCATGATCACGACGGTCCGCGGGCCCCCGGAGCCCCGCGACCGGTCCAGCGGCAGGGCATCGTCGGCGTTCATCGGGCCCCCATCCGTTCAGGGGATCGTCCTGTGCGCGTCCCGGAGCCCGTGCGCCCTGAAAGCGTCGCGACCGCGCCGAGCGGCCCCGCCGAAGTCCGGTGCGGTTCGGTCGCGCCCCGACGAGTCCCGAAGAGGCCCGGGGCGGTCGACGACCGCGCCTCGCGGCACTCCCGCGGAGCGCTTACGTACCGAGCATGCGCCTCCCGCCGCGCGGGTTCAAATGAGCCGCGACCGGCCGCGGCCCCGGGCGGCGGTGGCTGAGATGCCCTGTTCATCCCTTCTGTGTCATGCTCGTGGTATGAGCGCTTTCCCTTCGAAGGGGGCGCGGCTCTGAAGGCCCCCATGCCAGCCATGACCGGTGACCGCGTGGAGGCGGATAAGGAGCTCGGGTACGCCCACGAGACGACCGGCGGCCCGCGCACGGAGGCGGTGCAGGCGGCTGTGACCGGGCATGTCCTGACGTTCACGGGGACCGCGTTGGTCGCCGTGTACGCGTTCGACGCGGACGGCGGCGAGCTGAGGCTGGCCGAGACCGTCCGCAGTCCCGGCGGCCCCTACGCCCTCCCCGCGAGCTATCCCCTCACCGGGCGCTCACCCGTCGCCGACGCCTTCCGATCCGGCCGTCCGCTGTGGCTGGGCCCGCGTGAACTCGCCGAGTACGGCCCCGCCGGGCCCGGCCCCGGGACCCCCGCCGGCCTCTCGCTGGGCGCCCTGCCCCTGGGCGGCGACGGCACGGGGCTGGGCTGTCTGGTCGTGGTGGACGAGGCGCCCGACGGTATCGACGCCGACCGCCGTGCCTTCCTGGAGCTCTACTCCCATCACGTCGCCGCCGGTCTGGAGGCGTCCGCGCAGCCGGGCACCGGACGGCCGGACCAGCGGTCGCTCGCGGGTGCCACCCTGGACCGCCTCCAGGTGGGCGCGTTCGTCCTGGAGCTGAGCACCGGGCGGATGACCGCCGACACCCAGATGCTCCAGCTCTTCGGTATCCCCGCCGACGATTTCGACGGACGGGTGGAGACCCTGCTCGCCAGCGCCGTCCCGGATGACGTGCCCGCCCTGATGTCCATCGTGGAGCCCGGCCGGCTGGCGCCCGGCACCTCACAGCTCGCGTTCCGCATCCGCCGCCCCAACGGGGAGCTGCGCTGGCTGGAGCTGCGCTGCCGGGCCCAGGCCGGGCCGGACGGCACCCCCGAGCGGATGCTGGGCGTCGTCGCGGAGGCGTCGTACCTGCGGCCCACCGCCGACGAGGTCGCCATGGTGCAGCGGCTGTCCGCCGCCCTGGCCGGGGCCACCACCATCCGCGACGTCGGCCAGGTCGTGGTCAGCGCGCTGCGCGATCCGCTGCGGGCCCGCCGGGTCGCGGTCGCCGAGCTCCAGGCCGACCAGCTCGTGGTCAGCCTCCTCGCCCCGGCCGAAGCCATCGCCTGGCCCGATGTGTGGCGCAGCCAGTGGCATTCGGAGTTCCCCGACGCGCCGACCCACGCGCTGCCCACCCTGGCCGACGCGATGCGCGAGGGCCACGTCAGCCTGTGGCCCCCCGGTGCCGATCTCGAACCCGGGCTCTCGGGCATCGGACCCGGCGGCCTCGCCGTCCTGCCGCTGCCCGCGAGCGGCCGGATCGTCGGCGTCTGCCTGATCGGCTGGGAGGAGCCGCATGAGTTCGGCCCCGAGGAGCGCTCCCTGCTCACCGCCACCGCGGGCCTGGTCGGACAGGCCCTGGTGCGCGCCCACGCGCTGGACGCCGAACATGAGCTGGCCACGATGCTCCAGCGCAGTCTGCTGCCCCGCAAACTGCCCGTGCTGCCCGGCGGAGTGGCCGTCACCCGCTATCTGCCCGCCACCATGGGCCTGGAGGTGGGCGGCGACTGGTACGACGTCATCCCGCTGACCGACGGCCATGTGGCGCTCGTCATCGGGGACGTCCAGGGCCACTCCGCCGCCGCGGCCACGATCATGGGTCAGATGCGTACGGCCATCCGCGCCTACGCCTTCGAGGGCCACCCGCCCGACGTGGTCGTCAGCCACGCCAACCGGCTGCTCGTCGATATGGAGACCGACCTCTTCGCCACCTGTGCCTACGTCGATCTGGACATGGAGGAGGGCGAGGCGTGGCTGGTCCGCGCCGGACACCTCCACCCGCTGCTGCGCCGCCCCGACGGCGTCACCGAGGAACTGACCATCGAGGGCGGCCCCCCGCTCGGGGTGGTCGCCGACGCCGACTACCCGATGACCGCGCTCGGGCTGTCCTCCGGCACCCTGCTGGTCCTGTTCACCGACGGCCTGGTGGAATCCGCCCAGCTCGACCTGGACGACGGCGTCCGGCACGTATGCGAACGGCTGGCCCGCGCCGACCCCTCCGACCCCGGCCGGGTCGCCGACGAACTGCTCGGCAGCGCCGGCCGCCGCGATGACGACGTGGCGCTGCTGCTGCTGCGCTACGACGGGATGCGGGTCCGTCCCACCCGCGTCCGCTGGACGATCTGGCGGCTGCCCGACGCGGTGATGCATGCCCGCCGCTTCGCCGCCCGCACCCTGCGCACCTGGGGGCTGACGGATGAGATGGACGTGGCCCTGCTGGTCACCTCCGAGCTGGTCACCAACGCCATGGTGCACACCTCGGGCGAGGTACACCTGAACCTCACGCTCACCGCGGACCGGCTGCGGATCGCGGTCAGCGACCGCTCGCCCCGGACCCCCATCAAACCGACCAGCGTGGACTGGGAGGCCACCGGCGGACGTGGACTGCTGCTGGTGGAGGCGGTCTCCCACGCCTGGGGCTCGGTGCCGCTCAGCGGGGGCAAGCAGGTCTGGAGCGACATCACGCTGTCCACCCCGCGCGAGGACGGTCCGGCGCACGAGGACGGCCCGGCGGAGACCGGGGGGCCGGGCCCATGACCGCCACCCCGGCCCGGCACCGTGTGCGCGCCGCCATCGCCGTCACGGCCGGATTCGCCCTGGCCGTCACCCTCGCCGCCTGCGGCAAGGCGGCCCAGGTGGACCAGTCCGGCGGTTCGGCTCACCGCGGGAACCTGCGCATCGGACTGCTGCTCCCCGACAACGAGATCGCCCGCTTCGACCGCTTCGACAAGCCCCTGATCAAGAAGCGGATCAAGGAGCTGTGCCCGCGGTGCACGGTGGACTACGCCAGCGCCCAGCACGACGCCGCCACCCAGCAGCACCAGGTCGACTCCATGATCGCCAACGGGGTCGAGGTGCTGATCCTCGACGCGGTCGACGGCCGGGCCATCCGCTCCTCGGTCATCAAGGCGCGCCAGGCCAATATCCCGGTCGTCGCCTACGACCGGCTCGCCGAGGGACCCATCTCCGGCTATGTCTCCTTCAACGGCGCCGAGGTGGGCCGCCTCCAGGGGAAGGCGCTGCTGAAGGCCCTGGCACCGCACCGGCCCGGCCACCGGGACCAGATCGTCATGATGAACGGTTCCTCGACCGACCCCAACTCGGACTGGTTCAAACGCGGCTCCCTGGAGGTCCTCCGCGGCCGGGTCACCATCGGCAAGTCCTACGAGACCATCGGCTGGCGGCCGGAGAACGCCAACCTCAACATGTCCGGCGCCATCGCGGCCCTCGGCGCGGAGAACATCCAGGGTGTGCTGTCGGCCAACGACGGCCTCGCCTCCGGCGTCATCGCCGCCCTCAAGGCCGCCAAGATCCACCCACTGCCCCCGGTCACCGGCCAGGACGCCGAACTCGGCGCCGTCCAGCGCATCGTCGCGCGCGAACAGCTCATGACCGTCTACAAACCGTTCAAGCCCGAGGCCGACGCCGCCGCCGAGATGGCCGTCGCGCTCGGCCGCGGCAAATCGCTCGCCGGGATCGCCGAGGAGCGGGTCAACAGCGGCTCCAGCCAGTCCATCCCGGCCGTCCTGCTGCATCCCATCGCGCTCGACGTGCACAACCTCAAGATCCTCATCCGCGACGGGATGTACACCACCGACCAGATCTGCACGGAGAAGTACGCGGCCGCCTGCCGTAAGGCCGGACTCATCACCTGAGTGCCGGTCGCCCGAGCGCCGGGTCCATCGCCCGGCGGTCCGAACGCCCCTGGTGGCGAGAGGAGGAGCAGATGATCCACACCTCGGCCCCGCCCCTGCTGGCGCTGCGCGGCGTCTTCAAACGGTTCGGCGCGGTCCAGGCGCTCGCCGATGTCGACCTGGAGGTCCGCGCGGGCCAGGTCATCGCCCTCGTCGGCGACAACGGCGCCGGGAAGTCCACCCTGATCAAGGTGATCGCGGGGGTGGACCCGGCCGACGAGGGCGTCGTGGAATGGGACGGCCACGCCGTGCAGATCCACCGGCCCCACGACGCCCAGCACCTCGGTATCGCCACCGTCTACCAGGACCTCGCGCTCTGCGACAACCTCGACGTCGTCGGCAACCTCTTCCTCGGCCGTGAGATCCGCCGCTTCGGCGTGCTCAACGAGGTGGAGATGGAACGCCGCACCCTGGAACTGCTGAACACCCTCTCCATCAGCATCCCCGGGGTCCGCCGCCCGGTCGCCTCGCTCTCCGGCGGCCAGCGCCAGACCGTCGCCATCTCCCGCTCGATGCTCGGCGAACCGAAGCTGGTCCTCCTCGACGAGCCCACCGCCGCCCTGGGCATCGAGCAGACCGCCCAGGTCCTCGACCTCGTCGAGCGGCTGCGCGACCGGGGCCTCGGTGTCCTGCTGATCAGCCACAACCTGGGCGACGTCAAGGCCGTCGCGGACTGGGTGGCGGTGCTGCGGCTCGGCCGCAACAACGGGTTCTTCGACGTCACCACCACCTCCCAGGAGCAGATCGTCTCGTCCATCACGGGTGCCTCCGACAACGCCGTGACACGCCGTACGGCGCGGGAAGGGGAGTTGTGAACAGAACTCGGACCACCGCGGGGAAGTCCGGCGCGTCCCGCAAGGGCGGGCCCGCGGAGCCGGACCGGCGCACCCGCGCCGCCGCCGCGGAGCAGACCACACCGGTGCGGCGCGCGGTCGCCCTGTTCAAACGCCGCTACCACCGGGGCGAACTCGGTTCCGTCCCCGTCGTGCTCGGCCTCTTCCTCATCTGGGCCATCTTCCAGACGGTGAACCCGCACTTCCTCTCCCCGCGCAACCTCTCCAACCTCAGCGTGGACATCGTCGGCACCGGAATGATCGCGGTGGGCGTGATCTTCGTCCTGCTGGTCGGCGAGATCGATCTGTCGGTGGCCTCGGTCAGCGGCCTTTCCGCCGCGACCTTCGCCGTGCTCAGCGTCAACCAGGGCATGCCCGAACTGCCCGCCGTCCTCCTCGCCGTGCTCTGCGGGACCGGGGTCGGCGCGGTGCAGGGGTTCTTCTTCGCCAAGGTCGGGGTGCACGCCTTCGTGGTCACCCTCGCCGGACTGCTGGGCTGGTACGGCCTGATGCTCTACATCATGGGCACCTACGGCACGATCAACATCGATGACCGGGGCCTGGTCGCCAAGCTGACCAACTTCTACTTCAACGACGTCGCCGCCGCCTACGGGCTGGCCGCGCTCGGCGCGGCCGGGTACTTCCTCGCCTCCTGGCTGGACACCCGGCGCCGCCGCCGCGCCGGAGTGCCGTTCCGCTCGCTGAGCGAGACCGGGCTGCGCACCGGTGTCCTCGTCGTCGTCGGCTTCGTCGCCGCCGCCCTGCTCAACCAGTTCCAGGGGCTGCCGCTGGCCCTGCTGATCTTCCTCATCGTCCTGGTCGGCCTCGACTACGTACTGCGCCGCACCGCCTACGGACGCATGATCTTCGCCCTCGGCGGCGGTGTCGAAGCGGCCCGCCGCGCCGGTCTCAACGTCGAGCTCGTGCGCATCTCCGCCTTCATGATGTCCGGCACCATGGCCGCCATCGGCGGTCTCTTCCTGGCCTCGCGCATCAGCTCCGTCAGCCAGACCTCCGTCTCCAACAACCTCCTCATGAACGCCATCGCCGCCGCCGTCATCGGCGGCACCAGCCTCTTCGGCGGCCGCGGCAGCACCTGGTCCGCCCTGCTGGGTGTCCTGGTCATCCAGTCCATCGCCTCCGGCGTCGCCCTCATGGGCATCCAGGCCGCGGTCCAGTTCATGATCACCGGTGGGGTGCTGCTGATCGCGGTCGTGATCGACTCGCTGTCGCGGAAGGCACAGAAGGCCCACGGACGGGTGTAGTCCTGGGCCGTCTGAGTCACGACGCGGTGGCGCCCGGCGTCAGCGGGTGGCGTAGTCGAGGAAGGCGGCCCAGGCGGTGGCGGGTACGCAGAGCTGGGGCCCGTCGGGGTTCTTGGAGTCCCGGACATGGACGGCGGCGGGGGCGGTGGCGACCTCGACGCACTCGCCACCGCTGGAGTCGCTGTAGCTCGACTTGCGCCAGTCGTAGGCGACTTCTATGCAGTCGCCGCCGCCGGAGTCGCTGTAGCTGCTCTTGAACCACGCCAAGTGGTCGCTCATGTGTCACCCATCAGCTGCTTGATGAAGTTTTCGGATTCCTCCGGCCCCAGGGCCTGCGTGCGCATCATGGCATAGCGCCGAACGAGGACACTGACCTTGTCCGGCTTGGACACCAGACTGCTCTCTCCGTGGCTCTCCATGTAGGCCAGGATGGTGTCGTCGGCGGTCTCGATCAGCTTCATGGGACCGCGCAGCCCAGCGTGTTCCGCACGGTTGGCGGGCATGACTTGGAGGGTCACGTTCGAGCTTTTTGCGTACCGGAGCAGTTGCTCGTGCTGCTGGCGCATGACCTCGGCTCCGCCGATCTTCCTTCGTAGGACGGCCTCTTCGAGGACTACATGGACCAGTGCCATCGGCTTGCGATTAAGCAATAGCTTGCGGTCCATTCGGCCTTCGAGTAGCTGATCGACTTCCTCTGCTTCGAACGGGGGGTAGTTGCTCCTGAGCAGAGCGCGGGCGTACTGCTCAGTCTGGAGAAGCCCATCGATGACCTGCGCGCAGTACGACGAGACACTCACCGCTTCCTGTTCCAACTGAACGAAGCCTTGGAAGTACACCGGGTAGCGCTCAAGCCGCAGGTACTTGATCGCCGACCTCAGTAACCCGCCCGCGTCCAGTGCCTTCTCGGCCGCGTCGATGAACTCGTCCGTCGGCGGCTTCGCGCACGTCTCCACCGCACTCACGGCCGATCCGGTGTAGCTCATCAGCGCACCCAGCTCGTCCTGCGTCAGACACGCCCGTTCGCGCAGAAGCCGCAGCACAGCGGCGAAATACTGCACGGTCGGCGGTGCGGAGTCCTTCTTCTTCGACTGTGACATCCCGGTCCACCCCTCAACGTGGCTCAACAGCAATCAACGGGCGTTCGACGGCGGTTGCCGGTCGCCGCCGTCGACGCTCTGTCACTGGTGAAGCTAGCCGCCTGCACCGACAGTGGGTCCATGAACGCGGAAAGTCACAACGTCAACCCGCTCCTTGGCTGGAACCAGAGGTTTACTCCCGTCCCGCCGTCTGTACACCACGCGCGGCACGCGGCTGGTACCGCTCTCCTCGCGTGGGGCGTTGACGCAGGTCAGGCGGCTACCGTGCAGCTCGTTCTGTCCGAGCTGGCGACCAACGCGGTACGGCATGGCCGTGTACCAGGGCGGTACTTCGAAGTGTGTATCGCATATGACGCAGAAAAATTGGTCGGGCTTGAGGTGTCCGATCCGCGTGACGGCTTCCCCGTGATCACGGCTGCCGAGCCCGACGACGAATCCGGGCGCGGGCTCGCGATCGTGGACGCGTGCGCCGAGGCATGGGGCGTCAGGGAGCGCGTCGTCGGCAAGACCGTGTGGGCGCGGCTACGTCTATAGAGGGGGCGGAGTGGCGGCCGCCGGTAGGGGCCGATCACTGATGTCGTAGGGTCGCGCTCATGCCCGAACAGATGTCCACGCACCAGCGGTCCGCGCTCAGCCAGTTGGCGCCGGGAGAGCAGCTCCTCACCTTCGGTCTCGTGGTGCCGGCCAAGAGTGCCCAGGGCGTGAAGATGAATTACCACGGGCACGGAAAGCTCGGTGGGAAGCTCGGCGACCACCTGGTGCAATCCGTCGGAGCCGAGGCCGCCGGTGCCGGCAGTATCGCGTCGGGGATGCCGGAGACATCGGGCGGGCTGCTGCTGCGCGTCACCGACCAGCGCATCGGGCTCGTACGCCCCCTGGACGGTACCCCCGTCTGGGAAACACCCCGCTCCTGGGCCGCCCGCGTGGAACGCCGCCCGCGTCTCCAGTTGATGGCCCGCTTCCGTCTGCACTACGCGGACGGCTCCTGGCTCGCGTTCCTGACGATGCGGCGGCGGACGATCGAGACGTTCAAGGACGTCATAGGCGGCTAGAACGGCCGGTGGAGAGCGTTCGGCCGGTGAGGACCCCCGCTGGCGGGCGGCCACCGCGCGGTCCTCGGGCTAACCCCCCCAGGGAACCCGATGACCACGCGGTGGCCTGTCCCGGCCGGGTGCGTCGCGAGACCGCGAGACAGGACCGGGAGTGATGAGGGCGATCGGGGTGACCGATCGCCCAGGGATCAGCGGTCAGCCGCGGCGAGCTCCTCGCTCACGGCTTCCAGGCCCTTCGCCCACTGCTGGTCGACCTCCCGGGCCTCCGCCGCACTGGGCTTCGCGTTCTTGCACGAGGCCGGCGCGGAGCCACCGGACATCAGGTCCGAGCACTGGCCCGTGCGGTTGTCCGGCAGTCCGAGGATGTGGCCGGTCTCGTGCGCGGTGACCCGGGTGGAGTCGAACTCCTTGTTCTGCTTGAAGTCCAGGAACACCATGCCTCGCCCGTTGCCCTGGACGTCTGCCCATGAGCCCCTTTCGTCATTGCCCTTGCGGTAGGTGAAGTCGGGGTTGCTGCCCTCCCTCAGCTTCACGTTGCGCACCGACGAGTTCCATATGGAGGCGCTGCGCTTGATCTGGGCGCGGAAGTGGGGGGGGGCGGACTTGGCGCTGTAGGTGACGGTGACAGCGGCCGCGTTCTTCGTGTTCCCCTTCTTTTCCAGGTTCTCCTGCTTTCCCAGGGCCGACTCCAGCACCGACTTGATGAACTCGTCGGTGTTGACCCGGTCGTCCTTGCCCGTGGCGTAGAGCGTGTCGGACTGGCCGGCGGGAGCGCTCGACGCGTCGGGAGAGGCGGACGCGATGGTCAGGCCGGACGCGGCGAGTCCGATGCCCAGAGCGGTGGTGAGCGCCAGCTTGGTGATCTTCATATGCGGGGGGGGGGGGGGGGGGGGGCCCCCCCGCCCACCATGGCGGGAAGGGGTGGGGGGGAATGGAAGTACCACCCC
>NZ_JANCLX010000001.1:572481-631422 GCF_024295805.1 Streptomyces cucumeris
CCCCCCCCCCCCCCGCCCCCCCCCCCCCCCCCCCCCCCCCCCCCCCCCCCCCCCCCCCCCCCCCCCCCCCCCCCCCCGCGTTGCCGCACAGTGCGGGAAAGGGAGTGGGGGAATGCTCTTGCCCTCTCGTCACGCCTGTGCGTAGTTCGGTGAGTTGTTGTCCGGTGAGACCCGGGAGAGGAGCCGGAGATCTCGTGGCTTTGCCTACGCTTTACTTTTCGCCGGAAGGTGTGACGCCGCCGGGGTCGTGTTTCCCTCGCCGCCGACTGGCCGGTAACTTTGGCCGGGTTGGTTCAGTGGCATCGTGAGAGATACGAGAAATGGGGCCGATCGTGGCGACGTTCGAAGGACTCGGCGAGACCGAGGCTCGTGACTTCACCTCTCGGTGGCTGCCCGCCTGGACGGGGAACGATCCCGAGGGGCTCGCCGCGTACTACGCGGAGGACGCCGTCTACTGCGATCCCGCCGTCCCCGGCGGGGTGCGGGGGCGTGAGGAGATCGTGGCCTACTTCCGGCGCCTGCTGGGCCGCTACCCCGACTGGGTGTGGACGAACACGGACGTCAGGCCCCTGCGGGACGGGTTCCTCAACTACTGGCACGCGGTCGTCCCGACGCGGAACGGTGTCGTCGAGTGCGACGGAGTCTGTACGGTCTCCCTGCGGGACGGGCTGATCACCCGGAACGAGGTCTTCTTCGACCGTTCCCCGCTGCTCGCCGCCCTGACGGCCTGATCGCTCGCGGGGCTCGGGCAACTGCCCCGCGGTGTGCGGAAATTGCCTCGAAATCCGAAGCCGGTTCCTGAGAGGCTCATACGTGACCTGTGCCCGCCGCGAAAGGAACCGCCCGTGCCCCGCGCCATCACGCTGATCCGTTCCGCGTCCCTCTCCGATGTCGCCGAGTACGCCTACGCGGCCACGGCCCCGGCCGACTCGCGACTGATCTTCCTGGCCGGCTCCTGCCCCCTCGACGAGGACGGTTCCACGGCGGCGGTCGGGGACGTGGCGGGACAGGCGGCCAAGGCCGTGGAGAACCTGCGGACGGCCCTGGCCGACGCCGGTGCGTCACTGGAGGACCTCATCAGCACCCGCGTTCTCGTCGCCACCACCCGCCAGGAGGATCTGGTGGCGGCCTGGGAGGTCTACCGGGACGCCCTCGGCGACCACGATGTGCCGAGCACCCTGATGGGCGTCACGGTGCTCGGCTACAGCGACCAGTTGGTGGAGATCGAGGCCGTGGCCGCGGTGATGGATTCCTGAGCCGTGGAGGTGACGTTACGGGCGGAGGCGACGTCGTCGGCCGCGGCGCTCCTGCTGCGCCCCTGGAACGAAGACGATGTGCAACCACTGGTCGAGGCCTATCGGGACCCGGTGTTGCGCCATTGGACGAGACTGCACGTTCTGACCGTCGAGGAGGCCGTCGAGCGTCTGGAGCTCCGGCGGCGTGGCTGGGCGACCGGGGAACTGCTGAGTTTCGCGGTGTACGAGGAGACTTCCGATGTGGGCGAACGGCGGTTCGCCGGTGATGTGGTGGTGAAGCGCGCCGACCCGAGCGGCGAGTCCGCGGAGGTCGGCTACTGGACGGCTGCGCAGGCCCGTGGCCGGGGGGTGGCCCCTCGCGCCGTCGAGGCTGTCACGGGCTGGGCCTTCACCACCTTCGCGTCCGAAGGTCTTGAACGTCTCGAACTGCTCCACCAAGTGGACAACGTGGCCTCCTGCCGGGTCGCGGAGAAGGCGGGCTACCGGTTCCACGGGGTGATTCCCGCCCGGCCGCCCTACCCCCGGGACGGCCATGTGCACATCCGGCGGGCGCCGAAGCCCTCTTTCCGTCCGCGTCCGATCCGGCCGTCTGGCAGTGGATGCCACGGCCGCGCCCGGAAACCGTGGCGCAGACGCGCGCCCTGACCGGCCTCGGCCTTGTCTACGAGGGCACCCTGCGCAGCCATATGCGCCGCCAGGACGGGTCCCGCCGCGACTCGCTGTACTACAGCGTGCTCGCGGACGAATGGCCGGGCGTGCGCGACAGACTGCGCGCCAGGGTCGCGGCCAGGACGACCGCCTGATCCGGGCCGGCGGGCCCACCCGGGCGACCCGGTGCACTCCCATGCGCCCTGCCCGACAGCCTGACCCTCGCGTCACGATGGACGCAATCCATCGCATCAGGGGGAAACATGGGCAAGCATGAAAAGCCACCACCCGACCCGAGCCAGGGAAGGCCTCCGCCGGGCAACAGCGACGGTCAGGTTCCGCCTCCGGAGTCCGGCAGTGGCAAGCACAAGAAGTAGCCGATGACGCTTGCCGATCGCCGCGCCGCCCTGGCGGCCGCAATGGACCGGCGCGGCGCCTGGCCCGATCGGTCTCCCTGGATCCGCCGGGCCGTCACCGCCGTGCCCCGGCACGTGTTCGCGCCCGATCGGCTGTGGAGCTGGGACGGTCACGCGTATATGCCCCTCGACCGCGCCGCCGAACCCGGGCGCTGGGCCGCCGAGGTGTACGCGTCACCGGACGCGGCGGCGGTCACCCAGGTCACCGGCGGGGTGCCGTCGTCCAGCCTGTCGGCGCAGGGCATCGTGGTGGACATGCTGGACTCCCTGCTCCTCGAATCGGGCCACCGGGTGCTGGAGCTGGGTACCGGCACAGGCTGGAACGCCGCGCTGCTGGCCCAACGGGTGGGTCCCGACGGCCGGGTGGTGAGCGTCGAGGTGGACGCGGACCTGGCGGAGCGGGCTGTCGAGCGGCTCAAGGGTGCCGGGGTGGACGCAACGGTCCACGTCGGAGATGGCGCCGGAGGGTGCCCGTCCGGCGGGCCGTACGACCGGCTGATCTCGACGTACGCGGTGGACACGGTGCCGTGGCCCTGGGTGGAGCAGACCCGGCCCGGCGGCCGGATCGTCACCCCCTGGGGCCACTTGGGCCATGTCGCCCTCACGGTCGCCGAGGACGGCGGCTCCGCCAGTGGCTGGGTCCAGGGCCTCGCCACGTTCATGCCCGCCCGGGGCACCGGCCCCGGTCGCGACTTCGCGGCCGTGCGTGGCGAGGGCCTGCCGAGGGACGAACGGCCTGTCACACGGGACATCGGCCCCCTGCGCGACGACTGGCACCTGCTCTTCGCACTCCGGGTGGCCCTCCCCGACGTCCGGATCACCACGGCGGTCGACGAGGACGGCGTCAACGCCTGGCTGCACGACGGAGCCACGTCCTGGGCCACCCTCACCGCCACGGGCGCCGACGGAACCACCGCCTACCAGGGCGGCCCCCGCAGCCTGGCTGACGAACTGGAACACGCATGGACTGCCTGGCTCGCCCTGGGCCGCCCGGAGCTCTACGACTACGGCCTGACCGTCGAGCCCGGGTGCCAGTACGTCTGGTGCGGTGATGAGACCACCGGGCCGAGGTGGCCATGGTGAGGGCAAGCCTCACACCCATGGCACCGTCATGAGGGCCCGTCGCCCGCGGTGAGCCGGGGGACCGGGTGAGCAGCCGGGCCGTCATGGGCGTACTGGAAGGGGGAGCACCCCACGCCACACGTCCCGACCCGGAGGTATCTCACCCGTGGCCATCACCAAGGCAGCCCCGCCGAGGGGAGACCGGAGCGAGCGGGACGGGCCGCGGCAGGAGAAGCCGAAGGGGCAGGGGAGGCAGTCGTCCTCGTCGTTGGTGCTGGTCATGGTGCTGCTCCTGGTGGTCGTGGCGCAGGGGCCGATCCGGCGGGCGCTGGCCGCGCCCGCGATGGAGAGCTGGATGACCGTGTTCGTCGCGGTCGTGGTCCAGGCGCTGCCGTTCCTGGTGCTGGGGGTGTTGCTGTCGGCGGCCATCGCGGTCTTCGTCCCCGCGTCGTTCTTCGCCCGTGCGCTGCCGAAGCGGCCCGTGCTGGCGGTGCCCGCCGCCGGGGTGGCCGGGGCGGTGCTGCCCGGGTGCGAATGCGCCTCGGTGCCGGTGGCGGGGGCGTTGGTGCGGCGCGGTGTCACCCCTGCCGCGGCGCTGGCGTTCCTGCTGTCCGCACCGGCGATCAACCCGATCGTGCTGACCGCCACCGCCGTGGCGTTCCCCCGGGAACCCCGGATGGTGCTCGCCCGGTTCGTGGCGAGCCTGGTGGTGGCGTGTGCGATGGGCTGGTTGTGGCACCGGCTGGGGCGGACCGACTGGCTGCGGCCACCGGCGCGCCCGTCGGCCGAGGGGCTCGGCAAGGGCGCCGCGTTCTGGGCCTCGGTCCGCCATGACGTGATGCACGCCGGGGGATTCCTCGTCGTCGGCGCCATGGTCGCGGCCACGCTCAAGGCCGTGGTCCCGGCCGACTGGCTGCGCGCGGCGGCCGACGACCCCGTGGTGTCGGTACTGGTGCTGGCCGTCCTCGCGGTGCTGTTGTCGATCTGCTCGGAGGCCGACGCGTTCGTGGCCGCGTCCCTGTCGCAGTTCTCGCTCACCGCCCGGCTGGCCTTCCTGGTCGTGGGGCCGATGATCGACCTGAAGCTGTTCGCCATGCAGACCGCCACGTTCGGGCGGGGGTTCGCGCTGCGGTTCGCACCCGCCACCTTCGCGCTGGCCATCGTGGTGGCCGCGCTGACCGGGACGGTGCTGCTGTGAACCGACAGGCACAGACGGCCGTGCTGTTCCTCACCGGTGTGGCGCTGCTGCGCGCCGGTTTCACCGATCTGTATCTGCGCTATGTGAAGGCCGGGCTGCGGCCGTTGCTGCTCGCGGCCGGGGTGGTGCTGATCGCCACCGCCGTCGCCACCGTCTGGTACGAACTGCGGCGGCCACGGGTGTCGGCGGACGTGTCCCCGGAGCCACCACCGGACACCGGGAAGGCCCAGGGGACGGCCGTGGCCCAGGGCACCGAGCGCGGCCGCGACACCGGCACGGCGCGCGACGACGGCGACACCGGCGACGACGGCGCCACCGGCGAGGGCGGGCCACCGCACTCCCACGCCCACCGCGAACCCCGCGTCTCCTGGCTGCTCGTCCTCCCCCTCGCCGCGCTCATCCTCGTCGCCCCGCCCGCCCTCGGCTCGTACACCGCGATGCGCAGCGGCACCGCCCTGCAGCCCTCCTGGGGCTACCCCGACCTGCCCTCCCGCGACCCCGTCCGGCTCGGTGTCGCCGACTACGGCGGGCGCGCCGCCTACGACCACGGGCGTTCCCTCGGCCACCGGCGGATCACCATGACCGGTTTCATCGCCCTCGACCACGGCGGCAGGCCGTACCTCGTCCGTATGGTCCTGAGCTGCTGCGCCGCCGACGCCCAGCCCGTCAAGATCGGGCTCACCGGGCGGATCCCGCCCGTGCTCCAGCCCGACTCCTGGGTCGAGGTCACCGGCGGCTACACCGCGCGGCGGGCCGAGGACCCGGTCAACGGCGGTGTCATCCCGTATCTGGAGGTGGACCGGATGCGTCCGGTCCCGGCCCCGCGCGATCCGTACGAGAGCTGGGGCGGCTGAGCGCGGGGCGCGCGTATCAGTGCCCACCGCGCCGCATCACCGCCTTCCGCGCCGCATCCGCGCCGCCCGCGCGCGATCAGCGCTTCCCGCGCCGTTTTCCGCCCTGTGCGACGCTGGAAGCCGGTCCGCGTGAGCGGTGCGCGGCCGGTAGACGAAGTGAGGCTTTCGGCGTGCACGAGCCCCGATGGAAGACCGCGGGGGGAGCCCTGCTGCGGGTGACGGCGGTGTGGGCGGTGTCCACGCTGACGATGCTCGCGCTGGCCGGGATCCTGCCGGACTTCCGTCTCAAGTCCAGCGACGGCGACAGCGCCACCCGGATCGCCATCACGGCCGCGAGCGGGGCCGGGGCGTTCGGTGTGCTCAGCGCGCTGGTGTGGCCGCTGCTGGTACGGGCGTTGCTGCTGATGCCCGCACTGGTGCTGGGGCTGCTGGTGTTCGTCCTGAACGGCTCCATGCTGCTGCTCGCGCTGAGCCTGCTCCCCGACGGCCGAGGCGCCGTGGAACCGGAGACCGCGGTCATGGTGGCGGCCGTGATGTCGGCCGCGTCCTCGGCCACCAGCACCTTCCTGACGGTGCGGGACGACGGCGCCTACCGGCGGCGGCTGGCGCGGCTCGCGGACCGCAGACGACGGCGGCTCGGCGAGGACGGCGGCCGGGCGGCGCCACCGGGCACGGTCTTCCTCCAGCTCGACGGGGTGGGTCATGCGGTGCTGCGGGAGGCCCTGCGCGAACGGGACGGCAGACCGCCGCTGATGCCCACGCTCGCCCGGTGGACGGGCGCCGGCCACCGGGTGATGCCCTGGCGCACCGACTGGTCCAGCCAGACCGGCGCCAGCCAGCTCGGCATCCTGCACGGGTCCAACGAGGACGTGCCCGCCTTCCGCTGGTACGAGAAGGAGACCCGGGAGGTGATGGTGAGCAACCGGCCGACCAGCGCGGCCGAGTTGCAGCGCAGAGCGGCGGCCAGGGCGGGACACGAGGGACTGCTGACGGTCGACGGCGCCAGCCGGGGGAACCTGTTCACCGGGGGCGCCGACCAGCTCGCGCTGGTGCTGTCGGTGGCGGCCCGGCGCGGTAAGCACAACCGCTCCCGCTCCGGCTACTTCGCGTACTTCTCCGACCCCGCCAACGCGACCCGCACCGCCGTGTCCTTCCTCGCCGAGGTCGTCCGGGAGCTCTGCCAGTCCACCCGGGCCAAGGTGCGCCGTGAGCGGCCCCGGGTGAAGCGCGGCGGCACCTACCCCTTCATCCGGGCGTTCGCCACGGTCGTGGAGCGGGATGTGGTGGTGGCCGCAGTGATCGGGGACATCCTCTCCGGGCGCACCGCCGTCTACGCCGATCTGGTGGCGTACGACGAGGTGGCGCACCACTCCGGGCCGCGCAGCCGGGACGCCCGGCAGGTGCTGGCCCGGCTCGACCGGTCCATTGCGCTGATCGCCAAGGTCGCCGAACGCGCGCCGCGCGCCTACCGGATCGTGCTGCTGTCGGACCACGGGCAGAGCCCCGGCGCCACCTTCGCGGGGGCGTACGGGCTCACCCTGGAGGACCTGGTACGGGCCGGATGCGGGTTGCCGGTGTCCCGGCGGGCCGGGCGTACGGAGAGCGGTGCGGAGGCGCGCGGCGCCGAGGCACGCGAGGCGGCGCGGGCGGCGCTGCGGCGGCCGGAGCGGGACGGGGACGGGCGGGGGACGTCCGGCGACAGGGCGTCCGATCCGGTCGTGCTCGCCTCCGGCAATCTGGGGCTGGTGTCCTTCCCCGACGAGCCCGGCCGGATGACCCGTGAGCGGATCGACGCCCGTCACCCGGCGCTGCTGCGGACCCTCGCCGATCACCCTGGGGTGGGATTCGTGCTGGTGACGTCCGGGGAGCACGGTGCGGTGGTGCTGGGGCGCGGCGGCGCGGAACACCACCTGGACACCGGGCGGACCGTCGGGACCAGCCCGCTCACGGCGTTCGGACCGGGTGCGGTGGCGGCCGTACGGCGCACCGCGCACTTCTCCAACACCCCCGACATCATGGTCAACTCCGCCTACGACCCGGAGACCGGCGCGGTGCACGCCTTCGAGGGTCAGATCGGTTCGCACGGCGGACTCGGCGGGGAACAGGGCCACCCCTTTCTGCTGTGGCCCGCGGAGCTGAGTCCTCCGGTGGAGGAGGGGGAGGAGCTGGTGGGGGCCGGGCAGGTGCATACGGTGCTGCGGCGCTGGCTGGCGGAGGCGCACGGTCCGCAGGTCCCGGAGCCCGCGCGGATCTCCAAGGCGCCGGCCGCGGTGTCGGATGGCGCGCGGGATGCGGTGCGGGATGAGGTGCCGGACGCGGCATCGGAGAAATCGCGGTTGAACGGAGCAACCGCCGCACCATTTCCCGTGGTCAGCCGGGTCGTACCGAATAAAGCCCGGTGATTTGGGCGCGCCGCAGGTCGTCCGTGACGATGTGCGCATGCCCGACCAGCACCACCCGCGCGGCTTCGGCCTGCCCACGGCGACCGCTCTCGTCATGGGGAACATCATCGGCGGCGGCATCTTCCTGCTGCCCGCCTCCGTCGCCCCGTTCGGCACCCTCAGCCTGCTCGCCTTCGTCGTCCTGACGGTCGGCGCCATCGCGCTCGCGCTGGTCTTCGGACGGCTGACCGAACGCGATCCGCGCACCGGCGGCCCCTATGTGCACGCCCGCGCGGCCTTCGGCGACTTCGCGGGGTTCCTGTCCGCCTGGTCGTACTGGACGATGACCTGGGTCAGCAACGCCGCGCTCGCGGTGGCGGCGGTCGGCTATGTGCACGTCCTGATGCCGGGCCACGACAGCGAGGGCGTCAACCTCACGGTGGCGCTGCTGGCGCTGTGGCTCCCGGCGCTGGCCAACCTGGCGGGGACCCGCTGGGTGGGTGCGGTGCAGATCGTCTCCACGGTGCTCAAGTTCATCCCGCTGTTCTTCGTCGCCGTCGTCGGGCTCTTCTTCTTCGACCCGGGCAACCTCGGCGCGTTCAACGAGACCGGCAGCGGCGCGCTCGGCGGGCTGTCCGCGGCCGCCGCGATCCTGCTCTACAGCTATGTGGGCGTGGAGTCGGCGTCGATGAGTGCGGGCGAGGTTCGCGACCCGGAGCGCAACGTCGGCCGGGCGAGTGTGCTGGGCACGATCGGTGCGGCCGTGGTCTATCTGCTCGGCACGGTGTCGGTGTTCGGCACCGTCGCCCACGACGATCTGGTGAACTCCACCGCCCCGTTCTCCGACGCGGTGAACGCCATGTTCGGCGGTGCGTGGGGCGGCACGCTGATCGCGGTGGCCGCGGTCGTCTCGATCGTCGGTGCGCTCAACGGCTGGATCCTGATGAGCGCGCAGGCCCCCTACGCGGCGGCCCGGGACGGGCTGTTCCCGGCGGCGTTCGGCGTCAGGCGGCGCGGGGTGCCGACCTTCGGTGTGTTCGTGGGTGTGGTGCTGGCGTCGCTGCTGATCGTGGTCAACTACACCTCCGGCTCCGGCGGGCTCTTCGAGATCCTCGTCCTGATCACCACCTTCTCGGCCACCGTGCCGTATCTGCTGGCGGCCGGTGCCCAGCTGTACTTCCTGCTGTCGGGACGGCGCGACCAGGTGCGGAAGGGGCGCTTCGGCTGGGATGTGACCCTGGCGCTGACGGGCTTCGGCTTCTCCTTCTGGCTGGTCGCGGGCGCCGGGTACGCGGCGGTGTACCAGGGGGTGCTGTTCCTGTTCGCGGGTGTGCTGGTCTACGTGTGGATGGCGGCGCGCCGCCGGCGCGAGGCGGACACGGCGCCGGAGCCGCACCCCGAGCCCACCCCGGCCCCGGCCGACTCCCTCATCTGACCCGCCGCCCCGGAGCCGCGCCGGTCACATCCACCGTGGCGGTGTCGCGACCGGTCCGGTCCGGGGACGGTCGGCCCTGGGCGGACGCCCGCGCGCCTCGCCCCCGGCGGATGCCGGCGCATCGGCTCCCGGGCCGCCGGTGTACTGCGGCACCCGGCCCGCCGGCCCGAGGCCGGGCACGGCGGCGGGAACGGGTGTAAGCAGGATGTATGCGCGTTCGGCTCGACTACACCCACCCTGACGGGGCACGACGCCGTACGCCGCCCGTGCTCTACGCGATTCCGCTGGGCATCCTGCTCACGATCACCCTGATCCATATCGACGCCCCGGCCAATGTCCACCTGGGCCCCTTTCTGATCGCCGCACCGGCGATCACCGCGTCTTTCGCGAGCGCGCGTGGGACCGCCGTGATCGGGGTGCTCTCGGTGATCTCGCTGATCGTCATCGGGATCCTGCACGGCGGGCTGACCACTGCCAACCACCAGGCGCAGCTCGCCGCGCTCATCATCATCTCGGCGCTGGTGACCAGCTTCCGGTATGCCACCGACCGCCACCGGCGGCGTCTGCGGCAGGTGAGATCGGTGGCCGTGGCGGCCCAGGAGGTGTTGTTGCGGCCGATTCCTGACCGGGTCGGACCGTTGCGGATCGCTTCCGTCTATATCTCGGCCGAGGAGGAGGCCCAGATCGGGGGCGATCTGTATGCCGCGGTACGGGTCGAGGACGCGACCCGGCTGATCATCGGGGATGTGCGCGGCAAGGGGCTGCCCGCCGTGGGGGACGCCGCCGTGCTGATCGGGGCGTTCCAGGGGTCCGCGTACCGCAAGCTGCCGCTGCCCGCCCTGGGCACCCACCTCGGCCGTGCCATGCGCTGGAACTGGCAGCACGCGCCGGGGCGCGGTGAGGACGCCCTGGAGTCGTTCGTGACCGCCGTGGTGCTGGACGTCTACGACGACCGGCACATCATCGACATGATCAACTGTGGCCATCCGCCACCCCTGCTGCTGCACCGCGGCGAGCTGTGGCCGGTGGGCGGTGCCGATCCGGCGCCGCCGCTGGGGGTGGGCGAACCGTCGGACGGCGATTTCAAGGTCGAGACGCTCTCCTTTGAAGACAACGACTTCCTGGTGCTGTACACCGACGGTGTCATCGAGGCCCGGAACGCCGAGGGCACGTTCTACCCGCTGGCCGAGCGGCTGGCGTCCCGGGACTGGGGGAGTCCGGAGGAGCTGGTGCACGCCCTCCACGACGATCTGCTGCGGTACGCCGGGGGCAAGGTGAACGACGACGCGGCCGTGGTCGCCATCGCCCGCTGTCCCGCGGCCTCCGCCTGAGAGCGGCACCCGCCCGCAGTCAATCCCGTCCCGTCCCGCCGGGGGCGCGGCGGGACCAGCGGCCCGCGATCACGGCGCACACCATGAGCTGGAGCTGGTGGAAGAGCATCAGCGGCAGGATCACCGGCCCCGCCGCCTCCCCGAAGAGCACCGCGGCCATCGGCAGCCCGGTGGCCAGGCTCTTGTTGGAGCCGCAGAACACGATGGCCACGCGGTCCTCCCGGCCGAAGCCCAGCCGCCGGGCGGTGAACGACGTCAGGGTGAGAGCGACGCCCAGCACCAGCGCGGCCAGCCCCAGCAGGGACAGCAGCCGCACCGGGGTGATCTGGTGCCAGACGCCCTCGGCCATGCTCCGGCTGAACGCCGTGTAGACGACCAGCAGGATGGAGCCCCGGTCCAGCAGCGCCAGCGCCTTCGTATGGCGGATGACGAAGGGGGCGGTCCAGCGGCGCAGTGCCTGCCCGGCGAGGAACGGCAGCAGTAGCTGGGTGCCGATGGCCAGCAGTCCGTCGGCGGAGAAGCGGACCTCCGAACCGATCAGCCAGGCCGCCAGCAGCGGGGTGAGCACCATGCCGGCCAGGCTGGAGTACGTTCCGGCGCAGATGGCCGCCGGGACGTTGCCACGTGCGGTGGCGGTGAGCGCCACCGAGGACTGCACCGTCGAGGGGACCACACAGAGGAAGAGCAGCCCGGTGTGGAGCGGATCGCTGAGCAGGAACGGGGCGAGACCGCCCAGGGCCAGCCCCAGCAGCGGGAAGAGCGCGAACGTGCTCGCGCCCACCACCAGATGGAGCCGCCACTGCCGCAGTCCGGTCCAGGCCGCGCGGGTGGACAGCCGGGTGCCGTAGAGGAAGAACAGCAGTCCGATGGCGAGGTCCGCGCCGTGGCCGACGGCGGCGGCCGCACCGCCGGTCGCGGGCAGCAGCGCCGCCAGCGCGACCGTCGCCAGCAGGGCGGCGACATAGGGGTCGACCGCCCTTCCGGCGCGGCGCGGCCAGGACACCGCCCGGTGTCCCGTCCGGGACATCGGCCAGTACCTGGCCGCCACTTCACTCGCCTCCCTCGTGGTCGCTGCCCGCCGTACCCAGACTGGCGAGCAGGGTGTCGAGGGTGCGGTCGACCTCCAGCCAGGAGTCCGCACCACAGTTGTCGATCACGATGAGACCGGTGTGCGGGCCGTTGCACCGCGACTCGTCATCGGCCTGTGCGGCGGTGGCGCCGCCGCCCAGTACGGCTGAGGCGGCCGTGACCACGGCGGAGACCAACGGAGCGGCCCGCCTCATACCGACGCCGGACGCCGGTCGTGGCCGTGGTGGCGGCTGAGGTTGCGCTCCAGCAGCTCGGTGGCGCCCCTGACCCCGACCGCCCCGGTCTCCTGGGTGTCCGGCAACCGCCCGTCGGCCATCTTCAGATCGATCAGCGCGCCGTCGATCGCGCCATGGGCGGCGAACAGACACGGGGTGCTGTAGATGGCCACATCGACGTCCAGGTCGGTGAGTTCGGAGAGCGACAGCCGCGGTGACTTGCCCCCCGCGATCTGGTTGAACAGCAGCGGCTTGTCCCCGACGACCTTGCGGATCCGCCGGATCCACTCCACGCTGCGCACCCCGTCCACCAGGATCACGTCCGCGCCGGTCTCCGCGAGGGCGGCGGCCCGCCGCAGGATCTCCGGCTCCTCGGTGGCATCGGTCCGCGCCACCACGACCAGATCCCGTCTGCTGCTCAGCACCAGGTCCAGTTTGGCGAGGTATTCCTCGAGCGGCAGGATCAGCTTGCCGTCCGCGTGACCGCACCGGCGCGGACGCTGCTGGTCCTCCAGAATGACACCGGAGGCCCCGGTCCGCTCCAGCCGCTGCACCACATGACAGGCGACTTCGGGGTCCACATAGCCGTCGTCGATGTCGACCAGCAGATGGTGCGCGGGGAAGGCCAGCCGCAGCCGTTCCACAAAAGCCAGCATGTCCGGCCAGGCGATGAAACCGATGTCCGGCAGCCCGTAATGGGACGCGGCGAACCCGAATCCCGACACGAAGAATCCGTTGTAGTGCCGGGCCGCGATGGAGGCCGAGTACATGTCGTAGATACCGATGAGGGGCGTGGTGCGAGGCGATCCGATCGCTTCTCGCAGCTCTTTGCCGTAGCACATGGCCCAGAAGATGCCGGGGGTCCCTTGCAGGGCGGTCGAACGTCCCTTGAAGAGGTGGTCCGGCCGCTCTGGACAGCCGGGCGGCGGCCCCGGAAACCGTCCCCGCATGCCGGGTCCGAGGTGGGGTAAGCGCAACAGGTCTGTCCAGTGGAAAGAGTTGCCTGTGCCGGTCCCGACCGATTCCGAAGCGCCCGCCCCGGCGGCCGCCGCCCCCGTCCGTCACCCCCGGTTGCTGCGGGCCGTCGAGCGCCGCAAGAACCCGCCGCTGCGCCGCAGCGATATCACGGTCACGGAGGAGAGAGCGGTCCGGAAAGCCGTGAAGGCGGCGGCTCTGGGAAATGCCATGGAATGGTTCGACTTCGGGATCTACAGTTATCTCGCGGTCACCATCGGCAAGGTTTTCTTTCCGTCCGGAAATGACACGGCCCAAGTCCTCTCCTCGCTTGCCACGTTTGCCGTAGCGTTTCTCGTACGGCCCCTCGGCGGGCTGTACTTCGGACCGCTCGGTGACCGTATCGGGCGTAAGAAGGTCCTGTCCCTCACCATGATCATGATGGCGTCCAGCACCCTCGCCATCGGACTGATCCCCGGATATGCCACCATCGGCTTCTGGGCCCCCGCGCTGCTCATCCTCTTCCGGATGCTCCAGGGGTTCTCCACGGGCGGTGAATACGGCGGGGCCTCCACCTTCATCGCCGAGTACTCGCCCGACAAACGCCGTGGATTCTTCGGGAGTTTCCTGGAATTCGGCACCCTCATCGGCTACACCGCCGCCGCCGGGATGGTCACCATCCTCACCGTGGCGCTCTCCGACGCCTCCATGGAGTCCTGGGGCTGGCGTATTCCGTTCCTGGCCGCCGCGCCGGTCGGACTGATCGGCCTGTATCTGCGGCTGAAGCTGGACGAGACGCCCGCCTTCCGGAAGCTGGAGGAGGAGGGCGCCACCACGGCCGAGGAGCGGCAGACCCCGCCGTTCTGGCAGGTGTTCCGCAGCCAGTGGCCGGTGATGATGCTGTGCATCGCGCTGGTGGCCGCGTACAACATCACCGACTACATGCTGCTGTCCTACATGCCGACCTATCTCTCCGACACCCTCGGCTACAGCGCCACCAGCGCCCTGGTGTCCATCATCGTGGTGATGCTGGTGCTGATGGCGGCCATCACCTTCGTCGGCCGCCTCTCGGACCGCATCGGCCGCAAACCGCTGCTGATGGCCGGTTCGGTCGGCTTCTTCGTCCTGGCCGTGCCCAGCTTCCTGCTCATCAAGCAGGGCAGCCCCGCCGCGGTGTTCACCGGGCTGCTCCTGCTGGGGCTGTGTCTGCTGCCGTACGTCAGCGTGATGTCGGCGTCGCTGCCCGCGCTGTTCCCCACCGATGTGCGCTACGGCTCGCTGTCCATCGCGTTCAACATCTCCGTCTCGCTGTTCGGCGGCACCACCCCGCTGGTGATCGAGGGTCTGGTCAGCGGTACCGGCGACGATCTGATGCCCGCCTACTACACGATGGCCGCGGCCGTGGTCGGCATCATCGCCACCGCCGCGATGAAGGAGACCGCGCGCCTGCCGCTGGAGGGGTCCCCGCCCGCGGTGGCCACCAAGGAGGAGGCCATCGAGCTGGTGGCGGCACAGCGCTCCTGACCCGGGCCATGACCTCGGAGGTCATCGACCCGCCCGGCGAAGCTGCCGCAGAGTGGGGGCAACGGATCCCGGGCCGGCGCACTCCGGCCCGGTATCCGCCCTTCACCCGCCGTACTTCCGCCGAGGAGTGTGTTCTGCCATGACCTTCGACTACGACGCCACCGTCGCCCGCTACTTCGAGGCGTGGAACGCCACCGACGCCGGCACCCTCGCCAAGGCCGTGGCCGCCGCCCTGACCGAGGACGGCACCTACACCGACCCGCTGACCGACGTCCGCGGCCATCAAGAGCTCGCCGCCGTCATCGCCGGGGTCCATGAGCAGTTCCCCGGCTTCGAGTTCCGCCACACCGGCACCGTCGACGGCCACCACGACACGGCCCGGTTCACCTGGGAGCTGGTCTCCACCGCCGACGGCTCCGCGCCGGTCGCCGGGTTCGATGTGATCACCCTGGCCGAGGACGGCCGGATCCGCTCCGTCCTCGGCTTCCTGGACCGCGTCCCTACCGCGTGACGAGTTCGCCCAGGGCGGCGGCGGTCTCCCGGTCGGCCGGCAGGAACGTCTCGATGGCCAGCTCGGAGACGGTCACGTCCATGGGCGTGTTGAAGGTGGCGATGGTGGAGATGAAGGAGAGCACCCGGCCACCGTGCTCGATCATCATCGGGAGGGCGAACGGCGCGTGGCCACGCGCCGCGGCGCTCTCCCGGCCACCGCTCTCCGGCACCGGATAGGCCGCCACCTCCTCGTAGACCGCCCGCAGCGCGGGGGAGTGCACCATCCAGAGCTGGCGGTCCATCTGGTCCAGCAGATGACCGCGCCACTCGCGGAAGTTGCGGATGCGGGGGGCCAGACCCTCCGGGTGGAGGGTGATGCGCATCGCGTTGAGCGGGGGCGTCAGCAGATGTTCCGCGACGCCGTCCAGCAGCATGGCGATCCCGCGGTTGGCCGCCTGCACCTCGTAGACGCCGTTCACCACCAGCGCGGGATAGGGCTCATAGCCCGTCAGCAGCCGCTTCATCCCCTCGCGCAGGGTCTCCATCGACGGGTCGTCGACCGCGCGCTCGGGAAACTGCGGGGCGTACCCCGCGGCCAGCAGCAGCGCGTTGCGCTCGCGCACCGGCACCTCGAGGTGGTCGGCGAGCCGCAGCACCATCTCCTGGCTCGGCCGTGACCGGCCGGTCTCGATGAAGCTGATGTGGCGCGAGGAGGAATCGGCGCGCAGTGCGAGCTCGAGCTGGCTGATCCGCCTACGGTTCCGCCACCCGCGCAGCAGCTCGCCCACCCCGGCCGACGTCGCAGTTGTCATGGGAGGAAGGTAACCGAACCCGGCGGGCGGACGTGGCAGGGTGGGGAGCGCTGATCCGCCGCCCAGGACGAAGGGATGTGCCATGGCAGTCGAACCGCTCGGCCGGCAGGAGGTCCAGGACCGCCTCGAACGCCTCCCCGGCTGGTCCTGGGCGGAGGACCGGCTCATCCGCCACTACGCCTTCGGCGGCCATCCGCAGGCCGCCGCGCTGGTCGCGGAGATCGCCCGGATCCAGGACGAGCTGAACCACCACTCCGAGCTGACGCTCGGTTACAACACGGTCGGCGTCACGGTGAACACCCACAGCGTGGGCGGCAAGGTGACCGAGCTGGACTTCGGCCTCGCCCGGCGGATCGAGGACGCGGCGGCCGCACACGGGGCGCGCACCGCGTGAGCTGACCAATCCGCCGCCCGGCCGGCCCCGAATACCTCCTGGAAGGTACACCGGTGGCCGGCCCGGCGGACGTGAGCCGCCCGGCGGCCCTGCTTGCAGGAGGCAGACCCATGAGCGACGTGGCCGCCGCCCTCGCCCCCCGCGCCGAACGGCTGCTCGGCGCCCCGCTCCCGGTGCGGCTGTGTGCCTGGGACGGCAGCGAGGCGGGACCGCCCGGTGCGCCGCGGGTACGGCTGCGCTCCCGGCGGGCGGTGCGCCGGCTGATGTGGCGGCCCACCGGACCGGATCTGGCCGAGGCGTACATCAGCGGTGACCTCGACGTCGAAGGCGACCTCACCGAGGGGCTGCGCGCCCTGTGGCACGCGGTGCACGGACGCGCCGCGTCCCCGTCCGGCGGACCGGTCCTGGCCACCCGGGCCAGAGCCGCTGCCACCGCCGTACGGTTCGGCGCCCTCGTCGGCCGGCCACCTGCCCGTGACGACACCACGCGCCCGGAGGTCACCGCCGAGTTCCACAGGCGGCTGCTGGACCCGTCCATGGCGCTGTCCTGCGCCTACTGGACCCGTCAGGACCCCGCGTACCGGCTCGCCGACGCCCAGCGCGACAAGCTGGACGTCATCTGCCGCAAGCTGAACCTGGTGCCCGGCGCCCGGCTGCTGGACATCGGCTGCGGCTGGGGAGCGCTCGCCCTGCACGCGGCCGACCGCTACGGCGCGCAGGTCACCGCCGTCACCACGGTCCCGGAGGAACGTGACCTGCTGGCCGGGCGGGTGCGCGAACGCGGTCTGCGCCACCGGGTCGATGTCGAACTGGGCGACCACCACGCGCTGCGGGGCGGCCAGTACGAGGCCGTCGCATGTGTGGAGGCGGGCGAGTACCTGGGCGACGAGCAGTATCCGGAGCTCTTCCGCACCCTGCACCGGATGCTCCGCCCCGGCGGCCGGGCCCTGGTCCAGCAGCTCTCCCGGCCGTCCCCGGCGGCCGACCCCGGACCACCGCTGACCGGGCATCTCGCCCTCCGGCCGCGGGCGCGCCCGCTCGGCGAGACCATCGGTCTGCTGGAGGCGTCCGGACTGGAGGTGCGCGCCTCGGAGTCGCTGCGCGAACACTACGTCCGTACGGTCACCGCCTGGCGCGCCACGCTGGAGGCGGACTGGGCGGGCTTCCGCCGTCTGGCGGGCGAACCCGCCGCCCGCGCCTGGCGGTTGCGGCTCGCCGGTGCGGCCCTCGCCCTGGAGGAGGGACGGATGGGCGTCGACCAGATCCTCGCGGTCCGCCCCACCGACCGGGGCGCCAGTTGTATGCCGGTCACCCCGGAGACGTGGTACCCGGCGGGCGCGGCCGCCTGACCGCCGCCGGACCCCGCCGGGGCGTCAGTCGCGGTTTCTGGCCCGCTTGAAACGGGCCAGGCCCGCGTCCAGGTCGACAATGGGGTCCGGGTAGTCCAGCCGGGCCCGTTCGTCCTCCGGCAGCCGCCAGGGGGTGTGGACGCGCCGGCCTTTGACGCCCGCCAGTTCCGGTACCCAGCGGCGCACATACGCGCCGTCCGGGTCGAACCGCTTGGCCTGGGCGAGCGGGTTGAGGACCCGGTGGGGGCGGGTGTCGGTACCGGTGCCCGCCACCCACTGCCAGTTGAGCTGGTTGTTGGCCATATCGCCGTCCACCAGCAGATCCAGGAAGTACTGAGCCCCGATCCGCCAGTCGGTGTACAGCGTCTTGGTGAGGAAGCTGGCCACCAGCAGTCGCGCCCGGTTGTGCATCCATCCCTCGTGACGGAGCTGCCGCATCCCGGCGTCCACCAGCGGATAGCCGGTGCGCCCCGCCTTCCACGCCGCGATCTCCGCGGCATCGGCGCGCCACCGGTCCTGACGGGTGCGGTAGTCGGTGTGCGCGGCGTCCGGGCGGGCGGCGAGCACCTGGTGGTGGAAGTCCCGCCAGGCGAGCTGGCGGACGAACGCCTCGGCGCCCTCGCCGCCCGACTCCTGCGCCCGGCGCACCAGTTCCACCGGGGACAGACAGCCGAAGTGCAGATACGGCGAGAGCCGCGAAGTGGCGTCGCCGGGCAGGTCGTCGTGGTCGTCGGCGTACCCGCCGAGCCCCGACCGCCGCCATGCGGTGAACCGGCGCCGCCCGGCCGTCTCCCCGCCCCGGGGCAGTCCGGGCGAGGTGTCGCCCGGGGCGAGCGCGGTCACCGCGGACAGCGGTTCGCAGCGCAGGCCCGACAGCTCCGGCAGCGGTACGCGGCGCGGGGCGGCCAGCACCGGGCGGGGCTCGATCCGCTGCCAGGCGCGGAAGTACGGGGTGAACACGGCGAAGTGGTCCTTGCCCGCCGGGACCACCTCGCCCGGCTCCACCGCCGTGACCACCGCGCCGTGCACCCGCAGCTCCCGCCCGTCCGCGGCCAGCGCCTCTCGCAGCCGTGCCTCGCGCCGCCCCGCGTAGCCGCTCACCCCGCCCGCGATATGGACCTCGGCGGCGTCCACTCGGTCCGCCACCCGGCGGATCTCCGCCACCGGGTCACCCTTACGGAGGATCAGCGCACCGCCGCGCTCCCGCAGGCCCGCGTCCAGATCCGCCAGGGCGTCCGCGAGGAACGCCATCCGGTTGGGCACCGCGAACCCCGTGCGGACCAGTCCGGGGTCCAGGACGAACAATGGAACGACCTGGTCAGCGGCGCGGACGGCGGCATGGAGCACGGGGTTGTCGCGCAGCCGCAGATCGGAGGTGAAGACGGCGATCGAAGAAGTCACCCTGTTCGTTTACACCGGCTCAGCCCGAGGGGAACGTCATCAGCGCGATCGGGTCGGTCGTCGGTGCCTTGGAACCGCCGGCCGGCTCCACCGTGAGGCCCATGGCCGACGATGTCCCGACCGGCCCCCGGAGCAGCGCCGCCGAACCCCCGCCGGAGGTGTGCAGCAGCCCCGCCGGGCGCATCGTGCCCCCGTCGCTGAACCAGAGCTGGTAGACCCGGCCCGAGGGCGCTTCGGGCAGACCGGAGGAGAGGAACACCGCGCGGTCCAGTCCGCGGGAGACCACGACCGCGCCCGTCGCGCCGTCCTTGAGCTTGCCGGTGCGGGTACGGGCGTCCGGTGCGGCCAGCACCCTGGCCAGCTCGTCCACCTCGGCGACCCGGCGCTCGGCCCGGTCCGCCGTGTTCCGTGCGTCGGACGCCTGCCGGTACTGCCACACCGCGGCCCCGCCGAGCGCCGCCGCCCCGGCCAGACAGGCGGCCAGCGCGAAGCCCAGGGCCTTGCGCCCACCGCGCCGCCGGGGCCGCCCCGCGCCGCGGGACTCGCGGCCGCGGCCCACCTGGGTCCGGCGGTCGTCCCGGCGGTCGTCCCGGCCGTCGTGGGACGCCACCCGCGGCGGCTCCTGACGCACCGTGGCGATCCGCCGCATCACCTCGTCCTTCATCAGCGGCGACGGGGTCAGCGAGGTGGCCACCGCCAGCCGCCCCGCGGTCTCCCGCAGCTCCCGCACCTCCAGCGCGCACGCCTCGCACACCGCGAGGTGGCGCTCGAACTCCTCCAGCTCCCTGCCGGACAGTGCATGCACCGCGTACGCCCCGGTCAAGGTGTGCAGATCCGCTCTGGTCATGCCCCGACTCCCATGCAGTCCCGGAGCCGGATGAGCCCGTCCCGGAGTCTGGTCTTCACGGTCCCCAGCGGCAGCGACAGCAGCTCCGCCACTTCGCGGTAGGTACGGCCCCGGTAGTACGCGAGCGTCACCGACTGCCGTTGCAGTTCGGTCAGCGTCCGCATACAGCGGCGCACCTGCTCGCGCTCCAGCCTGGCCTCCACCTGTTCGGTCACCTCGTCGAACGCGGGGGTGCGGGCCAGCAGCGCGGCGCGCGCCTCACGGTCGGAGGCGGCCTGTGCGGAGCGCACCCGGTCCACCGCGCGCCGGTGGGCCAGCGTCATGATCCACCCCATCGCGCTGCCCCGGCCCGGCTCGAACCGCGCCGCCGACCGCCACACCTCGACCAGTACCTCCTGGGTGACCTCCTCGGCCTGGGCCGGATCGCGCAGCAGACTGCGCGTCAGCCCGAGGACGGGCCCGCAGACGGCGTCGTACAGGGCCGCGAACGCGTTCTGGTCACCCCGGGCCACCATGTGGAGCAACTCCTCGAGGGCCGGGCCACGGGCGGCCGGTCCGCCGATGTACACGGGTTCTCTCACAGGCCGTCCTTCCGGGATGATCGATGCGGCGCACACCCAGGTGTCGTACCTCATTCGTCACCCGGACGGGCGCGGATTGGTGAAGGTGTTCCGAAGATGCGCGGACGGTGGCGCCGGGCGCGGAAGTTGCCGGTCCGGCAAGATACGTTGGCGGTCCGCGGCGGCCCGGTGGAGGCTCGGCGCATGACCGGACACCAGGGCGCGGACGCCCACCCCCAGGGACCCCACGGCCATGACGAACGCCACGGCCACCACGGACACGACCACACCGACCTCGACTGGAACGTCCTCGGCCCGCTGCTGGAGCAGGGCGCCGAGCTGAGCGCGCCCGTGCACCACGGGGCCGCGCGGTGGCTGGCGGAGCGGACCGGCGGGGAGGTGCGCCGGATCCTGGACGTCGGCAGCGGCCCCGGGGTGGTCACCTGTCTGCTCGCCCAGGTCTTCCCGCAGGCCGAGGTGGTCGCGGTGGACGGCGCCGAGGAGCTGCTGGAGCGGACCCGGGACCGGGCCGCGCGGCTGGGCCTGGCCGGCCGCATCCGCACCCGCCGCGCCGAACTGCCCGGTGACCTCGGGGCGCTGGACGAGGCGGATCTCATCTGGTCCAGCAAGACCGTGCACCATCTGGGCGACCAGCGGGCCGCGGTCCGTGCGCTCGCCGCCCGGCTGCGCCCCGGCGGAGTGCTGGCCCTGGCCGAGGGCGGACTGCCGCTGCGCTGTCTGCCGCGTGACGCCGGGCTCGGACGGCCCGGTCTCATGTCCCGGCTCGAGGTCGTCAACACGGAGACGTTCGCCGAGATGCGGGCCGCGCTGCCGGACACCGTGGAGACGGTCGAGGACTGGTCCGCGATGCTGGCCGGGGCCGGGCTGGACGGGGCCGCCAGCCGTACCTTCCTGCTCGATCTGCCCGCCCCGCTGGACACCCCGGCCCGTCAGTGGCTCCGCGCCGAACTGGGCCACCGGCGCGAGGCCGCCGCCGACCGGCTGGCCGACGGCGACCTCCTGGCGCTGGACCGGCTGCTCGACCCCGACGACCCCGCCGGGATCATGCGGCGGCCGGACGCCTTCGTGCTGAGCGCCCAGACCGTCCACAGCGCGCTGCGGACGGGATGAGCCGGGATCAGCCGGTGGTGAGGGTGAGGTTGTAGGCCGAGAGGATCGGGTTCAGCGGCTGGTAGTAGGTCGTACCGCCCCGGGTGCAGTTGCCGGAGCCGCCGGAGAGGACGCCCTGTCCCTCATTGCCGGAGATGTACGGCCCGCCGGAGTCACCCGGCTCGGCGCACACATTGGTGCGGGAGACACCCCGGACGGTGCCCTCGGCGTACTGCACGCTGGTGTTGTGCTGGAGGATCGTCCCGCAGTGCCAGCCGGTGGTCGAGCCGGAGCGGCAGACGGACGAGCCCACCGGCGCCTGCTGGGAGCCGCTGACCACCACATTGGCGTTGTCGGCGCCGACCACCCACGGCTGCGGGGTCCAGTTGTCGTTGGTCTCCACCCAGGCGTAGTCGTTGCCCGGGAAGGTGGACCCCTGGAAGGAACCCTGGGCGACGCGGTTGTACCCGGCGGTGGAGTCCCCGGGGTCGCCGCAGTGTCCGGCGGTGACGAAGCCGTTGCGGTCGCCCTGGCTCACCGAGAAGCCGATCGAGCAGCGCGCGGAGCTGTTGATGTAGTACGCCTCGCCGCCGCGCAGGTCGTACAGGGGGCGGGGGCGCTCGGGCGACTGCACGACCCGGACCACATCGCGGTCGGCACCGCTGGCGGCGACGAAGTCGGTCGCCCCGGCGGTGTTGGCCGCCTGGACCACCACGCTGTTGCTCTTGACGTCCACGTACCAGGCGGAGGCGGCGTCCACGGCCGGGGCGCGCGATGCCGCGGTCCGGTCCAGGGCGTCCTTCGCGGCGGCGAGTTCCTTCAGGCTGTGGTCGACGACCGCGGCGTTGGCGCCGCTGGCGGTGATGGTGCCGCGCTGGCCCCGGTCGGTGGTGGCGACCGTCAGCTCGGCCGTGTTGCCGCTCACCCAGGCGCCGCCGTACGAGCCGCCGAGGGTCTTGCGCAGTCCGGGTTCGGCGGCGCCGGCCCGGTACTCGTTGTTGATGCGGGTCTTCGCCTCATCGGCCGTCAGACCGAGGTCACGCTGCATGGCGGCGAGCATTCCGGGAGGGATCTCCCGCTGCGGGCCATGGGTGGGATCCCCGGGGTCGGCGACCGCGGGTATACCGGTGCTCAGAAAGAGGGCGGCTATGGCGACGGTGCAACCGGCGGCCAGTTCAAGGCCGTGACGGCGTCTGCGGGGCATGGGCTGTCTCCTCAGGCTCAAAAAACAGTCACGCTGTGTGCCTTACTGAGCGCCAAGCGTAATTGTGGGTGCCGAGGACCGCTCGGCGGACGCCGGAGCCCTTCCGGAGGGTGCCGGGCGCGGCCGGGGTACGACAGCGCCCCGCCGCGTCATACGCGGCGGGGCGGTTGAGCCGGTCGGCCCTTCGAGGTCGGCTGTCGGGCCGGTGCCGGGCTCAGGTCACATTGAACGTGTCGGGGTCGGGACCGAGGCGGTGGCCCGAGTCCATCGCCTCAAGCGTGGCCAGGTCCTCCGTGTCCAGTGCGAAGTCGAACACGTCGATGTTCTCCGCGATCCGCGACGGGGTCACGGACTTGGGGATCACCACATTGCCGAGGGTGAGGTGCCAGCGCAGCACCACCTGGGCCGGGGTCTTCCCGTGCTTGGCCCCGATGGCCGCCAGTTTCGGGTCCTCCAGCAGCCCCTTGCCCTGGCCGAGCGGGGACCACGCCTCGGTGGCGATGTCATGGCGGGCGTTGAACGCGCGCAGCTCCGACTGCTGGAGCTGCGGGTGCAGCTCCACCTGGTCGATCACCGGGGCGACCGAACCCTCGGAGAGCAGCCGCTGGAGATGGGCGGGGTGGAAGTTGGACACCCCGATGGCCTTGGCCCGGCCGTCGGCGTAGATCTTCTCGAGCGCCTTCCAGGTGTCCACGAACCGGTCCGCCTCGGGCACCGGCCAGTGGATGAGGTACAGATCCACGTAATCCAGGCCCAGCTTGGTCAGCGAGGTGTCGAAGGCGCGCAGGGCGGCGTCATGGCCCTGGTCGGAGTTCCAGAGCTTGGTGGTGACGAACAGCTCGTCGCGTGCGATGCCGGACGCGGCGAGCGCCTTCCCCGTGCCCTCCTCGTTGCCGTAGATGGCGGCCGTGTCGATGCTGCGGTATCCGGCCTCCAGCGCGTGCCGCACCGCGACCTGCGCTTCGTCATCCGGTACCTGCCAGACACCGAATCCGAGCTGCGGCATCCGGACGCCGTTGTTGAGGGTGATGAAGGGGATCTCGCTCACGAGCAGTCGATCCTTACGTCGGATACGGATACGTCGTACACGGGAGTCAACGATCACCGCCGGTCGCGCATTCCCGTGGCCGCGCCTCCCGGCGGACGCTGCCCGAAAGGGCAGCCCCGGTCAGCGGGGTGCCATGAGCGGCAGCGGGTCCGCGATCTCCTCCCGGAAGCGGTGCAGGGTGTGGCCGTCGCGCACGGTGGCCCCCACCGCGACCGCCGCCCGGGTCACCGCACCGCGCGGCGCCCGGACCACCATGGCCAGCCGGTAGGTACCGCCGATCCGCGCCGCCTGGGTGTGCCGGATCTCCCAGCCCGGATCGGAGCGCAGCTCCCGCCGTGCCTCCAGACAGATCCGCGCCCCCGGGCCGGCCCGGCCACCGTCGAGGAACCCCAGCCGCGGCCCGAGGTGCGCGGCGGGGGAGAGGGCGGTGTCCGCCGTCTCCCCGGTGCGCTGCCGCGGGGTCATGGACCAGGCCACCGGCTGGAACGCGGTCGCCCCGTCGCGCACCGGCTCGGCCGACAGCGTCAGATCGAGGTTGATGGTGTGCAGCTCCGGCTCGGGCGCGTCCCGGGCGCAGGTCACCGCGCAGTGCAGCAGATGGAAGTCGGCGCTGTGCGCCTCGGCGGCGAGGAAGGCGGACAGGTCCGGATCCCTGCCGACGAGCTCCTCGGTCACGGGTACGGACACCGGTCCGCCCAGCACGATCCGCCCGGTCAGGGCGGGGACGGCGGGCCGGGGTGTCTCCTCGGACAGCAGGGAAAGGGTGCGTTCGGGAAGGTCGGGGAGAATGACGTCGATCATTGCGTGCCCCCTCAAGCGGCTCAGTTCGTTACGTCACTGGTCACGTCACCGGTACAGCGCCTCGACTTCGACGGCGTACGCCTGCTCGATCGCCTTCCGCTTCAGTTTCAGCGAGGGCGTCAGCAGACCATGCTCCTCCGAGAACTGCGCGGCAAGTATCCGGAACGTACGAATTGACTCCGCCTGGGAGACGGTGGTGTTCGCAGCGACCACCGCCCGCCGGATCTCGGTCTCCAGATCCGGGTCCCGGACCAGCTCGCTGGGCGGCAGATCCGGTTTGCCGCGCATCGCCAGCCAGTGCGATACGGCCTCCGGATCCAGGGTGACCAGCGCCGCGATATACGGCCGGTCATTGCCGACGACGATGGCCTGGGCCACCAGCGGATGCGCCCGCACCCGCTCCTCCAGCCCCACCGGCGACACCGTCTTGCCGCCTGAGGTCACCAGGACCTCCTTCTTCCGCCCGGTGATGGTGAGGTAGCCGTCGTCGTCCAGGGTGCCCAGGTCGCCGGTGGCGAGCCAGCCGTCGCGCAGCACCTGGTCGGTGGTCTTGGGGTCGTTGTGGTAGCCGGAGAAGATCTGTCCGCCGCGCAGCCAGACCTCCCCGTCGTCGGCGATGTGCACCGAGGTGCCCGGGATCGGCACCCCGACCGTGCCGTAGCGGGTGCGCTCGGGCGGATTGGCGGTGGCGGCGGCGGTGGACTCGGTGAGGCCGTAGCCCTCGTAGACGGTGACGCCCGCGCCCGCGAAGAACAGCCCGAGCCGCCGTTCCATGGCGGAGCCGCCGGACATGGCGTGCCGGATCCGGCCGCCCATCGCCCCGCGCACCTTGCTGTAGACGACCTTGTCGAAGAACTGGTGCTGCATCCGCAGCGAGGCGCCCGGCCCCGGACCGGTGCCGAACGCCTTGGCTTCCTGCGCCTCCGCGTACCGCACCGCCACGTCCACGGCCTTGTCGAACGGTCCGGACTTGCCGTCGGCCTCGGCCTTGCGCCGCGCCGCGGCGAACACCTTCTCGAAGATGTACGGCACGGCGAGGATGAAGGTCGGCTGGAAGGTCTGGAGGTCGGGCAGGAGTGCGGTGGCCGACAGATTGGGCTGGTGGCCGAGTTTCACCCGGCCGCGGATGGCGGCGACCTCGACCATCCGGCCGAACACATGCGCCAGTGGCAGGAAGAGCAGGGTGGCCGCCTCGTCGCCCGGCTTGGAGTGGAACGCCGTCTCGAACCGCTCGACGATGTTGTCGCACTCGGCCATCAGATTGGCGTGCGTGATCACACAGCCCTTGGGGCGTCCGGTGGTGCCCGAGGTGTAGATGATGGTCGCGGGCTGGTCCGGGGTCATGGCCCGGCGGTGCCGCTCCACCATCTCGTCCTCGACCGTCTCCCCGGCCGCGAGCAGTTCCTCCAGCGCTCCGGCGTCCAGCTGCCACAGCCGGGCGAGCTGGGGCAGCCGTCCGACCACCGAGCCGATGGTCATCGCGTGGTCCTCGTGCTCGACCACACAGGCGGTGACCCCGGAGTCGTACAGCATCCAGAAGACCTGTTCGGCGGAGGACGTGGGGTAGAGCGGGACGCTCTGGGCTCCCAGGGTCCACAGCGCGAAGTCGAACAGCGTCCACTCGTAGCGGGTGCGCGACATGATCGCGACGCGGTCGCCGAACCGGACCCCGTGGGCGAGCAATCCCTTGGCGAGCGCCATCACCTCGTCGCGGAACTCGGCCGAGGTCACGTCCTGCCAGTGGCCGTCCGCCGTCTTCCGGGCGAGCGCCACCCGGTGCGGATCGCTGTCCGCATGGTCGAAGACGGCGTCCGCCAGTCCTCCGACCTTGGATGTCGTCGCCAACGGGGGGACGGTGAACTCGCGCAATCCCTGCTCCTTGAGGCCGCTCCGCACAGCGCCGCGACGCTACCGGATCCGGCAGCCGATGCGGGAGAGGCCCTTTGTGCCCGGAACGCGCGGAATGTGTGGCGGCCGATGAGGTGAAAGGCTGTCAACCGGGGCCTACGGGGGCGGGATTGCTCAGAGTCGCGTCCTATGCACCGCATGTGTGGCTCATATGTAACGGATTTCTGCACGGAATCTCTCCGATGGTGGCACAGGGCCCGCCCGAATCACCCCGGCCGGGCGCCCGGTCACCGCCCGCACGGCGGCGTCACACGGCCGATTTCCGCACAGTGGTGCGAAATCCGTGGCTCCGGACGCGGCCGGTCGGTGCGGGGCGGACGCGGTCGGCGGGCCCATGGAGATCAAGCCAGGTGTGATCACCGTCACATCTCCGGAGGGGTGTCCTCTCCGCCCGGTTTGCGGGCGATCAGGACCGCCTGCGGAGTGGACTCCCAGCGCTCCGGCCCCCGCACCGTGCGCGCGTGCACGGGCAGCCCGGCCGCGTCCAGCAGCTCGGCGATCCGGTCCGGCCGCCAGCGCCGGAAGGTCAGGTTCACCAGGTGGCCGAACGCCTCCGTGAAGCACCGCGGCTCATCGCCCACCTGGAACGCGACCAGCAGCCGGCCGCCCGGCACCAGCACCCGGTGGAACTCCGCGAACACCTCCGGCAGCCGCTCCGCCGGGATGTGGATGGTCGAGTACCAGGCCACCACCGCGGCGAGGGAAGCGTCCGGCTGGTCCAGGGCCAGCATCGACCCCTCCTCGAACCGCAGTCCCGGATGCTCCCGGCGGGCCAGCGCGAGCATCCCCGGCGACAGGTCGATTCCGAACACGTTCAGCCCCAGGCCGTGCAGATAGGTCGTGACCTCGCCCGGTCCGCAGCCGACATCGGCCACCGGCCCGCCCCCGGCCTCCCGTACGGTCTCCGCGAACGCGCCGAGCATCGCACGCTGCAGCGGCATCCCCGCCAGCTCGTCGCGGAAGCGCTCGGCGTAGTCGACGGCTATGGCGTCGTAGGAGGTACGGGTGGTCCGGAGGAAGTCGGCTTCGGTCATGACCGGGCACCCTACCGATCACTCCGGGACCGGATCCGGGCCCGGGACGTCAGTCCGTGGCGGGAAACGAATGGTGCTCATGCGCCACCAGCCAGCGCCCCTGCTCCTTGCGCAGTCCGAGGGTCAGCCGGAGCCGGTTGCCGGGCTCGGCGCGCAGCTCCTCGGGCGTACCGCAGCGCAGCAGCGCATGGGCGAAGGCGACCTCCGCCCCGGCGGTCACCTCCAGGGAGACGATCTCGAACCGCGCACCCTGCCGCTGCCAGCCGAAGAAGGGCGGCCAGACGGCACGGTAGGCGTCGATGCCCCGGACACCGTCGCTGGGCGGCGGTACGTCGAACATCACGATGTCCTCGGCGTGGTCGGCGAGCACACCTTCCATATCGCCCTCGTGCACCGCCCGTGCCCAGCGCTCGACCAGCGCCCGGATCCGGATCTCGTCGGTGGTGTCGGCGTCGTTCATGGCTGTGCGGCGTCCTCTCAGCGGGTGGCGGACCGTACGCGGTCCAGGGGCAGCCGGACCAGGGCGCCGGAGCCATGGCCGTCCAGCGGGGCGTTGTACTCCCGGATCCGGCGGAGTTCGGTGTCGCTCAGCGCCCGGCCGTAGAGCCGGAACTCGTCGAGGCCGCCCGTCATCCGGGACCGGCCGTCCACGGTCTGGCCGAGGTGGAGGGCGAAGGGGGAGGTGCGGCTGACGGTGCCGGGGACGTCGGGCACGGTCGCGGCCGCGCCGCCGTCCACCGTCAGGGAGAGCCGTCCACCGGAGCGGATCAGGGCGAGATGGTGCCACTGCCCGTCGTTGTACGCCGCTCCCGTGCTCACCGAGGCGCTGGTGAAACCGGCGAAGCCGTTGACCGTGGTGATCAGCGCCCGGATCCGGTTGCTCGCCGGTTCACCGCGCAGCCAGACCTGGGGCTGCCTGGTGCCGATCCCGCCCATCCAGAGGAAGGGGTGCTGCCCGGAGGCGGCGGAGTAGCGGACCCACATGCTCACGGTGAAGTCGCGGGTGCCCAGCGGAGTTGCGTCCCGGTACGGCAGCCGTACCGCGTCGTCGGTGCCGTCGAAGGACAGTGCGCGGCCGTGGCGCCCCTCGGTCGTGGCCGCGCCGCCGAGCACCGTCGCGGGACGGGCGCCGGGGGCGCGGTCCTCGGTGGTGGGGGCGGGGGCGCGGCGCGGGCCGAGCCAGTCCTCGGTGAACCGGACGAAGCGGATCTCGTCGCGGGCGTCGACCGCGCCGCCCTCGTAGAGCAGTCCGACGGTGTCGTGCGAGATCGCGGTCATATCCGAGTAGCCGGACCAGTCGGTGGTGACCACCGCGCCGTTCTCGACCCCGTCCCAGCTCCGGCCCTCGTCCCAGGAGGACCGGATCATCATGGTGCGGCGCCGGTCGGGGTCGGCCGGGGCGGAGAGCAGCAGTCTGCCGGAGCCGCCGCGGCCGGTGGACAGCGGCAGGACCGAGCCCTGCACCTGCGGGACGGGCAGATCGGGGAGGGCGCGGAAGGGCGCGGTGAAGCTCTCGCCGCCGTCCCGGCTGAGGGCGAAGTCCCGGTGGCCGAGGTCGGTGCCGTCCTGTTCGCGCCCGCTGACGAGGACCGAACCGTCCCCGCGCTCCACAAGCGTCATCTCCGACGGCTTCTGCCGGAAGGTGCCGTCCGCCGCGATGGGGAAGGTGTCCACCGCGCCGATCTTCCAGCGTCCGCCGCCGTCGTCGCTGTAGGCGAGCGCGGCGTGGTTGTGGGTGACCCGGGTGCCGTCGTGGCTCTCGGCGTTCACGGTGAAGAGCAGACGGCCCTTGTGGCGGCCGTGCCGGAGCTGGATGCCGTGCACCGGACCGGTGGCGTACCAGGAGTTCCACGAGGACGGCAGCAGTGAGGGGCCGAGGTCGGCCGGGGCCGACCAGGTGGCGCCGTCGTCATCGCTGTACTGGAGGTGCGGGGTGCGGTCACAGGGCACATCGCAGCTCTGCGCGTCGTCCCGGCCGGTGTTGTAGGTACTGGCGAGGAGGATGCGTCCGGTGCGTGTGTCCACCACGGGCGCCGGGTTGCCATGGGTGTCCCCGCCGCCCTCGTCGATCACCTGCAGCGGCCCCCAGGTGCGGCCGCCGTCGGTGGAACGCTTCAGCACCAGGTCGATGTCCCCGGCGTCACCGCAGTTGTCCACCCGGCCCTCGGCGAACGCCAGCAGGGTGCCGTTCGCGGACCGTACGACCGCGGGGATCCGGAAGCAGGAGTACCCCGGCTCGTCGGCCGCCTTGAACAGCACCTGCTGCTCGAATCCGGAACGGGTACGGGCCGCCGACGCGGGGGAGTCCGCGTCCGCGGCCCGTACCGGAAGCGCGGTGAGGGCCAGCGCCGCGACGGTGAGCAGGACCGCCGCGGCGCGTCGCCAGGGTCTGGTGCGGGGCGGCCCGGTGCGGGGGCGGAGGTGGGGACGGTGAACCGGCGCCATGGTCACGACCTGCCCTTCGGTCCTTCGGTCAGGACATCAAGACATCCCACGTCTCAGGGGTGACTGCGGCAGAAGTTTCCCGTCTCCGGCCCGCCGCCACAAGGACCCTGCGTCAGATCATCGTGAAACGGGACGAGTTGGGTCCGTTCGGGGGAGCAGGACGACCTTGCCGAGATTGGTGCGGGACTCGATGACCGCGTGGGCCTTCGCCGCCTCCTCCAGTGGCAGTGCGGTGTGGACCGCCGGGCGCAGCCGACCCTCCGCGAACAGTCGCCAGAGCTCCGACCGGTGACGTCCGTACAGCTCGGGACGGGTCTGCGCGAACCGCGCCATGGTCAGTCCGGTGATGGTGCGGGAGCCGGACAGCAGCTCCCGGGCGGGTACGGTGCCGCCGCCGGAGCTGAAGAAGACCAGCCGCCCGCCGGGGGCGACGGCCGTCAGGGCGCGGGGCAGGATCTCGCCGCCGACTCCGTCGAGCGCCGTGTCCACCGGCTCGCCCCAGGAGTCGTCCCCGTACATCACCACCTCGTCCGCGCCGAGATCGCGCAGGAAGCCGGTCTTGTCCCGCGAGCCGACGGCGGCGACGACGCGCGACGCGCCCTGGAGCCGGGCCAGTTGGACCGCCAGATGTCCCACCCCGCCGGCGGCACCGGTGATCAGCACGGATCCGCCGGGCGCGGGTTCCGCGGTGGCGAGCGCGGCCAGGGCCACATGGCCGCCGCGTACGAGGGCGACGGCGTCCACGGCCGTCGCCCCTTCGGGTATGCGGGACGCGGTGAACGACGCGGCGGTCGTCACCTCGGCGTAGGCGCAGGAGAACGAGATGCCGACGATCCGGTCGCCGGCCGCGAACCCGGTCACGCCCTCGCCGAGGGCCAGCACCTCGCCCGCCACCTCGCCGCCCAGCGCCCCGGGCAGCGGGGCCGTGCCCTCCCGGACCCGGCGCACACCGGGCAGGGTCACACCGATCGCCTCGGTGCGGACCAGCAGTTCACCGGGGGCGGGGGTCGGAGACTCCGTCTCCTCGACGCGCAGCACCTCGGGCCCGCCGTGGGCATGGAAACGGACGCGGCGCATGGAAGCCTCCAGGGATCGCGGGGAATCATTGGGGAACCCAACGGTATCCGAAATTCATGGGGGTTACCAACGTTGGTGTCACCCATGAATCGAGCGATAGGCTGACGCCATGCCCGAGACCTCGTTCGCCCCCTCCCATATCCGCGCCCTGCCCAGCTGGCTGCTCGGCCGCGCCGCCGCACGCGGCCACCGGCTGGTGGCGGAGGCCCTCGCCCGGGAGGGGATGCGGATGATGCACCACGCCGTGCTGTCCGCCGTCGCGGAGCTGGGGCCGGTGTCCCAGGCGGAGTTGGGGCGCTCGCTCGGCATCGACCCCAAGGACATGGCCGGGATCGTGGCCGACCTGGTGGGCGAGGGCCTGGTCACCCGAAGCCCCGACCCCAAGGACCGCCGCAAGAACGCGGTCACGATCTCGGAGGACGGGGAGCTGCGGCTGCGGCGCACCCGGCGGCTCGGCGACGAGGCGAATGACGCGCTGACGGCGGGACTCAGCCCGGCCGAACGGGAGCAGCTGATCGGGCTGTTGCGGCGCATCGTGGACCCGGCCGAACCGTGTGACGGGGGCGGGGCCGCGGGCTGACCGCCCGGGTCGGCCCTGGCCTCAGACTTCGTCGACCGCGCTGCGCAGGGCGATGCGCTCCTCACCCGCGTACACGTTCATGGAGCTGCCGCGCAGAAAGCCGACCAGGGTGAGTCCGGTCTCCACGGCCAGGTCCACGGCCAGCGACGACGGTGCCGAAACCGCGGCCAGCACCGGGATCCCCGCCATGACCGCCTTCTGCGCCAGCTCGAACGAGGCGCGGCCGGAGACCAGCAGTACGGCACCGGACAGCGGCAGCAGCCCCTCCTGGAGCGCCCGGCCGACCAGCTTGTCCACGGCGTTGTGGCGGCCCACGTCCTCGCGTACGTCCAGCAGTTCGCCGTCCGGGGTGAACAGCGCGGCGGCGTGCAGTCCGCCGGTCCGGTCGAAGACGCGCTGCGCGGCGCGCAGCCGGTCGGGGAGGGCGGCGAGCGTCTCCGGCTCGATCCGCGGCCCCGCCGGGGGCTGGTCGTCGGCTCTGTCCGCCGGGAGCGGCCAGCGGGTGGTGGTCCGGACGGCGTCCAGGCTGGCCTTGCCGCACAGTCCGCAGGACGACGTCGTGTAGACGTTCCGCTCCAGCGTGATGTCCGGGACGGCGACACCGGGGGCCAGCTTCACATCCACCACGTTGTACGTGTTCGAGCCGTCCTCGGTCGCGCCCGCGCAGTAGACGATGTTCGCCAGCTCGTCCCGGTGGCCGAGCACCCCCTCGCTCACCAGGAACCCGGCGGCGAGGGCGAAGTCGTCACCGGGGGTCCGCATGGTGATGGCGAGCGGCTTGCCGTTCAGCCGGATCTCCATCGGCTCCTCGGCCACGAGGGTGTCCGGCCGCGCGCTGACCGCGCCGTCCCGGACGCGGATGACCCGGCGCCGCTCGGTGACCCGTCCCATGTCGATCAGTCCCGCTTCCGTGGGGGATGGCGTACCGTCCCATTCTCCAGCACCGGATTTCCGGCGATGCGGTGGCCACGGACCGGGGCAGGGCTCATGCCCCGGGGCTCACCGGACCCGTCATCCGGTCCACGGCCTGCTTGGCCTCCAGCAGGTCCGCGTCGGTGATCTTGCGGTAGGTCTTGATCGCCTCGATCGTCTTGCCCTCCCGCGCCAGTCGCTCCACCTCCTCGATGCCGGGGGTGACCACGGCGATGCCGAGGTGGTCCATGACCAGATCCAGTTTCTGCTCCATCCGCTGGGCCCGGCGTTCGAGGCGTCGCATCCTGCTCTCGACGGCGGGGTATAGCAGTGCGATCAGCACCAGCGTGCAGTAAGCGGCTATCTCCATGGCGGGTGAGCGTAGCGGTGCGGCGATCACGGGCGAACGGCTCGCCTTGTCCGGAGCTTGCTCCGGCTACCGTCCGCCCGTGGGCGGCCACCGAGCGTCGTATCCGCGCCTCCCGGGCGGGTGTCACCCCAGGTCGATGCCGGTTCGGGCGGTGCGGATACGCAGGTGAAACGCACTCCAAAACCTTGGTATCGTTGTCCATGTCGCCGCGGGAGACCGCGGTGCAGACACCTTGTCCGGGTGGCGGAATGGCAGACGCGCTAGCTTGAGGTGCTAGTGCCCTTTATCGGGCGTGGGGGTTCAAGTCCCCCCTCGGACACCATCAAGAAACCCCAGTTCACCTGGGGTTTTCTGCGTTTCTGGGCGGTGTTGCGGATGGCTGCCCGGCCAGGCGCGAGATATCGCGGTCCCGCACGGAGGCGAACCGCGGGGCGTGCTCGGCCAGCCGCTCCCCGAGCCAGACCGCCGCTTCCTTCGCTTCGTCCCATGTGCCGCGGACGAGCGCGAGGGGCTTGATGAGCCAGTACGCCGTCTCCAGGGGTGGGAGGTCCGTGGTGGGGAACTCCGCCGTGACCTCCCGGTAGCGCTGGATCAGTTCCGGCTTGCTTCCTGCCGGAGGCGGCTCGGGATGCGGGGGCCGGCGTAAGGCTTCCTTGTCGAAGCGGTCCTTGGGGCCGGTCCAGAGATAGCCGTGATGGTGCACGCGCGGGCGGTTCTCAGCCATGCTCTTGGCCGTCCAGCTCCGCCCATACGGTTTTGCCCACGGAGGCGTGGAGTTCCGTACCCCAGCGGTCGGCGAGGGCAGCGATCAGGTGCAGTCCGCGGCCCGTTTCGCTGTCCGGGGCCGGGAGCGGCCCCAGCACCGGGGTCTTCTCGCCGAGGGTGTCCGCGACCTCGATGCGGAGGGTTCCGGCCGCCTCGTCGTGGGTGAGGGTGAGCCGGAAGTCGCGGCCCTGGACGCGGCCGTGCAGGGCCGCGTTCGCGGCGAGTTCGGCGATGACGGCCTCCGCGCGTTCGACGACGCCCGGCGGCACCGGCCAGGTGCGGAGCTGCTCCACGGCGAACAGGCGGGCGAGCCGCGCCCCGCGCCGGGTGGAGGGCAGCCGCTGTGTGAAGCCTCGTGGGGTGGTGGGGAGTTGGGGTGTGCTCACGTTCATGGGGCCACGGTGACGGCTGCGCCACGGGCTTCACCAGCGGCGCGCTGCGTACGCTGCGTCAGCGTACATGCGCGTTCGGTGGACGGTACGCCCGCCGTGGCACCAGGCTGAGGGCTCAGTCGAGTGCGGGGGCCTCGTTGTGACGCTTGCTGGAGGTGGCCGTGTATGACGACTGACAACGCCCTTGGGCTGACGGGCGAGGGCGACTGGGAGCGGGAGCCCGACCCCTCGGACAGTCTGCGGACCTTCGGAGCCGTCGTCCAGGCGCTGCGTGAGCACGCGGGCCTGAGCCGGGCGGAGTTCGGGGAGCTGGTCCGGTTCTCCAAGCACACCGTGGCCTCGGTGGAACTGGGACGCCGGATGCCGGATGAGTCGTTCGTGGAGCGGGCGGAGGAGGCGCTGGGGAACACGGGTGCGTTGCGGAAGGCGGCCCGATACCTCTCGCGTGGAGAGCCGGGGATCGCTGTGTGGTTCCGGCAGTGGGCCCGGCTGGAGAGGGCGGCGGTGAGCCTGTGCACCTACGAGTGCAGGCTGGTGCCGGGCTTGTTGCAGTCGGTGGACTACGCACGGGCGGTGTTCGAGGGCACTATTCCATTGCTGACGGACACGCAGTTGGAGGCCCAGGTTGCGGCTCGCATGGAGCGGCAGAAGATGCTGTACGACCGTCCGGACGTCCCGTTCAGCTTCATCGTGGAGGAGTGCGTCCTCCGGCGGAAGTTCGGCGGGAGGGAGAAGATGCGGGCCTTGCTGGACCACGTACTGGCCCTCAGCGCCGTGCGCAACGTGAAGCTGCAAGTCGTGCCGCTGGAAGCTGAGTTGCATGCCTGCCTCGACGGTCCTGTCCGACTGCTCGAAACGCCGGAGGGACGGCGGCTCGCGTACTCCGAGGGGCAGCAGAACGGTCGGCTGATCGGTGACCCGAAAGAGGTGAGTCTTCTCCATCAGCGCTATGACACACTGCGCTCGCAGGCCCTGACCCCCAAGGACTCGTGGGGTCTGCTGGAGCGACTGCGAGGAGCGCTATGAGCAGGTCCGAACTCGCCTGGTTCAAGTCGAGCTACAGCGGGAGTCAGGGCGACGACTGCGTGGAGGTCGCCGTCACCGAACAGGCCGTTCACGTACGTGACTCCAAGGACGTGAGCCGCCCGGACTTCGCGGTCGGGCGTGAGGGCTGGGAGCGGTTCGTGCGTTACGTGGCGGGTGACCGCGCGTAGGAGCGATGGGGCGTTCCGGCGGGGATAGTGTCCCCGCCGGAACGCACCCGCTCGGTCAGGAACAGACCGTTCCCGAGGCCGGGATCTTGCTGTCCAGCAGGTAGCGGTCGACCAGCTTCGTCAGACACGGGTTGTGGGAGTTGTAGCCGCCGTGGCCCTCGCCCTTGAGCGTGATGTCGACGCCCACGCCCTTGCCGAGCGCCCGGGACATCTTCCGCGCACCCTCGTACGGGGTGGCCGGGTCACCGGTGTTGCCGATGACCAGGGTCTTCGCCGAGCCGTCGGCGGAGACGTCCGGGTGGTCGGCCTTACCCGCGACCGGCCAGCCGGTGCAGCCGGTGAGGCTCCAAGCCGTGGTCTCCCCGAAGATCGGTGACGCCTTGCGGAACTCGGGCAGCTTGGCACGCACATCGGCGACGCTGAAGCGCTGCTTGCGGTCGGCACAGCTCACGGCCGCGTTGGAGTCGCTGATGGTGGAGTAGTTGCCGTGCTCGTCGCGTTCGTTGTAGTTGTCGGACAGGGCGAGCAGGGTGTTGCCCTCGTGCAACCGCATGGCTTCGAGCAGCCCGGCACTGAGCGGGTCCCAGTTCTCCTTGTCGTAGAGCGCGGCGACGATGCCGTTGACGGCGATGTCTTCGGTGACACGACGGCCGTCCTCGGTCGGCAGCGGCTTCGAGTCGACAGCCTTGAGCAGGGCTGCGATCCGCTTGGTGCCCTCGGCACCGCCCGGGCCGGTCGGACATTTGGCGCCGTGCTTGGTGCAGTCCTTCATGTAGTTGGTGAAGGCCAGTTGGAAGCCCTTCACCTGGCCGAGGGCGGACTGGACCATGTCCTCGGTCGGGTCGACCACGGCGTCCATGACCGAGTGGCCCACGTTCTTCGGGAAGAGGTGGGCGTAGACCCCGCCGAGCTCGGTGCCGTACGAGATCCCGAAGTAGTGGAGCTTCTTGTCGCCGAGCACCTCACGCATCAGGTCCATGTCACGTGCGGTGCTCTGAGTGTCGGCGTGCGGCAGGATCTTGCCGGAGTGCTTCTGGCAGGCGGCGATGTACTTCCTGGAGGCCGCGGTCATCGCCTTCACCTCGGCGTCGGTCTCGGGGGACCGGTCCACCTGGAAGTGCGCGTCGAGCTGCTTGCCGTTCAGGCAACGCACCCCCTCGCTTCCGCCGATCCCGCGCGGGTCGAAGCTGACCAGGTCGTACTTCGAGCGCAGTTTCGCGTAGTCCTTGCCGAAGCCCGGAAGGGTGTCCACGCCGGAGGCGCCGGGGCCGCCGAAGTTGAAGACCAGCGAGCCGATGCGCTTGCCCTTCCCGGTGGTCTTGCCGCGGACCAGGGCGATGCCGGTGGTCTCGCCGTCCGGCTTGGCGTAGTCGAGGGGGGCTTTGAGGGTGGCGCACTCCCAGCCCTTGCCCGGGGCCTCGCCGCCGCCCGGCGCCGAGCACTTCTTCCAGGCGAGCTTCTGTCCGGTCAGCGTGGCGGGCAGGTCCTTGGTGGATGACGCGGACGTGGAACGTGCGTCGTGCTTCTTGTCGTCATCACTGTTACAGCCGGTGAGCGCACCGAGGGAGAGAACCAGGGCTGCGGCGAGGAGGGACTTGGTCGGATTGTGGCGTATGGAACGTGACATGAAGGAAGAGCGTAGGGGCGGTCAACAGCCCGACCTGCCCGTAGACGCGGTTCTCGATGGCTTCTTCGCATTTAATTCTCCAGGTGTGGAATATGAAACCATCGGCAAAGGTGAGCAACCCTCGACTACGTTCCGTCGTCGCGGGGGCATGCGAAAGGGGCCGGGCATCAGCCCGGCCCCCTCTCTCTCGCTGCCTCAACGCGCGGCGGCCGGTGGCGCCGCGCCGGGGTGGGCCGGATGGGTCCACAGCCCGCGTGCCCGGAGCATGGGCAGCACACCCTCCCCGAACCAGTACGCCTCCTCCAGATGCGGATAGCCCGAGAGCACGAACTCCTCGATCCCGATGGCCCGGTACTCCTCGATCCGCTCCGCCACCTCCGCATGGCTGCCCACCAGGGCCGTGCCGGCGCCACCGCGCACCAGACCGATCCCGGCCCACAGATTGGGGTGGATCTCCAGTTCGTCCCGGCTGCCGCCGTGCAGGGCGAGCATCCGCCGCTGGCCCTCGGACTCGCTGCGGCCCAGGCCCTGCTGGATGGCCCGTACGGTCTCCGGGTCGAAACCGTCCAGCAGCCGCTGGGCCTCGTCCCACGCCTGTCCGGCGGTGTCCCGGGTGATGACATGCAGCCGGATGCCGAAGCGGACGGTGCGCCCCTCGCGTTCGGCCATTGAGCGGATCCAGGCGATCTTCTCGGCGACCTGGGCGGGCGGTTCGCCCCAGGTGAGGTAGACATCCGCGTGGCGGGCCGCCACCCGTCCGGCGGCGGGGGAGGAGCCGCCGAAGTAGACCTCGGGCACCGGGTCGGGCAGCCGGGCGAGCGTGGCGTCCTCCACTCGCAGGTGGTCCCCGGCCAGATCGACGGTCCGGCCGTCCCACAGGCCGCGCACGATCTGGAGGAACTCACCGGTGCGGGCGTAGCGGGCGTCCTTGTCGAGGAAGTCGCCGTAGGCGCGCTGCTCCTGGCTCTCCCCGCCGGTGACCACGTTGAGCAGCAGCCGCCCGCCCGTCTGCCGCTGGTAGGTGGCGGCCATCTGCGCGGCGAGCGTGGGCGAGACGGAACCGGGGCGGAACGCCACCAGGAACTTCAGCCGTTCGGTGTGCTGGCTGACCATGGCGGTGGTCAGCCAGGCGTCCTCGCACCACGCTCCGGTCGGGGTCAGCGCGCCGACGAAGCCCAGGTCCTCGGCGGCGCGGGCGATCTGGGTCAGATAGCCGACGGACGGCGGCCGGTCACCGCCCGCCGCGGTGACGGGTGTTCCGTGGCCACCGCCCACCACATGACGGCTGTCTCCGTTGGTGGGCAGGAACCAGTGGAAGGTGAGGGACATCGTGGATCTTTCGTGGTCGGGGGTGCGGGGGGCGGGGGCTCCGGCGGGGGCGGTCAGCCCGCGGCGGCGAACACGGCGGTGCGGCCGAGTGCCACCGAGAACTGGTCGACCACCTGTCCCAGCGCCTCGGCCGTGCCGGGCGACACGCTCACCCCGCCGTCCGGTCCGACGGTGATGTCCTTGTCGAGGGTGAACCAGCCCTGGACGATATGGGCCGCGCCCATCGACGACAGCACCGGGCGCAGCGCGTAATCGATGGCCAGGACGTGTGCCGTGGTGCCGCCGGTAGCCAGTGGCAGGACGGTCTTGCCCGCGAGCGCGTACTGCGGCAGCAGGTCGAGCAGTGACTTCAGCAGCCCCGAGTAGGCGGCCTTGTAGACGGGGGTGCCCACGATGATCCCGTCCGCCTGCTCGACCAGCGCCGTGGCACGGGTGATGGCCGGATGGCTGAAGTCGGCGCCGAGCAGGGCGGCGGCGGGCAGCGTACGGATGTCCAGCGGGATGACGTCATGGCCCTGGGCGGTCAGCCGGGCGTCCAGATGGCGCAGCAGCCGGGCGGTGCGGGAGGTGGCGGAGGGGGAGCCGGAGAGGGACAGCACGGTGGCCATGGGGGACCTTTCGGGGAACCGGTGGCGGGGAGGGGGAGAGGGAGAGAAGCCGCCGGCGGGCAGGGGAGAACGGCGCGCGGCGGGGACGGCGGCACGGGAGGGCGGCCGGGCATCGGCACACGGCGGTCCGCACACGCCGTGCGGGGGCACGGGGCGTCGCGGGGACACGCTCAGGGAGCGTCAGTCAGGGGAGGGGAGCGGCGGAACGCGCTCGGGCCCGGCGGGGGATCAAACCGGGCGGCAACAGAACGCGCTGGAGACACGCGCGAGGTCGACATGGCGTCGCCGCGTGAGGTCCTGTCGCTTCATGGCATCGATACAAGCAGCGGAAAGTCCGGGCGGTCAAGGAGTCCCGGTGCTCATTCCACATCCCGGACATGGCCCTGGGACGGTGTCGCGCCTCGACGGGTTCCGGCTCAGGGATGACGTCGCTTGATCATGTCGGCGCACTTCTCGCCGATCATCATCGTGGTGATGCACGGGTTGACGGCGACCAGGTGCGGCATCACCGAACCGTCGCACACCCGCAGCCCGCTGACGCCCTTGACCCGTAGCTGGGGGTCGAGCGGGGCGGCCGGGTCGTCCGGCGCGCCCATCTTCACCGTGCAGGACGGGTGGTAGACGGTGTTGTGCGTCTGCCGGATGTAGTCGAACAGCTCGTCGTCGGTGGCCACCTCGGAACCCGGGGCGAGTTCGGCGCCCGCCCACAGGGCCAGTGCGGGCCGGGCGGCGATGTCACGGGCGACCCGGAACCCCTCGGTCATGACCCGGATGTCGTGTTCATGGGTGAAGTAGCGGGGGTCGACGCGGGGTTTGTCGCGGAAGTCGCGGGTGCGCAGCCGGACGGTGCCGGTGGAGCGGGCGCGGGTGACGTTGGGGGTGAGGCAGAAGGCGTTCTCGGAGGTCGGGTAGCCGCGCCGGTAGGTGTTCATGTCGAAGGGCACCGAGCCGTAGTGGAACATCAGGTCCGGCCGGTCCAGATCCGGTTCGGTGGGGGAGAAGATGCCGATCTCCCACCACTGGGTGGAGCTGGTGACCATGGGCTGCTCGGCGTTCCACATGATGACGCCCTCGGGGTGGTCCTGGAGGTTCTCGCCCACGCCGGGGGCGTCCACGACCACGTCGATACCGGTCTCGTGCAGATGGTCCGCCGGGCCGATACCGGAGAGCATCAGCAGCTTGGGGGAGTCGATGGCACCGCAGGAGACGATGACCTCGCGGCGGGCGTGCACGGTGTGGGTGTGGATGAGGTCGGGGGCCAGGTAGTCCACTCCGGTGCAGCGCCGGTCCGCGTCCAGCACCAGCCGTCTGGCCTGGAGTCCGGTCCGCACCTCCAGATTGGACCGCTGGTCCATCACCGGGTGCAGATAGGACACCGAGGCCGAACAACGGGTGCCGTCCTCGCGCGCGTTGATCTGGAACCAGTTGGCGCCGCGCACCACGGTGGTGCCGGTGTTGAACGCGGTGGTGGGGATCCCGGCCTCCGCACAGGCCGCGAGCAGCGCCACGCCGCACGGATCCTTCGGCGGCACGCTGCGGATCGTGACCGGACCGGTGCGGCCGTGGTGGTCACCGGGCCCGTCATTGGTCTCCAGCCGCTGGAACAGCGGGAAGCAGTCCGCCGCCGACCAGCCCTCCGCCCCCTGCGCGGCCCATTCGTCCAGATCCTCGGCCGGGGCCCAGAAGGCGATACAGGAGTTGTGCGAGGAGCAGCCGCCCAGCACCTTGGCGCGGGCGTGCCGCATGAAGTCGTTGCCCCGCTCCTGCGGTTCGATCGGGTAGTCCCAGTCGTAGCCGGACTCCAGCAGCCCCATCCACTGCTCCAGCCGCAGTACGTTGTCGTCGCCGACGTCGGAGGGGCCCGCCTCCAGCAGACACACCGAGATCGACGGGTCCTCGCTCAGCCGCGCCGCCACCACCGAACCGGCCGTACCGCCACCGACCACCACGTAGTCGAACTCGTCCACGACGTCTCTCCTCACGGGGTGGTGGGCGCGGCGTGCTCGGCGAGCACACCGGTGTGATTGCGCTGGACGAACCAGTAGTAGGCGAAGCCGCCGAGCGCGACCACACCGATGAACAGGAACGCGCCCCAGCGCAGGTACCAGTGCTGCGGACCGGTGGCGTTGTAGACCTCCGCACGCGGCCAGGCGAGGTTGATGGACATCCCCAGCCCCCACAGCACCGCCAGTATGTTGACCGGCAGCCCGAACCGGCCCAGGGAGAAGCGGCCTTCGGCGGGTTTCCACTCACCCTTGAACCTGCGCACCAGCATCGGCACGGTGACCAGCAGATACGCGATGTAGATCATGATGATCGCGATACTGGTGACCACCGAGAAGATCTGCGGCTGGTTGATGTTGATGACCAGGATGGCCACCGCCACCACACCGATGAGGATCGCCGGGAGCAGCGGGGTCTGGAACCGGGGGTGCACCCGCGCCAGCCGGGAGCCGCCGGGGAGGTTGTTGTCCCGGGCCATGGCGAACATCAGTCGGATGCCCGCGGTGTGCACCGCCAGCGCGCATACGGTGATGGCGATGACCACGCACCACAGCACGATGTCACCGACGGTGTCGCCGAGGACCGAGAGCACCACGTACTGGAGCCCGTCCACCGACAACTGCTTGGCCTGGAGGTTCTCCACCGCGAGCAGCGCGAAGAGCAGGATCAGCCCGCCGATGACGAACGAGGCCACCAGTGCGCGCAGGATGGCGCGCGGCGCGTTGCGCGCCGGGTCGAGCGACTCCTCGCCCAGCGATGAGGCGGTGTCGAAGCCGTACATCACATAGGCCGAGGCGAGCGAGGCGGTCAGGAACGCCCCCAGATAGCCCAGATGCTGTCCGCTGCCGAGTCCGTTGGTCTCCAGCACGGCGGACGGACCGCGGGTGATGTGCGCGGCCAGCAGCAGGATCAGCACGATCGCGGCGATCAGCTCGATGGCCACACCGGCGGAGTTGATCCGCGCCATCAGCTTCACCCCGAAGCCGTTCACCAGGGTGGTGAACAGCACCAGGACGGTGCCGAGCACCACCGCGTTGGCCGCGCGTTCGGTGCCGGAGCTGCCGTCCCCGATGAACTGGAACCACGCGGAGATCTGCGGCAGCGTGATCTGGTACGCCAGTGCCACCGCGGCCAGCGACACCATGGTGGCCGTCATCATCATCCAGCCGCCCAGCCAGCCCACATGCGGCCCGCCCAGCAGCTTGGACCAGTTGTAGACCGAACCGGCCACCGGATAGCGGCCCGCGAGCTCGCAGAAGCACAGGGCCACCATGAGCTGGCCCACGAACACCATCGGCCACGACCACCAGTAGGCCGGGCCGCCGTGGTTCACACCGAAGTAGAAGAGCTGGAAGGTGCCGGTGAGGATGGAGATATAGCTGACCCCGGCGGCGAAGGTGTGGAAGTTGCCGAGGGTGCGCTTGAGTTCGGGGCGGTAACCGAGCTCGGCCAGTGACTCGTCGTCGTCACCGCCCTCGGGACGGGCGCCCGGTGACGGCCCGGCGGGCTCGGTCGCCGTCATGCGGACCACCTCCCTGGTGTCATGAGAGGTGTCATGAGAACCACCTCTGCGGGCGGGGCGCGGTGTTGCGCCAGATGTGCTTGGCCTCCTGGTACTCGGCGAGACCCGCCGGGCCCAGTTCGCGCCCGATGCCGGACTGCTTCATCCCGCCCCATTCGGCCTGCGGGACGTACGGGTGGAAGTCGTTGATCCACACGGTGCCGGCGCGCAGCCGGGACGCCACCCGCTGCGCCTTCTCCGCGTCCTGTGTCCACACTGCGCCGGCCAGCCCGTAGACGGTGTCATTGGCCAGCGCCAGGGCCTCGTCCTCGTCGCGGAACCGCTCCACGGTGAGCACCGGGCCGAAGGACTCCTCCTGCACCACGGACATGTCCGGGGTGCAGTCGTCCAGCACCGTCGGCAGGTAGAAGTAACCGTCCGCCAGGGCGGGATCGTCCGGCTGTGCCCCGCCGCAGCGCAGCACCGCGCCCGCGTCGAGCCCGGATGCCACGTAGGCCGCTACCTTCTCGCGGTGCGCCGCGGAGATCAGCGGACCGCTGCGGGCCTCCTCGTCGAACGGGCCGCCCAGCCGGATCTGCCGCGCCCGGTGCACGATCTCGTCGATGAACGCGTCGTGCAGCTGCTCCTGGACCAGCAGCCGGGCCCCGGCCGAACAGACCTGCCCGGCGTGCAGGAACACGGCCATCAGGGCGTAGTCCACGGCCGTGTCGAAGTCGGAGTCGGTGAAGACGATATTGGGGTTCTTGCCGCCCAGCTCCAGCGCGATCTTCTTCACGGTCGGCGCGGCGGCCGCCATGATCCAGCGGCCGGTGACCACCCCGCCGGTGAACGACACCAGGTCCACCCGCTCGTCCGTGGCCAGCGGCGCGCCCACGGTCGATCCGGCGCCCAGCACCAGATTGGCCACGCCCGGCGGCACCCCGGCCTCGGCCAGCAGCCGTATCAGCCCGATGGCGCTGTGCGGGGTCAGCTCGCTCGGCTTGAGGACGAAGGTGTCCCCGGCGGCGAGCGCGGGGGCGACCTTCCAGGCGGTCTGGAGCAGCGGGTAGTTCCACGGTGTGATCAGCCCGCAGACCCCCACCGGTTCGTGCACCACCCTGCTGTCCACGTCCCCACTGCCCACGTCGATGACGCGGCCGGGGCCCGCCGAGGAGATCAGATTGCCGAAGTAGCGGAAGCAGTTCGCGATGTCGTCGAGGTCGTACTCGCTCTCCACCAGCCGTTTCCCGGTGTCCAGGGATTCGGCGCGGGCGATGTCCGCCTTGTCGCGCTCCAGCAGCTCCGCGACCCGCAGCAGCAGTCTGCCGCGCTCGGTGGCCGGGGTGCCCGGCCAGGGGCCGCGGTCGAAGGCGTCCCGGGCGGCGGCGATGGCCGCGGCCGTGTCCTTCGGACCGGCCTCGTCGACCGTGGCCACCAGGGTCCCGTCCGCGGGGCAGCGGATCTCGCGGGTGTGTCCGTCGAGGGCGGCTGTCCAGCGGCCGCCGATGAAAAGCTCCGGCATGTATCGCCTCCGGGCTCGGACGGCAGTGGCCGACCCCCGCGACGACACCGCGCTCGATGACACCATGCGCGGTGACCCTGCGCCGTCCCTCGGTCCCTCGGTGTGCGAGGCCGGTCCACACACCGAGCGTAAGTGGCGCGGGTCCCGCCCGCACGGCGTACCGGGGAGCCCCGCTGACCTGCGGGGGTGTGGAGACCCGCAGGAGCGGGGGCGGGCCGGAGCGGAACCCTCCGGCCGCCTGGCGGCCACCGGGCGCGGCCCGCGGGCGGACGGTCCGGGCGGCACGGGGGGACCCTGCGGCCGGTACATCTCCACCATGCAGAATCCTGGTCATGGTCCCCACGCCCGAAGCCCCCCGCGCCCTCGCCGACGAGCTGCTCACCGCCCTCGACCCGTTGCCGCATCCGCGGCGGATGCACCAACTGGCGGTACGGACCAGGGCCGCCACCGCGCGGGGTGAACTGGGCGCACTGATCGGCGAGTTGGAGCGGCGCGGGGTGTACGGGCGGCGGCTCGCCGCCGCGGCCGCGGCCGTCGGCGGGCGGACCGGCCACCTCCGGAGGCGGCTGCTGGACCCCGATCCCGTGGTGCGCCACCACGCCCTCGCGGTGGCGCGCAAGGGAGAGGGCATCGACGACGAGGCGCTGGAGGAGGCGTTCCAGGACGCCCCCGCCGCCGTACGGCGCGAACTGGCGCGCACCGTCGTCGCCGGGCGGCGCACCGCGCTCGCCGACCGGCTCATCGACCCGGTGCGGGAGCGCTGGGGCGACGCCGAGGCGGCCCGGCTGCTGCCCGGCTGCGGCGCGGACACCCTCATACGCATGCTGCCCGCCCTCTTCCACGCCGTCGGCAGCTGGCGCCCCCTCGTCAGCCGCCACCCCCTCACCGTCCTCGACGAGGCCGAACGGCAGCTCACCGCGTTGCCGCAGGCCCTGCGCGCGGACTGGTGGGCGCGGTACGCGCAGGCTGTCGCGCTCGCCGTGCCCGTCGCACCGGACCGGGTGCTGGACCTCCTGGAGGACGTCTGCCACGGGACGCTGCCGCTCCCGGTGCGGCACCGGCTGTCCGCGCTGGTGGCCGCCGACCCCACCCGTACGGTGCGGCTGCTGCTCGCCCCCGACCAGGCGCCCCTGCTGCGCGGCCACGGCCTCGAACGCGCCGTCCTGCGCCGTCTCGTACGCGCCGACCCGCCTCAACTCCCGGATCTCGCAGTGGCGTTGGTGCAGGATCCGACCGCGCTGGCCCGGCTGCTGGCCGCACTGCCGCCCGGCCGCCGCGCCGATGTCTTCGCCTACGCCACCGCCGCACATGACCCGGACCACACCGCCGTGGACCCCGCGGTCCTGGAGGTGCTGCCGCACGCGGTCCGCCAGGAGCGGGCGCGCCGGATGGCCGGGCGGGCGCGGGACCGCGGGGCGCAGTGGACCGCCGTGCTGGAGGCCGTGGCGTATCTGCCGGTCGACGAGGCGCGTACGGAACTGCTCGACGCGACACGCCGTTCCACCGCGGAGGACCGGGCCCTCGCCTATCCGCTGCTGATCCGCAACGCCGCCCGCTCCGGCGACCCCGGCGCCGTCACCTCCCTGCTGGCCCTGCTGGAACGGCTGCGCAACGAGCAGGACCCGGTGCGGTGTGCCGCACTCGGCGCGCTCGCCGCCGTCCCTCCGGCCCTGTTCACCGATGACGCCGCGGACCATCTGGACCGGGTCGCGGGCGACGCGATCCAGGCCCGGGACTCCTCCGCGGCCACCCGGCGGGCGCTGCGCCGCCTCGCCGTCGCGCTGCTGCGCGAGCACGCCGTCACCGGGCAGCGGGAGCTGCTGGGCTGGGCGTTGCGCACCGTCACCCGGCTGGCCGGACACGTCGGCGCCGCCGATCTCGGCGCGCTCGACCACACCCTGCGGCGCGGTCAGGAACACACCGTCTTCGACGCGCTGCGCCCCTGGCTGGAGGCGGGCGCCGAACGGGTCGACCACGAGCTGACGTTCGCCCTCGTCCGCTCGCTCGGACGGCGCGCCCACACCCTGCCCGAACTCCAGGAACTCCTGCGCCAGGCGATCCAGTTCGGCAGCGACACCACCGCCCGCACCGCTGTCGCGCTGTGGCTGGAGCCGCCCGGTGAGCGTGAGGAGCGGGCCGCGGAACTCGTCACCCAGGACCCGTCGGCCGCCGTACTGCCGCCCGTCCTGGCCGTGCTGACCCGTCGGCGCACCGATCTGCTCGACCTCGTGCTGGCCGACACGCCGCCCTACGGCCGGTTCCTCACCCCCGGCACCGCCTGGACGCCACCCGCCACGTACGACGCCGTCCGCTGGGTGCCCCGCCAGCAGGCCGCCGCCGCACGCCTGCTGGAGCGCACCGCCGCCGACACCACGCGCCCGGTCCGGGAACGCACCACCGCCCTCGCCCGTGCCGCGCTGCTCCCCGGCACCGCCGCCACCGTCCGGGCCTGGACCCGCGGTGACGACGTGGCGCTCGCCGAGGCCGCGCTCGCCGCCCTCGCCCACACCGACCGGCCCGGAGACGCCCTGCCCGCGCTGCTCGCCCACGCGGGCGACGACCGCGCCCGGGTGGCGGTGGCCGCGGCCACCCGGGCGGCCCGGCACACGGACCCCGCACGGCTGGAGGCCCCCATCCGCGGTGTCCTCGCACCGGACGGGGTGGCGACCGCCGTACCGTCCGTGCCCCCGAAGGTCACCAGCCGCAAGGAGGCCGCGCGGCTCGCCGCCACCCTGCTGCCCGTGTCCGACGCCGCCACCCTCCTCGCCGACGCCCGTGGGGTGCCCAACCAGCACCATGACGTCCAGGCCGCCTGCGTGGCCTTCGCCGCCCGGCTGCTCGACGCCAAACGCGCCTGGGAGATGCTCACCGCCGCCGCGAGCGGACGGCGCGAACTGCGCCACGCCGTGCTGCGCGTCCATCCGCTGGACCTGCCCGAACACCACCGGTCCCGCTACGCCCAGCTCATCCGTGTCGTCTGCGACACCGAGGACCCCCAGGTCGCCGCGGCGGGTCACGCCGCGCTCGCCGTCTGGTCCCCCTGGGCACCGGACGTGGCGGCCGTCCTCGTCGCCGCCGTCACCGACCTCGACAACCGGGCGGGCTGGACCTCCGCGGCCGACGCGCTGCTGGCGGTGGTGGCCGCCGCTCCCGACGGCACGCCCGAGGACAATCCGCTGGCCTGGGCGCTCGCCGCCCTCGCCACCGCCGACGCCCGGTCCGGTACGCCCGATGCCGCACCCGGCCGGGACCGGCCCGCGCGCCGCCGGATCCGGCATATCGCCACGCGGCTGGCCGTGCGGGCGGCGGGCGGGGCCGCGACACGCCCGATGCGGCGCGCCGCCACCTCCGCGGCCGAACTCCTCGCCGGTTACGAGCCGTTCATCCCCGACGCCGCCCATGTCCTGGTGCATGTACTGGACCTGGACTCCCGCCCCGGTCCGCTGGCCGCCGCGCTCGCCCGCCTCAGCCGTCTGCACTCCCTCCGCCCCGCCCTCGCCGCCCGTACCACCGACGTACTGCACCGGCGGCTGACCGCGGCGGCGCGGCCCGGTTCGGATGAGGCGCTGCGGCGTGCCGCTCGGCAGCTCTGCGAGGACGGCGGACACGCCGCCGGGCTGTTCGCCACCACCCTCACCGAGGCGGGGGGTGACCGCACCGGCTGGCCGGAGCCGTGGCGGGAGCAACTGCGTGCGCTGCGCGGCCATCCGCACCCGGATGTACGGGACGCGGCGCTGCTGCTCGCCACGGCGGAGGAGTAGCGGCGCGGCGCGCCCCGGGGCGGGTCCGCACCGTCCCGCCGGGTCCGCGAACGCCCGGTGCGCACGCCCAGGCGGTCAGCCGTTCTCGCGCCAGGCGCCCGCGCCGTAGTCGTAGCCGTACTCGGGGCGGCCCTTGACGCCGCTGGTGCGGAACGGCGCACCGTGGTCGTCGATCCGCACCGTCCCCTCGCGACCGCCGCTGGACCAGTCCAGCTCCAGGTACCAGCGGCAGTCGCAGCCCACGGTGCGGGCGTTGATCCGCAGCACCTCCGGATCCGTGTCCGACACGCGGTACGGGAAGCGCACGGCGGGCAGCGGCTTGCCCGAGTCATTGCCGTCGGTCGGGCGGGCCAGCGGACGGGAGGCGTCCAGGTCCACCGAGAACGCGCGCGGGGTGAGCGAGCCGCCGCAGCCGTTCTCCATCGCGAACGACGACCACGCCGGCGGGCCGCCCCGCCCCACGACCCGTACGTGCAGCGCCCGCAGGACCACCGCGGACGACCCCCGGCCCTGCACCGTGACCTCCACGTTCGTGGTCCCGCCGTGGACGGCGCCGTGGGCCGCGGCCCAGGTCGGCGCGTCCTGTTCGGTGGGCGGCGGGGCGACGTCGGTGGGGCGCCGGTCGATGAGATAGCGGTGGTCGCAGCCGTTCTCCCACACATGTGAGCGGGTGGTGAGGGTGAGCGGGACCCGGGAGCCGCCCTTGCGCGGCGTGCCGCCCGTGCGGTCCGACGCGCCCGGGGAGGGGGCGGCGGAGCCCGACGGTCCACCGTCCGCGCGCCGGGTGCCGTCGCCGCGCGGGGCGCCGGACGGGTGCTTGGCGTCGCCGGTGTCCGCCCGGTCCAACCGCCCGCGTGCCGTGGGCCCTGCGGGCGCGGCGGACCGGGGGTGGGCGCCCGCGCGGGGTGCGGCGGTGTCCTTGCCGTCGTCGCCGGGCGGACGTACCTCCACCGCGATGAGGGCGAGCACCGCCATGGCGGCGGCCCCGGCCAGGAACGCCCACGGCCGCCGTCGCCAGCCGCGGCGCGGGGCCGTGCCCCCGCCCTCGGGAACGGCCCGCAACCGCCCCCGCCCACCGGAGGCGCCGCCCACCGGCATCCATCGCACCCCACCGCCCGAGGCCGGAGTCCGCGCCGCCCGGGGCGTGGACTCACCCTCCCGGGACGGCGGTTCGGCATCCGGGGCGCCGGGCGGCGGCACGTCCGCTGACCCGGCCCGAGCCCTTCGTACGGCGCCGGCCGTGCGACGCCCCGACCCGCGCGACACGCCGTCCGCGGCGCCGGGCCCCGTCGTGGGCGCCGGGGCGACCGGCCCGTCCGGCGTGGCGTCGCCCTCCGCCGCGACACCCGTGACACGCGCGGCGCATGACCCGGTGCCTGGTTCGACCGGCGCCGCCGCCGGGCCGTACGCGTTCTCCGTGGCAACGTCCGTGCTGCCCATGGTGGTGGGGACGGAGCCCGGGTGCTCCGCGGGCTCCTGGGCCGCAGCGGCGGATCCGTCCGCCGTCGGCGCGTCCGGCTGCGCGTCCCCGGCGCCCCGGGGTCTTCCCGGGGTGCCGCCCCGGGGCGTGGCCGTACGGCGTCTGGCCGCGTCGGCCAGCATCCAGCGGCGGTGGAGGGCGATCAGCTCCTCCGGAGCGGCCCCGCACAGCCGGGCGAAGCGTTCCACCGGCGCGTAGTCCGCCGGGACCGCGTCACCGTTGCAGTAGCGGTGCAGTGTGGACGTGCTGACGTGCAGTCGTGTGGCCAGCCAGCCGTAGCTGCGGTCCGAGCGCCGTTTCAGGCACCGCAGGCTCTCCGCGAACTCCGCGATCTCATGGGTGCTTCCCATGGAACCGCCCCCCTTCTTCCCCGTGTCCCCACCCGTCCGCGTCCCGCGGGCGTCCCGCGAACGCGTTCCAGGGTGTTGTCATGCCCCCAAGTCAGCGTACGTGCAGGCATTCCGGCGTCCCGGATGCCGCGCCTTTGCTGGTCCCCGTGGTCCGGCGCCCCGCACGCTGGGGACCCGCCGCCACGGACCGTGTGGCGGCGCCGAACCGTGACATGACAGGTCCACTGCCATGAGTCGCAACGACAGCACCGGAAGAGACGGGGAATCACCTGATGCGCATGGTCAAGCACGCACTCCGCACCGCCGCGGGGGCGGTGGCGGCGGTCGCCGTCCTGGCGGTGGCCGGGACCGGCCCGGCCCAGGCCGCCCCGGCTCCGGCCGCCCCGGGGACACCCGGCCACCTCGTGCCGAAGGAGCTCCCGCCGCACCCGAACTCCGACTGGTACGCCGGTGACGTCACCAAGGGCCTGCCGGAGAACGTCCCGTTCTGCGTCGGGAAGACCTTCCCCTCGGCCGGGGCGACCCACCGCACCTTCTGGACCGAGTACGACACCGGCGCCACCCAGATCGTGGTGCGGACCGGCACCGTGGACGCCGCCCGCAAGCTGGCCGCCGCCGCGGAGAAGAAGATCCGGAACTGCGCCGCCGACTGGCGGCGCGACTACCCCGAGGGCACGGCGTCCTGGCGGGACTACGGCGCGCTCCCGGCCGAGGACGGCGCCCACGTCTACGGCGTCCACACCTCGTACCCGGACTCCGAGCCGGGGATCCACCTCTACGGCGTGGGGCGGGACGGGCGGACCGTGACCGTCGTCCAGTGGGGCGAGATGGGCGGATTCGAGCACGCCCCGGTCGCGGACTTCCGGCGGACCACCACGACCGCCGTGGTGAAGCTCTACCACCCGTAAGGGGGCGGTTGCCGGACGGTGGTCACGTGCGCGCAAGGGGGGTGCGCGTGGCCGCCGCTCCGGCGCGCCCTGCGGCGGTTAGGGTCGGAACGTCCCGTACCGACCGGACGACACCGACCGGAGGACCCGTGCCGAACGGCTCGCTCTCCCTCGCCGCCGCGCTCCATCTGCTCGCCTTCGACCCCGGGACCGGCAGACCCGTCGGCGCCCACACCGCGCTCCTCGTCCGGGCCGCGGCCCTCACCGAGCTCGCCCAGCGCGGACTGCTCACCGACACCGACGGCCGGCCGCGTCCGGTCGAGGACGCCGTCACCGGGGACCCCGCGCTCGACGGACTGCTGGAGCTGATCGGGGAGTCCCGGCCGCACACCTGGGCGACCTGGGTGGGGCATCAGCCACGGCTGACCGAGCACGCCGTACGCGACCAACTGGTCGCGGGCGGGTATCTGCGCGTGGAGACGCGGCGCATGCTGGGGGTGTTCCCCGCCAAGGAGTACCGGCTGGAGCGGACCGACCTGGTCGCGGGGATGCGCGAGGACGCGGTGCGGGTGCTGCACGGCGACCGGCCGGTGGCCGAGGTCTCCGAACGGGACGCCGCGCTGGTCGCGCTCGCGGCGGCGGGGGAACTGCGGACCGTGGTGACGGCCAAGGACGCAAAGCTCCACAAGCAGCGCATTGCGGAACTGGGGGAGCGAAGCGGGGGAATGGGGCCGGTCCTGGAGAAGGTGATCGCCCAGGTGCGCACGGCGCTCGCCGCTGCGGTCACCACGGCGATCCTCGTGGCGACCACGTCCTCAAGCGGGAGCTGAGCGGCGGCCCGAGCCGCGGCGCGGCCTCGTGCGGGCCCCCGGGTGCGGCCTCAGGCGGGGGCGTCGCCCAGCAGCGAGGCGAGTCCGTCATCCAGATTCAGCTGCCCGCTCTCGCTGCCATCGGGCACCACGGTGTACGAACGGCCCAGGAACCTGAGCAGGTCACCGGTGTCGAACTGGACCATGGCCATGCCCTCGGGGGCGTGGAACTCCAGCACCGTGCGCTGCGGCCCGCACGGCCACATCTGCACATCGCCGTTGCCCGCGGGTCCGCGCAGTCCCGCCGCGAGCAGCTCGCGCCCGAACGTCCACTCCACCGTGGTCCCGTCGAGGGAGGCGGAGGGCGGGAAGGAGACGCGCACCGCGAACGGGTCGTCGGGCTCGTAGCGCAGACAGGCCGGGATGGCGCGAGCCTCGGGCGTCGACGCGATGAGGTGTGCCTGAACGGCTTGGTCGATGACTGTGGACAACGCCGGCTCCCTTGTTCTCGGTGCGGGTCCCCCGCCTCGCTTACGACCGTTATGACGTACGGGCGATCACACCAGTGCACCCATGGTTGCTGTGACGTGTGTCACGACTGATTTTTCGAGGGGACATAGGGCATTTAGGCTTGCGAAAACCATGCACGGTCTCGGGCGCTGTGCGGAGCTGTTACAAAACTCCGCCGCCGACGAGGCACCACCCCAGGGGTTGTTCCACCATGCACCAAGGTCCCGCGGCGCTCGACGCGGCCGCCTATACCCGTCTCTACGAAGCCGAATACCCGCGTCTCGTCGCGTATGCCCGCACTCTCACCGGTAACCCCTGGACCGCCGGCGACCTCGTCGCCGAGGCCCACTACCGGGTGTGGCGGCGGGTGCGGACCGGACCGCCGCTCGCGGCCGACGCCGCACCGGCCGAACTCACCAGTGCCGTGCGCGGGCTCTCCGCGGCGGCCGCGGGCTGGGGGCCGCCGCAGAGCGGCTCGCGTCTCGAACCGCTCGTCGAGGTCCTGGCCGAACTGCCGCAGCGATGGGTGACCGCGCTGTGGCTCGCGGAGGTGGACGGGCTGTCCCCGGAGGGGGCCGCCCGCCGTCTCGGGACCCACGCCGACGCCGCCGCCGCGCTGGTGGAGCGGGCCCGGGAGAGTCTGCGCCAGGAGTATCTGCGCGCCCAGCCGGGCACCCCGGCGAGCGCGGCCTGCGGTGCGCACTGGGAGCGGATGGCCGCGCACGTCCAGGGCGTCGACACCCCGCACCAGGCCGAGCAGATCGCCGTGCACATCGAGGGCTGCCAGGACTGCCGGGCCCGGATGGAGCAGATGGTCGCGGCCGATGACCGGCTGCCCGCGCTCACCGGACCGGCGCTGCTGGCGCTGCTGGACCGGGGCGCCGCCACATGGCTGGCGCCGTTCGCCGCCTTCGGCGCTGCCGCCGCGGTCGGCGCGACCACGCGCACGGTGCCGTTCGGCGCCGCGCATGCGGCCGCCGCGGGTGGTGCGCTGGTGTCCACCCGGCGTTCGGCGGGTCATCTCCTGCGCGGCCAGGTGCGCCAGGCCGGACCGGTCGCGGCCACCGTGGCCGGGGTCGGCGCGCTGCTCCTCGCGAGTGCGGCGGTGGCGGCCGGGCTGGCCCTGACCGACGGCGGCGCGGCGGAGCCGGAGCAGCCCGCGGCGGCGTCGGCGCCGTCGGATCCGGGTGGCGCCGGGGTGCCGCCGCAGGGGCTCGAATCGTCGGAGTCATCCGAGTCCTCGGGTGCGCCGGAGACCTCCGGCGCGTCCCCGCGGACCCCGGACGATCTGCGGTCGGACGCGGCCCGGGAGGCGTCCCGCAACCGGCCGTCCACGGGCACCCCGGCCGGGAAGTCGCCGTCGGACGTGCCGTCGAGCGCGCTGTCCCCCTCGACGTCGGCCTCGTCGTCCGCCGACCCGTCCTCGCCGTCGGAGTCCTCTTCGCCCTCGTCGCGGCCGACTTCATCCGGTTCGCCGTCTTCGTCACCTTCGGGTGAGCCGTCCGATCCGTCCTCCCCGTCGCCCACGGACGACCCCACCGAGGACCCGACGGACGACCCGACGGACGGCGGTACGGCGGAGCCCAGCGGCACCCCGAGCGACGAGCCGAGCGGGAGCGCCACGCCGAGCGACGAGCCGACCGGGAAGCCCACGGCCAAGCCGACCGCTTCCTCCGACGACGACACGGAGAACTGCGTGTCGCTGCTGGTCCGGGTCTGCACCGACAGCGACCGCTGACACAGAACGCCACCGAGGGCCGGACCCCGGCCGCTGCACCCCGCAGCCCCGGGCTCCGGCCCTCGCCGCGTATTGGTCCCCCCTGCGGTGACCGGTCTCGGCCCCGCAGCCCCGGGCTCCGGCGTTCGCCGGCCATGGCGGTCAACGGGGAAAGCGGCCGCGATGCGGAGAGTCCTCCTCGTACCCGCCCGCTTCCGTGGACGGCGCCCCGCGGATCGGCTAGCTTCCAGCCCCATGAGGGGTATGGGGATCATGAGCATGATGAGACGCACGGTGGCGGCCGGACTCTGCGCGGCGGCGCTCGCCGCCGTGACGACCGCGCCCGCCCAGGCCCGGCCGGCGGACGGCGAGGGCCGGTGGGGAGGCGGCTGGCGGCTCACCGAGAGCGGTACCGACGCCCGGTTCCGCGGACTCGCCGCGGTCAGCCGCGGCACGGCGTGGGTTGCGGGCACCAAGGGCACGGTGCTGCGGACGCGCGACGGCGGGCGCAGTTGGCGCGATGTCTCCCCGCCCGGTGCGGAGGGGCTGGAGTTCCGCGATGTCGAGGCGTTCGACGCACGGCGCGCGGTGGTCCTCGCGATCGGCGAGGGCGAGGCGTCCCGGGTCTTCCGCACCGATGACGGCGGCGCCACCTGGAGCGAGAGCTTCCGTAACGACGACCCGCGCGCCTTCTACGACTGCATGACGTTCTTCGACACGCGGCACGGGATCGCGCTGAGCGACCCGGTGGACGGCCGCTACCGGATCCTGTCGACCGGGGACGGCGGCCGTAGCTGGCGGGTCCTGCCCGGGGACTGGATGCCCGCCGCGCAGCCGGGTGAGGCCGCGTTCGCGGCGAGCGGGCAGTGCCTGGTCTCCTCCGGCGGACGGAACGCCTGGTTCGCCACCGGTGGGGCGGCCACCGCCCGGGTGTTCCACAGCACCGACCGGGGGCGTAGCTGGACGGTGTCCGACACGCCGGTCCCCGCGGGCGATCCGGCGCGCGGAGTGTTCGCGCTCGCCTTCCGCGATGCCCGGCACGGGCTCGCCGTCGGCGGCGACTACCGGCCCGATCAGGCCTCCCCGTACGCGGCGGCCGTCACCGGCGACGGCGGATCCCGCTGGACCGCGGCGGTCCGGCCACCGGCCGCCTACCGTTCGGGCGTGACCTGGCTGCCCCACGGCCACCGGGCGGCCCTGGCGGTCGGTCCCACCGGAACCGACCTGACCACCGACGCGGGCCGTACCTGGCGCAGCGTCGACACCGGTTCGTACGACACCGTCGACTGCACCCCGGACCTCGGCTGCTGGGCCGCGGGGGAGAAGGGCCGGATCGCCCGGCTGGGCTGACACCGACGCCATGCAGCGGCGACCGCCGGACCCCGCCCCGTGACGGGGCCCGGCGGAGGAACGGGCCGGGTCAGCCGGGCGGCTGCTGCCGGTACGGCTCCAGGGCCGGAGCCGTCCTGGTGGCGATGAACTCGGTGATCGTGTGCGTGGCGACGCCCTCGACCGTGAACGGATCGGTGGCCACCAGCTCCTCGATCGCCGCGCGGTCCTCGCCGACCGCCACGATCACCCCGCCCTCGCGGGGGTTCTTGGGGCCCGAGGTGATGAACACACCCGCGGCGAAGTGCCGGTCCACCCAGGTGAGGTGGGCGGGCAGCACGGGTTCGACACGGTCCAGCGGAGCCGTGTAGGTCACGTCCAGGATGAACATGATCGGGATAGTAGCGTGATGCCCACGATGACCAGCACTGATTCCCCCCGCTATGACCTGCCGCCCGACTGGCCGACGGACGAGGCCGGGGCGACCGCCGTCCAGGAGCGGCTGCGGACCTCCGTCGTGACCGCCGGGGAGGTGGCCGCCCCGGGCGCGGGTCCGGGGACGGTCGCCGGGGTGGACGTGGCCTACGACGACGAGCGCGGGGTGGTCGCGGCCGCCGCCGTGGCGCTGGACCCCCGCACCCTGGAGGTCGTCGGCGAGACGACGGCGGTCGGCCCGGTCACCTTCCCCTATGTGCCCGGACTGCTGGCGTTCCGTGAGATACCCGCCGTACTGGACGCGCTCGGCGCCCTCGACCGCGCCGGATTCCGCCCGGACCTGGTGGTGTGCGACGGCTACGGTCTGGCCCACCCCCGCCGCTTCGGACTGGCCAGCCATCTGGGGGTGCTGACCGGGCTCCCGGTGATCGGCGTCGCCAAGAACCCGTTCACCTTCCGCCACGCCGACCCCGGACCGCGCCGCGGTGACTGGTCATCGCTGCTGGACGGGGACGAGGAGGTCGGCCGGGCGCTGCGCACCCGGGACGGGGTGAAGCCGGTGTTCGTCTCCGTCGGCCACCGGATCGACCTCGACGGCGCCTGCGCCCACACCCTCCATCTCGCCCGCGACTACCGGCAGCCCGAGACCACCCGGCGCGCCGACGCGCTGTGCCGCCGGGCGCTGGCCGACGCGCGGGCCGGCCGGGGCTGACCCGCCGCCCCCGGCTGTCACAGGCGACGGGTCTCGGCCAGGAAGCAGCCGAACTCCACGGCGCGTATATGCACCACCGCCACCCGCGGATCGCCGTAGAGCTGTTCGAGCCCTTCCTCGATCGTCGGGGTGCCGCCGTCGAGCAGCAGTCCGCCGAGGATGGAGCCGTCGGCGGCGTAGGCCCGCAGCACCCGCCGCTCGCCGCGGATCCCGTCCGGGACGCCGTCGCCCGTCCAGCCGCCGCAGTCCTCGCGGTGGACGAAGACCGGGCCGGTCTCGTTGTACGGGCCCGGGTCGGCGTCACTGTCCAGCGCCCAGCGCAGCAGCGGGGTGTAGGCGAGGAGCGCGATGGTCTCGTGCGGTGCGCTGCGGCCCAGACAGCAGCGCAGCGGTGAGCCGCCGTCGCCGTCCTCGACCACCATGCGGGGCGGACGGTCCGCGTCATCGATGGTCCGCAGCCGCTTCAGCGCCTCGGGGGCGATGGGCCGGACCTGGTACCGGGGCGTCCGGCCGGTGTCACTGGTGTTGTTCATGGGTCCCATGCTGATCGGGGGATCCGGCCGGTGCTGGCGGTATTCGGACACCGCGCTGAGGGAGGGGACCACGGCCGGTGGACCACTTGACAGCGCCGTCGGCACTGAGCGAGATTCAGCCGGGAGACAGGACGTCCCATGTCCCGATTGCCCCGCCTCATCACCCCGCTTCTCCTTGCCGTGCTCCGCCGGGACATGGCGGGGCGTCAGATGTCATCCGGTCATCCGTCCGGCCGGCCAGGCCGCCCACGTCCAGAAAGCTGGGTAGTGATGAGTCTTCCGGCTCCGCTCACCGGTGTGGTGCCGCCCCTGTGCACCCCGCTCACCCCCACCGGCGCGATCGACGTCCGCTCGCTGACCGCCCTCGTCGAGCGGCTGGTCGGCGCCGGGGTGAACGCGCTGTTCGCGCTGGGCTCCAGCGGTGAGGCCGCCTATCTGGACGACCGGGCGCGCCGCACCGTCCTGGAGACGGTGATCGCGGCGGCGGACGGCCGGGTGCCGGTGCTCGCCGGGGCGATCGACATGACCACCGCACGGGTCCTGGACCATGCCGGGGCCGCCGCCGGACTGGGCGCGGACGCGATCGTGGCCACCGCGCCGTTCTACACCCGCACCCATCCGGTGGAGGTCGCCGACCACTTCCGGCGGCTGCGCGAGGGCGCCGGGCTGCCGCTCTTCGCGTATGACATCCCGGCCTCGGTCCACTCCAAGCTGACGTCCGCGATCATCCTTCCGCTGGCGGCGGACGGCACCCTCGCCGGACTCAAGGACAGCAGCGGTGACGACGGCGCGCTGCGCAGACTGCTCGTGGAGATCCGGCGCCGGGAGCTGGACGGGGCCTTCTCGGTGCTCACCGGGTCCGAACTGGATGTGGACGGAGCCCTGTTGGCGGGCGCCCATGGAGTGGTCCCGGGTCTTGCCAACGTCGATCCGCACGGCTACGTCCGGCTGTACCGGCACGCCCGCGCCGGGCGCTGGGACCGGGCCGCCGCCGAACAGGACCGGCTGGCCGCGCTGTTCGCCCTCACCGACACCGGTGATCCCGCGCTGATGGGCGGAAGTTCCTCGGCGCTCGGGGGTTTCAAGGCCGCGCTGCGACTGATCGGTGTCATCGACTGCCCGGCGACCGCCGCGCCCCAGGTGCCGCTGGGCGACGCGGCCCTCAAGGCGGTCCGTCATGTCCTGGAGGAGGGGGGCCTGTTGCCGTGACCGCCGCCGTGCCCTGGTACCGGGAGGTCTCCCGGAGCCAGTGGACATCCATGGCCGCTGCCTGGATCGGCTATCTGCTCGACGGCTTCGACTTCGTCCTGATCACCCTGGTGCTCACCGAGATCGCCGAGGAGTTCGACCTCGGTACCACCGCCGCGGCGAGCCTGGTCTCCGCCGCCTTCATCACCCGCTGGCTCGGGGGTGCGCTGCTGGGCGCGATGGGCGATCGCCACGGCCGTAAACCAGCCATGATCGCCAGCATTCTGCTCTACTCGCTGGGCACCTTCGCCTGTGGTTTCGCCTGGAACTACTTCAGTCTCTTCACCGCCCGGCTACTGATTGGCATGGGCATGGCCGGTGAGTACAGCGCCAGTGCCACCTATGTGCTGGAGAGCTGGCCCGCCCGGCTGCGCAACCGCGCCTCCGGCTTCCTGATCTCGGGCTACGCGGGCGGCACCATCCTCGCCTCCGAGCTCTACACCTGGGTGGTACCGCACTGGGGCTGGCGCTGGATGTTCTGGATCGGCGTACTGCCGGTGTTCGTCGCGCTGTGGGTACGGCGCGCGCTCCCCGAGGCCGCCGACTGGCGCCAGGAAGTGGCGGCGGGCGACGGCGCGCCTCCCAATCCCTTCGCGCCGCTGTTCACCGGGCGGTGGCGCGCGCGGCTCAACACCGCCCTGGCTGTGGCCGCGAGCGCCGCGCTGTTCTGCGTCTTCACCCCGGTGGGCGCCGGATGGCGGTGGCCGCTGTCGCTGCTGGCGGCGGGGTGTCTGGTCGCCTTCGCCGCCCAGCTCGGCGGCCGGCGCGGCTGGCCGCTGTACACCGCGCTGACGGTCACGGTCTTCTGCGCGTTCCTCTACAGCTGGCCGATCCAGGCGCTGCTGTCGACCTATCTGAAGTCGGAGCTGGGCTACGCGCCCGGCGAGGTCGCCGACGTGATGTTCTACGCCGGGTTCGGCACCATGGCGGGCTGCTGGCTCGCGGGCTTCGCCGGTGACCGGCTCGGCACCCGGCGGGCGTACGCCTGCGCCCTGCTGACCTCGCTGGCCTTCGTCTTCCCGGTGTTCGCGGTGCGGGACAGCCTCGTCGGCCTCGGCGTCCTGCTGTTCCTCCTGCTCGCGCTGAGCCAGGGGATCTCGGGCATCCTGCCCAAGTACATCGCGGGCCACTTCCCGGCCCGGACCCGGGCGGCCTCGCTCGGCTTCGTCTACAACACCGGGGCGCTGGGCGGTGCGGTGGCACCGGTGCTCGGTGCCGACCTGGCCGGCGGGATGCCGCTGGGACGGGCGCTGGCGGTGCTCACCTTCGGGCTGACGCTGGTGGTGGTCGTCCTGGTGGGCGGTGATGTGCCGCGGCGGCTGGGCAGGCTGACCGATCCGTCGGGCGCCGTGGACCACCTCGTGCCCGGGCGGCCGTTGAGTTCCTAACGGACGTCAAGCCGTTCGTGGTGATCTCGGGGCCTGTTTCGTAGGGTGGTTCTCGACGGGCCGGTTGCCGGAGCGCTTGGCGACTCCTTCTCGCGCCGGCTCGTCGTCGGGTC
>NZ_JANCLX010000010.1:0-252133 GCF_024295805.1 Streptomyces cucumeris
TTACCCCTTCCGTCTCGTGGCACCGGCTGGACTTCCGTGATCCTCGTGCTCTCGACAAAGTCATCGACGCGGTGGAGCCCAGCGTGGTGATCAACGCGTCCAGTGGGGATGCCGACTGGACGGTCACTGCCGATGGCCCTGTCCGCCTTGCTCAGTCCACCGCGCGGCGTGGCATCCGGCTGGTGCACGTCTCCAGCGACGCGGTTTTCTCCGGGAGCCGCAGCTCCCGTTACGACGAAGCGGCTCTCCCCGATCCGGTGACTCCCTACGGAGCCGCGAAGGCCGCCGCCGAGACCGCTGTGCGTCTGCTTCATCCTGCTGCGGTCGTCGCCCGCACCTCGCTGATCATCGGGGATGGCGGGTCCGCCCACGAACGGGCGGTGCACGAGCTGGCCGACGGCACATGGCGGGGGGCTCTGTTCACGGACGACATCCGCTGTCCTGTGCATGTCGCTGACCTGGCCGCCGCGCTCTGGGAGCTTGCCCCGTCGGACGCGGCCGGTGTCTTTCACCTCGCGGACCCGATGCCCTCAGCCGCTACGACCTCGGCGTACTCATCGCCCGACGCGATGGCATCGACCCCGCCCGGCTGTCCGTCGGCCGGCTGTCCGTCGGCCGCCGGGCGGACACGCAGCTCCTGGGAGCCTTGGACGTGCGCCTGGACAGCGGCGCCACGCAACGCCGGCTGAACACCAGGCTGCGCGGCGCCCGCGACTTCCTCGACAAGGGCTGATGGGAGGGCGAGGGGCCATCACGCCATCTCGTCCTAGGCAGCCCGGGGCTGCCCGACGGTGCAAGAGGTCTGCAGCCCACGGTCAGAACTCCCCCGTCACGCGCAGGGTCACCCGCCAGACGCCTGGCACCGATTCCTCAGCTGCCGTTGCCATCGCGCCGCGCAGGTCGTCCTCGAAGTCGTTGTCGATCCAGGCGAGCAGGCGCGCCTCGGCCTGCTCGGCGGAGTGCAGGTCCCACCCGGTCCCCGGCGGCCCGCGCACGGCGGTGTGCTCGTCCAGCAGGGCGCGGGCCCGCCTCACGGTCACCGTTCCATCACCACCCCTACGCAGGTTCAGAATGTTGCCGAGTTCCGAGAACGGCTCGCCGAGAGACGGCGTTTGTCAGTGGGTTCTGCCAGGGTGCGCTTCGTGGATGAACTGGTGGAGCGTGTCGACGCCGGGTCGGCCCCCTGAAACCCGATACCGGTGGCGTCGCTCCTGGGCAGCTGGGTCCGATATGAGTGCCCCGCGTGGTCGGTGTACGAGGCCCCGCCGCCGTATCGACGGGGCGTGGGCCTCCAGCCCTGCGTGGCTGGAGCGCTGCGAGAGGTCAGCGCTCGGGCTTGGGGGGCCGCTGCATCAGCGCGGCGGCGGTCTCGGCAAGGGTGATCTTGTCGTTGAGCAGAGCGGAGATCACTTCCGCGATCGGCATCTCGACACCTCGGGTACGGGCCAGGTCGAGAACCGCCTCGGCGGACTTGACGCCCTCGGTGGTCTGCCGGGTGGCTGCCGTCGCCTCCTCGACGCTCAGACCCCGGCCCAGGTGGACGCCGAAGGTGCGGTTGCGGGCGAGCGGGGAGGTGCAGCTTGCCACCAGGTCGCCCAGGCCGGACAGCCCGGCGAGGGTGGCTGGGCAGGCGCCCATGGCCACGGCCAGTCGTGTGGTCTCGGCCAGTCCGCGGGCGATGAGCAGGGCCGCGGCGTTGTCGCCGAGGCCCATGCCTGAGGAGATGCCGACCGCCAGGGCAATGACGTTCTTCACTGCGCCGCCCAGCTCGCAGCCCACGACGTCGATGCTGGTGTACGGCCGGAAGTAGGGGGTGCGGCAGACCTGTTGGAAGCGGCGTGCGGCGTCCTCGTCGGGGCAGGCGATCGTTGCGGCGGCGGGCTGGCCGCCCATGATCTCGGGAGCGAGGTTCGGGCCAGACAGTACCGCGACCCGGTCGGCGCTCACTCCGGTCACCTCGGTGATGACCTGACTCGCCCGCAGCTTGCTGCCCTGCTCGATGCCCTTCATCAGCGACACGATCAATGTCTCGGGACCGATGTGCGGAGCCCACGCAGCGAGATTCGCCCGCAGGGACTGCGCGGGAATGGACAGCAGGAGGAAGTCGGCGCCTCCCAGCGCGACGGTCGGGTCGGTGGTGGCCGTTACGGTGTGAGGCAGTTCGATATCCGGGAAGTACCCGGGGTTGCGGTGCGCCGTGGTGATCGCGTCGGCGATCTCACTCCGCCGGGCATGCATGACTACGTCAGTGCCGGCGTCGGCCATGATCTTGGCGAGGGCGGTTCCCCAGGACCCGGCCGAGAACACCGACGCACGAGCGGGACGGTGCTGGCTCACTGAGAGTCCTCGATCGGGGTACCGGAGCCGGGAAGGTCGACCCGGCCGTGGGTGGTGTTCAGGGTCCAGCCCGCTGGTGAGTGCGGGATGCCTTCCGTGCTTGTGATCACTGCGCTCGACCTCGTCACCCCAACCGCAATTGCAGTACTAGAGGATCGAATCAGTTGAAGTTCCCAACTTCAAAGCCTGATTTGAGCCATGGATTGCCTGATTTCGGACACTCCTCCTATCCGTAACATATCCCCTCGCCTTGATGTGCGAATATGTTCGAGCTGGATGGCTAAATGCCTCATAGCGGACCTAAAGAGTGTTGATTCATGCTAGATGCTGGAGATGTCTGTGCGCACATCACGCAACGCGGCCGTCGTCGCGACGATGACCGTGGCCGTTGGGCTGCTCGGTATGGGAGTGGCCCACGCCGAAGGGGGATTCGACAGCAGCATCGGCGGCTGGTTCCCGGGTAAGGAGTCGCGCCACTGGCACGATCTCAATCACGACGCCGCGCGTACCACGGTGAGATTCTCCGGGTGCAAAGTGGATGGTGCCTCCAGGTTCATATCCGCCACAATTCAGCTGAAGAAGGAGCGGAGGGCTCTTCCTGACCCTGTCATCGCCAGGGACAACAACACCTGCGAGACGTCGAACTTCGGCCGCCAGGGCGAAAACTGGTACTACTTCAACCTCTCAAGGATTAACGGAGGGGACGGCAGCGGCATTCGTCTAGGAGTAGAGAAGGTCAACGTCAGGTACTGAGCTCCGTATGTCACCCGGCCCGCGCGGTCACCTGGCGGACCGGGTGACATGCTCTGTCCATTAACCGCCACTCCCCTCGGACATCTCGTGCCATTACGTTACGCAAACTGCACGTTCGGGTATCGATCCCATGCGCCTGTCCTCGCTGCACTGACTCTTGAGTTCCCTCCTGGTTGCACAGTGCTGCTGGGCCCCAACGGGGCAGGGAAGTCAACGCTGCTTTCACTCGGAGCGTCCGTTCTCAGTCCTGGGGCCGGGAGCGTTACCCTCGGCTCGCTCGACAGCGCTCGGCGGCGTGACCGAAGCGCGTACCGCCGACGGGTCGGCTGGCTGCCACAGCACATCAATCCGGTTCCCGGGCTGACAGCCCGTGAGCAGGTCGCGTTCGCCGGCTGGCTCAAGGGACTGTCCAAACGTCAAGCGTGGGATCAGTCGGCCAAAGCACTCGACGATGTCAAGCTCGGCGAGCTGGGCTCGCGACGCAGCCACGAGCTGTCAGGCGGTCAGCTGAGACGCCTTGGGATTGCTCAGGCCCTGGTGCACCAAGCGGACCTGGTTCTGCTCGATGAGCCGACCGCCGGGCTCGATCCAGTGCAGCGCGCCGTCTTCCGTGAGCTCGTGGCGGAGCTAACCCAAACGGTCCACTTCGTGGTGTCCACCCACCAGACTGAGGATCTCGCCGACATCTACGACACGGTTATGGTCTTCGACCGGGGAGACGTCACATTCCAAGGCGATGTCGGAGAGTTCTTGGCCTTGGCTCCTCATGAGGTTCCTGTCGACCGCCGGGCCGAGATGGCGTACCGGTCGCTCGTTCGCGGGGAGGTCTGAGCGAAGATGCGCTGGAAGACTCTGCTCCGTTCGGGCTCAGCTCTGTGGGCAACCCTGCTCCTCGTCCCGGCTCTCCTGTTCTTCAGTTCTGGCAACACGGACTCGACGATCCCGTACTGGGAATCGGTGACTGCCCAATCCACTATCGTGCTCGGCGTCGTCAGCGCTGTCTGTGGCGCCTGTGCCGCGTGGGAGTCAGGGCGCCTGAAGCAAGCGGCCATCTCCACTTGGGCGCCGAGTCGGAGTGACCTGAGGGTGGCCTGTGAGCACCTCGCACCGGTCGCTCTTCTCGGGGTGCTCGGCATCCTCGCAGCACTCGTGGCGTTCGCGGGTCCCGCGCGCGACACCCCAGGAGGACCGGACTGGACAGTGCTCGCGGTTTCCTACACCGTCGTGATCTCGCATGTGGCCGTCGGCTATCTGGTAGGCCGCTGGCTGCCCAGGTTGCTCGGTACTGCCCTCATGCTCGTCTTCGGGTACTTCTGGGGGTTCTGGCCGGCGGCCCTCGATCGCCCGGCGTGGCTGAGGCACCTGAATGGCCAGGGCATCGGCGACTGCTGCCGCCTGGATCAGGAGCCCTCACTTCGCAGCCTGGGCGCGACCGCGCTCTTCTCCATCGGGGCTCTCGCGGCCGTGTGGATCTTCCTGTTCGTCGGAAGCCGCAGAGGATTTTGGATTCTTTCGTCCGCTGTCGCTGTTACGGGGCTGGTCGCCGCCGTGGTGGTCGCCAAGCCCCTGGGACTCGACGGCGAACAGGCGCGTGATCGTACCGCCCTCCATTGCGTGGGGAACCAGCCTCAGGTTTGCCTGTGGCCTGAACAGCTCGACCATCAGGCCGACTTCGTTCGCTGGTCGCATGTGGCCGAACGCCGACTGCGGACTGCCGGCCTGACACCGCCCGGGCAGATGGCCTTCAGCCAGGTCGTACCGGATCGTGAGACCGTCCTGAGCGTGACGGCCACCAGCCTGCTTCCGCTGGACCCTCCCGCATGCGCACTCACACCGGGTGCCGCGTACCCGGGCGATGAGGCTGTCTCGGTCATCTATCCCTGGCTCGCCATGACTGCGGGTGTCCGGCCGGATGCGTTGCAATGGCCGGCCGAACACGTGCGGTACGCGGAGAAGGTGCGTGAGTTACCGCGCTCCTCGCAAAGGACGTGGTTCGATCGCAACATGCGTTCCGTACGCGACTGCTCCATCAAGCCCGAACTGACGCTGTCCGCGTTCACCCGAGCCACGGAGAAACCGACGTGATCTGGTGGCTCCGCGCTCACGCCGCGCTGACCTGTGCCGTGGTTCTCGGCGCGTGCATGATCTGCGCACCGCTGCTCGCCGACTCGAACCTTCCCGTGCCGTCACTGTTCAGCGGATCGTCCGGGGGCATCCCTGTGCCGCTCGTGCTTCCGGTCTTCCCCGCGTGCGCGATGCTCTACGGTCTGAAACGAACACCGTGGGAGTCCGGTGCGGCGGCGGTTCGGTCCGTACAGTGCTGGGAAGCCGGAACGGCGGTGGTTGCCGGCTGCACGGTACTGGTCGTCGCCTCGGTCGAGGGCATTCTCCTCGATTTCCCCCTCGGCTTCGCGGCGGCACGCAACTTTCTCGGCTATCTCGGAACCGGTCTGCTCGTTCAGCGCTTCGCCGATGCCCAGTACGGTCCTGTCACGGTGGCCGCCGTACCCATCGTGTGCGGACTCATCGGACTGGGGCCTGCTGGCCGTCCGTACCCCTGGATGTGGCCCGCACATACAAGTGGCTCCCCACTGGCCGCCGCTGCCGCGGGGGTGCTGTTCTGCCTGGGTCTCGCAGCCGCGATCACTCAGCGGTCGGAACGACGCCGGAAAGGATGAGAATCCGCTCCAAGGCGCCGAATACCAAGATCACGATCATGGGGTATCCGCAACTCTTCGGAAGCATCGGCCTCACCTGTGTGACCGGCGTGGGCACCACGGGCGCGCAGATCCTCAACCGCATGGCTGTCTACATGCAGCAGGCCGAAATAGAAACCGTAGAAAGTCTCGGCGACAAGAACATCGTCCATGTGAACCCCGACCGCAGCTTCGACGGAAAACGAGCCTGTGCCACCCCACCCCCGGAGGAATCAACAAGCTCGTCAAAGCGCAGAACGGCGCGGGGGACTTCAAGTGTCTCTCGACAGACAGTTGGTGCATCAGCAGGGAGAGCTATCACCCGAACAAGACCGGAACTTCCGCGTACGCTGACGCTATGCAGCAGGCGATCGGAGGTCTGCGTGAGGCGAATGACGCGCCGGACAGCAGGAGGCAACGCCGTTGAGGCGTGGTCCCGGCATGGGACGCACCGCGCCGTGGGCCAAGGCGCTCGGTGCGGTGTGCGCCCTCGCACTCATCGGCATCGTCAGTCTGTACTTCGCGCAGGAAAGGATGGCGAACCGCAACAAGCAGGCGGCCATGAAGGCGTCCACCGACCTGGCTCATGCGTTCGGCCGCGCCATCCGACAGAACGGCAGTACACCGTTCCCCTCATCCGCACGCGTTCATTTCATGCTGTGGCAGGTCTCGCGGACGGCGAACCTGGAGTCCTACGCGGTCCACGACACGGTCGCCGAGGTGGTGGCTGCCTTCACGTCTCCCTATGACAATGGCAACCCGATCGCGGGAGGACAAGGGCAGGTCACTCGCTGCTACTCCTACACCGTCACCCGCACGCGCGCCCTGGGCGTCTCGGTGACGACGCGCTCGCTGAAGGCTTGCCCCCGCCAGGGGCCGGACCTCAGAGAGCGGGAACTGGAAACCCTCTATCGGACGGCTTTCAAGGCCCGGGAACAGTTGGCCAGCGATGCCGTTGGAGGCGAGTTGACGTCCAGCGAGATAGCACACGCCGTCGGCCCCCACGCCCTGGTCGAACGGCATCGGCGGAGTGTTGGTATCACCCAAAGGTTCACCAATGCCCCGCTGGGCGAGACCCCTCACGTCGCGGCATATCTTCGATTCGACGTGACCCTCACCCCGGGCCGACCGGGGGTGGTGTCGTCCCAAGACGTGTCGGAGGCAGCTTGCCCTCCTCTGCGTAGCCGCCAAACGATGGCCTCCTCCCGATCGTGACGGCGACCGTTGACCCATACGGCGGCTGTACGACGCCGACCTCCACGCGGCGCCCATGTCGCCCTGACCGCACGCCTTGGAGCAGTTCAACGCAGCCTGGATGGATAGCTCACCCGTACTTCCGGCCCCCAGCCCTGACGTAGGGGTTCCATCCCCCTTGGCGAGTTGATCGCGAACAGCCTGGTCTTTCGCCATGCCCGTGGCCGCTTGCCAACGAAGTTCGCGCTCTGCCGTGGCACGCTCGTCATCCTGCCTGCGCCGAGCGTCCGCTACCGCTCCCCCTCAATCCCCTCCGAGGATCACGCCGAGTGTCTCTTCAAGCGTCCGGCTCTTCCGATCCCGCCAGCGACCCGGCCGCCTGGTCGTACCGCCTCAGCTACCAAGTCCCTGTAGCAGCAGAAGCGACCTACGGCGCAGCTCAGGCGGCATCGCCAGTTGACCCTCGTCATTGCCGAGCACAACTACCACCGGATGCAGGCGTCCCGATCGCGAGGGAGCAGGTACCGAAGGCCCACCCGTCTTCGGTCGCTGACTCCGCGCATGGGGATGCGGGTCCTCCGCAAGGAACAGCTCCAGCCCAGGCCCGCCGTAGTACACCTTCTCGATGCGTTTGCCCGCCGGTTCCAGGCCATGCCGCTTCGCGTAGTTGACGACGCGCCGCCACTCCGCGACCTCGTCGTCATCGGGATCAGCAAACCGGACACGTCCCTCGGCGACGAGCCGCTCGATCAGCTCCCGTGCCTTCGCACGCCGAGCACTCGCGACGGGCCGCTCGCTCCCTTCAGCGCCCACCTGAGCGCCGTTCCCGCGCCGCCACCCGCGCTCGCGGACACCTTGCGGGCACTGCAGGAACCGCACGAGGTCACCGAACACCGGACATGACCTTGGCCCTCAGAGCGTCCCCCGCCACCTGGCGACACATCAAGGATGCGGCGCACCCACATAAGAGACCGTCTCAACTGGCTTGATTACTAGGCTGACGGCCGGGACAGCGATGATGGAGCGTCTGGTGCCGGATGGGTTCTGGGAGTTGTTCCAGCGGGTGGTTCCAGCTGCTCCGGTACGACCCCGTTCGAGGCGGCTCGCTCCCAGCGCCGCCGCCAAGCTGCGGCGGCCGAAGCAGCCGCCCTTTGGCGGGCCCGTGCGGAGAAGGCCGGAAAGGCACAGAGTGCGCGCCAGATCGGACAGACCGCATGAGTGACCACGGCCGGGGCCATGAGAGCGTCACATGCCAGGGGCTGGAACGGTGCGTAGGAGGCTGGCAGCGATTCCGATCAAGGCTTCTGCCTCTCTACGGCTGTAGACGGCCGGGCCGTCCTCTCCGCCTCCCGCTGCCAGTGAACAAGGTTGCGTTGGGTGGTGAGGGTATCGAGGTGGTCCGGGCCCAGTACCCGCTGCCGATCCTCCAGCAGTTCCGCGTAGGTGGCTACAGCCTTGGCCGCATCCCCCGCCTTCCCCTGCCACCAGGCGAGGTTGTGCCTGGTGGCCAGAGTATGGGGGTGGTCCGAGCCGAGTAGCCGTATCCGATCGGCCAGCAGATCCTCGTACCCGGTTATGGCGCCGGCTGCGTCCCCCGACTGGCCGCGCCAGTGAACAAAATTGTGGCGGGTCGCCAGCGTGTGAGGGTGATCGGGGCCCAGCACACGAAGCCGAAATGCCAGCAACTCGGAGGTGATGGCCGCAGCTTCAGCTACATCTTCCACCTCTCCCAGCCAGTAAGCGAGGAGCTGGCGGGTGGAGAGTGCATCGGGGTGCTCCGGGCCGAGTACCCGTACGCGATCGGCGAGCAGTTCCCTGAATCCGACCACGGCGCCCGCTGCGTCACCTTTGTGTCCCTGCCAGTGGGCAAAGCTGTGCCGGGCGGCGAGCGTATCGGGATGGTCCGGGCCGAGCAGCCGCAGCCGGGCGGCGAGCAGTTCTGCAAAGGCGGCTGCCGCGCCAGTCGCATCTCCCGCTTCTCCCCGCCAGCCAGCGAGACGGTGACGGGTGATGAGCGTGTCGGGGTGGTCGGGGCCCAGCACCCGCAGCGTGTCGTCCAGCAGTTCGGCGAGGGCGTCCGCGGCGCCGGCCGGATCCCCCGCCTTCCCCCGCCAGTGGGCAAAGCTATGCCGCGCGGCGAGGGTGTCGGGGTGGTCCGGGCCGAGGCGGCGGCGGGCGGTGGTGGCGAGGTATTGGCAGTGGTTGATGGCGGCGGTGACCTGACCGCACTCCCCGAGGCTTGCACCGGTGCGCTGCAGCGCCTTATGGGCGGCTGGGCGGTACAGGGCGTCTTCGGCGTGGGTGGTGAGGGCCGTTGTGTTGGCACGCAGGGCCTGGGCGAGGGCGGTGTCGCGTTCGATCTCGGGCCAGGCGTCCATCAGCGCGTCGGCGGCGGTGCGGGCGTACTGCGTGTGCTGCTCGAAGGTGAGAGTGTCGCGGGTGGCGCGCTGGATGAGCTGGTGAACGCGCGCGGCCTGGTGAGGGGCGTACCGATCATGGTCGATCAAGCTGCGCCGGTGCAGGGCGCGCAGGGCGCCCAAACCGCCCGCACCGCCGTGAACGCCATCGACGCAACCCTCACCACCGCCGAACAGAGGGTGCAGCTACCAAAGCCACGACCACCCTGCGACCACAGCCCACGACTCCACAACCAGATCACCGTCAGCAAAGCACCGGCCAGAGCCATCAGTTGCCCCAGCGCTCCAGGCGCCCGTCCCGCGCATGCGACCGCTATGCGACCACAACCCCCGAAAACACCGAAAAGGCCGCCTCCGCATCTCTGCGGAAACGGCCTCCGACCTGCGAAAACGCTGGTCGGGACGACAGGATTTGAACCTGCGACCCCTTGACCCCCAGTCAAGTGCGCTACCAAGCTGCGCCACGTCCCGGTGCTCGTCCCGCTCGGGCCTTTGCCCTCGCCGACCGCGCACGAGAACAATACCGCACTTCAGGGGGTGGTCGCTGCCAGCAGGGGGCGGGGGATGGATCTCCGCCAGGTGGGCGGCGGTGCGGAGGGGAGGTGGGGGCAGGCGCGCGCAGCCATGGTCACGTTGAGTCGCCAGTCGATTGCGGTTCGTCGCCGAGGAGGTAGCGCGCGCCCGGGCCGAGGGCGGCGGCGGTGTCGGTGGGGTTGTAGAGGGTGCACTTGCGCAGCGAGAGACAGCCGCAGCCGATACAGCCCGTGAGCTTGCGCTTCAGCCGTTCCAGGTCGGCGATCTGCTGGTCGATGCGGTGGGACCAGGCGCGGGCGACCGCGTTCCACTGGGTGGCGTTGGGGGCACGGTCCGCCGGGAGGCGGTCCAGGGCGGCGCGGGTTTCGTCGAGGGAGAGGCCGACCTGCTGAGCGGCGCGGATGAACGCGACGCGGCGGAGCGTGGAGCGGGCGAAGCGGCGCTGGCGGCCGGCGGTGCGCCGGGAGTGGATCAGGCCGAGTTCCTCGTAGTAGCGCAGGGCCGAGGTGGCCAGGCCGCTGCGGGTGGCCAGCTCCCCGATGGTGAGGAGGTCGGAAGTCGACGTCATGGCGGTCGATCCTAGGCGGGCCGGGGGCCGGGCCAGGTGGGCGACATCGGGCGCTTGACTTCAAGTCCGCTTGAAGTTGCACGCTCTTCCCATGACCTCCACCGCAGTTCACAGCGCCGACGCGTACCACGACCTCCCCCGTCTCATGGGTCTGATGAGCGGCGACGAGAAGCACGGTCCGGCCGCCACCTCCACGCTGGACGCGCTCTGGGTGCTCTACGACCGGGTGCTGCGGGTGTCGCCGGAGAGCATGGACGATCCCGAACGTGACCGGTTCCTGCTCTCCAAGGGGCACGGCCCGATGGCGTACTACGCGGTGCTCGCCACCAAGGGGTTCTTCAGCGAGTCGCTGCTGCCGGGCTTCGGCTCCTACGACTCCCCGCTCGGGCACCATCCGGACCGGCTGCTGGTGCCCGGCGCCGAGATCAGCAGCGGGTCGCTCGGCCACGGGCTGCCGCTGGCCGTGGGGACGGCGCTCGGGTTGCGGGCGCAGGGGCGCACCGGACCCGCCGTGTGGGTGCTCATCGGCGACGCGGAGCTGGACGAGGGCAGCAATCACGAGGCGATCGCGTACGCCGGGGCGGTCGGGCTGGAGCGGCTGCACACGCTCGTGATCGACAACGCCTCCGCCACCCACGGCTGGCCCGGCGGCATCGCCTCCCGCTTCGCCGCCGAGGGGTGGTCCACGGCCACCGTCGACGGCCGGGATCACCAGGCTCTCCACGAGGCGTACACCGCGCCGCACCCGGGGCGGCCGCACGTCGTCGTCGCCCGGGTCGAGCCCAAGAGCTGACCCTCACCGCCGGCCCCACCCACCGAACGTCTCCGTGAAAGGACCTCCACGTCATGGACACCATGCGTGAGCGCTTCACCTCCACCGTCTCCCGTCTCCTCGACGAAGACCCCCGGCTGGCCGTCGTGCTAGCCGAGATCGGCGTCGCGAACTTCGCCGAGGCCCAGCGCGCCCATCCCGACCGGGTGATCAACGTCGGGATCCGGGAGCAGCTGCTGGTGGGGGTGGGTGGCGGACTGGCGCTGACCGGAATGCGGCCGATTGTGCACACGTTCGCCAGCTTTCTGGTCGAGCGCCCCTTCGAGCAGCTCAAGCTGGACTTCGGGCACCAGGGCACAGGTGGGGTGCTGGTGAGCGCAGCCGGTTCCTACGACTGGCCCGCGGGCGGTTTCACCCATATGTCACCCGGGGACGTCGCCCTGCTGAACACCCTCGACGGCTGGACCGTGCATGTACCCGGCCACCCCGACGAGGCCGAAACCCTGCTGCGGCACGCCGCCGCGGCCGATGACGACGCCGTCTACGTCCGGCTGTCGGCGCACGGCAACACCGCGCCGCGCGATGTCACCCCCGGCCGTTTCCTGACCGTGCGGGAAGGACGCGGCGGTGTGGTGATCGCGGTCGGGCCGATGCTGGACAACGTGCTCGCCGCCGTGGCGGGGCTGGACGTGACCGTGCTCTACGCCACGACCGTGCGCCCCTTCGACGAGCGTTCGCTGCGCGCGGCCGTCCAGGCGGGCACCGGGTCGGCCGATGTCGTGCTCGTCGAGCCATATCTCGCGGGCACCTCGATCACCGCCGTCAACGACGCCCTCCCGGACCTGCCGCACCGTGTGCTCGGGCTCGGCATCGGACGGCGCGAGCTGCGGCGCTACGGCGGGATCGAGGAGCACCTCGCCGGTCAGGGGCTGGACCCGGCCTCGCTCCGGGAGCGGATCTCCGGCTTCCTGAGCCGGTGAACCGGGCGGTCCGGGCCTGGTCCAGGTCCCGAGCCCGGTCCAGGCCCCGAGCCCGGTCCAGGTCCCTAGCCTGCTCAGGTCAGGAACCCGGGCCTGCCTTCGGCCCCAGCGCCCGCCCGAGCCGCCCAGGCCCGCCCCCACCCCTCAGACGTGCTTGTCCAGCCAGGCCAGCAGGTCCGCCTGCACCTCGTCCCGGTTGGTCTCGTTGAGGATCTCGTGCCGGGCACCCTGGTAGCCCCGCCAGCTCAACTCCCGCGTCCCGATGTGGCGGAAGTCCTCCAGCAGTTCGTAGACCAGGGTCATCCGCTGGTTGCAGGGGTCCTCGGTGCCCACCGCCAGGTGCACCGGCAGGTCGGCCGGGATCCGGGCCTGCTGCCGGGGGTCGTTGATCTTGCGTACGGCGCGTACCCAGTCCAGGGCGAGACCCGCGCTGAACGGGAAGCCGCACCGCTCGTCCGCCGCGTACGACGCCACCTCCGCGGGGTCCCGGGTGAGCCATTCGAAACCCGTGCCGAACTCGTACGGGTCGTTGAACGAGGCGAAGAGGGTGGGGGTGAAGGTGGACAGCACCGTGCGGCCGCCGGTCGCGACCTCCTCCCCGATCCGTGCCATCGCGTCCTCCAGCTCGGTGGCGGGGAGGGTGCGGAAGGTTCCCGAGAGGATCAGCCCGGCCAGTTCCGCGCCGTACTCCTGGGCGCAGTCGCGGGCCAGCATCGAGCCCAGGCTGTGGCCGAGGAGCACCAGTGGCAGCCCGGGGTGTTCGGTGCGGGCGCGGTCGCCGACCGCGCGCAGGTCGGAGACGATCGCCCGCCAGCTGTCGCCCTCCTCGCCGACGATCCCGAGACCGCCCGTGGACTCCGCGGTGGCCCCGTGTCCGCGGTGGTCCGAGGCCACCACGGCGTAGCCGTGCCCGCTGAGGTAGCGGGCGAACCGGTCGTAGCGCAGGGCGTGTTCGGCGGCGCCGTGGGCGATCTGGACGATCGCGCGCGGCGTGCGGCCCTCCGGCAGCCACGTGTACGTCGCGATGCGCACACCGTCCGGGGTGGGCAGCTGGTCGGTGCGGTAGCTGGTGCCGCCTGCTGGCATTCGGTCTCGTCTCCTGGGGTCGGGTCGGTGCCCTGCTGATGGGGCCGGTGGAGTGGGGCGTGAGCGGGGGCTGGAGGGTACATGGACTGCGGGTGGAGCACGGCTGGAGCGTGGGCGGGAACGGAAGCCAACTCTCCCCTTACCCGGGGCCCAAGCCAAGGCTGTTGGCAGCAAGGTGTTGACCACGAACCCGTGGGGTGTGCAACGATCAAGCGCTTCGTCTGCCGTTTATGAACTCCTGCCCCGCACAACCCCCGTGTCACAGGAGGATCGTTGGACACTCCAGTCGCCCCCGGCGCCGTAGACGCTTCCATCACCCCCGGCGCTCCAGAAGACCCGGACTCCGGGGACGCCCCGGGCGCGCCGGACACCCCCCTTTCCGCCCTCTCCCGGCGGCGCTTCCTCCAGGCCACGGCTGCCGGGAGCGCCACCGCCGCCGTCACCGCGCTGCCCGTCGAGGCCGCTGCCGCCGCCGGTGCGCGGGCCGGCCGGCGGACGCGGCGCGCCTCGCTCTCCTTCACCGCCGCCACCAACGGCGCCGCGACGCTCGCCCCTTCCGGTGGCTCCTCCGCGGCCTCCGGCCCGCGTCTGGTCGCCGAGGTGCAGAACGTCCTGTGGTCCGTGCCCCGGGACGGTGGCGAGGCGACCGCGCTCACCCCGCCCGGGCTGGAGCCCACCCGGCCCGTCTTCTCCCCCGACGGCGAGCTGCTGGCGATATGCGCGTACAAGGGCGGCGGGTTCCACATCTGGACGCTGCGCCCCGACGGTTCGGAGCTGCGGCAGCGGACGGACGGCCCCTGGGACGACCGCGGTCCGGCCTGGTCGCCCGACGGCACCCGGATCGCCTTCGCCTCCGAGCGCGGCGGCGACCCGGTGGCGGGCAGCCCGTACCGGGTGTGGGTGCTGGAGGCGGCCAGCGGTGAACTCACCCGGCTCACCGGGCTGTCGGGGCAGGAAGGCCCGCTCCAGGACGGTGCCTGGGAGGACTTCGACCCGACGTGGTCGGCGGACGGCGAGCGGGTGCTGTTCGTCCGCGGGGTGCCCGGCGGAACGCCGGTGGGCAGCGTGCTGGACACGCGTACGGTGGCCTCCGTACGGGCCGACGGCACCGGTCCGGTGCGGTTGGAGCACACCGAACCGGCCACCGGCGCCCAGGTGATGACCCCCGCGCTCGCGGCGGACGGACGGCTCGCCTATCTGCGGACCACCCCCGCGCCGAGCGCCTCCTGCACCCTGGTGGTGGACGGGAAGCCGGTGGCGCTGGAGGGCGAACCGCATCCGGTGCCACCGCGCTGGACGGCCGAGGGGGATCTGCTGCTGACCGTGGACGGGCGGTTCCAGCTCGTGCGCCCCGGTGGGCGGGAGGGGGACCGGAGCACGTCCCGGGAGATACCCTTCCGCGCCACCCTCCCCGTCGAGCGGCCCCGCTACCGGGTCAAGGACTACGACTTCGACGGCGGCGGGGCGCGGCCGGTGCGCGGGATCCACCTGCCCGCGCTGTCCCCGGACGGCCGCCGTGTGGCCTTCGCCGCGCTCAACTCCCTCTGGGTCGCCGATATCACGGGCGGCCGGACTCCCAGGCGGGTCGTACGGGCGGCGCCCACCCGCTATCTCCTGGCGCCCACCTGGACGTCCGACGGACGCGCGCTGGTGTTCGCCGACGACCGCGACGGACTGCTGGCGGTGCGCCGCCGGGAGCTCGGCTCGGGTGAGGAGACCGTTCTGGCGTCCGGGGGCCGGGTGCATCCGGCGCTCTCCCCCGACGGCAAGCGGCTCGCCTGTGTCGACATGTCGGGAAACCTGGTCCTGCGCGATCTCGACGCCGCCACCGAACGGGTGCTGGCCGCGCCGCTGGGCGCGGGCGGACTGCCGGGACGGCCGAGCTGGTCCCCCGACGGCCGGTACATCGCGCTGTGCGACCGCAACCGGCTGAACCAGCGGTTCCGTGAGGGCTACAACCTGATACGGGTCGTGGACGCGGCGAGCGGAGCGGCGAAGCTGCACGCGGTGGCCGCACACACCTCGCTCTCGGACCGTTACGACTCCGGGCCCGTCTGGTCCCCCGACGGCCGCCATATGGCGTTCGTCTCGGAGTCCGCGCTGTGGCTGCTGCCGGTGCGGCCCGACGGCACCCCCGACGGCGCGCCGCGGCGGCTGACCGACGAGGCCGCCGACCACCCCTCCTGGTCGGGGGACTCACGCCGGGTGCTGTACCTGTCGTCGGGGCGGCTGCGGCTGCTGGACGTCGAGTCGGGCGAGACCCGTACGGTGCGGGTGCCGCTGGACCGGCGGCGGCCGCGTCCGGCCGACACCGTGGTGCACGCCGGACGGTTCTGGGACGGCACGGATGGCGGCGGCTCGGGTGGCTCGGACGGCGGTGGCACGGTCCGCGAGGACGTGGACATCGTGGTGCGCGGCGGGCGGATCGCCGCCGTGGAGCCGCACCGCGGCGGACGGGTGGCCAAGCGCCGGATCGACGCCTCGTCCCGCACCGTGCTGCCGGGTCTGTGGGATGCGCACACCCATCCCTGGCAGTACACCTATGGCGGCCGTCAGACCGCGCTCCAACTCGCCTACGGCATCACCACCGCGGTGTCCCTGGGCGGCTTCGCCTACGAGCAGGCGCGGTTGCGGGAGGCGGTGGCGGCGGGCGCCCTGGCCGGGCCGCGGCTGCTGGCCACCGGTGAGCTGCTGGACGGGCCGCGGGTGGCCTACAGCATGGGCCGGGCGCACCGCACCCGGGACGGGCTGCGCCGTTCGCTGGAGCGCGCGGCCGGGCTCGACTGGGACTTCGTCAAGACCTATGTCCGGGCGCCGGGCTGGGTGATGGAGGAGGCGGCGCGGTTCGCGCACGAACGGCTCGGGGTGCGCACCGGAAGCCATCTGTGCACCCCCGGCATCCAGCTCGGCCAGGATCTGACGACCCATCTGCAGGCCACCCAGCGGCTGGAGTACGGACACGCCACGACGGCGACCGGGCGGGCGTACCAGGACCTCACCGAGGTCTACACGGCCACCTCGGACTTCCGGCTCATCGCCACCCCGTTCACCGCCGGGCCACTGGTCGGGGCGGACCCCTCACTGGCGCGGGACGAGCGGGTCACCCGGCTGATGCCGCCCTGGGACACCGCACTGGTCCGGCAGCTCGCCGGGACACCGCCGACCGACGCCCAGCTCGGCACCCTGCGCACGGAGATCGGGGTCTACCGCCGGGTCCTGGAGGCGGGCGGAGTGGTCGCGCTGGGCACGGACCAGCCGCTGGTGCCGGTGGGTCTCCATCTGCACCTGGCGCTGCGGGCGCTGCACCGGTACGGGCTCTCCCCCGCCGAGGCGCTGCGCACGGCGACCGTACTGCCCGCGCGGGCCTTCGGCGCCGAACGGGATCTGGGCACCCTGGAGGTCGGGAAGCTGGCGGACCTGACGGTCGTCGACGGGGATCCCTTCACCGATTTCGACTCCCTGGTACGGACCGAGGCGGTACTGCGCGGCGGGATCCCGTTCCGGAGCGAGGAGCTGGTGGAGTCCTTCCCGGCCACCACCGGGCAGGAGCGGCACGGCATGTCGGCCGAACGCTGGCTGGAAGTGGGACGGCACCTGCGCCGGGAGAGCTGCTGCGAGCTCCACGGCTGAGCGGACCGGTGGGGCGGCGCCGGGTCCTGACGGGCCCGGTGCCGCCGCGCCGCGCGGTCCGCCTGCGCCCCGTCCACCAACGCACGGGGCCATCCGGCGGACCGGCTCAGAAGACCAACTGGCCGACGCCCAGCAGATTGCCCTCGCTGTCCCGGAACCAGAAGGCGCGCTCCCCCCGCGCGCCCTTGCTCGGGTAGTTCCCCTCGATCCGGGCGATCCCGCCCTCCGTGCGGAACCCGGGCACGTCGACCTCCTCGAACACCACACCGCGCCCGCGGAGCTCGGCGGCCGCCGCGTCGAGGTCCGCCACCTCCCAGCCCATCTGGGTGAAGGTGCCGGACGAGGTCCCGGTCGACTGGAACACCGCGAAGTCCGTACCGCCGCAGCGGTACAGCAGTCCGCCGGGGCGTTCGTCGACGGGCTCCAGGCCCAGCTTCTCGGCGTAGAAGCGCCGTGCCCGGTCCAGGTCCCGGGCGGGCAGCCGGGTCGCCACGCGGCCCTGGCCCAGGGCGCCGCTGTTGTCTGCGTTCATGGCCCCACTGTGCCGGTGGCGGGCCCGCGCGGCCCGCCGCCGTTCAGCCATCCGGCCCTGGCGCCGCCCGCAGGACAGGTCCGGGTCGGACACGCCCTAGGGTCCGTCTTCAAAGGGGCCGCCCTGCTCCCGACGCCTGGCACGGCACCTCGCTGCGTTGTCGGAGTCGCCCAAGTACGCCCAGTACGAGGGCGATCCTCCGCCTTGCGATCCACCGCACCAGACGCCGGTCGCGGCCGGACGCCCCCTTTGAAGACGGACCCTAGCGGTGCTCGCCGCCCGGCCGGGTGAGCCCGAGCAGATCACGGGCCGGACCGGTGGGGCGGTGTCCGGCGGGCCAGACCGCGCGCAGGTCACGGCGGAGCGTCACGTCGGCCACGGCGACCTCCACCAGCCGCCGGGCGGAGAGCTCCTCGCGCACGGCCAGCCGGCTGAGCACGGCGGGTCCGGCGCCGCTCACGGCCGCCGCCTTGACCGCGGTGGTGGAGGCGAGCTCCAGCAGCGGGGCGGCGAGACCGCCGTGGCCGGCGAGGGCGGCGTCCAGTACCTGGCGGGTGCCGGAGCCGCGTTCGCGCAGGATCAGCGGGGTGGCGGCGAGCTCGGCAGGGCTGATCGCGGCACGGCGGCGGGCCCAGGGGTGGGTGGGGGCGGTGACGACGGCCAGCCGGTCATGGCCGATGACCACCCCGTCCAGCCCACCGGGCACATCGAGGCCCTCGACGAAGCCGATGTCCGCCTCGTCGCCCAGCAGCCGCCCCGCGACGGCCGCCGTGTTCCCGGCGAGCAGGGAGACGGCGGTGTCCGGGCGCAGGGTGCGCAGCGCGATCAGCCAGCCGGGCAGCAGGTACTCCGCGATGGTCATGCTGGCGGCCACCCGCAGCCGGGAGTCACGGCGGTCGCGCAGGGCGTGGACACCCGCGTCGAAGGATTCGGCGGCCTCCACCACCCGCCGTGCCCAGTCGGTGACCAGCGCCCCGGCCTCGGTGACCCGGGAGCCGCGCGGTGAGCGGTCGACGAGGGCGATGCCCAACTGCCGTTCCATGGCCTGGATCCGGCTGCTCGCGGCGGGCTGGGTGATGCCGAGTTCACGGGCCGCGCGGCCGAGGCTGCCGAGGCGGGCGACGGCGAGCAGCAGCTCCAGCGCGCCGAGGTCGGGGACGCGGTGCGAGACGGGCGCGGTCGCCGCGCCCCCGTCGGTCCCGTGGGGTATCGGTGCGCCGCCGTCGTTCCGTCCGTCGCTCATAAACGCAGTTTATGTCCTCATAGGATCGCGGTGTCTGGTGGCCGCCGGGCGGGCGCGCGAGGCTGCCGTCATGGTCACTGTCGCGCCTGCCCGTCCCCTCCCCGCCACCGTGGGCGGACGCCCCCGGGCGTCCGTACGCCACCTGGGTCCCAACTGGTACGCCACGGTGATGGGCACCGCGATCGTGGCCGGCGCGGGCGCCGGTCTGCCGGTGGGGGTCCCCGGGCTGCGCGCGGTGTGCCGCCTGGTGTGGGCGCTGTCGGTGCTGATGCTGGCCGTCGTGCTGGTGGCCCGTGCGGCGCACTGGACCCGCCACCGCGACCGGGCCCGCGACCACCTGCTGGACCCGGCGGTCGCGCCGTTCTACGGCTGTCTGGCGATGGCGCTGCTCGCGGTCGGCGGCGGCACGCTGTCGATGGGCGCGGACGTCATCGGCGTCACGGCGGCGGTGGCGGTGGACGCGGTGCTGTGGACGGCGGGGACGCTGCTGGGCCTGGTGGTCGCCGCCGGGATCCCGTACCTGATGGTGACCCGCCACCGGATCGGCCCCGCGGACGCCTCCCCGGTGTGGCTGCTGCCCGTGGTGGCGCCGATGGTGTCGGCGGCGCTCGGCCCGCCGCTGGTGCCGCATCTGCCCGCCGGGCAGTGGCGCGCGGCCATGCTGCTGGGGTGTGCCGCGCTGATGGGGGCGAGTCTGCTGGCGACCCTGCTCATGCTGCCGCTGGTCTTCGGCCGTCTGGTGCGGCACGGGCCCCTGCCGGTCGCGCTGACGCCCACGCTCTTCCTGGTCCTCGGCCCGCTCGGACAGTCCACGACGGCCGCGGGCGCGCTGGCCGACGCGGTGCGGTCCGCGGGGTACACCGGGGCCCCGGAGGCCGTCGCGCGGTTCGCCTCGGTGGCCTACGGGGTGCCGGTGACGGGGTTCGCGCTGCTGTGGCTGGCGCTGGCCGGGGCGATGGTGGTGCGGGCCGTGCGGCGCGGTATGCCGTTCGCGATGACGTGGTGGGGGTTCACCTTCCCGGTGGGCACCTGCGTCACGGGCGCGGCGGCGCTGTCCCGCCACACCGGGCTGGACGCGTTCGGCTGGCTGTCGGTGGGGCTGTACGGCCTGCTGGTGGCGGCGTGGGCGCTGGTCGCGGCGCGGACGGCGGCCGGCCTGGCCCACGGCACCCTCCTCGCTCCCCCACCGTCGGCCGGCCCGTCCCCGGCCGCCGTCCGCGGATGACCGGAGGCGGATGACCGGCGCCCGGCCGGTGGTGGCCGGTCCCGCAGAACGCGACGGGTACGCCCGACCGGCCCCGTGGACCGGAACCCACTCGGCGCGCCCGGCACACCCCACGGCCGGCACTGCCCTATGGGCCCACCGCCGGAAGGCGACCGGCACGGTCCGGAGGCGCACCCGGCCCGCGGGGCCGGCGGCCTCAACCCTGCTCAGTGCGGAGGTCCTTGGCGCACCCGGCAGCCGGAACATCCCGCGAACGCCGAACGCCCCACGGGGCCGGGCCGGGTCAGTCCGCCGACGTCAGCGCGGCGGTGAGCACCGCCGGGGCCGCCGCCAACGAGGGCCCGTACCAGGTGAGATGGCGGCCGCTGACCAGGGCCGCGGGCAGGCCGGGGAACGCCTCGGGGCCGTCGTCGGCCGTGAAGCGGTACGGCTCGTCCGGCAGGACCACCAGATCCGCGCCCGCGGCCGTCAACGCGTCGAGCGGGATACGGGGATAGCGCTCCTCGTGGCCGCTGTAGAGGTGGCGTACGCCGAGCCGGGCGAGGACGTCCCCGGCGAAGGTGTCCCGGCCCAGCACCATCCACGGCCGCCGCCACACCGGGACGACGGCGCGCCGCGGCGGGCCGTCGGGGGTGATGTCCGCCCAGGCCGCCTCGGCCTCGTCCAGCCAGCCGGGGCGCGGCAGTCCGCAGCCGCGCACCAGGACGCGGTCCAGTTCGCTGAACGCCTGCTCCAGGGTGCGCACTTCGGTGACCAGCACGGAGAGGCCGGCGGCGCGCAGCGCGTCGAGGTCGGGGGCGCGGTTCTCCTCCTCGTTGGCGATGACGAGATCGGGTGCGAGGGCGGCGATCCGCGCGGTGTCGGGGTTCTTGGTGCCGCCGATCCGCTCCGCGCCGAGACCGGGCGGATGGGTGCACCAGTCGGTCACCCCGGCCAGCAGCTCGGGCGCGGTGGCAGCGACCGCCTCGGTGAGCGAGGGCACGAGGGACACCACACGCCGGACGGGGGTGCGAGGGCTCATCGCTCCACCGTACGGCGTACCCGCCGCCGTACCGCCGGGGCCGTGCCGGGTCCGCCGCGCCCGCCGGGTCCGCGAAACGCCGCCGCCGCGGCCCGGAGCGGATGCTCCCGGCCGCGGCGGCGGCGTGCGGTCGTGGTGGTGACGCGGTGGGTCAGGAAGCCACCGGTGCCATCTTGTCCACGATGCCGGGGTGGGCGTCGATCCACTTCTGGACGCCCTCCTCCTCATTGCCCTTGCCCGCGTCCTGCACGGACGCCTCAAGGCTCGCGAGCTCCTTCTCGGTCATGTGCCACTTCTTCAGCCACCCGTTGAACTCCGGGTACTTCTGCGGGAAGGACTTGTTGGCGAGGGTGTGGAGCTGGTTGTTGGCCCCGAACGCCTTCTGCGGGTCCGCCAGCTTGGTGAGCTTGTACTTGTTGTACGCCCAGTGCGGGGACCACAGGACGACGGCCACCGGCTCCTTCTTGGCGTACGAGCGCTCGAGCTGAGCGAGCATCGCCGGGGAGGAACCGTTGGTGACCTCGTACTCCTTGTCCAGGCCGTACTGCTTGAGGACCTTGCTGTTGAGCAGCTTCATCTCGCCGGTGCCCGGCTCGATGCCGACGATCCTGCCCTTGAAGAGCCCGGACTTGCCCTTGAGGTCCGCCAGGGACTTCACGTCCTTGACATAGGAGGGCACCGCGATCTCGAGCGAGGTCTTGTCGTACCACGCCCCGACATCGACGAGATTCTTCTTGTACCGGTCCCAGTACTGTTTCTGTGCGACCGGCAGCCAGCCGTCGAATTCGACATCGATCTGCCCGGTGCTCATTCCGGTGAACATCGATCCGACGTCGTACTGCTTGATCTCCGGCTTGTAGCCGCGCCGCTCCAGGACGTTCTGCCACAGATAGGTGGTGGCGATGTCCTCGTCCCACGGGAAGTAGCCGATCTGGGGCGCGGCACCGGCGTCCTTGCCCTTCTGGTCGCCGCCCGGCACCGGGGCGAGCTTGTTGACCATGCCGGGGTTCTTCTTCAGCCAGGCCTGTACGCCCTGCTGCTCATTGCCCTTGCCCGCGTCCTGGATGGCCGCCTCGAGGCTGGTGAGCTGCTTCTCGTCCAGCTTGAACTTCTTCATCCACTCAGCGACCTGCGGGTTCTCCTTCGAGAAGCCCTTACGCGCGACGGTGTCGATGTGGTCGCCCTTGCCGAAGGCGCCCTTGGGGTCCTTGAGCTTGGTGAGCTTGTACTTGTTGTACGCCCAGTGCGGGGACCACAGGGTGACCGCGATCGGCTCCTTCTTGGCGTAGGAGCGGTCGAGCTGCGCGAGCATGGCCGCGGTGGAGCCCTTGACCAGCGTGTAGTCCTTGAGCCCGTAGTCCGGGATGACCTTGTCCTGCATCAGCTTCATCTCACCGGCGCCGGGCTCGATGCCGATGATCTTCTTCTGGAAGGTGGAGGACTTGCTCTTGAGGTCCTCCAGCGACTTCACGCCCTTGACGTACGACGGCACGGCGACCTCCAGCGAGGTCTTGTCGTACCAGGAGCCGAGCTTCTCCAGCTGGCCCTTGTACTTCGACCAGTACGCGGCGTGGGTGGCCGGCAGCCAGGCGTCGGTCTGCAGGTCGACGTTGCCCGCGGCCAGACCGGTCCACAGGGCGCCGACGTCGTAGGACTGCACCTTGGGCTTGAAGCCGCGCTGCTCCAGGAGCTCCTTCCACAGGAAGGTGGAGGCCACGCCCTCGTCCCAGTTGATGTAGCCGATGTCGACCGACTGGCCCTTGCCGACGTTGGCGGAGACGGCGGGGCCGGCCTCGTCGCTGCCGAACATCTTCATCCCGCCGGCGACCAGGGCCAGGATGACCACACCGACCATCGCGACCGAGGTCGCGGGCCGCCAGTGGAGCACCTTCGCACCCTTGAGTCCCTTGGCCCGTTCCTTGGCCAGCGCACGGCGGGCGAGCGGGGAGACACGCTGATTGAGCGCGCTGGTCATCCGGTCCAGGTACATGGCCAGGATGACCACCGCGATGCCGCCCTCGAAGCCCATCGACACATCGACGGAGCTGATCGCCTGGAAGACGGTGGCCCCGAGGCCTGCGGCGCCGACCATACCGGCGATGACGACCATGGACAGCGCCAGCATGATCACCTGGTTGATGCCCGCCATGATGGTGGGCAGGGCCAGCGGGAGCTGGACGCGGAGCAGGGTGCGGCGCGGATGGGTGCCGAAGGCGTCAGCCGCCTCGACCAGCTCCGCATCCACCTGGCGGATGCCCAGTTCCGTCATACGGACGCCCGGGGGCATCGAGAAGATGACGGTCGCGACGACACCGGGGACCACCCCGAGGCCGAAGAAGAAGATGCCGGGGATCAGATAGACGAAGGCGGGCATCGTCTGCATGAAGTCCAGTACCGGCCGGATCAGCGCGCTCACGGTGCGGTTACGGGACGCCCAGATGCCCAGCGGCACCGCGAACACAAGGGTGATCACACCGGCGACCAGCACCAGGGCGAGGGTGTTCATCGCCTCGCCCCACAGCTCGATCGAATCGATGAGCGCGAAGCCCGCGAAGGCGAGGACGGCGGGCAGCAGACCGCGCAGCCACCAGGCGAGCACCGCGAGGATGCCCGCCATCAGCAGCGGCTCGGGGGCGCTGAGCGCCGAGTTCACCGCGTCGTACATGCCCTGCACGACCGAGGTGATGAAGTCGAAGAACCAGCTCAGGTTGTCGCGGAGCCAGTTGACGCCGGAATTGATCCAGTCGCCGAGCGGAATCCTAGGCACCGGAGATCACCTTCCCTTCCGGTGTACCGGGTCTTTCGGGCCCCTCGGGTCCCGTTCCGTCGGGCCTGGTGTCCTCCGGCCCGCCGTCGGGCTCGCCGAGGACGGCCAGCAGCCGGGCGCGGGAGACCACACCGATGAGCGAGCCGTCGTCGTCGGTCACGGCGACCGCGACACCGCTGCGGGAGCAGGGGGTGAACAGCTCGATGATGGGGGTGTCCGCGGTGACGGTGGCCGGGGCGGCCGTCAGGACGTCCCGCTCGGTGCGAAGCTCGGTGCCGTCGTCGGTGGTGGTGCCCAGCACCTCGGCGGGCTCGGTCATGATCGCTCCGGCGGTGAGCACCCGGCTGCGGTCGACGTCCTGGGTGAAGGAGGCGACGTAGTCGTTGGCCGGGGTGACCAGGATGTCCTCGGCGCTGCCGATCTGGACGATCCGGCCGTCGCGCATCACGGCGATGCGGTCACCGAGCCGCATGGCCTCGTTGAGGTCATGGGTGATGAAGACGATCGTCTTCTTCAGCCGCTTCTGGAGCTGGAGGAGCTGGTCCTGCATATCGCGGCGGATCAGCGGGTCCAGCGCGCTGAAGGACTCGTCCATCAGCAGCAGGTCGGCATCGGTGGCCAGGGCGCGGGCGAGGCCGACGCGCTGCTGCATACCGCCGGACAGCTCGTCGGGCCAGGACCGCTCCCAGCCGCCCAGGCCCACCAGCTCGAGCGCCTCGGTGGCGCGCTTGATCCGCTCGGCGCGCGGTATGCCCTGCACCTCGAGGCCGTAGGCGGCGTTCTCCAGCACGCTGCGGTGCGGGAAGAGGGCGAAGTGCTGGAAGACCATGCTGATCTCGTGGGACCGCACCCGGCGCAGATCGCGCGGGTCGAGTCCGGTCAGGTCGCGGCCGTCGAAGTGGACGCTTCCCGCCGTCGGCTCCAGCAGTCCGTTGAGCATCCGCAGCAGGGTGGACTTACCGGAACCGGAAAGACCCATGACGACGAATATCTGGCCGGCCTCGACGTCGAAGGAGGCGTCGATGACCGCCGCTGTCGTACCCTGCGCGCGCAGCTCCTCACGGTCGGTGCCGCCCTCGAGTCTCGCCACCGCCTCATCAGGTCGTCTGCCGAACACCTTGTACAGGCGTTCAGCTCGCAGCTTGGACACACACACCTCTCAGGTAGCACCAAAAAGCGACCCGCCACCCCCGCCGGCAGGTCGCAGAGCGATGCGATATCCGACCGCATGCCCCATGCAATAGTTGAAATGTTGAACGGGTTCGCTCCGGCTGCGCGCTTGCCCTGATCCGGTTGGCGTAAACCTTTCGGTGGCGCACTTCACACTCCCGGTGCGTCGATGTCCGCGGGGTACGGCATCATGCGAGGCGTGACGCGACGCCTGATGCTTCTCGATACCGCTTCTCTCTACTTCCGAGCTTATTTCGGAGTGCCGGATTCGGTCAGAGCTCCGGACGGCACACCTGTGAACGCCGTCCGTGGTCTGCTCGACTTCATCGCCCGGCTGGTGCAGGACCACCGGCCGGACGATCTGGTGGCCTGTATGGACTTCGACTGGCGGCCCGGCTGGCGGGTCGAGCTGATCCCCACCTACAAGGCGCACCGGGTGGCCGAGGAGGCACCCGGGGGCGAGGGGGTGGACCAGGAGGAGGTCCCGGACACCCTCTCCCCCCAGGTCCCGGTGATCGACGCGGTGCTGGACGCGGTGGGCATCGCCCGGGTGGGCGCCGCGGACCACGAGGCGGACGATGTGATCGGCACCCTCGCGGACCGGGCCACCGGACCGGTCGACATCGTCACCGGCGACCGCGACCTCTTCCAGCTCGTCGACGACGGCCGGCGGGCGCGGGTCCTCTATCCGGTCAAGGGCGTCGGCACCCTCCTGCTGGTGGACGAGGCGGCGCTGCGCGAGAAGTACGGCGTGGACGGCCCGGGATACGCGGACCTGGCGCTGCTGCGCGGCGATCCCAGCGACGGACTGCCCGGGGTGCCCGGGATCGGCGAGAAGACCGCGGCCAAGCTGCTCGCCGCCCATGGCGACCTGGCCGGGATCATGGCCGCCGTGGACGATCCGGCCTCGAAGCTCACCCCCTCGCAGCGCAAGCGGCTGGACGAGGCACGGGCCTATGTCGCGGTGGCCCCGAAGGTGGTGCGGGTGGCCCGGGACGTCCCGCTGCCCGCCTTCGACCCGGCGCTGCCGCGCCGTCCGCGCGATCCGCGGGCACTCGGCGAGCTCGAGGAGCGCTGGGGCTTGGGAGGATCTTTGCGGCGCCTTCTGTCCACCCTCGAGGGATGAGCTGTTAGGTTAGGTAACCCTAACTGTTTTTGATCAGGGAGACCGCCATGGCAGACCGTCCGGCCCGCAGGAGTCCCCGCCCCCACCGTGCCCAGGTGGTGCGCACCGACCGGCTCACCCCACATATGGTGCGGGTGGTGCTGGGCGGTGACGGCCTGGCCGGGTTCGCGGCGGGCGAGTGGACCGACCACTATGTGAAGCTGCTCTTCCCGGCCCCGGGCGTCAGCTATCCCGAGCCGTTCGACATCGAGCGGATCCGGGCCGAGTTCCCGCGGGCCCAGTGGCCGGTGACGCGTACGTACACGGTGCGCGCGTGGGACCCGGCGGCGCGCGAGCTGACGCTGGACTTCGTGGTCCACGGTGACGAGGGGCTGGCCGGCCCCTGGGCCGCCGGGGCCGAACCCGGCCAGGAGATCCACCTGCTGGGACCGGGCGGCGCCTACGCCCCGAGCGCGGACGCGGACTGGCATCTGCTCGTCGGGGACGAGAGCGCGCTCCCCGCGATCGCCACCGCGCTGGAGCGGCTCGCCGCGGCACCGGACGGGTCCGGCGGCGCGGACCGCGCCCCGGTGCGGGCCTTCGTGGAGGTCGCGGGGCCCGAGGAGGAGCACAAGCTGACCGTGCCGGAGGGCGTGGAGATCACCTGGCTGCACCGGGGTACGGCGCCCGTGGGCGAGGCACTGGTGGACGCCGTGCGCTCGCTGGAGTTCCCGCCGGGCGAGGTGCACGCCTTCGTCCACGGCGAAGCGGGCTTCGTGAAGGAGATCCGCCGCCATCTGCGGCTGGAGCGGCAGGTGCCGCGCGAGTGGCTGTCCATCTCCGGCTACTGGCGCCGCGGTCACAACGAGGACGGCTGGCAGGCGTCCAAGCGGGAGTGGAACGAGCAGGTGGAGTCCGAGCAGGAGGGCGCGCGGCAGGACGCCGCGTAGCCACACCGCGGCGCGTGGCGCCGCGGACGACCACCATGCGATGGCCCCGGCCGGGGTGAGGACACCCGGCCGGGGCCATCGGCGTATGCGGCCGCCGTGCTGCCGCCGTCCTCGGCGGTGGACGGTCACCGGGAATGATGGCGACTCGGGACGAGGGGCGCACTCCCGCGCGAAAAAGATGTGTCGGCTTTTAAGCCGATTTTCCGATGAGTGTTGCGATGACCCCTATTGCACCTGTCGCACCTATCACCCGATTGCTTTAATCAACTCAGCGAGATTGGCACGCAGCACCTGGTTCTCGGCGCCGACTGGTTGCGCCGGCGCGACGCAGGCCGCGACGGTCCCCAGCGTGTTCGATCCTCATCGCTTCTGAACCCTCGTCATCGCTTCGCATCCGTACCCGGGATGCCAGGCGCGGCCTCGGGCCGCGCAGGTCAGCGGCCCGCTCATCCCTGGCGCCGGACGGCCCGGGCCCGAGCCCCGGTGCCCCCCGAACCCCCGCAACCCACCCCTGGCCGAGCGGCCCCTCATAGGAGGCAACATCATGGCAACCATCACGTCCCTGGTGGACACCACTACCAGTACCAACCAGGGCAAGGCCGGTGACACGCTCCAGATCAACGGCACCGCCATGGGGACGACCACCAAGGTGAACTTCGGTACGAAGACCATCACCACCGGACTGACCGTCACCGCCACCCAGGTCACCTGCACCATCCCCTCAGGGCTGTGCGCGGGCCAGGTGGCCGTGAGCGTCACCAGCAACACCAACGTCACCAGTAACACCCTGCCGTTCTTCCTGATCGCCGAGCCGTCCACCAGCGGTGTGAGCGCCACCTGTGGTCCCGCCGCCGGTGGTACCTCGGTCACCGTCTTCGGCAGCAACTTCTTGACCGGGACCGGGGTCACGGTGGGCGGCACGGCGGTCACCCCGACCCCGACCTTCAGCTCCAACTCGCAGGTCACCTTCAACACACCGGCGCACACGATGGTCAACCCGTGCATCGACACGGTGAACGTCGTGGTGACCACGGCGGGCGGTTCGAGCACCCCGGTCAGCAACCTGGCCCAGTTCTCGTACTACACCACCCCGGCCATCACCTCCGTGGCGCCCACCACGGGCACCGAGGGTGACAGCGTCACGGTCAACGGCACCTGTCTGGTGGACGTCGTGTCGGTCGAGTTCGACGACGGGACGAACACCATCGCCGCCGACTTCACCAGCCTCGGCAACACCCAGCTGGTCGCCACGGTGCCCGCCGGCCTCGACGCCGGCGCCGGGACCATCACCGTCACCACCTGTGGCGGCGCCTCCAACGCCCAGGCGTTCACCATCACCTGATCCGGCACCGTCCGGTATCACCCCACCCCGTCCCCCGTCCGCACACCAGGCGCCGGGCGAGCGGCGACCCCCGCGCTCTGGCCGACAGCCCATCGGCCAGAGCGCGGCCGCCTGCCAGGCACGAGAAGGAGAGCACGATGGCCCCCGTAGTGACCAGTGTCAGCCCGAATCAGGGCGCCACGACGGGAGGTACTTCCGTCACCATCACCGGCACCGGCTTCCCGGGCGCCACCGTCGTCAGGTTCGGCTCCCAACTGGCCACCAACGTGGTCGTGGTGAGCAACACGCAGATCACCGCCAAGACACCGGCGGGAACAGGCACGGTCAAGGTCACCGTCACGGGACCGAGCGGCACCAGTACGCAGAACGTGTTCTATACGTACACCACGGTGGCGACACCGCTGCTGACGAGTCTCAGCCCCAGCTCCGGTCCTGCGGCGGGCGGCAACACGGTGACGCTGAACGGCGCGAACCTCACCGGGGCGACCCAGGTGCTCTTCGGCGCCACACCCGCCACCATCCTCACCAACACCGCCACCCAAATCACCGTCACCGCACCACCCGGAACAGGCACCATCAACGTCACCGCCACCACACCCGGCGGAACCAGCAACACCCTCCCCTACACCTACATCACCACCCCCGCACCCACCCTCACCAGCCTCAGCCCCACCTCCGGCCCCACCACCGGCGGCAACACGGTGACGCTGAACGGCACCAACCTCACCGGAGCCACCCAAGTCCTCTTCGGCGCCACACCCGCCACCATCCTCACCAACACCGCCACCCAAATCACCGTCACCGCACCACCCGGAACAGGCACCACCAACGTCACCGCCACCACACCCGGCGGAACCAGCAACAGCCTTCCGTACACCTACACCGCGGTGACCGCCCCCCTGCTCACCAGCCTCAGCCCCAGCTCCGGGCCCACCACCGGCGGCAACACCGTCACCCTCAACGGCACCAACCTCACCGGGGCGACCCAGGTGAGCTTCGGCGGGACCTCGGCCACCATCCTCACCAACACCGCCACCCAGATCACCGTCAGCGCTCCGGCCAGGCCGCCCGGTTCGGTCAGTGTCACGGTCACCACGCCCGGCGGGATCAGCAATCCGCTGGCGTACTTCTATGTCGCCGCGCCCACCGTGTCGGATCTGGCGCCGCACTTCGGGCCGTCCGCCGGAGGCAACACCGTCACCGTCTTCGGCACCGGGCTGACGCTCGCCGGCTCCGTCGACTTCGGCGGGAACCCGGCCACCTCGATCACCGTGATCTCGGACAACCAGCTCACCGTCACCGCACCGGCCGGTACCGGAACGGTCGCCGTCACCGTGACCACACCGGGCGGCACCAGTTCGACCGGGAGCGGGAACCCGTACTACACCTATCTCGGCGCACCGGTGCTCACCAGTCTCAACCCGGCCCAGGGGTCCGAGCTCGGCGGTGACTCCGTGGTGCTCAACGGGCTCAATCTGACCTACACCGACGCCGTGACATTCGGCGGTGACCCCGCCGCGTTCTTCGCGATCTCGGACACCCAGGTGGTGGCGGTGGCCCCGGGCGGGGCTCCCGGCACGGTCATGGTGGTGGCCCACACCCCGGCCGGGAACAGCAACTCCCTCTCCTACACCTACGAACCGTCCTGACCGGACTCAGCCCACCGAGGAGTACGCGACGACACCGCGCAGCAGCCCGTCGACCGCCCGGCGGGCGCTGCGCGCCACCGTGCCGTCGGGGGCGGCGGCCGCGATCTGCCCGAGCACATCGATGACCTGCTTGGTCCAGCGGACGAAGTCACCGGCGGGCATATCGATCTCGCGCAGCACCTCGTCCAGACCGTGACCGGAGGACCAGCGGTAGGCGGCCCAGGCGAAGCCCAGATCGGGTTCGCGCTGGCCGACGCCCTCGGCCTGGTTGATCCGGTGGTCCTCCTCCAGGGCGTCCAGCCGCCCCCAGATCCGCACCATCTCGCCCAGCGCCTCCTTGGCGCGGCCCGCGGGCAGCTTGGGCGGCAGCGCGTCGTCCGCGGAGCGGGCCTCGTAGACGAGGGCGGAGGCGCAGGCGGCCAGCTCGGCGGGGGCCAGCCCCTCCCAGACACCGTCCCGCAGACACTCACTGGCCAGCAGATCCAGCTCACCGTAGAGCCGGGCGAGCCGCTTGCCGTGGTCGGTGACCTCGTCACTGCGCAGATAGTCCAGCTCGGTCAGGAGCGCGCAGATCCGGTCGAAGGTGCGGGCGATGGTGTTCGTCCGGCCCTCGATACGCCGCTCCAGCTGCCTGGTGTCGCGCAGCAGCCGGTGGTAGCGCTCGCCCCAGCGGGCGTGGTCCTCACGGTCGGAGCAGCCGTGGCAGGGATGGGCGCGCAGGGCGGCCCGCAGCCGGGTGATCTCGGTGTCGTCGGCGGCGGCCGAACGCTCCTTGCGGTGGCGGCGTACGTCGTGGTGCCCGGCCTTGGTGCGCAGCGCGGAGGCCAGATCGCGGCGGGACTGCGGACTGCGCGGATTGAACGACCGGGGGATCCGCATCCGGTCCAGCGGTTCGACGGGGATGGGGAAGTCGATCGAGGCGAGCCGCTTGACCTGGCGCTCGGCGGTGAGGACCAGCGGCCGGGGCCCGTCGTGGTGCTCGAAGCCGCGGTGGCCGTTGGAGCGGCCCGCGGGCAGCCCGGGGTCCAGCACCAACGCGAGTCCGGCGAACTTGCCGGTGGGCACATGGATCACATCGCCCGGCCGCAGCTTCTCCAGCGCGACCGCGGCGGCCGCGCGGCGCTGGGCCACGCCCTGCCGGGCGAGCTCGCCCTCCCGGTCCTTCAGCTCGCGGCGCAGCCGGGCGTATTCGTCGAAGTCGCCGAGGTGGCAGGTCATGGAGTCGCGGTAGCCCTCGAGCCCCTCCTCGTTCCGCTGGACCTGGCGGGAGATGCCGACGACCGCCTTGTCCGCCTGGAACTGGGCGAAGGAGGTCTCCAGCAGTTCGCGCGAGCGGTGCCGCCCGAACTGCGAGACCAGGTTGACCGCCATGTTGTAGGACGGTTTGAAGGAGGAACGCAGCGGATAGGTGCGGGTGCCGGCGAGCCCGGCGAGCGCGGCCGGGTCCATGGCGCGCTGCCACAGCACCACCGCGTGGCCCTCGACGTCGATACCGCGCCGTCCGGCCCGGCCGGTCAACTGGGTGTACTCACCGGGGGTGATGTCGGCGTGCTGTTCGCCGTTCCACTTGACCAGCTTCTCCAGCACCACCGAGCGGGCGGGCATGTTGATGCCGAGGGCCAGGGTCTCGGTGGCGAAGACCGCCTTGACCAGGCCGCGGGTGAACAGCTCCTCGACCACCTCCTTGAAGGTGGGGAGCATTCCGGCGTGGTGGGCGGCGATACCGCGCTCCAGGCCCTCGAGCCATTCGAAGTACCCCAGGACATGGAGGTCTTCGTCGGGGATGCCCGCGGTGCGCTCCTCGACTATCGACCGCACCTGGGCGCGCGCCGCGTCGTCGTTCAGCCGCAGCCCCGCGTACAGGCACTGCTGGACGGCCGATTCACAGCCCGCGCGGCTGAAGATGAAGGTGATGGCGGGCAACAGCCCCTCGGCGTCGAGCCGGTCGATGACCTCCGCCCTGCCCGGTGTCCAGATCCGGCTGCGCTGACGGCGCTCGCGCTCCCGGTCGGCCTCCCGCACCGGGCGGCCGCGGCGCTTGTCTCGGCCGAAGCCGGGGCGGCTGTTCTCCATCCGGGCCAGCCGGACCAGGTCGGGGTTGACCTCACGGCGGCCGCCGCGGTCGCCCTCCTGGCCGTTCTTCTCCTCGAAGAGGTCGTACATCCGGCGCCCGGCGAGCACGTGCTGCCACAGCGGCACCGGACGGTGCTCGGAGACGATCACCTCGGTGTCACCGCGGACGGTGTCCAGCCAGTCGCCGAACTCCTCGGCATTGGAGACCGTGGCCGACAGTGACACCAGGGTCACCGACGCCGGGAGGTGGATGATGACCTCTTCCCAGACGGCGCCGCGGAACCGGTCGGAGAGGTAGTGGACCTCGTCCATCACCACATAGCCCAGTCCGAGCAGTGACTGCGAGCCCGCGTAGAGCATGTTGCGCAGCACTTCGGTGGTCATGACGACCACCGGTGCCTCGGAGTTGACGCTGTTGTCACCGGTGAGCAGACCGACCTTGTCGGCGCCGTAGCGTTTGACGAGGTCGGCGTACTTCTGGTTGGACAGCGCCTTGATGGGCGTGGTGTAGAAGCACTTCCGGCCCTGGGTCAGCGCCAGGTGGACGGCGAATTCGCCCACGATGGTCTTGCCCGAGCCGGTGGGGGCGGCGACCAGCACGCCCTTGCCGGACTCCAGGGCCTTGCACGCCTCGATCTGGAACTCGTCCAGCGCGAAGTCGTACATCTCTCGGAAGGGGGCCAGCGCGGTGGCCTGCTCGGCGGCCCGGACCCGGGCCGCGGCATAGCGCTCGGCGGGAGATAGCTCGTCGGTCATCGTACGTACGAGACTACCGGCCACCCCCGACAGCGCACGCGATCTTTATCCGGGCTTTGTGCGCCCCCCCGGCGCGCTCACCGTCCGCGTACGCGGTGGGACCCTCGGCGGCGGGGGTCGGGTGCGTGGCGTCCGACCCCCGTCCGGATCGCCTCAGGTGACGTCGTCGTAGCCGTTGCGCCGGGTGGGACCGGGCTCGTCGTCACCGCCGGTCAGCTCGGCCGGGGAGCCGCCGACGGGCTCGGGCGTCAGGTCCAGGTGCGACGCCTCGTCGTCGTCCAGACCGAAGTCGGGATCGGCGGCCCGGCGACGGGCCTTGCGCTTGTCGTTGAGGAGCGCGATGCCGCAGGCGCCGAAGTAGAGCACGGTGACCGGTCCGGCCAGGGCGAACATGCCGATGGGGTCGGTGCTCGGGGTGGCGATGGCACCGAAGACGGTGATGCCCATGATCATGCCGCGCCACCAGCCGATCATCCGGCGGCCGCTCAGGATGCCGGTGAAGTTCAGCAGGATCAGCAGCAGCGGGAGCTCGAAGGCGATCCCGAAGACCACGATCATGCGGGCCAGCAGATCGAGGAAGTCGTCCAGCGGGAGGAGGTTGTTGACCCCTTCGGGCGTGAACTCGAGCAGCACCTCGGCGCTCTTCGGAAGGATCCTGTACGCGAAGAAGGCACCGCCGACGAAGAGCGGCACACCGAGCCCGACGAAGAACAGACCGTACTTCTTCTCGTTGCGGTGCAGACCGGGCGCGAGGAACGCCCACAGCTGATACAGCCAGACCGGAGTGGCGAGGACCAGGCCGGTGGTGAAGGAGACCTTCAGCATGATGGTGAACGGCGACAGCAGACCGTTCGTGGTGAACTCCGCGCACCGCTTCCCGGTGTCCCCCCCACCGCCCCCGGTGAGCTGGGACACCTGTGTCCCTTCGGGGCAGCCGACGGACTCCAGGACCGGCGTCATCAAGAAGTCGACGATGTCCTTGTAGAAGAACATCGCCACGATGGTGATCACGCAGATCGCCAGAAGCGATTTCACCAGCCGGTTGCGCAACTCGCGCAGGTGGTCCGAGAGGGGCATCCGCCCCTCAGGGTCCTTCTCCTTCTTGCGGGCAGACTTGAGCAACCCACGTCCTCATCTCGTGCGTCGGACGGCTCATCGGAGCCGCCTTCAAGTGGCCCCGGGTCAGCGCTTGGTGGTGTCGCTCGGCTCGGAGACCGGGCGCGAACTGGTGACATCACCAGGGGCGGCCTGGATGGTGCGGTGCGCGCTCTGGTCCTGGCCGGGCGTGGGCGGGTCGGCCGGGGCGTTCTGCTGCTGCTGGCCGTCCGACTTCATGGCCTTGGCCTCGCTCTTGAGGATCCGGGCGGACTTGCCCAGGGAGCGCGCCATGTCGGGGAGCTTCTTCGCGCCGAACAGCAGCACGATGACGACCAGGATGAGGATGATCTCGGTGGCGCCGAGCCTTCCGAACATAAGCGTCTACCTTCTCACCGAGGCGGCTGGGGGGTGGGCTGCCGGACCCGTCGGACATGCGTCCGGCCGCTGTGCTGTCAGCGATCGTAGCGCGCACGGGTAAACCCGGGGCAATCCCCGTGCAGACGCCTGGTTGCGGCCCTCCGCCTCGTGTCCAAGGCCGCGAACAGTCAGCCTACCTCGGGCACACGGCTCCCATCAGGGCGCCCGCGGCCGATGCGCCGGACGCGGTCAGTCGCGATCGGTGACCGTCGGTGCGGGCTGTCCCTCCCGGCGCAGCCCGTCGACGTGGGAGCCGAGGGGCACCGTGGCCCGTTCCAGATCCTCCGCGGCCCGGCTGATCCGCCGCGAGCTCTCGGCCACCTGCCGGGACAGTCTGCGCACCTCGGCGTGGACCCGTACCGCGCACAGCGCGAGCACGGCGAGTCCGCAGGAGGCGAGCGAGAGCGCGAGCATCGGCCAGAGCATGACGCAGAGCCTAGACCGTGGGGTGCAGCCGCAGCGTACGGACCCCGCCGCCGGTGAGCAGCTCCACGATCCGCTCACCGGCCGGTTTGCGGACCGCGGCGCCGCAGTCGGGGCAGGTGAAGGAGTAGAAGGTGGTGCGGTCGCTGGCTCCGATCGCCAGCCGGAGCGCGCCCGCGGCCAGCTCGAACCGGCCGCGGCAGTCCGGACAGGCGGCCTTGAAGAGCACCGCGGCGGGATTCCCCCCAGGCTTCACTGTGTGCGTCCCTTCACTCACCGTACGCCGCGAGCGCCCGCTGCGCCGCGTCCCGGGCACTGTCCGCGAGCTCCCGGGGGGAGACGATCCGGCCGTCCCTGCCCAGCCGGAGCGCCAGCCGCCGCAGCGAACCGGGGTCGGGGGTGCGCAGGGTGATCCGCAGACCGCCGTCGGGCAGCTCCTCCGCGCTGTCGTGCGGGTAGTACTCGGCGACCCAGCGGCCGCCGGGGGCGACCTCGACGACCACCTCGGGGTCCTCGGCGCCGGTCTGCACCAGCCCGGTGGACAGGTCCGACAGGTCCCGCAGCTCGATCCGCGGCGGGTCGGACGCGTCATCCAGCAGCTTGATCTCGACGACCCGGTCCAGCCGGAAGGTGCGCCGCGCCTCGGAGAGCCGGCACCACGCCTCCATATAGGTGCGGCCGACGGCGAACAGCCGGATCGGGTCCACCTCACGCTCGGTGATCTCGTCGCGCGCGGGTGAGTAGTAGCGCAGCCACAGCCGCCGCCGCTCGGAGATGGCCCGGTCGACGTCGGCGAAGACACCGCCCTCGGACTCGAAGGTGACCGAGAGCCGGGCGCTGGCCCCGGCCGCCTCACCCGCGGCGGCCTCCAGCTTGGCGGTGGCGCGCAGCAGCGCGTCCCGGTCGCCTTCGCGCAGTCCGGGGAGGGTGGCCACGGCGCGGGCGGCCACCAGCAGCGCGGTGGCCTCGTCGGCGGCCAGCCGCAGCGGCTCGGCGACGTCGTCGGGGTTGTGCCACCAGATCCGCTCACCGTCGGTGTCGATGTCGAGCAGGTCCCCGCCGCGGAAGCTGGTGCCGCACAGCGGCAGCACATCGAGGTCCGAGATCAGCTCGTCCTCGCTGATCCCGAAGGCGCGGGCGACCTCGGCGACGCGCGCGCCGGGGCGTTCCCGCAGATACGTCACCAGGGACAGCATCCGCCGGGTCTGGTCAATGGCGTTTCCGGCCATATGAAGTCGGTCCGTCCCCTCAGCCCTTGGCCACGGCGCGCAGCCGGTCCACGACATCCGCCCGCAGTTCGTCGGGCGCCAGCACGACCACGTCCGGGCCGAACTCCACCAGCCAGGCGTCCAGCCCGTGGCCGTACGGGATCTCCAGCTCGTCCCAGCCGTCCCCGTCCGGGGTGGTGGAGAGCGCCTTGGCGCGCAGCGGGTAGCCGTGGCCGGAGCGCAGCCGGATCCGGGCGGTGGCGGTGGCGGTCTCCCCCGACCACCGCTCCACGGTCTCGCGCACGGTGACGTGGTCGGGCACCTCCGCGGTGTACGCCCCGCCGCGCAGCCGCACCCGGCCACAGATCCGGGAGAGCCGGAAGACCCGCTCGGCGGCCCGCTCCCGGTCCCATCCGGCCAGGTACCACTGACCGCGCCAGCACTCCAGCGCCCAGGGCTCGACCTGGCGCTGCTCGGGGCGGGCGGCATTGGCCTTGCGGTAGTCGAAGACGACGGGACGGCGGTCGCGGCAGGCGAGCATCAGCGGTTCGAAGGCGGCCTCGTGGACCGGGATGTGCGGCTCCAGCGCGCTGTGCGCCTGGCTGTCGTACGGGTCCTCCTCGGCGACCGGCATCCCGGCGGCGCGCAGCTTCTGGAGCGCGCCGCTGGCGGCGCCCGCGAGCCGGGCCTGCTGCCAGACCTTGGCGGCGAGACCGAGGGCGGCGGCCTCCTCGGCGTCCAGGGTGATGGGGGGCAGCCGGTTGCTGTCACGGCGGGCGAGATAGCCGATCTCGCCGTCGATGCCCTCCACCGTCTCGATGACCAGGCCGAGTTCGCGCAGATCGTCCTTGTCGCGCTCGAACATGCGGTTGAAGGCGTCGTCGTTGCCGCCGCTCGCGGTACCGGCGGCCTCCAGATACGCCTCGATGGAGCCCCGCAACTCCCGTTTGGTCAGCGGACGCCGGGTTCCCAGCAGGCACAGCGCCAGATTCATCAGCCGCTCGGCCTTGGCAATCGCCATCGACGCCCTTTCTCTGTGACCTTACGACCGTGACCGTACCGCTACCGGGACGCGGGGCAAAAGCCGAGGGCCCCCGCCCGCAGGCAGGGGCCCTCGGCGGGGCTCATCCGGGGTCTCAGGCGGAGACCAGATCGCAGACGAAGATCAGCGACTCGCCCGGCTTGATCCGGCCGCCACCGGCGCCACGGTCGCCGTAGGCCAGGTTCGGCGGGATGATCAGCTGGCGGCGTCCGCCGACCTTCATGCCCTGCAGGCCCTGGTCCCAGCCGGGGATGACCTGTCCGACACCGAGCTGGATCCGCAGCGGGGTGTTGCGGTTGTAGCTGGCGTCGAACTCCTCGCCGGTGCTGAAGGCAACGCCGACGTAGTGGACGGCGATGTTGCTGCCGGCCTTGGCCTCGGGGCCGTCACCTTCCCAGATGTCCTTGATCTGCAGATCGGTCGGCGGCTCGCCGCCCGGGAAGTCGACCTCGGGCTTCTCGATGCTCACGAAATTGCTCCTCGTCACGTGGTGGGCAACCCGCACAGTCTTACAGAACCGCCAGGATGTCGACGGAGAAGACCAGGGTGGAGTTGGCCGGGATGCCCGGCTTCGCCTCGTTCTTGTAGCCCAGCTCGGGCGGGACGACGATCAGCACCCGGCTGCCGACCTTCTTGCCGGTGAGCCCCTGGGACCAGCCCCTGACGACCTGCTGGAGGGAGAACTGGGCGAGTTCGCCGCGCTTGTAGGTGGCGTCGAACTGCTTGCCGTTCGTCCACAGCACGCCCTTGTACTGGACGAGCAGCGCGTCGGACTTCTTCACCTCGGCGCCGTCGCCCTCGATGACGTACTCCGAGACCAGCTTCTTCGGCGCGGCCTTCTTGGGGACGGTGATGGTGGGCGCCTTGCCGTCGGTGTTGTCCGACACCTTGGGCAGGTCGATATTGCTCTGGGCCACCTTGTCGCCCTTGGCCGAGCTCTTGCCGTTGAAGCGGTTCACGATGTCGATGACGAACACCAGCGTGTCGGTGCCCTTGATGCCCGCCTGCGGCTGGCCCTGCTTGCCGTACGCGTAGGCGGGCGGCACGGCGAGCTCCAGTCGGCTGCCGACCTTGCGGTCCACCAGCGCCTGGTCCCAGCCCGGGATGACCTGACCGGCGCCGAGCTGGAAGGTGGCGGGCTTCTTCTTGTCGAACGAGTTGTCGAGGACCTTGGCACTGCTCCAGATCTGGCCGAGATAGTTGACCTGGAGGAAGTCCTTCTTGGCCGTCATCGGCCCGTCCCCCTTGATGACCGTCTTGACCGCCAGGGTGGACGACGGCTTACCGGTCCCCTTGGCGATCTTCGGCTTGTCGCCGAATTCCGATCCGGAGGTGATGGGGGGCACCGGCCCGCTCACGATCTTGCCGCTGGGGGCGGGCGAGGGCGTGGGACTGGTGGGCTCCTTGGACGGTGATGCCTTGTCGGATCCTGACTTGTCGTCACCGCAGCCAGCCAGCGTCAGCAGGCCCGCGGGCACGGCAAGGAGTACGGAGCGTCGGCGCACGGAGTCCTCGTTACGTAGATCTTGCGATGGACGATGCGCGTCACTCTACGTCGTACGGCGGGCCCCGTCCGAAGAACGCACGGGGCCCGCACGGAACATAAGCCGTCCGCCAGCTCACTCACCGTCACATTCCGGCGATGAGTTTCTCCACCCGGTCATCGACGGAACGGAACGGGTCCTTGCACAGCACGGTGCGCTGCGCCTGATCATTGAGCTTCAGATGCACCCAGTCCACGGTGAAGTCCCGGCGCTGTTCCTGGGCTCGGCGGATGAAGTCGCCGCGCAGCCGGGCTCGAGTGGTCTGCGGGGGAACCGACTTGCCCTCGAAGATTTTCAGGTCGTTGCAGACCCGGGCCGCCTGACCACGCTTCTCCAGCAGGTAGTAGAGCCCCCGGCGGCGGTGGATGTCGTGGTAGGCGAGGTCTATCTGGGCAACGCGCGGATGGGACATGGTGATGTTGTTCTTGGCCCGGTACCGCTCGATGAGCTTGTACTTCATCACCCAGTCGATTTCGGTTTCGATCCGGTCCAGCTCCTCGGTCCGGACCGCCTCCAGGGTGCGGCCCCACAGCTCCAGCACACGCTCGACGGTGCCGGTGCGGATGCCACGGCGGTCGCAGAAGTCCACGGCCTTCTCGTAGTACTCCTGCTGGACCTCCAGGGCGGACGCCTCGCGCCCGCTGGCCAGCCGCACCTTGCGCTGTCCGGTGATGTCATGGCTGACCTCGCGGATGGCCCGGATCGGGTTCTCCAGGGTCAGGTCACGCATCACCGTGCCGGCCTCGATCATGCGGAGCACCAGGTCGGTGGCGCCGACCTTGAGCAGCATGGTGGTCTCGGACATGTTGGAGTCGCCGACGATGACGTGCAGTCTGCGGTAGCGCTCGGCATCGGCGTGCGGCTCGTCGCGGGTGTTGATGATCGGCCGGGAACGGGTGGTGGCGGAGCTGACGCCCTCCCAGATGTGCTCGGCCCGCTGGCTGACGCAGTAGACGGCGCCGCGCGGGGTCTGGAGCACTTTGCCCGCACCGCACAGCAACTGCCGCGTGACCAGGAACGGGATGAGAATGTCGGCGAGCCGGGAGAACTCCCCGTGGCGGGCCACCAGATAGTTCTCGTGGCAGCCGTAGGAGTTGCCCGCCGAGTCGGTGTTGTTCTTGAAGAGATAGACGTCGCCCGCGATTCCCTCCTCGTGCAGGCGGCGCTCTGCGTCCACGAGCAGACCCTCGAGAATGCGCTCGCCTGCCTTGTCGTGGGTGACCAGCTCGGTCACGTTGTCGCACTCGGGGGTTGCGTATTCCGGGTGCGAGCCCACGTCGAGATAGAGGCGGGCGCCGTTGCGCAGGAAGACATTGCTGCTGCGGCCCCAGGAGACGACACGGCGGAAGAGGTACCGCGCCACTTCGTCAGGGGACAGCCGACGCTGTCCCCTGAATGTGCACGTGACGCCGTACTCGTTCTCCAGCCCGAAAATGCGGCGGTCCATGACTGAACATTACGCCTGATGGCCTGCTCTGAAACCGGGTTCGGCCGCACGGTTGCGATCATTTTCCGCGGCGGGTGAACACGGCCCCGGGTGAACCGCGTCGGAAACCGCCTCCGCGGCGGCTCCGGAGGGCGTCCCGGGAAGGGACTCCGCGACCGGTCCCGCGCCCGCCTCGGCGCCCTGCGGGGCGACCGGCCGGGCGAGGAAGCGGCGTGCCGCGAGCAGCACCACCAGACCGGCGGCGCCGGCGATCCCGGGCACCGCGAAACCGGGGCCCACACCGCCGTACTCCACCGCCGGTCCGGCGACGGCGGTGCCGACCGCGTTGCCCACCACGAAGGTGGTCACCAGCCAGGAGAACGCCTCGGTGACGGTGCCGCGGGGGGCGTGGCGGTCGACGACGACGAACGCGCACGCCAGCGCGGGAGCCAGGAACACACCCGCCACCCCGGCCAGGACCGTCATCGCCACCACACCCGGCACCAGCACCAGCGGCAGATAGCCCAGCGCCAGCGCGGCGACCAGGACCAGCAGCCGCCGTTCGGGTGACCCGGCCCACGGGCGGGCGCCGTAGGCCACACCGCCGACCAGCGCGCCGGCGCCCAGCGCCGACAGCAGATAGCTGGAGACCATGCCGCCGCCGTGCTGGTCCGCGTAGGCGACGGAACCCACCGCGATGGCGCCGAGGGCCAGTCCGACGAAGAAGAACGAGCCCAGCAGCACCAGCAGCCCGGGTGAGCGCAGCGCGCCCAGCCAGTGGGCCTCGCGCGGCGCGGAGCGCCACCGGCGGGACGGCGGGGACATCACGACGGACAGCGCGCCCGCGACCCCGAGGACATTGATGACCAGCAGCGCGGCGCCCTCCGACCACACGGCCACCACCAGGGTGACCAACAGCGGCCCGACCGCGAACATCACCTCCTGCGCCACCGCGTCCAGCGCGTAGGCGGCGTGGATGCGGTCCTCGCGCCCGAGCACGGTCGGCCACAGCGCCCGCAGCCCGCCCTCCAGCGGCGGGGTGAACCCACCCGCGACCAGCATGGCCGCGTAGGCCACCGGCAGCGGGTCCAGTCCGACCACCACGAACAGCGCCATCCCGAGCGCGGAGACGACCGCGGCGGGCAGCATCACCCGGGGCTGGCCGCAGCGGTCCACGGCGCGGCCCAGCAGGGGCTGGCCGATGGCATTGGCCGCGCCGTAGACCGCCGACAGCCCTCCGGCCAGGGCGTAACTGCCGCCTTCCGAGCGTGCGAACAGCAGCACCGCGATGGCGGCCGTGGCGTTCGGCAGCCGTCCGATGAGCGTGCCGGTGAGCAGCCGCGCCGCATGGCGGGTGCGCAGCAGGTCCCCGTAGCCAGCCGCCATCGTCCGTTCCCTCCTCATGGGTCAGTGGGTCAGTGGGTCAGTGGGTCGTGGGGGTGTCGTGCGGTGCGGGTCATGGTCGAGTTTTACGTATAACGTCCGTCGTCATACGTACCATGGCGGCCAGCCGCGGGTCCACTCCCGGGCCTGCGGACGGGGCGGATCGCCGGGTACGGCGGAGGGAAGCGGAGGCGATGGTGGCGAGCGGGGCCGCTGAGAAAGGTGTCCCGGGGAACGGCCGGACGGGTGACACCGCACCGGACCGGGACCGCGCGGCGGCGGGGCGGGCCACCAGCCGGGATGTGGCGCGTGTGGCGGGCGTCTCCCAGGCCACGGTCTCCCTGGTACTCGGGGACAAGTGGCCGGGGCGGGTGTCCGAGCGCACCGCGGAGACCGTGCGCGCCGCCGCGCGCCAGCTCGGGTACCGGCCCAATCTCGCGGCGCGCAGTCTGCGGCTGGGCCGCACCCGGACCGTGTTGCTGGTGGTGCCCGCGCTGACGACCGAGTTCTTCGCCCGGGTGTACACGGGAGCGGCACAGGTCGCCGCCGACCACGGTTTCGGGGTGGTGCTCTACCCCTCCCCCGAAGGTGTCGGCCCGGCCCGGGACCCCTTCGACTCCGCGCGTGCCTCGCTCGACGGTGTGATCGCCTCCTCGATGGCGGCCGACGCCCTGGCGGCGGTGCGCGGCGGCGGGCTGCCGCTGGTGATGCTGGACAGCGACCCGGACGACGCGGCAGCGGCCGCTACCGTGAACCTCGACATGGCGGACGGCACCCGGCAGGTGGCGGACCATCTGCTCGGCCTCGGCCACCGCCGGATCGCCCATCTCGCGGCGGCGGTGGACTCCTGGACCTTCCGGGTCCGTGCCCATGCCCTCGCGGCGGCGCTGGGCGCGGCGGACGGTGTGGTGTGGAGCACCGAACTCGCGGGACTGAGCGTCGAGGAGGGCCGCCGGGCGGCCGAACGTGTGCTGTCCGCCCCGGGCCCGCGGCCCACGGCGCTGGTGTGCGACGACGACATCCTGGCGGCGGGCGCCTGCAAGGCGGCTCGGCGGCTGGGGCTGCGGGTGCCGGACGACGTGTCCGTGACGGGCTTCGACGACCTGGCGCTCGCCACCGCGGTGGAACCGGAGCTGACCACGGTCCGGCTGCCCGCGGAAGCGGTGGGCGCGGCCGGGATGCGGGCCCTGATGGCGGTGCTGGACGGCGAACCGGCCCAGGACACCACGCTGGCCGTGGACCTCCTCGCCCGGGGCTCCACGGCCCCTCCCCCGGGCTGACCCGTCCGCGGCGGGGCACGGTGCCATACGACCGCGCCCCGGGGGCCTCAGGGGCCGCCGGGGCGCGGGGTGGAGCGAGTGGCGCGGTGCTGGAGCCGTGCGGTGGCTACTCCTCGGAGTCCTCGGCCTCGGACTCCGCGACGGACGAGTCCTCCGCGGCGGCGCCCTCCGACTCCAGGAGCCGGGAGAGCTGGCGGCCGAGCACCCGCTTGAACTTCCGCTGCTGTGGCCGCTTGCGGTCCAGGACCGCGACCTCGAGCTGCTCGGCGGTGAGACTGCGCTCCCCGCCGTTGTTGTCGCGGGCGAGCGATTCGACGGCCAGCTTGAGGGCTTCGGCAAGGGTCATGCCGTCCCGGTGGCGCTGGTCGAGATAGCTGCTGATCTGGTCGGCGTTGCCACCGACGGCGACCGAGCCGTGCTCGTCCACGATGGAACCGTCGTGCGGCAGCCGGTAGATCTGGTCGTCCTCCGGGGCCTCCCCGACCTCGGCGACGATCAGCTCGACCTCGTACGGCTTCTCGGCGGCGCTGGAGAAGATGGTGCCCAGCGTCTGTGCGTAGACATTGGCCAGACCACGGGCCGTGACATCGTCACGGTCGTAGGTGTACCCACGCAGATCGGCGTAGCGGACACCGCCGATGCGCAGGTTCTCGAACTCGTTGTACTTGCCGACCGCGGCGAAGGCGATGCGGTCGTAGATCTCGCTGACCTTGTGCAGGGCGCGGGACGGGTTCTCGGCGACGAACAGGATGCCGTCGGAGTACTGCAGCACGACCACGCTGCGGCCGCGCGCGATGCCCTTGCGGGCGTATTCGGCGCGGTCGGCCATGGCCTGCTGAGGAGATACGTAGAACGGCGTCGTCACCGGCTGTCCGTCCCTTCTGTCAGTGGCGAATGCATTCCGGGTCCACCGTCCTGATCAGAGCAGGGCGGCGCGGGGGCCGTCCGGCTCTTCGAGCCGCCGCTCGAGGATGGCGCGGGCGACCTCGGACACCTCTGCCTCGGAGTACCTCTTGTAGCCGTCGTCGGTGATGACCGTGACGATGGGGAAGATGCGCCGGGCCAGATCGGGCCCGCCGGTGGCCGAGTCGTCGTCGGCGGCGTCGTAGAGCGCCTGGACGACGGCGGTGACGGCCTGGTCCTCCGTCAGGTCATCGCGGTAGAGCTTCTTGAGCGAGCCGCGGGCGAACATCGAGCCCGAGCCGGTGGCCGCGAAGCCGTGCTCCTCCGAGCGCCCGCCGGTGACGTCGTAGGAGAAGATACGTCCCTTCTCCCGGTCGACGTCCCAGCCCGCGAAGAGCGGGACGACGGCCAGGCCCTGCATCGCCATGCCGAGATTGCCGCGGATCATGGTCGACAGCCGGTTGGCCTTGCCCTCCAGCGAGAGGACGGTGCCCTCGACCTTCTCGAAGTGCTCCAGCTCCAGCTGGAAGAGCTTGACCATCTCCACGGCGATACCGGCGGTGCCGGCGATGCCGACGGCCGAGTACTCGTCGGCGGGGAAGACCTTCTCGATGTCCCGCTGCGCGATCACATTGCCCATGGTCGCCCGGCGGTCACCGGCGAGCACCACACCGCCGGGGAAGCTGGCCGCCACGATCGTGGTGCCGTGCGGGGCCTCGACGGCGCCCTGCAGCGGGGGAAGCGGACGGTTCCCCGGAAGCAGCTGGGGCGAATGCGCCCCCAGGAAATCCATGAAGGACGAGGAGCCGGGCGTCAGGAAGGCAGCCGGCAGACGCCCTGTGTCACGAGTGTTGGCTTCCACACGTTTCCTTCCACCAGATCTTGAAATACTGCACGGACCATACCCCTGGCCATGGAAGTCATCCGTCCTGCGTCCCCCCTGTTCGCGGGGACGCAGGACGGAGAACGCGCGTCTTACTGGCCGCCCTTCTGGACGAAGGACCGCACGAAGTCCTCCGCGTTCTCCTCGAGCACGTCATCGATCTCGTCCAGCACGGAGTCGACGTCGTCGGAGAGCTTCTCCTGCCGCTCCTTGAGGTCTTCCGCGGCCTGTGCGTCCTGCGCCTGCTCCTCGACCTCTTCGGTCGAGCGCGACGCCTTCTGCTGTCCGCCGCCGGTGTCCTTGGTCGCCATATCCCTCACCCCGCTCGGTTCGCCCGCTGATTCGATCGGTCTCAAGATCAGACCCTACAATCCGGGTCCGACATCGGCCTCCCACTTGCTACAACGCTCGGAGGTCACCTCGATGATTCCCGGCCGGAGCCCGTTTCAGCCGCCCGAGAGGACCCGGACCAGGTCTTCCGCGGTACGGCAGCGGTCCAGGAGCTCCTTCACGTGGTTCCGGGTGCCGCGCAGCGGCTCCAGCGTGGGAACCCGTTGCAGAGAGTCACGGCCCGGGAGGTCGAAGATCACCGAGTCCCAGGAGGCGGCGGCGACATCGTCCGCGTACTGCTCCAGGCAGCGCCCGCGGAAGTAGGCGCGGGTGTCCTCCGGGGGCTTGTTCTGCGCCCGTGCCACGTCCTGGTCGTCCAGCAACCGCTTCATCTTGCCGCGCGCCACCAGGCGGTTGTACAGGCCCTTCTCGGGCCGCACATCGGCGTACTGGAGGTCCACCAGGTGGAGCCGGGCGGCGTCCCACTCCAGGCCGTCACGGCGCCGGTACCCCTCGAGCAGCTCGCGCTTGGCGACCCAGTCCAGCTCGCCGGACAGGCTCATGGGGTCGCGCTCGAGCCGGTTGAGCACGTCCTCCCAGCGGGTCAGCACGTCCCGGGTCTGCTCGTCCGCGTCGGCGCCGAACCGGTCCTCGACGTACTTGCGGGCCAGCTCGAAGTACTCCATCTGGAGCTGTACGGCGGTCAGCGTACGGCCGCTACGCAGAGTGATGAGACGACCGAGCGTGGGGTCGTGGGACACCTGGTGCAGGGTGCGCACCGGCTGGTCCACGGCCAGGTCCACCGCGATAAAGCCGTCCTCGATCATCGACAGCACCAGGGAGGTGGTGCCCAGCTTGAGGTAGGTCGAGATCTCCGAGAGGTTGGCGTCGCCGATGATCACGTGCAGCCGCCGGTACTTCTCGGCGTCGGCGTGCGGCTCGTCCCGGGTGTTGATGATGGGGCGCTTGAGGGTGGTCTCCAGACCCACCTCGACCTCGAAGTAGTCGGCCCGCTGGCTGATCTGGAAGCCGTGCTCATGGCCGTCCTGGCCGATGCCGACGCGCCCGGCGCCGGTGACCACCTGGCGGGAGACGAAGAAGGGGGTGAGGTGGCGCACGATGTCCGAGAAGGCGGTCTCCCGCTTCATCAGGTAGTTCTCATGCGTGCCGTAGGAGGCGCCCTTGTTGTCGGTGTTGTTCTTGTAGAGATGGATGGGCTGCGCACCGGGCAGCTCGGCGGCGCGCACGGCGGCCTCGGCCATGATGCGCTCACCCGCCTTGTCCCACAGCACCGCGTCCCGCGGATTGGTGACCTCGGGGGCGGAGTACTCGGGGTGGGCATGGTCGACATAGAGCCGGGCGCCATTGGTGAGGATCACATTGGCCAGGCCGATGTCCTCGTCGGTGAGCTGGCTGGCGTCGGCGGACTCACGCGCGAGGTCGAAGCCGCGGGCGTCCCGCAGCGGGTTCTCCTCCTCGAAGTCCCAGCGGGCGCGGCGCGCCCGGTGCATCGCCGCCGCGTAGGCGTTGACGACCTGGGATGAGGTGAGCATGGCATTGGCGTTGGGGTGGCCCGGGACGGAGATCCCGTACTCCGTCTCGATTCCCATCACGCGCCGTACGGTCATGCGGCCCTCCTTGCCCGGCGCCGCCCCCGGGAGGGATCGGCGCTCAAGTACCGCTGCGCTCCTGGTCCATGCGCGGCCTTCGATCCCCCACGCCGCGATAGTGCGGTACCGACGAGCCTAGGACGGCTTTGCGGTGCTGCGGAGATCATCTCAGTCATTGCTCCGGTCGGACTCGTAGGACTCATACGAAGAATGCGGTCCGAAAAGCGCATCCGGCTGCGGATGCCCCGTCCAGGACATCCGCAGCCGGACAGCGGTGTTACAGGTACTGACCGGTGTTCGCCACCGTGTCGATGGAGCGTCCCGTGTCCGCGCCCTGCTTTCCGGTGACGAGGGTGCGGATGAAGACGATCCGCTCGCCCTTCTTTCCGGAGATACGGGCCCAGTCGTCCGGGTTGGTGGTGTTCGGCAGGTCCTCGTTCTCCTTGAACTCATCCACGCACGCGGCGAGCAGATGGGAGACGCGGAGCCCCTTCTGGTTGTGGTCGAGGAATGCCTTGATGGCCATCTTCTTGGCCCGGTCCACAATGTTCTGGATCATGGCGCCGGAGTTGAAGTCCTTGAAGTAGAGGACCTCCTTGTCACCATTGGCGTAGGTGACCTCCAGGAAGCGGTTCTCCTCGGATTCCGCGTACATCTGCTCTACGACCGACTGGATCATGCCCGCGACGGCGGCCTTCGAGGACCCGCCGTGCTCGGCGAGGTCGTCCGTGTGTACCGGGAGGGTGTGGGTCAGGTACTTCGAGAAGATGTCCTTGGCGGCCTCGGCGTCCGGACGCTCGATCTTGATCTTCACATCGAGGCGGCCGGGGCGCAGGATCGCGGGGTCGATCATGTCCTCACGGTTGGAGGCGCCGATCACGATCACGTTCTCCAGGCCCTCGACACCGTCGATCTCCGAGAGGAGCTGCGGAACGATGGTGTTCTCCACGTCCGAGCTGACACCGGAGCCACGGGTACGGAAGAGGGAGTCCATCTCGTCGAAGAAGACGATGACGGGGGTGCCCTCGCTGGCCTTCTCCCGTGCCCGCTGGAAGACCAGGCGGATGTGCCGCTCGGTCTCACCGACGTACTTGTTGAGCAGCTCCGGGCCCTTGATGTTGAGGAAGAAGCTCTTCCCCGCGGGCTTGCCGGTCACCTCGGCGACCTTCTTGGCAAGGGAGTTGGCCACGGCCTTGGCGATGAGCGTCTTGCCGCAGCCGGGCGGACCGTACAGCAGCACACCCTTGGGCGGCCGCAGTTCGTGCTCCTTGAAGAGGTCGGGGTAGAGGTAGGGGAGCTCGACCGCGTCGCGGATCAGCTCGATCTGGTTCCCCAGGCCACCGATCTTCGTGTAGTCGATGTCCGGGACCTCTTCGAGGACCAGCTCCTCGACCTCGCTCTTGGGCACGACCTCGTAGACATAGCCGGACCTGGGCTCGAGCAGCAGGGCGTCACCGGGACGGATGGTGGTTTCCAGCAGCGGCTCGGCGAGCCGCACCACGCGCTCCTCGTCGGTGTGCCCGATCACCAGGGCGCGCTCGCCGTCCTCAAGGATCTCCTTGAGGGTGACGATGTCACCGGCGCGCTCGAACTCCATGGCCTCGACCACGTTGAGCGCCTCATTGAGCATGACCTCCTGGCCACGCTTGAGGTCGTCGAGATCGACGCCCGGGCTGACGTTCACCCGGAGCTTGCGGCCCCCGGTGAAGATGTCCGCCGTGCCGTCCTCGTTCGCCTGCAGAAAGGCTCCGAAACCGGCCGGCGGCTGGGCGAGCCGGTCGACCTCTTCCTTGAGGGCCACGATCTGGTCCCGGGCCTCACGGAGTGTGTTCGCGAGCCGCTCGTTCTGTGCGGAGACACCCGCCAGATTGGTCTGCAGCTCGACGATCCGCTCTTCGAGAATCCTCGTATGACGCGGAGAGTCGGCGAGCTTGCGGCGCAGGACGGCGATTTCCTGCTCGAGATAGGCAACCTGACCGGCTGGGTCATCAGACCCCCGCCCCGGCCGGATGCCGCGGTTGATGTCGTCGTCGTGGGCTGCCACGGTCCTCACCTCCTCCAAGGGGAGCTGGACGCTTCCTGACCCTACCTGGGCCGGTGCGGGTTGAAACCCCTAGATCACAAACCCGGTCGGCGTGTGTCCGATCTTCACCCTTGCGCACTCCCTCACGCCAGGTGAATACCCACCCAACAACATCGGAAAGCGAGCGGTTGTATCGTCGAGACGGTCAACACCCGCCAGGGCTGGCGATATTTAGACACTGTTGAATCACGTATCGAGGGAACGGCAGGCGACGCACCGTGCGGAACGAGGAGCTCGGCGATCTTGAAGTCTGGATTGACCAGGACCTGTGCACGGGCGACGGGATCTGCGCCCAGTACGCCCCTGAGGTCTTCGAACTCGACATCGACGGTCTAGCCTACGTCAAGAGCGCCGACGATGAGCTGCTCCAGGACAAGGGGGCGACGGCCCCCGTGCCCCTCCAGCTGCTGACCGAGGTGGTGGACTCCGCCAAGGAGTGCCCCGGCGACTGCATCCACGTACGCCGCGCCGCGGACCGGGTCGAGGTCTACGGCCCCGACGCGGAGTGACGGGACACCGCGTGACCGCTCACACACTCCCCGGGACGGGCAGCGCGCTGAGGACGAACTTGCCGTCCCGCCACTGCCAGTTGACCTGACGCTGCAGATCCGGACAGCACCGCGGGACCTTGGCGGACGAGTATCCCAGCAGGGTGGCCGAAACCTTCTTTCCGCGTACCGCGAAATCCCGGATGCTCATCCGCTCCTTCGGATCCACGAAGGTGGCGACGATCCGGGGGGCGGCGGCCCGGCCGCCCTGACCCCGCGTGGACCCGGAATCCCCGGAGTCCCCGGAATCCGTGGTCGACAGGACATACACACCGCTCGGCGGGGTACCGGTCGACGAATGACAGCGCACCACCGCGACGGTTTCCGGCCGTCCGTCCCCGTCGAGGTCCCCCGAGCCCCGGTCCACCACATCCGGCCGGGCCCCTCCGCAGTCCATCGGGTACTGCGCCGCGCGGGGATCGGGGGCCTTGACGGCCGCGGCGTGCGGCGCGCTGCCGCTGGCCTCGGCGTCCGACGGCTGGACGACCGCTGACCCGGCGATGACGGCGGCCACCGCGGCCGCGGTCGCGAGCCAGTGCACCGGGCGGGTACGGGTGTGCGCGAGGTCCGGGCCCAGGGGCTGCACGCGGGATGACTCCATGTGAGAGCTGAGGCGGGGGGTGTCCCGCATGGTGCCACATCTCACAGGGCGCGGCCACCGCCCCGTCAGGGGGAAGTCGGTGGCCGCGCCGGGGCGTTGGTGCCGGTGGGGTCCGGCGGGGGTGTCAGGCGCCCCCGGAGGCGGTGTCCCGGCCCTCCGCGGCGCTCTTCGCGCCGCCCGTGGCACCGGAGTCCTTGCCGGTGGCGCCGGGGCCCGTGTAGTCCTCGCCGTACGCGCCCTTGGCCGGGCGGCGGCGGCGCAGCGGCGGCTCCACGCCGTCCGCGAGACGGCGGGCGGTGAGCAGGAAGCCGGTGTGCCCGATCATCCGGTGGTCCGGACGTACCGCGAGGCCCTCGACGTGCCAGGTGCGGACCATGGTCTCCCAGGCCGACGGCTCGTTGAAGGTGCCGTGCTCGCGGATGGCCTCGACGGTCCGGGCGAGCTGGGTGGTGGTGGCGACGTAGGCGCACAGGATGCCGCCGGGCACCAGCGCCTTGGAGACGGCCTCCAGGCACTCCCAGGGGGCCAGCATGTCCAGGATGACGCGGTCGACGTCGGTGTCGGACAGGTTGTCCTGGAGGTCGCCGACGGTGAGCCGCCAGGCGGGGTGCGGGGAGCCGAAGTAGCGCTCGACGTTCTGCGAGGCGATCTCGGCGAAGTCGGCCCGGCGCTCGTAGGAGTGCAGCATGCCCTGGTCGCCGATGGCCCGCAGCAGGAACATGGAGAGCGAGCCGGAGCCGACGCCCGCCTCGACGACGCGCGCGCCGGGGAAGATGTCGGCCATCGCCAGGATCTGCCCCGCGTCCTTGGGGTAGACCACGGCGGCACCGCGGGGCATGGACAGGACGTAGTCGGGGAGCAGGGGGCGCAGCGCGAGATACGCGACGTTTCCCGTGGTGCGCACGACGGTTCCCTCGGGGGCACCGATCAGCTCGTCGTGGGGGAAGGAACCCTTGTGGGTGTGGAAGTTCTTCCCGGCCTCGAGCGTGAAGGTGTAGTGGCGTCCCTTGGGATCGGTGAGCTGGACCTGGTCCCCGACCTGGAAGGGCCCGCGACGGCGGGCGGCACCGGTCGGTTCGGACATGCGAACAGCCTACCGGGCGCCCGCCCGTGCCCGGGACCGCGGGCATCCCGCCCGGCCCGGCGGAGGCTCGGCCGTCAGGAGGGCGTACGGGCCATGGCGGCGACGAAGGCACGCTCGACATCGGCCGTGGACAGCACCCCGAAGATCTCGCCGGTCTCCTCGATCACCAGGTACTCGGTGGCGGGGGTGGCCCGCAGGGTGTCCAGCAGATCCTCACCGGTGAGCTCGGCGGAGACCCGCATCCCGTCCTTGAGGTCCTGGGCCAGACCGCTGACCGCGACCCAGGGGCGGCGGTGCTCGGGGATGCCGACGATGGCGGCCTCGCGCACCACGGCGGTGGGGACCCCGTGGGCGTCCACCACGACCAGGGCGCGGGCGCCCGCCTCATTGGCCCGGCGCAGCGCCTCCGAGAGCGGGGTGTCGGCCTCCACCGGGACCGCGCGGCGGGTGAGCGTACGGGCGCGGAGGTCGGGCAGCCGCTCGCGCAGCCGGGCCATCCGCAGGCTGTTGCCCGCACCGGTCCAGATGATCGCGGCCAGTATGGCGGCGAGCAGCGCGTCGGTGAGCGAGTCCACGCTGCCGAAGTCCTCCGGCTCACCGCCGAGGCCGCCGGCCTGGGTGAGCAGGGGCAGACCGACCAGTACCGCTACGGCGAGCGCCCGGCCGCTCCAGGCGGCGGCGACGGTGCCGGTCATGGGCCTGCCGCTGAGCTTCCAGACGACGGCGCGCAGCATCCGGCCGCCGTCCAGCGGCAGGCCGGGCAGCAGGTTGAACGCGGCCACGATGAGGTTGGAGATCATCAGGCCGGCGAGCAGCACGCCGGGCACCGTACCGGGCTCCACCAGCAGCATGCCGAGGTAGAAGACGCCGGAGAGGACCAGGGAGAGCAGCGGGCCGACGAAGGCGAGGATGAACTCCCGGCCCGGGGTCTCCGACTCCTTCTCGATCTCCGAGACACCGCCGAAGAACTGGAGCTGGATCCGGCGCACGGGCAGCTTGAAGCGGAGCGCGGCCACGGTGTGCGCCAGTTCGTGCACCAGCACGGAGGCGTAGAAGGCCACCGCGAAGAAGAGCGAGACCAGGTAGCGGGCGGCGCCGAGCTCGGGCAGCACGCGCTCGAGCTGTCCGCCGAAGACCCAGGTGATGAGGGCGGCGACCAGGAACCAGCTCGGGGAGACATACACGGGCACGCCGAACGGCCGGCCCATCAGGATGCCGCCGCCCACCTCGCGTGGCCGCTGCGGTTTGCCTGCCTCCGGTTCGGTCGTACGGTCCGATCCCCCGCTGTCGGACTGCGGCTGCCCGCTGTTGTCCACGGTGTCCCCTCGTCGGATGCGTCGGTCGCACACCCAGTTTTGATACGGTCCCCACGATCATGCAGTGCCAGGGGCTCGGACGTCGATGGTATGCGTCCGGCTGTCGGTGGCGGGCCGTAGGGTCTTCGCCATGGGAACCACCACCGGGAAGGCCGAACAGGCGGACGGGCCACCGCGGTCCGGCCGCTCCGCGTCGCTGTCGCCGTCACGTGCGTCCGACTTCATGCGGTGCCCTTTGCTGTACCGCTTCCGGGTGATCGACAAACTGCCCGAGAAGCCGAGTGCGGCAGCCACCCGGGGCACTGTGGTGCACGCCGTCCTGGAGAGGCTCTTCGACGCTCCGGCGGCCGAGCGGACCGCCCCGCGCGCCCGGGCGATGGTGCCGGGCGAGTGGGAGCGCCTGCTGGCGGACCGGCCGGAGCTGGCGGAGCTGTTCCGCGAGGAGGAGGCCGGTGGCGACGGGGGCACCGGCGGCGGCGTGGACCCGGAGCGTCTCGCCGGGTGGCTGGCGGAGGCGGAGCGGCTGGTGGAGCGCTGGTTCTCGCTGGAGGACCCGTCCCGGCTGGAGCCCGCCGAGCGTGAGCTGTTCGTGGAGACCGAGCTGGAGTCCGGGCTGACCCTGCGCGGGATCATCGACCGGGTGGATGTCGCGCCCACCGGCGAGATCCGGATCGTCGACTACAAGACGGGCAAGGCGCCCGCCCCGCAGTACTCGGCCGAGCCGCTGTTCCAGATGAAGTTCTACGCCCTGGTGCTGTGGCGGCTGCGCGGCATGGTGCCGCGCCGCCTCCAGCTCGTCTACCTGGGCAGCGGGGACGTGCTGACGTACGACCCGGACGAGGGCGATCTGCGGGCGGTGGAGCGCAAGCTGCTGGCGCTGTGGGAGGCGATCCGGACGGCCACCGAGACCGGCGCGTTCCTGCCCCGGCAGACCCGGCTCTGCGGCTGGTGCGACCACCAGGCCCATTGTCCTGAATTCGGTGGCACTCCCCCGCCCTATCCGCTACCGATCATCCCCGTTCAGTCCCCGGAGGCGGCTTCGGGATAATGGGGCCGGTCGAGCGAAGGAGATCCCGTGGCGATCCGTGTCCTACTGGTCGATGACCAGCCGCTGCTGCGCACCGGCTTCCGGATGATCCTGGAGGCGGAACAGGACCTCGCGGTGGTCGGTGAGGCGGGCGACGGTCTGCAGGCCCTGGACCAGGTGCGGGCGCTCCAGCCCGATGTGGTGCTCATGGACATCCGGATGCCCCGGATGGACGGTGTGGAGGCCACCCGCCAGATCACCGGCCCCGGCCGGGACGGCCCGGCCAAGGTCCTGGTGCTGACCACCTTCGACCTGGACGAGTACGTGGTGGAGGCGCTCCGCGCGGGTGCCAGCGGCTTCCTGCTCAAGGACGCGCCCGCCACCGAGCTGGTGCAGGCGATCCGGGTGGTGGCGGCCGGTGAGGCGATGCTCGCGCCGAGCATCACCCGGCGGCTGCTGGACAAGTACGCCGGACATCTGCCCTCGGGCGAGGAGCCGGTGCCGGACACCCTGCACACCCTCACCGAGCGCGAGGTCGAGGTGCTGAAGCTGGTGGCCCGCGGACTGTCCAACGCGGAGATCGCCGCGGATCTGTTCGTCAGCGAGACCACCGTGAAGACCCATGTCGGCCATGTGCTGACCAAGCTGGGGCTGCGGGACCGGGTCCAGGCGGCCGTCTACGCCTATGAGAGCGGACTGGTCCGCCCCGGCGCCCAGTAGCGCCCCCGGCACGAGCCGGACCGGCGGCCCCGGTGCGCGGACAGACCGTCCGGGCACCGGGGCCGTCGGCTTGCTCCGTCCCGCGGCTCAGTCCTGCGGCGTCTTGCTGATCTCCCAGAAGCGGAAGACGGTGGACGAGTCCAGCGTCCACTGGAGCCCGGAGATGGTGTTCTGGGCGACCGCGTACTGCTTGCCCTGCCACAGCGGGAGCATGGGCACATCGTCGGCGACGACGTCCTGGATCCGCTGGTAGTCGCCGACCGTGGCGGAGCGGCTGGGCTGCTCGGCGGTGGCCGGTATGAGCTGGCCGGTGAGGAGCGCCGAGCTGTAGTTGTTGGCCAGGACGTTGCCGTCGCCGAAGAACGGGGCGACGAAGTTGTCCGGATCCGGGTAGTCGGGCACCCAGCCCTTCACATACACGCCGTACGTCCCGGCGGCGACGGCCTTCTCGTAGGTTTCGACGTCGGCGCTCTTCACATCGACGTCGAACAGCCCGCTGGCGTTGAGCTGCTTGGCGATCGCGCGCAGCCCGGGGATGGTGCCGGGGCCGTAGCGGATCGGGGTGCCCCACAGGGTCAGCTTGACCTTGCCGGAGACCCCCGCCTCCCGCAGGGCCTGCTTGGCCTTGGCGGGCTGCGGCCGGTCGCCGTACTTGTCGTAGAAGGCGGTGTTGTGGCCGGTGATCCCGGCCGGGACGACCGAGTACAGCGGTTCGGCGGTGCGCTTGTAGACGTCGCGCACCAGGGTGCTGCGGTCGATGAGGTAGGCGACGGCCTTGCGGACGCCGCGCTTGCCCGCCACCGGGTCCTTCATGTTGAAGACGAGGTGCTGGACCTCGGCGCCGGTGCCCTCGACCACGTCCAGGCTCTTGCCGTCGCCGACACTGCGCGCCTGGAGGTCGGCGAGGTCCTTCATGGCCAGTCCGCGGTAGGCGAGGTCGACATCGCCCTCCTCCACGGCGGTCTTCAGCGCCTGCTGCTCGTTGTGGAAGAACTTCAGGGTCAGCCCGGTGTTCTTGGCCTCGGCGGGACCCTTGTAGTCGTCGTTGACGGCGAAGTCGGCCTTGGCCTTGTCGAAGGACTTCAGGGTGTAGACGCCGGAACCGACCGCCTCGTCATCGGAGCGCAGCTTGTCGGCCGGGTACTCCTGGTGGTCGACGATGGAGCCCGCACCGGAGGCGATCTTCTGCGGGAACGTCGCGTCCGCGTGCTTCAGGTTGAACACCACGGTCCGCTTGTCCGGGGTCTTGATGGACCCGATGGACCCGAACATCACCGCCGGACCGTTCTTGTCGTTGATCCGCAGGGTCCGCTGGAAGGAGAACTTGACGTCCTCGGAGGTGAGCGGGTGGCCGTTGGAGAACGTCAGATCGTTCCTGAGGGTGCAGGTGTAGACCCGGCTGGCGTTGTCCTTGAAGCTGCACGTCTCCGCGGCCTCGGGCTGCGGGGTGGTGCTGCCCTTGGGGAAGCTCAGCAGGGACTGGAACACATTGTTGAACAGCAGCCAGGAGCCGGGGTCGTAGCCGGACGCCGGGTCGGTGGAGAGCACCTCGTCCGACATCCCCATGACCACGTGCTTGCCGCCGTCGGCGGCGTCACCGTCCTCGCTTCCGCAGCCGGTCAGCAGGGCGGCGGCCAGCCCTGCCCCGAGGGGGGCTGCCAGCCACTGGTCACGTTTCCTCACGGGTTGGTTCCTCACAGTTTCGTCGTCGTGCAATCCGGCCCCCGTCTTTACGTGGTCAGCCCTCGGCGCCGCGGCCCAGCTCCCAGAGCTGGAGCATGGTCGAGGAGTCGAACGCGTACTCCGCGCCGGTGATGTTCTCCCGGGCGGCCACGTACGTGTTGCCCTGCCACAGCGGCAGGTAGGGGACGTCGTTGGCGACGGCGTTCTGGATGGACTGGAAGTCCTTGGAGGCCAGGGCGCGCTGCGTCTCCTGCCGCGTCTTGGGGATCAGCTCGTCCTGGATCGCGCTGTTGCGGTAGGGCGAGTTGAGGAAGTTGTCCCTGGTGAGGAACGGCGCGATGTAGTTGTCCGGGTCCGGGAAGTCCGGCAGCCAGCCCATGCCGTAGACGGGGTACTCGCGCTTGATGAGGTTGGGGCGGAACTCCGCCCACGGGACGCCCTTGATCTTGATGGCGAACAGACCGCTGCGGTTCAGCTGGCGCTGGAGCTCCTTGAACTCCGAGGCGGTCTCCGGACCGTAGTGGTCGGTGGTGTACGTCAGCGTCAGCTTCACCGGGGTGTGGATCCCGGCCTGGCGCAGCACCCGGCGGGCGGCGGCGGGGTCCGGGTCGCCGTACTCGTTGTGGAACGAGTTGGTGTGCGTGGTGACGTTGGACGGGATCAGCGAGTACAGCGGCTCGCCGGTGCGCTTGTAGACATCGCGCACCAGGGCCTGGCGGTCCACGAGGTGGGCCATCGCCTGGCGTATCGCCTTGTTCTTCACCGACGGGTCGGAGGTGTTGAAGCCGAGGTAGCGGATGCCCTGGCCGGACTGCTCGAAGAGCCGGACGCCCTTGACCTTGCCGCGGTTCAGCCGGTCGATCTGGTCCGGCGAGAAACCGCGGTGAACGGCGTCGACATCGCCCTTGACCAGCGCCTTCTCCAGCTCCGCCGAGGTCTTGTAGAAGCGCATCACGACCGTGTCGGTCTTCGGCTCCGCCTCGCCCTGGTAGTGCGGGTTCCTAGTGAAGGTCACCTTGGCCAGCCGGTTGTCCTCGACCTCGGTCTTGGCCTGGTACGGGCCCGAGCCGATCATCTCGAAACCCTCGTGCAGCCGGTCCGGTTCGTAGACCTCGCTGTCGAGGATGGCGGCGGCCGGGGTGGTCAGCTTGGAGGGGAAGGTGGCGTCCGGAGAGGACAGGTGGATGACCACCTCACGGTCGTTGGGGGCCTCGACCTTGTCCACGTTGGAGAGCAGGGAGACCGGACCGTTGCGGTTGTTGATGCGCAGGATGCGCTCCAGGGAGAACTTGACGTCCTCGGAGGTGAGCGCGTGGCCGTTGGAGAACTTCAGCCCGCTGCGCAGGGTGCAGCGGTACTGCTCGCTCTGCCGGTCCTGGAAGCCGCACTTCTGGGCGGCGTCGGGGATCGGCTCGGTGCCCGAGCGGGGCAGCCGCATCAGCGTCTGGAACGCGTTGTGCAGGACGCTCCAGGAGGCGAAGTCATAGGCGAGGTCCGGGTCCAGGGGCGCGGGCGCCGCCTTGGTGGCCTCGATCCCGTCCGTACTGCCCAGGACGAGTGCGTCACCGTCCGACCCCGAGCCGTCGGTACCGCCGCACGCGGTGAGCGCTGACATCAGTAGGCCCGCCACGGCCGGCAGCACCAGCGACTTGCGCTTCATTGTCGGGAGTCTCCCTGCGATCGATCAACCACTCGCGACGAGATTAGTCGGCGGCGCCAGCCATGCTGAGACACAACGAAGTTGAGGCAATATCACGCCCCGATAACGGGCAGCGCTTGACCGATATACGGACGCGGTCGCGTTTCGTACGGCATGTCACCAATCCGGACACAAGGGTGTACGCAAACCGCACCAGAGAGGACGTGCAGCATAGACCCACCCCCCACGTCGACGCCAAGTTCAGTGATAAACATCACGTTCGTTATGACGCCGTTCACGGCGGAAAAGACCCCCGGGTTATTCAGTCTGTCATTTGCAGAAATACGCTCAGTATGCGATCAGTGCATTCCCGTGACCAGCCCCTGGAGAAATGGGAGATCGACTTCTTCGAGCGATCCGACGACCGTACGCCCCGCCGCGGGTTCGATCGGCACCACCGATGGCACCGCCACCACCCGGCAGCCCGCCGCCTCGGCCGACCGCACCCCCGTCGCGGTGTCCTCGACCACCACACAGCGGGCCGGCTCGGCGGCCAGCCCGGCGGCCGCGAACAGATACGGGTCGGGGTGCGGCTTGGTCCGGGCGATCTCGTCACCCGCGACCGTCAGCGCGAAGTTCTCCGGGCCCAGCGAGCACAGCACCCGGTCCATCACCCGCCGGTGCGAGGCGGAGACCAGGGCGGTGGGGACACCGTGCGCGGCCAGTTCGGTGAGCAGCCTGCGGGCGCCGGGCAGCATCGGCACGGTGCCGTCCAGCAGCTCGGTGAAACGGCTGTTCAGCAGGCCGGTGAGCTCCGCGAGCGCGATATCCGCGCCGGTGGCCTCGATCAGGAAGGAGGCGCTGCGGGTCATCGGGCCGCCGACCACGACCTGGCGGTATTCCTCGGCCAGCGCGTGACCGAGCTCGGCGAAGATCGAGACCTCCGCGTCCCACCAGATGCCCTCGGTGTCGACCAGGGTGCCGTCCATGTCGAGCAGAACGGCTTGCAGTGCGGACCCTTCGGCCGTGCGGGTACTGACGACGGGGATGCTGCTGGTCATCCAAACACCTCCGGACAAGGGGCACGAAGGCCGGCCTCCTCCCGTGGAACGGAAGGCGACCGGCCTCTACCGGATCGACCAGTTTACGACGTGCCGCCGCCCGGCGCCTCATGGCCGCTGGCAGAACGTCCCGGAACGGTCACCGTGCGTTGAAGTACTTCGCCTCCGGGTGGTGGATGACGATGGCGTCCGTGGACTGCTCGGGGTGGAGCTGGAACTCCTCGGAGAGCTTGACGCCGATGCGCTCGGGCTGGAGGAGTTCGGCGATCTTGGCGCGGTCCTCCAGATCGGGGCAGGCACCGTAGCCGAGCGAGAAGCGGGCGCCGCGGTACTTCAGCGCGAACATGTCCTCGACGTCGCCCGGGTCCTCTCCCGCGAAGCCGAGCTCGGCGCGGACCCGGGCGTGCCAGTACTCGGCCAGCGCTTCGGCGAGCTGTACGGACAGGCCGTGGAGCTCGAGGTAGTCGCGGTAGGAGTTGGACTCGAAGAGTTCGGCCGTGGCCTCGCCGATCCGGGAGCCGACGGTGACGACCTGGAGGCCGACGACATCGGTCTCGCCGGACTCCTCGGGGCGGAAGAAGTCGGACAGGCACAGACGGCGGCCCCGGCGCTGGCGGGGGAAGGTGAAGCGGGTGCGCTCGCTGCCGTCCTCGTTGAGCAGGACCAGGTCATCGCCCTTGGAGACACAGGGGAAGTAGCCGTAGACCACAGCCGCTTCCAGCAGGTTCTCGGTGTGCAGCTTGTCCAGCAGCCCGCGCAGCCGCGGACGCCCCTCGGTCTCGACCAGTTCCTCGTAGCCGGGGCCGGCGCCGGTGCGGGCCTGCTTCAGCCCCCACTGGCCCTTGAACAGCGCGCCCTCGTCCAGCCAGGAGGCGTAGTCGGCCTGCTGGATGCCCTTGACCACCCGGGTGCCCCAGAACGGCGGCTCGGGAACGGGGTTGTCGGTCGCCACGTCGGAGCGCACCGGTCCCTGGTCCGCCTCCGGCTCCAGCACAGGTGCGGACTCGCGGCGGGGCACCCGGCGCTGCTTGAGCTCGGGGAGCGCCGCGCCGGGGACACCGCGCTTGACGGCGATCAGGGCGTCCATCAGCCGCAGCCCCTCGAAGGCGTCGCGGGCGTAGCGCACCTCGCCCTCGTAGATCTCGTGCAGATCCTGTTCCACATAGGCGCGGGTCAGGGCGGCGCCACCGAGGATCACGGGGTAGCTGGCGGCCAGCCGGCGCTGGTTGAGCTCCTCCAGGTTCTCCTTCATGATCACGGTGGACTTCACCAGCAGTCCTGACATGCCGATGACATCCGCGCGGTGTTCCTCGGCGGCCTCCAGGATCGCCGAGACCGGCTGCTTGATACCGAGGTTGACCACGTTGTAGCCGTTGTTGGACAGGATGATGTCCACCAGGTTCTTGCCGATGTCATGGACGTCGCCGCGGACCGTGGCCAGCACGATGGTGCCCTTGCCCTCCGCGTCCGACTTCTCCATATGCGGCTCCAGATGGGCCACCGCGGCCTTCATGACCTCCGCGGACTGGAGCACGAACGGGAGCTGCATCTGGCCCGAGCCGAACAGCTCACCGACGACCTTCATCCCGTCCAGCAGCGTCTCGTTGACGATGTCCAGGGCGGGCCGCTCCTCGAGCGCGGCGTCCAGATCGGGCTCCAGCCCGTTGCGCTCACCGTCGATGATGCGGCGCTTGAGCCGCTCCTCCAGGGGCAGGGCGGCCAGTTCCTCGGCCTTGCCCGCCTTCAGGGACTTCGCCGTGGCGCCCTCGAAGAGGGCCATCAGCTTCTGGAGCGGGTCGTAGCCCTCGCTGCGCCGGTCGTAGATCAGGTCGAGGGCGGTGGTGACCTGCTCGTCGTCGAAGCGCGCGATGGGCAGGATCTTCGAGGCGTGGACGATCGCCGAGTCCAGGCCCGCCTTCACACACTCGTCCAGGAAGACCGAGTTCAGCAGGATCCGGGCGGCCGGGTTCAGTCCGAAGGAGATGTTCGACAGACCGAGGGTGGTCTGCACATCGGGACGGCGGCGCTTGAGCTCCCGGATCGCCTCGATGGTGGCGACGCCATCGCCCCGGGACTCCTCCTGACCGGTACAGATGGTGAAGGTGAGGGTGTCGATGAGGATGTCGGACTCGAGGATGCCCCAGTTGGTGGTGAGGTCCGTGATCAGCCGCTCGGCGACCTCCACCTTCTTCTCCGCCGTACGGGCCTGGCCCTCCTCGTCGATGGTCAGCGCGATCAGGGCGGCGCCGTGCTCCTGGGCCAGCCGGGTGACCTGCGCGAAGCGGGACTCGGGGCCGTCGCCGTCCTCGTAGTTGACCGAGTTGATGACCGCGCGCCCGCCCAGCTTCTCCAGCCCCGCCCGGATGACGTCGACCTCGGTGGAGTCCAGCACGATCGGCAGCGTCGAGGCGGTGGCGAACCGCCCCGCCAGCTCCGCCATGTCCGCCACACCGTCACGGCCGACGTAGTCCACGCACAGGTCCAGCAGATGGGCGCCCTCACGGATCTGCTCGCGGGCCATCTCCACACAGTCGTCCCAGTGGCCTTCCAGCATGGCCTCGCGGAACTTCTTCGAGCCGTTGGCGTTCGTCCGCTCACCGATGGCCAGGTAGGAGGTGTCCTGACGGAACGGAACGGTCTGGTAGAGGGAGGCGGCGCCGGGCTCGGGGCGCGGATCCCGCTCGCCGGGGGTGAGCCCACGGGTCCGCTCGACGACCTGGCGCAGATGCTCCGGTGTGGTGCCGCAGCAGCCGCCGACCAGGGACAGGCCGTACTCGCGGACGAAGGTCTCCTGCGCATCGGCCAGCTCGGCCGGGGTGAGCGGGTAGTGGGCGCCGTCCTTGCCGAGCACCGGCAGTCCCGCGTTGGGCATGCACAGCAGCGGGATGCGCGAGTGACGGGCGAGATAGCGCAGATGCTCGCTCATCTCCGCCGGACCGGTGGCGCAGTTCAGCCCGATCATGTCGATGCCCAGCGGCTCCAGGGCGGTCAGCGCCGCGCCGATCTCCGATCCGAGCAGCATCGTCCCGGTGGTCTCCACCGTCACCGAGCAGATCAGCGGGAGATTGGCCCCCGTGGCGTCCAGCGCGCGGCGGGCACCGAGGACGGACGCCTTGGTCTGGAGCAGGTCCTGGGTGGTCTCCACCAGCAGGGCGTCGGCCCCGCCGGCGATCATGCCCTCGGCGTTGGCCTGGTAGGCGTCGCGCAGCACGGTGTAGGCGGCGTGGCCCAGTGTGGGCAGCTTGGTGCCGGGGCCCATCGAGCCCAGCACCCAGCGGTGGCGTCCGTCGGCGGCGAACTCGTCGGCCACCTCGCGGGCGATCCGGGCACCGGCCTCGGACAGCTCGAAGACGCGGTCGGCGATGTCGTACTCGCCGAGGGCGGCGTGGTTGGCGCCGAAGGTGTTGGTCTCGACGCAGTCGACGCCCACCTCGTAGTAGGCGGCGTGCACCGACCGGACGATGTCGGGGCGGGTGAGGTTGAGGATCTCGTTACAGCCCTCGAGCTGCTCGAAGTCATCGAGGCTGGGCTCCTGCGCCTGGAGCATCGTTCCCATCGCGCCGTCGGCGACCACCACACGGGTGGCCAGCGCCTCGCGGAGAGCGTCGGCTCGGGCGGCTGCGGTGGGCGATGGCATGTGCAAGGCCATGGAAGTGCTCCCTGGAGTGCGACGGCTGTCGGCTTTGCGCCCCCGTCCGAGGGGGGCGCACCAGGCCAGCGTAGCCGCCGGACGCCGAACGGCGATGTTCGTTCCACCTTCCGGGACGGCGCCGTGTGATGAAGGTTGATCGTTTTCGTATGCCCTCCTGTACCGCAACGTCGGCATGGACCGATAGTGTTCAGCATTGTCGAACACGGTCGGGAGGTTGGCGATGGCCCGGAACATCCAGTCGTTGGAGCGAGCTGCGGCGATGCTACGCCTGCTCGCCGGTGGTGAGCGACGTCTGGGACTGTCCGATATCGCCTCCACCCTGGGCCTGGCCAAGGGGACCGCGCACGGCATCCTGCGCACCCTCCAGCAGGAGGGCTTCGTCGAGCAGGACGAGGCCTCGGGCCGCTACCAGCTCGGCGCGGAGCTGCTGCGCCTGGGCAACAGCTATCTGGACGTCCACGAGCTGCGCGCCCGCGCGCTGGTGTGGACCGACGACCTCGCCCGCTCCAGCGGCGAGAGCGTGTACCTGGGCGTACTGCACCAGCAGGGCGTGCTCATCGTCCACCATGTCTTCCGCCCGGACGACAGCCGTCAAGTGCTGGAGGTCGGCGCCATGCACCCGCTGCACTCCACCGCCCTGGGCAAGGTGCTCTCCGCCTACGACCCGGTGGCCCACAGCGAGGTGGCCGAGGGCGAGCGCAAGGAGTTCACCCCGCGCACGGTGACCGGCGCCGAGGAGTTCGAGGGCGTCCTCGCCCTCACCCGGGCCCGGGGCTGGGGCTCGGACGTGGAGGAGACCTGGGAGGGCGTCGCATCGGTCGCGGCCCCCGTCCACGACCGCCGGCGGCTGCCGGTGGGGGCCGTGGGCATCACCGGCGCGGTGGAACGGGTGTGCGACGGCGGAGAGCTGCGCTCGGAGCTCGTGGCGGCGGTCCGGGACTGCGCCCGCGCCGTGTCCCGGGATCTCGGCGCAAGCCGCTTCTGATCACGTCCGCCCAGGTCCGCACCGGTTCACAACGGTTTCACATACCCGCGATTTTTCCGCCACACGACCCTTGACGAGGTCTCCCCCGTGAAGAAAACTGCCGTGCATCGGTCGGCATTGTCGAACACCTAACGACAATATTCGCTATGGTGGACTCGCCGCGGGCCGACCAACGCCCTCACCTGAGGGCGCGGACCACCGGAGGGACCCGGGGGTTCGCCTTCCCCTGGACGAAGGACAAAGGAGTCGCGGGTGTCCAGCTCCGACATCTTCATCGGCGAGACCATCGGTACCGCCGTTCTCATTCTGCTCGGCGGTGGCGTCGTCGCCGGCATCGTCTTGAAGCGTTCCAAGGCGCTCAACGCGGGGTGGCTCGCCATCACCTTCGGGTGGGGTTTCGCCGTGCTCACCGCCGCGTACATATCCGCGCCGCTCTCCGGAGCGCACCTCAACCCGGCAGTGACCCTCGGGCTCGCCCTCACCGACAAGGCCGAGTGGAGCGATGTGCCGTTCTACCTGCTCGGTGAGATGACCGGTGCCTTCCTCGGCGCGATCCTGGTCTGGCTCGCCTACCTCGGTCAGTTCCACGCCCACCTCACCGACCGCGAGATCGTCGGCGGTCCGGGTGCGCAGGACACGGCCGCGGCCGACGTCAAGCAGGCCGCGGGCGGCGCGGGCCCGGTTCTGGGAGTGTTCTCCACCGGCCCGGAGATCCGGAACACGGTGCAGAACCTGCTGACGGAGATCATCGGCACCGTGGTGCTGGTGCTCGCCATCCTCACGCAGGGGCTGAACAACGAGGGCAACGGCCTCGGCCCCATCGGCGTCCTCATCACCGCGCTGGTCGTGGTGGGCATCGGCCTCTCGCTCGGCGGCCCCACCGGCTACGCCATCAACCCGGCCCGTGACCTGGGCCCGCGCATCGCCCACGCCCTCCTGCCGCTGCCCAACAAGGGCGGCTCGGACTGGGGCTACGCATGGATCCCGGTCGTCGGCCCGCTCCTCGGCGGTGCCCTCGCGGGCGGTATCTACGAGATCGCCTTCGTCTAGCCCCCACCCCCAGACACGCAGGAGAGCCTCAGAACATGAGCGACACCCACACCACCAGCGCCTCGTCCCACGGTCACGGCCCCTTCATCGCGGCCATCGACCAGGGCACGACCTCCAGCCGCTGCATCGTCTTCGACCGCGACGGACGCATCGTCTCCGTCGACCAGAAGGAGCACGAGCAGATCTTCCCCAAGCCGGGCTGGGTCGAGCACAACGCGACCGAGATCTGGGAGAACGTCCAGGAAGTCGTCACCGGCGCCATCACCAAGGCCGGGATCACCTCCGCCGACGTCAAGGCGATCGGCATCACCAACCAGCGCGAGACCACCCTGCTGTGGGACAAGAACACCGGTGAGCCGGTGCACAACGCGCTCGTCTGGCAGGACACCCGTACCGACGCCCTGTGCCGTGAGCTCGGCCGCAACGTCGGCCAGGACCGCTTCCGCCGGGAGACCGGCCTTCCGCTGGCGTCCTACTTCGCGGGCCCGAAGATCCGCTGGCTGCTCGACAACGTCGAGGGGCTGCGGGAGCGCGCCGAGTCCGGCGACATCCTCTTCGGCACCATGGACTCCTGGGTCATCTGGAACCTCACCGGCGGAGTCAACGGCGGTGTGCACGTCACCGACGTCACCAACGCCTCCCGCACCATGCTGATGAACCTGCACACCCTCGACTGGGACGAGAAGATCCTGGCGTCGATGCAGATCCCGGCCGCGGTGCTGCCGAAGATCCGCTCCTCCGCCGAGGTCTACGGCCGCACGGCCGACGGCGTCCTCGCGGGCGTCCCGGTGGCCTCCGCACTCGGCGACCAGCAGGCCGCGCTCTTCGGCCAGACCTGCTTCTCCGAGGGCGAGGCCAAGTCGACCTACGGCACCGGCACCTTCCTGCTGATGAACACCGGCGACAAGCCGGTCAACTCCTACAACGGGCTGCTGACCACGGTCGGCTACCGGATCGGCGACCAGAAGCCGGTCTACGCCCTCGAGGGATCCATCGCCGTCACCGGTTCGCTGGTGCAGTGGATGCGGGACCAGATGGGTCTGATCAACAGCGCCGCCGAGATCGAGACGCTGGCCAGCTCGGTGGAGGACAACGGCGGCGCCTACTTCGTACCGGCCTTCTCCGGTCTGTTCGCCCCGTACTGGCGCGATGACGCGCGCGGTGTCATCGCGGGTCTGACCCGCTATGTCACCAAGGCGCACATCGCCCGTGCGGTGCTCGAGGCCACGGCCTGGCAGACCCGCGAGATCGTCGACGCGATGACCAAGGACTCCGGTGTGGAGCTCAGCGCCCTCAAGGTCGACGGCGGTATGACCTCCAACAACCTGCTGATGCAGACCCTCTCGGACGCCCTGGACGCACCCGTGGTGCGCCCGATGGTCGCCGAGACCACCTGCCTCGGCGCGGCCTACGCAGCCGGCCTGGCCGTCGGCTTCTGGCCCGACACCGAGGCCCTGCGCGCCAACTGGCGCCGGGCCGCGGAATGGACCCCCCGTATGGGCGCGGACGTACGCGACCGCGAGTACAAGAACTGGCTCAAGGCCGTGCAGCGGACCCTGGGCTGGATCGAGGACGAGGAGTAACACAATGACCACCCTGCAGAGCGTTCCGTCGCTCGGAACGCACCCGGCTGTCGGTTCGAACCCGGGCCGCGCCGAAACCCGGGAACAGCTGTCCAAGGCTTCTTATGACCTCCTGGTGATCGGCGGCGGCATCCTGGGCATCACCACTGCCTGGCACGCCGCGCAGTCCGGGCTGCGGGTGGCGATGGTGGACGCCGGCGACTTCGCCGGCGCCACCTCCTCCGCTTCCTCCAAGCTGCTCCACGGCGGCCTGCGCTACCTCCAGACGGGGGCGGTCAAGCTGGTCGCCGAGAACCACTTCGAGCGGCGCGCGGTCTCCCGCACCGTCGCTCCGCACCTGGCCAATCCGCTGACCTTCTACCTGCCGGTGTACAAGGGCGGTCCGCACGGCGCGGCCAAGCTGGGCGCGGGTGTCTTCGCCTACTCCGCGCTCTCCGCCTTCCGGGACGGCGTCGGCCATGTCCTTAAGCCCGAGAAGGCCGCGCGTGACGTCCCGGAGCTGCGCACCGAGGGCCTCAAGGCGGTCGCGGTCTACGGCGACGGCCAGATGAACGACAGCCGGATGGCCCTGATGACGGTCCGCGCGGCGGCCGAGGCCGGTGCCACCGTGCTCAACCACGCCGAGGTCACCGGACTGCGGATGACCGACGGCCGGGTCACCGGCGCGGAGCTCAAGGACCGCACCGACGGCACCGAGTTCGGCGTCAACGCCCGGCTGGTGCTCAACGCCACCGGACCGTGGGTGGACCACCTGCGCCGGATGGAGGACCCGGGCGCGGCTCCGTCGATCCGGCTGTCCAAGGGCGCGCACCTGGTGCTCAAGCGCACCGCGCCGTGGAAGGCGGCGCTGGCGACCCCCATCGACAAGTACCGCATCACCTTCGCCCTCCCCTGGGAGGACATGCTGCTGCTCGGCACCACCGACGAGGAGTTCGAGGGCGACCCGGCGGATGTCGCGGTCAACGAGAACGACATCACCCAGATCCTGGACGAGGCCGCCTTCTCCATCCGCGACCAGCAGCTCTCCCGTGATCTGATCACCTACTCCTTCGCGGGCCTGCGGGTGCTGCCCGGTGGCCCCGGCGACACCGCGAAGGCCAAGCGCGAGACCGTGGTCACCGAGGGCAAGGGCGGCATGCTGTCCATAGCCGGCGGCAAGTGGACGACCTTCCGGCACATCGGCCGCACCGTGATGCAGAAGCTGGCCGAGCTGCCCGGCCGTCCGCTCGCGGACGACATGGAGCCGGTCAAGCAGCTCCCCAAGCACATGCCGCTGCCGGGTATCGCCAACCCGCACGCCGTGGAACACCGGCTGCTGGTGGACGGCGGTACCCCCGGTCCGCGGATGGCCGCGGACACCGCGCGCCACCTGGCCACCCACTACGGTTCGCTGTCCTTCGACATCGCGCGGCTGGCCAGCGCCGACCCGGCGCTCGCCGAGCGAATCCACCCGGACGCCCCGGAGATCTGGGCGCAGGTCGTCTACGCCCGCGACCATGAGTGGGCCGAGACGGCGGACGATGTGCTGCGCCGCCGCACCACCCTCACCATCCGCGGTCTGGACTCGGACGACATCCGCGGCCGGGTCGAGGACCTGCTGGGCAAGCGCGCCTGACCCCCGCGGGCCGCTGCCGGTCCGGACGGCCGGGCGGAAGGATCACTCCTTCCGCCCGGGCGGCCTCCGGGAAGCCGCAGACGACCTCTCACACCTAGGGCAGTTGGGGCTTACGAAGAGCCCCCGGTCCGGTGGGGCGAAAAATCAGCGGGATCGCTCTTGCCTTCTTCGGTGGCACGCGCATCAATGACAGCGACCCCCTCTTCTGACGGGCAGTCAGCACGTTCCGCTTCACGCACCTCCCCCACACCGGAAGGCACCCCCATGAGACGCATCACGCTCGGGATCAGTACGGCACTGGGAACAGCGGCGCTGGCCACCGGGGCGCTCGCCCTGGCGCCGACGGCCTCCGCGGTCACCCCCACGACCGCCACCATCACGGCCGACTGCGGGGCCTTCGGCTCCGGATCGGCGACGCTCGTCGCCACACAGAACGGCACCTCCGCGACCATCACCCTGTCCTCGTCGGCGGTCACGACGCCCCTCGATGTCCCGGCCGGGGCGGTGAAGTCGACCCTGACACTGTCGAAGAACGGCTCGGGGACCACCACCTTCACCGGGAACGCCAACCCGGCCATTCCCGCCAACTCCGCTGTCACCACCGGCCCGCTGAACGGCACGGTCGCGGCGGGCGACAAACTGGAGGCCAAGTCGCTGAAGCTGGTCGTCTTCGGCTTCATCACGGTGAACTGCACGGCCACATCGGCGCAGTCACCGGGGCCGTTCACCTTCTGAGCCCCCCTGAGAGCTTCTGAGCCCCTCCTGAGTCCCTTCCCGGCGCCGCGCATCCGGTCCGGTGGTGTTCCCGGCGGGCACCACCGGATCGCTCATGCCATCGCTCACGCCATAATGGATCCCAGAGATCGGATGTTTGCTCCGGGGAGGTCCACCATGGCGGTCACCGACGAGGCGATCGAAAAAATCAAGGACATGATCGTCTCGGGGGCGCTGCGCCCGGGTGACCGGCTGCCCAAGGAGAGCGAGCTCGCCGCCGACCTCGGCCTGTCCCGCAACTCGCTGCGCGAGGCGGTGCGCGCGCTGTCGCTGATCCGGATCCTCGACGTACGCCAGGGCGACGGCACCTATGTCACCAGTCTGGACCCCCGGTTGCTGCTGGAGGCGCTGAGCTTCGTCGTCGACTTCCACCGGGACGACACGGTGCTGGAGTTCCTCGCGGTGCGCCGGATCCTGGAGCCCGCGGCCACCGCGCTGGCCTGTACCCGGATCGGTGACGCCGAGCTGGACGCGCTCACCGCCGAGCTGGACGCGCTGGGACCGGCGCCGTCGGTGGAGGAGCTGGTCGCCTGCGATCTGGCGTTCCACCGCGCCATCGTCCAGGCGTCGGGCAACTCGGTGCTCTGCGCGCTGCTGGACGGCCTCTCCGGCCCCACCACCCGGGCCCGGGTGTGGCGCGGGCTGACCCATGAGGACGCCGTGCGCCGCACCCTGCACGAGCACCGGGCGATCCTGGGCGCGCTGCGCGACCGGGACGCGGAGGCGGCGCACTCCTGGGCGACGGTGCACATCGCGAGTGTCGAGCAGTGGCTGCGCTCCCATGACGGATGACACCTCAGTTCCCTTGAGCGAAGGGCGAGTTGGGCTGATCCGTGCCCGTGCGGGGCGGCTGTCCCTCCGGGGTGTGCGTACGCGGACGGCCGAGACCCTCCGAACACAACGCAATAGAACATCCGATCTTTTTCGGTGGTCCGATGTATAGCGCCGTTGTTCGCATCCCGTCCAGGAATGCGCGGCGGATCAGGGGGTACAGGTCGGATGAATCTGTGTGTCGCGCTGTACGGGGGCTGCGGTGGAGGGCCCGTTAAGCCGTAGGCTTAGTGCGCACGCAATGGAACTGGAACCGGGGGCGGCACCGACCCGTCCGCCCCGGTCGGAAGGAGGCGCTGGGTGATCGAGCTTGAGGGGGTTCCCGAGCTGATCGACCCGGTCATGATCTGTGCCTTCGAGGGCTGGAACGACGCCGGGGACGCGGCCTCCACCGCGGTGGGGCACCTGGACCGGGAGTGGAAGGGCGAGGTCTTCGCCGCTCTCGACGCCGAGGACTACTACGACTTCCAGGTGAACCGTCCCACCGTGGCCCTGGAGTCCGGGGTCCGCAAGATCACCTGGCCGACGACCCGGCTCTCCGTCGTCCGCGCGGACACCGGTGAGAAGACCCGCGATCTGGTGCTGGTGCGCGGTATCGAGCCCAGTATGCGGTGGCGGTCGTTCTGCAACGAGATCCTCGGCTACGCCCATGAGTTGGGCGTGGAGATGGTCGTGGTGCTCGGCGCGCTGCTCGGCGACACCCCGCACACCCGGCCGGTACCGGTCAGCGGCGTCACCTCCGATCCGGATCTGGCCCGCAGCCTCGACCTGGAGGAGACCCGCTACGAGGGCCCCACGGGCATCGTCGGCATCCTCCAGGAAGCCTGCACCCACGCCGGTGTTCCGGCGGTGAGCCTCTGGGCGGCCGTACCGCACTACGTCTCGCAGCCGCCGAATCCGAAGGCGACCCTGGCGCTGCTCAACCGTCTCGAGGACCTGATCGGGGTGCGGATCCCGCTCGGCGAGCTGACCGAGGACGCACGGGCCTGGCAGCTCGGCGTGGACCAACTGGCCGCCGAGGACAGCGAAGTGGCGGAGTACGTGCAGTCGCTGGAGGAGGCGCGCGACACCGCGGAGCTGCCGGAGGCGTCGGGCGAGGCCATCGCCCGCGAGTTCGAGCGCTATCTGCGGCGGCGGGACGGCCAGCCCGGTCCGGGCGGCCACGCCACCGAGAGCGGAGGTGTCGCGGACGGCCGGGAGGGTCCGGGCACCGGCTCGTATCTGCGGGACTCCGCCGGCGGCCACACACGCCCGCGCAAGCCGTCCCCGAAGGACGACGTGGCCAGGGAGGAGAGCGAGGGCCCGGACGGCGACGAGAGCGCCGCCGAGAGCTCCGACGGCCCCACCACCGGCACCGGCACCGGCACCGACGGGAACGAGTCCACCGACGCGGACACCGGGGACGGGGACACCGGCGGCGGGGAGGACCGGACCGGCTCCGACGGCTGACCACCGCCCCCGCGCACCGTACGGCGAACGGGCCCGCACCGGAAGAAGTGTCCGGTGCGGGCCCGTTCCCGTGGGTCAGGGGCCGGTCAGCGGGCGGTCAGAGCGCCACTCCCAGCAGCGCGTCGACCGCGCGGGAGACCAGGCCGGGCGCCCCCTCGTCCGTACCGCCGGAGGACGACTGGGCGGCGGCCCAGCGGTCCACCGCGGCCAGGGCGGACGGTGCGTCGAGGTCGTCCGCGAGCGCCTCGCGGATCTCCTCCACCAGCGCGTCGGCCGGTGGTCCGTCCGGCCGCGAGACGGCGGCGCGCCAGCGGTCCAGCCGCTCCCGCGCCTCGCGCAGCACCTCGTCCGTCCACTCCCAGTCGGCCCGGTAGTGGTGGGACAGCAGCGCGAGCCGGATGGCCGCCGGGTCCACGCCCTCGCGGCGCAGCGCCGAGACGAAGACCAGGTTGCCCTTGGACTTGGACATCTTCTCGCCGTCCAGGGCGACCATCCCGGCGTGCACGTAGGACTGCGCGAACGGCCGCTCACCGGTGAGGACCTGGGCGTGCGAGGCGCCCATCTCATGGTGCGGGAAGGCGAGATCGGAGCCGCCGCCCTGGACGTCGAAGCCCATGCCGAGGTGGTCCAGGGCGATGGCCACGCACTCGATGTGCCAGCCGGGGCGGCCGCGGCCGAGCGAGGCGCCGTCCCAACTCGGCTCGCCCTCGCGGGCGGCCATCCACAGCATCGGGTCGAGGGGGTTCTTCTTGCCGGGGCGCTCGGGGTCGCCACCGCGCTCGGCGGACAGCAGCCGCATCGCCTCGGCGTCCAGCCCGCTGACCGATCCGAAGGAGGGGTCGGACTCCACGGAGAAGTAGATGTCGCCCTCGAGCTCGTAGGCGGCGCCCAGGTCACGCAGCCGCTCCACCAGCGGCACGATGCCCGGTATCGACTCCACGGCGCCGATGTAGTGCTGCGGGGGCAGCATCCGCAGCGCCGTCATGTCCTCGCGGAAGAGCGTCGTCTCGCGCTCGGCGAGCGCGGTCCAGTCGTCGCCGTTGGCCACGGCCCGCTCCAGCAGCGGATCGTCGATGTCGGTGACGTTCTGGACGTAGTGCACCTGCCGCTTGGTGTCGAGCCACACGCGCTGAACGAGGTCGAACGCGTTGTAGGTCGCCGCATGCCCCATGTGGGTCGCGTCGTACGGAGTGATACCGCAGACGTAGATGCGGGCGACGGGGCCGGGGGTCAGGGTGACCGAACCCCCGGTCGCGGTGTCGTGAATCCTCAGGTCGCGGCCTCTGCCAGGCAGGGCGGGAACCTCAGAAGCGGGCCAGGCATACATGCAATGAGCGTAACCGGATGCCAGTTCCGGATACGAACCGGACCAGACCTGTTGGCCGGATAGGCGCTCTTGCGTTCCTTCCCCGAAGGTGCTGTACCCCTGTTCGACAGCCGCGACGCGGTACGCCGGGGGCACCGCGAGGGGGCCCGCCGCCCCGCCGGTTTCAGACCGGCGGCCAGGGGATCGCGGGCCACTGTCCGCTGGGCTCGGGGTGCGCCCCGGTGCGCAGCAGCCCGGCCACCCGGGCCCGCAGCGCCTCGATCTCGGTGGCCGTGATCAGCTCGGCCAGCCGGGCGCCCAGCGGTCCGCCGTCGGCCAGCTCCCCGGCCAACCGGCCCAGCACCTCGAGCACATCGTCCGGAAGCGGCTCCCCCGCCCATCCCCACAGCAGGGTGCGCAGCTTGTCCTCGGCGTTGAAGGTCACACCGTGGTCGATCGCGTAGAGCCGTCCTCCGGCGGCGGGCAGCAGATGGCCACCCTTGCGGTCACCGTTGTTGATCACCGCGTCCAGGACGGCCAGCCGGCGCAGCCGTACGTCGTCGGCGTGGACCAGCAGCGCGGTGCGGCCCTCCCCCACCTCGGCGAAGCCGACCGCCTTCCAGCCGGGGCCGGGCTCATCGCCCTCGACCAGGGCCAGCAGCTCGGTACCGTCCCCGGTGCCGGTCCCGGACCCGGCCTCGTCGTCAAGGCCCTCGCCGTCGGCCACCTCGACCCACAGCTGGCACATCCCCTGCCCGTACGGACCGTCGCGCAGCACCGTGGGCGGGACCAGCCCCCAGCCGGTGGCCTCGGAGATCTCGTACGCGGCCACCTCGCGCTGGGCGAGGGTGCCGTCCGGGAAGTCCCACAGGGGGCGCTCCCCGGCCACCGGCTTGTAGACGCACGGCGCGCTGTGGCCCATGTACTCGACCGTGCAGTAGAGCACCGCGTTGGACGCCTCCCGGACCCGGCCGCGCACCGTCAGCTCGCCCAGGGCCAGCAGCTCGGACGGCTCCGGGGGCGTCACGCCCCGCGGCGGTATCCGTTCTGGCGCGGACATACGTGTCCCTCCGGGTCGAGCGGCAGGCTGCACAGCGGGCACGGCGGGCGGCCCGCGTTGACGACGTCCAGGGCGCGCTTGGCGAAGGCGCGGGCCTGGGTGCCGGTGAGCCGGACCCGCAGCATGGGCGGCCCGTTCACATCGTCCTGGAGCAGCCGCTCCTCGGCCTCGGCCAGGTCCTCCTCGGACTCGGCCTCCAGCTCGACGAGGGCCTGTGCCTCGACGATCATGCGTTGTTCCTCGCCGTCCCAGGCGAGCGCCATGGTGCCGACCCGGAACTCCTCCTCCACGGGGGCTTCCAGCGGCTCGGTGTCGGCGAGTTCGGACGGTGCGACGGCGGGGACCGGGGCGTTTCCGCCGGTGCGCCGGACCACTTCGTCCAGCAGCTCGTCTATCCGCTCGGCCAGCGCGGCGACCTGGGTCTTCTCCAGCGCGACGCTGGTGGTGCGGCCACCGGCGGACGCCTGGAGGAAAAAGGTGCGGCGACCAGGCAGCCCGACCGTACCGGCGACGAAACGGTCCGGCGGGTCATAGAGGAACACCTGACGGGACAACGTCCTGCTCCATTTGGTTCGACTGCTCGGCTGGTTGACTGCTGATTGCTGAATGTCACGACTGCCCGGTCACGGCGGTCACGGCGTGTGCGCGCCGCGGCACCACCCTACTGCGCACGGAGATCACGTCGCGCCCGCGCACGGCGTTCACGGCGCTCCCGCGTCGCCGCCCACCGCCGCGTCCCCGCCCTGGTCACCGGGGGCGTGCTCACGCGGGACCAGCCCCGCGAAGTCGCCGGTGTCCCCGAGCCGCACGAGGAACGGCCGGGTCGGGGTGTAGCGGATCGCGGTGACCGAGCAGGGCTCGGCCGAGATGCGCTGGAAGAGGTCGAGGTGGAGTCCGAGGGCGTCGGCGACCAGGGACTTGATGATGTCGCCGTGCGAGCACATCAGATAGACCGCGTCCGGGCCGTGCTCCGCCTCGATCCGGGCGTTCCAGTCGCGCACCGCGTCGACCGCCCGCGCCTGCATGGCGCGCATCGACTCACCGCCGGGGAAGGCGGCGGCGGAGGGGTGCTGCTGGACGACGTTCATCAACGGTTCATCGGCGAGCTCGGCCAGTTTGCGGCCCGACCAGTCGCCGTAGTGGCACTCCCCGATCCGTTCCTCGGTGTGCAGGGGCAGCCCGGGGCGGGCGGTGAGCAGCGGGGCGAGCGTCTCCCGGCAGCGCTGGAGCGGGCTGGTGACGGCGGCGGCGAGCGGCAGCCGCGCCAGCCGGTCGGGCAGCGCAGCGGCCTGTGCGGCGCCGCGCTCGTCGAGGGCGACACCGGGCGTCCAGCCCGCGAGTACACCCGCGGTGTTCGCGGTGGACCGGCCGTGCCGTACGAGGATCAGCATGGGCATGGCTGCCACCCTACGACCCTGGACGGGCACCTCAGCGGGGGTGCTCACGCATCCTCGGCACCGCCCCGCTGTGCGTATCGGAGGCAAGGGCGGCAGAATGCCCCGCGTGATCGTGGATTGTGCCATCTACCAGGACGGGCGCCGCACCGAGGGACCCGCCGACTTCTCCGACGCCCTCGACCAGGCGCGCGCGGCCGGGGACTCCTTCCTCTGGATCGGGCTCCACGAGCCGACCGCGAACGAGTTCGAGCTCGTGACCAGCGAGTTCGGACTGCATCCGCTGGCCGTGGAGGACGCCCTGCACGCCCACCAGAGACCGAAGCTGGAGGTGTACGACGACTCCCTGTTCCTGGTGCTCAAGCCGGTCCGGTACGACGACAAGGCGGGCACCGTCACCGCGGGTGAACTCATGGTGTTCGTGGGTGACTCCTTCGTGGTGACCGTGCGGCACGGGGAGTCCAATCCGCTCGGCGCGGTGCGGGAGCGGCTGGAGGACGCGCCGGAGGTGCTGCGGCACGGTCCGACGGCGGTGATGTACGCGGTCGCCGACGCGGTCGTGGACCACTACCTCGATGTCGCGGACGAGCTCCACGAGGACCTGGACGGACTGGAGACCGATGTCTTCGCGCCGGACAGCGTGGCCGGGCACAACACGGCGGGGCGGATCTACGCCTTCAAGCGGGAGGTGCTGGAATTCCGCCGGGCGACGGGTCCGTTGGCCGAGCCGATGACGCGGCTCGCGGGTGCCGGGGTGCCGTTCGTCCACGAGGGGTCACGGCCGTTCTTCCGTGATGTCAGCGACCATCTGACCCGGGTGAACGAGCATGTGGAGGGGCTGGACCGGCTGCTGTCGGACATCCTCGCCGCCCATCTCGCGCAGATGGGCGTCCGGCAGAACGACGACATGCGGAAGATCTCGGCGTGGGCGGCGATGGCCGCGGTGCCGACGCTGATCGCCGGGGTCTACGGGATGAACTTCGACGTCATGCCGGAGCTGGAGCAGCCGTGGGGCTATCCGGCGGTGCTGCTGCTGATGGCCGGTGCGATCACGCTGCTGTACCGGATGTTCAAGCGCCGCGGCTGGCTCTGAGCGTGACCGGGTCCGCGGACCCGGTCACGCGGCCGGGGCTCAGGCGGACGGACTCAGGCGAAGGGCTCAGGCGAATTCGGGGGCCTCTGAGGCGCTCGGCGAGGGACCGCCCAGGGCGTTCCGCCGCTCGGGCATCCGCAGGGTGACCATCCGCCGCCAGCCGCCCAGCCGCTCGAAGCCGTACATGGCGCGCACACCCGCCGCCAGCAGCGACGACTTCGCCTTGGACCAGCCCAGGATGTGCCCCATATGGGACATCACGGCGAGGCTGACCGACCGGTAGACCTCCATCTCGACCAGTGCGCTGTCCCGCAGGGTGCGCTGGATGGTCCGGCCGTACCCGACGGCGGCCAGCCGCAGCAGCTCCTCGTGGCAGTAGGCGAGGTGGTTGTCCTCGTCATTGGAGATCATCTCCACCGCGCGGCCGAGGACCGGATGGTCTCCGAAACACTTGCGCAGCAGCATCATCTGGGCGGCCGCGCGCTGCTCGGTGACCCTGCTGTGGGCGAGGTAGACGACGATGTCGTGCTCGGTCAGCGGCTCGTCCCGGCGCAGCTTGTCGTGGGCCAGACCGATACCGCGCGCCTCCAGCAGCATGGTGTAGTCGGTGTCGCGCGGGACCTCGATGGGCTCCAGGTCACGCTTGCGCAGCAGCGCGTTGAAGATGCGCCCGTGCTTGTCCTCGTCGGCGCCATGCCGGGCGATCTTGGGCGCGAGGGCGCGCTGGCTGTCGGGCACGAGGGCGGCGATCCGGCCGTTCTCCCAGCCGCCCTGGGCCTCGCCGCTGGCCGCGATGGAGCAGAAGAGCCGGAACGCCTCGTCGTTGTCGAGGATCTCCTGGAAGACACTTTTCGCCGAGAGCATCGCCGCCACCTCCGTGCGCTCCGTGCACGACCTCCGCGCAGAAGAAGTCAAATGCCGGGGGTACGCGGCGGCAACAGGTGAGGGGTCCGGCTCGTCCACATGGGCGAATCCGCGGAAGGCGCGCGCGGGCGTAACCACTCGGGCGCGGGGGCGTTGTGCACGGTGACGGCCGTGGCGGGGAAGACCCCCGAGCCCCCACCACGGCCGCAGGACTTCTCCGTAGGCCTCAGGCCACCCCGGCCCGTTCCAGCGCCTCGACACCCGCCCGCAGACCGGCCAGCCGCTCCTCCAGCGTGAAGCCTGCGGGGGTCAGCGACAGGGTGGTGACCCCGGCCTGGGCGTACGCCTGCATCCGCTCGGCGATGCGCTCGACGGGGCCGATCAGCGAGGTGGAGTCGATCAGCTCGTGGGGCACGGCCGCGGCGGCGCCCGCCTTGTCACCGCTGAGGTACTTCTCCTGGATCTCGGCGGCCTCCTTCTCGTACCCCATGCGCTGCGCCAGCTTGTTGTAGAAGTTCTGCTTGGCGCTGCCCATGCCGCCCACGTAGAGCGCGGTGTACGGACGGAAGTGGTCGGCCAGGCCGCGTACATCGTCACCGACGGCCATCGGCACGGTGGGCACCACGTCGAAGCCCTCGAGGTCCTTGCCGACCTTGGCCCGGCCGGCGCGCAGCGAACCGAGGGTGGTCTCCTCGGCGTGCTCGGGGGCGTAGAACAGCACGAGCGCGCCGTCGGCGATCTCGCCCGTCTGCTCCAGGTTCTTGGGGCCGATGGCGGCGATGTACAGCGGGATGTGCTCGCGGACCGGGTGCACCGTGAGCTTGAGCGCCTTGCCGGGGCCGCCGGGCAGCGGCAGCGTCCAGTTGTCGCCCTCGTGGGTCAGCCGCTCGCGGGACATCGCCTTGCGGATGACCTCGACGTACTCACGGGTGCGGGCGAGCGGCTTGTCGAACCGCACGCCGTACCAGCCCTCGGAGACCTGCGGACCGGAGACGCCCAGGCCGAGGCGGAAGCGGCCGCCGGAGAGGGTGTCGAGGGTGGCCGCGGTCATCGCCGTCATCGCGGGCGTCCGGGCCGGGATCTGGAAGATGGCGGAGCCGACGTCGATGCGCTCGGTCTGCGCGGCGACCCAGGCGAGCACGGTGGCGGCGTCCGAGCCGTACGCCTCGGCCGCCCAGCAGACCGAGTAGCCGAGCCGGTCGGCCTCACGCGCGACCGCGAGGTTGTCCGCGTCCATCCCCGCGCCCCAGTAGCCGAGGTTGATTCCGAGCCTCATACCGCACCTCATACTGATCAGTAACGTCCCTGTTCCGGGGACTCTAGCGCGCGAGGCCGCGATACGGCAGAGGGAGGTTATCCACAGCCCGCCACGGCTCGCATTCCGGCCAGTAATCTCGACGTTCATGGAGCAAAGGCACCTCGGCCGCACGGGCCTGCGCGTCTCCCGGCTCGGACTCGGCACGCTCACCTGGGGGCGGGACACCGACGAACACGACGCCGCGGACCAGCTCAAGGCGTTCTGGGAGGCGGGCGGCACACTGGTCGACACCGCGGATGTGTACGCGGACGGCGGTGCCGAGTACCTCCTCGGGCAGCTTCTGGAGGGGCTGGTGCCCCGGCGCGACCTCCAGATCGCCACGAAGGCGGGCAGCGTGCCCGATCCCGACCGGCGGTTCGACGGTTCGCGCGGCCATCTGCTGGCCGCGCTGGACGCCTCGCTGGAGCGGCTGGGCACGGACTATGTCGATCTGTGGCAGGTGCACGCCTTCGACCCGGTGACCCCGCTCGAGGAGACCCTCCAGGCGCTGGACATCGCGGTCAGCAGCGGACGCGCCCGGTACGTGGGCGTCTCCAACTTCTGCGGCTGGCAGCTCGCCAAGGCCGCCACCTGGCAGCTCGCCTCCTCCGGTGCGCACACCCGGCTCGCCAGCACCCAGATGGAGTACTCCCTACTCCAGCGCGGAGTGGAGCGCGAAGTCCTGCCCGCCGCCCTCGATCTGGGTATCGGGCTGCTGCCGTCCTCCCCGCTCGGCCGGGGCGTGCTGACGGGCAAGTACCGCCATATGACCCCCTCGGACTCCCGCGGCGCCTCCGAGCTCGCGGCCTTCGTCGCGCCGTATCTCGACGAGGAGGCGGGCCGTGTCGTGGAGGCGGTCGCCATAGCCGCCGACGGTCTGGCCACCACCCCGCTGGAGGTCGCCCTCGCGTGGGTCCGCGACCGGCCGGGCGTCGCCGCGCCGATCGTCGGCGCGCGCAACGCCCAGCAGCTCAGGGCCGCGTTGTCGGTGGAGACCCTTAGTCTTCCGGACGAGATCTGCCAGGCGCTCGACGATGTGTCGGCGCCCGTGCACCGCTATCCCGATCAGGACTGGAGCACGCTGTGAGTAGCGACCGCCTCGCCGGCGAGGCCGCATCCGCGCCCGAGGAGGCCGGCACCGCCCCGCAGGCGGCGCCCGCGCCGGAAGCGGATGCCGGGGGTGGCGCCACCGGGGCGGGCGAGCCCGCGGGGAGCCGGGCGGAACCGGCACCCTCGGGCGTCGCCGCGTCCGTGGCCTCGGAGGGCGCCGAGGCCGGCCCGGACGACCAGGGGCGTGGCGCGGCCGAGTCGGGCGAGGCCCCCGAGGAGGCGGACACGGACACCCGCGCGGGGGCGGATGCGGAGGGCTCGCCTAGCCCGGCCCGCGAGCCGGATGCCGCTGTACGCGGCGCGGCCGACCCGACCCATGAGCCGGTTGACGGCGATGACGACCGCGCGGGGCGGTCGGACACGGACAGCGGGACCGAGGCGTCGGCGGCCGCGGGCTCGCCCGCCCCCGCCCGCGAGCGGGTCGGCAACGGAGACGGCATGGACAGCGGGGGTACGGCGAGCGACTCCGCCGGAGAGGTTGAGGCGTCGGGCCCGGCCGCCGGGACCGGCGCGCCGAAGGGCGCGGGCTCGCCCGACGCGGCCGACACCGCCCCCGAGAAGACCGGCGGGGGCGGCAAGGGGCGGCGGTCGGCCGCCGCCGAGGCACTCGCGGCCGCGGTGCGGGCCGTGGAGAGCGGTGAGCGGTCAGCCGCGTCGTTCTTCAACGAGCCCGCTCCGGCCCGTCGTCCGGCACCCGCCCCGGCCGCCCCGGCGGCGCCCCGGCCGCCGCAGCCCCGGCCCGGCCCGGCCGAGGGCGCGGTGCGGGCCGCGTCCCGCCCGAGGCGCGGTCCGGACGGTGAGGTGCCGGGAGCCGCCGGTGTCCGGCAGGTGCTCACCGCCGGTGGGGCGCCCGAGTCGCTGGCCGGGCAGGTGGCCGAGGTGCTCGGCGAGCGGGCGGCCGAGGCACTGCGGGAAGACCCCTGGCAGCTCCTCGCGGTCCCCGGGGTCCGCCACGAGCAGGCCGACGGCTTCGCCCGCGCGCTGCTCGGCCCCGAGTGCCGTCCGGACGACGAGCGCCGGGTGCGGGCGCTCACCGGCTGGCTGCTGGAGCGCGCCGCTCTCGAGGGACACACCGCGCTGGAGTCCGGGGCGCTGCGCACCGCGCTCGCCAAGGTGTCCGTGCCCGACCCGGACGAGGCGCTGCGTACGGTGATCGCCGACGGCGAGGTGCTGGTGTTCCAGGACGCGCTGGACGCTCCGGCAGCCGCCCGCCCCGCGGGCGACGACGGCGAGGAGGACGCCGAACAGCCCGTGCGGATCCTGCTGGGACTGGACCGCTACGCACTGGCGGAAGAGAGCCTGGCGGACGGTCTGGCCCGGTTGGCCAGCACCTTCTCCGTACCGGCCGTCCCGGCGGAGCGGTCCGCCGACGACGAACCGGCCGACGGGCCGGGGGCGGTCCACGGACCCGCGGCGGCCGACTGGGAGAAGGCTGCCGCCGCCGCTCCGTCCGCCTCCGCCGCCGAGTTGATCCGTACCGTGGCGGACCACGGCCTGGTCGCCCACAGCGGTGGCGAGGCGGCCCGCGCCGAACCGGCGGCGCTGGTCGCCGCCGCCCGCGCGATGGGCCTGCGGGCGTACGCCGCGGCGCACAGCGAGGACGGCAGACGGCGGCTGGCCGCGCTGATCGACGCCGACGCGGCCGGGGACGCGGCGCCGTCGGCCGTCACCGTCGCCGGGCTGCTGTCCGGCGGCGAGGGCCCCGGCCGCGACGAGGAAGGGGCGCTGGAGCTCGACGTGCTGGCCGTGCTGGACGCGCCGCAACTCGACGTCGAGACGGCGGCGATGCTCGTCGAGTCACTGCCGGACGGCGCACGGCTGGTGCTGAGCGGCGACCCCGGTGTGCTCTGGTCGGCGGGGCCGGGGCGGGTCTTCGCGGATCTGCTGGCGGCCCGCCGCTGCCCGCAGGTCGTCTCCCGCACCCCGGACCCGGGGCCGGTCGGTGAGCTGGTCTCCGGGATCGGCATCGGCGAGCTGAACCAGGTCGAGGCACCGGGCAAGGAGGTCGTGATCGTGCCCGTGCGGGACGCGGGCGAGGCGGTGCACCGCACAGTGCAGCTCGTCGCCGACTCGGTGCCGCGCGCGATCGGCGTGCCGCCGGAGGGGACGCAGGTGATCACCCCGGGCCACGGCGGTGCCGCCGGGACGCGGGCGCTGAACGCGGCGCTCAAGGAACGGCTGAACCCGGGCCCCGGCCGGTTCGGCGGCTTCGACCCGGGCGACCGCGTGGCGTACACCCCGGCCCCGGGCCGTACGGTCCTGGCCACGGTGGTGTCGGCGGAGGCCGACGGGCTGCGGCTGGACTGCGGCGGCACACCCGTGGTGGTGGCGCGTGAGGACGTCGGTGAACTGCTGCGGCACGGCTGGGCGATCACCGCGCACCAGGCCGCCGGGGCGCGGTGGCCCGCGGCGGTCGTGGTGCTGCCGGGGGACGCCGTGTCGGCTCTGACCCGGTCGTGGGTCTACACCGCGTTCAGCCGTGGTGAGCGCCATCTGTCCGTGGTGCACGGCGCGGATGCGGCGCTGCCCCGGGCGGTGGCGGAGATCCCGTTCAAGGACCGCACCACCCGTCTGCGCGCCCTCCTCCAGGCCCAGGTCCCCCCGACATCTCCCTGACGGCCTCGTCCCCGGGCACAGGGCGGCTTGCCACGGCCGCGCCGTGCGGGGCGGTGGCGCCACGCATCATGCGCCGCGCACGGCCGGCCGCGGGCCGAGCCGGATTCGGGGCCCGGTGCGGCTCCGGCCGATGCAAACGGGCCGGGGCGGTCGGCGGTCACGCGTCCGCGCCGACGGAGTCCGGAGCGCGGCGCCGGGCGGGGCCGCCCGGCGCACAGCGCTTCCGCGGCTCGCGGTTCAGCCTCCCGGGCCCAGTACCTCGAGGTCTTCCTCGTCCTCCTCGTCGAAGACCGAGCTGACGTCGAAGCGGCAGACCACCTGCTCGGGGTCGGCCTGGTCGAAGGGGGCGGACAGCCACTCCCCCGGTTCGGCGGGCTCCTCGGCTGCCGCCACCCACAGGGTGGAGTCGCCCTCCTCCAGTCCGAACTCCTTGTGCCGGGAGGCGATCTCATCCGGCTCGAACTCGCCGAAGAGCACGCCCAGCGCGGCATGGACGCTCTCGCCGACGGCGGCCGGTTCACCGCCCAGCCTGCCGTTGCCGGCGGCGGAGTCCGGATCGAGATCGGCGATCCGCTGGGCCTGTGCGAGCAGCCGCTGCGGTTCGTTGATCGTGTAGTCCCGCCGGATCAGTACATTCAGCACGCTGGGCTCGTCCGGCCCGGCGTAGGCGGGCAGCGTGTCATCCCCGGGGATCTCGAAGGGGGTGACCTCGTCATAGGCGTCGTAGAGCAGCTCGTCATAGACCTCGGCTGCCGCTGCCAGTTCGTTGAACGCGGCATACACGGCTGGGTCTGCTTCCCCCGACCGGCGTTCGACAGCGTCGAGGTGACGATCCAGTGCGGCCTTCACCGCTTCGGCGGCGGCGCGTACCTCGGCAGCGGATGGCTGCGCAGCATCAGACATAGTGCAGACGCTATCCGTAGCAGGGCAGTTCCCGCACAATAGATGCGATGCCGGAATATGAATTCTGCGACGTGTATGTCCCGCGCGGGGTCTCCCGCAAGGCGACCACCCGCATACTGACCGACCACGCCGAATACGGACACTGGGAGTTGGATCGCCTCAGGCTCAACCCCGACGGCAGCCGTCGGGTACGGCTGCGGCGGCGGATCATCCGCCAGCTGCGCGCCACCTGGTAGCGCGCCGGAACGCGGAGCGGGCCCCGCGGTGTCGCGGGGCCCGCCGAGAGTTACGCCGTCGTCACACCATGTGGTGTGGCGGTCGGTGAATGACCCGTGCCGTGTGGTGCCTGCTGCGCGCCGTAGCGGTACGGCGCGTGCGGGTCAGCGGCGCGCCGCGCGGGCGCGACGGTAGAGCACCGTGCCCGCGAGCAGCATCCCGGCGGCGGCCGGAATGGCCAGGTCGACCGGTCCGGCACCGGTGTGGGCCAGCTGCTCGTCACCGGCGACGTGGGAGCCACCGAGGTTCGCGGACGGGTCGGACCCGTCCGTACCGGGCTGGTCCGAGTCATCGCCGGGGTTGTCGTCACCGGGCGTGTTGTCACCCGGGGTGTTGGGCTCGCCCGGGTTGTTCGGCTCACCGGGGTTGTTGGGCTCCCCCGGCTCGTTCGGCTCGCCCGGGTTGTTGGGCTCACCGGGGTTGTTCGGCTCACCGGGCTCGTTCGGCTCACCGGGGTTGTTGGGCTCCCCCGGCTCATTGGGCTCGCCCGGCTCGTTAGGCTCGCCCGGCTCATTGGGCTCACCCGGCTCGTTCGGCTCACCGGGCTCGTTCGGAACCGCCTCGACCATGCCGCAGTCGCCGCCGTCGCTGGAGTTGCCGATCGCGGCGACGCCGATGTTGTTCCCGCACACATTGACCGGAACGTTGACCGGAGCCTGGACGTTGTTGCCGGAGACGATGCCGGGCGATCCCTGGGTGCCGCCCTGGGCCTGGGAGCCGCTGGTGGAGCTGGAGCCGCCGGAGCCGCTGCCCGAGTCATCGGTCTGCCCGCCGCAGCTCCCGCCACCGGAGCCGTTCAGCATCCCGATGACGGTGACCGTGTTTCCGCACAGGTTCACCGGCACGTTCACCGGCGCCTGGATCGAGTTGCCCGACACGATCCCCGGCGAGCCCACGGCGCCGCCGTCCGCCCCCGAGCTCGCGTGGGCGTAGCCACCGGTCACGGCCAGCACTCCGCTCGCCGCCGCTACGGTGATCAGGCCCTTCTTCGCAACCTGTCGCATAACTTCTTGCTCCCCTGCCTTTGCCGTCGTCCCAGCCGGGTTGCGCGCGGACGTCTTCCGTCCGCGCCCCCATGCCCGGGCCGCTCCGGAGCGCATGGCACGCCCTCCGAAACCACCCGGGATCACATCCCGGTGGACCGTGACCCGATGTCACGTGATCGATGCGGTAATTGCCGAAGGCGGGGTACTGCTCCCACCCCCCAATTCGGCATCGCGGCCCCTGTCACGAGCCGCACACCCCATGTAACGAGGAGGGAGCAATCAAGCTATCAAGCTACGACAGCATTCACTCTTTTCGGTTCTTTCGGTATGTCTGATCGATTAGGCCGAACCGGTGGATGCCCGTGACCGATCGCCGTCCGCACCGGTCACAGCGGTGATCGGCGCGAAGCGGACACGACCGCGGGGCACCAGCACGGCACGAGCCGGGCCATGGCGCGGCCATGGCCCGGCTCGGGTCAGGTGATCAGCAGGCGTCCAGGAACCGGTCCAGCACCCGCACCCCGAACTTCAGCCCGTCCACCGGCACCCGCTCGTCGACGCCGTGGAACATCCCGGCGAAGTCCAGCTCCGGGGGCAGCTTCAGCGGAGCGAACCCGAAGCAGCGGATGCCGAGGTCGTCGAAGGACTTGGCGTCCGTACCGCCCGAGAGGCAGTACGGCACGGCGCGGGCGATCGGGTCCTCGGCCTTCAGCGCCGACTGCATGGCGTCGACCAGGGCGCCGTCGAAGCTGGTCTCCAGCGCCTTGTCCGCGTGCACGTCCTCGCGCCTGACCCGCGGGCCGAGGATGCGGTCGAGGTCGGCGAGGAACTCCTCCTCGTACCCCGGCAGGAAGCGCCCGTCGACGTGGGCGGTGGCCTGCCCCGGGATCACATTGACCTTGTACCCGGCGCCGAGCATCGTCGGCGCGGCCGTGTTCTGCAGCGTCGCCCCGATGATCTTCGCGATACCGCCCAGCTTGGCGAGGGTCTCGTCCATGTTCTCCGGGTCGAGCGGGGTGCCGAGGGCATCGGAGAGCTCGTCCAGGAACGACCGCACGGTCTTGGTCACCCGCACCGGGAACTTGTGCCGCCCCAGGCGTCCGACCGCCTCCGCCAGCTCCGTGATCGCGTTGTCCTTGTTGGTCATGGAGCCGTGCCCCGCGGTGCCGTCCACCGTGAGCCGCATCCAGTGCATGCCCTTCTGGGCGGTCTCGATCAGGTACAGCCGCAGATCCTCGTTGACGGTGAACGAGAACCCGCCGACCTCGCCGATCGCCTCCGTCACACCCTCGAACAGGTCCGGGTGATGGTTGACCAGGTGCCGCGCCCCGTACACGCCGCCGGCCTCCTCGTCGGCGAGGAAGGCGAGCACGATGTCACGCGGGGGCTTGCGGCCGGTGCGCAGCCGCTCGCGGACCACCGCGAGCGTCATGGCGTCCATGTCCTTCATGTCGACCGCGCCCCGGCCCCAGACGCAGTCGTCGATGATCTCGCCGGAGAAGGGGTGATGAGTCCAGTCCTCGGCGTTGGCCGGTACGACGTCGGTGTGGCCGTGGATGAGCAGCGCGGGACGGGACGGGTCCTCGCCTTCGATGCGCGCCACCGTCGAGGCCCGGCCCTTGGCGGACTCGACGATCAGCGGTTCGAGCCCCACCTCGGCGAGCTTTTCGGCGACGTACTCGGCAGCCGCGCGCTCGCCGGGGCCGGAGTGGTCACCGTAGTTACTGGTGTCGATACGGATCAGGTCGCGGCAGAGGTCGACGACCTCGTCCTCGCCCGTGACCGTACCGGCGGTCGTCGCGTCCGAAAGCGACTCGCTCACGCTGCCTCCTCCTGTTCACTGCCGCGGCGCGCAGCCCGCAGCCGGGCCGACCCACGACGGGGCCCACCAGCCATACTCCACCCCCCGCCCGCCCAGCCCAAGGCGGCAATATCGCCGTCATGCCCCCGTCACACACCAACCCCGCCCAGAACCCCCCGGCCACCGGCCCGGGCCCGGGCATCCGTGTGATCGAGCACGCCCGGATGTTTGCTATGGTTTCCACGTCGGAGCGGCCGCGGGCCGCACGGCAGACACCTGGTCCGGGTGGCGGAATGGCAGACGCGCTAGCTTGAGGTGCTAGTGCCCTTTATCGGGCGTGGGGGTTCAAGTCCCCCCTCGGACACACAGCGATACAGCTTCATACCGGATGCGGCCCGAGGATCTCCTCGGGCCGCATCCGTCGTTGCGCCACTGTGTGTTCCGGGATGGTCCCGAAGGCCGCTAGGCCGGGGCGCTGCGGAAGAGGCGGGCGCCGGCGAGGAGGCAGAGGGCGGCCAGGGCCAGGGTGACGGCCGCGCCGACGGCCACCGTGCCGTTCGCGTAGTGGCCCAGGAAGACCTGGCGCACGGCGTCGACCGTGTACCGGAACGGGACGGCGCGGGAGATGCCGTCGAGCCAGCCGGGGGCGAGCGACATCGGCAGCAGCAGACCGGCCAGCAGCATCAGCGGCATACCCGCGGTGTTGACGACGGCGGCGAACTCCTGGCCTGTCCTGATGTGCATCGCCAGACCGTAGGACAGCGCGGAGAGCGCCGCGGCGACCACGGCGACGAAGAGCAGGCCGAGCAGGACGCCCGGCAGCGGGGCGCGCAGGCCGAGGGCCAGGCCGAGGAGGACGAGCAGGACGGCCTGGGCCACCAGTTGGACGACGTCGCGCAGGGTCCGGCCGAGCAGCAGGGCGAGCGGGGTCACGGGGGTGACGCGCATCCGGTCGACCACCCCGAGGCTGCGGTCCATCAGCAGACCGAGTCCCACGTAGGAGCCGCCGAGCAGGGTGAGCTGGATGAGGACGCCGGGGACCAGGGCCTGCCAGGAGGAGCCGCTGACGCCGATGTCCAGCTCGGTCAGCAGCGGACCGAAGAGCGCCAGGAAGAGCAGGGGTTGGAGCATGCCGAAGAAGAGATTGGTCTTGGAGCGGAGGGTCGCGCGCAGCGCGCGGCCGAAGACGATGCCGGTGTGGGCGAGGAGTGTCATGGGTCTCATGGGGTTGAGGTGAATGGTGTGAGATCAGGTGGTGGCGGGGCTCAGATGGCCACCGGTTCACCGGTCGCACCGCGTCCGGTGATGGCGAGGAACGCGTCCTGGAGGCTGGCCGCCGGATCACCGGTGTAGCGGGTCTTGAGGTCGGCCGGGGTTCCCTCGGCGACGATCCGTCCGGAGTCCACGACCACCACGCGGTCGGCGAGCGCGTCGGCCTCGTCCAGGTAGTGGGTGGTCAGGAAGACGGTCGTGCCGTGTTCGGCGCGGACGCGGGCCACCAGCTCCCACAACTCGGCCCGGCTGCCGGGGTCGAGCCCCGTCGTCGGCTCGTCGAGGAAGAGCACTTCGGGCCGGTTGGCCAGGCCCATCGCGATCTCCAGCCGACGGCGCTGACCACCGGAGAGCGCACCGGTCGGACGGTCCATGAGGTCCGACAGACCGAGCTCGCGGGCGAGTTCACCGGCGCGTTCACGCGCGGCACCGCGGGACATCAGATGCAGTCGGCACTGGGTGACCAGCTCCTCGCGGACCCCGCAGGCGGGGTCCAGCCCGCCCGACTGGGCCACGTAGCCGATACGGCGGCGGACGCCCGCCGGGTCGCGCAGCAGGTCATGGCCCGCGATCTCGGCGTCACCGCCGCTGGGCGGCAGCAGGGTGGTGAGCATCCGCAGGGTGGTGGTCTTGCCCGCGCCATTGGGGCCGAGGAAACCGAGGATCTCACCCCGGCCGACGGTGAGGTCGATACCGCGGACGGCGTGCACCGGTCCGCTCTTGAGCTGGAAGGTCCGGGTGAGGCCCCGGATCCGGATCACGGATGAGGAGAGTGAGGACATGCCGAGGATGGAAGCACAACGGACTGCAAAACTGCAATCGACTTAACCTTTGGAGGTCAATGAGACTTTGCAGTGCGGTTAGACTTCCGTCATGGCTGAAGGACTACGGGAACGGCACAAGCGGCGTACGCGCCTGCGCATCACGGAAACGGCCGTGACCCTGTTCGTGGAGCGCGGCTTCGACCAGGTCACGGTCGCCGAGGTCGCGGAGGCGGCGGAGGTCTCGGTGAACACGCTGTACAAGTACTTCCCGGCGAAGGAGGACCTGGTCCTGCCGCCCGACCAGGCGTCCCCCGAGCGGCTCGCCGATATCGTCCGGCAGCGCGGCTCCGGCCAGAGCGCCGCGCGGGCGGTCCTCGGGCGGCTGCGCGAGGAGGTGCGCCGCCGCGACCGCGCGGTGGGCCTGTCCGAGGGGTACGGCCGGTTCTTCGCGATGATGCGCGCCGCCCCCACCCTCCTCGCCCGGCTGGAGGACCTCGGCTCGCGGATGACCGACGCGCTCGCCGCGGTCCTCGCCGAGGAGACCGGCGCGGCGCCGGACGATCCGCTGCCACGGGTGATGGCCACACAGATCAGCTGCAACCACGCGCTGGTCTACGCCGAGATCGGCAGGCGCACCACGGCGGGTGAGCCGCCGGACACCATCGCCGCCGCCGTCCTCGAACTCCTCGACCTCATCGAGGAATCCTTGGGCGAGCGGGTGCTCGGCTACGCCCCGAAGGACGCGAAGGACCCGAAGTCCCCGCAGGAGGAGGACCGGCCGTGTTCAGGGTGACGATCCGGGGCGTGTTCGACGGACTCGACGACGCCCAGCGCAGCGCCCTCACCGAGAGCTCCGGCCCCTTCCAGGCCGCGTTCACCGAGGCGGGCGGGTTCACCTGCGACACCGGTCTGTCGGCGTTCACCTTCCGCTGCCAGGTGGGGGTGGTGGAGCCGGACGACGGTGAACAGGGCGCCACACGGCGGGCGCTGGCGGTCCTGGAGGCGTACGGCTATCCGTACCGGGTGCTGCGGACCGGGGTCACCGATATGCGCACCATCAAGGTCCGCCGCAAGGGCCGCCGTTCCTGACTGCCCTGCGGTGCCCCTCAGCCCTGGGCATGCGCACGCCGGTGACGGGTGCGCCACAGCCACCCGATGTCACGGGTGAAGGACCAGCTCAGCAGGGCCAGGGCGAGCAGTACTTCGGCGAAGGCCGCGGTCCTGGGGAGGATCGCGGCCCCGGCCACCAGCAGGGCGATGCCCTGGAGCGCGGCCACCGTCTTGCGGGCCGTGCTCGGCGGCAGTTCACCGTGCAGCCACGGCAGGAACCGGGCCGCCAGGACGAAGGCGTAGCGCATGGCGCCGATCAGCAGGACCCAGGGGCCGAGCGAGGTGGCCACGTAGACGCTGAGCACCAGGATGAGGAACGCGTCCACCTCCATGTCGAAGCGGGCGCCCAGCGGGGAGGAGGTGCCGGTGCGGCGGGCCACCTTGCCGTCCACCGCGTCCAGGATCAGCGCCACCGCGGTGAGCGCGACCAGCACCGTGACCTGGGGCGGACTCTGGAAGGAGTCGGCGACCAGCGCGGTCACCCCGCCGACCAGGGTGGCCCGTGCCAGGGTGACGCGGTTGGCCGCCCCGAACGAGCGCAGCCACGAACGGGACACGGCGCGGTTGAGCACCGCCCAGGTGGCGAGGGCGAAGACCAGTCCGGTCAGCCATCCCGCCGGACCGAGGCCGAGTGCCGTGCCGAGCAGGGCGATCAGGGCGAGCTGGGCGCCCGCCCCCGCCGCGGTCTCCTGTCGCAGCGGTTTGGCGTTGTATGTGTCATTCAGGGTTGCCACCGTGCACCCTCCGGCTGTGTGGCGGAGTTGATGAGCGCCGCGTACCGTGATCGCGGCTGGCCTTCCGTACGTGTGCCGCCGCCCGATTGTTCAGCTGTTCAGCGCGATCCCTCTGGAGGACACCGATGGAGCGCGTCGCCCGCGCCTTCTGGCTCCGCTCCCCCGGCCACGGCGAGATACGGGAGGTGGAGCTGCCCGAACCCGCCGATGACGAGGTGGTGGTGCGCGCTCTGTGCTCGGGTGTCAGCCGGGGTACGGAGACCCTGGTGTTCCGGGGCGGGGTGCCGGAGAGCCAGCACACCGCGATGCGGGCGCCGTTCCAGGAGGGCGCGTTCCCGGCGCCGGTGAAGTACGGCTATCTCAGTGTCGGTGAGGTGGAGCAGGGGCCCCGGGAACTGCTGGGGCGCACGGTGTTCTGTCTCCATCCGCACCAGACCCGCTATGTGGTCCCGGCGAGCGCGGTGACGGTGGTGCCCGAGGACGTGCCCGCGCGGCGGGCGGTGCTGGCCGGGACGGTGGAGACCGCGGTGAACGCGGCGTGGGACGCCGCGCCGCTGCTCGGGGACCGGATCGCGGTGGTGGGCGCCGGGATGATCGGGGCGAGTGTGGCCGCCGTACTGGCCCGCTATCCGGCGGTGCGGGTGCAGTTGGTGGACGCCGATCCGGCGCGGGCCGGGGTCGCGGCGGCGCTCGGTGTGGAGTTCGCGCTGCCGGAGGAGGCCGCGGACGGCTGTGACCTGGTGGTGCACGCCAGTGCCAGCGAGGCCGGGCTCGCCCGTTCGCTGGAACTGCTCGCCCCGGAGGGCACGGTGGTGGAGCTGAGCTGGTACGGCGACCGGCGGATCAGTCTGCCGCTGGGCGAGGCGTTCCACTCGCGCCGGCTGACCGTGCGCAGCAGCCAGGTGGGGACGGTGTCGCCGAACCGGGGCCCGCGCCGCGGCTACGGCGACCGGCTCGCGCTGGCCCTGGAGCTGCTGGCCGATCCCTCCTTCGATGCGCTGGTGACCGGGGAGTGCTCCTTCGAGGAGCTGCCGGGGGTGTTGCCGCGGCTGGCCTCGGGTGAACTCCCGGGGCTGTGCCACCGTGTGCTGTACGGCCCCTGAGGCCGCCGCGAAATCGGTCTGAACACGGAGAACGCATCGGCCGTACTAGACGGCGTGCCCCGGCAGACGGGCCCGACGCGCGCACCTGGAGGGTCATTCCGTTGTTCAGCATCACCGTCCGCGACCACATCATGATCGCCCACAGCTTCCACGGCGAGGTCTTCGGACCCGCGCAGCGGTTGCACGGGGCGACGTTCCTCGTGGACGCCACGTTCCGCCGCACCGAGCTGGACGACGACAACATCGTCGTCGACATCGGACTGGCCACCCGTGAACTCGGTCAGGTGACCGGGGCGCTGAGCTATCGCAATCTCGACGACGAACCGGACTTCGCGGGGATCAACACCTCCACGGAGTTCCTCGCCAAGGTGATCGCCGACCGGCTGGTGGAGCGGGTGCATGCCGGGGCGCTGGGCGAAGGGGCCCGGGGGCTCACGGGTGTGACGGTCACCCTGCACGAATCGCATATCGCCTGGGCGAGCTACGAGCGTGCCCTGTGAGCGGCGGTGAACCGCGGGCGGTGCACATCGTGATGCCCGGCGATGTGCACGATCCCACCGCGCCGAGCGGGGGCAACGTCTATGACCTGCGGGTGTGCCGGGATCTGCCCGGCACCGGCTGGGAGGTGCACGAGCACGCGGTGACCGGGGCATGGCCCCAGCCGACCGCCGCTTCCCGTGCCGAACTGGCCCGGATCCTGGCGGAGCTGCCCGACGGCAGTGTGGTGCTCCTCGACGGGCTGGTGGCCTGCGCCGTGCCGTATCTCGTCGTGCCCGAGGCGGCGCGGCTGCGGCTGGCGGTGCTGGTGCATCTGCCGCTCGGTGACGAGACCGGGCTCGCCCCGGGCCGGTCGGCGGATCTGCAGTCGCTGGAGGGCCGGACGCTGCGCGCGGTGGGCGCGGTGGTGGCCACCAGCGACTGGGCGGCCCGGCGGCTGGTGGCGTTGCACGGACTCGCCCCGGGGCAGGTGCATGTGGCCGCGCCCGGGGCCGATACGGGGCCCGCCGCCGAGGGCGGCGAGGCCGGGACGCGGCTGCTGTGCGTGGCGTCGGTGACCCCGCGCAAGGGACAGCGGGGACTGATCGAGGCACTGGCCGGGATCGGCGATCTGTCGTGGGAGTGCACGTTCGTGGGCGGTCTCGACCGGCATCCGGACTATGTGGAGCGGGTGCGGGAGCTGATCGGACGGTCGCGTCTGGAGGACCGGCTGCGGCTGGTCGGCCCGCGCTCGGGCGCGGAGCTGGAGGCCAGTTACGCCGCCGCCGATCTGCTGGTGCTGCCCTCGCACGCGGAGACCTACGGCATGGCGGTCACCGAGGCGCTGGCCCGTGGCATCCCGGTGCTCGCCACCGAGGTGGGCGGGGTCCCGGAGGCGGTGGGCAAGGCGCCGGACGGCAGTGTGCCGGGCATGCTCATCGCCCCGGAGGACCCGGAGGCGCTCACCGCCGCGCTGCGCCGCTGGCTGGGTGAGCCCGACACGCGGCGGCGGCTGCGGGAGGCCGCGCGCGGCCGGCGCACCGCCCTGGACGGGTGGGACACGACATCGCGGAGTCTGGCCACGGTGCTGGACCGGCTCCGCCGGGACACCGGGAGGGCCGCGTGACGGCGACCGACACACCGCGCTACACCCCCGACTGGCTTGAGCTGCGCGAGGGTGCCGACGCGGCGGCCCGCGCCCCCGAACTGCTGGATGCGCTGCGGGCCCAGCTCGCCGCACGGCCGGGGCCGGACGGTCCGCTGGTGGTGCACGACCTGGGCTGTGGCACCGGGTCGATGGGCCGCTGGCTGGCGCCCCGGCTGCACGCGCCGCAGCGCTGGGTGCTGCACGACCGGGATCCGCGGCTGCTCCAGCGGGCCGCCGGACAGCCGCCGTGCGACGCCGGGGGCACACCGGTGCAGGTGGAGACCCGGCAGGGCGATCTGGGACGGCTGACCGCGGCGGATCTGGCGGGCGCCTCCCTGGTGACCGCCTCGGCGCTGCTGGACGTCCTGACGCGGGAGGAGATCGACCGGCTGGCCGCGCTGTGCGCGGAGGCCGGGTGTCCGGTGCTGCTGGCGCTGTCGGTGATGGGCCGGGTCGAGCTGACCCCGGCCGATCCGCTGGACGACGAGATCCTGGACGCCTTCAACGCCCATCAGCGGCGTGGGGTGCTGCTGGGTCCGGAGGCGGTGGCGGTGGCCACCGAATCGTTCCAACGGCGGGGCGTGGTGGTGCGGACGCACAGCAGCCCGTGGCGGCTGGGCCCGGAGGAGTCCGCGCTGACGGCGGAGTGGCTGCGGGGCTGGGTCGGCGCGGCCAAGGAGCAGCGGCCGGACCTCGGGGCGCGCGCGGACGCGTATCTGCGGCGCCGGCTGGAGGTGTGCGCGTCCGGTGGTCTGGGGGCGGTGGTGCACCACCGCGATCTGCTGGCGCTGCCCGTACCGGTGGGGGCCGCGGCATGAGCGGGGCGGTCCGGGCGCGGCTCGGCGCGGTGGCCGGTACGGTCATCCTCGCGGTGCTGCTGTGGCGGCTGGGCACAGGCGCGTTCGTGGACGGACTGCGCAGGATCGACGGGCCGACGCTGCTGGCGGCGCTCGGACTGGGTCTGCTCACCACGGTGTTCAGCGCATGGCGCTGGTGTCTGGTGGCGCGGGGCCTGCGGATCCGGCTGCCGCTGGGCCGGGCCGTGGCGGACTACTACCGCTCGCTGTTCCTCAACGCCGCGCTGCCCGGCGGGGTGCTGGGCGATGTGCACCGCGCGGTGCGTCACGGGCGCACCTCCGGTGATGTCGGGCGTGGTGTGCGCGCGGTGGTGCTGGAGCGGGTGGCCGGTCAGGTGGTGCTGATCGCGGTGGGAGTGCTGTTGCTGCTGGCCCATCCGGCGGTGGCACTGGAGCAGACCGGCCGGGTGGCCGCCCGGATCGCCGGGTCCCCGGTCGCTGTGACGGCGGTGGCCGTGGTGGCCGCCGGGGTGGTGGCGCTGCTGGTACGGCGTCGCCGCGGAGCGGCCGGCCCCTCCCGGGGGCGGCGGGCGCTCCGCGGCGCGCTGGCCGAGGCGCGCCGCGGGCTGCTGGCCCGCGGGAGCTGGCCGGGGGTGGCGGTGGCCTCGGTGGTCGTCCTGGCCGGACATGTGGCCACGTTCCTGCTGGCCGCGCGGGCCGCGGGGTCAACCGCTCCGGTCGCCGTGCTGGTGCCGCTGCTGGTGCTGGCCCTGATCGCCATGGCGCTGCCGCTGAACGTCGGCGGCTGGGGTCCCCGGGAGGGGGTCACCGCCTGGGCGTTCGGCGCCGCGGGGCTCGGCGCCGGCCAGGGTCTTTCGGTGGCCGTGGTCTACGGGGTGCTCACCTTCGCGGCGAGCCTGCCCGGTGTCGCGGTGCTCATCGGCCAGTGGGCCGCCGGGCTGCGGCGTCCCCAGGTCGAGTTCGAAGAGGGTGTCCTCGCCGAGGACACCGCGGCGCACGGAGGGGCGCAGCGCGTCCCGCAGCACCGGGGTACCGGCGAACCGCAGTCCGGGGACACCGTCGCCGATCAGGACCGGCGCCACGGTGACGTAGAGCCGGTGCAGTGCCCGCTCGTGCAGAAAGCGGGACACGGTCACCCCGCCGCCCTCGACCAGCATCCGGCCCAGGCCGCGCCGCGCGAGCGCGTCCACCAGGCGGTGGGGGGCGAATGCGTCGCGGTCCGGCAGCGTCAGCACCTCCACGCCCTCCGGGGCGGCCGGGTGCTCGCTGCCGGCGGCCACCACCCACAGCGTGGGCGCTGAACCGTCCGTGAAGACCCGGCGAGTGAGGGGAACCCGGCCATGCGGATCGACGACAACACGCACCGGATGGTCACCGGCGCAGGCGCGGACGGTGAGTTGCGGATCGTCGGCGGCGGCGGTTCCGGCGCCGACGAGCACCGCGTCGGTGAGCGCCCGCAGCCGGTGCAGATGAAGGCGGTCCTCCTCACCGGTGACGTAGTCGGCGTCGCCGGTGCGGGTGGCGATGAACCCGTCCAGGCTCTGGCCGAGCTGGGCCACCACCAGCCGGGGCCCGGCCAGGCACAGGGGGGCGTAGCGCGCGGCGAGTTCCCCGGCTTCGGGTGTGGCGGGCTGCCGCCACCGGTGCGTACCGTCCGCGTCCCGGACCAGACCGGCCGCCTCGGCCTCCGTTCCGGTCCGGACCGCGCGCAGCAGGTCCCACGCGCGCGCCGCGTCGAGTTCGGCGGTGCGGTCCGTCATCGCGTCTCCTCCCGGGCGCCGAGCAAGGAGAGATACTCATGGAAGGAATCGACGAGACCGGCCAGGAGTTCCTTTCCCTTTTCGGCGGATGCCAGGGAGGGCCTCCCTATGACCCCGGACTCCGTATAGGCGGACATACCGAGGGTGAGCAGATGCTTCCGGTCATCCGCTATCCAGTCGGCCTTTTCCTGTCCGGGCCGGACGAGTTCCGGGCGGACCCGCAGGAGGATGGAAGTCTCCAGTTCTCCGGCATGCATATCGCTGTTGGACGGCGTCTGCACTCCGGCCCGCTCACGCGCGGCCGCCCAGTCGGCCGAGCCCGGGAAAAGTGCCATACGCATACCGATGCCCGCGGATTCCTGTACCACGTTGCGCAGCACGTAATTCCCGCCGTGTCCGTTGATCACGACGAGGGCGTGGACGCCCGAGGCCCGCAGCGATACGGCGATGTCCCGGACGACGGCGTGCAGGGTGGCCGCGGAAATGCTCACCGTACCGGGCCAGTCCGCGTGCTCGTGCGAGCAGGAGACGGTGATCGGAGGCAGCGCGAGCACCGGGTGGACCGCGGCGATCTCACTGGCGATCGCGCAGGCCACGACCGTGTCGGTGATCAGCGGGAGTCCGGCGCCATGCTGTTCGAAACTCCCCACGGGCAGGACGGCGACCCGGGCTCCCCGGGCCCGGACGTCCTCCGTCGTATCCGTCGGCAGAAGATCCGGGACCTGTGGTCGCGTTCCCGAACTGCTCATGTTTTCCGGGCCTTTCGTTCGTATACCGGGGCATCGTGTCGACACATGCCCGCCATTTTCACCTACACCGCAGGCAGTTTGCCAGATAGGATCGGGACATGACAGTAAGTGATAGCGTGTTCGACTCCAGTGCTCGCACCGCGGGTGCCAAGCGCGTGGCGAATCTCCAACTGTCCACCGTGTACGGCGAATTCCGCGCGGTCGGCTACCTCGACCTCAATCGCGGGGATGAACAAATAGCCCTGGTATACGGTGATGTCGAGGGTGAGGACGTTCTTACCCGGCTGCATTCGGAGTGCCTGACCGGAGATGCCTTCGGATCCAAGCACTGCGAGTGCGGGGACCAGCTCTCCGCCGCGCTGAACACCATCACCCGCGAGGGCCGCGGCATTCTGATCTACCTCCGTGGCCATGAGGGCCGGGGCATCGGTCTGCTCTCCAAACTGCAGGCGATGCAGCTCCAGGCCGAGGGGATGGACACCGTCGAGGCCAATCTGGCCCTCGGACTGCCCGCGGACGCCCGTGACTACCAGGTGGCGGCCGAGATGCTGCACGACCTCCAGGTGCGGTCGGTGCGGCTGCTGTCCAACAACCCGCTCAAGCGGGACGCGCTGCTGCGCCATGGCATCGACGTCAGCGAGCAGGTGCCGCTGCTGACCCCGCCGCGCGAGGAGAACATCACATATCTGCGCACCAAGCGGGACCGGATGGACCACTACCTGCCGCATCTGGAGGTCGCGGCCGACCGCTCGTGAGGGCGGTCCAGGACCGCCGCGGCGCGCGGCCCGCGGACCCCGCCGCGGGCGCCCCGCCGGGGCGGCGATGAGTTTCCGGCCGCCCTCCGGTCTCACCTTCCACAGGCGCGACAGCGGTACGCGGATGAGGAGCGGTGATGGACGGCACGGCGGAGCGGGTCCGGCGGAGCATCGACCGGATGGTGGAGTCCGGGGCGGAGCGCGGTGTCCAGGTGGCGGTCCACCGGCACGGGGAGCTGGTGGTGGACGCGGTGGCGGGGATCGCCGATCCGGCCACCGGACGGCCGGTGACCCCGGCGACGGTGTTCTACAACTACTCCATCGGAAAGTCGGCCGCCTCGGCGCTGGTGCACGTGCTGGCCGAGCGGGGCGCGTTCGGCTACGACACCCCGGTGGCCGCGCTGTGGCCGGAGTTCGGGGCACACGGCAAGGAGCGGGTGACCGTACGGCAGGTGCTCACGCACTCCGCAGGGGTGCCGGGGCTGCCCCTGGACACCACCGTCGAGGAGCTGTGCGACTGGGAGCGGATGTGTGCGGTGATCGCCGATGCCGAGCCGTGGTGGGAGCCGGGCACGGCGGTCGGCTATCACGCGTACACCTTCGGCTACATCGTCGGTGAGATCGTGCGCCGGGTGACCGGCCGCCCCCTCGCCCGGGTACTGCGCGAGGAGCTGACCGGACCACTGGGCGTGGCGGACGAGCTGTACTTCGGGATGCCGGTGTCCGAGCACGGACGGCTGGCACGCCTGGAGGACGCGCCGGGCGCCGAGGAGATGTGGGCGGGGCTGCCCGAGGACCTGCCGATGTTCCGGGCCGGCCCGAAGGCCGCGTTCCCCACGGCCGCGCTGGGCAACCGCACGGACATCCTGGCCGCCGACATCCCGGCGGGCGGCAAGACCTCCGCCCGCGCCATGGCCCGGCTCCACGCCGCCCTGATGGGTGACATCCCCGGTGTCCGGCTCGTCTCCCCGGAGCGGCTGCGGGAGATGACCTCGGTGGCGGCGAGCGGCACCGACCGGATCTACGGCAACGAGTCCGCCTGGGGGCTCGGCTTCGCGCTCGGACTGCCCGACGGCTCCCAGCGGAAGGCCGGGGTGTTCGGCATGGGCGGCGCCGGTGGCAGCTTCACCTTCGGGGACGTGGCGAACGGGGTGGCCTTCGCCATCACCAAGAACCGGCTCACCCCGGACTTCTCCGCCGCCACCGAGGTCATCGGCATCGTGACCGCCGGGGTGTAGCCGGGCCGGACGCCACCGGTCAGCCGATGCCGCCCGAGACCGCCACGGCCGCCTCCGCCCCCTCCAGATGGGCCTCGCACACCGTGAGGGCGGCGGCCATGATGGAGAGCTGCGGATTGACCTCGGGACAGCTCGGCAGCACCGAGGCGTCGGCCACCAGCACTCCCCGCACCCCGCGCAGCCGTCCCGCCGGATCGGCCGGGGCCCGCTGCGGATCGGCACCCGCCGCGGCCGTACCGGTGGGGTGGAACGCGGACAGATGGAGCTGACGGCCGTTCACCTTCTCCAGGGCGGCGTCGAGTTCGTCGAGGGTGCGCACCCGGGGGGTGGCGGGGAGCCCGGTGAGCACCTCCTCCGCGCCCGCCGCGAGCAGCAGTTCGCCCATGGCGCGCACGGCCCGCACCAGACGGCCCGCGTCCCGGCGGTCCAGTCCGTAGCGGAGCAGGGTACGGTCCCGGCCCAGCACCCGGCCGGACGGCCGGTCCGCGATCATGGCGCCGAAGGTGGCGAGCCGGTCGGAGGTCTCCAGTTCGCGGCGGAGTTCGCCGCCGAGGCCCGGGAGGACGAAGGAGCCCATGCCCGGCGGAGTGGCGGTGGCCTCGATCAGGACGCCGTCGGAGTGGTGTTCCTCCACCCCGACGCTCTGGAGCACCCCTTCCCACGCGGTGACGGGTTCGGCGAACCGCCCGGCCACGCTGGTCGCCGGATGCACGCTCAGGTTGCGGCCGAGCATCGGATGGCCGCCGAGGCCGGAGCGGCGCAGCAGCGGCGGTGTCTCCAGGGCGCCCGCGGCCACGACCACCAGCGGGGCGAGGATCTCCAGTTCGGCCCCGTCCTCCCGGCGCACCCGGACGCCCGCGGCGCGCGGTCCGCCGGGGCGGTCGCGTTCGACGAGGATCCGCCGCACCCGGGCGCCGGTGACGATCCGGGCTCCGGCGGCGCAGGCGTCGGGCAGCACGGAGAGCTGCACACTCTGCTTGGCGCCGGTGGGGCAGCCCACGACGCACTGACAGGAGCCCTTGCAGCCGGGGGCGTTGCGGCGCAGTGGCGCGGCCTGCCAGCCCAGCCGTTCGGCGCCGCTGAGGGCGAGCAGTCCGTTGTTGCCGAGCACGTCCAGCGGCTGGGTGGCCACCTGGAGGGTCTTCTCGGCGTCGTCCAGCGCGGCGTCGAAGCGGTCGGCCAGTTCGAACCCGAAGGCGCCGCGCCACCGTCCGAGGACATGGTCCGGAGTGCGGTAGCAGGTACCGGAGTTGACCACGGTGGTGCCGCCGACGGCCCGGCCGACCGGCAGCAGCAGCGGGGGGTTGCCGACGGCCACGGTGGCGCCGCCGTCCCGGTACAGCTCGGTGAACCGGTCCAGCGGGGTGCGCCGTCCGAAGGAGGCCGTGGAGTGGTGGTGGCCCTCCTCCAGGACGACCACGCTCAGTCCGGCGCGGGCGAGGGTGCGGGCGGCCATGGCCCCGCCCGCACCGGAGCCGATGACCACGGCGTCGGCGGTGGAGCGGGCGGGCCAGGCGTCGGCGGGGGTGCAGTCCAGCGGCGGGTCCTGGCGCGAGAGCGCCGGCCCGGGCCGGCTGCCGCCGTGGTCGAGCATGCGCTCGGTACCGGCGGCGAGCAGGACGGGGACCTTGAGCACGTCGAACAGCGGGAGCAGCGCGGAGCGGGCGCCCAGCGAGCCGAGCAGCCGTTCCCGTTCGTCCGGGCGGAGGGCGCTCAGCCTGCGGCCGGTGGTGGCGAGCGCGAATCCGTCGAGCGCGGCGGCCGCGGCGCGCACTCCGGCGCGGGCGGGCAGCGGCATCGAGGAGAGCACGGTCTCCAGCCGCCGGGGCACCCGGCCGGGCCACGGGGTGGCGCCGTCGTCCGCGAGGAGGGCGGCGACCAGGCCGTCCAGGCTGCCGCCACCGTGCGGCGCACGCAGCCGGGTGGCGGAGGTGCAGACGGCGGCGCGGGAGGTGTCGCCGTGGGGGGTGTCGGGGTTCATCGGTCGCCCACCTCCGCGTGTGCCGTGCCGTCGAGGGTCCAGACGCGTTCCGTACGCCACCTGCCCCACCAGCGTTCGAGCAGGACGTGGGCGTCGGCGCTCTCGCTGTTGCGGCAGACCGCGGGGGAACCGTCGGGGTCGGCGTAGTCCAGGGCCAGCGTCCGGTCCTCGGGCTGGGTGACCTCGACGCGGATCCGGCGCAGTCCGGCGCGTCCGGTCACCGTCCAGGTGGGCAGGGCGACATCGGCACGGAACCGGCCGAGTCCGGCCCAGCCCAGGGCGGCGCGCTCGGCCCGCCGGGGCCAGGTGCGGCCGCGGTGGCGCAGCCGCAGGAAGACCAGCGGGGGCAGCCGCCGCAGTCCGGGGCGGGTGGAGACGGCGGCCACGATCTCCAGCACCCCGCCGTCGCCCAGGTCGGCGTGGAGCCAGGCCCAGCGGTGGGCGTTGCCGTGGCCGTAGATCCGGGCGGAGGCGCCCGGCGCGCCGTCGAGGGTGAGGGTGGTGCCGTCGTAGCTGAGGGTGCCGCTGTAGCGGGCGCGGGCGGCCGGGAGGATCTGGGCCGCGGGCAGCAGGGGGCGCCGCCAGGACCAGCGGGGGAAGGTGTACAGCGGGGTGTCGGTGGGCTGTTCGGACAGCTTCCAGCTGAACTCCCCCGCCGTACCGCTGAGCTGACCGGGGGCCGCCTGGATGCCGTCGCCGCTGAATCCCTCGGCGGGGCGGGTCCAGGGCGTGGGGCCGAAGCGGGCGTGGCGCACCGGGCCGTCCTGGGGGAAGGCGGCGGCCCAGCCGTGGGCGAAGGCCGGGGATCCGTCGGAGGGGGCCACGAGTTCATGGTGCAGCCAGATCCCGGTGCCGGTGGCCGGGTCGGTGGCGGTGGTGTACCAGACCTCGGTGCGGCCGGGGGTGCCGTCCCACCGGGGCGCGTGCAGCGGGGCCGACTCCTCGCGGCGCGGGAAGCGGAAGCTGGCCAGGAACGGCAGGAGCTGGGTGGTCAGCGGGAACCGTACGGTGCCGGTCCCGATGGCCCTGCCGTCCTCGTACAGCGTGTACGGCAGCACGGTCATCGAGGCGAGCGGACGGCGGGGGCTGATGGACTTCCAGCCGTCGAGGCTGAGGCGGCGGCCGTCCGCGGTGAAGTCGATCCGGTAGCGGATGCGGCGCCGGGCGAACGGGGAGATCTCCAGGGTTCCGGTGGCGTCGGGGTCGTCGGCCCACCCGGCGACGCGTATCCGGCCCTCCAGCCGGGCCGGTGTGGTGCCGAGCGGACGCAGCACCCGCTCGGCCGCGACCCGCAGATCGAGGCGGACCGGGCGGTCGTGGTCCTCGCCTTCGAGGCGGATCCGGCCGAGCATGGACTCCCGGAAGGTGGTGCCGCGCCGGGGCGGCCGGTGGCGTTCGGATGTGCCGGTGTCGCTCCCGGGGGCGTGGTTGCCGTCCGGAGCGCTGGTGCGCATGCTCATGCGAGGCCCTCCAGCATGATGCGTTCGGTGGCGGTCAGATACGCCTCGGCGGCCCGGTGCGCGGCGCGCGGATCGCCCCGGACCACGGCCTCGACCACCGGTTCCAGCCGGTCGTGGGCGGCGGCGGGATCGGTGAAGGGCCCGGACAGGGCGGTGCGCACGGGCAGATAGGCGTTGAAGAGGGTGTTGGTGAGCAGGGCGTAGACGCGGTTGCCGGTGGCGCGGGCGAGCGCCCGGTGCACCTCGACATCGGCGAGCTGCACTGCGTCGGTGTCCCCGGCCTCGCCCACCTCGGCGAGCAGGGTGCGCAGTTCGTCCTTCTGCCCGTCGGTGGCGCGGGTGGCGGCCCGTTCGGCGATCAGCGCGCCCACGGAGCGCCGCACCTCGAACACCTCACCGATCCAGTCGGGGCTGTGCCGTACCAGCATGGGCAGCAGATCGGCGCCGCCGAGGCGGGCGTAGTCGCGCACCCGGGTGCCCACACCGTGCCGGGTCTCCAGCAGTCCGGCCTGGATCAGCCGTCCGAAGGCGTGTTTGAGGGTGGTGCGGGTGACCCCGTATCCCTCGGCGAGCTCGCGCTCCGGTGGCAGCAGGGTGCCCGCCGGATGACGGCCGGTGAAGATGTCCTCCCGCAGGCGGTTCTCCAGGACGTCGACGATGGTTTCGCGGGGCAGTGCCTCCACGCTCATCCTCCCCCAGTGGCTCAGTGGATGAGCCACATGCAATCACCGTGCACAGATCACGTCAAGGTGCGAGGTTACCGCCACCGGACGGGCGATCAGTGCACATTTGTCCGACACTGGGAGAGCTGCGTGACATCCCGGCGGGACGACGAACAAGGACAGGACCATGGACGTGGAGATCACGCTGCGGGTGGACGGTACCGAGCACCGGCTGACCGTCGACACCCGTACGACGCTGCTGGACGCCCTGCGCGACCGACTGGGGAACACCAGCCCCAAGAAGGGCTGCGACCACGGACAGTGCGGCGCGTGCACCCTCCTGATCGACGGCCGGCGGGCCCTTGGCTGCCTCGCCCTGGCCGTGGCCCACCAGGGCGCGGACATCGTCACCGCGGCCGGACTCGCCGACGGTGACGGCGGCGGGCTGCATCCGCTCCAGCGCTCGTTCATCGCCCATGACGCCTTCCAGTGCGGCTACTGCACCCCCGGCCAGATCGTCTCCGCCTGCGGGATGCTGGCGGAGGCGGAGGCGGGCTGGCCCAGCGCGGTGAGCAAGGACCCCGGCGCCACCGATGTGGTGCTGGACGACGAGGAGATCGCCGAGCGGATGAGCGGCAACCTGTGCCGCTGCGCCGCGTACGCCAATATCGTCCCGGCCATCGCGGAGGTGGCGCACCGATGAAGCCCTTCCGCTACGAACGCGCCGATGACGTGTCCTCCGCCGTCACCGCGCTGGCCGAGGAGCCGGAGGCGGCCTTCCTGGCCGGGGGCACCAATCTGGTGGATCTGATGCGGCTCGAGGTGGCCACCCCCGAGGTGCTGATCGACGTACGGCGGCTGATCTCGGACCGGATCGAGGAACTGCCCGACGGGGGGCTGCGGATCGGCGCGGCCGTCCCCAACAGCGACCTGGCCGCCGACGACCGGGTCCGGCGGCGCTATCCGATGCTCTCCCAGGCACTGCTGTCCGGCGCCTCGGGCCAGTTGCGCAACGTCGCCACCACCGGCGGCAACCTGCTCCAGCGCACCCGCTGCCCGTACTTCCAGAACGTCACCACTCCGTGCAACAAACGCGCGCCGGGGTCGGGCTGTTCCGCGCTGGAGGGCCATCAGCGCGATATGGCGATCCTGGGCTCCTCCCCCGCCTGCGTGGCCACCCATCCGTCGGACATGGCGGTGGCGCTGGCCGCGCTGGACGCGGCGGTCACGGTGCGCGGTACGGACGGGGAGCGGCGGATCCCGGTGACCGCTCTGCACCGGCTGCCGGGGGACACCCCCGAGCGGGACACCGTGCTGGCCCGCGGTGAGCTGATCACCGGGGTCGAACTGCCCCCGCCCGCCCATCTGATCCCCTCCCGCTACCGCAAGGTGCGCGACCGGGCGTCGTTCGCCTTCGCGCTGGTCTCGGTGGCCGCCGCGCTGGACGTGGCCGACGGCACCGTACGGGAGGTGCGGATCGCGCTCGGCGGTGTGGCCCACAAGCCGTGGCGGGCCACCACTGCCGAGTCCGCGCTGCACGGCGCGCCCGCCACCGGGGAGAGCTTCCGGGACGCGGCGGCGGCCGAACTGGCCCGCGCGACCCCGCTGCCGGGCAACGCGTTCAAGGTGCCGCTCGCCCGCAACACCATGGTGAGCGTCCTGCTCGAACTGCTGGAGGAGGGGCGATGAGCGATGTCCGCGCACGGCCCCACGCCATCGGCAGCCCGATGGACCGCATCGACGGCGCCCAGAAGGTGACCGGCACCGCCACCTACGCCTACGAGTGGCCGGTGGAACACGCCGTCCATCTGTACCCCCTCCAGTCGACCATCGCCGCCGGACGGATCACCTCGGTGGACACCGCCGAGGCGGAGGCCGAGCCCGGGGTGCTCACCGTGCTCACCCATCTCAACGCACCCTCGCTGACCCGGCCCGACGACCCCGAACTCGCCGTGCTCCAGACCGATGAGGTGGCCTGGCGCGGGCAGTTCACCGGTGCCGTGGTGGCCGAGACCCTGGAGGCCGCGCGCGCCGCCGCCGGACTGGTCCGCTTCGGCTACGCGCCGCGGGAGCACGACGTGGTGCTCCGCGCGGACCGCGACGACCTCCGCAAACCCGAACACGCCGCCCAGTTCGGCTCGGCCCCCGGCGACCTCCAGGACGGCTCACCCGCCGACAGCCTGCTCGGGGACGCGGACGCGGCGCTGGACTCGGCCCCGGTCCGGCTGGACGCCACCTACACCACGCCGATGTACCACAACAACCCGATGGAGCCGCACACCGCCGTGGTGAGCTGGGACGACGGCGCGCTGACGGTGTACTGCTCCACCCAGGGCTCGTCCTTCAGCCAGATGCTGATCGCCGGGGTGCTGGGACTGCCGCCGGACCGGGTCCGGGTGATCTCACCGCACGTCGGGGGCGGTTTCGGCTCGAAGGTCTACCCCCACTCGTACGCGGTGCTTGCCGCGATGGCCGCCCGTACGGTGCGCCGCCCGGTGAAGTTCGCGCTCACCCGTCAGCAGATGTTCGCCCTCGTCGGCTACCGCCCCGCCTCGATCCAGCGGATCCGGCTGGCCGCCGACGGCGACGGCAGGCTCACCGCCATCGCCCACGAGGTGGCCGAACAGACCGCCAAGGCCAAGGGGTACGCGGACCAGGTGGCGGTGTGCACCCGGCTGATGTACACCGCCCCGCACCGCCGCACCACCCACCGGCTGGCGCCCCTGGACATCCCGGTGCCCACCATCATGCGGGCACCGGGCGAGGGGCAGGGGATGTTCGCGCTGGAGTCGGCCATGGACGAGATGGCCCTCGCCTGCGGAATGGACCCGGTGGAGTTCCGGATCCGCAACGAGCCGGAGGTCCACCCCGAGTCCGGACTGCCGTTCTCCAGCCGCCATCTGGTGGCCTGTCTGCGCGAGGGCGCCCGCCGGGCGGGCTGGGAGCGGCGCGACCCCGCCCCCCGGGCACGCCGGGACGGGCGCTGGCTGCTGGGCAGCGGGGTGGCCGCCTCGACGTACCCCTCGCCCCGGCTGCCGGGGAGCAGCGCCACCATCCGGGTCACCCCCGACGGCCACCACCGGGTGCTGATCGCCGCCGCCGACCTGGGCACCGGCACCTGGACCACGCTCACCCAGATCGCGGCGGACGCGCTGGGCGTCCCGGTCGAACAGGTGGAGGTGCGGATCGGGGACACCGCGCTGCCGCCCGCGTCGGTGGCCGGGTTCTCCTCCGGGATCAGCAGCTGGGGCAGTTCGATCTGCGCGGCGGCCGAACGGCTGCGCCAGGTCCTGGAGTCCGACCACGGCGGTACCGTCCCGGCGCAGGGCCTGGAGGTCACCGCGGACATGCCCGCCAACCCCGACGAGGACCGCTACGCGATGCACAGCTTCGGCGCCCAGTTCGCCGAGGTGCGGGTGGACCGGGACACCGGGGAGGTGCGGGTGGCACGGCTGCTGGGGATGTTCGACGTGGGCCGGGTCATCAACCCCAAGACCGTCCGCTCCCAGCTGATGGGCGGGATGACGCAGGGGATGTCGATGGCGCTGTACGAACACAGCGTGCTGGACCCGCGGTTCGGACATGTGGTCAACCACGACTTCGGCCAGTACCACATCGCCGCCAACGCCGATGTGCACGCGGTGGAGGCGCACTGGGTGCACGAACGGGATCCGCACACCAACGCGATGGGGTCCAAGGGCGCGGGCGAGGTGGGCATCGTCGGCACGGCCGCGGCCATCGCCAACGCGGTGTACCACGCCACCGGGGTCCGGGTCCGCGATCTGCCCATCACCCTGGACAAGCTGCTGCCGTAACCGCTTGCCGTCAACTCCGCGCGTCGCACCGCCAGTTCCGCCCCCGGTCACGGCGATTGCGCTAGGGTCTGATGCGCCGCACAGACTCGGCCGCACAGACTTCGGGGGGCGCGCGTGCCGGAGACGGAACCCAGTACGACGACCGAAGATCCGGTCGCGCCCGGAGAACCGGCCGAGACCGACGGACCGGCGGTCACCGACGCACCCGCCGTCACCGAGGACGCGGCGCCGGAGGCCGGACCGGACGGCGGGCTGGAGCACGCCGTCGCCGGGTTCACCGCCGCGCTGGCGCGGCAGCAGGATCTCGCCGACCGGCGCGAGGAGATCATCACCCGGCTGCACACCGAGCTCCAGGAGCTGCGCCGCGGCGAGTTGGACACCGCCCTGGACCTGGTGCGGCACGGCCTGATCCGGCTGTACGACCGGATCCTGCGGCAGGCCGAGCAGATCGACGCCCCGCTGGACACCGGTGAACTGCGCACGCTGCTGCGGGCGCTGGCCGACGAGGCGGCGGACACCCTCGCGGGCACCGGTACCGAGCTTTACGCCCCGCGGGAGGGCGAGCCGTTCGACGCCGCGCGGCACCGCCCGGTGGGGCGCGCCGAGGCCGCCTCGCAGGAGGCGGACCGCACCGTGGCGCGGGTGGCGGCGGCCGGATTCGCCCGCGGTGAGCGGGTGGTGCGCAAGGCCGAGGTCGTGGTGGCGCGCTGGGTGCCGCCGGGCGGTGCGCCGCCGGCCGCGGGGCAGTGATCGGGGCAGGGAAGGACAGCGGAGGGGGCACGTATGGCCGTCTACGGCATCGACCTGGGAACCACCTACTCGTGCATCGCCTGCGTGGACGACGTGGGCAGACCCACCGTGCTGCGCAATCTGGAGGGTTCGGACACCACCCCCTCGGTCGTGTACTTCGAGAGCGCGGACGGCACCGTGGTGGGCCAGTCCGCCAAGGACGCCGCCGTGGTGGACCCGGAGGCGGTGGTGCAGCTCATCAAGCGGGACATGGGCGAGGCGGTGACCCGCGAGTTCCACGGCCGGTCGTTCACCCCGGAGGAGATCTCCGCCCGGGTGCTGCGCAAACTCGCCGACGACGCGCGGATCAGCGGCGGCCACGAGGTGCGGGACGTGGTCATCACCGTTCCCGCCTACTTCGGGATCGCCGAGCGCGACGCCACCCGCAAGGCGGGCGAGATCGCGGGTCTGCGGGTGCTGGACGTGGTGGCCGAGCCCATCGCGGCCGCCCTCGACTACGGCGCGCTGGGCGCGGGCGCGGACGGCGGTGACCGCGCGATCCTGGTGTACGACCTGGGCGGCGGAACCTTCGACACCACGGTGCTGACGCTGCGCGGCACCGAGCTGAAGGTGGTGTGCACCGACGGCGCCAAGGAACTGGGCGGCTCCGACTGGGACGACCGGCTGGTGCTGCACCTGGTGGACGCCTTCCGGACCCGGTTCCCCGACGCGGGCGATCCGCTGGCCGATCCGCAGACCGAGACCCAGTTGCGCAAGGACGCCGAGGAGGCCAAGAAGGCGCTGTCGTTCCGGGGCGCGTACACGGTCCGGGTGATGCACCAGGGGCTGGTGGAGCCGGTCGAGCTGACCCAGGAGCTGGTCGAGGAGCTCACCCGGGACCTGCTGGACCGCACCGTCGACCTCACCCGGCGCACCGTGGAACTGGCCCGGGAGCGCGGGGTGGCGCACTTCGACGACGTCCTGCTGGTGGGCGGGGCCACCAAGATGCCCGCGGTGGCCCGGCGGCTGCGCGAGGAGTTCGGCTTCGAGCCCCGGCTGCACAACCCGGATCTCGCGGTGGCCCGCGGCGCCTCGCTGTACGCCCTGGACCGCGCGCTGTACGTGATCAACAGCGGTGAGGTGTCCGCCGAGGAGGCGCCGCAGGTGCCCGACACCGGGCGGATCACCCACCAGCCGTACACGATCTCCACCGTCGCCTCGCGCGGCTACGGCATCCAGGTGTGGGACACCACTCTGGAGCGGGAGTACGTGACCCATCTGGTGCACGCCAACGATGCGTTGCCGGTCGCGGTGGTCCAGGACTTCTACACCATCCGCGCCGGTCAGCGGAAGGTGGACATCAAGGTGATGGAACAGGCCGGTGCGGTCGAGTCCGATGAGCTGGGCCACAACACGGTGGTCGCCGACGGCACGCTGGACATCCCGCCGGACAAGCCCGAGCGCTGGCCCATCCAGTGCGAGTTCACCCTGGACACCTCGGGGTTGCTGACGGTCGTGGCCACCGAACGCGAGACCGGTGAACGGCTGACCCTCACGGTGCGGATCGGCGGGATGACCGAGGAGGCGGTGGAGGAGGCCAGGCTCTCCCTCACCAAGGAGCGGATCGCCTGAACCGGGACCGCCTGGACCGGCCGCCGCCGGAACGCCGTTGGGGGAGGTGAGCGATGGCATTCGACGAGGCGCGCTACCGCCGTGAGGTGCTGGACCACGGGCTGCCGCTCAAGGACGACCTGCGCTGGCGGTACCAGCTCGAGGAGCCGCTGACCGGTGCCTCGGTCACCGAGGCGGTGCGGGAGACCCGGGCCTGCTGGCGGCGGAGCCGGTCCCGGCTGAAGTACCGGCCGGTGATCGAGGCGCTGGAGGCCGGACACCCGGTCCACCAGCGGGTGTTCGACGCCGCGGCGGCGGGCGACCTGGCGCCGTTGCGGGCGGCACTGGCCGACCAGGGCCGCCGTGAGGACGACGGCCGCCGCCGGCTGGTGGCCGCGCTGGAGGAGGCCGCGGACGGGCTCGGGCTGATCGCACCCGCCACCGTCGAGGAGGTGGCGGCGGCCCACGGGGTCCCCGGGGACCGGGTGCGCGAGACGCTGCGCGGGGCGGGGATCGAGGTCAGGGAGCCGGACACGCTGCCCGCCGCCCCGCATCCGGCGTATCTGCGCTGCGCCCGGCAGCTCGGGCTGCTGCGGCTGCGCCATGTCGCCGACTTCCTGGCGGCGGACGGACCCGGCGGCCGGACCGCCGCCCCGCTGGCCCCCTTCGGCGAGCCCCCGCCCGGGGAACGGGACCTGGACCGGGCGGCCCTCCGCTGGGCGCGGCTGCCGCACAGCGCCGCCCAGACCGCCGCGCACGGTGTGGTGGCCGCGCTGCGGCAGGTGCTGGGCGAGGGCGGCCAAGAAGCCCTGGGAGCGGTACTGCGGTACGAACTGGCCGCCTCGGTGCGCGAGCACCGCGCGGCCCGCTCCGGCGCCGCCACCCTGCTGGCCCACGCCGTCGGGGAGTTGTCGGTCGCCGAGGCCGACGCCAAGCGGCTGGTCTTCGCCGTCCTCCACGAGCACGCCGGGGACCCGGTCACCGGGCGGCTGCGGCGGCTGGCCGCCGACGGGCTGCTCGCCGAGGCCGCCGCCGTCCTGGACCGGTTCCCGGACGGTGCGCTGCCGGAGGAGACGGCCGGGCTGGCCGCGCACGTCCGGGAGCGGCTGGCCGAGGCGGTGCGGCTGCGCGACCGGGCCGCCGGACTGCGCGGCGGCGATCCGGACCGCGGCTGGGAACTGCTGGAGCGGGCCGGGGAGATCGCCGCGGACCTGCCCGGGGCGGACGCGCTGCGCCGGGCGCTGCCCGCCCGTCCGGTACCGCGGGCCAGGGCGGTCTCCGACGACGCGGGGGTGCTGGTGGAGTGGGAGCCCTCCGCCTCCACCGCCGGGGAGCCGGAGTACCTGGTGGTGCGGCGCGCGGGCAGGCCGCCGCGCTCCGCACTCGACGGCACCGTCCTGCGGCCGGACTCCCCCGCGGCCACCTCGCTGCGCGACACCTTCGCACCCGACGGCGCCGCCCTGTTCGTCGGCCGTCCGCTGTACTACGGCGTGGCGGTGCGGCGCGGAGCGGGGCCGGACACCCCGGTGTCCGCGCTCACGGTGTGCGGGCCGGTGTACCACCGCCCCGAGGTGTCGCAGGTGTCGCTGCGGGCGGGCGACGCCACCGTCACCGGCGCCTGGCGGTGTCCGGCCGGGGCGGAGTCGGTGGAGGTGACCCGCGATGTGCACGGCGGGCGCGCGGTGCGGGTGGTCACCCGCCGGGACGGCTTCACCGAGGGCGGCCTGGCCAACGGCACCGTCCACCGCTACCGGATCGCGGTGGTCTACCGCGGCCCGGACGGTTCGCGGACGGTCACCGAGGGCGTCCGGCTCCCGGCCACCCCGGTCTCCCCGCCACGGGCGGTGACCGCGCTGCGGGTGGAGCCGGCGGCGGACGATCCGGCGGCGCTGGTGGCCCGGTTCCCCGCGCCGTCCGGCGGCGACGCCGCGCTCTATCTGCTGGACGGGGCGGTGCCGTGGCCGGAGGGGACTCGGCTGCCGGTGGCCGGACTGCGGCCCGCCGCCCGTCCGCTGACGGCCGCACCGGCCCCCGGCGGTCTGCGGTTCACGGTCCCGGCGCGCAGCGCCACCGTGCTGGTGGTGACGGTGGCCGGGGACGAGGCGGTGACCGGTCCGCACCGGCGGGTCGAGGTGCTGCCGGGGCTCGGCCGGATCGAGGCGCGGCGGCTGGGCGGTGAGGTGTCCGTGGCGTTCGACTGGCCCGCCCACGGGGTGGACGCGGCCGAGGTGTCCTGGACGGTGGGCGGTGCCCCGGCGGGCCGCAGGACCGTCACCCGCGCCGCGTATCTGCACGGGGCGGGGGCCCGGATCCCGGTGGCGGACGGGGCGGCGGTGGAGATCGAGGTGCGGGCGATGGCGTCCGGCGCCGGGCCGCGGGTGGGCGGCGCCCCCTCGTCCGTCTCGCTGCCCGCGCGGGTCGAGGTCGGCTACCGGCTGCGCCGGTCCGGGCTGCCCGGACGGCGCGCCCTGCGCGCGGTGTTCACCGCGGAAGCCACTGTGCACGCGGAACGGCTGCTGCTGGTACGGGCGTACGGCGAGAGCTGGCCGCTGACGCCCGGGGACGGCGAGACGCTCGGAGAGCTCACGGACGTCGAACTGCGCGCCGGACGGCCGGTGGAGCTCACCGTGCCCGCGCCCGGCGGGAAGGGGCCGGGCGGCAAGGGCTACTGGCTGCGCTGCTTCGCCGTCGCCGACGGGGTGCTGCTGCGCGATCCGCCGACACATGAACTCCGGGTGGGGCGAGGGACATGAGGGGGACGCATGCGACGACGGGTGGAGCAGGTGGGTGACCGATGAGGTTCAGCGGCGGTGGGCGCGGGCGGCGCACCTGGGTGTGTCCGCACTGCTTCCGGCGCGTCGGCCGCGGCGGCTTCGGCTTCGTCTGTGTCACGGGCGGCCGGGAGTGCGCCGAGGACCGGCGGCTGGCCGCGGCCGATCCGCTGGACCGCCGCGCGACCTGTGGCACCTGCGGCCATCTCACCACCCGGCGCCGCTGCCACGCCTGCGGGGACCGGCTGCCGGAGGGCTATCTGGAGTCGCCGGGGCGGATCGTGGCGCTCGCCGGGCCGGTCAGCTCGGGCAAGAGCACGTATATCGCGGTGCTGGTCCACGAGTTGCTGCACCGTCTCGGCGATGAGCTGGGCACCTCGCTGGTGCCGTGCGACGACCGCACCACCGACGACTACCGGGAGCGCTACGAGCGCCATCTGTACGACGGCCACCGGACCGTGCCCAAGACCCAGGAGCGGGACGGCGGCCGCCCGCTGGTGTACCGGCTCGGCCGCACCCGCCGCGGCGCGTTCGGCAGGACCCGGGACACCTCGCTCACCCTGGTCTTCCTGGACACCGCGGGTGAACACTTCGGCTCCCGGGACCGGATGGAGACCCGGCTGCGGTACCTCGCGGAGGCCGACGCGGTGGTGGTGCTGGTCGACCCCGGGGACGTGGCGGGGCCCGGCGCGGCGTCGAACCCGGCATCCGGCGCGGCGGCGGGCGGCGCCGTCCGCACCGCCGAGCACACCGCCGGTCCGTCGGCGGACGTGCTCACCCGGGTGCTGCGCCACCTCGGCGAGGTGCACGCCCCCGGCGGACGCCGGAAGGTGCCGGTCCCGGTCGGGGTGGCGCTCACGAAGCTGGATCTGCTGTGGCCCCGGCTGCCCGACAACTCCCCGCTGCACCGCACCCGTACGCCCGGCCCGGTGTTCGACGCGGACGACCGCGCCGCCGTGCACACCGAGCTGCGGGCTCTGCTGACCGGGTGGCAGGAGGGCGGGCTCGCCCGTCGGCTGGACCAGTCCTGCGCCGACTACCAGCTCTTCGCCGTGTCGATGCTGGGCTCGTCGCCGCGCGGCGCGGAGCTGGGTCTGGGCGGGGTGCGGCCGCACCGGGTGGAGGATCCGCTGATGTGGCTGCTGCACCGGTTCGGCATGCTCGACCGGGGAACGGGGTGAGCCGCCGTGGCCGGACAGGCGCACTACTCCTCCGCCCCTCCCGGTGCCGGTGATCCGCAGGGCGGGTTCCGGTTCACCGCGGTGTCGGCGGACGTCCCGCGCGCCACGCTGGAGGGACTGCGGCCGCTGATGGCCTACGCCCCGCCGCCGGGAGCGGGCACGGAACCGACGGCCCACCCGGTGGCGTTCGCCTACGACCTGCTCGGCCCGGTGCGCGCGGTGACCCGTATCCGCAGCGTCGGCCAGGACTACACGGGCCGCTGGGGCAACTACTTCTGCCACACCGTGCTCGCCGTGCCGGAGGAGCTGACCGGGCTGCGGCCGGTGGAGCTGTGGGGTGCGCCGCTGTGGGCGGAGACCCCGGCCCCCGACGACGGCCGTCCGCTGCCGGAGACCGGTGAACTGCCCCTGGGCAGCGAGGCCGGCCCCGACCGGGTCCGGCGGCTGCTCCGGGAGACCGGTCCGGCGGGCGGACGGCTGCTGGAGCGGCTGCTCTCGGCGGTGCTGGGCGCGCTGGGACGGACGCCGGAGGACGGCGCGGACGGGTCCGGTCCTGTGGTGCTGGTCGCCTCCTCCGGTGACCAGGTGCTGGACTGGCTCACCGCCGTGTCCTTCGCCCTTCCGGCGCCGCTGGCCGCCGCGTTGACGTTCATCACCTACACCGACCGGCCGGACGAGGACCACCGGCTGCTGGTGGGCACGGTCCCGGAGGTGTGGGAGCGCCGGGGCGACGGGCACGGCACCGTCTTCCACCTCGATGGGCCGCTGCCCGTGGAGGACACCGCCACCGGGAGCGCACCGCACTCCACGGCCGCCGGACTGCTCGCCCGCGCCTGGGCCGAGGACGACCTCGATGTCTTCGACACCGTCGCCGACCTCTGGTCCGCGGTGCCCGCGCCCAAGGCCCCGGTGGCCCGGCTCGGCACGGTGTGCGCCCTGGTCGCGCTCACCCGTGGCGACTGGGACGCCGCGGATGCCGCGCCCGCGGAGCGGGACGCGGTCGAGGAGCTGCTCGGCACCCTCGCGGGGCGGCCCGAGCTCTTACCGCCCGAGCTGCACCGCTCCCTGGCCTCCGGCCCGGCCGGTCTGGACGCGCCGCTCGCCGCCCGGCTGCTCGCCGTCTCCCCCGCCTTCCGGGACGCCGCCCGCCCCGCGCTGGAACGGGCCCTGCTGACGGGCACGTTCCCGGAACCGTCTGCGGAACCGGGCACGGACGGCGCGTCGGGGCCGGCGCTCGCGCGCTTCGTGACCGGAGCGGTCCGGCTGCGGCTGGCCGAGGCGGACGTGGCACCGGAAGCGGTACGGGACGGCGCGGAGCAGTGGCTGACGGCCCGCCCCGGTCCGTTCGGCGACACCCTCACCGCGCTGCTGCCGCCGGAACCACGGGGGTCCGTGGTTCCGGCGGGACCGCAGGACGCCACGCTCGCCTACACCCACCGCAGGGCCGTTCTGGCCGGGGTGCTGCGGGCGTTGGAGGGCTCCGCGGCGCTGCGGGACGCGGCCCTCACACCCGAGGTGTGCGCGGCGCTGACCCGCCGCCCGCCCGATCCGCTCGGGACGGCCGAGGGCGGCGAGCCATGGGCACCGGCGCCGCGCACCGCGCTGCGGGTGTGGCTGACCGGCGCCGGGGCGCACCCCGGGCGGCGCCACGAGGCGGCGCTGCGGGTGCTGCGGCTGTACAAGCACGGTCTGCTGGGCGAGGAGGAGACCTGCGCGGCCGTCTGCGAACTGGCCGTCCCCGTCCCGCCGCGACCGCCCGGCGAGCCGCCCGGCGAACCGCCCGGGGGCGCCTCCCCGCCAGGGCTGCTGCGGCGCGTGCTGTGGCGCGGCGAGGGGTGAGACGGTGCCTGTCCTCATCCTTCCCGCACAGGCCATCGCGGTGGCGGTGGCGCTGTGCCTCAACCTGCCCGCGATGCTCCTGTTCCTGCTGGGGCGCCATCTGCTGATCCTGTGGGCGACGCTGGGACGCCCGGTGCCCGGACGGCCCGGGCGGCCGTCCGGCCTCGCCGCCGCCTTCCGGCGGCTCGCCCTGGTCGATCCGGAACTCCCGTCCGCCCTCGTCCATGTGTCGTCGCCCGGTGACCGACGGCCCGGTGGCGACGCGGTCGAACCCGCGTACCGCGCCTATCTCCCCGGTCCGGCCCTCCGCGATCTGGGGCGGCTGTACCGGGACACCTACGAGGACTGGCTCTCGGTGCTCCCGGCAGCCCGTCGGGGCGCCCGGCCGGTCTACGTCCGGAGGGAGTCCGGAGAGCGTCTGGCGCCGTGGATCGGACTCGGCTACCTGACCTTCCTGCTCGGTCTGCTGCCGGTGCTGGTCCTCGCGGCCGCGCTGTGCCTGCTGGCCGCGGTGGTCCAGTGCGCGCTGTGGGCGGTGGCGTCCGCCGTCCGCGCGGTGGTGTGGTGGGCGCCGCTTGCGGCCGTGGACCGGGCCGGGCGGTGGCGGACGGACCGGGGTGCGGTCTGTCCGCATCTGGAGTGCGGGGAGCCGGTGGCCCTGCCGGTGCACCGGTGTCCGGTCTGCGGGGCGGGTCACCGGCGACTGGTGCCGGGCCGGTACGGGGCCCTGCGCCATGTCTGCCGCTGCGGGGCCCGGCTGCCCGCCTCGCGGGCGTTCGGGGCGCGCCGTCTGGAGACGTCCTGCGCCTCGTGTGCCCGGCCGCTGCCGCGCCGGACGGGGCGCGGGCGGGCGCGCCCCCGGACCGTGGTGCTCGCGGGCGGCCCGGACTCCGGTCACAGCGCGGTGCGTTACCGGGCCCTGGCGGAGGCGCGGGAGCGGGTGGAGGAGCTCGGCGGCGTACTGCGCCCCGAACCGGTCGCGACGCACGCCACCACGCTGACCGGACTGCGCGGGGCCGATGTGCCGCTGGTCGTCTACGATCCGCCCGGCTCGGCGTACACCCGGCAGGAGTCGGTGGACGCGCTGGGCTGTCTGCGGCGCGCCGACGGGCTGGTGTTCGTGGTCGACGCGGCGGCGCTGCCCTCGGTGCGGCGGGCGCTCGCGCCCGGCGAAGCCGGACAGGAGGCCGTCGGCCGGGTACCGGTCCCGCCCCGGAATCCGTCCGACGCCGTGGAGCGGGTGCTGCACGCCGTGGAGGCCCTCCCGGCACGGCGGCGGCCCGGCCGGATCGCGGTGGTGGTCACGAAGGCCGGAGCGCTGCGGCGGACCCCGCTGGGCGCCGATCTGCCGGAGGCCGCGGTGGCGTCCGGCACGGAGGTCCGCGACTGGCTGGAGCGTTCCGGTGGCGGCAATCTGGTCCGCACCGTCGAGCGGTTCGGCGCCCGGGTCCGGTACACGGTCGCCGCGGAGGGTACGGCGGAGACCGCCGGGGCGGCGCGGGACGGTGCGCCGCTCGGGGGGCTGTTGTTGTGGGCCGCCGGGGTGCGGGTCGCGCGCCGGCGTCGTCTGCCGCGCCTCGTCCCGCGTAACGCCTCCCGCCCCACCGTCCGCCGTGTCCGCCGCCGTACCGCCGCCGAGCGGCTGGCGCTGCGGCAACGGCGGGCCCGTGCGGCGGAGTTGCGGTGGCGGCGTCTGTGGTCCGCGGTGCCGGGGGCTGGACGGCGGCCGCTGACCGCGCTGTTCGCGGCCGGTGAGCGGCGCGCGCGGGCGCGCCGCAGTCTCCTGGAGGGCGCCCGCCTCTCGGCCCGGCGGCGGACCGACGGCTGGGTGCCCGGCGGGCGCGAGGGCGGGGCGGCCCGGGGCGCGGGAACGGCGCGTGGCGGACTGCTGACGGCCCATCTGGTCGGGCTGCTGTCCCTGCCGCTGGCGGTGTCCCTGCTGGTGGCGGGGGCGCTGCCGCCGTCGTGGTTCTTCGGGCTGCCGCAGGAGTACGACCGCTGGCGGCGGCCGTTGGCGGATTCGGTCCATGACGTCGACCTGGCCGCTTACACCCCGGGCGCGGACTGGCCCCGGGCGCTGGCCACCTACTCCGCGCCGGGCAGCACACCGGACATGGCGCGGGACGGTCACCGCGGGGGCGTCTGGTCGTCCAAGGGCAGCCCTCATGACGTGGACCAGTGGGTACTGCACTTCGGCACACCGGTGCTGATCCACCGCGTCGACAAGGAGTGGGGCAGTGCCCTGGGACTCGGCACGGTGGACTACCGGATCGGCTCGCGCTGGGTCACCCCGCCGCGCGGAAGCTGGCAGTTCGATCTGGACCGGGCCGGTTCGGGGGACCCCAGCAAGGAGTCGATGGTCCTCAAACGTCCGGTGGAGGTGTCGGCGGTACGGGTGTGGGTGGTGCACACACGTGACGGCAGCAACGACCTACTGCGATCGGTGCGGGTGTGGTCACGGTCGTCGTCGATCGTGCGGCTGCGCCCCTCCGCCGACGGCGAGCGGCTGCGGGTGCGGAACAGCGCGGCCCGTGACCTGGCCGTGGAGGTGCGCCCGCCCGTGCTGCCCACGGGCTGGCGGGCGGTTCCGGTGGGCCGTGCGCCGCGTTCGGTCGGACCGCACGGCACGGTCGGGGCCCGCTGGCGGATCGAGCCTCCCGCGGACCGGGCGGCGGCGCGCCGGGGCGGTCCGGTGGCGTACGCCGTGCGGATCACGGAGGACGGCCGCACCGTGACCGCGTGGTGCCGCGGCGCGCTGAAGGCGACGGGAAAGAGCACGGCGGAGACGGGATACCGGGTGGTGCCAACAACATGTCGATGACGGTGAGTTCACACCTAGGATCGGCTCCGTGACGAGCGACACGGAACGGAACGAGCGGAACGGACGGAACGGGTGGGACGAGCAGCGGGCGCTGGCCGCGTTCTGCGCGGTGCTGCCCCGGCTGAGGGCCATGCTGCGGGGGCCGGCCTCCCGGGCCCGGCGGGCGGCCGTGGAGCAGGTGGTGCTCACGGCGCGGCGCGGTGAACCGGTCGGTGAACTGCTGGCCGGACTGGGGATCGACAGCGCTGACCCCGTCCCGGCGGCAGCGTCGCGCGCGACGCTGCCGACGCCCGTGGAGGAGGACCGGCCCGCACGGGTCACCGGCGTCTACCTCTGCCCGCTGGGCAGGTGTCCGCGCGCCGAGGAACGCACGGCCGCCTCGGAACTGCCCTCGTGCGGAGTGCACGACCAGGCCCTGCGCTTCGTCGCCGACCGGTGAGCGCGCGCCATGGTGAGCGGGTTCCTCTCCGAGTTCGGCAGGAAGGTCGCCGAGCGCTGGGCGACCCAGGTGATCCTGCCCGGCCTGCTGTTCACCTCCGCCCTGGCGGTGGCGTCGGCGCTGGGCCAGCGCCGGTGGGCGGACACCGGGCTGCTGTGGCGCACCCTCGGCGCGTTCGCGGCGGTGGGCGGGGCGGGGCAGCAGGGGGCCGGATCGGCGCGGACCGTGATGCTGGTGATCGGCGTGGTGGCGGTGTCGGTGGCGGTCGCGCTGGTGGCGCGGGCGCTGGGCGGACCGGTGACCTCGCTGCTCTCCGGCCGCTGGCCGTTCTTCCTCCGCCCGCTGGACCGGCGGCTGACGGCCGGTCGGCTGACGGACTGGCGGCGGTGCGACGCGGCGTACGAGGCGGCCCGGGAGGCGGGCGAGGACGCGCACCGGCTGGGTGAACTGGCCGCGGAGCGCAACGCAGTGGCGCTCACCGTGCCGCGGCGGCCCACCTGGACCGGGGACCGGCTGGCGGCCCCGGCGGTCCGGGTGCGGGACCAGTACGCACTGGACCTGACCGCCGCCTGGCCCCGGCTGTGGCTGCTGCTGCCCGACACCACCCGGCAGCCGCTGACCGACAGCCGCCAGGGCTTCGACGAAGCGGCTGCGCTGGGCGGCTGGGCGGTGCTCTACGGCGCGCTGGGCGCGCTGTGGTGGCCCTCCGCGGTGGTGGGCCTGGGGGTGGCCGTGGTCTGCCGGCGACGGGCGCGGGAGACGGCCGAGGCATACGCGGAGCTGGTGGAGGCCGCGGTCGACGTCCATCTGGACGAGCTGCTGGACCGGTTCGACGACGAGTTCCGGCCCGTCCGGCCGGGGCGCGGCGCGTCGGTCACCGAGCGGTTCCGCAAGGGCGTATGAACCGCGGCTGTGCGGGGGCGTCTCCGCGGACCCGCGGCGCACCACTGGGCCATCGAAAGGGGGCACCATGCGTGACCGGCTGCTCGCGGCCGTGCAGTCCCGGCTGGACCTGGCGGTCCGTACCGGCGATCTCTCGGGCGCACAGGACCCGCGGGCGGGCGAGGAGGCCGACGGGCTGTTGGCGTACCTGGCCACCCCGCGGGGCGTGGATGCCCAAGTGCTTTACGCGACGGGCTTGTTGCACTGGTTCCGCGCCACCCTGCCCGGTGAGGAGGGGCAGGAGTCCTGGGCGCTGTCGGTGGTCCTGCTGTGGCCGTTCTATCTGAGCCGGGCGGAGGCGCTGCCCGCGCCGGTGCGCGCCTCCTTCACCCGGGCGCTGTCCCCCTCGGTGCGGCCCGCCGGGGAGGAGCTGGTCCGCGCGCATGCGGAGGCCATGGGCAACCTGGCCATGCTGCTGGTGACGCGGCTGGTGCGGGAGCCTGCGGACCGGACGGGCGGGCGGGTGGCGGTGCGGCTGCTGCGGGACGCGGAGCGCGTCCTGCCGCCGGGTCATCCGTCCCGTCCGCTGGTGCTGTGCAACCTCGGCTACGCCCTCGTGCTGGCCGACCTCATGGCGCACCAGGGCGCGGATCCGCCGCCGATGCCGGAGCTGGACGCGGCGGTGACGGTGCTGCGGGAGGCGTTCACCACCACCCCGCGCGCCCATCTCAACCACGCGCGCTGCGCCAACGGGCTGGCGCTGGCCCTGCGGTGCAAGGCAACGCTGACCCGGGACCGGCCGCTGCTCGGGGAGTCCGTGGAACTGCTGCGGACGGCGGTGGCGACCGCCACCGAGGTGGACCAGAACCTCCCGCAGATGCGCGCCGACCTCGGGGCCGGGCTGCTGATGTGGGCGGAGTCCGGGGCGGAGCGCCCCGGCGACGTGGACACGGCCCTGCTCGACGAGGCCCTCGGGTTCCTGAAGCAGGCGATCATCGGGCTGCCCGCGGGCAGCGCGGAACTGGAGAACGCGAAGGAGGTGTTCACCCGCGCCACCATGCTGCGCGCCCCGAGCCGGGTCCGGGAGCAGCGCGATCCGGAGACCCAGGAACATCTGAGGGTGCTGGACGGCCTCACGGCGTCCATGGTCCCCCGCCAGGGCGCGGAGGGCTCCGGCGACAGCAGCCATCCGCTGGCGTTCGTCGCCAAGATGATGAACATGGTCTCCGGCGGCGGCTCCAGCCGCCACGCGCAGCTGATGGACCTCGCGACGGCCCTGATGCGCTACCCCGACGAGGTGGGGATGGCGGAGCTGACCGCCAAGGCGATGGAGACGCTGGCGGCGCAGTTCAGCCATCTGCCCCCGGAGGAGCGCGAGGAGGCGATGCGCGCGTTCCTGGACCGGTCCGAGGACAAGCCGCCCCGGCCGGTGGACACCACCGAGCTCGACGCGCTGCTGGCGGTCCACGACCGGGTGCTGCGGGAGATGCCCGAGGACCACCGGGACCGGGTGCTGGTGACGTTCAACCGCCACGGACTGCTGCTGGTACGCCACCAGCACGACCCGGAGAAGATGTCGCGGGAGAACTGGACGGCGGGGCTGGCCGATCTGATGCCGCTGCTCCGGGAGGCGGAGGGCGGACTCCCGGCGATCCTGGCCAGGATGGGGCTGTCGGGCGACCATGTGGAGGCCCAGGTGATGCTGGCCAACGCCCAGCAGTCGCCCTTCGAGATGCTGGCCCGCACCGCCGCCGCCATCCGGCAGGGACGGCGGCGGCTGGCCACCCTGCCGGACGACGACCCGGCGTACCTCCAGGCGCAGAAGGCCCTGGCCCACGCGCTGTTCGACCGCTATCCGCTCGACCACGACGAGGCGGACTTCCAGGAGGCGGCCGGACTGGCCCGCCGGGTGCTGAACGCCCTCCCCGCCACCGATCCCTATCTGCCGTTCCTGCTGATGGCCTGGTCCTCCGCGGTGAGCAGCCGGATGCAGCACGAGGCGCTCGACGAGCCGCCGGAGACGGCCGAGCGCGACCGGCCGAGCAGCGCCGCGGCCCGGCTGGCTTCCAACGCCGCCGCCGACGCCCTGGGCTACCGGGACGCGCCCGGCGCGCTGGAGGCGCTGGAGGACGGGCGGGCGTTCCTGCTGTCCACGGCGGTCAACGCCCGCCGGGAACTGAACCATCTGCGCCGGACCGACGCCGCACTGGCCGCACGGCTGGTGGAGCTGCGCGAGCGGGTGCAGGCGCTCCGCGGGCGGGGCTCCTACGGACAGGTGCCGCGCCAGGAGGACATGGCCGAGTACCGGGAGCTGGCGGTGCAGTGGAAGGAGCTGATGGACCGGCTGCAGCGGCTGCCCGGTTTCGAGCGCTTCCTGCTGCCGCTGCCGCTGGGGCTGCCGGATCTGCTGCCGGCCGCCGCCGAGGGCCCGGTGGTCAGCGTGAACGTCAATCCGCGCCGCTGTGACGCCCTGGTGCTGCGCCCGGACGGGCTGGTGCCGGTGGCGCTGCCGGGACTGCGCGCCGGGGAGTTGATCGAACAGGCGGAGGCGTTCCACGAGGCGATCGGGGTGCTCACCGGCGGCGGGGGCGGGCTGCTGACCGGTCCGGCGCGGCAGGTGGTCGTCGAGACGCTGGGCTGGCTGTGGGACGTCCTGGCCGAACCGGTGCTGAACTCCCTGGGGCTGACCGGTCCCCCGCCGGAGGGTGAGCCCTGGCCCCGGCTGTGGTGGTCGCCCACCGGACCGCTCAACTCGCTGCCGCTGCACGCCGCGGGCCATCACGGCCGGCCCGGGGACGCGGTGCTGGACCGGGTGGTCTCCTCGTACACCCCGACCCTGCGGAGTCTGCTGCACAGCCGGGCCCAGCCGGTGGCGGCCCGGCGGGCCGCGCTGGCGGTGGCGATGCCGGACACGCCCGGCCACGCCCCGCTGCCGCGCACGGTGGACGAGGCGGGTGTGCTGGCCGCGCGGGCCGGGGGCGCGGCGCCGCTGGTGGGGGCGGCGGCCACCCGGGAGGCGGTGCTCGCGGCGCTGCCCGGGGCGGCGGTGGCGCACTTCGCATGTCATGCGGGCAGCGATCCGGCCGATCCGGCCGCCAGCCATCTGCTGCTGCACGACGGGCCGTTGAGCCTGTCCGCCATCAGCGCGCTGCATCTGGACGGGGCGGAACTGGCGTATCTGTCGGCCTGCGGTACGGCGCGCGGCGGGGCGCGGCTGGCGGACGAGGCGATCCATGTGGCCTCCGCCTTCCACCTGGCCGGATACGCGCAGGCGGTCGCGACCCTGTGGGAGGTCGGCGATGAGGTGGCGGCCGAGGTGGCCGCCGGATTCCACGGCGCCCTGGAGGATGCGCTGACCGCTCCGGACCGGCTGCCCGGGGCACGGGCGCTGCACACGGTGACCCGGCGGATGCGGAACGCCAGACCGGATCAGCCGTGGACCTGGGCGGCGCTGCTGCACGCCGGGGCATGAGGCGGGGACATCTGGGGGCCGGTCGGCCGGGCCACAGGGGCCGCATGGGCCGATATCGATCCGACACCGATCCGAAGCGATATTTCGTCTTTCATCTACCGATAAACCGGGAAAGACGGAGGAGTGAGGCACAACGTGGGCATGCGCCGGACGGCCCCGCGCACCCGCGGCCGGAGGTGAGTGCATGGCCGGGCAGATCCCCGTGGACGAGGCCGTCGCGGCCCGGCTGCGTCTGATCGTCAAGGCCGGTGAGGAGCTGCGCGGCGCCGACCTGCTGAGCTTTGTGCTCGAGCATGCGGTGACGGAGTGCGGCGGTCTCGGCGGGATGGTGCATCTGCGCGGCCCCGGGGGCCGGGAGCTGCTGCTCACCACGGCCCACGGCCTGGTACGCACGATCGCCGGGGGCTGGGCGGAGATCGGGGTCGGGAACGGCACCGCCCCGGCCCTCGCGGTGACCCGTGGACTGCCGGTGTGGCTGCCCGCGCGCCCCGGCGAGGACGGCACCGGCGCGGTGCTGCCCGCCGGGACGGGACTGCTCGCGGTGCCGCTGACCGGCACGGACGGCACGGTGGCCGGGGCGCTGTCGGTGCTGGCCACCGCCGAGGAGCCGGGTCCGGGGTGCCGGGCGGCCCTGGCGGAGCTGGCCGGCTGGACCGGCCCGCGGCTGCCGGACCCGCGGGAGTCCCCGCCGGAGCCCTGGCGGGGCGGGGGCGGCCCCGAGCACCGGATCGCCCCGGACTCGGTCAGCCGGGCGCTGTGGCATATGAGCGACGCGTTCTTCGCGGTCGACGCCCAGTGGCGGATCACCTTCGTCAACGTGGAGGCGGAGCGGCTGCTCGGCGCCTCGCACGCACTGCTGGGCCACACGCTGTGGGAGGCGTTCACCCGGCTGGGCGTGGACATCGCGGAACCGGGTCTCCCGGCGCGCTACCGCCGGGCGGCCGAGGCCGGCGCCCCGTCCGGTTTCGAGGTGCGCTGGCCCACCAACCAGCGGTGGTACTACATGCGGCTGGTCCCGGTGCCGGACGGGCTCGCGGTCTACGCGGCCGACATCACCGAGACCCGCGCGCGGGAGGAGGAGCGCGCCGCCGCCGAGCGGGCGGCCGCCGAGCGCGGTGCCCGGCTCGGTGAGCTGACCGACGCCCTCGCCCAGGCGCTGACGATGCGCGAGGTGGTGACCGCGATCGCCGACCGGGTGCTGCCCCCGTTCGGGGCGTCGGGCTTCGTCGTCCAGCTCATCGAGGGGAGCCAGATCCAGGTGGCGGGCGGCGTCGGCTATCCGCAGTCGTTCCTGGAGGCGATCGACGGCTCCCCCATCGGCGATCTCTCGGCGGTCTCGGAGGTCTACCACACCGGGGCACCGGTCTTCATCGACTCCGTCGAGGAGTTCGCCCGGCGCTATCCGACGCAGGCGGACCGTCCGTTCTCCGCCCGCAAGGCGGCGTGGGCGTTCCTGCCGCTGGTCGTCTCCGGCCGGGACATCGGCTGTTCGGTGATCTCCTTCGCCGAGCCACGCCATCTCACCGGTGAGGAACGCGCGCTGCTCAACGCGCTCAGCGGGCTGATGGCACAGGCCATCGAGCGGGCCCGGCTGTACGACATGGAGCACACCCGGGCCAAGGAGCTCCAGCGCGGGCTGCTGCCGCGCACCCTGCCGACGGTGCACGCGGTCACCACCGCCGCCCGCTATCTGCCCGCGAGCGAGGGCGTCGAGGTCGGCGGTGACTGGTACGACGTGATCCCGCTGTCCGGGGCCCGGGTCGCGCTGGTGATCGGCGATGTGATGGGCCACGGGCTGTCCGAGGCGGCCACCATGGGACGGCTGCGCACGGCCGTGCACACCCTGGCGGACCTGGAGTTCCCGCCCGCCGAGCTGCTCACCCGGCTCAATGACCTGGTGAGCGATTTCGGCGACAGCCTCTACGCCACCTGTCTGTACGCGGTGTACGACCCGGTGACCGCCACCTGCTCCTACGCCCGCGCCGGACATCCGCCGCCGGCCGTGGTCCGCCCCGGGGAGCCGGTGCGCTTCCCCGGCCACGCGCCGGATCCGCCGCTGGGCGCGGCCCGGCCGCCGTTCGAGACCACCGAGGTCTCACTGCCCGAGGGCAGTCTGCTGGTGCTGTACACCGACGGGCTGGTGGAGTCCGCCGCGCGGGACATCGACCGCGGGATGGAGCATCTGGCGCGGACGCTGACCGCCGCCGCGTCCGGCCCCGGCTCCGGACCGGGGGCGCTGCACATCTGGCGGAAGGAGGCGCGCGGCGAGAGCGCGTCCCTGGAGCGGCTGTGCGATGACCTGCTGGCCGAGCTGGTACCGGAGAAGCAGGGCACGGCGGACGACGCGGCGCTGCTGATCGCCCGTACCCATGCCATCGCCCCGGACGACATCGCCACCTGGCCGCTCTCCCCGGGACCGGTGGCGGCGGGCGAGGCGCGCGACCACGTCCGGGAGCAGTTGCTGCGCTGGGAGCTGGCACCGCTGACCACCACCGCGGAGCTGCTGGTCAGCGAGTTGGTGGGAAACGCGGTCCGGCACGGCAAGGGCCCGGTGGAGCTGCGGCTGCTGCGCGGTGACGGGCTGATCTGCGAGGTGTCCGACGGCAGTCTGACCACCCCGCGGATCCGCCACGCCTCGGAGACCGACGAGGGCGGGCGCGGGCTCCAGCTCGTCTCGGCCCTCTCCCACCGCTGGGGCACCCGCTACACGGCGGCGGGCAAGTGCATCTGGACCGAGCAGCGGGTGCCGTGACGCCGCGCCCGCGGGCCCCTCATACCGCGCCGGCGGCCGGGCCGATCTCGTCGAGGTGGGTCTCCACCCAGCCGCGCAGCTGCCCCAGCGGTTCGGAGACGCTGCGCCCCAGGGCGGTCAGCTCGTACTCGACATGCGGCGGGACGGCCGGATAGACGGTACGGTCCACGAAGCCGCTCTCCTCCAGCCGGCGCAGCGTCTGGGTGAGCACCTTGGGGCTCACCCCCTGCAACCGCCGCTGGAGACTTCCGAACCGCTGCGGTCCTTCCTCCATCGCGCCGATCGCCAGTGCCGACCACTTGTTGGCGAGCAGGTCCAGCACTTCGCGGCAGGGGCACTGGGCGGCGTAGACATCGTGCAGATCATGACGGCCCGAGTCACAGTTGGTGGTCATGGGAACGCTCCTGGCACGGCTCTGACGAGGATACTTCCCCAAGGGTAGCAGTAGCCCTTGCAGGTAACTACGGCCCATTGGGTAGCTTCGGCCCCCAGCCCAGGACATGCGTCGAAGGCGTACGGCATGTCCGTGATCCATGAGGAGGACCCGTGTCCGCATCACCGTCCATGCGAGCCATCAGCCAGGACGCGTTCGGCGGCCCGGAGGTGCTGCGTCCGGTGGAGGTGCCCCGTCCCGAACCGCTGCCCACCGAGGTACTGGTGCGCGTCGTGGCCGCGGGGGTGAACCCGGTGGACCACAAGACCCGCGAGGGCGGCGGGATGGCCGGGGTCCTGGGCGAGCCGCCGTTCATCCTCGGCTGGGATGTCTCCGGTGTGGTGGAGGCGACCGGTTTCGGGGTGCACACCCTGGAGCCCGGGGACGAGGTGTACGGCATGCCGTGGTTCCCCCGTGCCGCGGGCGGCTACGCCGAGTACGTCACCGCCCCGTCCCGGCAGTTCGCCCGCAAGCCCAGGAGCATCGGCCATGAGCAGGCCGCCGCGGTGCCGCTGGCCGCGCTGACCGCGTGGCAGATCCTCACCGACTCGGCCGGGGTGCGGTCCGGTGAGCGGGTGCTGATCCACGCGGCGGCGGGCGGCGTCGGCCACTTCGCGGTGCAGTTCGCCAAGCACCTGGGTGCCCATGTGATCGGCACCGCGCGCACCGCCAAGCACGACTGGCTGCGCGGACTGGGCGCCGACGAACTGGTCGACTACACCGCCGTCCGGTTCGAGGACGCGGTGCGCGACGTCGATGTGGTGGTGGACCTGATCGGCGACGGGGTGGACGACACCAGCACCCGTTCGCTGGAGACCCTGCGCCCCGGCGGCCGGCTGGTGGCGGTGCCCTCGGGCGTCTCCCCCGAACTGATCGAGCGCGCCGCGGCCCGGGGCTTCCGCGTCTCCCCCTACCTGGTGGAGCCGGACGGCCCCGCGCTCACCCGGATCGCCGAACTGATCGACGCCGGTGAGGTGGCCGTCGAGGTCGAGGACGTCCTGCCGCTGGAGGAGGCCGCCGAGGCGCACCGCCGGCTGGCGGAGGGCCGCACCCGGGGCAAGCTGGTGCTGCGGGTGGCGGACTGACCCGCTGACACGATGAGTGGCGGAGGACCGGCACGGCTGGGGGGAGAATGCCGGACCTCCGCCATCGGACGTCCCATCAGGGGCACGGAACGCCACCGGAACCGCCTTCCGGTGTGTCCGGGAAGCGGCTCCGGCCCCTGTCTATCCGGCCCCGGCGCACCCCGGCAATGATCGTTTCAGGAAGCTGCCACCGCGGCCCCGGACCCGGCCGGGGCGATGGCCTCATACGGCCCAGGCACCGCGGGCCGCGCCCTCGCGGGCAAAGTCGGTGAAGTCCCGCGGCGCCCGGCCCAGTACCCGCTGGACCCCGTCGGCCAGATGGGCGTTGCGCCCGTCCAGCAGGGTGGTGAACAGCTCGGTCAGGAACGCCACCAGCTCCGGCGGCAGCCCGTATCCGGCCAGGGCCTCGCCGTACTCCGCCCCGGAGACCGGCAGATAGCGCACCGGACGGCCGGTGACGGCGGTGAGTTCGGCCGCCGCCTCGGCGAAGGTCAGCAGCCGCGGGCCGGTCAGCTCGTGGACGCGGCCCGCGTGGCCCTCCCCGGTCAGCGCGGCGACGGCCACCTCGGCGATGTCCTCGGCGTCCACGAACGGCTCCTTGACGTCCCCGGCGGGGAAGACGACCTCACCGCCGAGCACCCCGTCCCGCAGCAGCCCCTCGTCGAAGTTCTGGAAGAACCAGGCGGCCCGGATGACGGTCCACTCGGCGCCGGGCACCGCCACCGCCCGTTCGGCGGGCAGTGCCGCGTCCGCACCGCGGGCCGACAGCAGCACCAGCCGCCGTACGCCGTGCGCCACCGCCTCCTCGGCGAAGGCCCGGATGACGGCCGCGGCGCCGGGGTCGGTGATGTCGGGGTAGTAGGCGAGGTAGGCGGCGGCCGCACCGCGCAGCGCGGGCGCCCAGGTGTCACGGTCCTCCCAGTCGAAGTGCGTCCCGCCGGAGCGGGAGCCGATCCGCACCGGCACTCCGGCGCGGGTCAGCGCCGCGGCCACCCGGCCGCCGGTCTTGCCGGTGCCGCCGGTGACGAGGACGGGCCGGGCGCCGGTCGCGGGGGCCACGGGGTTCGCATCGCTCTGCTGCGTCATACGGACAGTCAACTGCCCTGACATGAGACGGACCATGGCTCAGCGGCTCACCTCCATACGCGTACGTCTACGCTTGCGCCATGGACGCTCTGGCGAGTCTGCTCGACGGGCCACGGGCCCGGGGCGCGTTTCTGCTCCGCGCGGTGATGGAACCGCCCTGGTCGATACGGATCGAGGACCGGGCCCCGCTGTGTGTGATGACCATGGCGTGCGGTGAGGCATGGGTGGTCCCGGACACGGGTCCGGGCCTGCGGCTGCGCCCGGGGGACGTGGCGATCGCGCGCGGCCCGCATCCGTACACGGTCGCCGACGATCCGGCCACCGCGCCACGGGCGTGGATCCTGCCCGGTGAGGTGTGCCGTACGGCCGAGGGCGAGGACCTGGCCGAGACGATGGCGCTGGGCGTGCGCACCTGGGGCAACAGCCCCGACGGCTCGGCCGTCATGCTCATCGGCACCTATCTGCTGGAGGGCGAGATCAGCGGACGGCTGCTGGACGCGCTGCCACCGCTGCTGGTGGTGCCCGGGGAACAGGCGTGCGCCCCGCTGATGCCCCTGCTGGCCGAGGAGATCGTCAGGGACCGGCCGGGACAGGAGGCGGTGCTCGACCGCATGCTGGACCTGCTGCTGATCTCGACGCTGCGGTCCTGGTTCTCCCGGCCGGACGCCGATGCCCCGGCCTGGTTCCGGGCATTGGGCGATCCGGTGGTGGGCCCGGCGCTGCGGCTGTTGCAGGGCCATCCGGCGCACCCCTGGACGGTGGCCGCCCTCGCCGCGAGGACCGGTGTCTCCCGCGCGGCGCTGGCCCGCCGCTTCACCGCCCTGGTCGGTGAGCCGCCGATGGCGTATCTGACGGGCTGGCGGCTGTCGCTCGCCGCCGATCTGCTGCGGGAGCCGGACGCCACCCTGGCGTCGGTGGCCCGGCGGGTCGGCTACGGCGGCGCCTTCGCGCTCAGCGCCGCCTTCAAGCGCGAACGGGGTGTCAGCCCGCGGGAGCACCGCGCTCACCACGCTGTGGCATCCGCAGGCTGACCGGCGCCCCGCGCAGACAGCCGTCCGGACCGCAGCTCGTGGCGCGGTCGTAGAGGTCCATCAGCCGCCGGGCGGACCGGGCGATGTCATAGCGGTCCACCACGTCCGGCACCGGGAATCTGCGCGGGCCCGCGGCGGCCTGCTCGCGCAGGGCCCCGGTGAGCGCGGCGTCTCCGGGGCCGATCCGTCGGGCGCCGGGGGCCGCGCCCGCCGGCAGTTCCTCCAGCGCCGGGCAGACGGTGTGCAGTACCGGCAGCCCGGCCGCAAGGCCCTCCAGGGCCGCGAGGCCGAACGCCTCCTCGGTGGACGGCGAGACCAGGACGTCCATGGCGGCCAGCAGACCGGGCAGCCCCGCGGGACGGTCGTCGGCGGGGGCCACCGCGCCGTCGCGCTCACCCAGCAGCCGGACCCGTCCGGCCACCCCGAGCCGGACCGCCAGGTCCTCCAGCGCCGCCCGTTCGGGCCCCTCGCCGACCAGCAGCAGCCGGGCCCCGGGCAGTCCGGCGACGGCCCGCAGCGCGGTGTCGAACCGCTTGTCCGCGACCAGCCGCCCCACCCCGCCGACCACGAAGTCCCGTTCAAGGATGCCGAGCCGGGCGCGGGCCGCGGTGCGGGCGGCGGGGGTGAACCGGAAGTGGCGGGCGTCGATCCCGTTGGGCACCAGATGGATGCGCCGGCTGGACACGCCCCAGTCACGCAGCCGGTCGGCGACGGCGGCCGACACCGCGACGGTCGCCGCGCCCAGCCGCTCGGTCGCCAGATAGCGGGCGCGCACCCCGGCGGTCAGCGGACGGCCGTCGATCCGGCGCTCCCCCAGCGCGTGTTCGGTGGCGATCACCGCCCGGACCCCCGCGAGACGGGCCGCGGTCCGGCCGAGGACACAGGCCCGGTAGAGATGGGTGTGCACCACGTCGTAGCCGCCGGAGCGGACGGCACGCACCAGCGACGGCAGGGCGCTCCACCCGGATTCGCCACCGCCGCTGGTCAGATGGGTGACGGGGGTGCCGTCCGCGCGGATGCCCTGCGCGGTCAGACCCGGTCCGGTGAGGGCCAGGACGTCACACCGCACCGGCAAGTGGCGCAGCAGCAGTCGCAGTTGCTGCTCGGCGCCACCCGCGCCGAGGCGGGAGATGATGTGCAGAATTCTCATCGGGCGGCCGCGCCCCATCCTCCGTATTCCGCGGACTCCATTCCCGGACGACCCTGCCAGAGAGCGGAATGTAAATCACGTAAGACGCGCGCTGATAGGCCACCGGGGTGACGGTCCTTCGTACCGCCAACGGGGCGCGCCGAAAATACGATGTCCACAGTTCCGCTCCATGGGATTGTTACCTTCTCATCTCGCGCGATGACCTGAATAATGTGGTACGTCCGGGTCATCGCGGCGCGACATTCCCTTCCACACGGCCCCGCGGGAGTGCCCCAGATGCCTGCACAGATCCCCGTCAGACCTCAGCGTCATCAGGCCGGTGCGCCCGCCGCGGCGCATCGTGCGCATCCCGCGCCCCCGGCCGCGCGCGCCGCCTCCGGCGGCGTACACCACCGCCCCGCGGCGATGTACGAGTACAAGCGCTACAGCGAACTGGCGGGGCCGCTGACGGAACCCTGTGCCGACCGTCCGTACCGGGTGCGCACCCGCAGTCTGCTGGCCCAGGAGCCGCACCGGTACCGGGCGGCGCTGCTGCTGTGCGCGGCGCCGGTCTGCTCGGCGCTGCTGCTGCTGTGGCTGCTGCGCCCGGACCACTGGGTGCGGCGGGAGCATGTGGCGGGCTGGGAGACCGCGGCGGATCTGACCATGCTGGTCTCGATCGCGCTGATCGAGAGCTTCCGGCTGTTCACCGTGGTCTCCAACGCCCATGCCACGCTGGTGGCCCGCGATCCGGTGCCGGTGGTCGCCGAACCCGGTACCAAGGTGGCGTTCCTGACCAGCTTCGTACCCGGCAAGGAGCCGCTGGCGATGGTCCGGGCGACGCTCGAGGGCGCGGTGCGGCTGCGCCACACCGGACCGCTGGATGTCTGGCTGCTCGACGAGGGCGACGACCCGGAGGTCAAGGAGCTGTGCGCACGGCTGGGCGTGCACCACTTCTCACGCAAGGGCATCGAGAAATGGAACCAGCCCAAGGGGAGTTTCCGGGCGAGGACCAAGCACGGGAATTACAACGCCTGGCTGGACGCGCACGGCGACGCCTATGAATTCATGGCGTGTGTGGATACCGACCATGTTCCGCTGCCCAACTTCCTGGAGCGGATGCTCGGTTACTTCCGCGATCCTGATATCGCGTTCGTCGTCGGTCCGCAGGTCTACGGAAACTACGACACGGCGGTCACCAAGGCCGCCGAGAGCCAGCAGTTCCTGTTCCACGCGCTGATCCAGCGGGCCGGGAACGCCTACGGCGGCCCGATGTTCGTGGGCACCAACAACGCCGTGCGGATCAGCGCGCTGCGCAGCATCGGCGGACTGTACGACTCGATCACCGAGGACATGGCCACCGGCTTCGAACTGCACCGCCGCCGCAACCCGGTGACGCGGAAGAAGTGGCGCTCGGTCTACACCCCGGACGTCCTGGCCGTCGGCGAGGGCCCGAGCACCTGGACCGACTTCTTCACCCAGCAGATGCGGTGGAGCCGGGGCACCTACGAGACGGTGCTCAAGCAGTTCTGGAAGGGCCCGTTCACCCTGTCGCCGGGCAAGCTGCTCAACTACACGCTGATGATCGCCTACTACCCGATGACGGCGCTCAACTGGGTGCTCTCCGCACTGTCCTGTGCGCTGTTCCTGATGCTGGGCGCCTCCGGACTGCACATCCCCGCCGAGATCTGGATGATGCTCTACAGCGACGCGGCGATGCTCCAGATCGGGCTCTACATCTGGAACCGCCGCCACAACGTCTCCCCGCACGAGCCGGAGGGCTCCGGCGGGCTGGCCGGGATGCTGCTGTCGGCGCTGTCCGCGCCGATCTACGCCAAGTCGCTGTGCGACGCGGTGCTGCGGCGCACCAGCCGGTTCGTGGTCACACCCAAGGGCGATTCCTCCAGCCCGGACCGGCTGTCCACCTTCCGGATCCATCTGCTGTGGGCAGGGGTCTTCGGCTCCTCCCTGGTCGCCTCGTTCTTCTTCGGGCACGAGCACGCGGCGATGCGCACCTGGGCGTCGCTGGCGCTGGCGCTGTGTCTGGCGCCGGTGGCCATCTGGGGCGGCGGGGTGCTGCTGCGGCGGCGCGGACGGCCCGCCGCCCCGGCCGTGCCCACCGCGCGTTCGGACAGCCGCTGTACGTCCGCCAAGGTGAGCATCGTGAAGGAGGGCGCGCGGGAGTCCGCGCCGGAGGAGGCGGTCTGCGCGCTCTGACCGCACCACGGACGCCCGGCTCCCCCAGCGGAGCCGGGCGTTTCTCATGGCCGCGGTTCTCCGGCGGGCCCGGAGTGTCCGGTGTCCTCGGCCCCCTGGGGGCTCCGGGGGCCCTCAGGACGCCACAGCGGATGCTCCCGGGCCGCCCACCGCGGGTCCACCCGCCCGGTGCGCATCCCGCGCCGGGCCTCGGGGTCGGCGAGCGCCTTCCCGATGTGCCCGAGCAGGACGAGGCCCAGGAAGAGCGCCAGCCAGTCATGGACGAAGGTGGCACTGGTACGCCAGACCAGCGGGGCCAGACCGGTGAACCACATCAGCACCCCGGTGCCCGTCATCACCAGCACCGCCCCGGCCAGATACGCCGCCCACAGCTTCTGCCCGGCGTTGAACTTGCCCGCCGGACGCGACTCCGGCCGGTGGTCGCGCCGCAGCGCGGCCCGCAGCCAGCGGCGGTCATGCGGTCCGAACCGGTTGAGCCGGCCGAGGTCGGCCCGGAAGGCCCGGGAGGCCAGGCCCAGCAGCACCGGGGCCGGGGTGAGGATCCCGGACCAGGTGTGGACGGTGACGACCAGCGCCCGGCGGCCCACCAGTTCGGCCAGTTCGGGCACGTACAGACAGGCCGCGCTGACCACGCACAGCCCCATCAGGACGGCGGTGACCCGGTGGACCCAGCGCTCGGCCGGGGTGAAGCGGAGCAGCCGCGGCCGGGCTGCGGTCCCGGCCGCGGTCCGCGGCGCGGTGTCAGGCGGTGGGGTCATCGTCGCGTCCGTTCGACCGGCCGACCCAGGCGTCGACGTCATAGCCCCGGTCCTCCCAGTACCCGGGCCGCACCCCGTCGGTGAGGGTGATCCCGGAGAGCCACTTCGCGGACTTGTAGAAGTACATGGGCGCCACGTACAGCCGCACCGGGCCGCCATGGGCGTGCGCGAGCGGTTTGTCGCGCATCCGCAGGGCCACCAGGACGTCCGCGCGGCGGGCCTGGCCGAGCGTCAGGCTCTCGCTGTAGGCGCCGTCGAAACAGGTGAAGCGGACCGCGGTGGCCTCGCCGCGGACCCCGGCCGCCTCCAGCAGGTCCGCGAGGCGCACTCCCTCGAACGGGGTCCGCCGCACCCGCCAGCCGGTGACGCACTGGACGTCGCGGACCAGCCGGGCTTGCGGCAGCGCGCGCAGTTCGTCCAGCCGGTAGCTGGTGGGCCGGTCGACCAGACCGTCGACGGTGAGCCGGTAGTTCCCGGCGTCCTTGTGCGGTACGGAGGAGGTGACGGAGTAGTAGCGGAACCCACCGCCGTTGGGGAGGTAGCCGGTGACCCCGGTGGGGTCCTTCTCCGCCACCGCGGCGAGGCCGCTCTCCAGCCGTGCCTGGAGCCAGGGCGCGGCGGCCATCGCGCCCGCGCCGAGGCCGAGCATGCCGAGGACGAGACGGCGGCCGACGGGGGCGCCGGTGCGGTCGGCGTCGGTCACGGCGTCCTCGTCGGCGTCGGCTTCGACGGGGTCGGCATCGCCGCTGTGGTGGTCCATGTCCCGATGAGAGCACCGGACCGGGTCCCGCGCCATCTCCTGCGCGGATTCGTCAGACTTCCGTCAGATCCGGAACGTCCGCGGGGTCCCGTGGGCTCCGGTACGCCGCGCGGGCGTCATCCCACCGCCTCGGCCGCCGCCCGGCCCGCGGTGCGTCCGGAGAACAGACAGCCGCCGAGGAAGGTGCCCTCCAGCGCGCGGTAGCCGTGCACGCCACCGCCGCCGAAGCCCGCCACCTCGCCCGCCGCGTAGACCCCGGGCAGCGGGTCGCCGCCCTCGGTCAGCACCCGCGAGGACAGATCCGTCTCCAGACCGCCGAGCGTCTTACGGGTCAGGATGTTCAGCCGTACGGCGATCAGCGGGCCCGCCTTGGGGTCGAGCATCCGGTGTGGCGCGGCGGTGCGGATGACCCGGTCGACGAGATAGCGGCGGGCTCCGCGGACCGCGGTGACCTGGGCGTCCTTGGTGTAGGGATTGGCGATCTCCCGGTCCCGGGCGGTGATCTCGCGGCGCAGCTCCGCCTCGTCGATCAGCGGTTCCTTCGTCAGCTCGTTCATCCGCCGCACCAGCGCGGTCAGCGAGCGTTCGACCACGAAGTCGGCGCCATGGTCCATGAACGCCTGGACCGGGCCCGGGGCCCCGCCCCCGGCTCGGCCGAACACCCCGCGGACGCTCTTGCCCGTCAGATCCGGGTTCTGCTCGGAGCCGGAGAGGGTGAACTCCTTCTCGATGATCTTCTGGGTGAGCACGAACCAGGTGTGGTCATGGCCGGTGCGCATGATGTGTTCGAGGGTGCCGAGGGTGTCGAACCCGGGGAAGAGCGGCACCGGGAGCCGTTTGCCGCGGGCGTCCAGCCACAGCGGGGAGGGGCCGGAGAGGATCCTGATGCCGTGCCGGGGCCAGATCGGGTTCCAGTTCTCGATGCCCTCGGTGTAGTGCCACATCCGGTCGGGGTTGATGATGCGGCCGCCCGCCGACGCGGTGATACCGAGCATCTTGCCGTCCACGTGCGCGGGGACGCCGGAGATCATCCGCTCGGGCGGACTGCCCAGCCGCTCGGGCCAGTTCTCCCGCACCAGGTCGTGGTTGCCGCCGATCCCGCCGGAGGTGACGATCACCGCCTGGGCCCGCAGTTCGAAGGCGCCGGTGACCTCACGGCTGCTGGCGGTGCCGCGCTCGGTGCCGCTGGGCTCCAGGATGTCGCCGGTGACGGTGTCGACGGCGCCCGCGCTGCGCACGAGGCCGGTGACCCGGTGCCGGAAGCGCAGATCGACCAGTCCACGGTCGGCCGCGGCCCGTACCCGCCGCTCGAAGGGGGCGACCACACCGGGGCCGGTGCCCCAGGTGATGTGGAAGCGGGGGACGGAGTTGCCGTGTCCGGTGGCGTCGTAGCCGCCGCGCTCGGCCCAGCCGACGAGCGGGAACAGCCGCAGCCCCTGGGCGTGCAGCCAGGACCGCTTCTCCCCGGCCGCGAAGTCCACGTACGCCTCGGCCCAGCGGCGCGGCCAGTGGTCCTCCTCGCGGTCGAACCCGGCCGTGCCCAGCCAGTCCTGCCAGGCCAGCTCCCGGCTGTCGCGGATGCGCAGCCGCCGCTGCTCGGGCGAGTCCACGAGGAAGAGGCCGCCGAAGGACCAGTGGGCCTGGCCGCCGAGGGACTGCGCGGGCTCCTGGTCGAGCAGGATCACCTTGCGGCCCGCGTCGGCCAGTTCCGCGGTGGCCGCGAGACCCGCGAGCCCCGCACCGACCACGATCACATCCGCGTCGTACGCCATGGTGGTGTTCCGTTCTGGTCGGCCCGCCGACGGTGTCGTCGCTGCGATCCTCCCTACCGGCCGGTATGCCGTCAACCCGCCGTGGGAGCGCTTTCCGGACTGCCAACTCCCGGACGGCATCGCCTTGTACAACAAAAGGTGACAATCGTTCACCGAGATTGGACAGCATTCGGCCAACGGTGCATCATCAACGCCCATGGCTGACCGCCCCCTTGAGCATTCCGGGCCGCCGCACCAGGCGGAACGTCGTGTGGTGAACCCGACCCTGGTCACACCCGGCCCGCAGCCCGTCGAAGCCGCCGGGCCCGGCGCCGATGACGTGCCGCAGGTGCTCCGGGGTGAGGTGGTGGGCCCCCGGCACGCCCGCCGCCGGCCGGCGGACCACCGGCGCAAGGCCGCGGCCGGGGCCGTGCTGCTGTCCGCGACCGGCGCCGCCACCGCACTCTTCCTGCTCATGGGCAAGGACGCGCGCCAGCCCACCGCCGCGCCCGACACCTCCTCCTCCGCGCCCGACCGGCCCGACGCGCACACCGCCGCGTTCGGTGACTCGGCGGTCGGCGACTCGCCGCTGCGCGGTTCGCGCGCCGAGCGGTCCGCACCGGCCGCTCCGGCCGCCGCGGACCGGGTAGCGCCCGCCTCCGGCACCCCGGACGCCCGGCAGGGGCACTCCGCCGCATCCCGGCAGGACCGGCCGTCCGCACGGCCCGGCGGGGTCTCCGGTGACTGGGAGGCCAAGGCCGACCAGCTACGCCGCTGGGCCCGCGGCCACACCGAACGGCACGGCGACGGCTCGGGCGGACCGTCCGCGGGCGACGGCCGCGGCACACCCCGCCACGGGGACGCCCCCGGCGCCGCGACCGGTCAGGGGCAGGAACAGGGCCAGGACCGCGCGCCCGGCAACGGCCGGGGCGGATCCGGCCACTGGGGCGGCGGCCACCGGCGCTGACCGCCCGCGATCTGCTTGTATGGCGGCATGCCTGATCAGGAGCCGCTTCCCGGCGACGGGCCGCCACCGGCCGCCGAGCCCCCATCCACCGCCGCGTCCCCGTCCTCGGACGAGCCGCTGTCCGCGGACGAGCTGCTGGACATCGTGGACGAGCGGGACCGGGTGGTGGGCCGGGCCCGGCGCGCCGACGCCATGGCCAACCGGCTGCGTCACCGCTGCGTCTTCATCCTGGCGCGGGACCCCCGGGGCCGGATCTTCGTCCACCGCCGCACCCCGCAGAAGATCGTCTTCCCGTCGCACTACGACATGTTCGTCGGCGGGGTGGTCGGCGCGGGTGAGAGCTACGACGACGCGGCGCTGCGCGAGGCGCAGGAGGAACTGGGCGTCACCGCGCTGCCGATGCCCGAGCCGCTGTTCTCCTTCCTCTACGAGACGCCCGAGCACACCTGGTGGAGCCGGGTCTACCAGGTGCGCTGCGAACAGCCCGTCGCACCGCAGGCCGAGGAGATCGCCTGGCACGCCTTCCTCACCGAGGAGGAGCTGACCCGGCGGCTGCCGGAGTGGGAGTGGGTACCGGACGGCCAGGAGGCGTACCGGCGGCTGCTGGAGTGGCGCCGGGAGGGGCTCGCCCCGTGAGCGGCCCCCGTCCGTCGCGCGGCGCGCTGTCGGAGGTCCGCCTCTGGTTCGCGCCGGACCGCCTGCGCGCGGAGGGCCGGACCCCCGACTACCGCTTCTCGCTCGCCAACGAACGCACCTTCCTGGCCTGGCTGCGGACCGCGATGGCGCTGGTGGGCGGGGGTTTCGCGGTGGACCAGTTCCTGACCGACACCACCCGCCCGCTGCGGATCGCACTCGCCCTGGTCCTGCTCGCGGGCGGCGCGCTGTGCGCGCTGCGGGCGATCAACCACTGGATCCGCTGTGAACGCGCCATGCGCCGCGGTGAGGATCTGCCCAGCTCGCGCTTTCCGGTGGTGCTGGGGCTGGCCGTCGGGGTGGTCGCGCTGGGCATGGTGCTGGTGGTCGCCTTCGGCTGGGGTGTGTGAGCGGGTGCCGGAGGGGAACGCGCGGCACAGGAGCGGAACCCGGGACCCGGGTCTCCAGCCGGAGCGCACCCGGCTGGCCTGGCGGCGGACGACACTGACGTGTGCGGTGGCCGCCTCGCTCGCCGGGCGCCAGACGCTGTCCTCCGGCACCGGCCCGCTCCCCCTGCTCGGCCTGGCCCTGGTCGTCCTGGCCTGGCTGGCCTTCCTGGGCGCGGCACACCGCCGCATCCGGACCATGGACGCGCCACGTCCGCCCGCACTGTCCCCGCGGGCGGCCGTGGTCGCCGTGGCCTGCGTCCTGGCCATGACCCTCTTCGGCGCGGCGACCCTCCGCTGACCACCCCGGACACCCGGCCGTCGTACAGCCACACTTCCCGTGGAGCGCTCAGTCGACCGTGACGGCGATCTTGCCCCGGGTGTGGCCCTCCGCGCTGAGGCGCTGGGCCTCGGCGGTTCGCGGGAGCGGGAGGACCGCGGCCAGTTCCACGCCCAGGGCGCCGCGCTCAGCCAGATCGGTGAGGTCCTGGAGGTCGCTGGGGTCGGGGCGGACGAAGACGTAGTGGCCGCCGAGGCTCAGCACCTCCGGATCGGCGATGGAGGCGAGCCGTCCGCCGCGGGCGAGGAGCTCCGCGGAGGCGGTGAGTGCCTGGCCGCCGACCAGGTCCAGCGCCGCGTCCACGCCGCGGGGTGCCAGCTCGCGCAGCCGGTCCGCGAGCCCGTCCCCGTAGGCGACGGGCTCCGCGCCCAGCGTGCGCAGATAGTCGTGGTTGCGTTCGCTCGCGGTGCCGATGACCCGCGCGCCCATGTGCCGCGCCAGCTGGACTGCCATCGAGCCGACGCCGCCCGCCGCCGCGTGCACCAGCACGGTGTCGCCCTCGGTGACCCGCAGCGCCCCGGTCAGCGCCTGGTACGCCGTCAGTCCGGCCAGCGGGATGCCCGCGGCCTGGGCGAAGGAGAGGTTGCGCGGTTTGCGGGCGAGGGTGCGCAGGGGCGCGGCCACGTACTCGGCGAAGGTGCCCCGGGAGAGGAAGTCCTCCCGGACGTACCCGATCACCTCGTCACCGGGCCGGAACCCGGTCACCGCGGGGCCCGGCCGCTCCACCACCCCGGCGACGTCCCAGCCGGGGATGACGGGGAAGACGGCGTCCAGGACCGGGTCCAGATATCCGGCCTGGGCCTTCCAGTCGACGGGGTTCACGGCGGCGGCCCGGACCCGGACCAGTACGGAGTCGGGGCCGACCTTGGGGTCCGGGACCTCGCCGTAGTCGAGGACCTCGGGGCCGCCGTAGCGGCGGTAGCTGATGGCCTTCATGGTGGCGCTCCTTGCGGTTCCCTGAGGTGCCCCGCGGCCGCCGGTGCGCGGTCGCGCGGACGGGGCCGTACGGCACGGCCGCGTCGCGGTGGTCTCCCTTCGACGCTCCGCCGCCCGCCGCCCGCGCGCAAACCGGCGCCGGTACGGGTACCGGCACAGGGCCCCGTACCGGGCGCGCGGCACCCCGCATGGGCTCCGTCACCGCCCCCCCCGCACTGGACTACATACCGACTGGTCGGCATCATGAGTCGGAACCGTTCGCCCCTTCTCCCCCGGAGGAAGAGATTCGATGAACGCAGGCAACCCCCCAGGGCTCGACCTCGAGCGGCTGCGCGCCCATCTCGACCGGGAGCGGGCGGGGCTGGTGCGCGGGCCGCTGAGCGCCGGGCTGATCGAAGGAGGCCGGTCGAATCTCACCTACACCGTCACCGACGGCGTCTCCCGCTGGGTGGTCCGCCGCCCGCCGCTGGGCCATGTGCTGGCCACCGCGCACGACATGGCGCGTGAGCACCGGGTGATCAGCGCACTGCATCCGACCAGTGTGCCGGTTCCGGAGCCGGTGCTGCTGTGCGAGGACGACTCGGTCATCGGATCGCCCTTCTACGTCATGGAGTTCGTCGAGGGCACCCCGTACCGCACCGCGGACCAGCTCACCGCGCTCGGCCCGGAGCGCACCCGGGGCGTGGTGCTGTCGCTGGTGGACACCCTGGTGGCACTGCACTCGGTGGACCCGGCCGCGGTGGGGCTCGGGGACTTCGGACGGCCGGAGGGCTTCCTTGAGCGGCAGCTGCGCCGGTGGGGCAAGCAGCTCACCGCCTCGCGCAACCGCGACCTGCCCGGGATCGATGAGCTGCACACCCGGCTGGGCAAGGCGCTGCCCGCCTCCCCCGCGCCCACCGTGGTGCACGGCGACTACCGGCTGGACAACGTCCTGGTCGGCGGCGACGACCGGATCAAGGCGATCCTCGACTGGGAGATGTCCACCCTCGGCGATCCGCTGACCGATCTCGGTCTGATCGTGATGTACAGCAATCACCCGACCCTCCCCGACTCCCCGATCTCCAGCACCTCGGGCGCCCCGGGCCACCCCGGCACCGACGAACTGGTCCAGCGGTACGCCGAGGGCTCGGGCCGGGACGTCAGCGGCGTCGCCTGGTACACCGCCTTCGCCTACTTCAAGCTCGCGGTGATCCTCGAGGGCATCCACTACCGCTTCACCCTCGGACAGACCGTCGGCGCGGGCTTCGACCGCATCGGCGACATCGTCCCGGGCTTCATCGACCACGGCCTGACCACCCTCCAGGAGAGCTGAGACGTCATGGACTTCGCATTCGACGCCCGTACCGAAGAGCTGCGGACCCGGCTGCTCGCCTTCATGGCCGAGCATGTCCACCCGGCCGAGGCGGTCGCCGAGGAGCAGCGCGCCGCGCTCGCGTCCCCGTGGGACACCCCGCCCGTGGTCGAGGAGCTGAAGGCCGAGGCCCGAGCGCAGGGGCTGTGGAACCTCTTCCTGCCCGACGAGGAGTACGGCGCGGGGCTGACCAACCTCCAGTACGCCCCGCTCGCCGAGATCACCGGCCACAGCCCCCAACTGGCGCCCACAGCCCTGAACTGCGCCGCCCCGGACACCGGCAATATGGAGGTGCTGACCCAGTTCGGCAGTGAGGCCCAGCGCAAGCAGTGGCTGGAGCCGCTGCTCGCGGGCGAGATCCGGTCGGCCTTCGCGATGACCGAGCCGGAGGTCGCCTCGTCCGACGCGACGAACATCGAGACCCGGATCGAGCGCGACGGCGACGACTACGTCATCAGCGGCCGCAAGTGGTACATCTCCGGGGCGATGAACCCGGACTGCGCGATCTTCATCGTGATGGGCAAGACCGATCCGGACGGCGCCGATGTGCGCCGCCAGCAGTCGATGGTGCTGGTGCCCCGGGACACCCCGGGCGTGGAGATCCGCCGGGCGATGCGGGTCTACGGCTACGAGGACCACTACCACGGCGGCCACGCCGAGGTGGTCTTCGACCGCGTACGGGTCCCGGCGGCGAACCTCATCGGTGAGGAGGGCGGCGGTTTCGCCATCGCCCAGGCCCGGCTCGGCCCCGGCCGTATCCACCACTGCATGCGGCTGATCGGGATGGCCGAGCGCGGTATCGAGCTGATGTGCCGCCGGGCGCTGGGCCGTACCGCGTTCGGGACGCCGCTGGCCCGGCAGGGCCAGGTCCACGAGTGGATCGCGGACGCGCGGGTGGCGGTGGAGCAGCTACGGCTGCTGGTGCTGAAGACCGCGTGGCTGATGGACACCGTCGGCAACCGCGAGGCGCACACCGAGATCCAGGCCATCAAGATCGCCACCCCCCGGACGGTGGTGGACATCCTGGACCGCGCGGTGCAGCTCCACGGCGCGGGCGGGGTCAGCCAGGACTTCCCGCTGGCCGAGCTGTGGGCGGCGGCGCGCACGCTGCGGCTGGCCGACGGGCCGGACGAGGTGCACCAGCGGTCGCTGGCCCGGCGTGAGCTGAAGAAGTACGCGTAGACCGGGAAGGGGCGGGGTCGTGCCCGACCCCGCCCCTTCCCGTCACCGGGTTTCCTACGGCCGCAGGGCGCGCAGCAGCAGATCCGCCAGATGGTCGGCGACCTGCTGGGGGCTGAGCGGTCCGCCGGGGCGGTACCAGGTGCCCAGGTGGTGGACCGAGCCGAAGTGGTAGTCCACCACCAGATCGGCCGGAGTCTGTGAGCTGAACACCCCGGACCGCTGGCCCTCCTCGATCAGCGCGCGGAACCGCTCGTGGTAGCGGCGGCGCTCGGCGCGCACCTGCTTGTGCTTCTCCGGGCTGAGGTGGTGCATCGACCGGAAGAAGATGGTGGCGTCGTCCAGGTTCTCGATGGTGGTGACCACCACGTCCGCCGCCGCGTCCCGCAGCCGCCGCTCCACCGGCGCGTCGGCGTCGGCGAAGGCGTCCAGCCGCTCCTGCTGGAGCCGCAGCACCCGGCCGTAGATCTCATGGAGCAGATCGTCCTTGGAGCCGAAGTAGTGGTAGAGGGCGCCCTTGGTGACACCCGCCGCCTCGACGATCTCCTGGACGGACGTACGGTCGAAGCCGCGCTCCGCGAAGAGCCGGGTGGCAGCGGCCAGCAGCCTCTGTGGCACCGGCTGTCCCTCGCCGTCCGTCGCTCTCGCCATGGTCGCCACCCCGATCTCTCTCATCCTCGCAGTTCCCGTCGGAGGATCTTGCCACTCGTCGTCTTCGGCAGCTCGGGCAGGATGTCCACCTCACGGGGGTACTTGTATGCCGCGAGCCGTTCCGCACAGTAGGCGGACAGCTCCCGCGGCGTGGCGTCGGCCCCCGGACGCAGGCTCACATACGCCTTGACGGTCTCCCCCCGGTACGCGTCGGGCTTGCCCACGACAGCCGCCTCTCGCACGGCCGGGTGGGTGTAGAGCACGTCCTCGACCTCGCGCGGCCACACCTTGAAGCCGGATGCGTTGATCATGTCCTTCTTGCGGTCGACGACGAAGAGCCAGCCGTCGGCGTTCATGAAGCCGATGTCGCCGGTGCGCAGTTCGCCGTCGGGGAGGGCGGCCGCGGTCGCCTCGGGGCGGCGCCAGTAGCCGGGCACCACCATGGGGCCGCGCACGACGATCTCGCCGGGTTCGCCGAAGGGCAGGTCCCTGCCCTCGTCATCCACGATACGGACGATGGTCTCCGCGCCGGGCACGCCGACCGCGAGGGTGCCGGAGACCGGGTCGACCGGGGCCCGGGTGCCGGGCGGGACGCTGGCGCACGGGGCGGTGCACTCGGTGAGTCCGTAGCCGTTGTGCAGATACGGGCCCAGGGTGGACTGGAACCGCTCGACCAGCGCGGGCGGCAGCGGCGCGCCGCCGGAGGAAATGATCCGGAACGACGAGAAGTGGTCACGGCCGGCCTGGGGATGGGCCATCAGCGCCATGAAGGCGGTGGACGGGCCGACGGTGTAGCGGGGGCGGTGCTCGATGAAGGCGTCGAGGACCACACCGGTCTCGAAGCGGTAGGCGAGCGCGAGGGTTCCGGCACCGGAGATACAGGCGGAGAGCTGGCAGACCATTCCGGTGATGTGGAACAGCGGCGCCATGGCGAAGATCGTCGAGCCCGGGGGCAGCTCGTGCAGGATGTGCTGCCGGTCGGCGTTGTAGGCGATGTTGCCGTGGGTGTTGACCGCGCCCTTGGGGGTTCCGCTGGTGCCCGAGGTGTAGCTGATCAGCGCGGTGTCATCGCGGCCCGGGGCGGGGACGGCGGGCGGGGCGGCGCCCTCGCGCGCGACCTCCAGCAGGTCGCGGGTGTCCTCGGGGACGGCCGTCCGCGGTTCGCGCAGCACCCGCTCGTCGTCGCGCGACTGGAGGTCATGGGCGTCGGCGGTGAGCGCGATGCGCACCGGGGAGGCGGCGGCGGTCTCCCGGGCGTAGTCCTCCCAGGCGTGACGGGAGCAGACCAGTGCGGTCACCTCGGCGTCGGTCAGCACATGCCGCAGTTCACCGCCCTTGTACATCGGGTTGACCGGTACCACGGCGCCGCCCGCCTTCCAGGCGCCGAGCAGCGCCAGGACGAACTGCGGGGTGTTCTGGAGCATGATCGCGAGCCGGTCGCCGGGGCGGAACCCGTGTGCGGCGAGATGGCCCGCGATGCCGTCGGAGAGCTCATCGGCCTCCCGGTAGCTCACCCGGCCGTCGAAGTAGGCGAGCGCGGGGTGGTCGGGGGCGGTCCGCACGGCGTCCCGGAAGGCGTGCAGCACGCTCGGCCGGGACGCTGTCGACTCGCGCTGTTTCGGGGTGAGCTGGGACAGCCAGGGCTGGTCCTGGTAAGTGGTCATGGGGAAGCGGCCCCTGTCGTGGATGAGGGTGGGGTGCGGGTCCTGGTGCGGGAGCGGGAGGGACGGAGCGGAGCGGAGGATTCCGGGGGACGGAAAGGGCGGATCAGGCTGAACGGGATGAAATGCTGCGGGAAACGGGTCAGTCGGCGGCCTGGCCGGACGCACGCTGTTCCTCGAGCGTGCGCTGCACCCGGTTCATCCCGTCGAGCCACTTGTCGGTCTCGGTGGCCCGAGCAGCGTAATAGCGGGCCACTTCGGGGTGCGGAAGGACCAGGAACCGTTCGTCCTCGATGCCCTTGAGCACGGCCTCGGCGACCTGCTCCGGCTCGATCGCGGTGGGCACCAGCACCAGGTCGCCCGCGGCGCCGGTGGCGTCCAGCATGTCGGTGCGCACCCCCTGCGGGCAGACCGCGTGGACGGCGATACCGCGGTGGCGGTAGGTGGCCGAGAGCCATTCGGCGAAGGAGAGCGCGGCGTGCTTGGTGACGCTGTACGGGGCCGAGCCGACCATGGTGAGCAGCCCGGCCGCGGACACCGTGGCCACGAACCGTCCGCTGCCCCGCTCCAGCCATTCGGGCAGCAGCGCACGGGCCGCCCGGACATGGGACATCACATTGACGTCCCAGGACCGCTCCCACACCAGCTCATCGGCCTCCGGGCCGCCGCCGTGGGCCACCCCGGCGTTGGCACAGAAGACATCGATGGCTCCGCCGAGCGCCTCACGGGCCTCGGGTACGACGGCGGAGGCGTCGCCGGGGACGGCGACCGCGCCGATCTCCGCGGCCACGGACGCGGCCTTGGCGGCGTCGAGGTCGTTCACCACGACCCGGGCGCCCTCGGCGGCGAAACGGCGGGCCAGGGCGGCGCCGATACCTCCGCCCGCACCGGTGACAACAACACGCGCTCCACGCACGGTACCCACGATCGGTCGCTCCTTCGGATCGGCACGGCAGGCTCGACTGCATCGGCAGACTAACCAGTCGGTATGTTGAAACGGAAGGGGCCTCACCGCCGGGAAACCGATGTCATGGAACGGATTCCGCCAGGTCCGGCCGCGCCCTCCGCCGGGCCCCGGCACCCCCGGACGGCCGGTCGGCCGCCCGCCCCGGATCCGCTACGGGACGGGCCGCTCCGGTGCGTCCGGGCGCATCACCCGGCGCCACCGGGCGTTCTCCCCGGCGAGCGCGCCCCACAGGACGTTCAGCGGATGGGTGTCGTCCTGGGCGGCCCGTTCCCCGGCCCGCACGAACACCCCCACCAGCACCTCCAGCTCCGGCCCGATATCGTCCTCGAGCTCCAGCGTCCGCAGCCCCGCACCGGTCTGGAGCCGTCCGTCGGCGACCGCGTCCCCGATGCCCTGGGTGACCAGCACACAGCCGCGCAGCACCCCCGAGGCCAGCAGGTCCAGTCCGTACTGCACGGTGTCGATCTCGGCTGCGATATGCAGCTCCTGGCGGTAACGGCCGCCGAACCAGCCGCGCAGGAAGCCCGGTATCAGCCCGTCGGCCGAGACCGCGAGCGGCAGTTCCGGCAGCCGCCGCGCCCGTACCGAGGGGCCGGGCAGCTCCTGGGGGCCGAGATTGGTGACCAGCGCCAGACCGCTGCGCCGCCACTCCATCACCTCGAAGCCGTCGAGCCGCCCGTCATGGCCCGCGCGGGTCAGCACACTGCCGCAGACCAGGTCCAGCTCCTTGGAGTCCACCCGCTCCAGCAGATCGCGGGTGCGGACGTGTTCGACCTTGAGCTCGACGCCTCGGCGGTCGAAGTCGCCGGTCACCGACTTCACCGCGTTCAGCAGGAACCCGAGGGTGTAGCGGGTGGAGCCGACCACGAGGTGGCTGCCGAGCCGGCGGCGGGCCTCACGGACCTCCCTCCGCCAGTCCTCGAGCGTGCCGCGAGCGAGCTCGACCAGACTCTCCCCCGTCGCGGTGAAGAGCACGTTCTGACTCCGCCCCCGCTTGAGCACCAGCGGCTCCCCACACAGCGTCCCGAAGTTCCGGTTCAGCGTGTCGATTTGTTTCTGCACACTGGACTGCTCCCTCCCCAGCAACCGCGCGGCACCCAGCGCGGTACCCGCCTCGTGGACCGCGAGCAGTGTGCGGAGCTGGTCCACGGTGGTGTCCAGCAGTGCCGCGGGAAACCGCCACCGATCACTGAGGGGCATTCCGGCCTTCCGGTGAGTGCATTTCGTCGCGATGACCGTTCCGCAGCATAGTGCAGGCCGTTCGGGCGAACTGATCCGGAGAACAGCGCCGCTATTCCGGAGATTTGTGGCCCGGAATTCAACCAACTCGGTTCCGTACGGAGCCGGTGATTCCAGGTTCCTCCGACGGTATTCCGGGTAAGGCGAACGACTGGCGGATTGATCGACGCGCATCGTAGGGGTGGCGTATGGCCACCGGACGGGGCGGATTGGGACGATGCACACGGATCGGACCAGCCGAGAGGAACAGCGATGACGGGGATGAGCGTACGGCCTTACTGGGAGCTGGGATTCGACGCGGACGGGGATGTCGATACCCGTCGGTGTGACCGGCTGGCCGAAGAGGTGGCGCAGCTCGGCATCACCGATCTGGTGGTGTTCGCGCACGGGTGGAACAACGACCGCGCGATGGCCACCGGACTCTGCGACCGTTTTTTCGCGCCCTTTCCCGGGTTGCTCGGGGAGGGGGACGGGATACGGCTCGGTTATGCCGGGGTGATGTGGCCGTCGATGCGGTTCACCGACGAGGCGGTGCCCGCGTTCCCGTGGGCACCGGCGGCCGGTGAGCCGGGGGCCGGGCTCGACGCGGGGACGCGCGCGGCCCTGGAGGGGGTCTTCCCCGGGCGGGGGCAGATGGTGGCGCGGCTGGCGCGGTTGCTGGAGGAGCGGCCCGGAGGGGCCTCGGCGCTGGATGAGTTCACCGTGCTGGCGCGCGGTCTGGCCCGGGTGCCCGAGGGATCCGGCGCGGCGGTGTACACCCCGGACGTGGAGGGGGACGAGCCCCCCGCGATGCTGGGCGAGGACGGGGTGGCGTACTGCGAGCTGTTCGCCACCGCGCTGGCCGGGGCCGGGGACTGCGGCCCGGGGCTGTGGGACGGCGGGCCGGGCGGGCTGTGGGACGGCGCCCGGGAGTTGCTGCGGCAGGCCACGTACTACGCGATGAAGCGGCGGGCGGGCGTCGTCGGGCGGCACGGTCTCGGCCCGGCGCTGGGCGCCGTGGCGGCCGCGCGGCCCAGGACCCGGATCCATCTGGTGGGCCACAGCTTCGGCGGCCGGCTGGTGGCGTACGCGCTGGGCGGGCTGCCGGGCCGCACCACGGTGGCGTCGCTCACCCTGCTCCAAGGGGCCTTCTCGCACTACGCGTTCGCCGACCGGCTGCCGCACGCCACCGCACGGGGCGGTGTCCTGCGGGCCGACCGGGGGCGGGTGAGCGGACCGCTGGTGTCCTGTCACTCGCGCCATGACACCGCGCTGGGGGTGCTGTATCCGCTGGCTTCACGGGCGGCGCGGGACGACGCCTCGCTGCTGGGGCTCGATGACGCCCGCTGGGGGGCGATGGGCCACGGCGGGATCCGGGCCGTGGACGGCTGCGCCCGGCTGGAGCTGGCCGGGGCGCTGAAGGAGCCGTTCCCCGAAGGCGGCTGTGTGAGCGTGGATGTGTCGTCCGTCGTCCGGCACGGCGGGCCGCCCGCCGGTGCGCACAGCGACATCTGCCATGAGGAGCTGGCGCGGCTGGTGCTCACGGCCGGGCGGATCGCCGCGCCCTGAGCTGAGCCCGTCCGGGGTGAGGGAGCGCCCCCGGGCGGTGGGCCCGGGGGCGCTTCAGCGGTTCGGCCGGAAGGAGCGGTGGTGGGTTCAGCGGTGTGCGGGGAACTCCACGACCTGCTGGTAGGTGGGGCGGTTCTGCCAGCCGATGGTGTCGTGGGTGATACCGCCGACCGCCCGGTGGATGATCGCGTCGGCGCACCACTGGTCGCCCGCCTTGCAGCTGTCGTCACCGGGGTAGACATCGGTGGCGCTCTTGGCGGCGGCCTGCTTGAGGGTGGTCAGCAGGGCGTCGCGGCAGGCGCCGAGTTCACCGCCGCCGCAGTAGGACGTGGCCAGCGGGCCCTTGACGTCCTCGCCGAGCACCTTCCGCAGGTCCTTGTCGACATAGGACCACCAGCCGTTCTGGAAGGCGGACCCGGCGTGCGAACCGGTGGGACCGTGCCCCGCCGACGGCGCCTCGTCGATGGGTACGTTGCCCTTCAGGGCCTCGTAGAGCTCGTCGCCCAGACCGGGTTTGAACTCCGACTCCACCAGGAGCGGCCACCAGGCGTCCATGATCCGCACGGCGTCCGGATGTCCGTAGGTGTGCGAACCGGGGCTGGTCTCCTTGCGCTGCGCGCCCGCGCCCTGCCAGGACTCCAACTGCTGGACCGCCGTGGCCGCCTTCGGGTCGTCGATGGGCTGGGAGCGCAGCACCTTCAGCAGTTCCGGCAGTACGTCCTCACCGCGCAGATCGGTGACACCGGCCTCGGCCATGGCCCGGGTGAGCGCGGCGCGGGTGACCCCGCCCTTCTTGATCAGCGCGCGGACCCGGTCGTCGAGGAGGTTGCCGCGGTGCACCGAGCCGTTGCCGAACCCGGACGTGGCGTAGTCCTTGGCCAGTTTGTTGTTCCAGCTGATGTAGTAGTCCTGGTCGACGGACTGGGGGTGCTCGGACGGCGGAGTGTAGGCGGCGGTGTTGTCGGACGGGTCGAAGTCCCGCCATTCGTAGGCCGGTTCGGCCTTCACCGGCAGCGAGGAGTCGATGTCCGCGGCACGCGAGGGATTGAGTCCGCTGTTGTAGTACCCGGTCTGCCGGGAGTCGGCGTAGAACCAGTTGAAGGTGTAGTTGATGTTCTGGGTCGCGGTCTGGAAGGACTTCACGTCCTTCACATGGCCGGGGTCGTTGAGCATCTGGAAGCCGATGATGGAGTCGGCCTCGTGGCGGTAGGTGGCGCGCAGCGAGGTGAAGGCCACGGGTTTGCCGCCGACCGTCGCGCGATGGCTCACCAGGCCGTACTTGGTGCGGTAGACCTGGAGCCGATAGGAACCCGCCGCGGTGGAGTCGGCCACGGTGGGCTTCCAGGCGTTGCGCCGCTCCAGCTTCTCCATCGGCACGCAGTCACCGTGGTAGCGGTAGTGGGTGGCGTCCTTGGTGGGGGTGGAGCCGTCCGGGGAGCACAGTTCGACCGCGTAGGTGTCGGTGATGTCCTGGCCGGAGGTGGTGGCGCTCCAGGCGTAGTCCTGGCCGCGGCCGAGCTGGACATACATCCCGACGCCCGCGAAGGAGGCGCCGCGCGCGCTGATCCCGGGGCCCTGGATCTCCTGGAGCATCAGGAGCTGCGGGGCGAAGTAGCCGGTCTGCGGGCCGAAGACGGCCACGGGGTGGCCGCTGGCGGTGTACTTGCCGGAGACCACGAGCGCGTTGGACATGCCCTTCTTGCGGCTGAACAGATCGCGGGGCAGGACGCCGTCGTCGTAGATGCCGCGCAGCTTCTCCAGGGAGCGCGTCGGGGCCTTCACCGTGGTGCGGTCCTTGGTGGCGGCCCCGCCCTGGCGGTCGTGGACGAGCTGTTCGGCGGTGACCGAACCGCGGTCGGGCATGGCCGTGCCCTTGGCGTTCTCCGGTTTCCCGCCGTACGGGAAGCTCTTGCCGTCGTGGACGGTCTGCACCGCCTCGGGGTCGTTGCGCTGCCGGAAGGACTCCCACACCTTGGTGCCCTCGGCGAGGCCGTACTTCTGCTGGGCGGCGAGCAGCGAGAGCGCGCCCTGCACCTCACCGCCGCCGCCGTTGCCGAAGAGGGCGCCGACGACCGAGGCGAGGGCGATCAGGTCGGTGAGTTTGAACGGCTGGATCTCACCGGCGTTGGTGATCGCGTCGATATGGCCGGTGAGGACGTACTCGCCGGGGAAGTAGCGGCCGTCCTTGGCCTTCTTGGCATAGGCGTTGATGCCGTCGATATACGCCTGGGCATCGGCCAGGGCCTGTCTGCCGCGTTCACCGCCGTGGGCCAGGATCGAGTCGATCTGGGCCTGGTAGTCCTCCTCCCTGTAGGGCGCCTGGCGGAAGAAGTCCTGTTCCAGACCCTGGTTGGCGGCGGCGCCACCGGCGAACGAGGTGAGTTCGCCGCGTCCGACGTGCCGGAAGAGGTCCATCAGCCACAGCCGGTCCTGGGCGGCGGCGTACCCGGCACCGAACTCGGTGCCCTCACGGGTGGTGCCCTGGATATGAGGGACCCCGGTCTTCTTGTCCCGGGTGATGGTGACATCGCCCCGGGGTTTGGTCACCGACGCCACCTGGTCGGCGGGGACGCCGAACGAGGAGTCGTTGAAGAAGCCGCTCAGCTTGTCGTCGGTGAGCGTGGGATAGCCCCCGGCCAGGTCGTTGTACGGACCGAGCTGGTCGGTGCTGTGCGCGGGGTGGGTGCCGAACACCTTGTTGCCGAGGATCTCCACGAGGGTCGCATTGCCGTTGGCCCCGGGCGGGAGGATGTCGGCGCACTGACCCTTGCAGTAGTCGGTGGCCGCCGCGGGGGCGGCGGGGGCCGCCTGAGCCGGCTGGGGCAGCGGCGCCGCGAGCGCGGCGCCGAGGCCGAGGACGGCGGCCGCGGCGATGAGGGTTCTGGTGAACGTGCCGGACCTTGGTCGCATACTCGCTCCTCCAGGTTGCCGATGCGACGGAGGTTACCGGCGGTACAAGTCGGCTGGAAGATGAGTGGCCGTCAACTTCACCGTGCATTCACGGTCATTGACGGCACGGATCGGCCTATTCGGCAACTTCCGGGGAATCCGATGGATCCGGATCGCGCTCCGTTACGTCCATTCCACAACGAGTCGGGTCCGCGATTGCGGAGGTGGTACGAAGTGGCAGGTTTCAGAGCACTCGCACGAGAGGTGCGCAATCCACACAGACACGTCACCGCCCGGCGCACTTCGCTGCGCAAATGCCTGGAGCGGTTCGCGCCGTACGGGCACCGGGCGACCTGGCACCATCTGTGCACCAGGACGGGGATCATCCCGGAGGACCGGGAACCCGAACCACTGCGTCTGATCACGGCCCTCGAGGAACTCGAGGAGGCCCGCACCCTCTGGCTCGCGTACGAGGCGGACTTCGCCGCCCGGCGCCGCCAGGAGAAACACATCGGCATCCGGCAGCCCAACGCCATCGACGACTGGCATCTGCACACCTGGGGCGGATGCGACATCATGCCCTGCGAGAGCCCCTCGAGCCATCCCGAGGGTCCGCTGCCCGACGTCCTGGGCCGGTTGATATCGGCGATGGAGTCGGGGCCGGGTTCGGCCTGCCCGGTCTGCGGACAGCAGCGGCTGGCCTGGCGCGAGGACCTGGACCGCTACCCCTCGGCCGGACCGGTCTGCGGGGAATGCGGCATCGTGGTGCCGGTTCCGCTGCTGACCACCGAGGCGCTGTCGGCCGCGCGGCGCACCCGGTGCGAGAGCCGCCGGTACGCGACCGTGTGATCACCGGCCGCCCCGGTACGCCCTGACCGGCAGGCCCTGAGAGGCACGCCCGCCGAGGAGACCCGTGAGCCCGGGAACCCGGCGGGCGCGCCATGCCACCCCGTCGACGGGGGGACGCCGGAGGAGGGAAGGACGCCGGGGCGCGTTGACACGGCGAAGGTCACCCGAGCATGCTGAGCAAGCGCTTAGTGAGCTGCTCGGGAGGCATCAGCATGGCAGAGCCCAGGATCTTCACCTCGACCGATGAGCTGCGATCGGCCATCGGCGAGGAACTCGGCCCCAGCGACTGGCTGGAGATCGACCAGAAGCGGATCGACCTGTTCGCCGACGCGACCGACGACCACCAGTGGATCCATGTGGACCCCGCGAAGGCGGCCGAGGGTCCGTTCGGCCGGACGATCGCGCACGGCTATCTCACCCTGTCGCTGCTGCCCGCCTTCACCCCGCAGCTCATGCGGGTCGACGGGGTGCGGATGGGCATCAACTACGGCGTGAACAAGGTCCGCTTCCCCTCTCCCGTCCCGGTCGGCTCCCGGCTGCGGGCCACCGCGCGGATCGCGGAGCTCACCGAGGTGACCGACGGCGTCCAGATGACGCTGGCGGTGACGGTCGAACGCGAGGGCGGGACCAAGCCGGTGTGCGTGGCGGAGAGCGTCGTGCGCTACTACCCCTGACGGCTCCCGCGGCGCCCTCGCCGCCCGGCGCGGCCCCTCAGCGGGACGCGGCCCCCACCATCCGCAGGACGAGTCCGGCGTACAGCTCGCCGACCTCGTCCGGGGTGCTGCGGCCGCGGGTGTTGAACCAGCGGGCGACGTCGATGCACAGGGACAGCACCGCCACCGTGGCCCCGCGGACGTCCGGGACGTCGAACTCCCCCGTCCGCGCGCCGTCCTCGAGGATCGCGCGCACCGCGCCGTCCGTCGCCTTGCGGATGGCGATCACCTCGGCGTGGTGCTCCTCGCCCAGCGCGCCCAGCTCGTACTGGACCACCCGGGCGGTCGTGTGGTGCTCGGCGTGCCAGCGGACGAAGGAGCGTACGGCGTGGGCGAGCCGCTCGGCGGAGGTACCACCGGCGTCCCGGGCCCGCTCCACGATCTCCAGGGCGCGCTGATGGCCGACCTTGCTGATCTGGTAGAGCAGCTCTTCCTTGGTCTTGTAGTGGATGTAGAGCGCGGCCGGGCTCATACCGGCACGGCCGGCGATGTCCCGGGTGGTGGTGGCGTGGTAGCCGCGCTCCGCGAAGGCGTGCACGGCTGCGGTCACCAGCCGCCGGGCCGCGTCCGGGGTGATGTCGCCCCACACCTCGGCCCCGGCCCCGTCCTTGTCAGCCTCCGCGTCCATGGCGCACACCCTACACGGAGAGTGAGCAAGCGCTTAGGCCCTGTCCTGTCGGTCTTCGTGGATCAGGCCGCGGCGCGGCCCGGCTCAGAAGGCCGAGACCCCGGTCAGGGCGCGGCCGATCAGCAGCTTCTGGATCTGGCTGGTGCCCTCGTAGAGGGTCATCACCCGGGCGTCCCGCAGCAGTTTGCCCACCGGGTACTCATCGGTGTACCCGTAGCCGCCGAACACCTGGAGGGCGTTGTTGGCGCAGCGCACCGCCGCCTCGCTCGCGTAGAGCTTGGCCACGGAGGACTCAGCGGTGAACGGCAGCCCCCGGTCGATATGGTCCGCCACCCGCCAGGTCAGCAGCCGCGCGGCGTCCACATCCACCGCGATGTCCGATATCAGCTCCTGCACGAGCTGGTGGTGGGCGATGGTGCGGCCGAACTGTTCACGCTCCCCCGCGTACCGCACCGCCGCGTCCAGCGCCGCCTGGGCGATGCCGACGCATCCTGCGGCGACCGACATCCGGCCCTTGGCGAGGGCGGACATGGCGACCGAGAACCCCTTGCCCTCGGGGGCGATCAGCGCCGCGGCGGGCACCCGGACGTCCTCCAGGACCAGTTCGGCGGTGGCCTGGCCGCGCAGCCCCAGCTTGCCGTGGATCTCCCGGCGGACCAGTCCGGGGGTGTCGGTGGGCACCAGGAAGGCGCTGATCCCCCGGTGGCCGGGGTCCTCGCCGGTGCGGGCGAAGAGCAGCACCACATCCGCCCAGGTGCCGTTGGTGATGAAGGTCTTGGTGCCGCTGATCACATAGTCACCGCCGTCCCGGACCGCGCGGGTGGTCAGTCGCGCCGCGTCCGATCCGGTCCCGGGCTCGGTGAGCCCGAAGCAGCCCACCGCCTCGCCCGAGCACAGCCGTGGCAGCCAGGCGCGCTTCTGCTCCTCGTCGCCCCACGCGGCCACCGACTTGGCGACCAGACCGAGGGAGACGGAGACGATGCCGCGCACCGAGGAGTCACCGCGCCCCAGTTCCTCGGTGACCAGCGCATAGCTGAGGTGGTCACCGCCGCTGCCGCCGTACTCCTCGGGGACGGTGAGCCCCAGGAAGCCGAGCGCGCCCAGCGAGCCCACGATGCCGCGGTCCACCCGCTCGGCGCGGTCCCACTCGGCGGCGTACGGGGTGACCTCGCGTGCCACGAAGTCCCGGGCCAGTTGCCGCACCGCGGTCTGCTCCTCGGTGAGCGCGAGATCCATGGGTCACCTTTCCCGGGGTGGGGGGACGGACGAGGAATCCACCGCGCGATAAATTAGCACTGCTAGTTTTAGCGCCGGAGCCTCTACTATGTGCCGCATGGCCCGCCCCCGCAAGCCCCTCCTCAGCCGTGAGCGCATCGTCGCGGTCGCCCTCGCGCTGGTGGACTCCGAAGGGCTGGCGGCGGTGTCCACACGGCGCCTGGCCGCCGAACTCGGGGTGAGCGGACCGTCCCTGTACAACCACTTCACGACCAAGGACGAGATCCTGGACGCGGTGGCCGACACGGTCGTGGCCCAGGTCGACATCTCGATGTTCGACAACGGCACGGACTGGCGTACGGCGCTGCTGGACTGGGGCCGCTCCTACCGCGCGGCGCTCACCGCGCATCCGCACATCGTCCCGTTCCTCGCCCAGGGGCCCGGCCGCCGTCCGGCCGGGCTGCGGATGGCGGACGCGGTCTTCGGCGGCATGGTGAAGGCGGGCTGGCCGCCCGCGCACGCCACCCGGATCGGCGCGCTGATGCGCTACTTCGTCGCCGGGTCGGCGCTGGGCTCCTTCGCGCGCGGTTTCGTCGACGACGCGGGCGCCTACGACCCGGCCGACTATCCCCATCTGGGCCAGGCGCATCTGCTGGCCGGACACCAGGAGCAGGTGGACGAGGGCGCGTTCGAGACCGGGCTGCGGGCGCTGGTGGCCGGGCTGGACGAGCTGTACGGGGAAAATGCCGGGTGAGCCGGGGCGGACACGCCCTAGGATCGGCGATATGTCGCAGTCACTGGTCCAGGTCAACTACACCAAGTACGACGGCACCCTCCACTGGAACCTGCGGATGCGCAGACTGGGCGAGGACGAACACGGCGTCTGGCTGGGGCTGCCCGGCGGCTCGGTGATGCGCAAGGGCCACGGCCCCGAGGTGCCCATCGAGGTCGCGCACGTCCTCCTCTTCCCGCGCGGCGCGTGGTGGACCGCGGCCTTCAACGCCGCCCCGCGCGACACCGAGGTGTACTGCGACATCACCACTCCCCCGCGGTGGGTCTCCGCGGACGAGGTCACCATGGTGGACCTGGACCTCGATGTGGTGCGCAAGCGCGCGGACGGCGCCACCCGGCTGGTGGACCAGGACGAGTTCGCCGAGCACCAGGTGCGGTTCGGCTATCCGGCCGATGTGATCGCGGAGGCCGAGGCGGCCGGTCAGTGGCTGCTGGACGCGGTCGCGCACGGCGCCCGGCCGTTCGGCGCCGAACGCGACCAGTGGCTCGGCATGGTCGACGGCACCCCGGCCTGACCCCGCCCCGCCCGGTCCCGTCGCGTTCCGTCCGGCGCCGCGCCGCGCCGCCCGCGCCCGTCAGAACATCACGAGCGCCCGTCCGCCGCGGCCGCCGACCATCGCATCGAACGCCTCCGGGATCCCGTCCAGACCGATCCGGCCGGTGACCATCGCCGACAGGTCGAGACGGCCCGCGCGGATGTGCTCGGCGAGCACCGGCAGATCGCGGGCCGGATCGCTGTTGCCGTAGACACAGCCCGAGAGGGTGCGGCCGAAGTAGAACAACTCCAGGGCGGAGAAGGACACCTGCTGGTCCTTGCCGCCGATCCCGACGACGGTGGTCCGGCCGCCGCGCCGGGTGGCGGACCACGCGGTGCGGATGGTCTCGGCGCGGCCGACACACTCGATGGCCACGTCCGCGCCGTGGCCGCCGGTGAGCGAGCGGATCCGCTTGGCGGTGTCCTCACCGGACAGCAGGAACTCGGTGGCGCCCGAGGCGCGCGCCAGCTCCTCCTTCTCCGGGGAGACATCCACCGCGACGACCGTGCCCGCGCCCGCGATCCGCGCCGCCTGGAGCACCGCGAGCCCCACCCCGCCGACGCCGAAGACGGCGACCGACTCCCCCGGGCGCACCGCGGCACTGTGGTGCACCGCGCCGTAGCCGGTGAGCACCGCGCAGCCGAGCAGCGCCGCGTCGGCCAGCGGCACCCCGTCGGGCAGCGGGAGCACGGCGTGCGCGGGCACCACGGTCTCCTCGGCGAACGCGGCGGTGCCCAGGCCCGGGTACAGCTCGTCGCCGCCGTCCGTCAGCTTGGCGTACGGCACGGTGGCGGCGGTGCCCGCGTCCGCGCACAGCCAGGGCTCGCCGAGCCCGCAGTAGTGGCACGCACCGCAGGACGGCGCCCAGTTGAGGACGACGCGGTCGCCGGGGGCGACGGTGGTGACGCCCTCGCCCACGGCGCTGACGGTGCCCGAGCCCTCGTGGCCGAGTACGGCCGGGACGGGCTGGCGCAGGGTGCCGTTGGACAGCGAGAGATCGGAGTGGCACACCCCGGCCGCCGCCAGCCGCACCCGCACCTGCCCGGGACCGGGGTCCGGGAGGTCGATCTCGGCAAGCCGGAGCGGGGCTCCGACGGCGGGGAGGACGGCGGCTCGGGTCATGGACGGGCTCCTCGGGTGGTCATCGGCTTGTACGCGCCGTGCACCTCGTAGGTATCACGGACGGTGGCGCGGGCGCTGTGGCGGCGGTCGCTGTACCGCGGGGTTCCCGCCTCAGAACTGGAGCGACTTGGTCTGGAGGTACTCCGCCAGCCCGTGGGTGCCCAGTTCGCGGCCCACGCCCGACTGCTTGTAGCCGCCGAAGGGGGCGAGCGGGTTGAACCGGCCGCCGTTGATGTCCACCTGTCCGGTGTCCATGCGGCGGGCGAAGGCCACCGCCGTGGCGTCGTCGGCCGCCCAGACCGCGCCCGCCAGCCCGTAGACCGTGCCGTTGGCGATCCGCAGTGCCTCCTCCTCGTCCCGGTAGCGGATGAGGGAGATGACCGGGCCGAAGATCTCCTCCTGGGCGATGGTCATGTCGGGGGTGACGTCCGCGAAGACCGTCGGGGCGATCCAGTACCCGTCCTCCCGGCCCTCGGGGGCCCGCGGACCGCCGGTGATCAGCCGAGCGCCCTCCTCGACACCGCGCTCGATGTAGCCGCGCACCCGGTCGCGCTGGATGGCGCTGACGACGGGGCCGAGCCGGGTGGTCTCGTCGGCCGGGTCGCCGGGGGCGTACTTGGCGGCCGCCGCCGCGGCCAGCTCCACGGCCTCGTCGTAGCGGTCGGCATCGACCAGCATCCGGGTCCAGGCGCTGCATGTCTGGCCGGAGTTGGCGAGCACGTTGGCCACCCCGACCTTGACGGCCTTGGCGAGATCGGCGCCGGGCAGGATCACATTGGCGGACTTGCCGCCCAGTTCGAGGGCGACGCGCTTGACGGCCGCGCCCGCGGTGGCGCCGATCCGCCGGCCGACGGCGGTGGAGCCGGTGAACGACACCAGGTCCACGTCCTCGTGCGCGGCCAGTGCCTCTCCCGCGACCGGGCCGACCCCGGTGACCAGGTTGAACACCCCGGCCGGGAACCCGGCCGCGTCGACCGCCTCCGCGAAGAGCTGGGCGACCAGCGGGGTGTTCTCGGCGGGCTTGAGGACCACGGTGCATCCGGCGGCGAGGGCCGGTGCGGCCTTGGCGACGATCTGGTGCAGCGGGTAGTTCCACGGGGTGATGGCGCCGACGACGCCCACCGGCTCCTGGAACACGGTCGAGTTGCCGACCGTCTCCTCGAAGGCGTACGACTCCGCGAGCCGGGCGTACGAACCGGCCACGGTGATGGGCAGACCGGCGTGGACCGCCCGGGAGAACGCCAGCGGCGCGCCGAGTTCGGCGGTGACGGTCTCCGCGATCTCCTCGCGCCGTTCGGCGAGCGCGTCGCGCAGGGCGGTGAGCCGGGCGGCGCGCTCGGCGGGCGGGGTGGCGGCCCAGCCGGGGAGGGCGGCGCGGGCCGCCCGTACGGCGGCGTCCACGTCCTCGGCCGTCCCGGCGGGCACGGCGGCGATGACCCGCTCGTCGGCCGGGTTCACGACCTCGATCGTGTCGGCACCGGCAGCCGGCCGCCATGCCCCGTCGATGTACATCCCGTCATGAGCCTTCATCGCACCCTCCCTCGTCGGCACTTGCTGACAGGACAACAAACTAGCGACGGTAGTTTTCCGGCGACAGAGGGGGTCAGCCGTGCCGTACGTCACCCCCCGGCCCGATGGCTCCGCACCGCGCCGGTCGCAGTAGCCGCGGGGGAGCGGAAGGCCGACGGCCGGGATGGCGCGCTATCGGCCGGAGGGGCCGCCGGTACGGCCCGGGGATCTTTCTTCGCGGGGGGTGGGATCCGCCGTCGGGGCGGGGGCGGCGGGCCTGCGCAGGGGGCGGACGGCGATCGCGGCGGAGAGCAGCAGGAGGCCGCCCAGCATCACGAACGGGGCGGCCGTGCCCGCGAGTCCGGCGAGGACACCGGCGGAGGCGGGGGCCGCGACCTGGCCCAGGCGGTTGCCGGTCAGCCGCAGAGCCAGCGCGGTGCTCCCGGCGCCGTCCGGGGCGGCCTGGACGACGGTGGTCATCGACAGCGGCTGGCCGACGCCGAGGCAGAAGCCGAGTCCGGCCAGCAGCACACCGAGCGCCCAGGCGGGCAGCGGCAGGGCGATGCCCGTGCACAGCAGGGCCGCGCCCAGGCAGCTCGCGGCCATCAGGGCGGTGCGCCCCAGCAGCCGGATCATCGGGGTGATGGCCAGGCGGCAGCCGATGGTGGCGGCGGCGCGCAGACTCAGCAGCAGTCCGACGACCGAGGGCGCGATGCCGCGCTGTTCGCCCACGACCGGCAGATACGCGGTGAGGATGTCGGTGGCGGAGAGTACGGCCAGGCTGATGAAGATGCCGGAGCCGACCCCGCGGGTGGTGAGGATGGCACGTACGGACACCCGTCGCGCCTCCCCCGCGGCCACCGCCTCCGGCCCGGCGCCCCGGTCCCGCTGCCGGTGCTCGATGCGCCACAGCGCGGTCACCGAACAGGCCGCCACGGCGGCGGAGACGGCCAGCGCGACGGCGCTGGTGCGGGCCATCGCGCCGTCGTGGCCGGAGACCACGAGACCGGCCGCGACCGGCCCGATGAGCTGGCCGAGCGAGGCGCCGATGGTGAAGTGGCCGAAGTTGCGGTCCTGTTCGGCCGGGGCGCTCTGCCGGGCGACGATGGACTGCGCGCCGATCACGAACGCCAGATGGCCGAGGCCCATCACCCCGCTCCACGCGGCCATGCCCGCCGGCGATCCGGCCGTCGCGCTGAGGGCACAGCCGGTGGCGATCAGGGCGACGCCGACGGGGAGCAGCGGAGCGCACCGCCCGTGGTCGGTGCGCCGCCCCAGCGGTACGGCCGCGAACAGCGGCAGCAGGGCGTAGATCCCGGCGATCACACCGACCGCGCGGGCGTCGGCGCCCAGCGCCAGGGCCCGGTAGGAGACGGCGGGCCGGGCCATGCTCACCGCCGCCTGTGCGAAGGAGAAGGCGATGACCAGGCGCAGCAGCCAGCCCCTGCCGGGCCGTCGAGGCGTTCCGCGCACGGATCAGATGATTCCGAAGACGAGCCCGGCGGCGAGCACCACCAGGGAGGTCAGCGCCGCCCACTTCACCGTGAAGCGGGTGTGGTCACCGAACTCGACCTTGGCCATGCCGACGAGCACGTAGACGGCGGGGACCAGCGGGCTGGACATGTGCAGGGCCTGTCCGACGAGCGAGGCGCGGGCGATCTCCAGGGTGGAGACCCCGTGGGCGGCCCCGGCCTCGGCGAGGATCGGCACGATGCCGAAGTAGAAGCCGTCGTTGGACATGAAGTAGGTCAGCGGGAGGGACAGCACACCGGTGACGATGGCCATGTGCGGGCCCATACCGTCGGGCACGCCGTCGACGAGCCAGCGGGCCATGTGCTCGACCATGCCGGTGCCGGTGAGGACACCGGTGAAGACGGCGGCGGCGAAGACCATGCCGGAGACGTTGACGACGTTCTCGGCGTGCGCGGCGACCCGGGCCTTCTGGTCGTCCATATGCGGGAAGTTGACGGTGAGGGCGATGGCGGCGCCGAGCAGGAAGAGCACCGGGATCGGCATCGTCTCCATGATCATCATGGTCAGCAGGCCGAGGGTCAGCGCGGCGTTGAACCAGTAGAGCTTGGGGCGCAGGGTGGGGCGGTTCGGGTCGAGGCCCTGGACATCGTCGTCGCCCTCGCCGTCGTCGGCCTTCACCTCGGCCTCGGCGCCGGAGCCGCTGGAGACACCCGAGCCACCGGATCCACCCGAACCCGTCTTGTCGGCCGCGCCCTCGGAGCCGCCCTGCTTCCCGGCGCCCGCGCCGACCAGCACCTGCTCGGACTCCTCGACCGTCGTCCCGTCGAGCGTCAGCAGCCCCAGACGCCTGCGCTCGCGCAGTCCGAAGGCGTAGGCGAGCGCGAAGACGAAGACCAGTCCGACGGCGAGCGCGGGGATCATCGGCACGAAGATGTCGCTGGCGTCGACCTTGAGCGCGGCGGCGGCGCGGGCGGTCGGACCGCCCCAGGGCAGGGTGTTCATCACGCCGTTGGCCATGGCCGCGACACCGGTCATCACCACCAGGCTCATCTTCAGCCGCCGGTACAGCGGCACCATCGCGGAGACGGTGATCATGAACGTGGTGGAGCCGTCGCCGTCGAGCGAGACGATCGCCGCGAGCAGTGCGGTACCGACGACCACCCGCATCGGATCCGCTTTGCAGAACCGCAGGATGAGCCGGACGATCGGATCGAAGAGCCCTACGTCGATCATCACCCCGAAGTAGATGATCGCGAACATCAGCATCGCGGCGGTGGGCGCGAGATCACCGACGCCGTCGAGGACGTAGTCGCCGAGGTGCGCCCCCTTCCCGACGAGGACGCAGAACAGCGCCGGGATGAGCACCAGAGCACCCATCGGGGACATCTTCTTCATCATGATCAGGACGAGGAACGTCGCGATCATGACGAATCCGAGGACTGTCAGCATGGTGGCTACCTCACGTTCGCCGGTGAACTCTCCCCCAGATGTGGCGGTCGAGGCGACGTTAGGTGGCGCAACTTTGCGTTAACAAGGTCTTGACGCGTGAGCAATAAGCGCAAAACCCCTGGTCAGTCGGGTACGGGCAGTGCGGGCTCGGCGACGGGGTCCACCTGCACCGGGAAGCCGTTCAGCACCGCGGTGCCCGACAGCGGATCCAGCCGCGTGCCGTCGACGAGCTGGTTGGCGTTGGCCCCGGGGTGGGCCCCGGCCACCGACATCCGGGTGCCGGGACGGCCGTGGCCCCAGCCGTGCGGCAGGCTCACCACTCCGGTGCGCATCGCGTCCGTCACCTCCACCGGCACCTGGATCTCGCCGCCGTCACCCTTGACCCGGGCGAGCCCGCCGTCGGCCAGACCCAGCCGGGCGGCATCCTCGGGGTGCACCTGGAGGGTGCAGCGGTTGCTGCCGCCCACCAGCGACGGGACGTTGTGCATCCAGCTGTTGTTGGAACGCAGGTGGCGGCGGCCGATCAGGACAAGACCGGTGGGCCGGTCGGCCAGCGCACGCCGCAGCCGGTCCACATCGCGCACGATCGGCTCCGGGCACAGCTCGACGGTGCCGCTGCGGGTCCGCAGCAGGGCGGGCAGCCGCGGGCGCAGCGGGCCGAGGTCGATCCCATGCGGCCGGTCGAGCAGGCTCTCCAGGGTCAGCCCGTCGGGGTCGGCACCGAAGCCGTCGCCGTACGGGCCGAGCCGCAGCATCATGTCCAACCGCCGCTCCGGTCCGGTGCCGCCGGTGAGCAGTGCGGCCAGTTCGGCGGTCGTACGGCCGTGCACCGGGGACCCGGGGTCGGCCACGGCCTTGCCGAGCGCGGCCTCGATCGCCATGGCGTCCACCATGGCCGGATCGGCGCCGCCGCGTCCGCTCGCGCACAGCACCAGCCGGGCCAGGATGTCGGTCTCGCTCATCCGGTCCGGGTCGAGCGGGACCGCGGGGCGGGAGTAGCGGACCTGGTTGCGCACGGCCAGGTAGTTGAAGGTGAAGTCGAAGTGCGGGCTCTGGCTGGGCGGGGGCGGCGGCAGTACGACATGGGCGTGGCGCGCTGTCTCGTTGAGGTACGGATCCACGCTGACCATGAAGTCCAGCCCGGCCAGCGCCCGTTCCAGCCGGTCGCCATCGGGCGCGGACAGCACGGGGTTGGCGGCGACGGTCAGCAGCGCCCGGATCTGCCCGTCCCCCGGGGTCTCGATCTCCTCGGCGAGGGCGACCGAGGGCAGTTCGCCCTTGACCTCCGGATGGCCGCTGACCCTGCTGTGCCAGCGGCCCAGCGCGAACCCCTTGCCGGGGCGCGGGGCGCGCTCCCGGCGCCCGGTGGCGGCGAGCGGGAACATCATCCCGCCGGGGCGGTCCAGGTTCCCGGTGAGCGCGTTGACCACGTCCACCAGCCAGCTCGTGAGGGTGCCGAACTCCACGGTGGTGGAGCCCATCCGCCCGTACACCACGCCCTTCGGCGCCGCGGCCAGCTCCCGGGCGAGGGTGCGGATCTCCTCGGCGGACACATCACAGGCACCGGCCACCGCCTCCGGCGGGAAGTCCGCGGCCAGCCGCCGGACCTCGGCCACTCCGGTGAGCTGGGCGTCCAGGTCCCCGGTCGCCACCAGGTCCTCGTCGAAGAGCACCCGCACCATGGCGAAGAGCAGCAGGGCATCGGCACCGGGACGTATCGCCACATGCCGGTCGGCCATCCTCGCGGTACGGGTGCGCCGGGGGTCGACCACGATCAGCTTGCCGCCGCGCCGCCGCAGCGCCCGCAGCCGGCCGGGGAAGTCGGGGGCGGTGCACAGGCTGCCGTTGGAGTCCATCGGGTTGGCGCCGATCACCAGCAGATGGTCGGTGCGGTCCACATCGGGCACCGGCAGCGCGTTGGCGTCCCCGTAGAGCAGTCCGCTGGAGACATGCTTGGGCATCTGGTCGAGGGTGCTGGCGGTGAAGACGTTGGGGGTGCCGAGCGCGCCGAGCAGCAGTGCGGGGTAGAGCCCTCCGGCCACCGTATGGACATTGGGGTTGCCGAGCACCACCCCGGCCGACCGGCCGCCGTGCTCACGCAGCACCGGCCACAGCCCGGCCTCGACGGCGGCGAACGCCTCGTCCCAGTCGGCCTCCTGAAGCCGCCCCGCACGCCGGACCAGCGGCCGCCGCAGCCGGTCGGGGTCGCCGTCCAGCTCACCGAAGGACGCACCCTTGGGGCAGATGAACCCCTGGCTGAACACGTCCTCGGCATCGCCGCGCGCCCGGGTGACCCGACCCTCCTCGATGGTCAGCGTCAGCCCGCAGGTGGCCTCGCAGAGCGGGCAGATACGGAGGGCCGTGCGGCTCATGAGTGCTCCCTACGTCGCGGACCGGCGTGGCCCGGCTCGGCCGAGGCACTCACCATACCGACTGGTACGCATGCTGGGGAGGCGCCGGAGTGAACTCTTCCCGCCGACGGCCGGGACGGCGGTTTCAGTCCAGGACGCGGGCCAGATAGGCGCGCAGCAGCTCCTTGGTCTCCGCGACGATCGCCGGATCCCCCTCGGGGTCGGTCCGGAACGCCAGCCGCAGCAGGGCGTCGGCCGTCTCGACCGCCAGCAGGAAGGCGATCCGCAGCCGCTCCCCGGCCTCGCCCTCGCCGTCGGCCCCTTCGGCCCCCTCGCTGCGCAGCCGGTCGGCGAGCAGCGCGAGCAGCCGGTCCGCGACCAGGTGGTTGGGCTGTTCCACCCGCCCGGTGGCCGGGACCGGTATCCCGAACTCGATGAGCGCGAAGCCGGGCGCTCCGCGCTTCATCGCCAGGTACTCGTCCACGACGATGTCCATCGCCTGGCGCCAGCCGCCGTCCTGGCCGGGCTCCGCCAGCCGGCGGGTGACCCGCTCGGCGTACTCGTCGAGATTGCGGTGGGCCAGGGCCTCGGCCATGGCGCGCTTGTCGGAGAAGAAGCGGTAGACCGAGCCGATGGGGACGCCGGCGCGCTCGGCCACCGCACGGGTGCTCAAGCGCTCGTAGCTGACCTCGTCGAGCAGTTCGGCACAGGCATCGAGGATCCGGCCGAGGCGTTCGGCGCTGCGGCGCTGAACCGGATGGCGGCGGAGGGGCGGTAGAGGCACGCCACCATCCTGCCCGATCATTGACGGAGCCGGTCTTCGATTCCTATCGTATGACATAGGAATCATTGGGCGGCGAGGCGAGCTTCGGGAGCGCACGATGGACAACGGCACCGGGATCGAGCAGGCACGGAAGACGGCCGAAGGGCTGGCCTACTCCTCCGGATTCGGCAATGAACACAGCAGCGAGGCCGTGCCCGGGGCGCTGCCCATCGGGCGCAACTCCCCGCAGCGCGCACCGCTGGGGCTGTACGCGGAGCAGCTCAGCGGCACCGCGTTCACCGAGCCGCGGGCCCACAACCGCCGTTCCTGGCTGTACCGGATCCGCCCCTCGGCGGCCCATCCGCCGTTCACCCGCATCGACAACGGCGGGCTGCGCGGAGCGCCGTTCACCGAGACCGTCCCGGACCCCAACCGGCTGCGCTGGGACCCGCTGCCGGAGCCGCCCGCGGGCACCGACTTCCTGTCCGGACTGTGGACCCTCGGCGGCAACGGGGACGCCACCCAGCGCGTCGGGATGGCCATCCACCTCTACGCGGCCAACGCGTCCATGACCGACCGGGTGTTCAGCGACGCCGACGGCGAACTGCTGATCGTGCCCGAGCGCGGCGGGCTGCTGCTGCGCACCGAGTTCGGGCTGCTGCGCGCCGAACCGGGACATATGGCGCTGATCCCGCGCGGGGTGCGGTTCCGGGTGGAGCTGCTGGACGCCACCGCGCGCGGCTACGTCTGCGAGAACTACGGCAGTCCGTTCGTCCTCCCCGACCTCGGCCCGATCGGCGCCAACGGACTGGCCAACGCACGGGACTTCATGGCTCCGGTGGCGGCCTACGAGGACGTCGAGGGACCGGTGCGGGTGGTCAACAAGTTCTGCGGCAACCTCTGGGCCGCGACCTACGACCACTCCCCGCTGGACGTCGTCGCCTGGCACGGCAACCATGTGCCGTACGTCTACGACATGCGCCGGTTCAACGTGATCGGCACCATCAGCTACGACCACCCGGACCCGTCCATCTTCACCGTGCTCACCTCGCCGTCGGACACCCCGGGGCTCGCGGGCGTGGACTTCGTGGTCTTCGCGCCGCGCTGGCTGGTGGGCGAGGACACCTTCCGGCCGCCGTACTTCCACCGCAATGTGATGAGCGAGTACATGGGGCTGATCGAGGGCGCGTACGACGCCAAGACCGCGGGCCCCGGAGGGTTCGTCCCCGGCGGTGGCTCCCTGCACAACATGATGTCGGCGCACGGCCCGGACCACGAGACCTTCGAGCGGGCCAGCGAGGCCGAGCTGGCGCCGCGCAAGGTGGACGACGGGCTGGCCTTCATGTTCGAGACGCGCTGGCCGGTCACCGCCACCCCGCAGGCGATGGCGGCGGACCACCTCCAGACGGGCTACGACGAGGTGTGGCAGGGTCTGGAACGTCACTTCCGCCCGTGACACCGTCGCGTCACGGCACCGTGGCGTCACGGCACCATGGCGTCATGACGCCCTTCCGCCCGCTCCCTCCCACCGCAGGAACGTGACCGTGACCGCCACCGGAGACCGCGCCCCCGTGACCACCTTCGCCCCCGACTCCGTGGCCCTGAACCGCAAGCTGCCGCTGTGGTACCAGGTCTCGCAGTCGCTGCGCGCCTCGATACTCGGCCGGGGGCCGCACGATCCGCTGCGGCTGCCGACCGAGGACCGGCTCGCCGAGCACTACGGCGTCAGCGTGCTCACCATGCGGCAGGCGCTCAAGGAGCTCGAGGCGGAGGGGCTCATCAGCCGCCACCGGCGGCGCGGCACCTTCATCGAGCCGAGCGCGCGGCGCGGTTCCCCGGTGCGGCTGCTGGGTTCGGTCGACGCGATCGTGGCCCAGCAGTCCGGTGAGCTGACGACGGTGCTCGGCCACGGTTCGGCGGCGGTCCCGGCGGAGCTGGCGGAGTACTTCCCCGGTCTGGACGAGGCGGCCGGATACCGGCGGCTGCGCCGCGACGGAGGGAGCGGCGAACCGACCAACTGGGCGGAGAACCTGGTCCGTCCCGATCTCGCCGACCGCATCGACCTCGCCGACCTGGAACGCTGGCCGATGACGAAGGTGCTGCGGGACGTGGTCGGCGTGCGCATCAGCCGGATCACCGACACGGTCGAGGCGCGGCTGGCCGACCCGGAGACCTCCCGCCTCCTCCAGGTCCCCCTGCTCAGCCCGATCCTGCACTACACGGGGGTGACGTACGACGACGACGGCCGGGTGGTGGACGTGGCACGGATCCACTACCGGGGGGACCGGTTCTCGTTCACGGTGACCCTCGAGGCGGAGTGACCGCCGTCGGCCGAGTGGTTCGTCAGCGGACGCGCACGCACGCCGCGCTGTGGACGGCGGCGCCGGGCGCTCGCCGCGGCGGCGGCGACATCGCAACGAGCCCGGCCGAGGTGGCCACCCGACGACCACCGCCGACGGCGGGTACGACGACCGTTCCACCGGGACACGCCCCCACGGCGCAGCGGGCGCCTGGACCGCGCCGCCGGGGCGACCTCACCGCCGACGGCTGGTGCCCCGGCTCCCCTGGGGCGCGTTCCGCGCCGCGTGCGGCGGGAGGATGCGCGCCGGGCGCGTGGCATGCCGTGGTCGACGGTCGGCGTGGTCGCCTCCGGCCGGTGGGTGGATAGCATGCCGGGCGTGGGAGAACGGGACGTACCGCTGCTGGCGGACCTCATGCCGTGGTCCGTGGGGCCGCTGCGGCTGGGGCGGGCCTGGGTGGTCGCACCCGACGCCGCCTCGCTCACCGCGCGGTGGGAGCGCCTGGTGGCCACCGGGGACGAGGCGGGACGCGCCGCGCTGTTCCGGCCCTCGCGCGCACGGACGCTGCACACCTCCGTGGCCCAGCTTCCCGGCCAACGGACCTCCACCGCCCGGCTGGTACGGGCCGACGGCCCGTGTCCCGAGCCCGTGCGGATGGGGTGCGGACCGTTCGACCAGCAGTGGCTGATACCGGACCACCGGCTCATCGACGCCGCGCGGCCCGAGCTGTGGCGGGTCGCCGACGACCGGCAGATCCACGTCGTGGAAGCGGGGGCGGGGCCGGGGGCCGGGGCCGGTGACGAGCCCGTGCTCACCTTCTCCGCACCGCTGCCGGACGGCTGGTCCGCCGCGGGCCGTCCCGGCCGGATCCGTCCGCTGTACCGGCGCCCCGGCGGACTGGAGCCCAATGTCGCTCCCGGGCTGCTGGACCACCTCGGCGGCCGCCTCGGCCGGGCCGTCCCCGCGGAGGACCTGCTCGCCTGGACCGCCGCCGTGGCGCACGCCACCCCCTGCGCCGTACCGCTGACGGCCGATCCGGAGGTGTGGGCGCAGGGCGTGGAGCTGGGGCGCCGGGTGCTGTGGCTCCATACGCGCGGGGCGCACAGTGGTGAGCGCCCGCGGATGCCGGGCGGCCAGCGCCCGTACGTCCGCGCCGCGCTGCCCGCGCGCGGTCTGCCCGACTCGCTGGACTACGACCCCGAGGCGGGGGCGCTGCACCTGGGCGAGGGCCGGATCTCCCCGGTGCCGCGGGGCGCATGGGAGTTCCACGCACAGGGGGTGCGGGTGCTGGAGAGCTGGTTCGAGCGGCGTACGGCCCGGGGTGAACCGGGGACGCTGGAGGCCGTGGTTCCGGCGGTCTGGCCATCGGCCTGGACCTCCGAACTGCTGGAGCTGATCACCGTGCTGGCGCTGCTCGCCGAACTCCGTCCGCGCCACCGCGAGCTGGCCGCCCGGCTGAGGGACGGCGCGCCACTGATCACCGCGGCGGAGCTGCGGGCGGCGGGCGTCCTGCCGGTGCCCGCCGCATGCCGCCGTCCGGCCTCGGTGCTCGACCACCACGAGGAGGGCCCGGAGGGCCAGTTCGCCCTGCTCTGAGCCCCCGCGACCGGGGCGGGGCCGCGAACCGCGGCCCTCGGTGCCGCCGGCCCGCACATCCCTCCCTGGCGCACGGGTCGGCGACCCCCTCAGCAGGCGGCCGCGTACCCGGCCAGGACCCGCCGCAGAAGGCGGTCGAAGGTCTCGTCCGGGTCCCCCGCCGCCGGGGCGGCGGCGAAGGTGCGCGAGAGGTGGGGGTAGTCGCCGCCCGCGACGATCCGCGCGAGGTAGGCGGTCTGGGCCGCCTGACGCTGTTCGGCGGTGGAATCCGAGGCGCTCCGGGCCCGTGCGGCGGCCAGCTCGGAGGTGACGTACGAGATCACCGTGCCGTTGACCATCGCGATCAGCTCGACCTTGAGGCCGGGGTCGAGCCCCGAACCGTCCAGCGCGGCCAGGCAGAACTCCATGTACCGGAGCTGGTTGGGGCCCAGGGCACCGGTCGGCAGGACGGCGGCGGGCAGCCAGGGGTGACGGTGCATCAGGGCGCGGCCCTGGCGCGCGAGGCCGAGCACATCGGCCCGCCAGTCCCCCGACGGCCGCTCGGGCAGCGCGTACTCACCACAGACCCGGTCCACCATCAGGTCGACCAGGTCCTCTTTCCGCGGCACATAGTTGTAGAGCGACATCGTGCCGCAGCCGACGGCCGTCGCCACCCGGCGCATGGAGACCGCGTCCATACCCGCCTCGTCCGCGATCCGCACCGCCGCGTCGGCGATGTCGTCACGGGTGTACGCGGGGCGCGGACCGCGACCGGCGCGCTCGGGGAGCGCCCAGATCACCTCCGGCCCGGCCGTCCGGCCGCTGGCTGCCATGGATCATCACCTCGCCCACCATCCTAGTTACGTACAGCGTACGTAGTGAGCTACAGTGAGCGGTATGGAAACTACGTACGCTGTACTTAGTGAGGGCCTGTGCAAACGCTACGGCGAGGTGCACGCCCTGCGCGGACTCGACCTCGCCGTCCCGGCCGGCACCGTCTGCGGTCTGCTCGGCCCCAACGGCGCGGGCAAGACCACCGCGGTGCGGATCCTGACCACCCTCGGCGCCCCGGACTCCGGCACCGCGCGCGTCGCGGGCCACGATGTCGTCAGGGACCCACGGGCGGTGCGCGGACGGATCGCGGTCACCGGTCAGGACGCCTCGGTGGACGCGGATCTGACGGGCCGGGAGAACCTGCGGCTGTTCGCCCGGCTGCGGCGGCTGCGCGGAGCCGCCGCCGGGAAGCGCGCGGACGCCCTGCTGGAGCGGTTCGAGCTGACGGAGGCGGCCGACCGCCCCGCCCGCACCTACTCCGGCGGTATGCGCCGCCGGCTGGACCTCGCGGCCTGTCTGCTGACCGCACCGGAGGTGCTCTTCCTCGATGAACCGACCACCGGCCTGGACCCGCGCAGCCGGGGCGGGATCTGGGACAGCGTCCGCGAACTGGCCCGGGCGGGCACCACGGTGCTGCTGACCACCCAGTACCTGGAGGAGGCCGACCGGCTGGCCGACGACATCGTGGTGATCGACCGGGGCCGGACCGTGGCCACCGGTACGCCCGAGGAGCTGAAGACCACCATCGGCCAGCACATCGAGGTCGTGGTCGCGGACGCGGAGGCCGTCACCGGCGCGGCCGTGGTCCTGGGCAATCTGACCGGATCGGCGCCGGAGCTGGACGCCGAACACCGCACCGTGGGCGCGGCGTCGGGCGATCCCGCCCTCACCCTGCCCCGGGTGGTCCGGGAGCTGGACGCGGCCGGAGTGCCCCTGGTGGACGCCTCGGTGCGGCGGCCCACCCTGGACGAGGTCTTCCTCCGGCTCACCCACGGCGCCACGAACGCAGAGACCACCGCCCCCGAGGAGGCCACCGTATGAGCGACACCACGCTGCGCTGGGCCGCGCGCGACACCGCGGCCATGCTGGGCCGTCAGCTCACCCGGCTGCGCAACGCCCCGGCGCTGTTCACCATCACCCTGGTGGCGCCGCTGATGATGCTGGTCCTCTTCGGCTACGTCTTCGGCAGCGCGATTCAGGTGCCCGGCTCGGGCGACTACCGCGAGTACCTGGTACCGGGGCTGTTCGTCTCGATCGCGGCGGGCGGCATCCTGACCGGGATGATCGGCACCGCGCAGGACATGCAGCGCGGGGTCATGGACCGCTTCCGCACCCTGCCGATGAGCCGGGCCGCCGTACCGCTGGGGCAGGCCGCCTCGGAGGTGCTGATCGCCGCGGTGGGGCTGGTGCCGCTGGCGCTGCTCGGGCTCGCCGTGGGGTGGCGGGTACGGGGTGGAGTGGGCGCCGCGCTCGGGGCGTTCGGACTGCTGCTGCTGTTCCGTCTGGCGACCGCCTGGATCGGCCAGTACCTGGGGATGGTGGTGGGCAAGGAGGAGGCCGCGGGCCAGCTCTCCAGCCTCACCTTCTCGCTGCCGATGGTGTCCAACACCTATGTGCCGACCGACGGGATGCCCGGCTGGCTGCGCTGGGTGGCCGACTGGAACCCGATCAGCGCGGTGGTGGCGGCCTGTCGTGATCTCTTCGGGAACGCGGCGGCGGACCCGGACGCGGCCTGGCCGCTCGCTCACCCGGTGGCGGCGTCGATCGGCTGGTCACTGCTGTTGGTGGCGGTGTTCATGCCGCTCACCGTCCGCCGCTACACACGCGGCGGACGGTGAACCGGAGCGTCATCTCTGGTCGGCATCCCGGAACGGCCCGGGTGTGCGGTGCCTCAGGGCACCGCCACACCGGCTGGAGCGGGCCGGGGTGTCCCCGTGCCTGCCCGGGACGCCGTCGACGAACCTCGGAACCGGCGGACCGGGCGGGTCAGCCGTGGTTGCCGAAGAGCGAGCGGCGCAGCCGGCGCAGCGGCGCGAACAGCGAGACGCGTGCGCCCCGGCTGTTCTTCGCGCGCACGTGGTCGCGCGCGGTCAGCTCCTGCATCAGCACCGTCGCCCCCTCGGCCTCCCGCCGCGGGACGGCGGGGCCGCCCATCACCGCGAGATGGCGTTCGAGGCGCGCACTGGACGCACCGCTCCCGCAATTGATCGCAGGCACTCGTGGCCTGCTCCGTACCGTTATCTGCTCCATGACACTCCCCACCCGTACGAGGGCACCCGCCCCGGGCAGAGTAACCCTACCTCCCCGAGCCGTCACCCACGTATCCCAGGTTCCGGATTCACCACCACGTCAAGGGTGTTGACGGTAACTGTCACACGCGGACAAATTGCGGGACGGACCAAGCCATCGGCCCGTCAGTCCCGAACTGCTGCTTGAAGGTATGCCCCGACAAGCGTGCGAAGGAACCGACAGGATGACCGCATTCACCAGGAGCTTGGGCGCGCTGGTCAGCTGCGCACTGGCCGCGGGCGGCCTCACGGCCGCCGGTGTGGCCGCGCTCCGGCCGGAGACGGCACAGGCGTCCAGCCACCGCGAGGCACCGCTGATCTCCGGTCAGCCGCAGTACGACACCACGGACGTGTACGCGTTCGTCAGCCCCGACAAGCCGGACACGACCACCATGGTGGTCAACATGCTGCCGTTCGAGGACCCGGCGGGCGGCCCGAACTTCTACAAGTTCGCCCATGACGCCCGCTACGACCTGCATGTGGACAACGACGGGGACGGCCAGGGCGATCTGCTGTTCCGGTGGACCTTCAAGGACCACCTGCGCAACGGAGACACCTTCCTCTACAACACCGGTCCGGTGACCTCCCTGGAGGACCAGGACCTGAACTTCTTCCAGACCTACGACATCGAGCTGATCCACCTCAAGGACCAGCACGCCGTCTCCCGGGAGAAGATCGCGAAGAACCAGCTGGTCGCCCCGTCCAATGTCGGCAAGGCGTCCATGCCCAAGTACCAGACCCTGCGCGACCAGGCGGTCTACCAGCTGCCCGGCGGCGGCTCGACGTTCGCGGGCCAGGCCGACGACCCGTTCTTCCTCGATCTGCGCGTCTTCGACCTGCTGTACGGCGGCGACATGTCCGAGGTGGGACAGGACAGTCTGAAGGGTTACAACGTCCAGAGCCTCGCGCTCCAGCTCCCCACCAAGACCCTGACGGAGTCCGAGGGCCAGCCGGTGGTCGGGCTGTGGTCCACCACCCACCGCAAGACGGCGAACGGCGACTGGGCGCAGGTCTCCCGGCTGGGCAGTCCGCTGGTGAACGAAGTGGTCATCCCGCGCAAGGACAAGGACAAGTTCAACGCCTCGGCGCCCTGGGACGACGGGCAGTTCCTGAAGTTCGTCCAGGATCCGGAGCTGGCCCGGCTGGTGGAGCAGATCTACAAGATCAAGGCACCGGCGACGCCCCGTGACGACCTGGTGCAGGTCTTCCTCACCGGTGTGCCCAAGCTGAACCAGCCGCCGGGTGTGCGCCCCGCCGAGATGCTCCGCCTCAACACCTCGATCAAGCCCACCGCCAGCCCCAAACGCCTCGGTGTGCTCGACGGTGACAACGCCGGGTTCCCCAACGGACGGCGGCTGACCGACGATGTGCTGGACATCTCGCTCCAGGCCGTGGAGGGCGAACTCCTCGGCAAGAAGAACGACCTGGGCGACGCGGTGGACGAGAACGACCAGAAGTTCGGCGGCTCCTTCCCGTACCTGGCGATCCCCAACTCCGGTTCGGACGCCACCGCGGCCAAGAAGAGCGCCGGGGACTCGCTGCTCAACGGCGGCGACGGCGTCAGCCCGTCCTCGGACGACAACATGCTGCTGGCCGGGTCCGCGGCGGCCGGTGGCGGCACCGTACTGCTGCTGACCCTGGGCTTCGTCTGGTGGCGTTCGCACCGCCGGCCGGCGCGCGTCCGCAGGCACTGACGGCCGGCGTCCCCCACCGGTCCCTCCCCCCCCCGCGGGGGGGCCCCCCCCCGCCCGCGCCGGGCGCGGGCCGCCCCCCCCCCGCCGCCCGGCCCCCCCCCCCCCCCCCCCCGGGCCCCCCCCCGGGGGGCGCCCCCCCCCCCCCCGGGGGGGGCCGGCCCCCGCCCCCGCCCGCCCCTCCTCCTCTACGTCCCGCCCCGGCGTCCGTTCCGGCGAAAGGCAACAGTCACCATGGCTCTTCGGCCACTCCTCCCCCACACGCCCCGCACCGCCGTGGCCGTGTGCGCGCTCGCGGTGGGTCTGACCGCCGCCTCGGTCGTGATCGACGGGCCGGGCGGATCCGGCGACGGGCCCTCCGCGACCCGTGACGCCCGGCCCGCCGCGGCCCGGCTCGAGCAGATCACCGCGGACGGCCTCCCCGGCCGGATCACCGCGCTCCAGGGCCATCTGCGCACCGAGCCGAAGGACGCGGTCGGCTGGGCCCAGCTCGGCTCCGCCTATGTCGAACAGGCCCGTGGCACCGGCGACCCCACCCGCTATCCGCAGGCGCAGAAGGCGTTCGCCCGCTCCCTGGCCGTCCAGCCGCGCGACAACGACGTCGCGCTCGCCGGACGTGCCTCGCTCGCCGCCGCCCGCCATGACTTCCACGACGCCCTGCGCGACGCCGACAAGGCGCTGGAGGTGAACTCCTACAGCCAGGGCGCGATGGCGGTCCGTGTCGACGCCCTGGTCGAACTGGGCCGCTACCGGGACGCCCAGCGGGCCGCGGAGCGCGCCGACGCCACCCGCCCCGGTATCCCCGTCTTCACCCGGCTCGCCTACGTCCTGGAGCTGCGCGGCGAACCGGACAAGGCGCGGAAGGTGCTGCTGCGCGCCGAGGACTCCGCGACCTCGCCCAGCGATATCGCCTACGTCTCCACCGCGCTCGGCCAGCTCGCCTGGAGCCAGGGCCGGTACGGGACCGCCCGGGACGCCTATGACACCGCGCTGAAGGCCGTCCCCGGCTATCTGCCCGCGCTGGAGGGGCGGGGCCGCACCGCGACGGCGGACGGACGGCTGGACGCCGGGATCCGCGATCTGGAGAAGGTCGTCCGGCGCTTCCCGCTCCCCGCGGAGCTGGCGGCGCTCGGCGAGGCGTACGAAGCGCGCGGCGACCGCGCCCAGGGCCGCCGCCAGTACGCGGTGGTGGACACCTGGATCACCCTGGCGAAGGCCAACGGCGTGGCGACCGACCTCGACAGCGCGCTGGTCGCCGCCGACCACGGTGACGCCGGGGAGGCCCTGAAGGCCGCCCGCGCCGAATGGGACCGGCGGCGCACGGTGCACACCGCCGACGCCCTCGCATGGGCCCTGCACCGCACCGGTGACCACAAGAAGGCCCTGGGGTACGCCGAACGCGCCGCCGAACCCGGCTACCGCAACGCGGCGTTCCTCTACCACCGGGGCATGATCGAGAAGTCGCTCGGCGAGAAGGCCGCGGCCCGCCGCCACCTCCGCGCGGCGCTCGACCTCAACCCGGGCTTCTCCCCCACCGCCTCCCGTACCGCGAAGGCGGCGCTGAAGACGCTGGACGGTGACCGATGAGGCTCCGCTACCGCGTCCGCCGCCTGGTGGCCGCCGCGGGTGTGCTGACGGGCGCCGCGGCGCTGGTCGTACTGCCCGCGGGGAGCGCGTCGGCGCATCCGCTCGGCAACTTCACCGTCAACCGCTACGACGGGCTGGTGGTCGCTCCCGGTCAGCTCCGGATCGACCATGTCGAGGACCTGGCCGAGATCCCCTCCTCCCAGGCGGAACCGGAGATCGACCGCGACGGCGACGGTGCCCTCTCGGGGCGTGAGGTGAACACCTGGGCCGCGCGCCGTTGCGCAAGCGCCGCGCGCGGGGCGCGACTGACCGTGGACGAGCGCGCGGTGCCGGTACGCGCCGCGCACACCGCCGGTCACATCCGAAAGGGTCAGGCGGGACTGCCGACCCTGCGTGTCGAATGCCGTCTGACCGCCGCCCTGGCGCGCGGGGAGCGGGCGGCCGTCTCGTACCGGCCGAAGGACATCGGCACCGGCCCCGGCTGGCGGGAGATGACGGCCCGGGGCGACCGGATGACGCTCTCCGGCTCCGATGTGCCGCAGAAGTCCGCCTCGCGGCGGCTGACCGGTTATCCCGGGGACCAGCTCTCCTCACCCCCCGACCAGCGCTCGGCGAGCCTGCGGGCGCGGCCCGGCGGCCCCGCGCTCGCCGCCGCGCCCGAGGCCGAGGAGCGGAAGGGAGTGGCGTCGGGGTTGCTGCCGCGCGGTGTCGACCGCTGGACCGAGGCGCTGACCTCGATGGTGGCGCGGCATGACATCACCTTCGGCTTCGCGCTGACCGCGTTCGCCACCGCCGTACTACTGGGCGCGATGCACGCGCTGGCCCCCGGGCACGGCAAGACGATGATGGCCGCGGCCGCCGCGGCCGGCGGGCGCAGCGCGCTGCGCGACATGGTGGCGCTGGGCGCGTCGGTGACGATCACCCACACCATGGGGGTGTTCGCGCTGGGGCTGCTGGTCACGGCCGGTTCGGCGGCGGCGCCCTCGGTGATCTCCTGGCTGGGCATCGCGAGCGGGGTGCTGGTCTCGGCGGCCGGGGCACGGCTGCTGCACAAGGCGCTGCGCCGACGGCGCCAGTCGAGCCATCAGCACCAGCACCAGCACCACACGCATGACCACGCGCACGATCACGACCACGGGCACAGTCACACCCACACCCACACCCATGACCACGGTGACGGGCACAGCCACACCCATGAGGTGCGGCCCACCCTCCGCGGCACCCTGCTGCTCGGCTTCGCCGGGGGGCTCGTCCCCAGCCCCTCCGCCGTCATCGTGCTGGTGGGCGCGGCGGCCCTGGGGCAGGCGTGGTTCGGCTTCCTGCTGGTGCTGGCGTACGGGCTCGGCCTGGCGCTGACCCTGACGCTCGCCGGGTTCACGGTGGTGCGGCTCGGCCACCGGGCCGCGGAGCGGCTGAGGGCGCGCCGCGCGGCGGCCACGGGCCGTGGTCACCGGCTGCTGGCGGCGCTCCACCGCGCCTCGCCGGTGGGCACGGCCACCGTGGTGCTCGTCCTCGGATGCGGATTGGTGCTCAGGGGGGCGGCAACTACGCTCGGTTGAGGTACATTCACCCCGAATTGCTCGGTTGGGGGGAGGACTCGGCCATGGGCGACGAGGGCGCGGGGCGGCGGGGCGAGCGGGTGGCCGGGGGGCGTTACCGCCTTCTGGACGTGCTGGGCCACGGCGGAATGGGTGTGGTGTGGCGGGCGCACGACGAGGCGCTCGGCCGCGAGGTCGCCATCAAGGAGGTCCGCGCCCCGGCCGGGCTCGGCGACCGTGACATCGGGCGGCTGTACGCCCGGCTGGAGCGCGAGGGCCGGGCGGCCGCGCGGGTCTCGCACCGCAATGTGGTCACCGTCCATGATGTGGCGCTGGAGGACGGCCGCCCCTGGATCGTGATGGAGCTGGTGCGCGGACTGTCGTTGGCGGAGGTCCTGGACGCGGAGGGCCATCTGCCGCCCGCGCGGGCGGCGTTCATCGGTGCCGAGGTGCTGACCGCGCTGCGGGCGGCCCATGCGGTCGGGGTGCTGCACCGGGACGTCAAGCCCGGCAACGTACTGATCGCCAACGACGGCCGGGTGGTGCTCACCGACTTCGGCATCGCGGCGGTCGAGGGAGACGCGGCGACGCTGACGCTGACCGGGGAACTGGTGGGCTCGCCGGAGTTCCTGGCGCCCGAGCGGGCCCTCGGCGAACCGCCGGGCCCCGGCGCCGATCTGTGGTCGCTGGGCGTGCTGCTGTACGCGGCGGTCGAGGGGGTCTCGCCGTTCCGCCAGGACACCCCGTTGAGCACCCTGCGGGCGGTGGTGGACGCGTCGTTGCCGGAGCCGCGCCGCGCGGGTCCGCTCACCCCCGTTCTGGAGGGGCTGCTGCACAAGGATCCGGGGCGGCGGCTCGCGGCGGCGGAGGCGGAGCGGCTGCTGCGGCTGGTGGCGGCGGGCGGTACGCCCCGGCCCTCGTCCGGCCCGGTGTCGGTGCCCGTTTCCGCGCCCGTACCGGCGTCGGCGGGCTCCGACCCGGACGGCCCGGACACCGCGCCGTTCCGCCTCGCCTCCGTCAAGCCCTCCGCGCCCGTCCCGCCGCCGCGGTCCGATGACGCGCCGCGGCCGGACCACCGGTCGCGGGGCGCGGCGGCCGCGCTGGTGGTGGGGGCGCTGCTGGCCGGGGTGGCGCTGGGCGGGGTGACCTGGGCGCTGCTGGACGACGGCGGGGGCGACGGGGGCACCACACCCAGCGGCGGCGGGAGTTCGCACAGCACGGCCCCGGCCGCTCAGGACCCGGACCGTCCCGCGTCCGATGACGACGCGGGGAAGGAAGCCACGGCCTCGCGTCCGGCGGACGGCGCCTCGTCCACGGAGCGGCCGTCGCTGACCATCACGATCATCGTGAAGGCGGCGCGCGGCAGTTACCAGGGGGCGTGTCCGCCGCCGGAGGGCGAGGCGCCCTCCTTCACCGCGACCGTGACGGTGAACCGCGCGCCCACGACCGTGGAGTACCGCTGGATCACCGGAAGCGGTGAGGTGGCCGATCCGGGCTGGAAGAAGCTGGAGTTCACCGGTGGTGCGACGGGGTCGTCCCGGACGGTGCGCCATACGGAGGCGGCGCCCGGGGCCCGGAAGGACTGGATCGCGGTGGAGACCCGGGGCCAGGACGCGGTCACGTCCCGGAAGGTGTCGTTCACCGTGGTGTGCGAGGAGGCCCCGACGGACGGGGCCTCCTCTTCGGCCTCCGCGTCACCCTCGTCCGAGGGTGGCTGAGAGGGATCAGACGGCCGCGGCGAAGGCGGGGAGGTAACCGCCGGAGTGTCCGGCGGCGTTGGGGTGGTACGAGTCGTCGATGGGCCAGGTGAGGCTGTTCAGCCAGGCGCTGCCGGAGCAGATCTCATGGCCGGAGAAGCGGCTGGTGACATCGGCGAAGCTGTAGCCGTGGTCGGCGGCGCGCTTGGCGGTGATGGAGTTGAGGAGGTCGGCCGCCCCGTTGATGGCGGAGCGCTCGGCCTCGGTCAGCCCCAGGATGCAGGAGCCGTTGAGCTTGTAGAAGCGCGGGTAGCCCAGGACGACCACGTGGGCGGAGGGGGACTTGGCGCTGATCGCGTTGTACACCTGGTCCAGCCTGCCCGGCAGGGTGTTCTGGGCGAAGGTACGAGCGCTGGCGATCTTGCTGAGGCATGCGCTCTCGCCGGGCAGCACACAGGTGGTCATGACGTCGGCGAACCCGGCGTCATTGCCACCGATGCTGATGCTGACCAGGCCGGTGCCGGAGTTGAGCGGTCCGAGCTGGTTGTTGAGGACGTCGGCGGTCTTGGCACCGGAGCAGGCGGTGAAGTTGAAGCTGGAGGGGGAGTGAGAGGCGGCCCAGAGCGCGGGGTAGGCCTTGCTGCTGCGCTTGCAGCCGCCGCTGGAGCTGTCATAGCTGCCCGTGCCGACGCCGGATGAGTAGGAGTCACCCAGCGCCACATAGGCGGGGCCCGCGCTGTTCTCGCTCGCGTGGGCGGTGCCGGCCCCGGTGAGGGCGAGGACGGCGCTTACGGCGAACGCTCCAACGGCCGCCGTGAGTCTGGACAGTTTCATTCGATCTCCCTAGCAGGGTCTCTGCTGTGCCGATGTGAGGCGCGATCACCCCGGGCGGGGGCAAAAGCGTTCGAAACCGTCAGTCACGCCGCCCGCACATGTTTCGACGACATGACATGGCTATGTCATGCCGTCGAACGGGCCGATCCATGCGCGTAGTTGGCAAGATTCTTGCGGTCAGAAGGGGGGTTGACCCCGGGCGCCCCCAGGCGCACACCGGGCGCACACGGCGCACAGCACCTTGGTGAGTGCTCAACCATTCGCGCTCCCGTGGCGCGTTCGTACCTACTCTCCGTCTTGACGCGCCTCCGTTGAGTACGCGACATTGAAGCCCGGCATCCGGCGCTTCGGGGGGCAAGTCGCCAATGCAGACCATCACTGGCAAGAGACCGGTGGGTGCGGAGTACCTGCCGGTGATCGCAGGGGTTGTCGTGGGCATCGGAGGGGTGGGGGCCGCACTGGCGCTCGCCGATGTCGACTCGCCGCTGCGCGCGCCGTTCACGCTCTTCTTTCTCGTGGTGGCACCCGCGATGGCGGTGGGCGGCGCATTGCGCGGCCTTGACACCGTCGCCCGCTGCGTGCTGGCGGTCACGGGCGCGCTGGCGCTCGATCTGCTGGTCGCCCAGGCCATGCTCGCGCTGCACCTCTGGTCGGTGCGGGGCGGGGTGCTGGCGGTCGGGTGTCTGAGCCTGCTGATCCTCACCGGGACGCGGGTCGCCCGCCGGCCCCGGGGTGCGACGGGCCGGGCAGGCCGTACGACGAGAAGTCAGGAATGACACGTGGAGATCGGCGTATACCGCCCGGGTGAGCTGACGGCAGCCGACCGGGAGGCCTGGACCGCCCTGCAGTCGAAGGCCCATCTGCTCGGCTCACCGGAGCTGGCGAACCCCTTCCTGGCACCGGAGTTCACCCTCGCCGTCGGCCGCTGCCGCCGCGGTGTGCGGATCGCGGTGGTGCGCGAGGAGGGCGAGCCGGTGGCCTTCTTCCCCTTCCAGCGGACCCGGTTCGGGGTGGGACGGGCGATCGGCCTGGGCCTGTCGGACGCCCAGGGCGTGGTGCACCGCCCCGGCTTCCGGTGGGACCCGCGGGAGCTGATGCGGGCCTGCGGGCTGTCGCTGTGGGAGTTCGACCACCTGGTCGAGGGGCAGCGCCCGTTCACGGCGGGGGTCCGGGGCGAGTTCCCCTCCCCCGTGATCGACGTGGACCGGGGGTACGAGGCGTATCTCGCCGAACTGCGCTCCCGTTCACCGAAGTTCACCCGCTCCACCCTGGCCAAGGCCCGCAGACTGGACCGGGACCACGCCGAGGTGGTCTACGTCCACGACGAGCGCGACCCGGCCGTGCTGCGCACACTGATCGGCTGGAAGTCCGCGCAGTACCGCAGGACCGGGCGGAGCGACCGGTTCGCCCACCCCTGGATCGTCCGGCTGGTGCAGCAGTTGTTCCACACCCGCCGGGCCTCCTTCGAAGGGCTGCTCTCGGTGCTCTACGCGGACGGGAAACCGGTGGCCGCGCATTTCGGACTGCGTTCGGATCGGGTACTCGCCTGCTGGTTCCCGGCGTACGACCCGGCATATGCCAAATTCTCGCCCGGACTTGTGCTGCATCTGCGCATGGCGGAAGGTGCCGCTGGGCAGGGTGTCGCATATCTCGATCTGGGGCGCGGCGAGAAGGACTACAAGGACTCCCTGAAAACACGCGACCTCCGTGTGTCGGAAGGGTGGGTGGCGCGCCGTCACCCGGTGGCGTTCGGGCATCGGGCACACCGTGCCCCGGTGCGGGCGCTGCGCAATACGGTGCTCTCCCGGCCGGAGCTGTTCGGACCGGCCGACCGGTTGCTGAAGCAGGTGGGGGGCATCCGGTCGAAGAAATGAGGCACGAAATGATGAACAACATTCCCGAAGGAGGTGTCGGCACAACGGATATGCCCTAGAGTTTCGGCGTCAATACCGTCGTGGAAACACTCGCAGCGGAAACGGATCACCATATGAGGCGGCCCCTGGGGAGGGTCTGGCCGCCGCGGTGGTCCCCGGTGCGGGGCGCGGTAGGGGGGTGCCGCGATCGTCCGTCCCGGTGTGCGCCGGGGCGTGCCGAGTCGCGTGCCGCGAGGCCAGCAACACCAGCCAGCTTGCCCGGCCCGTAGAACAGTCCATGCTGTCATGGGCGGGTGAGGACCCCCCTTTCGAACCGGATACACCAAAGGACCGCCCGGGCGGACGGTCCACCGGACGAGAGGGAAATACAGACTCATGAGCTCCTTTGTGCGCCCGGCCGAATCGGATGTCGTTCCGTTGTCCGGACCGCATCGATACCGACCGGTTTCATCGCATCTCGCGATTGCGCCACCGGTGAGCGTCGTGATTCCCGCGATGAACGAGGCGGAGAATCTTCCCTACGTGTTCAAAACACTGCCCGACTGGATCCATGAAGTCGTCCTGGTGGATGGTAATTCCACCGATGACACGGTCCGGGTGGCCCGCGAACTGTGGCCGGACGTCAAAGTCGTGGCGCAGTCCGGAAAGGGCAAGGGAGATGCCCTCATCACCGGATTCGCGGCCTGCACCGGAGAGATCGTGGTGATGGTCGACGCCGACGGTTCGGCCGACGGTGCCGAGATCGTCAGCTATGTCTCGGCACTGGTCTCGGGCGCGGACTTCGCCAAGGGGTCCCGGTTCGCCAACGGCGGCGGCACCGACGACATGACGCCGATCCGCAAACTGGGCAACCGTGCGCTCACCGCCTTCGTCAACCGGAAGTTCGGCGCCCGCTACACCGATCTCTGCTACGGGTACAACGCCTTCTGGCGCAGTTGCCTCGATGAGATCGCGCTCGACTGCGCCGGGTTCGAGGTCGAGACGCTGATGAACATCCGCGTGGTGAAGGCGGGGCTGCGGGTCCAGGAGATCCCCAGCCATGAGTACGAGCGGATCCACGGTGTCAGCAATCTGCGGGCCGTCCGCGACGGGCTCCGGGTGCTCAAGGTGATCCTCGCCGAGCGCGGGGTCCGGCGGCCGCGCCGCCCGGCGATGGCCACCGCGGCGGTCCGGGGGGAGGTGTCTTGACGGTTCGCACACCACCGGTGCGGATCTCCGTGGTGATCTGCGTCTACACCGAGGACCGCTGGGACGACATCCTCGCCGCGGTGGCCTCGGTGCGGGACCAGTCCCTGCCCGCCCTGGAAACGCTCCTGGTGGTCGACCACAACCCGCGGCTGCTGCGGCGGCTCACGGACCACTACGGACGCGGTGGAGCGGACGGTGGCGGGCGGTCCGGCGGCGCGGACGCGGGGCAGGAGGTGCGGGTGCTCGCCAACGCGGGCCCCCGCGGCCTGTCCTCGGGCCGCAACACCGGGATCGCCGCGTCCGGCGGTGAGGTGATCGCCTTCCTCGACGACGACGCCGTCGCCGAGCGGGACTGGCTGCGCCACTTCGCCGCCGGGTACGACGATCCGCGGGTGATGGCGGTCGGCGGGCGTACGGTCCCCCGGTGGGCCTCGCGCCGCCGCCCGGTCTGGTTCCCGGAGGAGTTCGACTGGGTCGTCGGCTGTACGTACCGGGGGCTGCCGCCGGGCCGGGTCCGGGTGCGCAACGTCCTGGGCGGCAACGCCTCGTTCCGCAGGGAAGCGTTCGCCCTGGCCGGGGGATTCGCCACCGGAATCGGCCGGGACGGCGACAAGCGTCCGCTGGGCTGCGAGGAGACCGAGCTGTGCATCCGGCTCACCCGCGCCCGCCCGGACGCGGTGCTGCTGATCGACGACCGCGCGGTGATCCACCACAAGGTGCCCGCCGCGCGGGAGCGGTTCGCCTACTTCCGCAGCCGCGCCTACGCCGAGGGGCTCTCCAAGGCGCTGGTGGCCCGCAGTGTGGGGGCACAGGACGGGCTGTCGGCCGAGCGCCGCTACACCACGCGGGTGCTGCCCGCGGGGGTCGCCCGCGGGGTGCGGGACGCGCTGCTCGGCCGGGCGGGTGGGGCCGGCCGGGCGGCCGCCATCGTGGCGGGGGTGGCGGCGGCCACCGGTGGCTATGTGATCGGCAGCGCCCGTGCCCGCCGGGGCGGCGGCCCGCGCTTCACCATCCCCGCGGCGGCGGAGGGGGTGTCCGCCGCACCGGTGGGGTCGTACTCGGTACCGGAGAGCGGCCCCGCGGCGGCGGGCGCCACACCCCCCGCCGCGCGGGAGGCCCACACCACCTTCGCGGGACGACCCGCCACGCCGGAAGTCACGTCCGCCGGTCCGGACCGCGCACTCGCCATGCCGGAGAACACCGCCTCCGCACCGGGCGACACGGCTGCCGCAGCCAGGGGCGGGGCCGCCGCGCGGGAGGGGACGGACGGGGTGTCCGGCGGCGGGCGCCCGGAGTCCCGGGGCGAGGGGGCGGCATGAGCGGCCGCGGGCCGGTGCCCATCCTCATGTACCACGCGGTGGCCCACTCCCCCGCGCGGGCCACCCACGGGCTCTCCGTCGCACCGGGTGCGTTCGCCGAGCAGATGGATCTGCTCGGCAGACACGGCTTCACCCCGTTGACCTGCGAACGGCTGGCCGCCGCCTGGCGCGGGCGCGGCCCGCTGCCACCGAACCCGGTGCTGATCACCTTCGACGACGGCTACGAGGGCGTGCACCGCTACGCCCTCCCCGCCCTCGCCCACCACGGTTTCCCGGCCACGCTGTTCGCCTCCACCGGCTGGCTGCGCGGCCGCTACGAGACCGAGGGCGCGCTCGACCTGATGCTGGACTGGTCGCAGGTGCGGGAACTGGCCGCGGCCGGGGTGGAGATCGGCGGCCACAGCCACACCCACCCCCAGCTGGACCAGCTCTCCGATGCCCGGCTGTGGTTCGAGGTGACCCGCTGCCGGGAGATCATCGCCGCCGAACTGGGCCGCGTGCCGGTGTCGTTCGCCTATCCGTACGGCTACTCCAGCCGCCGGGTGCGACACGCGGTGCGCTCGGCCGGGTTCGGGGTGTCCCTCGCGGTGGGGAACGCGCTGGCGACCCGGCGCCAGGGGCCGTACGCCCTGCGCCGCGTCACGGTGCGCCGCACCACCCGCATCGAGGAGTTCCAGCAGCTCGTCAGCGGCCGGGCACTCGGCCGCCACTTCGCCGGGGACCGGGCCCTGACCAAGGGATACGCACTGGTCCGCAGATCACGTCAGGTACTCGGAAAGGTGACGTAAGCCCGTGTCCGACACGACCACCCGGGCCGAGGAGCGGGGGACGGCCGCCGAGGCTCCCGCCGCCCCGCGGGGGACGCGCGACCAGCTCTTCCGCAACGCCTACGCGCTGATGCTCAACACGGGCATCTCGGCCGTCCTCGGCCTCGGCTTCTGGCTGGCGGCGGCCCGCTACTACGCGGAGGACGCGGTCGGCCAGGGGTCGGCGGCCATCGCCGCGATGAAGCTCGTCGCGGGGCTGACCGCGGTGACCCTGACCGGTGCGCTGGCCCGGTTCATCCCGGTCGCGGGGCGGACCACCGGGCGGCTGGTCCTCACCACGTACACGGTGAGTTCGGCGGTGGTCGCGGTCGCGGCGGTGGTCTTCCTGCTGACGCTCAACGCCTGGGGGCCGTCGTACCGCTTCCTGCACGGCCCGCTGCACGGGCTCGGTTTCATCGCGGCGGTGGTCGCCTGGTCGCTGCTGACCCTCCAGGACGGGGTACTGACCGGGCTGCGCAGCGCGTTCTGGGTGCCGGTGGGCAACGCGGTGTTCTCGGCGGCGAAGCTGCTGCTGCTCATCGCGCTGGCCGCGGCGATCCCGACGGCCGGGGTGTTCGTGTCCTGGGTCGCCGCCATCGCGGTGTCCGTACTGCCGCTGGGCTGGCTGGTCTTCCGCCGTCTGGTGCCCCGTCATACGCGGACGACCAAGGACACCGCGCGTCCGGCGTCGCTGCGGGAGATGGGGCGTTTCCTCGCCGGGGACTGCACCGGCTCGCTGTTCTCGCTGGCCGTGGTCTACGCGGTGCCGGTCATCGTGGCCTCGCAGGTGAGCGCGGAGGACAACGCGTACTTCTACATCACCACCATCATCGGCGGCACCACCAATCTGCTGGCCATCAACATGGGCGCCTCGCTGACCGTGGAGGGCGCGCACGACCCGGCCCGGCTCGCGGAGAACTGCCGGGCCGCGCTGCGCCGGATGGCCCGGATCATGATCCCGGTCTGCCTGGTGCTGTTCGTCTTCGCCCCGCAGATCCTGGGGGTGTTCGGGGACGGTTACGCGGACGCCGCCGCGCCGCTGCTGCGGTGGTTCGCGGTGGGGGCGGCGCTGCGCGTGGTCATCGAGGTGTACTTCGCGGTGCTGCGGGCGCAGAGCCGTACCTCAGGACTCGCCTATCTCCAGGGCCTGTTGTGCGTACTGGTGCTGGGGCTCACCTTGCTGCTGCTGCCGCGGATGGGGCTGACCGGGGCGGGGGTCGCGGAGATCTCCAGCCTGGCGGTCATCGCGGGGATCGCGGCGGTGCGGCTCCGCCGGGTGGTCACCGCCGCGCCCGCGGCCCCGGCCGCCCCGGGCCCGGCCGCCGAGACGGCCACCGCGCCCGACGGCGATCTGGCCGACCTGGCCGTGCGGGGCGACCGCGGCGGCAGGCGGATCCTCGGCGGGCACGACGAGCCCTACGGCACCCGCTGGGCGCTGCGCGCCGCACTGGACACCGACACCCTCGCCCTCGGGGTGCGGACGGACCTCGACCACCCCGAGCGGCGCCCGGACACCCGCCGGGGTCCGGACGGCGACCCGGCGGAGCGGGGCGCGGACGCGACGGCGCACCGGAACCCCGTTCCCGTCCGGGGCCCGGCCGGGAACGCCTCGCAGGCCAGCAGCGGTTCGGGCGGGACGGGCCCGGGGGGCGCACCGCTGCCGGCCCATGCGAGCGGCTCGCCCCTGCCGGCCGAGGCCGGAACAGCCGGGGGTGTCCGCCGCGCGCGGACCGCCGGGGCGCTGCTGTGGGGGCTGCTGATCGCCGCGCTGGCCCTCTACTGGCTGCCGCTGACCGGTATGGGCGACGCCGAACTGGACGCGATGGGGGGGCTCGGCCTGGTGTCGGTGCTGCCTCCCGCGACCCTCGCCGGGGCCGCGCTGCTCGTCGCCGTCTTCGCGGGCGGACTGTGGCTGGAGCGGCCGCACCGGGCGCTGCTGACCGTCACCCTGCTGGCCACCGTGGTCTCACTGCACGCGGTGCCCGCCGTACTGGAGGCGCAGCCGCGGTTCCCGACCGCCTGGCAGCACCTGGGGTTCATGGACTACATCGGGCGTACCGGGGACGCGGTGCCCGATCTGGACGCGCGCTGGAGCTGGCCCGGTTTCTTCGCGGGCGCCCAGTTCCTGGCGGGCGCCTGTGGGGTGACGGACTTCGGTGAACTGCTGCGCTGGTGGCCGACGCTGATCCAGTTGCTCTACCTGGCACCGCTGATGGTGCTGATGCGGGCGGTGCGCGGGAGCTGGCGGGCGAAGTGGACGGCGGTCTGGCTGTTCGCCCTGAGCGGCTGGGTGGGCCAGGACTACTTCTCCCCGCAGGGCTTCACCTATCTCTTCTACCTGGTCTTCGTGGCCGTTCTGCTGGTGTGGTTCCGTGAGCCCCGGGTGCTGCGCGGCAGGCTGCGGCCGGGTGAGACCGAGGTGGCCGGGGCCTCCCCAGGGCAGCGGGTGGCGCTGCTGGGGCTGTTGCTGGTGCTGTTCACGGCGTCGGTGGCGGCCCATCAGCTGACGCCGTTCGTGATGCTCGGCGTGGTCGGCGCGCTGGTGCTGCTGCGCCGCTCCGAGCTGTACGGACTGCCGCTGCTGTGCGGGGTCATGGTGGTGGTCTGGGTGGGGTGGCTCGCCGAACCGTACTGGTCGGGCCATTTCGACGAGCTCTTCGGCGGGATGGGCGGGGTGGGCGGCAATGTCTCGTCCTCCGTCTCCGGCCGGATCGAGGGCGGCAGCAGTGTGCACAAACTGGTCCTCTACACCCGGGTGGCGCTGGCCGGCGGGGTGCTGGCCTTCGCCTGCTGGGGGGTGCTGCGGCGGCGGTGGGCGGGGTTCGCGGAGCGTTCGCTGCTGGTGCTGACCTTCGTACCGTTCCTGGGTTTCGGGATGCAGTCGTACGGCGGGGAGATGGCGCTGCGGGTCTTCCTGTTCGCGCTGCCGGGTGCCTGCGCCCTGGCCGCGCTGGGGCTGTTCCCCCGGCTGCGGGACCGGGGGCGGCTCGGTCCGCTGGCGGCCCTGCTGGCGGGGCTGACCCTGATGTCCGGCTTCCTGGTGGCCCGCTGGGGCAATGAGACCTTCGAGCGGGTGCGGCCGGGCGAGGTCGCGGCGATGGAGTACCTCTACGCCCATGACCGCCCGACGGTACGGGTGCTGTGGATGAGCAACGACACCGTCAACAACGTCACCCCGGCCATGCCGTGGGGTGAGCGGGACATGGAGCGGGTCGACTACGTCCCCACCCTGGCCCCGCTCGATCCGTCCCGGGTCGACTCCCTGGTCCGGGCGCTGCGGGAGGCCGGTCCGCGGTCGTATCTGATGCTGGGCCGCGGTCAGTCGGTCTATCTCCATATGGACTCGGGCTACCCCGCGGACTGGCAGCGGCGGCTGGCGCGCTCCCTCGACGGCCGCCCCGAACTGCGCCGGGTGCTGTCCAACGAGGACACCTCGCTGTACGAGCTGAAGCGGCCACCGCGCGGAGCGGTGGCCGAGCCCGCGCCGGGCCCGGCCGGGCCACTGATCACCTGGACGCCGTGGTCGGTGCTGGGGGCGCTGGCGGCGGTGGCACTTCTGGTGCTGCTGGCCGCGCGGGAGGTGGTGCGGGTGGGGGTGGAGCCGAGCGTCCGGCGGCTGCGCTGGATGCAGGGTTCGTTCTGGTTCGCGCTGCCGCTGCTGGGCGTGGTGCTGGCGTCCCTGGTGCAGCGGTTCCTGACGATGTCATGACCTCATGGCTCCAGGCCCGGCGCCTACCGCTTCAGCCAGCGCACCCCGTACCCGCCGAGGTCGAACGAGCGCCCGTCCACCCTGGCCTTCACCGGGCGGTCACGGGTGTTGACCACCAGCACGGCGTGGTCGTCGGCGAGGACCTGGAGCTTCTCCCGGCCGTCGGCGGCGATGTCGACCGTGCGGAAGGCGGTGCCGGGCGGGAACTCCCTGGCGAACCGGCCCAGCAGCTTCAGCATCGGCAGCGGGGTGCCGCCGTCGGCCAGTTCGGTGCTGCGCCACAGACAGCCGGGGCAGCCCGAGCCGCGCCGCTGGGGGTTCCAGTAGAAGGCGGTCCCGGCGCCGCCGTCGGCCAGCCGCATCAGCGCGGTGGCCTGCACCGCGATACGGCGCCGCTCGCTCCAGCCGTCCCGCCGGTCGCCGGCTCCGGCCGGTTCGACGTACCACTCGGCCCACCACACCGGCAGTCCGGTGGTCTCCCGCAGCCAGCGGGTGACATCGGTGAACTTCTCCGTGGCGCGGAAAGCGTCCGGGATCAGCCGGTCGCCCTCACGGGTGTAGCTGGAGCCGTCCACCACCACGAAGTCGGCACCGGCCTTGTGCCGGTTCCAGTACCGGATCGCGGCCACCGACCGGGGGTCGAGGCTGCCCCACACCCCTCGCACCTCGGCCGGACCTTCGGAGTCCCCGGGCGGATCGCTGTCGGCGACCACATACGGGCCGCCGACCAGGTTCTTCGCGTTCCGCTTCTTCAGCTCGCGGTAGACCAGGTTGTACAGCCGGGTGTAGCCCTCGTAGTTCCAGCGCCGCTTGGACTCGTCGTAGAAACCCTTGAACTCGTTCCAGACGATGAAGTGCCGGACGTCCGGATAGCGTGCGGCGACCTTTCCGGCCAGCTTGGCGAAGTCCTTGTAGTGGGCGGGGCTCGGCGCGGTCTCCAGCGACTTCTGCGACCAGTCGGTGCGGCCCGGGGAGCCGCCCTTCATCCAGTCGGGGGCGCAGCACAGGGTGAGCACGGGCTCGGTGCCGGTGCGGCGCATCAGGGCGACCCGCCGGTCGAGGTCGGCGAAGTCATAGCGGCCGGGCGACGGCTCGGGGTTGCCCGCGCCCCAGCCCATGAGGTGCTGGTTCTGCGGCATCCGGCGGTCGGAGAGGGTCTTCTCGGCCGTCCGTACGCCCCGCGCGGTGCCCTGGTCCGCGCTGTACTGGGTATGGGTGAATCCCCAGCCGAGGCCCGGCGCGGCGGATCTGTCGTCGGCCGACGCCGTCCCGCGCGGTGTCTCTCCCCCGCCCGGCCAGCCGGTGCAGGTGGTCAGCAGGACGGTCAGCACCGCCATGCCGACAGCGAGCAGCGTGCCGGTCCGCCGCCGCCTCGCACCCGATAATCCGGCCCGTTCCTTACCTTGACGTCCCACAAAGGGTAAGAGTATCCGTGAACGCCCCCATTCCGGTGGGGTTCTTCGGAACCGTTCGCCAAACGGCCACAAACCCCGGTGCGTGGACGCCCCTCGTGCTGGATCATGGGGCGGGTGCGCCTGACCGACGCACCGACCCGCGTCTCCAGGAGGCAGACCCTGCCCACGACACCCGCCGAACAGTCCCTTCCGATCCGGCTGAACGTCGATGACAGCGATTCGCCGTCGGATGTCGTCGACGCGCTCTTCCTCGGGCGCTTCGCCACCGGTGAGCAGCCGTACGCCCGCAGCCACTCCGTGGACCGCGTGAAGTCCGGGGTGACGCTGCTGCCGCCCTCGGCCACCGTGCTGCGCGCGGCCCGTGACGACGACCGCAGCGCGACGCTCGCCGAGGGCGAGGGCTGGACGCTGCTGGTGTCCCGGTGGAACCGGGGCGCGGACGTGACCGTGACCGCCGTGGACGACGCGCTCGCCGAGAAGGTGCTGCGACAGGCGGTCGACGGCGCGGAGGACGAGCCGGAGCCCCAGCCGGAGAACGTGGCGATGGGCTTCTGGTACGTCTCGCCGCGGCGCGGTCCGCACCGCACCACCCGGCAGATCTCCGCCGGGACCTGGGAGGAGATCCGCGGCAACTACACCGCGCCGGTCGCCGAGGCGATGGACGGGCTGATGAAGGTCACCCCGGATGACATCGCCGGGCGGCTCCTGCTGCTGCACGGCCCGCCCGGCACCGGCAAGACCTCGGCACTGCGCACCCTGGCCCGCTCCTGGCGGGACTGGTGCCAGGTGGACTGCGTCCTGGACCCGGAGCGGCTGTTCACCGACGTCGGCTATCTGATGGACATCGCGATCGGCGAGGACGACGGCTCGGCCAAGGGCCGCTGGCGGCTGCTGCTGCTGGAGGACTGCGACGAGCTGATCCGCGGCGAGGCCAAGCACACCGCGGGCCAGGCGCTGTCCCGGCTGCTGAACCTGACGGACGGTCTGCTCGGCCAGGGGCGGAACGTCCTGGTCGGAGTGACCACCAACGAGGATCTGGAACGGCTGCACCCGGCCGTGGTCCGGCCCGGCCGCTGTCTGGCCCGGATCGAGGTCGGCAAGCTGACCCGCCCGGAGGCGGTCGGCTGGCTCGGCACCGAGGAAGGGGTCGGCCGGGACGGCGCCACCCTGGCCGAGCTGTTCGCGCTGCGCCGCGGCACCCGGCCCGCGTCGGTACCGGTCCAGCCGGGTGACGCGGACGCGGGGCTGTATCTGTGAGCCGGGGACGGGGTTCACGGAGGTGAATTTGTCATCTCCGTGAGCATCGTCAGGGCCCATATGACGTGGCCGATAATGTTCTTGTGACGATCAGCGTCCACCAGGCGGCACGACATGGTCACGCCATCCGAAAAGCTGCATAATCACCGGCAGCTCCACAGGAAGGCGGCCGACCGTTGGATAATGCAACACCGGAGCCGGAGGGGATGCGGGATCTCGACTCACTCCGGGTCCCGCCTTATGTCAAAGCGCCCTCCAGCGATGAGCACGATCCGGCCATACGGACTTGGGGCGGTCCCACCGCCATCGTCTATGAATGCTCCTGCGGCCGCGACCACGCCCAGGACAAGCACGGGGACGGGGCGTTCGTCCACGGGGAAGACCCTGTGGACGGCGAGAAGACCGGTGACGAGGAGGCGGCCCCGGCCCGGCGGCCCGTATGGCGGCAGCACCCCGGCGCGCTGATCACCGCGGCCGCCGTTGGCGCCCTGCTCGGCGTCATCGCCTTCGCGGGCGGGATGTTCGCCGGGGACGGCGGCGGCGAGGACCGCGCGGCGCCGCCCGCCGGGCACCACAGCCCCACGGCCGGAGTCACCCCGAGCAGCCCGGCCCCCTCCGCGTCGTCCCCCTCGGCCTCCCCCTCCCCCTCCCGGAGCAAGGGTTCGCCGTCCCCTTCGCACCGGCCCGCCGAGCCCCCGAAACCCTCGAAGAAACCGTCGTCCAGCCCGCCCGCCACCCCGTCGGCCAGTGCCTCGCCGGAGCCGCCCGCACCACCCGCGGCCGCCGGACCGGCGACCCTGCGGCGTGGCGACAGCGGCTCCGAGGTGGCCGACCTCCAGTGCCGGCTGGCGCAGGTCGGGTACTACGAGGGCGAGGAGGACGGCGACTTCGACGGGCGCGTCGAGGACGCCGTGGCCGACTTCCAGTCCGAGCAGGACATCGACGGCGACCACTCCCCGGGCGTCTACGGCCCGATCACCCGCAAGGCGTTGGAGGACCGGACCGTCCCGCGCAGCGAATTCGACAACGACGGTGACGGTGACGGCGGGGACTACGGCGGGGGCTACGGCTACTGAGATCCGGTGCCGTTCAGCCGTACAGCTCGCGCAGCCGTACGGACAGGCAGGTCACACAGCCCTCCATCTTCTCGAACTCGCTGATGTCCACCGGGACCGGCTGGTAGCCGAGATCGGCGAAGAGCTCGGCGCTGCGCGGTGCGCTCTTCGCCATCAGCAGCCGTCCGCCGCCCAGCAGCACCACATGGGCACCGGACTCCTCGGGGACGGGCAGGAAGCGGGGGAACGCGGCGGGGTCGTCGACCAGCAGCGGATAGCCGATGACGGTCCCGTCGGGCAGGGCGGTGACCGCCGACTTCAGATGCAGCACCCGGCTGACGGGGACGGCCACCACCCGGGCGCCCAGCGGTTCGAAGACCGCGCGCAACTGCCGTACGCCCTCGCCGTCGGTACGGCCGCCGCGCCCCACGTAGAGGGTGTCGCCGATCTTGAGGATGTCACCGCCGTCCAGCGTTCCCGGCTCCCGGATCCGGTTGAGCGAGAGGCCGAGGGCGGTCACGGTCTCCTCGGCGGCGGCCGTCTCCGGCCTGCGGGACCCGGCGCCGGGGCGGGCGATCAGCGCCACGTTCCGGTGGACGACCATGGTGTCCTCGATGAACACCCCGTCCGGGCAGTCGTCGAGCGGGGGCACCTCCACCGTCTCCCAGCCGTGGGCGCGCAAGGCCGCGACGTAGTCCTCCCACTGCCGCAGGGCGAGCTCCGGATCGACGGGCTTGCGGTCGATATGGGTGACCAGTCCGTCGGCGAGGCGGGGACTGGGGCGTCGGACGAGGGCTTTCCGGCTGGCCATGGGGGGACTCCTGGTCGGGAACGGGGACGGATGGGGCGGTGACGCGGTACGGATGTGGGAGCTCAGGAGGCGTCGTAGACGGCGCGCAGCGCGTCCTCGACGGCGGCGCGCGCGTCCGCGCGGTCCAGGCCGAGGCGGAGCGCCCGCTCGGCGTAGGTCCGGGCGGCCTCGGCAGCCTGGCGCCGGGCCGCGTCGCCCGCCGCCGCCACGAAGGAGCCGTGCCGGCCGCGGGTCTCGATCACACCGTCGGCCTCCAGCGCCCGGTACGCCTTGGCGACCGTGTTCGCCGCGAGCCCCAGCTCATCGGCGAAACCGCGCACGGTGGGCAGTTTGTAGCCCACGGGCAGCGCGCCGGACCGGGCCTGGTCGGCGATCTGGGCGCGGAGCTGCTCGAAGGGGGCGGTCGCCGCGTCCGGGTCGACGGTGATCTGCAAGGCCACGCGGGGCTCCTCGGCATGTGATGGGTGCGGGCGGCAGGACGTGTCCTGCCCATTGTCCGATGTCGTGGTGTGACGTCACACCGGTGTCCGGAAAACGGGGGGCACCGCGGGCGGGGACACCGTAGCCTGCGACACCATGACCATGATCGTGCGCGAGTTCCGTCCCGCCGACGCGGAGGCCGTGGCAGCGGCGCGCCGTTCCGCCTTCCCCTATCTGGTGACCACCGCGTCCACCGTGGCGTGGGAGGTGGCGAGCTCCCCGACGGACCGTCAGTACCGGCTGCTGGTCGCCGAGGCGGACGGTGAGGTGGTGGGCTCGTCCGAGATCGGTGTCTTCCACGACAGCGAGGAGCCCGGACTCGCCTTCGCCAACACCTCGGTGCGCTCGGACTTCCTGGGCAGGGGCGCGGGTTCGGCCCTGGTGACCGCCGCGGAGGAGCGGCTCGCCGGGCTGGGGGCCGCCAAGGTCTTCGCCTGGACCGTGGAGGCCCCGCACGCGGTGACGTTCGCCGAACGCCGGGGCTACCGGCGCGGCCGGTCCTCCCGGGTCCAGCGGCTCGACCTCACCACGGCCGCGCTGCCGCCGCTGGCCCCGGACGGGCTGCCGGAGGGCGTGGCACTGCGCACGGCGGCGGACTTCGCCGGGGATCCGCGTCCGCTGTACGAGGCGGACGCGGAGTGCACCGAGGACGAGCCGGGGGACGTGGCCGCCGGACGGCTGCCGTACGACCAGTGGATCGCCCTGGTCTGGGAGCACCCCGCGCTGGACCGCGAACTGACCACGGTGGCCGTGGTGGACGGGGCGGTCGCCGCGTACAGCGTGGCGCACACCGACGGTCGGGGCCGCTACTGGTCGGGGATGACCGGTACGCCGCGCGCCTTCCGGGGCCGGGGGCTGGCAAAGCTGGCCAAGCACGACGCGCTGCACCGCGCCCGCGCGGCCGGCTGCCGTGAGGCGTTCACCGGGAACGACGGCGACAACCAGCCGATGCTGGCGATCAACAAGTGGTTCGGCTACGCGCCCGCCGTCACCGAGTGGCGCTATGTCCGGGAGCTGGCGGCCTGATCCGGAGGTGACACCGGCAGGGGGACGAGCCGGTCGGGGCCCGCGGGATCGAACCCGATGCTGTCGCCCGGCTCGTGCCAGTGCAGTACGAACCGCTCCCCCGCCCGGTACGCTTCAAGACCCGCGCGGCAGTAGGCCACCATGTCGTCCGGCAGGGCGTCCAGCGGGAACCAGCCGAGCTCCGAGCACTTGTCCGGCTCCCGGTTGACCGGCTGATGACCGCCGCCCGGCCCGGTCTCCGCGTCCGCCTCGAAGAACCAGCCGGTGCGGGCCGTGCCCGTGGGCGACTTGTGCTGCATGACCAGTGCGACCCGCACCTCGCCGGGTGCGAGGACGACCCCGGTCTCCTCCTCGGCCTCGCGGATCAGGGCGGCCCGTACGTCCTCGCCGTCCTCGACATGGCCGGACGGGGCGTGCAGCAGCCCGTCGGCGTAGCCGGTGCCGGAGCGGCGGCCGAGCAGGACCTCCCCGCCCCGGCGCAGGATCAGATGGACGTCGACGATCTCGCTGTGCCGTGCGGTGCGGGCGAGGTCGGCCACCAGGACATAGCGCTCGTCGTGCACCTCCCGGCCCCACAGCGCCGCTTCTGGCCCGAGCTGCTCCAGCCGAGTGCGGGCCGCCAACGGCGCGACCATCCGCGTCAGTTCTGCCGAGGTCAGTCCGACCGGATCGGACTCCCCCCAGCGCCCTTCGACCAGCACCAGCCGGCCGCCCGGCCGCAGCAGCCGCGCCCAGCGGCGGAGCACCGCCGCGGGCTCCGGCAGCAGCCACAGCAGATGGCGCACCAGGAGCACATCGAAGGCCCGCTCCGCCACCGGGGGCGCCGCCGCGTCCCCGGTGAGCACGGTGGCGCCGGTCCCGGCCAGTTTGGCGCGGGCGCGCTCGGCCATGGGCGCCGACCGGTCGACTCCGGTCACCCGGTGGCCGTCCTCGGTCAGCAGCAGCGCCAGACTGCCCGTACCGCAGCCGAGGTCGAGTACGTCGAGCGGCTCGCCGGGCGGCCGCCCGGGCAGCCAGTCGCGCAGCCGCGCGGCCCAGGCGGCTCTGACGTCCGGATCGCGCAGCCCGTGGTCCGGCTCGTCGTCGAAGTCCGCCGCGGCGGAGTCCCAGTAGGCGGTGGTGGTGTCCTCGGCTCCCATACCGCGATGCTGCCAGCCGCCGCTGACAGCGGCGCGGTCACGGGGCCGTCGTCGGCCGCAGCAGCAGGGTGACGAAGCCGAGGGTGCCGCGATAGCCCTTCAGCCAGGCGTCCCGGTGCTCGGCGGCGGCGGCGCGGGCCGGCTCGGCGCCGGGGTCCCCGGGGTGGTCCAGTGCCCACCGCTCCAGCGCACCGGTCCAGTTCCACTCGTAGTCGTCCCACTCCTGGAGGGTGCTGACGTGGCCGAAGACCGGTGTCCAGCCGTCGGCCACCACGCGGTCCACGGTGGTCGCCAGGTCGGCGAAGTCCTCCGGTACGGCGTCCAGCGCCTCCAGCGCCGCGGCCCCCGGCTCGCGCTCCCAGAAGGCGTCACCGATCAGGACCCGGCCGCCGGGGGCGAGATGGTCCCGGGCCGCGGCGAGCGTGGCCGGCAGACCGCCGAAGGCGTGGGTGGCACCGACGCTGAGGACGGTGTCGAACCGGTGCGGGGCGCGGAACGCGGCGGCATCGCCCTCGTGCAGCACCAGCCGGTCCGCGACGCCGATTTCCTCCGCGGCGGCGCGCCCCAGCTCCAGGGCGGCGCCGTCGGTGTCGACACCCTCGGCCACCGCCCCCGGCCGCAGCGCCAGCGCGCGCCGCAGCCAGGTGGCCTGTCCGCAGCCGAGGTCCAGCACTCGCGCCCGGTCGGCGACGGCCCGCTCCAGCAGCCGTTCGACCGTCGGGTCGGCGAGCGGTGCGGCGATGGGGTGGTCGGCGTGCGCGAGCCGGGAGATCTGTCGTCGGTCCATCCGCGCAGCCTGGCACCCCGCCCCGGCGGGCGCATCCGGATTTCCGGGCATCGCCCGATGAGATCCGCCGGGCCTAGTCCGCGGCGGCATACGGCCGGTCCCTCCGGCTGACTCCGGGCGAGCGCATCCATCTGCACCGGCTCACCAAGGGGGCCGAGGGCGGCGTCAGCTGCAACGGCGGCACACCGCCGGGCCATACGGTGCGACCCACGGTGCGAGCGCTGCTCGACCGGCTGGAGCCCGCCCCCGCCGTACTGCTCAACCGGCTGAGCGAGGCCCTCGCCTGGACGGACGGCTACGAACGGCTGGCCCGGCCCATCGGGCTGCTGGACGGCTGCGACGGCGGCCCGCCCAACCTCACGCACTTCGTCTTCGCCGACAGCCGGGCGCGCACCGCCTTCCCCGACTGGGACCGGGTCGCCGACGACCAGGTCGCGGCCCTCAAGCAGGGCCCGTTCCGCGCGGACCGGCATATCGCCGCGCTCGCCGACCAGTTGACCATCACCGCCGGGGCCGCCTTCGCCGAGCGGGTACGGACCCTCCCCGGCCTGCCGCGCCCCAACGGTGTGGTGCGCCTGGTCCATCCCGAGGTGGGCGAACTGCGCCTGGCCTTCGAGACGCTGGAGCTGCCCGCCGATGACGAGCAGCTCCTGGTTGTCCACCTCCCCGCCGACGAGGCGGCGTCCGCCGCGCTCGACCGGCTGACCGGACGGCGGTCGGGCGCGTTGCGCGCGGTCTCCGGCTGAGCGGTGGCGGAAGCCTCTCCCCTCTTCGGAATGAAGGAGGCGGCACAGGTCAGGAGAAAATCGCGTGTACCTGATCGACCGCTTCGGGCCCGTAGCCCACCACGCCCACGGGGACCGCGCCGTCGATCGCCTCGATGACACGCCCGGCCCATACCGGCCCGAACCCCCCGCACAGCTCGATCAGTTGCACACCTTCGCCGACCAGGCGGCGCGCGACCTCGATACCCTCCTCGGGCTTCTCCACCCCGACGAGCACCGTGCGGCATGTACCGGTGTCCACGACGCTGACATCGCCGCCTGCCGCGCTGCCGTCCGCCGTGTAGATGAATCCCCAGTGCGTGAGCGCCATACGAATCGACCTCCTGTGATCGCCAGAGTCACCAGCCAAGCAGGACCGGGGCGGGCATGCACCGGGAACCGAGCCCGAGAGAGCGGGGTCACCGGTCAGCCGCCCAGGTAGTGGAAGCCCGGCCTCGGGTGCATCAGGAAGTCATGGTGCGAGATGTTCCAGGCGTAGGCACCGGCGAGGGCGAACGCGATCCGGTCGCCCACCCGGAGTGCGTCCACCGGGACCCGGCGGGCCAGGACGTCCTTGGGGGTGCACAGTTGGCCGACCAACGTGACCGGCTCCCCCGTCATGGCCGGGCGTGACCACGGGTGGTCCCACCGGTCCTCGGGCAGCACCCGGAAGGGCTGGTCGTGCGCTTTGGTGGCCGGGGTGCGCAGGTGGTGGGTGCCGCCGCGCAGCACCGCGAACGCCTCTCCGCCGCTGTGCTTGAGGTCCAGCACCTCGGTGACGTACCAGCCGCAGTAGACCGTCAGCGCGCGCCCGGGTTCGATCCGCAGGGTCAGTCCGGGGTTCCGGTCGGCGACGGCGGCCAGGCCCTCGCCGTAGGCCGTCCAGTCGAAGCGGACCTCGGGGCGGGTGTAGTCGACAGCCATCCCGCCGCCGACGTCGACCTCGGTGAGCGCGAGGCCGTGCCGGTCGGACAGCTCCCGCGCCCAGTCGGTGATCCGCCCGGCCAGCGCGACCTGGGCGGGGGCGTCGAGTCCGCTGGCGAGGTGGGCGTGGATCCCGCGCAGCCGCAGCGGCCCGCCGGGGCCGAAGTGGCCGAGGCAGTCCTCGATACGGTCGGGGTCGAGGCCGAAGGGGCTGGGGCGGCCGCCCATGGCCAGCGCGGCACCGCCCAGCTCCCCGTCGTCCACGGGCAGGTTGACACGGAGCAGGACGTCGGCGGTGTGGCCGCCGGCCGCGGCGGTCGCGGCCAGCAGCCGCAGTTCATGCTCGCTCTCGACGTGGAAGCGCTCCACGCCCAGCTTCAGGGCGCGCCGCAGCTCGGTCGCGGTCTTGCCCGGTCCGCCGAAGGCCAGCGGCCATCCGGGCACGGCGTCGCGGACATGCTCCAGTTCACCGCCGGAGGCCACCTCGTAGCCGGTGACGTAGGGGGCGAGGGCGGTCAGGACGCGCGGCGCGGGGTTGGCCTTGGCGGCGTAGTACAGCTCGACGGCGGGCGGCAGCGCCTCCCGTACGGCGCGGGCGTGGTCGGCGAGCGCCGTGAGGTCGTAGACGTAGGCGGGCAGGTCGTCCCCACCGAGGTCGGTGGCGCGGTCGATGACGGACGGGGTGATCATCGGCTGCTCCCGGGCGAGATGACGTGGGCCGCTTCGGACAGCAGCGCGGAGGCGAGCGGACTGGCGATACGGACGTAGCCCGCCTCGCGGTCGGCCTTGCGGGCCCAGCGGGTGAGGAGGTTGGCCTTGGCGGGCAGCGGGACGCCCGCGACCAGGGCACGCAGCGGGGGCGGGTCGTCATGGGCGGCGGAGCGTTCGCACAGCACCCGGCGGACCGCCGACCACAACGCGGGTTCCAGCCGGGGGTGGCGGTCGGCGAGCGCGGCGACCATCTCGGCCACGTGGTTGACCAGCAGGCAGTACACCACCCGGTCCCAGCCGCGTTCACGTCCGTAGCTCATGGGGCGGGCGACGGCGGCGGGCAGCGCGGCGAGCGCGGCGGCATGGGGTCCGGGCAGCAGCTTGGTCCCCTCCAGGTCGCGGAAGAGCACCTGTCGCGGGGTGCCGGAGGCGTCGACGCCGATGACCACGTTCTGGAGGTGGGGTTCCAGGACCACGCCGTGGTCGAAGTAGGCGGCCAGCACGGGCGGGACGAGCAGCTCGAGGTACGCCTGCCACCAGGCCAGTGCATGGTCCGGCCCGGCCCCGGCGAGCAGCCGGGAGACCTGGGCGCCGCCGGTCGGGTACTCGTCGGCGACGGCCGCCGCCAGCAGCCCGGTCAGCCCCGGCCGCAGCCGGGCGGCAAGACCCTCCCGGACGATCACGCCGAAGCCCTCGGTGAGTTCGCGGTGGCCGAGGTCGAGGGTGCGGTAGGCGGGCTCGCGCAGGATGTCGGCGCCGGGGAAGCGGGCGGCGAGGTCGGCGGCGACCGGCTCCAGCAGCCGGGTCAGCGCGACGGCACCGGACAGCTCGTAGTCGGCGTTCTTGCGCAGGCAGTTGGTGATCCGCACGTTCAGGCTGAACTTGAGGAAGTCCCGGCCGTCGTAGAGGGTGCGGACCGACGCGGTCGGCGCGAAGTCCCGTCCGCCGGGCCCGAGGTCGAGTACGTCGCCGCGGCCCAGCGCCGCCCGCAGCGCCCGGTGGTCGCGCAGCATGGCGTACTGCCAGGGGTGGGCGGGCAGCAGCCGGTAGCCGTCGGGCACCGGCCGATGCCGGTCGAGGGCGGCCAGGGCCCCGGGGACGGCGGACTCCTCCCGGACGAACTCCTCGCGTACGGCGAGGTGGTGCAGCGGGAAGCGGGCCCCGGCCTCGGGGGCGAACCGCGACCAGGCGTCGGCGCTTCCGGTGCGGGCCTTGGGGGTGGGGTGGAAGCGGTGGCCGAAGAACAGCGACTGCTCGGAGGCCAGATAGGCGTCGTCCGCGGCGCGCCCGGTGGCCTTGCCCCGCTCCTCCAGGGCCGCGGTCATCCCGGCGTGGCTGGAGGCGACCTGGTCGAGGAACTCGTCGTTGCGCACACCGGTGCGCAGATGGAGCTCCCGGTGGATGCGCTCGGCGAGACCGTGCCAGGTGACCTCCGTCCAGGTGCCGTCGCGCTGTTCGCTGACCGGTCCGGTGAACCGGTGCGCCCCGATGAGGGAGGTACGGCGCAGTCCGACGCTCAGCAGCGCCCCGCAGCGGGGCAGCCGCAGCCGCAGCCGTCCGTCGGCGACGACGGTCTGGTGCTCCGGGCCGGACACCTCGCGGAGCAGGCAGTTCAGGAGGGTGTGGGCGGCCACCTCATCGGCGGAGGCCACGGCGGTGGCGGCGCCGCCGGGAGCAGACGTGGAGGAGGCGGACGGGGAGGAGGGTGAGGGCATCGGGCGGCTCCAGCGGGTGCGGAGGGGGGTGGCGGGAGGCGTGGTGGACGGGGAACGGTACGAGGGTCCGGTGGGTCGGGTGAGCCGGGAGGGTCCGGTGGGTCCGGTGGGTCCGGCGGGTCCGGTGGGTAAACCGCCCGGCGGCTCGGTGGTCATCCGCCGCTCCCCCGCGGCAGCAGGTAATTGGGCCCGGTGACGTAGTGCTTGTTGATGTCGGCGGCGCCGGTGCGCTCCTTGGGCAGCAGCGTGCCCGCCGTGACCATCGCCTTGACCGGGAGTCGTGGCGCGTCCAGCAGCCGGGCCCGCAGCAGATCCGCCGTGGCGCCCGGCCGGGTCCCGGCCATCCGGTCCACGGCCTCGGTGAGCCGGTGGCGCAGCCGCCCCAGCAGATCGTCCAGGGGTGCCCGGCCGAGCGCGGCAAGCTCGAACGCCGGGGCGGCCGCGCACAGATGGACGGTGATGGTGGTGAACACATCGGTCACCGGCACATCGCCGCCGGTCAGGATTCTGCGGTCGTCGAACCCGCACAGATCGGCCGCCTCGCCCCCGCCCATCATCGCGGCGAGCCGTATCGCGTGGACGCGCGGACCGTCGTGGTCCTTGATCAGCAGCCGGAGGCGGGTGCCGGTGCGGGCGCCCGGGGGGCCGTCCTCGAACACCAGGGAGGTGTTCTGCTGGTGGGACTCGAGCGCGACGCCGTGGGCGAAGAGGGTGGTGTGGAAGTCGAACAGCAGCCGGTAGTAGGCGTCGAGCAGGGCATGGAGGTCGCCGCCGTAATAGCGGTCGGCGAGCGCGTCCACCACCAGCCCGCCGTCCGGTGTACGGGCGAGCAGCCCGGCCAGCGGCACGATCCGGGTGTGTTCCAGACCGGGCGGATAGTGGCGCACCAGGGTCGCCAGCAGCTCGTGCCCGGCGTGCAGATGGGTGGTCTCATCGGCGAGCAGCACGGTGTCGGTGAACCGCGGCTCCCGCGTGATCACCGCCTCCACCAGCCGCTGGGCGACCTCGCCGTCGGTCAGGGTGCCGGGTTTGACGGTCCGCCGGTTGCGCAGCCCCAGGGTGGCGGTGGTGAGCGGCAGTTTGAGGTGGACCAGGGGGTCGTCGGCGACGGCGACGGTCCGCATCGAGAGCGTCGGCACGACGTCGAGGTACGCGCGCTCGGCCAGCCGGGCGGAGCCGTCGAGCCCGGTCTCCCGCAGCGCGTCGGCCAGCGGACGGCCGACGGTGAGCGGATGAACGGGAACGGCCAGATGCGTACGGTCCAGACCGCGCGCCAGCCCGAGCCCGGCCGGGGTGGGCCACCACCCCGGCAGCCGGGCGGGATCCCCGGTGACCGCCTCCCGGGGCAGGGCGATCCAGCGCAGCGGGAACGTGGGGTGGAATTCGGGCGCGTGGGCGCGTAACGCGGACTCGTCGAAGCCGGAGCGGGCGCGGCCGGTCGGATAGACGGGGTGGTCACGGAAGGCGGCGAGCGTCTCGTATGCGAGCGCCCCGGTCATCCCGGTCCAGCCGGGGCCCGGCGCGGGCGGCAGGGGGCCGTGGCGGGTGGTCAGCCGGTCGAGGACGGCGGGGCGGACGCGGTCGTGCAACAGCGCGGTGTCCAGCGCCTGCCGGCACTCGCCGACGAACGCGTCATAGCCCGCCCGGTCCTCGGCCGGGACCACGCCTCGCAACACCCCGAGGACCGCGTCGAGCCCGGTGACGGCCTCGGCGCCGGGCACGTCCGCCGCGTCCGGCGGGGGTGCGGACGCCGGCCGGACCTCCAGCCGGACCGGGCGGCGGGCACGGATCTCGCACTGGAAACCGTCCTCCTCCACCGGCAGCAGCACGTACTCCCCTCCCTCCAGCGCGATCCGCAGCCAGTCGCCCCCGTCCGCGCGGCGTACGGCGCGGGCGCGGGTGCGCAGCCGGTACGCGTCCTCGCGGAGCAGGGTGTCCACCACCCGCCCCAGGAGTTCCTCCTCGGCGCCCTCGGAGGTCCCGGACGTCCCGGTCACCCCGCTCATGACGCGATCTCCCATCGGTGGGCGGCCAGGAACTCCGCCACGGCGGCGTCGATCAGCCCCTGGTCGGTGCCGGTCGCCCGCAGGACGCCGAGGAAGTCGCGGTTGGTGCGGTGGAGCGGGTGTTCCTCGCCGATGTCACGCAGGGGACGGTAGTCCAGCCGTACGCCGGTGCGCTCGCTCACGGTCGCCGCCGGGGCGGAGACCAGCCGTCCGGGGCGGTCCGCCACGACGTATTCCAGCCGGGCCCGGCCGTCGGTCCGCGCGCCGAGGTCGTCCGGCAGCGGCTCGCCGAGGTGCGTGCGGAGGACGTGTTCGAAGAGCGGGACGCCGAGGAGGTCGGCGAGCACCAGGTCGCACTGGTCGCCGATGGCCCGGTAGTTGACCTCGATCAGCCGGGCCCGGTCCCCCTGGACGACGTATTCGGTGTGGCAGATGCCGAAGCCGACACCGAGCGCGCGCAGTTGGGCGATCACCTGGCCGGTGTGCGGTTCGGGCTGCGGGGCGGGCAGCAGGCTCAGCCGTTCCTCGATGAAGTGCGGGGGCGGGGAGAGTTCGGTCCGGAACCCGCCGAGGACGTGCAGGGTGCGGCCGTCACCGAGGGTTTCGAGGGTGCGGAGTTCACCGTCGAGGAACTCCTCGACCACCAGCGCCGCCCCGGGCCGCCGGGTCCGGATGGCGCGGCACCGTTCGACCAGTTCGGCCGCGTCCGCGACCAGGACGACGTCCTCGCTGGCCACGCCCTCGCGCGGTTTGACCACACAGGGGTAGGGGGCGTCGAGCCCGGCGAGGTCGGACGGGTCCTGTCCGGTGCCGAGTTCGGTGGACCAGACGGCGTCGGCACCGGCCGCGGCCAGGGCGCGGCGCAGCTCGGCCTTGTTCTTGGTGCGCAGCGCGGCGCGCCAGTCCTTGCCGGGGAGGGCGAAGTACTCGGCGGCGAGGGCGGCCTGGGCCTGGAGGTGGTCACTGTTGGTGAAGACCGCCCGGGGCCGCCGCCCGGTGGCGGCGACCCGGCTGATGACCTCGCGGAAGTCCCGTACGTCGCAGTGCTCGACGGCGAGTTCGGGCAGGGGCGTGGTCCCGGCCGCGCGGACGCGCGCGTAGGCGCGTTCATGCGCCTCGGGCTGATCGGTGAGCAGGGTGACCGCGAGCCCCAGTCTCGCCGCCGCCGGGAGGAAACCCTCGGTGACGGAGTCGGTGGGGTTGACGGCGAGGAGGTGGAGCCGGTCGGACCGCCGGGCAGGGGTGGAGGAAGGCCGTGACGCCGCCTCGGGATCATGCTCGTTCACGGCCCGAGATTAGGTTAGGCATGCCTAAGACCGCTAATTGGGTCGGCCCGCCTGCCCGTTTGGCCCTGATTCGCCGTCAACCCGTCACCCCTTCACCCCGATACGGCGGTGCCGGGCCCGGCGCTCGGCCAGTCGCTCGTCCTGGCCCCGCGCGCGGAGGGCGGCGAGTTCGGCTCCGAGGATACGGCCCAGCCGGTCCAGGAAGATCTCCGGGCGGCCCTCCTCCGCGTCTGACTCGTCCACGATCCGGTCGACGATGCCCTGGGCGAACAGATCGGCGGAGCGTACGCCTTGCCGCCCGGCGACCTCGTACGCCCGCTCGGTGGTGCGGTAAAGGATCGCGGAGGCACCTTCGGGCGGCAGCGGCGACAGCCAGGCGTGGCGCGCGGCCACGACCCGGTCGGCGGGCAGCAGCGCGAGCGCGGCGCCCCCGGCGCCCTGGCCGAGCAGCAGGCACAGGGTGGGCGCGGGCAGGGTCACCATGTCGGCGAGACAGCGGGCGATCTCCCCGGCGAGCCCGCCCTCCTCGGCGGCGCGGTTGAGCGCGGCGCCCGCGGTGTCGATGACGGTGAGCAGCGGGAGGTCCAGTTCGGCGGCGATCCGCATCCCGCGCCGGGCCGTCCGCAGACCGGCGGGGCCGAGCGGCTGACCCTGCCCCGGCCCATCGCCGGTCTCGCCCTCACGCGCGCTGCGCCGGTTGTGCCCGAGCACGACGCAGGGCGTGCCGCCGACGCGCGCGAGGGCGAGCAGCAGCCCGGGGTCGTGCTCACCGGCCCCGGTCCCGCTGAGCGGGGTCACATCCTCGGCGGCGACCCGCAGCAGATCCCGCACCCCGGGCCGATCGGCCCGCCGGGACGCCCGGATCGACTCCTCAGCGGTGGGCACGGGCCGGGGGCAGGCCCCGTCGCCCGCGGCCCGGACACCGGACGAAGCGACGCCCCCGACCGCCGGAGCGGACCGGGCGGGCTCACCGCGACCGGCAACCGGGGCTGCACCAGACACACCGCCATCGGCGGGCTGGGACGCTTCGGGGCCTCCGCCATCGGCCAGCGGGCGCCCGGCGGGCCCGCCGCCGTCAGCAAGCGGGAGCTCAGCGGACATACCGCTCTCGACGGCTTGAGGCCCGGCGGAGTCTCCGCCGTCGACAGGCGAGACCACGGGCGCTCCGCCATCAGCAAGCGGTGCGACCGACCCACCACCATCGACCAACGCGGACCCGACGGGCTCACCACCATCGGCCAGCGGGCGCCCGGCGGACCCACCGCCGTCGGCGAGCGTGGGTCCGGCGGGGTCTCCGCCATAGGCCGACGCGGGTCCGGCGGACACACCGCCACCAGCGGGTCGGGGTGCAGCGGACACACCGCCCTCGGCGGGTCGGGGTGCAGCGGACACACCGCCCTCGGCAGGGTCTCCGCACAGGACGCGGAGGACCTGGGCCGCCACGCCGCCCAGGCGGCTGGCGGGGAGTACGGCGTCGATCAGGCCGTGGTGCATCAGGTTGTCGGCGACCTGGACGCCGGGCGGGAACTCCTCGCCGTAGAGCGCCTCGTGCACCCGCGGGCCCATGAAGCCGATCAGCGCCCCCGGTTCGGCGGCGGTGACATGGCCCAGCGAGCCCCAGGACGCGAGGACGCCGCCCGTCGTGGGGTGGCGCAGATGTACGAGGTAGGGCAGGCCCGCGGCCTTGTGCTCGGTTATCGCCGCCGCCACCTTCACCATCTGGAGGAACGCGACCGTCCCCTCCTGCATCCGGGTGCCGCCGGAGGCGGGCGCGGCGAGCAGCGGGAGCCGTTCCTCGGTGGCCCGCTCCACCGCCCGGACCAGGCGTTCCCCGGCCGCGACGCCGATCGAACCGGCCAGGAAGCGGAACTCGCACGCGACGAACGCCACCCGGCGCCCCTCGATCCGCCCCTCCCCCGTGATCACCGACTCGTCGAGCCCGGTGCGCTCACGCGCCCGCTCGAGGTCGGCGCGGTAGTCGGGGTCCTCGGTGGTGATCACGACCGGTTCGTCCCAGGACCTCCGGGTGCCCGGGTCGAGGACCGCCTCGATCAGCTCCACGGCGGACCTGCGCGACGACGGCCGTGACAGGGCGGGCGGGCCGGACGGGCCGGACCGCGTCGCCCCGGGGCCGGCCGTGTCGTTCGTACGGGAGTTCGTTCCGGTCATGCCACTCACCTTCCACGCACACGACCCTCCGCAACCATTCTCGGCATGTGTCCCCGGCCTCGCCCCGGCGGCGGAGCGGGAGGGGCGGACCACGGCGGACGGTCGCACTCCGGTTCGAACCGGACATCATTCTCAGCTCAGCCTGAGCTGCCCCTTAACTCCGCCATAAGCGGGGCGAATCGCCTGATCGGCGTGGCTAGCGTGCTGCGCGTCGCCCCCATCAGCGAAGGAGTTCCCCACGATGACCGCTCGTCGTCAGGCCGCACGGATAGCCGCACTCGGTGTGGTGCCGCTCGCCCTCACCACGCTGAACGCGGCTCCGGCCACCGCCCACGGTTCGATGCAGAACCCGGTCAGCCGGGTCTCGGCGTGTTTCGCCGAGGGCCCGGAGAACCCGGTCTCGGCGGCCTGCAAGGCGGCGGTGGCGGCCGGGGGCACCCAGCCGCTGTACGACTGGAACGAGGTCAACATCGCCGACGCCGCCGGGCGGCACAAGCAGATCATCCCGGACGGAAAGCTGTGCAGCGCGGGCCGCGACAAGTACAAGGGCCTGGATCTGCCGCGCGCCGACTGGCCCGCCACGGCGATGAAGGCCGGGACCCGCACCTTCACCTACCGGGCCACGGCCCCGCACAAGGGCAGCTTCGCGCTGTACATCACCAAGGACGGCTACAAGCCGACCAAGCGGCTGGCCTGGTCCGATCTGGAGGCCAAGCCCTTCGCCAAGGTCACCGACCCGACGCTGAAGAACGGGAGTTACGTCTTCAAGGGCAAGGTGCCGAAGAAGTCCGGCCGCCACCTGATCTACAGCGTGTGGCAGCGCTCGGACAGCCCCGAGGCCTTCTACACCTGCTCGGACGTGACTTTCGGCCGTACAGCCGGCACGCCGAAGACGGCCCCGGAGGCGTCGGCCCCGAAGGCGTCCGCACCGGACGACGCACAGATCGCCGCGGGCGCCCCGAAGTCGACCGTCGACCACCGGGGACACGGCGGCGACGCGCCGAAGGCGGCCGGCGCCGGGCACACCGAGCACGGCGTGAAGGCCCCCGAGCACACGGACAAGCCCCGGACCGGCGAGAACGTCGGCGTGAAGAGCGCCGGGGCCGACGCCGCCAAGGCTCCCACCGCGACCGGTGACAGCGGTGAGCACCTCGCCCAGACCGGCGGCGACAGCAACACCACCACCCTCGCCATCGGCGGTGCCGCGGTCCTCGCGGCCGGGGCGGCGGTGCTGTTCACCGCGAACGGCCGCCGGAAGGCGGCGCGGCGCCGCGGCTGACGCGGGCCACATGCCGGGCCACAGGCCGGAGCCGGTTCCGGGGGTTGTTGACGGCACCCCCGGGACCGGCTCCTCCATGTCCGGCGCCGCCCAGAAACCGCCGCTCAGGCGCCGTCGGCCTCCTCGGCCAGCGCCGCGTCCAGCGTGGCCGTCAGCCGCTGGAGCCGCGTCCGCAGGTCCACCATCTCCTCCATGTCGAGACCGCTGGCCTCGCCCACCTTCAGCGGGATGTCCTGGGCCTTCTCACGCAGCGCCTCGCCCTCCGCGGTCAGCCGCACGGTCACCGAACGCTCGTCCTGGGCGCTGCGCTCACGCTGGACGAGACCGGCCGTCTGCATGCGCTTGAGCAGCGGCGAGAGGGTGCCGGAGTCCAGCCGCAGATACTCCCCCAGCTTCTTGACCGGCATCTCCCCGTGCTCCCACAGCACCAGCATCGCCAGGTACTGCGGGTAGGTCAGCTCCGTCTCGCGCAGCACCCGGCGGTAGACGCCGCCGAAGGCGCGGGACGCCGCGTGCAGGGTGAAGCAGAGCTGGAGGTCGAGCCGGAGGAGATCGGGGCGGGGCTGGTGCGACATACCTCCAGCGTACCCTTTAGTTGTGCACAACTTAATTGTGTGCTCTACTTCGTGTCGGCGTTCGGCCCCGAACGCCGACAGGCTCGAACCCGCACAGGACTCGAAAGGGATGGTCTCCATGGATGCGCTCTACACCGCGGTCGCCACGGCCAACGGACGCGACGGCCGGGCCGTGACCTCCGACGGCCAGATCGACCTGGCGCTCGCCATGCCGCCCGCGCTCGGCGGCAGCGGTCAGGGCACCAACCCCGAGCAGCTCTTCGCCGCGGGCTACGCCGCCTGCTTCGCCAGCGCGCTCGGCCTCGTCGGCCGCCAGGCCAAGGTCGACACCAAGGACATCTCGGTGACCGCCGAGGTCGGCATCGGCAAGGACGAGGCCGACGGCGGCTTCGGGCTCAAGGTCACGCTGCGCGTGGAGCTGCCCGCGGAGCTGGAGGGCGAGAAGGGCCGCGGCCTGGTCGAGCAGGCGCACCAGGTGTGCCCGTACTCCAAGGCGACCAGGGGCAACATCGAGGTCGAGCTGATCGCCGAATAAGCGCCTCGGCCCCGGCGGCTATGCGGCGGGGGGCGCGGCTTCGAGGTTCGCGGCCATACGGCTCAGCACCCGTACGGTCTCGTGGTACTGCTCGGCCGTCACCCCGTCCATCAGCCGCCGCCGGGTGGCCCCGACCCGCCCCGCCGCCTCGGCCCGCCCTTCGGCGCCGAGCGGGGTGAGTGCCCAGCGGCCGCCCTCCCCCTCGACCCGGCCGGCCCAGCCGCGCCCGCGGAGCGAGACCAGGACCTCGTCGAGGGTGATCGTCCCCTCGCCCCAGAACGGGAGCAGGGCGGCGGAGAGCTCATCGGTCCGGCACGGAGCCGCGGTGAGCGAGTTCAGCACCTGCCAGTGGCGCCGGGTCAGCCCGCTCCCCGCGAGGGCGCGCTCGAAGTCCGCGTCGATCAGCGCGTCCAGGCGCTTGAGCCAGTATCCGATCGGCTTCGGTTCCTCCATGGCTCCGCCTTCCCCCGCGATGCATGTAAAGTAGCAACTAGATGTTATTGATTATGCATCGAGGAGCGATGGACCACCACAGCGCACAGCACATCGACGAGGTCGAGCGGGCGATGGTCGCCATCCGGCGGAGTCAGAGCAGGAGGTCCCTGGCGCGCCTGGCCAACGGGCACTCACCGCGGACCGACACCGGGGGCGCGGCGTTCGACGTCCTCGACGCCATCGAGGCGGCGGAGCAGAGCGGAACCCCCGCGACCGTCTCGGGCATCGCCGCCGCCCTCGCCGTGGACCAGCCCCGGGCGAGCAAGCTGGTCGCCGGTGCGGTGGCCGCCGGGCTGGTGCGCCGGGAGGCGGACCAGGCGGACGGACGGCGCGCCCTGCTCGTCAGGACCGAGGCAGGGCGCGCGCTGACCGAAGAGGTCCGCCGCTTCCGGCGCTCCGTGTTCGCCGAGGCGATGGAGGAGTGGCCGGAAGCGGACAGAGCGGCGTTCGCACGGCTGCTGACCCGCTTCGTGGACGCCCTCGGAAGGCGCACCACCCGCTAGCGGGATGAGCCGTCAACCGCTTTCTGTCAAGGGTCAGTCATCCGACGCACAGGTCGTCGGGGTGGCGTGTTCCGGATCGAGGGCGTTGACGGCTTCGTGGAAGGCGAGGCCGTCGGTCAGCCCGATGGCGAGGTGTTCGGAGATATCGGTCCGGCACAGGTCCTGGAGCACCACGTTCTTGACGTCGGGTCCGGACAGGAACTGCGACTGGTAGGGCGTGACGACCTCGTCGTACTTGGTCGCGATGACGGTGTAACGCACCCCGGGGACGGTGTCGCCGCCCTCGTTGAGGCGCTTGAGCATGTCGGAGCCGACGACCTGGTCCATCAGTCCCGGCGCGGCCCGGGCGATCAGATCGCCGGCACCCGGGAAGTAGTCGAGCAGCTTGGTCAGCCCGGACAGGGTGGTGCCATGGTTACTGGGAGCCAGGCCGACCAGGGCGTTCACCTTGGGCGCACCGCCGAGGAACTTGAGGTAGTAGCGGGGCATCATGCCGCCCTGCGAATGTCCGACCATGTCGACCTTCTGGGCGCCGGTGGCGGCCAGTACCCGGTCCACGTAGGAGGACAGCTGCGCGGCCGACTTGTCGACCCGGTTCAGGCCGTGGAAGAAGGGCACGAGCGGCAACTGGCCGTAGTCGAGGGAGAAGACGCAGTAGCCGCGTTTCACCAGGTAGGGGGCGAAGCCGAGCCAGTTGTCGATGGAGTTGCCCAGGGTGCCGTGCACCAGCACCACGGGGCGGGGATGTTGGGCCGATGGCTTGCAGGAATAGTTGTTCCACCCGCTGCTCACCGCACCCGAACTCGCGGCCTCGGCCGCGGTGGGTACGGCGGTCGCCACGACCGTCAGGGCCAGCGCGGGCAGTAACCTGCGCGACCTGCTGACCGTCCGGGTCTTGCGGGACCTGCGGAAACCAGGGATATGCCTCCAGGGCAGCATCACATGAACTCCTCGCCGTGGGGGAGAGAGGGTTGCACTGACGGCGCGCCCTGCGATCCGGATCACATGGGGTGGTGCGCTGAGACGAAATTACGCGTGAGTAGCAAAGGCATCCAGCCATTGGTCAGTGAAGGAACGTCTACCTACTTTTCACGCGACGTCCAGGAATCCGGCGGGCCGTACCGCGGACGGGCCGAAGCGGGCGCGCGCCCGGTCGGCCGCCGCCTCCAGCCGCCGGGACTTCTCATCGGCGGGGTCGAACGTCAGCTGGTGCGCCGCGAGTCCGGCGTCGGTCAGCCCCTCGACCCGCAGCGACACGGCCCGCACCCGGGCCCGTTGCAGCCCTAGCGCGTCGTGCAGCGCGTATGCGGCGGAGGTCAGCACCGGGGTGTGCGCGGTCGGCTCGGCCAGGGTGCGGGAGCGGGTGGTCGTGGAGCGGTCGGCGTACCGGACGGTGAGCACGAGCACCGCCGCCACCTGCCCGCTCGTCCGCAGCCGGGCGCCGAGCCCGTCGGCGAGCGTGAGCAGCGCCCGGCGCCGCCGGACGGGGTCCAGCTCATCGTGGCGGAACCGGTGTTCCGCCCCCATGGCACGGGCCGGGGCGTTCGGGGTGACGGGCGCCGGGTCGACACCGCGGGCCCAGGCGTGCACCGTACGCGCGGTGGACGCGCCGAGGATCCGCTGCAGGGTGCCCAGGGGCGCGTCGGCGATCCGCGCGGCGCTGTCGAGCCCGTACGCACACAGCGTGCGCGCGGTGGCCGGGCCCACACCGGGCAGGGCGGTGGGGGGCTTGCGGGCGAGGAACGCGGCGACGGCGCCGGGGTCGCCGGGCACGGTGCGGACGGCGCCGGGCGCGTCCGGCGCCGCGTCCTGGGCGGCCATCCGGGCGAGCATGGGGTTGGCGGCGACGCCGACGGTGCAGTCGACGCCGTACCGGGCCAGCGCCCGGACCCGCACGATCCCCGCGAGCCCGGCGGCGTCCCGCCCGAAGTACCGCAGCGCACCGCGGACATCGGCGAACGCGGCATCGGGCGGCAGCGCCTCGACGACGGGCGTCAGCTCCCCGAGCAACGCCAGCAGCCCCTGGTAGACGTCCTCCCCCAACGCCTCCTGCCCGGCCCCCCGCCGGAACCGCACATACAGCACATGCGGCTCCCCGGCCCCGGAGCCCGACCGCTCTCCTCCTGCCGGAGGTTCGGCGTCCGCGGACGCGCCGCTCGACCGCCCCTCCCCCGCCGGGCGGCGACGGGGATCGGCGGGGTGACGGCCGGGGGTCATCCCGCGCTCCCGGGGCTGGCGTGCCACAGTTTGCGGCCGGTGGCGGACTGGTCGCCCGCGGGCCGGAGGTCGGCCCAGGGGTGCATGGCGTAGCCGGTGGACATCTGGATGCGGCGGCCGGAGCCGGCCCCGGCCGGTTCGCGCGTACCGTCGTCCGGGCCCGCCGCCAGTTCGGCGGCGACCGCGTCCAGGCCGCCTTCGCGGCGGAGCCGGGCCAGTTCGGCGAGGTTCCAGACGGCCGAGCCGACGACGCTGAGGCTGCGCGGGCCGCGCCGCTGGACCACCCCGCGCACCAGCAGCAGCCATGAGTGGAAGACGGTGTGCGCGCATGCGGCGTGGCTGTCGTCGAAGAACGCGCAGTCGACCAGCCCGGAGCCGTCGTCGAGGGTGGTGAAGATGACCCGGCGGCCCGAGCGGATCGGCGGGGTCTGGGTGGCGGCCTTGGCTCCGGCGACGAGTACGGTCTCGCCGTGCCGGGCGTCCCGCAGCCGTTTCGCGGACATCGCGCCCAGTTCCTCCAGGAACTCCCGGTGGTCACTCATGAGATGGCGGGAGACATCCATGCCGAGGACACCGAGCTCGGCGCCGAGGCGTTCGTCCGCGTCGAGGTCGGGGAGTCCGGCGGGGGCGGCGGGCCCGGCCTCGGTCAGCGGGAGCTGGCCCGCGCCGTCGTGCCGGGCGGCGCCCCGCTGCTGCCGGTGCAGTTCGGCGATCTGCAACAGCAGGTCGCGGCGGCTCGGACCGAACGCGTCCAACGCGCCGACCTGGGCCAGCCGTTCGGCCACCGGCCGCCCGGGGTGGGCGCGCAGCCACAGGTCCTGGAGCGAGGAGTACGGCTGCCCGGCCTCGATCCGCCCGGTCTCCGCCTCGCTGATGCCGTGGACGTCGGAGAGGGCCAGCCGGACCCCGGCGCCCTCGCCACCACCATCGCCACCGGACATCAGTTCGATTCGATAGGCGGCCCCCGAGCGGTTCACGTCCAACGGGAGGATCGGCACCCCGCGCCGCCGCGCGTCCGCCAGCAGCAGCCGCTTGGGGTACATCCCGGGGTCATGGGTGAGCAGCCCGGCGTAGAAGGCCGCCGGATGGTGCGCCTTGAGCCAGGCGGACTGATACGTCGGCACCGCGAAGGCGACGGCGTGCGCCTTGCAGAAGCCGTACGAGCCGAACGCCTCGACGATCTCCCAGGTACGCGCCAGCACCTCCGCCGGATAGCCCCGCCGCGCGGCCTCGGTCCGGAACCAGGCCCGTACCCGCCCCTGCCGTTCGGGGTCGGACAGCGCGCGCCGTGCCTCGTCGGCGAGGTCCCGTTCACAACCGGTCATGATCGAGAGGATCTTGATGATCTGTTCATGGAAGACCACCACCCCATAGGTCTCGCGCAGCGCCTCCTCCAGATCCGGATGCGGATAGCGCGGCGGTGTGCGGCCGTGCCGGGCCTCGATGAAGGGGCGCACCATATCGGCGGCGACCGGGCCGGGCCGGAAGAGCGAGATGTCGACCACGAGGTCATGGAAGGAGGTGGGCTGGAGCCGCCCCAGGAGATCGCGCTGCCCCGGGGACTCGATCTGGAAGCAGCCGAGCGTCTCGGTGGAGCGGATCAGATCGTAGGTGGCGGGGTCGCCGGGGCGGACCACGGCGGGGTCGTCGAGGTCCACCGTCCGTCCGGTGACCCGCACGATCTCGGCCACCGCATGCGCCATCGCGGACTGCATCCGCACACCCAGCACATCGAGTTTGAGCAGCCCCAGTTCCTCGACATCGTCCTTGTCGAACTGGGACATCGGGAAGCCCTCACCACTGGTCGGCACGATGGGCGTACGGGCCAACAACCCGGAGTCCGAGAGCAGCACCCCGCAGGGGTGCATGGCGAGACCACGGGGCAGCGCGTCCAGCGCCTCGACCAGCTCCCAGAACTTGCCGAAACGTTCCTGCTCGGCGGTCGCCTCGCGCAGCGCCCGCAGCTCGGGCAGTTCGGCCAGGGCCGCGCGGGCGTCACGGGCGCGGATGTGCGGGAAGGACTTGGCGAGCCGGTCCACCTCATCCGGGTCCATACCGAGCGCCGCACCCACGTCCCGCACCGCATGGCGCACCCGGTAGGTCTCGGGCATGGCGACCGTCGCGACCCGCTCCGCCCCGAAGCGGTCGAAGATGGCGCGGTAGACATCGAGGCGGCGCGCGGACTCCACGTCGATGTCGATGTCGGGCAGCGCGGCCCGCCGCACCGAGAGGAACCGCTCCATCAGCAGCCCGTTGGCGACGGGGTCGGCGTGGGCGATCCCGAGCAGATGGTTGACGAACGAGCCCGCGCCGGAGCCACGGGCGGCCACCCGGACCCCGAGCGCGCGGGTGTCGTCCACGACCTGGGCGACGGTGAGGAAATACGAGGCGAAGCCGAGCCGCTCGATGGTGCGCAGCTCGTCCTCCAGCCGCTCCCAGCGCGGCCGGTCGCGGTCGTACCCCCGCAGCACCATGGCGGCGGCGCAGCGCGACCGCAGCACCCGCTCGGCGCTGCGCCGTCCGGCGCCGACCAGCCGTGGTTCGGGGAAGTGGACACTGCCGAGGCCGATGTGGTCCTCGGGGTCGACCAGACACGCGGCGGCGGTGCGCTCGGTCTCCTCCAGCAGCCGGTACGCGGCGTCCCGCCGCATCCCCGCCGCCTCCGCGATCCGTTCGGCGATCTCCGCCATCTCCCGCGGGCCCTTGAGCCAGCGCTCACCGCTGTCGAGCGAGCCGGGGCGGCGCGGATCGATCGGGACCAGCCGCCGGGCGGCGTCCAGGACATCGGCGACCGGTCCCTCCCCCGGGTCGGCGTAGCGCACGGCGTTGCTGAGCACGGACCGTACGCCCTGGTCGGCGGCGAAGCCGACGGTACGGGCGGCCAGCCGCAGCGAGCCGGGGCCGGTGCCGGGGCGGCCGTGCCACACGGTCTCCAGCCGCAGCGCGTCACCGAAGAGCTCGCGCCAGGGGGTGATCAGCCGGGCGGCCCGGTCGGGGCGGCCGGCAGCCAGGGCCCGGCCGACATCGGAGTCGGGGCCGAGCAGCACGGTCAGCGCGGAGAGCGCCCCGCCACCGCCGTCGACCAGGTCGCGCCAGTGCAGCAGCGGCGGTCCGTCGTCATGGGCACGGGCGGAGCCGGGGTGGCCGAGCCCGGCGTGGGCGGCGGAGACCAGACCGCACAGCGCGGCCCATCCGGCCGCGCCGTCCCGGGCGAGGAAGACCACCCGGGGCGCGGACTCGTCGATGAACGCCCCGCCGCGCACCGGGGTGCGGCGCCGGACCGTACGCCCCGGCTCCGGGGGTTCCGACCGGACGGCCAGGTTCACCCCGAAGAGCGGGCGCACCCCCGCGGCCCCGCAGGCGCGGGCGAACCGCACCGCTCCGGCGAGGCTGTCGCGATCGGTCAGCGCGATCGCGTCCATACCGCGCTCGGCGGCGCGCTCCGCGAGCCGCTCCGGATGCGCGGCCCCGTACCGCATGGAGAATCCGGACGCGGTGTGCAGATGCGTGAAGCCTGGCATCCGCACCTCCCGCTGCTCACACCCCCTGACCGACCCTGTTCGTCCCACGCCCCACCATAACCCCATTCTCGAACAGACGTGCGAGTCGGTTCGGCGGCCCTTCCATATACACCATAAGCACGCAAAACACCTCTACATCCCGCGTGTCGCACCAGGAGAACCGGCAGTCCGCGCCCTACGCTTGATCCTCATGACCGAGCGACCCGGGGATTCCAGCGCACCCTCCCAGGACGCCCCGCTCGGGCTGCTGCGGGAGCAGCGCACCGGCACACTGGTCACCCTCAAGCGCGACGGCAGGCCCCAGCTTTCGAACGTCGCCTTCACCTATGACCCGGCCACCCACCTGATCCGCGTCTCGGTCACCGACGACCGCGCCAAGACCCGCAATCTGCGCCGCGATCCGCGCGCCAGCTTCTATGTCACCAGCGACGACCGCACCTCCTATCTGGTAGCCGAGGGCGACGCCGAGCTGACCCCGGTGGCCGGCGATCCGCACGACGCCACGGTCGACGAACTGGTCGGGATCTACCGCGCCGTCCAGGGTGAGCATCCGGACTGGGAGGAGTTCCGCGCCGCGATGGTCGCCGACCGGCGGCTGGTGGTGCGACTGCGGGCCGGCCGGGCCTACGGATGGAGCCACCGGACCGGCTCCCTGAGCCGCGATCTGGATAGCTGACCCCGCGCTGTACACCACCGTTCCGGCCGCCGGAGGCCGTTTGAGCACCCGCCCGCCGGTCACCTTGCGCTGGCAGGAACTCACTCACCCGCCCCTCGGGCCCCACACTCACCGGTAACCGACGGACGGATCATCACCCCCTGCCCCATATGGCCCTGCCTGATCCCATACGAGTGCTCTGACCATGTAGTTCAGGAACCGGCGGACACTCCGGACACCTCCGCGCCGGGCGCACGCCCGTCGGCCCGCCCCGCCCTCCGCGCATCCGCCGGATACGCGGCGTTCCACGGAGCGATACCCTCCGCGCGCGACAATAAGCCGCCGAATGACTACGTATAGCGACCGGAAGTGTTCGATCGACATGCGTTCCCGACGCGCACGGCGTAGAACTCCGTCCGGTATCTGAAACCACGAGCTAGGGAGCGTTCGAAATGCGGAAGACCACAGGGGCGATCGGTCTGGGGGCCGCCGTGGCCCTGAGCGCCGCGCTGGGGATCGGTGCGAGCGGCACGGCGAACGCCGCGCCCGCGCAGCCCGACAGCCTGTACCCGGCCTCTGCGATGGTCCTCACCGTCGGCTACGGCGCGGATGCGGCGACGGCCGACGTACAGCGGGCGGTGACGCTCAGCTGTCAGCCCACCGCCTCCGGTACCCACCCGGCCGCCGCCAAGGCGTGCGCCGAACTGCGCACCGTCGACGGCGCCTTCAACTCGCTGACGCTGTCGGCGGAGCCGGGCCGGATCTGCACCAAGGAATGGCGGCCGGTGACGGTCACCGCCACGGGGGTCTGGGACGGCCGCCGGGTCTCGTACGAGCACACCTTCGCGAACAACTGCCAGCGGGACGCCGTGACCACCCAGGTCTTCGGGTTCTGAGCGGCGCGCGACAGAGCGGCGCGACCCCGTACGACGTACCACCGCACCACGCACCACCGAACGCAGTGCCGCACGACGCGGCACCGGTGAACGCGGTCTGACCGGCCGCGGACACAGGGGAGGCCCCCCGGACACCGTCCACGGGTGTCCGGGGGGCCTCTGTTCTCGGTGCGACCCTACGCCCCCGCACCGGGCGCCAGGGTCACGGGACCGGCCGGTCAGCCGATCGAGGCGCCGTACGCGTCCAGCGCCTCCGGAACCGGCTGGAAGAAGGTCTCGCCGCCGCCGGAGCAGTCACCGCTGCCGCCGGAGGTCAGGCCCAGCGCGGTGTCGTCCGCGAAGAGCGCGCCGCCGCTGTCGCCCGGCTCGGCGCAGACGGTGGTCTGGATGAGCCCCTCGACCGTGCCCTCCTGGTAGTTCACGGTGGCATTGAGGGCGGTGACCTCGCCGTCGTGCACCTGGGTGGTGCTGCCGCTGCGCTGCACCTTCTGGCCGACCGTGGCGTCGCCCGCCTTGGCGATGGCCTGGGTGCTGCCGTTGTAGAGGTCCACCGCGCTCGGGTGCTCGGTGTCCTTGGTGTACTTGACCAGGCCGTAGTCATTGCCGGGGAAGGAGCTTCCCTCGTTGGCCCCGATCTCCTCGCCGCCCTGCGAGTCCGACCAGCTCTTGATCGACTCGGTGCAGTGGCCGGCGGTCAGGAAGTACGGCTGACCGTCCTTGACCACGTTGAAGCCGAGCGAGCAGCGGCCGCCGTCACCCCAGATGGCGTCGCCACCGGCGATGAAGGTCGAGAACGCGCCCTTGGACCGCTTCACCTCGACCTTGTCACCCAGCCCGTCGGTGACCTGGGTCAGCTTGTCCAGCGCGCCGCCCTTGACGGAGCGGTCCGCGGTGACGACGACCTTGTTGGTTCTGGGGTCCACCGACCATGCGGTACCGGGCAGGGTGGCCTTGTCCTTGAGGGTGGCCCGCGCCGAGTCGAGCTGGGCGAGGGTGTGCTTGACCACCTTGGCCTCGGCCCCGGCCGCGCGGACCTTGTCGGCGGCGGCGTCGTTCACCACGTTGACCACGAGCTTCTTGCTCTGGGCGTCGTAGTAGGCACCCGCGGAGTCATCGCCCAGCGAGGAGACGAGACCGTTGGCCAGCTTGCCCGCGGCCTTCACCGACAGGGGGTCCGGCTGGTCACCGGGGGCGGCATTGGCGCTCTGCAGGGTGAGTCCCGCGGCCACGAGGGCCGTGATACCGGCTCCGGCGATGGCGACGCGACGCTTGGGTATGCGGCGGTGCTTCAACTCAGAACCTCCAGTGGGGGGTTGGGCCCGAAAGCGGCAGTGGGGTGCCGGGCCCGGAAGGCGGGTGGCAGGGCGCGTCTGCCCGTTCACGGCGCGTCCATGCCAAGTTGCCGCCGAGTATTCCCAGGGCTCCTGGGCCACACAAGGGCAGGTTCACGTCCGGGCTGTGAAATTTACGGGGCGGTCATGTGCCCGACACGAGGTGCTCCGGTGCCGGAATCGAAACCGGCACCGTACCGGAACCGGCATGACGAAGCCCGCGCACCGAAGGGGTGCGCGGGCAGGACACTATCCCAGCGGATGCCGATCACCGGCCGGGGGGTGTGGAACCCCCGAGGTCAGCGCTCCACGGTGGGCCTCGGCTCCGGTTCGCGTTCGGTGAGGGTGGGGACCGGCCGGGCGGACCGCTCCTCCGTCACCGCGCGGGGCGCAGCGGAATCGGCGGCGGGGACGGCTTCCGCCCCGGCGACGCTCTCCGCCCCGGCGCCTTCCGGCTTCCGCTCCGTACGCCCGGCCGTCAGGGGCCGCTCGTCCTCCTGGCCCCGTTCCAGGAACCGCAGCAGCTCCACCGGGATGGGCAGCACCAGCGTGGAGTTCTTCTCCGCCGACACCGCCATCACGGTCTGGAGCAGCCGGAGCTGGAGCGCGGCCGGGCTCTCGGACATCTGGGCGGCGGCCTCGGCCAGCTTCTTGGACGCCTGGAGCTCCGCGTCCGCGTTGATGACCCGGGCGCGGCGCTCCCGGTCGGCCTCCGCCTGCCGGGCCATCGAGCGCTTCATGGTCTCCGGCAGCGATACGTCCTTGATCTCGACACGGTCGATATGGACGCCCCAGCCCACCGCCGGGCTGTCGATCATGAGCTCAAGGCCCTGGTTGAGCTTCTCCCGGTTGGAGAGCAGATCATCCAGATCGCTCTTGCCGATGATCGAGCGCAGTGAGGTCTGGGCCATCTGAGAGACGGCGAAGCGGTAGTCCTCCACCGCGATGATCGCCTCCGCCGGGTCCACGACCTTGAAGTAGACGACCGCGTCGACCCGGACCGTCACGTTGTCACGGGTGATGCCCTCCTGCGCGGGCACGGGCATCGTCACGATCTGCATGTTCACCTTGTGCAGCCGGTCGAAGACCGGGGTGATCATGGTGAACCCCGGGCCCCGGATACCCGACCGCAGCCTCCCGAGCCGGAAGACCACCCCCCGTTCGTACTGCTTGACCACTCGGGCCGCCGCCAGGGCGCAGACCACGCCCAGACAGGCCAGTACCACGACCACTGTCACCAGCGCATCGATCATCACGGCCACCTGCCGTCCGTATCACGACCAATGCCCCATCCGGGGTATTGATGTCCACGATAGTCCGGCTCGACAACAGGGGGGAGCCCCCGCCGGGCACTCCGGGCGGGGGCTCCTTCGCCGTATGCCAGCGGCCGGTGAGGGGCGGCCGACGGCATGCCGATGACGGCGAGAGGGGGAACGAACGGGGGGTCGGCCGGTCTAGTAGACGTTGACCCCGTAGGCGTTCAGCGCTTCGACGACCGGCTGGAAGAACGTGGTCCCGCCGGTGGAGCAGTTGCCGCTGCCGCCGGAGGTGAGGCCGAGGGCGGTGGACCCGGAGTAGAGGGGACCGCCGCTGTCGCCGGGTTCGGCGCAGACGGTGGTCTGGATCATGCCGTAGACGATGTCGCCGTTGCCGTAGTTGACGGTGGCGTTCAGCGCGGTGACCCGGCCGCTGTGGGTGCCGGTGGTGCTGCCGCGCCGGGTGACCGTCTGGCCGACGGTCGGGTTGGCGGCCCGGGTGATGTCCTGGCTGCCGACGGTGCCCGACGGGCTGACCGAACCGCTGTACCGGACCAGACCGTAGTCATTGGTCGGGAAGCTGGACCCGGCGGTGGGGCCGATGGTGGTGGTGTGTCCGGAGTTGGACCACCAGGTGCCCGCGCCGTCGGTGCAGTGACCCGCGGTGACGAAGTAGTTGGCTCCGCTGCCGTTGCGGACGTTGAACCCGAGGGAGCAGCGCCAGCTACTGGCGTAGATGGCATCGCCACCGGAGATCAGCTTGTTGATCTTGCCGGGGGTGCGCTTCACCTCGATCGCGTCGGCGTTCGCACCCGCACCGTTCTTGATCTTGGCGATCTCGCTCGCGGAGACGGTGCTGTCGGCGGTGACCACGAGGGTGTTGGTCGCCTTGTCGACATACCAGGCGGTGCCCGCGACATCGGCCTCGAGAACGGCGTCGCTCGCCGCCCTGACCTCTGTCGCGCTGAACGTGGCGGCCTTGTCGCTTCCGGCGTAGGCGGCGGGGGCGGCGAGTGCCGTTCCGGCCATCAGCGCCGAGGTGGCGGCGATCAGGGCTATACGTCTCGCCTGGGTGCCGTGGGGGGCAGTGCGCTTGATCCTCAACTCTTCCTCCGAGGGAATCGGGGGTCCGCTTGGGTGGGCAGGCCCGTGAGGCGCAGTCAAAGATCACACCGAACGCAAATTCGACGTGTTCCTGACAAGCGCTTCCCGAAGTATTCGGGCCATCGCCCTCGGCGCGCAAGAGAAAACGTGTAACTGTCAGCGGCCGCCGGGCACATGGCCCCGGCGGCTTCCGGCCACCGGGGCGGTGCACCCATCCCCTGGGTATCCCTGAGGACGCGGCTACGGACCCTCAGGTTCCGCCGACCTCCGCGCAACCTCGCGGGCCCTGGTGCGGTCCGGTGTCCCGGCCCGCGGGGAACCCCTCAGCGCTCCTCTCCCGGATGGCGAAGCCCCAGGTGGTCGCGGAGTGTCCGGCCGGTGTACGCGGTGCGGAACACCCCGCGCTCCTGGAGCAGCGGGACCACCCGGTCCACGAAGTCATCGAGTCCGCCGGGGGTCAGATGCGGCACGAGGATGAAGCCGTCGGCCGCGTCCTCCCGTACGAAAGCGGCCATCTCGGCGGCGACGGCCTCCGGGGTGCCGATGAAGGACTGCCGGCCGGTCGTCTCGATGACGGTCTGCCGGATGGACAGCCCTTTCTCCTCCGAGAGGGCCCGCCACTTCGCCGCCACCGCCAGCGGATCGGCATGCCGCACCCGGCCCTGGGAGCGCTCGGAGCCGGGGTCCGGATCGATGTCCGGAAGCGGTCCGTCGGGGTCGTAGCCGGACAGGTCCACCCCCCAGATCTGCTCCAGGGTGAGCAGCGCGGTCTGCGGGGAGACCTGCTGCCGCCGGATCTCCGCGGCCCGCTCCTGGGCCTCGGCCGCGGTGTCGCCGAGGACGAAGGTCACCCCGGGCATGATCTTCAGATCCTCCGGGGCCCGGCCGTGGGCCGCCAGCCTTCGCTTGACGTCGGCGTAGAAGGCACAGCCCGCCTCCAGGGTGCCGTGCCGGGTGAAGATGATGTCGGCGGCGGAGGCGGCGAACTCCCGGCCCTCGTCGGAGTCCCCGGCCTGGATCACCACCGGATGGCCCTGCGGCGCGGGCGCCACCCCGAAATGCCCCTCGATACCGAAGTGTTCACCGTGGTGTGCGAACGGCCGGGGGGTGCCCCCGGGCGTCCAGGAGTCCCACAGCTCACGTGCGGTGGCCACGAACTCGGCGGCCCGGGTGTAGCGGTCGGCCCGGTCCAGATAGCCGCCGCGCCGGAAGTTCTCACCGGTGAAGGCGTCGGAGGAGGTGACGACGTTCCAGGCGGCGCGGCCCCCGCTGAGATGGTCCAGGGAGGCCAGCCGGCGGGCCAGTTCATACGGTTCGTTGAAGGTGGCGTTGACGGTGGCGGCCAGGCCGAGTCGTTCGGTGACGGCCGCCAGCGCGGAGAGCACGGTCAGCGACTCCGGCCTGCCCACCACATCGAGGTCGTGGATACGGCCGTTGTGCTCGCGCAGCCGCAGCCCCTCGGCGAGGAAGAAGAAGTCGAACAGCCCGCGTTCGGCGGTACGTGCCAGATGGACGAAGGAGGAGAAGTCGATCTGGCTGCCGGAACGGGGGTCGGCCCATACGGTGGTGTTGTTCACCCCGGGGAAGTGCGCGGCCAGATGGATCTGCCTGCCGGGTCCGCTCGTGTCGTTCACCGGGCTCCCTCCCTCGCCAGGGCGTAGCGGTTGGCGGGGCGCGGCCGCCCCAGGTGCTCCCGGAGCGTCGTACCGGGGTAGAAGGTGCGGAACAGTCCGCGGTGCTGGAGCAGCGCCACGGTGCCGTTGACGAACCGTTCGAGATCGCCGGGCGGTGCGGCGGGGGTGATGTGGAAGCCGTCCACGGCCCCGGCGGTGTGCCACCCGGCAATCAGGTCCGCGAGGTCCACCGGTCCCCCGCGGTACAGCGGCGGCCGGTCGTCCACGGCGGTCAGCGGGCCCCGCGCACTGCCCGGCCCGGCCGCGTACTCACCGTCCGACAGGTCCACGGTGACGGCGGCGAGCACGGTGAGCGCGCCCGGATCCCGGCCCGACTCCCCCGCGCGCAGCCGCAGTTCGTCACGTATCCGGCCCGCCGCGTCCGGGGTGGTGGCCCGGACGAACGCCACATCGGCGTGGCGGGCGGCGGTGTCCCGGGTGACGGGATCGGTGGCATCGACGGCCACCACCGGGTGGCCCTGCGGGGGCCGGGGGACGATGGACGGGCCGCGCACCCGGAAGTGGCCGCCCTCGAAGTCGACGTAGTGCAGTCTGTCGCGGTCGATGAAGCGGCCGGTGGCGATGTCGCGGATCTCCGCGTCGTCCTCCCAGCTGTCCCACAGCCGGGCCACCACATCGGCCACCTCGCCCGCCTCGGCCCACAGTTCGGCCGCGGGGGCGGCGGGGCGGCGGCCCACCAGCCGCGCCTCCGCCTCGGTCGCCGACACCCCGACCGTCCAGCCCGCCCGGCCGCGGCTCACCCAGTCCAGGGTGGCCACGGCACAGGAGACATGGAACGGTTCGGTGTGCGTGGTGGTGACGGTCGGCACCAGGCCGATCCGTTCGGTGGCCGGAGCGACGCGCGCCAGGACGGCGAGCGCGTCGGGCCGGCCGGGACCCTCCCCCGGGGGGCCGAACGAGTCGTCCAGGGTGATGAAGTCGAGCGTGCCGCGCTCGGCGAGTCGCGCGAGCTCGACGTAGTACGGCGCCGCGTAGCTCCCGGTGCCGTCGACGGCGGCGGCCAGGTGCAGGGGGCCGGTGGATGGGGCCATGGTCAGGGCCTTCCTCGGTCGGGGTGGACGGTCACTGCTTCGGCAGGCCGCGCGGGTTGATCTCGGACTTCTCGACCGCCTCACCGGCGAGTCCCCAGCGCTTCAGCACCTTGGCGTACGAACCGTCGTCGATGACGTGGTCGATGGCCGCCGCATAGGCGTCGACCAGTCCGCTGCCCTTCCTGGTGGTGGCGGCGATCTTGCCCTGCACCGCGTCGCCGCCGCCCGAGAGGGTGCCGACGATCTGTGTCTGCCCGGCCGAGGCGACGTGGTAGGCGGAGGTGGGGTGGGGGCCGAGATAGGCGTCGATCCGCCCGGACTGGAGAGCGAGGTAGTAGTCGGTGTCCTTCTGGAAGTACGTGATGCCGACCGGCTTCCGGCCCGCCTTCTCGTTCTCCTTGCTCCAGTCGACCAGGATCTTCTCCTGGTTGGTGCCGGAGGAGACGGCGACGGTCTTCCCCGCCACGTCCTTCGGCCCCTTCACCCGCCACGGGGTGCCCTTCTTGGCCTCGAAGGCGAGGTCGTCCAGCCGGTAGGTGGCGAAGTCGTACTTCTCCTTGCGCTCCTCGGTGACGGTCACGTTGGAGAACACGGCGTCGAACTTGGAGCTGTCCAGGCCGACGAAGAGGTTCTCCCAGGAGACCGCCTGGAAGTCGACCTTCAGGCCGAGGGTGTCGGCGACCAGGGTGGCGAGGTCGATCTCGGAGCCGATACGGGTCTTGTCGTCGGTGGCGTAGAAGCCGAGCGGCGCGGCGGCGTCCGCGCTGCCGCCGATCCGCAGGGTGCCCCGCTCGCGGATCGCCGCGGGCAGCTCGGCCGCGATGGCGGCCACCTTCTTGCCTCTGACGCGGTGCTGGTCGGGGCCGATGTTGAGCTGTCCGCCCCGCTTGCCCTCGGCCCCGACGGTCTGCTGGGCGTCACCGCTGCCGCAGGCGCCGAGCAGGGTCGAGGCGAGGGTGACGGCGACGGCGGTGACGAGGGTGCGACGGGTCTTCACGGGAGGCTCCTTGCGGGGGTGTGCGGGATACGGGATATACGGGGACGGGCGGGGTGTACCGGTGGGGGCGGGAGGTCACAGGACCTTGGAGAGGAACGCCTTGGTGCGCGTCTCGCGCGGACGGTCGAGCACCTCGGACGGTGGTCCCTGTTCGACGATCCGGCCGTCGTCCATGAAGACCACGGTGTCGGCCACTTCACGGGCGAAGCCGATCTCATGGGTGACCACGACCATGGTGGTGCCCTGGTGGGCCAGGTCCTTGATGACGTCCAGGACCTCACCGACCAGCTCGGGGTCGAGTGCGGAGGTCGGCTCGTCGAAGAGCAGCAGCTCCGGTTCCAGGGCGAGCGCACGGGCGATGGCCACCCGCTGCTGCTGTCCGCCGGAGAGCTGGCGGGGGTAGGCGGACGCCTTGTCCGCGAGACCGACCCGGGCCAGCAGCGTCCCGGCGGTCTCCACGGCCTGCTTGCGGGGGCGGCGCAGCGCGGAGACCGGTGCCTCGGTGATGTTCTCCAGCACCGTCAGGTGCGGGAAGAGGTGGAAGTTCTGGAAGACGAAGCCGATCCGGGTGCGCTGCCGCAGGACCTCGCGCTCGCGCAGCTCGTACAGCCGGTTGCCCTGGCGGCGGTAGCCGACCAGTGAGCCGCCGACGCTGATCCAGCCGCTGTCCACCTTCTCCAGGTGGTTGATGGTCCGCAGCAGCGTGGACTTGCCGGAGCCGGACGGTCCGAGGACGACGGCCACCTCTCCGGCGCGCACCTGGAGGTCGATCCCGCGCAGCACCTCCAGGGTTCCGAAGCTCTTGTGGGCGGAGCGGATGTCGACCATGGCGGTCATCGGGTGGCTCCCCGGGAGAAGTGGCGCTCGACGTAGTACTGCGCGACGGAGAGCACGGTGGTCAGGACGATGTACCAGACGGTCGCCACCATCAGCAGCGGTACCACCCGGCCGTTGCGGCCGTACACGACCTGCACCTGGTAGAAGAGTTCGCCGATCGCCATCACCGAGACGATCGAGGTGCCCTTGAAGAGGGAGATGACCTCGTTGGCGGCGTTGGGCAGGATCGAGCGCATCGCCTGCGGCAGCACGATCCTGCGGAGCTGGCGCAGCCGGGGGATGCCGAGCGCTGCCGCCGCCTCGAGCTGTCCGGCATCGACGGCCAGCACTCCCCCGCGCACGATCTCGGCGGCGTAGGCCGCCTGGTGCAGGGCGAGTCCGAGGACCGCCGCACTCATGGCGCCGACCAGGCCCGCGGTGTCGAAGGAGAAGAAGCCGGGGCCGAACGGGATGCCGAAGTCCAGCCGCTGGTAGAGGTAGGTGAGGTTGAACCAGAACAGAAGCTGGACGATGAGCGGGATGGAGCGGAACGCCCAGATGTAGGTGAACGCCACCGACTTCAGGAACGGGCTGGCGGACAGCCGCATGAAGGCCAGCACGATACCGAGGGCGAAGCCCAGCGCGGTGCCGTAGAAGGTGAGCTGGATGGTGATCCAGACCGCCTTGAGGATGGTCTCGGTTGCGAAGAACCGGGCGAACACCTCCCATTCCCAGCCGGGGTTGGTGACCAGGCCATGGGCGAACTGGGCGACCAGGACGGCGGTGACGGCGACCGCGACCCAGCGCCAGGGGTGGCGTACGGGGACGACCTTGAGCGCCGAGTAGTCCTCGGCCGGGGTGGGTTCGGGTGCGGTCTTCAGGGGTGGATCGGAGGTCAGTGACACGGGAGGTCCTTCGAGGAGGGGCGAGCGGGAAGGGGCAGAGCGGTCGCGCTCAGGCGCTGAGCGGGGCGCTGTGGGCCAGTGCGCGCAGACAGCGCAGCAGGGCCCGCGCGGTCGCGTCGTTCTGGCGGAACGCGGGCGCGTTGGTACGCGGCCGGGCGAAGGCGCCGGAGGCGCGGGCGTCGGTGTGCGGGCCCAGGGCGAAGCGGCGGGGATGCGGACGTCCGGCCCGGTCCAGGACCCGGCCGTCATCGGGGCTGACGGCGAGCAGTCCGGCCGGGGTGGCGGCCGCGCCGTCGCGGTGCAGGGAGCGCAGCAGCGGATCGCGGCTGCGCTCCACGGTGGGTTCCGGCAGCCGGGCCTCGACCAGGGCGCGGGCCTCGACGGTGTGTCCGGGCAGACCGTCGCCGGACGCCCGGAACACCCCGCGTCCGGGGTCGGTGGTCACGGTCAGCCCGGCGCCGAGGAAGCGGACGACTCCGGCGCGGGAGAGCGCGAGGAGCTGTTCCAGCCGTGGTCCGGGCGGACCGGAGGCGAGGTAGCTGAAGAAGCCGTGCCACCAGCCGCCGATGTCGCCGAGCCGGATGAGCTGCCCGTAGACGGACAGCAGGGCGAGGAAGACGGCCAGGTCGGGGCTGTGCTCAGGGTCATGACGGCGGGCCAGATCGGCCTCGATATATCCGCGCAGCCCCTGTTGCAGCGCCTCCTCATCGGGGTACCGCAGCCCGGCCAGCGGATGGTCCAGGGCGTCGAGGTCGAGCCGGTCGGCCGGATCGGGTACGGCCGAGGCGATCAGCGCGGCGAGGGCGGGGTCGCCGGGCGGGCGGGCGGCGTAGCGCTCCTCGAAGACCCGCCACTCCAGGGTGGTGCGCTCGGGGTGGGCGGTGAACAGCCGGTGGTAGTGGGCGTATCCGAGTTCCTTGTCGATCAGCGGCCAGATGTCATGCCGGAAGTCGGGCCCGCCGGGGAGCCGCAGCAGCGCGTCCACCTCGGCGGGGCCGAAGAAGCGCGGCACCGGCGGCCGTTCGCCGTCCAGCGGATAGCCGATCTTGGCGTGGTACGGGACGCCACGGCGTGATCCGACGTGCAGCACGGGTTCCCGCCCCGAGGGCCGGTACCTCAGCTCCCCGGCCGGGCCGCGTTCGTAGCGTCCGCCGCGGCCCTCGGTGAGCAGCACCATCAGGTCGACGAAGGCCAGCCCGAGGCCGCGGACGAGCACCGGCTCACCGGGGCGCAGTACGTCCAGGTCGCTGTCGGCGGTGAACTCCGGCGGGAGGTGGACCAGTCCGTACTCGGCGGCGAAGGCCGAGAGCGCCCGCTGTTCGGCGTCGGGTTCGGCGTCGAGGTGGCCGAGGGCGAGGACCACCGCGTCGGCGGTGATGGGGGTGGCCCGGCCCTCCAGCCACACCTGCTGGCGTCCGTCGCGCGGCCCGGTGATCCGTACCGCGCGGTACCGGTGCTCATGGACGGTGACCCCGGGCGGCAGGGCGGCCACCGCACGCTCGTACACCCAGCGCAGATAGGCGCTCTGCAGCCGCCGGGTGGCGAAGCTGTCACCGGTCAGCGCGGCGGCCTCGGCGGCGAGTTCGGGCGGGACGGTGCCGGTCGGGCCGTCGGGGAGGTCGCCGTCGCGGAGCCGGGCGGCCCATTCGGCGAGGGAGGGCCCGGGGCGGACCGGCCCCTCGCCCTCCACCGATGCGTCGGTGAACATCGTGACGTCCTCGGCCATGGAGTTCATCCACAGCAGCGGGGACTGGTCGGGGCGCCAGATACGGCCGCCGCCGGGCGGGTATGGATCGACCAGGTGGACGGCGAAGGGCGGGGCGCCGGCCCCGTACAGCTCGGGGGCGTTGGCGGCGAGCCGTTCCACCAGTCCGGTGGCGCGCGGGCCCGCACCGACGATGACCACGGCGGACGGCCGGGAGGGCCGGGCGGCAAGGGAGGACCGGGGAGTTCGGGGCGGTCGGGAGGGCAGGTCCGGGATCGCGGACATACGAAAGGCTCCGTGAGTTCTTCGAGTGAACTCAACGCGGGCCTTCACACCCGGCCGCACCCCTCAGCACGGCCTGGCGCCGAGATTAAGGCGTCCCTACGGCCGGTTGTCAAGGCTGTCCGAACTGTGAGCAGCGCGTCTCAGCTCAGTTGACGCACGGCCGGAAGGCTGCTCCACTTGGCGCATGTATTCATGGCAGCGACTGGTCACCCGCGACCACATCGACTTCGGTCGGGTGTGGTCGTCGTCCTGTTCGGGCTGATCGCCCGCCTCCGCTGCCTCGGGAGGCTTCGCCCGCCCATCGCACATTCCGTCCGATGTGGCCCCGTACATCCGCGTTCTCACGCGTCCTCACACCCGCTTCGGCACCCGTGTGCCGGCACACCCGTCCCGGTGTGCCGGCCCGTCGCCCTCCCCTCGGGCACCCGGCCGCGGCCGCCGCTCAGCAGCCGCAGTCACACCCGCAGTCGCAGTCGCAGCAGTTACAGCCATCACCGCAGCAGTTGCAGCAGTCACAGCAGTCGGAACAGTCATCGCACTTGTGGCACAGCCCCTCGCGCGGCTCCCCGGTCCACGGGTCGTGGTACGGATCCTTACAGCACACCTGACAGGTGCAGAAGAGCCCGGACCACACCGCGCACCCGGCTATCAGCCCCCGGCGGCGGCCCCGGTTCGGCGGCTCCGGCGGCGCGCCACCCGGACCGTGCGGATTGTTGATCCACGGCGACTGCGGGGGCGGCGCTCCCTGGGATCCCTCGGGGCCGAGCATCTCGAGCTCCGGCGCACCGGACCCGGGCGGCGCGGCCTCGACGGTGTGCGCACAGCCGGTGGTGCCGAAGGCGCGGTCCACCGCGCGCGGCAGTTCATGCGCCAGCAGCACATGCGCCAGCCTGCCCGAACCCTTGCTCGCGAACCGGGTGTCCCGGAGGGCGAGCCGCACCCCGTGCGCCGCGTCGTCGCAGAGCCTGCGCACATCGGCGAGATCGGCGCCGGTGGCGGCGATCGGGTTCCAGGCGCCGGTCTCGGCGTCCTCGGCCAGGTCCTCCACCGCGTCCAGCAGATGGGCCAGCCGTCCGAAGAGCCGTCCGGCCTCCTCCAGCGGGGCCCGGTTCTCCGGCCGCCCGGCCAGGATCGCGGTATGGCCGAAAGCCGCCGCCGTCGCGGTTTCGGTCGGCTCGGTGACGGTGAGCAGTGAGGTGCCGATCCCGGCCGCGCCCTCGATGCCGCCCTGCCGGCCGACCGCGTCGAGCAGCACGGCCGTGTCGAAGCCGATCTCGGCACCGCTGCGCGCCCCGGCCCGGTCCCAGCGGGCGGCGACCCGGCGGGCGGCCGCGGCGACCGGCCGCCGGGCCAACGCCCCGTCGCCGTCATCCACATGGTCACGCATCTTCGCCGAGGCCAGCACCAGTGAGACGGTGGCGGCGAGCCGGGCGCCCTCGCCCTGGGCGACGGAAGCGGTGCGCATCCCGCGCAGCGGACACGGCCCCGCCGTACGCCGCCCGCTGTCGGAGGCTCCGGTCTGGGCCTCGACCAGTACCGAGATCACCAGACCGTCGTAATTAGTGGCAACCCGGGCGAACTGCCCGTGATCGCCCCTCAACGCGAGGCACAACCCGCACAGATGCGCCATCCATTCGGTCCGCAGGTTTTCCGACAGCCGATGGCGGCAAGGCCGGATAATGCCAAACACGAAGATCCCCGTTCACCCGTACGTCCCCGACGTCACCCGTCCGGCCCGGCGGAGTCTACCCAGCACCCCGTCAGCCCCCTTAAGCAGGTGGAACTCTGATATGGCGCCAGGCGTTGTGCACCAGTAACGTCACGAATCCCCTGTGCGGCCGCAATCCACGTGGCACACCATCCGCATCATGGACGACCATGGAGGGGCGGACAGTACACACCGTTAGCGAAAGGAGGCGTCCATGGGATCGGTACGCAAGGCGAGTGCCTGGCTTGGCCTCGTCGACGACAGCGATGACGAGCGCTACTACGACGACGACTACGCCGAGGGGCCCGAGCCCGGCGACTCCTGGGTGACCGACCCGCGCGTGCGGGTGGCCGACCAGGCCGCGCAGGACCAGGGCACACGTATCGCCACGGTCACCCCGGACGGCTTCCGGGACGCCCGGGGCATCGGTGAGCTGTTCCGGGAGGGGGTCCCGGTCATCGTCAACCTGACGACGATGGAGTCCGCCGACGCCAAGCGCGTCGTCGACTTCGCCGCGGGGCTGACGTTCGGGCTGCGCGGTTCCATCGAGCGCGTCGCCAACCGTGTCTTCCTGCTCACCCCGGCGGACTACCAGATCGTCAGCGGTGAGACCCAGCGCTCGATCGGCGGCTTCTTCAACCAGAGCTGAGCCCCCCCCTTTTCCAGGGGCTCGGTTCTCCTCCGGGGCGCTGAAGCCCCTGCCGACGGTCGACCGTGCTCGGCCACTCGTACCTCGCGGCCTCCGCGCGCTCTCCCTTTCGGCAGGGTCGCGCCCCTTCGGTTCACTCGCCCGGGCTGGAGGCCTCCGCGGCTCAGCGGAAGGCGTCGAGGCCGGTGAGCGCCTTGCCGAGCACCAACTGGTGCATCTCGACGGTGCCCTCGTAGGTCAGCACCGACTCGAGGTTGGTGGCGTGCCGCATCACGGGGTACTCCAGCGAGATCCCGTTGGCGCCCAGGATGGTCCGTGAGGTGCGGCAGATCTCGATCGCCTCCCGCACATTGTTCAGCTTGCCGAAGCTGACCTGCTCGGGACACAGCCGTCCCGCGTCCATCCGCCGGCCCAGGTGGTGGGCGAGCAGAACGCCCTTGTGCAGCTCCACCGCCATATCGGCCAGCTTGGCCTGGGTGAGCTGGAAGCCCCCGATCGGCCGGCCGAACTGCTCCCGGGTCCGGGAGTAGTCGAGCGCCGCCTCGAACGACGCCCGCGCGGCGCCCATCGCGCCCCAGACGATGCCGTAGCGGGCATGGCTCAGACAGCTCAGCGGTCCGCGCAGCCCGGTGCCGCCGGGCAGCACCGCGTCGGCGGGCAGCCGTACCTCGTCCATCACCAGTTCGCTGGTGACCGAGGCGCGCAGCGACCACTTGTGCTTGATCTCGGGGGCCGAGAAGCCCGGGGTGTCGGTGGGGACGGCGAACCCGCGGATGCCGTCGTCGGTGCGGGCCCAGACCACCGCGACCCCGGCCACCGAGCCATTGGTGATCCACATCTTGCGGCCCGTCAGCACCCAGTCGGAGCCGTCCCGTTTGGCGTGGGTGCGCATGGCGGCCGGATCGGAGCCGATGTCGGGCTCGGTGAGCCCGAAGCAGCCGATGATCTCGCCGGAGGCCATCCCCGGCAGCCACCGCTGCTTCTGCTCCTCGGAGCCGAAGCGGTGGATCGCGTACATCGCCAGCGAGCCCTGCACCGAGACCAGGGAACGGATCCCGGAGTCGGCGGCCTCCAGCTCCAGACAGGCCAGTCCGTACTGGACGGCGCTGGCGCCCGCGCAGCCGTAGCCCGTCAGGGACATCCCGAGCGCGCCGATCGAGCCCAGCTCACGGGCCAGCTCACGGATACCGGGCAGTTCGCCGCGCTCGTACCAGTCGGCGATCTGCGGCAGGACGCGGTCGGCGGCCCACTGTCGCACGGTGTCGCGGACCGCCAGGTCCTCAGCTCCGAGGAGGTCGTCGATGCCCAGCGGATCGCTCGGGTCGAACGGCGGCAGGGTGCCAGCGGACATGGGTAGCGGCCTCCGGTGCGTACGGCGGGTGCGGCGGACGTCCACCGGTCGCCGGGCGCGCCCTCCGCCCCGACGGCCGACTGATCATCCGTGTCGGATCCGACGCTACGGCCGGGCCCCGTCCGCCGTCCAGACCCACTCGGGCCCGTCCTGGCGGCCCCGCGCCAGGTCAGCCGGTGGAATCGGCGCCCACGACAGCCGCGCGGTCGCGGCGGGCCGGGGCCTCCTTGGCCTGCACCCGGTCCGCGCCGCCCGGCGCGTCCGCGGCGGCGCCCGGTGCGGACGCCTCCTCGGCGGGTGCGCACTCCATGGTCTTCGGCAGCCGCAGCGCGGCCAGCGCGCCGAGCAGCAGCAGTCCCGCGCTGACCACGAGTGTGACGTGCAGTCCGTGGACGAAGGCGGCGCGGGCGGCGGCGCGCAGCGCTTCTCCGGCGGCCCCGCCGAGATCGTGGGAGACCTCGTAGGCCGCGCCCAGCGACTCCCCGGCGTCGGCGCTGGCGTGGTGCGGCACCCCGGTGACCGAGGAGACTCCCGGCTTGTAGGCGGCGTTCATCACGCTGCCCAGCAGCGCTATGCCGATACCCGCGCCGAGCTGGTAGGAGGTCTCGCCGATGGCGGCGGCGCCACCGGCCGACTCCGCGGACGCCTCGTTGAGCATGGACTCATAGGCACCGAAGAGGGTCATCTCCAGGCCGAAGCCGAGGACGACGAAGGCGCCGATGAGCACCGCGGGCCGGTCGCCCTGGCCCATGACGGTGAGGGTGAGCACCGCGGCGGCGGTGAGCCCGAAGCCGAGCGCCACCATGGTGCGCGGGCCGAGGCCCTGGAGCATCCGGGACCCCGCGAGTCCGGCGGCCATCGCGGCGAAGGTGAGCGGCAGCAGCCGCAGCCCGGTCTCCAGCGGGGTGAGTCCCAGCACGAGCTGGAGGTACTGGGCGGCTATGAGCTCCAGGCCGACGAGCGCGAGCAGCGCCAGGACGATACAGCCGACCGAGATCGAGAAGGCCGGGCGGGCGAACAGATTGAGATCGACCAGCGGGTGCGTCCGGCGCCGCTGACGCCGGACGAAGAGGACCAGCAGCAGGACACCGCACACCGCCGGGAGCGCGGTGAGCGGCTCCAGCAGACCGAAGCCGCTGCCCACCCGCTTCACGCCGAAGACCACGCAGAACAGTCCGCCGGCCGCCATGACGGCGCCCAGCACGTCCCACGGTCCGTCGCGCTCACCGGTGGACTCCGGCAGCAGCCAGCGGCCCACCGGCAGGGCCACCACCATCAGCGGGATGTTGATCAGGAAGACCGAGCCCCACCAGAAGTGCTCGACCAGGAAGCCGCCGAGCAGCGGGCCGACGGCCGCGCCGACCGCGGCCACCGCGCTCCAGATACCGATGGCGAGGGCGCGCTCCCGGCGGTCGGGGAAGACCTGGCGCAGGATCGACAGGGTGGCGGGCATGATCATCGCGCCGCCGACGCCCAGCAGGGCGCGGGCCACGATGAGGGTCTGGGGGGTGTCCGCGAAGGCCGCGAGAGCCGAGGCCGCGCCGAACAGCCCGTAGCCGAGCAGCAGCACCCGGCGTCTGCCGACGCGGTCGCCGAGGGTGCCGAAGAGGATCAGCAGGGACGCGCATACCAGCGGGTAGGCGTCCACGATCCACAGCAGCTCGATCGAGCCGGGGCGCAGGTCCTCGGTGACGGCGGGGACCGCGACGTGCAGCACGGTGGCGTCGACGGCCACCAGCAGCAGGCTGACGCAGAGCACGAGCAGGACGACCCAGCGGTTCGCACCGCCGCCCGCTTCGGTCCCGCGCCATTGCCGGGGAACGCCCGCCGTCCGCTGTTCGCGGCCCGTGGTCGTCCCGGACATGTACGCACCTCCCTGTCTTGCGCTCGCGGTCCGCCCGGGAGGGCGGAGACGTCACGTCGTGGGGACGCGTCCGGTGACCCGGTGGCGAAGGCTCGAGTGAGAGGTCAGGGTACGCGAGTCGCCGCGCCGACCGTGTGCCGCAGGTCATGTTGCACCCGGGCCATGCGGCGGATAAGGCGGCGTACGTCCCCCCGTTCCCTTTTCGTCCCCCTGTTTCTCCCCTTCTTCCGGTGTCGTACGGGTGGCGCCCGGATGTCCTTCCGTGGTTCGTCTCACGGTTGTCCACAGGCGTCCCGACCGGTCCGGATCATGCTCGATAATCGTCGCCGTGACTGCTCTCGACCATGCCGCGGCCGTGCCGTGCGGCGACGACGCCCGGCCAGGCCGCACCCTGCGCGCCGCGCTGCGCCGAGCCGCCCCGGCGCTGCTCGCGTATGCGGGGACGCGCCTGGTCGGGCTGGCGGTTCTGGCGATCTGGGGGGCGGTGGCGGACAGGAGTCCCCACCAGCTCCTCGCGGCCCGCTGGGACTCCCTCTGGTACACCCGTATCGCCGAGCAGGGGTACGGCTACACACTGCGGCTGCCGGATGGCTCGATCCATTCGGATCTGGCGTTCTTCCCGATGCTGCCCGCACTGGAGCGGGTGATCTCGGCCATATCTCCGCTGGACGCGGCCGGCGCCGGACTGGCGGTGAGCTGTGTCACCTCGCTGCTGGCCGCGTGGGGGATCTTCGCGGTCGGCGATCTGCTGCACGGACGGCGGGTGGGAACCCTGCTGGTGGTGGCCTGGGCTGTGGTCCCGGTCGGCATCGTGCAGTCGATGGCCTATTCGGAGTCCCTCTTCACGGCCGTGGCCGCCTGGGCGGTTTACGCGACGCTCACCCGGCAGTGGCTGGCGGCGGGCACCCTCGCGGCGCTCGCGGGGCTCACTCGGCCGGTGGGGGCGGCGGTGGTCGCCGCGGTGTGGATCGCCGCGGCCGTGGAGCTGCTGCCCGGGGGCCGGTGGCGGCGGGCCCGGCGCACCGATCCCGAGCTGCTCGCCGGAGTGGTGCTGGCCCCGCTGGGCTGGCTCGCCTATGTGGGGTGGGTCGGCTTCGAGACCGGCAGTGTTACCGGCTACTTCGAGATCCAGAGCGGCTGGGGGAACGGCTTCGACGGGGGCCTCGCCTTCGCCGGTTTCATCGGCGGGATGCTGACGGGCCCGGCGTTCCCCGCCGGGCTGGCGCTGCTGGCCGGGGTCGCGGCACTGCTGTGGCTGTTCGCGCGCGGAGTGCGGCAGGGCCAGCCGCTGCCGGTGCTGGCGTACTGCGGCTCGGTGCTGGTGCTCGCGCTGACCGCGAAGGGCTACTTCTGCTCCAAACCACGGCTGTTGATGCCGGCGTTCCCGCTGCTGCTGCCGCTCGCGCTGGCGCTGGCCCGGCTCCGTCCGGCGCGTACGGCACTGATCCTGGGCTCCGTCGGACTGGGCTCCGCGCTCTACGGGGCGTTCTGGCTGCATGGTTCGGGGCCGCCCTGATCAGCCCGCTCCGGTCCGGGCGACAGCGGGACCGCCACCCGGGAAACGGGTGGGAACGGCACAGCTAATCACCGATAAACGCCGCTGTAAGAACTCCATAAAGGCCCCGCGGGTCGCGGATAGGAACGCTGTGCGCGCAATACTTCCGAGGCCTCGTGGATTACGTCGGAATGGCACCTTCATAAGCGGCCGACGAGACGAACTCCACATCACATCGTCATCACAAAGCGACCTGATCGACCGAACCCGCCTGTCACGCAATGTAACGTCGATTAGGTGCGTACCGAAGAGAAGCTCCCCGAGGCGGAGGAGCGCCCGACCGATCTCGCGCGACCGCGCATGACCCGGACCCGCCGTTGGCTGCTCGGGTCCACGCTGGCGGTCTACGCGGCCACGGTCATCGGCGTCCTCACCACCTCGTGGCTGGTGAAGCTGGACTGGCAGGTCATGCTGTTCCGGCCCTACAAGCAGTGGCCGGAGTTCCACACCTTCCTGGACTACTTCGTGGTCATGGGCCAGCGCGGCCCCACCGCCGTCGCGGTCGCCGCCTGGCTGGGATGGTGCTGCCACCGGCAGCGCACCATGCGGCCGCTGCTGGTGCTCGGCACCTCGCTGCTGCTGCTGAACTTCACCGTGGGTGCGGTGAAGCTGGGCTTCGGACGGCTCGGTCCGCACTACGCGACCACCGTCGGCTCCAATGAGATGTGGGCCAACGGCGATATATTTCCTTCGGGTCACACCGCGAACGCCGTGGTCACCTGGGGTGTGCTGGCCTATCTGGCGACCACGCCGCTGGCCCGCCGGATCGCCTCGCTGATCGCCACGGGCTTCGCCTTCGGCGTCGGCATGACCACCGTCTACCTCGGTACCCACTGGCTGAGCGATGTGGTGCTGGGCTGGGCCGCCGGGGTGCTGGTGCTGCTGGCCCTGCCCTGGCTGGAGCCGGTGATGTACCGCGCCGAGGTGCTGCTGCTGGAGATGTGGCACCGGCTGCGCCAGCACAGCGGCAAGGCGCCGGTGCCGGTCCGTGTTCCCGCCGCGCGCCCGGTGGCCGGATCCATCCTCGCCACCCCGCGGACCGCCCAGGACGACGAACTGCCGCCGCGCGAGCCGGTGGGCGTGGCCGGGAACGGCCGCCCGGCCGGTCCCACCGCGCGGATCGCCGAGCCCCGTCAGCACCACCCGGTCCGCCAGCACCAGCACACCACCCGCTCCGAGCGGCCCCCGGTCACCCCGGGCGGCAGCCGCCGTCCGCCGCACTCCGACCGGGTGCCCCGTGCGGCCGGCACGCCCTTCGGCTCCACCACGGGCCGCGGGCGGACGACGGCCACCGGCGGCTAGCCCCCGGCCCGGCCGGGCGGACGGTACGCACAGACCTCCCCGCCCCCGCAGACCGCGTACGACGGCCCCGGACGCTCCACCGAGAGCGTCCGGGGCCGTTGTCGTGCCGCCGAAAGGGCCCGCGGGGCCTCCGCGGGGCCCCGGGGTGACTCAGCCGCGCCAGCAGCGCCGTACGACGTCTTCGGCGACCTCGAAGTTGATACGTCCGAAGAGGTATTCCATGGTGATGATCGCGCCCGGCGGCACCCTACGCACGGTGGTCCAGCCGCGCTCCCGCGCCCGGTCCTCGGCGGTTGCGGCATCGAGTCCCACATAGCTGTCGAGGTCGTCCTCGGGTTCGGCCGGAGGGTTCGGTACAGGTCCCATGACAGCCACCGTAGGCGGCTTCAAAGGGACGGGAAAGCGAGAGCTGGATCACGGTGAGCACTGCCTCATCCGCCCCGGGTCCGTCACTCGTCACACTTGTGTCACAGAAAACACGCCCGGGTTTGTCCGTGACTTTGTCACTCTTCCGGGGCTCATGTTGACGGCTCTCGGGCGGGCGGCCGCTTTCGCTGATTTCCGATGCCAAAGGCGCTGGCCTGGTATAGGAAGCGGGCTCTCCGATCTCTCCGCCGATCCCTCTGTCGAACAAATGGAACAGCAGACGGATAAACATCGCCCGGACACCACCCGGAAGCAGCCGGAGCACACAATTCCACCACAAATCGCCGATAGCGAACCGTCAGGTTTACCCGGGGACGCACGCGGTACCCGCCGCACCCGGAGCAAACATGACTGACTCGACTGACTCACGCCATGAACCCCGCGACGAGAAGAAGGCGACCGGCGGTATGACTCCGATGGCTCTCCTGCGCTCTGCCCGTGACCAGCTCGCCGAGCTGACGGGCCTCGTTCCCGAATCGGTGCCGCGGATGGAGCGGACCGAGGAGGGATGGGTGCTGGACGCCGAAGTGGTGGAGCTGGCCCGGGTACCGGAGACGATGAGTCTGATGGCTCTGTACGAGCTGACTCTCGACCCGGACGGCGTGCTCACCGGATACCGCCGCCTCCGCCGCTACGAGCGCGGGCGAAGTGACCGCGGCTGACCGTACGGAGGGCCACGGGCCCACCCGGACGCCAGTCGCCCGGAGCCGAGAGGAACCAACGACATGACGACCGCAGTTCCGGCACAGCAGTCCAGGGGCGGGGGCGGCAGCAGTGGCCTCTACGACGTCCTGGAACTCATCCTCGACCGCGGGCTGGTGATCGACGCCTTCATCCGCGTCTCCCTCGTCGGCATCGAGATACTCAAGATCGACGTACGGGTCGTGGTGGCCAGTGTGGACACCTATCTGCGCTTCGCCGAGGCGTGCAACCGGCTCGACCTGGAATCCGGCCCCAACAAGTCCCCCGGTATCCCCGAGATCCTCGACGGCGCCACCGAGGGCGCCGCGCGCAGCAAGACCAAGGGGGCGCTGTCCGGCGCGGGCGAGACGGTCAGCAAGGCGGCCAGCACCGTCGCCGAGGCGCTCCGCGGCGATGAGCGCGAGCGTGAGGAGGAGCCCGCCCGCAGCCGCAGTCGCCGCACCACCACCCGCAAGACGTCGTCGAAGAAGGCGGAGGAGACCGAGTGAGCACCTACGTCTACGGCATCGCGCGGGGCGAGGTCTCCGGCCTCGGCGACCGGCTGCGCGGTATCGGCGACCCCCCGCTGCCCGTCCGCGCGCTCACCGAGGGCGAGCTGTCCGCGATCGTCAGCGACTGCCCGGCCGAACTCAAGCCGCGGCGCCGCGATCTGCTGGCCCATCAGCATGTGCTGGCCGAGGTGGGCGACGCCCACCCGGTGCTGCCGATGCGCTTCGGCTCGGTGTCGACCAGCGACGACGATGTGCGCACGGTGCTGTCCGAGCACGCCGACCGCTACCACGAACAGCTCTCCCGGCTCGCGGACCGGGTGGAGTACAACGTCAAGGCGGTCCATGACGAGAACGCCGTACTGCACCAGGTGCTCTCGGAGGAGCCCGAGCTGCGGATGATGGCGGAGGCCAACCGGGCCTCGGGCGGTGGCACCTACGAGGACCGGGTGCGCTTCGGCGAGCTGGTGGCCGCCGCGGTCCAGGCACGGCAGACGCGCGACGCGCAGATCGTGGAGGAGACCCTGGCACCCGCCGCCGAGGCGGTGCGTCCCGGTCCGGAGAGCGGCGGCTGGTTCCTCAGCCTGTCCGTCCTGCTGGCCAAGGACGCCACCGAGCCCCTGCTGTCGGCGGTGAGCGGGCTGGAGAAGGCCCATCCCCGGCTGAAGCTCCGGGTCAACGGGCCGCTGCCGCCGTACAGCTTCGTCGATTCCTGATGCTGCTGATCGGCTGGACGCTCCGGCAGCTCCTCACCCAGGCCGAGCGGGAGTACTACAACCCCGCGAACATCCAGGGCGCGCTGATCGCCCTGGAGACCCGGCTCGATGAGGGGCTGATCGACGAGGAGGAGTTCGAGCGGCAGGAGGACGTGCTGCTCGACCGGATGGAGGAGGCGCGCCGATGGGCGAACGGGACCCTATGACCACCACCGCCTACGGCTCCCCCCTGGCGTCCCGCGGCCCCGCCCCGGGCGGGCTGTCCGCCCGGGGCGAGAGTGGGGCCAATCTGGCCGACATCCTGGAGCGGGTGCTCGACAAGGGTGTGGTCATCGCGGGCGACATCCGTATCAATCTGCTCGACATCGAATTGCTCACGATCAAACTGCGGCTGATCGTGGCCTCTGTCGACAAGGCCAGGGAAATGGGCATCGACTGGTGGGAGCACGACCCCTCGCTCTCGTCGCGCGCCCGCCGGGACGAGCTGGAAGGGCGGGAAGAGGGCTGATGACCGAAGCGCTGCGGGCGGACGGACTCCAGTACGCCTACGCGGTCGTACGCGACACCGGGGCGCTGGACGCGGCCCTGGACGGAGTGCACGGGGTGGCGGGCGAACCGGTGCGCGCCGTCGTCCACCTCGGTCTCGCCGTGGTGGCGGGCCCGGTACCGGCCGGGGAGTTCGACGAGGGGCCGCTGAAGGAACGGCTGGAGAAGCTGGAGTGGCTGGAGCGGATCGCCCGCGCCCATGCCCGTGTGGTGGACGCCGCCGGTGCGGACAGCGGGGTGGTGCCGGTCCGGCTGGCCACCGTCTGCCGTGGCGAGGAGGGTCTGCGGCGCATGGTCGAGACCGGCCGGGAGCGGTTCACCGAGGCGCTGGACCGGTTGGACGGCCGGGTCGAATGGGGCGTCAAGGTCTACGCCGCGGCGCCGCCGCCCGCCGAACCGGCCGCCGCGCCCACCGCCGCCGTCTCCGGCCGTGACTATCTGCGCAGGCGACGGGCCGAACGGCAGGCGTCCGCGGAGCGCTGGGGGCGGAGCGAGGACGGTGCGCGGCAGGTGCACGAAGCGCTGTGCGCCCTTGCCGAACAGACCCGGCTGCATCCCCCGCAGGACGGCCGGATCTCCGGTGAGGCGGACCGCAATGTGCTCAACGCCGCGTATCTGCTGCCGCGTGCGGAGAGCCCCGCGTTCGCCGGGCGGGTGGAGGAGCTGGCCCGGAGTTCGGCCGGGGTGCGGCTGGAACTGACCGGCCCCTGGGTGCCGTACTCCTTCGTCGCCCCGTTCAGCGAGGACACCGCGGGGGCGCCGGACGGTGGGGGCGGCGGACCCGGTGCGGACCGGCCGGGGCGGTCCGGCGTATGACCACGAGCCCCCTGGCCCACCGGGAGATCGCCCTGGTGGATCTGTTGGACCGGCTGCTCGCGGGCGGTGTGGTGATCACCGGTGACCTCACCCTGCGGATCGCCGATGTCGACCTCGTCCGGATCGATCTGCGCGCGCTCATCAGCTCGGTGAACGAGAACGTGCCGTCCCCCTGGGAGGAACCGTGAGCCGGAAGGTGGAGCTGGACCAGGACACCGTCGAACGCGATCTGATGAAGCTGGTGCTGACCGTCGTGGAGCTGCTGCGCCAGCTCATGGAGCGGCAGGCGCTGCGCCGGGTGGACCAGGGCGATCTGACGGAGGACCAGGAGGAGCGGATCGGGCTGACGCTGATGCTGCTGGAGGACCGGATGGGCGGGCTGTGCGAGCGCTACGGAATCGCGCCGTCCGATCTCAATATGGACCTTGGGCCACTCGGTCCGCTGTTGCCCCCGGGGGAGTGACGCTCGGCAGCCCTCCGCGGATCGGGGCGTCCACCGGGTGATCATGGCGGGAAGCCGTGTCGCACCCGGTCCCCGGAACGCGGAGGGAGCCCTCGATGACGACGGACACCGCGCGGGCGCCGGCCGGTGCCGGGGTCCGGTTGCCGCGCCGGGGCCGGGTGGTCGTGGACTGGCTGACCACCACCGACCACAAGAAGATCGGCCATCTCTACCTGATCACATCGTTCGGCTTCTTCCTGATCGGCGGGGTGCTGGCGCTGGTGATGCGGGCCGAGTTGGCCCGGCCGGGGATCCAGCTCCTCTCCCAGGAGGCGTACAACCAGGCGTTCACCCTGCACGGCACCATCATGCTGCTGCTGTTCGCGACCCCGACCTTCGCGGGGTTCGCCAACGAGATCATGCCGTTGCAGATCGGTGCGCCGGACGTGGCCTTCCCCCGGCTGAACATGCTCTCGTACTGGCTGTTCCTGTTCGGCGGGCTGATGGTGGTGTGCGGTCTGATGGTGCCCGGCGGCGGCGCCGACTTCGGCTGGACCGCCTACGCTCCGCTGAACAGCGCGGTCCGCTCCCCCGGGGTGGGTGCCGATATGTGGATCATGGGGCTGGCGCTGGCGGGGTTCGGCACGATCCTGGGCGCGGTCAACTTCCTCACCACCATCATGGTGATGCGCGCCCCGGGGATGACGATGTTCCGGATGCCCGTCTTCACCTGGAACACCCTCTTCACCTCGATCATGATCCTGATGGCGTTCCCGGTGCTGGCCGCGGCGCTGCTGGCGCTGGAGGCGGACCGGCGGTTCGGGGCGGTGGTCTTCGACGCCCGGTTCGGCGGATCCCTGCTGTGGCAGCATCTGTTCTGGTTCTTCGGCCATCCCGAGGTCTACATCATCGCGCTGCCGTTCTTCGGCATCATCAGCGAGATCATCCCGGTCTTCTCGCGCAAACCGATCTTCGGCTATGTCACGCTGATCGGCGCGACGATGGCCATCACCGGGCTGTCGATGGTGGTCTGGGCCCACCATATGTTCGCCACCGGCGCGGTGCTGCTGCCGTTCTTCTCACTGCTGTCGTTCCTGATCGCGGTGCCGACCGGGGTGAAGTTCTTCAACTGGATCGGCACCATGCTGTACGGCTCGCTGTCCTTCGAGGCACCGATGCTGTGGGCGGTCGGCTTCCTGGTGAGCTTTCTGTTCGGCGGACTGACCGGGGTCATCCTGGCCTCGCCCCCGCTCGACTTCCAGGTCACCGACAGCTACTTCGTGGTCGGCCACTTCCACTACGTGGTGTTCGGAACGGTCGTCTTCGCGATGTTCGCGGGCTTCTACTTCTGGTGGCCGAAGTTCACCGGGAAACTGCTGGACGAGCGGCTGGCCAGGATCCACTTCTGGACGCTCTTCACCGGCTTCCACACCACCTTCCTGGTGCAGCACTGGCTGGGGGTGGAGGGGATGCCGCGGCGCTACGCGGACTACCTGGCGGCGGACGGCTTCACGGCCCTCAACACCGTCTCCACCATCGGGGCGTTCCTGCTGGGGCTGTCCACCCTGCCGTTCCTCTACAACGTCTGGCGCACGGCCGCCTACGGGAAGCTGGTCACGGTGGACGATCCATGGGGGTTCGGCCGCTCGCTGGAGTGGGCGACCTCCTGTCCCCCGCCCCGGCACAACTTCACCACGCTGCCCAGGGTCCGCACCGAGTCCCCCGCCTTCGATCTGCACCATCCGCAGGTGGCGCGCCGGGATCGGGAGAAGGACCAGCGGATGCAGCCGCGCGGCGGCTGACCGGGCGTCCTGTCAGTCCAGGGCGCGGTTCAGTCCAGAGCCCGGTCCAGCCGGTCCCGGATCCGGCTCAGGTGCTCGATCAGCGGTGCGGGCTCGCGCACTTCGAAGTCGAAGCCCATCAGCACGATGTGGATCGCCAGCACATCGAGTCCGTGGGCGCCGGTGTACAGCAGACAGCTGTGCTCGTCGACGGCCTCAAGCACCCCCACCGAGGGCGTGACGCGTTCGGCCGCCCGCTCGACGGGCACCTTCAGCAGCACGGTGGCCCGCTCCGCGTAGACGCCCTGGGAGATGCCCCGGGAAACATAGGCGGCCAGGTCCTCGGCGGGCGGACGGCGCGGGGCCACCCGGGGGCCGTGCGGCGGGGTCGGGGTGATCCGGTCGACGCGGTAGGTGCGCCAGTCCGCCCGGTCCACGTCCCATGCGACCAGGTACCAGCGGCGCTGGGCGCAGACCAGCCGGTGGGGTTCGGCGGTACGGCGGCTGGCGGTGCCCCCGTGGTCGCGGTACTCGAAGCGCAGCCGGTGGCTGTCCCGGCAGGCGTTGGCCAGTTCGGTCAGCACCTCCGGATCCACCCCGGACCCGGGGACACCGCCGACCATCGGCACGGTGAACGAGGTCAGGGCGCCGACCCGGCGGCGCAGCCGGTCCGGCAGCACCTGTTCCAGTTTGGCCAGGGCGCGGACCGAGGTCTCCTCGATCCCGTCGACACCGCCGCACGCGGCCTGGCGCAGGCCGACGGCGACGGCCACGGCCTCGTCGTCGTCGAGCAGCAGCGGGGGCAACTGGGCGCCCGCGCCGAGCTGGTAGCCGCCCGCCGTACCGGGCGCGGAGTGCACGGGGTAGCCCAGGTCGCGCAGCCGGTCGATGTCACGGCGTACGGTGCGCGGGGTCACCCCGAGCCGGTCGGCGAGGTCCGCACCCGACCATTCGCGGTGCGCCTGCAGCAGGGAGAGCAGACGGAGCAGTCGTGCCGAGGTCTCCAACATGGAGCCGAGTCTGTCAGCCCTTGAGGACAGCTTTCGTCCTCAAGGGCTGATCCGGGCGGGTGCCCGGTTCTAGGCCGGTGCCTCGACCCGCACCGACAGGTCGTTGTCCCGGGTGTAGTACGGACGCACCCGCACCGGGCCGTGGGGGGCGGTCAGCTCCGTGGACGGATAGGTGAAGATCTCCTTCTTGTCCGGGACGTCGTCCAGGATGCGGGCCAGCCGCACCGACGGCTGCTCCGCGTCCGCGGACCGCAGCCTCAGGTCCCAGACCTCCCGTTCGCCGTCCCAGTCCCCGGCCAGTTCGGCGAAGGGCAGGGTGCAGAAGAACTCCGCGCCCTCCGCGGTGACCGGCACCGTGCGCAACCGGTCGCGGTCACGACGGCAGCGCGCCTCCAGGACCGCCCCGTCCAGCCACTGCGCGGGGTCCCGGACCCGGTGCAGCCGCCCGTGGACGGCCATCGCGCCCTCCTCCAGCCGGATCTCCCCGGCCTCGGCGTGCGGTGCCCGCCGCCAGCTCCGCAGCGAGAGGTTGCCGTGCTTGGTGGCGTAGGGGATGCGCACGGACAGCGGGGAGGTGCTCGGGCCCGGTCTGCGGTCGACCAGGGAACGCAGGTCGTTCAGCCCCGGCGCCAGCCGCTGCGGTTCCTCCTCCCCGTACGCCACATGGACATCCCAGCGGCCCTCGGGCAGGGCGACCGTACTGGGCAGCGCGGCCTGGAGGCGGCCGTCGCCGATCGGACCGAGCGGCAGCCGGACCTCGCTGTCTCCGGAGCCCACCGAGCCCCGGCGGATCAGTACCAGCGCACCGCTCCAGTCGTCGTAACTCCCCGGCTGCGGGCGGACCCAGTCGGAGATGTGGAAGGTGAGACCACCGGCGGAGTCCGCCACGCAGTCGGCACGGGTGGGGGCGGCCTCTCCGGTCTCGTTCACGCTGTCCTCCTGCTCCTGCCGCGTTCGCTCCGCGGCCCCCGCTGACGTCGTGGACGCGCCTGTGCTCAGGGCGCTCATGCCGGCCGCACCTTCCGCAGCGAGTCCTTCGTCACCAGCGCGCCGCTGAGCAGACCGCCGCGGGCACGGTGGAGGGTGCCGCGCAGTCCGCTGCGCGCGACGAGGTCGGCGAAGAGGGAGTCATAGCGCCCGGCCACCCGGGAGGGGTCGAACCGGGCCGCGTCCTTCAGCGCCGCCTGCCCCATCTGCTGCCGCAGTTCATCGTTGTTGATCAGGTCGAGCAGGGCACCGGCCACGGCGTCGGCGTCACCGCTGGGCACCAGACGGCCGTCCACCCCGTTGTCGATGATCTCCGCCGGACCGTGCGGGCAGTCGGTGGAGACCACCGGCAGTCCGCAGCGCATCGCCTCGACGATGGTCATGCCGAACGACTCCAGACTGGAGGTGACGGCCGCGATGGAGCCCTTGGCCCACTCGGGGTCCAGCGGATTGGCCGGCCCCATCAGGAACACATGGTTGTACAGGCCGAGTTCATCGATCAGCGCGCGCAGCGCGTCATGCTGGGCACCGCCTCCGTAGATCCGCAGCCGCCAGTCCGGGCGGGCCGCACTGACCTTGGCGAAGGCCCGTATCAGCAGGTCGTACCGTTTCACCGGGGCGAGCCGCCCGGCCGCCACGACCCACTTGCCGGTGCCGTCGGCGGGCTCCAGACCTGGCTCGGGCACGCTGTTGGGCACCGCCTCGATCCGCACCCCCGGCAGCCGCATCTGGCCGCGGTAGGTCCGGGCGTCCGCCTCGGTGACCGTGGTCACCGCGTCCAGCCGCGGGTAGACCCCGCGCAGCGCCCGCTTCAGTCCCCGGGAGTGGGTGCTGAGCGTCAGGTGCTCCTGGCCGACCCGTACCGGGCCGCGGCGCGCCTCACGCGCGATGTGCACATTGAGTCCGGGCCGGGTGCCGACGACGACGTCGGCCTCCAACTGCCGGAGATGTTCGGCGATCCGACGGTCGGTGAGCGCGCTGTACTGCTTGTAACGGCCCTCGCTGGAGGGGAAGACCTTGGCGGGGCGGGCGTGGTCAGGGTCCGCTCCGTCGTAGGTGGGACTTCCCTTGCGAATGTCCACCAGGTGGCTGAGCCGCACATGCGGCCCGGGATCGAAGATCGGCTGATCACGGTGGCGGAACACCGAGACGATCTCGACATCGTGCTGTTCGCCCAGGGTGCGGGCAAGGTTGTACGTGGTCCGGATCGTCCCGCCGATCCCGTACGCGTTGTGAATCAGGAATGAGATGTGCATCCGTTCCCGTCGTCCCCGTATCCGGCTGGTTCCCCGCGGACAGGTCATTCGTCCGCCTACCACGGGGTAAGACCGCCCCCCGGATCACAGGGTTGGGCCTCATCACCGCTTTGTTCCACAACAGATGTGAAATCGGTAGCGAAATCAGGGAACGCCGAGGCGTTCTGACGCATCGGAGTCCATGGACGGCCGGGGTGGCGTGACCCCCGCCGTGGATGGCCCGTTGTTCTCCATACGGGCCGGGAGACACCCGGCCCAGGACCGAAACCGAGGAGCCACCCGTGCCGCGCATGCTCGACGTCAGCGATGACGTACGTGCCGAGATCGGCGATGAAGAAGCCGACCGGTTGCTCACCGGTGACAACGCCCCGGGCGCCTATGACTGCACGTCCTGCCGCACCCCGGGCAACACCGACCAGGAGCGGACCAGCACCGTCCTCTTCGTCGGCCAGGAGACGGCCGTGCTCGCCTTCGCGCACGCCACCTGTGTCCCGTCCCAGGTGGTGCCGGTCTCCGAGGAGCAGTTGCGCGGCGCGGTGCGCTCCATCACCGCGGAGGAGGCGGCCGATCCGCTGATGGATCCCTCAGCGCGCCCGGCGTTCGCCGCCGCCCCGTCCGGGTACGCCACCCCCTCGTCCGGGTACGCCGAGGCGCCGCGGACCCGGACCCAGACCATCCAGCCGCCCGCGCAGTCGCCGGAGCGCGCCCCGTCGCCGCAGGCCGTGCTCGGGGTCACCAGCGGGGTGGTGCTGGTGGGCGCGGAGGCGCGGCCCGCGCTGGTGGTCGAGCCGACGGCCCCGATCAACCGGCCCGGCTCCAGCCAGAGTGATGACTTCCTGACCCTCCTCGCCGAGCAGGGCTTCGCACCGGTCGTCGATCTGAACCGGCCGCCCGGACCCAACCACGGCTGGTCGGTGCTGATCGCCATGGGCCAGCTTCATGCGGTGCTGATGCCCTCGGCCCATGGCGGCTCCCCGGTGGCCTGGTGGCAGGCGCACCGTCCGATGCCGCTCAGCGAGGGCTGGCGCAATGCGGTCAACCGCTCCCAGCAGGTGATGCTCTACGCCGCGCCGGCGGGCACCATCGGCACCCAGCCGCGCGAGGACCAGTTGCGCGTGGCGCTGGACCGGGCCGCGGCGAGCGGTGCGCTGGCGGGCGCCTCGATGCCGCTCGCGGGTACCTGACGCCCATGGCCCCCGACGTTCCCGGACCCGCCCAGCCGCCGCGGGCAGCCCATTCGCCATCGATGCCGCATCCGACGGGCGGCCGGGTCGTTGGCACCTACGTGCACGCATACGACCTCCCCTATCGCTCCCCCTCATACGGCCACATCCCGGCGATGCGTCCGGCGCTGGAGGCAGCCGCCGACCCCTGGCGGCAGTCCGCCACGCCGATCTACGACGCCCTCTACGCGGAGTACCGGAGGCTGTTCCGGACGCTGCCCGGTGACCGTTCGGACGAGGAGGACCTGGAGTTCGTCGCGTTCAGCGCCATCGGCCATCCCGGCCAGCCGCGCGGACTGACCAGCGGGGGCCACGGCCGGGCGGGCGGCCCGGGCGGCTCGTGGGACACCGGCGGTCCGTACTACCGCGGCTATCTGCCCGCGCTGCCGCCGGGCCGGCGCGACGGGCGGGGGCACGACTACTGAACCGGCGCCCCCTGATGGGGCGCGCGGGGTGCGTGGCACCCCGCGCGGCTCACTTCTTGCGGCCGCGCTTCTCGCGCACCCGCACCGAGATCTGGATCGGCGTCCCCTCGAAGCCGAACTCCTCGCGCAGCCGCCGCTCGATGAAGCGGCGGTAGCCCGCCTCCAGGAAGCCCGAGGCGAACAGCACGAACCGCGGCGGCCGGGTTCCGGCCTGCGTCCCGAAGAGGATGCGGGGCTGCTTGCCGCCGCGGATCGGGTGCGGGTGGGAGGCCACGATCTCGCCCAGGAAGGCGTTCAGCCGCCCGGTGGGGACCCGGGTCTCCCAGCCGGCCAGCGCCGTCTCGATCGCCGGGACGAGCTTCTCCATATGACGGCCGGTGCGCGCGGAGACATTGACCCGCGGCGCCCACTGGATCTGCCCGAGCTCGGTCTCGATCTCGCGCTCGAGGTAGTAGCGGCGCTCCTCGTCGAGGGTGTCCCACTTGTTGAAGGCGATCACCATCGCACGTCCGGCCTCGACCGCCATCGAGATGATCCGCTGGTCCTGGACGCTGATGGACTCGCTGGTGTCGATCAGGATGACCGCGACCTCGGCCTTCTCCACGGCCGCGGCGGTGCGCAGGGAGGCGTAGTAGTCGGCGCCCTCCTGGAGGTGGACGCGCCGACGGATACCGGCGGTGTCCACGAACTTCCAGGTCACGCCGCCGAGTTGGATCAGCTCGTCGACGGGGTCGCGGGTGGTGCCCGCCATCTCGTTGACGACCACCCGCTCCTCGCCCGCGACCTTGTTCAGCAGGGAGGACTTGCCGACGTTGGGGCGGCCGATGAGGGCGATGCGGCGCGGTCCGCCGACCGCCGAACCGAAGGTCTGGGCCGGGGCCTCGGGCAGCGCCTCGAGCACCGCGTCCAGCATGTCGCCGGTGCCGCGGCCGTGCAGCGCGGAGACCGGGTGCGGCTCGCCGAGCCCCAGCGACCACAGCATGGCGGCGTCCGCCTCACCGCTGGGTCCGTCGACCTTGTTGGCACACAGCACGACGGGCTTGCCCGCCCGGCGCAGCAGCTTGACCACGGCCTCGTCGGTGTCGGTGGCGCCCACCGTGGCGTCCACCACGAAGACCACCGCGTCGGCGGCATCGATGGCGAACTCGGCCTGCGCGGCCACGGACGCGTCGATGCCGAGCACGTCCTGCTCCCAGCCGCCGGTGTCGACGACCTTGAAGCGGCGGCCGGACCACTCGGCCTCGTAGGTCACCCGGTCCCGGGTAACGCCGGGACGGTCCTCGACCACGGCTTCGCGGCGGCCGATGACCCGGTTCACCAGGGTCGACTTACCGACATTGGGGCGGCCGACGATGGCCAGGACGGGCAGCGGACCGTGTCCGGCCGCGGCGAGGTCACCCTCGACCTGCTCGAGGTCGAAGCCCTCCTGCGCGGCGAGCTCCATGAACTCCGCGTACTCGGCGTCGCCAAGCTCTCCGTGCTCGTCTCCGCCACTGTGGATCTGGTCGTTCATGAAGTTACGTTCCTCGTCGTCCCTCAGGCCGCGCGCCCGCCGTACGGGCTCGCGGATCTCATGTCTCGTCGCGGCGGCCGGTGAGCCGCCTGGCGTTCCCCAGGTGCGCGCCCAGTCGCTTCTGGATGCGCGCGGTCGCCTCGTCCAGGGCCGCCCTGGTCCGCCGGCCACTGCCGTCGCCCGCCTGGAACGGGTCGCCGAAGACCACATCGATCCGGCTGCGCAGCCGTGGCAGATGCCTGGCCCGGCCGTTGCCGTCGCGCTGGTCGCCGGAGCCGAGCACGGCCACCGGCACGATCGGCGCGCCGGAGCGGACGGCGAAGTACGCGAGCCCCGCGCGCAGCGACGCGAAGTCGCCGTCGCCACGGCTGCCCTCGGGGAAGATCCCGAGGACCCCGCCGCGCTTCAGCACGCCCAGGGCATCGGTGATCGCCGCCCGGTCGGCGGTCGTACGGTCCACCTTCAGCTGCCCGATCCCGCGCAGGAACGGGTCCAGCGGACCGATGAACGCCTCTTTCTTGATCAGGAAGTGCACCGGCCGGGGCGCGGTGCCCATCAGCATCGGACCGTCGATGTTGTGGGTGTGGTTCACCGCGAGGATGAGCGGCCCGGCGGACGGCACCCGCCAGGCACCCAGTACCCGCGGCCGCCACAGCCCGTACATCAGGCCGATGCCGATCCGGCGTCCCACCGCGGCTCCGGCCGCGCTCGGCAGTGTGTCGGCGGGTCCGGTCACACGCCCGTCCGCTTCTCCTCGACGAGCGTGACCACGCACTCGATGACCTGGTCGAGGGTGAGCTCGGTGGTGTCCACCTCTATGGCGTCGTCCGCCTTGGCCAGCGGCGAGGTCTTCCGGCCGGAGTCCAGGGCGTCCCGCTTGGCGAGCGCCGCCTGGGTGGCGGCCAGGTCGGCCGCCTCCTTGCCCTTGAGCTCACCGCTGCGGCGGGCGGCCCGGGCCTCGGCGGACGCGGTCAGGAAGATCTTGACGTCGGCGTCGGGCAGCACCGTGGTGCCGATGTCCCGGCCCTCGACGACGATGCCGCGCGGGGCCTCGGCGGCGATGGTCCGCTGGAGCTCGGTGATCCGGGTCCGCACCTCGGCGACCGCGCTGACCGCGCTGACCCGGGAGGTGACCTCCTGGGTGCGGATCGGCCCGGCGACATCGGTGCCGTCGACGGTGATGGTCGGGGCGGCCGGGTCGGTGCCGGAGACGATGACGGGCTTGGCGGCGGCGTCGGCCACGGCCACGGCGTCCTCGACGTCGATGCCGTTGTTCACCATCCACCAGGTGATCGCCCGGTACTGGGCACCGGTGTCCAGGTAGCCCAGGCCCAGCTTGGCGGCGACGGCCTTGGAGGTGCTGGACTTGCCCGTGCCAGCGGGGCCGTCGATCGCGACAATCACTGCTGCCGGGGCGGTCCGGGCGGCGGTTTCCACGGTGACTGACACCTTTCGTGTGCACGGGGCTTGGTCGGACGGGGCGGATGGAGCCTCGGACAAGGTTACTGGTTCACACGACCGCTCCGGACAGCATGGTCATGACCGGACCACGGGGCCGGGCGGCCGGGGCGGTGCCCGCACCGCCCCACGATCACTGCCGGATCGACCAGCCCCGCTCGCGGAGCGCCGCGGTCAGCCCGGGGGCCGCCGCGGGCTCCACCATCAATTGGATCAGGCCCGCCTGCTGACCGGTGGCGTGCTCGATCCGGACGTCCTCGATGTTGACGCCCGCCCGGCCCGCGTCGGCGAAGATCCGGGCCAGCTCGCCCGGCTGGTCGCCGATGAGCACCGTCACCGTCTCGTAGACGGCGGAGGCGGCACCGTGCTTGCCCGGGACCCGCTCGCGTCCGGCGTTGCCGCGGCGCAGCACGTCCTCGATCCCGGTGGCGCCGTCGCCGCGCTTTGCCTCGTCGGCGGACTGGAGTCCGCGCAGCGCCCGCACCGTCTCGTCGAGGTCCGCGGCCACCGCCGCCAGGACATCGGCGACCGGGCCGGGGTTGGCGGACAGGATGTCGATCCACATCGCCGGATCGGAGGCGGCGATCCGGGTCACATCGCGGATCCCCTGGCCGCACAGCCGCACCGCGGTCTCGTCGGCGTCCTTCAGCCGGGCGGCGACCATGCTGGACAGCAGATGCGGGGTGTGCGAGACCAGCGCCACCGCGCGGTCATGGGCGTCGGCGTCCATCACCACGGGCACCGCGCGGCACAGCGCCACCAGCTCCAGGGCGAGATTGAGCACCTCGGTGTCGGTGCCCTGGCCGGGGGTGAGCACCCACGGCCGCCCCTCGAAGAGGTCGGCGGTGGCGGCCAGCGGCCCGGAGCGCTCCCGGCCGGACATCGGATGGGTGCCGATGTAGCGGCTGAGGTCGACGCCCAGGGCCTCCAGCTCCCGGCGCGGCCCGCCCTTGACACTGGCCACGTCCAGCGCGGCACGGGCGACCCCGCGGCGCAGCACGTCGGCGACCGTCCGCGCCACGTACGCGGGCGGTACGGCGACGATCGCCAGGTCCACCGGGCCCTCGGGCTCCTCCTGCGTCCCGGCGCCGAGCGCCGCGGCAGTACGGGCCTGGTCCGCGTCATGGTCGGCGAGGTGGACGTGGACGCCGCGTCCGGCCAGGGCCAGCGCGGCGGAGGTGCCGATCAGACCGGTGCCGATGACGAGTGCGGTTCTCATTGGGCGATGTCCTTGCGGAGGGAGGCCGCGGCGCCGAGGTAGACATGGGCGACACCGGACTTGGGCAGATCCGTCTCGACGTGCGCCAGGATGCGCACGACCCGCGGCATGGCGCCTTCGATGTCCAGCTCCTGGGCGCAGATCAGCGGCACGTCGGTGATGCCGAGCTCACGAGCGGCGACCGCGGGGAAGTCGCTGTGCAGATCGGGGGTGGCGGTGAACCACACGCTGATCAGGTCGTCCGGTACCAGCGCATTGCGCTCCAGGATGGCGGTCAGCAGCTCCGAGACCTGCTGCCGCATATGACCGGACTCGTCCCGCTCGAGCTGGACGGCCCCGCGGACCGCTCGTACCGCCACGTCTGTGCTCCCCTGCGCGTTCCCGTTCCGCCTTCCGGATCAGCGTAACCAGTCCGGCGGACCCCCTGCGGACGCGCCCGGCCCGCGAGACGGGCGTACACCGCACGAGTCGGGCGCAACCCCGCACCGGCCGGGCGCGGACGAGGGCCCCGGCCGGTGCGGCGTGGATTCCTGGGACTTCCGGCGGATCTACGCCGCCCGGCTCAGCCGACCGGTATCGGAGCCGGATCCGGCAATTCCTTCGGCTTGATATTGCTGGCGGTCAGCGTTCCCGCCCCGTCGACGATTCCGAAGACCGGATATCCCGCCACCTTGAACGCCTTTTCGGTCGGCCCGTCCTCGGCATCCTCGATCACCACATGCGACGCGATCCCGCGGAGCGGCTCGATCATCTTCCGTGCGTCCTCCGCGTCACCGTGGACAAAGGCGACGACGGTCCGGCCCCGCGCCCGGTGGTTCCCGGCGATTTCCACGAAGTTCGGGAGCTGTTCCCTGCAGGCCGAGCAATGGGGGGAGATGAATCCTATGAGGGCATCACGCAGGGTGTCCCCGGATATCGTCTCACCGTCGATGGTTTCCGCCTCGAACTCGGGCATGGCCGAGCCGTTCGGAATCATCAGTCCCGGATCGTCCCCCGCGTAGGTATTCCCCTGCCCGGCTCGTAGCTTGCGGACTATTCCGAAGGTGAGCAGCAGGTTCAGCAGGCACAGCACCGCCAGAACGACGACGGCTGCGATCAGATACGGCATCAGGTCTCCTGGTGGGCGGGCGGGGGCGGCGCGAACAGCGCGGCGAGTTCATCGGTGGCGACGACCAGCAGGACGCCCACCAGCGCGGCGAACGCGGCGACGGCGATCCCGCCGGGATGTGACGGCAGACCGGGGGCGCCGCCCAGTGCGGCGGTGACACCCCCGCCGGTCACCACCAGCAAGGCGGCGTTGCGCACCACGTGCTGACGGCCGATCGGAGCGGTGGAGGATCCGAAACAGGCGCAGGACGTGGTCTTCTTCCGCCGGAGCGCGGTCACCATCGCCACGGTGAACACGAGGAGCATCCCTCCCGCGAGCGCAAGGCCGGCCAGCCCGCCCGGCGGGACCATGAGTAGGAGCGGAATCAGTCCTTCAGCGGTCACCACCGCAAGGGCGATCGGGCGACGGAAACGGGCTGGCGCGCCCATTTCCTGCGCGGCGGCTTCGAACTCCCGGAACGCGGTTCGCCCGCGCAGCTTGCTCACGGCGGAGACCACGAAGACCCCGCCGATCAGAAAGCGGCAGGCCAGCAGGGCATAGCCCATCGAATCCCCCATGTGCTGCTCGACGACCGACGGCACTGTAACCCCGAAGAGATGTTCTAGGGAATGACCGCAAGATCGAGAAATAAGGAACTTGAGACTCCGGAAGAGCGACGAGAACTGGCCACAAATGGAATCGCTTCCTCCTCTGGCGTACAGGCGTTCGGGCGTCGTACGGTTCCGGCGTCCTGATCAACCAACGGGAGGAAATAGCATGCTTGCCAAGCTGAGTGACCGCATTCTGAGTGCCGTTCTGCGCGAGGAGCGGGCCGGCGCCTGCGTTCCGGAGCACGGAGAGCGCTGCTACTGCAAGAGCGGCAAGGTGTACCGCTTCAACTGCAACGGCATCTGCACCAAGAGCACCACGAGCTGCTGAATCAGTTGAACGGAGGAGAGGGCCTCGGCAGCGGCGCACCACCGTCCGCGGCCCTCTCCGGATATTCCATCACCATCACGTACAAGGATCCGATGGCAATCCGCATTCTCCGGATGCGCGGTATTGCGGACGGACACGTTATTCCGGGGGCGGGGAAAGCCAGATGATCCGTGTCTGAGGGGCCCGAACCGGGTCCCGGGCCTCGTTCCCGACTGCGCTGGCGTGCCGTGACCACCTGTGTGGCGCTCCAGTTCCGGGCGACCGGATCCGGTACCTGCGCGATGTTCGGAACGGCCGTGCTCGCCGGCTTGCTGCCCGCGCTCGCGGCGTGGCTGAGCAAACTCCTCTTCGACGAGCTGGGCCGGGGCGGCCACGCGGACGTCGGCCGGGTGACACTGCTCGCCCTCGCCATCGCCCTCGTCGGCGCGGTCACCGCCGTACTGCTGCAACTCGCGGGATACCTCGACGAAGTGGTCCGCCAGCGCCTCGTGGTGACCGTGGAGGACAAGCTCTTCGCCCGCGTCAATGCGTTCCGCGGGCTGCGGCTCTTCGAGACCCCCGCGTTCCACGACCGGCTGCGGCTGGCCCAGGAGGCGTCCCAGGACGCTCCGCACAACATCACCATGTTCAGCCAACTGATCGTCCAGGCGGTCTCCACCGTCTCCGGCTTCACCGGCGTACTGCTCGCGGTCTGGCCCCCCATGGCGGGGCTGCTCTTCCTGGTCGGCGCCGCGGCCCTGGTCACCCAGCTCTTCCAGGCCCGCCGCCAGGCACGGGTCTCCGAGACCGTCTCCGGCAAGTACCGCCGCCGGACGTTCTACCGGGGTCTGCTGACCGACCCCCGCGCCGCCAAGGAGATCCGGCTCTTCGGGCTCGGCGGCTTCTTCCACTCCCGTCTGGTCACGGCGCTCGGTGAGGCGACCGAGGCCGAGCTGCGGGTCGCCCGCCGGGGGATGCTCGTCCAGTCCGCCTTCGCCCTGCTGAACGCGGCGGTCATCGGCCTGGGCATCGTCATCGTGGCGGTGGGCGCCGGGCGGGGGGAGTTCAGCGTCGGCGATGTGACCCTGTTCATCGCCGCGGCGGCCGGAATCCAGGCCACCTTCGGCGGGATCGTCCTGCAGGCCGGTATGGCGGTCGAGGGCATCCGGCTGTTCGGACACTTCATCGATCTGATGGAGACCCCGGACGACCTCGGCTCCGGCGATCTTCCGGCCGGCCCGCTCCGGGACGCGATCGAACTGCGCGACGTCTGGTTCCGCTACGACCCGTCCGGGCCCTGGGTGCTGCGCGGGGTGAACCTGAGGATCGCGGCGGGCACCGCGGTCGGCCTGGTGGGCGAGAACGGCGCGGGCAAGAGCACGCTGGTGAAACTGCTCTGCCGGTTCTACGACCCGGTGCGCGGACGGATCCTCTGGGACGGGGCGGACATCCGCACCCTGGACGTCGGGGAACTCCGCCGCCGTGTCGGCGTCACGTTCCAGGACTACATGGCGTACGACCTCACGGCCCAGGAGAACATCGGGGTCGGCGACCTCACCCGGCTGACGGACCGCGCGGCCGTCCGCGCCACGGCCCGCAAGGCGGAGATCGACCGGAAGCTGTCCGCCCTCCCCGACGGCTACGGCACCCTGCTGAGCAGGGTCCAGGTGGACGACTACGACGCGGCGCCCGGTGTGACCCTCTCCGGCGGACAGTGGCAGCGCGTCGCCCTGGCCCGCTCACTGATGCGGGACGAGGCCGATCTGCTGATCCTGGACGAGCCCAGCTCCGCGCTGGACGCCCAGGCGGAGCACGACATCAACCGGACCCTGCGCGAGCACCGGGAGGGCAGGACCAGCCTCCTGGTGTCGCACCGGCTCAGCGCCCTGCGCGACGCCGACACGATCGTCGTCCTGGCGGACGGCGGGATCGCCGAGACCGGCACACATGACGAACTGATGGAACACGGGGGCCGGTACGCGCATCTGTTCGCGGTGCAGGCGGCGGGCTACCAGGACGCACGAGTGGAGTGACCGATGCGCAAGCGCACGAGGGCGCTGCTGGGCGCGGGACTGCTGGCGGCGGGCGCCGGAGCCGCGCTCCGGCGGAAGCTGATGCTGATCCGGGTCACCGGGAACAGCATGGCGCCGATGTTCACCGACAGCAGCCGACTGCTGGTCCGCACCTCCCGGCGGATCCGGAGCAACGATGTGATCGTCTTCCGGAACCCGCTGGGCGCCGCGGATCCGGAGCTGCGCTGGCTGGTCAAGCGGGTGGCCGCACTCCCGGGGGAGCCGGTTCCGGCGGACGTCCTGGAGAAGGTCGGGGCCCGGCCCGGCGCACCGGTCCCCGCGGGCCGGATCGTCGTCCGGGGCGACGCCCGCAGGACGCTGGACTCCCGGCACTTCGGGTACGTCCCCGCCGGGGCCGTCCTCGGTGTCGTGGTGGCCCGCCTGAGCGCCTGAACGGCGGGGGGGGCCCCGCCCCGGGCCCCCCCCCCCCCCCCGGGGGGGGGGGGCCCCCCGCCCCAAAAAAACCCCCCCCGGCGTTTTG
>NZ_JANCLX010000010.1:252143-283612 GCF_024295805.1 Streptomyces cucumeris
TCCGGGGGGGGGGGGGGCCCGGCTTGCGCGCCTCACGGGCGCCCGGGCCCCGGCGGGGCCCCGGCCGCCGCCGCTGTCTAGAGATCGACCTCGCGCATCAGCATCCCGACCTCGGTATTGGTCAGCCGGCGCAGCCAGCCGGACTTCTGGTCGCCGAGCGGGATCGGTCCGAAGCCGGTGCGCACCAGCCGGTCGACCGGGAATCCGGCCTCGGCGAGCATCCGGCGCACGATGTGCTTGCGGCCCTCGTGCAGCGAGACCTCGACCAGGTAGTTCTTGCCGGTGTTCTCCACGACCCGGAAGTGGTCGGCGCGGGCGTACCCGTCCTCCAGCTCGATGCCGTTCTTCAGCCGCTTGCCCAGGTCACGCGGGAGCGGGCCCTGGATCGCCGCGAGATAGGTCTTCTTGACGCCGTAGCGGGGGTGGGTGAGGCGGTGGGCCAGCTCACCGTGGTTGGTGAGCAGGATGATGCCCTCGGTCTCGGTGTCGAGACGGCCGACGTGGAAGAGCCGGGTCTCGCGGTTGGTGACGTAGTCACCGAGGCACTGGCGGCCGTCGGGGTCCTCCATGGTGGAGACGACCCCGGCGGGCTTGTTCAGCGCGAAGAACAGGTACGACTGGGTGGCCACGGTCAGCCCGTCGACCTTGATCTCGTCCTTCTCCGGGTCGACCCGGAGCCCCTGCTCGGTGACGATCTTGCCGTTGACCTCGACACGGGCCTGGTCGATGAGCTCCTCACAGGCACGGCGCGAGCCCATACCGGCGCGGGCCAGCACCTTCTGGAGCCGCTCGCCCTCCTGCTCACCGAAGGTCTTCGGCAGCTTGACCTGGGGCTTGTCGTGCCGGGCGCGGTTGCGCTCCTCAATCTGCGCGTCGTACTCGCGCGGACGGGACGGGCCGCCGGGCTTGCGGCCGCGTCCGGCGGCGCCGCCGCCCTTCGCGCCGCCCGCCTTGGGACCGCCCTTGGGACCGCCCTTCGGGCCGCCGCCGCCCTGGGAGGCTCCGCCCACGTCGTAGCGGCGCTCCTCGGGACGGGGGCGGCCCGCGCGCTTCTGCCGGTCGTCGCGCTGGTTGCCCGCGCCGCGGTAGTTCTTGCTGCCGCCGCCGCTGCTGCCGCTGCCGCCGCCGCTGCTGCCCCTGTTGTTCCTGCCGCTGCTTCGCATCAAAGTTCCGTCTGAGAGTGGCCTACTCCGTCGTCCGCGTCAGCGGCGTCGACGGCGTCCGGGTCGAACGACGGCACACCCTCCTGGGACTCGCCCTCGACCGCGTCCGCCTCGGGGAGGAAGGGCGCGAGCTCCGGAAGCTCGTCCAGACCCCGCAGGCCCATCCGCTCCAGGAAGTAGTTCGTCGTCCTGTACAGGATCGCACCTGTTTCGGGTTCCGTGCCCGCCTCCTCGACCAGACCCCTCTGGAGGAGGGTCCGCATCACGCCATCGCAGTTGACGCCGCGGACGGCCGAGACCCGGGAACGGCTGACCGGCTGACGGTACGCGACCACCGCGAGGGTTTCCAAAGCGGCCTGGGTGAGCCGGGCCTGCTGGCCGTCCAGGACGAAGCCCTCGACGGCGGCGGCGTAGGCGGGGCGGGTGTAGTAGCGCCAGCCGCCCGCCACCAGCCGCAGCTCGAAGCCGCGGCCCTGGGTCGCGTACTCGTCGGCCAGCTCGCGCAGCGCGTCCGCGACCTCTCGGCGGGGGCGCTCCAGCACCTTGGCGAGGTGTTCCTCGGTGGCGGGCTCGTCGACGACCATGAGGACCGCCTCCAGGGCGGGCTTGAGGTCGAGTGCCGCGACGTCCGAGGCCGCGGCGGGGGTCCACTGCTCGGTCAACTCCGCACCTCCTGCTTCTCGTTCTCCTCGAGCTCCTCGGGCTCTTCCGCCCGCTTCCGCGGCGGTCCGGCCTCCTGGTCGAATTCATCGGTGACCAGTGGCTGCTCACCGTCGGCGCCCGTCCAGCGCACCATGAGCGCACCGAGGGCCTCCGGCTGGTCGAGCAGGACCGCGCGCTCCCGGTAGAGCTCCAGCAGCGCCAGGAAGCGGGCGACGACGGTGAGGACGTCGGGGGCGTCCTCGGTGAGCGTCCGGAAGGTGGCCTCGCCCAGCTCGCGCAGGCGCGCCACCACCACCCCGGCCTGCTCACGCACGCTGACCAGCGGGGCGTGGATGTGGTCCACGTACACCTGCGGCTTGGGCTTGGGCTGCATCGCCTTCACGGCCAGCCTGGCGAACCCCTCGGCGCCGATGCTGATGACGACGTCCGGCAGCAGCTCGGCGTGGTGCGGTTCCAGGCCGACGGTACGGGGGTGCCGGGCGGCCTCGCTGACCAGCCGGTCGTGGAAGATATCTGCGATCCGCTTGTACGCGCGGTATTGGAGCAGCCGGGCGAACAGCAGGTCACGCGCCTCCAGCAACGCGAGGTCGGCCTCGTCCTCCACCTCGGCGGCGGGCAGCAGCCGGGCCGCCTTGAGATCCAGCAGCGTCGCCGCGACCACCAGGAACTCGGTGGTCTGGTCGAGGTCCCAGTCCGGCCCCATGGCCCGGATGTGCGCCATGAAGTCGTCGGTGACCTTGGACAGGGCGACCTCGGTGACATCCAGCTTGTGCTTGGAGATCAGCTGGAGGAGGAGGTCGAAGGGCCCCTCGAAGTTGTCGAGCCGGAGGATGAACCGATTGCCGTCGTCGGCGGGCGCGTCGCCCTCGGCGGCGGTGAGGGCCGCGGGGGGTCCGGCCTCGGCGTTCGAAGCCGCTGACGCCCCGCTGACGGCCTCCTCGGCCGCTCCCCTGCCCCGGTCGCCCCCCGCGCCCGCCGAGGGCCGTACGGGCCCGTCGGCCCCCTCCTCGGCCCGCCCATGCGCGGGATCCGGCTCCGGCCGCCCGGAGGGCGCGGCAGAGGGTACGCCGGACGACTCACCCGGAGGGGTCCCCGGCCCAGTGCCTCCCGTGTGGTCCGCCTCGGGTGGTGCCGCCGGACGGGCGGCCGGTGCTCCCGGACCGACGCTCCCCGCGCGCTCCGCCGCGGAGGCCGAAGCCGGATCGTCCGAGGGTGCCGCCGGGCCAGGGGCCGGAGCGGAGTCCCCCGCCTCGTCGCCTGCTGTGGCCTCCGGCCCCATGCCCGCACCGGGGACGCGCCGCGGCGGGACCGGATCCGGCGCCGCCGACGAGGCGGGGGGCGCTTCCGGTTCGGGTTCGGCCGGATGGGGGGACGGGGCAGGCTCCGCCGCGGGGCCTGCCGCCGGGGCCGCGCCGGGGCCACGGCCCAGGGTGCGGCGGCGGGGCGGCGGGGCGGGGGCGTCGTTCGTCGGCATCGCGGTCCAGAGTGCTCAGGGCCGGGCGGGGCAGCCCGTACGACCGGGCAGGCTATCGCCCTGCCCGGTCAGCGGCCGCGCAGGCGGCGCACCAGGATGCTCGCGTCGCCGCGCGACTCGAGGTCGGCGAGGACCACCGCGACCGCCTCGCGGACGATCCGGCCGCGGTCGACCGCGAGTCCGTGTTCGCCGCGCAGCACCAGCCGCGCATGCTCGAGGTCCATCAGCTCCTCGGCGGAGACATAGACCGTGATCTTCTCGTCGTGCCGTTCCCGCCCGCTGGGGCGCCGGTTCGCCGCGCGGCTGCGGCGGCGGGCGGCGCCGCCCTGTTCGGCCGGGCCCGCCGCACCGGCGGCCTGGCGCGCCTTGGGGCGGCCCGCCGCCGCGGGGCGCCGCTCGGCGGCGTCCTGCGCGGCGGCGGCCGCCTCACGGCCCGTGTGCTCGGCGGCGCCGGACTGCTCGTCCTCCGGTCGACGGCCGCCCTCGTGCGCGGCGTCCTCGTACGGTTCTGCGGCCGTGTCGGGCTCGGCGGCGGGCGCCGGGACCCGGGCGGCCTCGCCGTTCGCCTGGCGGCGGCCGGACGCGGGAGCGGAGGACTGGAGCCCCATCCCTCCCGTGGTGCGGAACAGTTCGTCGGCTCCCGGCAGACTCACTCGGCGTGACACCGGGCGAGCACCTCCCTGGCGAGCTGGCGATAGGCGGCGGCACCGACGGAGTTGGACGCGTACGTGGTGATCGGCTCACCCGCGACGGTGGTCTCCGGGAAGCGGACCGTACGGCCGATCACCGTGTGGTAGACGTGATCGTCGAACGCCTCGACCACGCGGGCGAGGACCTCACGGCTGTGCACGGTGCGCGAGTCGTACATCGTGGCGAGGATGCCGTCCAGCTCCAGGTCGGGGTTGAGCCGCTCCTGGACCTTCTCGATCGTCTCGGTGAGCAGGGCCACACCGCGCAGCGCGAAGAACTCGCACTCCAGCGGCACGATCACCTTGTGCGCCGCGGTGAGCGCGTTGACCGTGAGCAGACCGAGCGAGGGCTGGCAGTCGATGACGATGTAGTCGTAGTCCGCCATCAGCGGCTTGAGCGCGCGCTGGAGGGTGGACTCCCGGGCGACCTCGCTGACCAACTGCACTTCGGCAGCCGACAAGTCGATATTGCTGGGCAGCAGGTCCATATTGGGCACGGCCGTCTTGAGCAGCACCTCGTCGGCCGACATGCCCCGCTCCATGAGCAGGTTGTAGACCGTGAGGTCGAGCTCCATCGGGTTGACCCCGAGGCCGACCGAGAGCGCGCCCTGCGGGTCGAAGTCGACCAGCAGGACCCGGCGGCCGTACTCGGCGAGCGCCGCACCCAGGTTGATGGTGGAGGTGGTCTTGCCGACGCCGCCCTTCTGGTTGCACATCGCGATGATCTTCGCGGGGCCGTGCTCGGTCAGCGGACCGGGAATCGGGAAGTACGGCAGTGGCCGCCCGGTGGGGCCGATGCGCTCGCGACGCTGGCGGGCCGCGTCGGGCGCGAGGGTGGCCGCGTACTCGGGGTCTGGCTCGTACTCGGCGTCCGGGTCGTAGAAGTGCCCGTCGGGGAGGTCGTCGTAGTCGGCGAAGCGGGCGGGATCCGTGCCCCCCTGGTCGCCGGCCATGGCGTTCACGTGATGGCCGTCCATGCTCTGGTGGGCTGTCGTCATGCTCTGGTGGGTTGCGAAGGTGCGGACAGCGACGGAGCCGACAGCCTGGAGCCCCGAGGGACCCTGGCCCCGCGCAGCCGTTCCTGGTTGACCACCCCCGGGAGAAAATGTCGACTCATTCACAAGTCGTCCTACCTCCTTGGTGACCAGGAAATTTCTAGATAGGTCAGCGTGACACCATGCCGACGGTTGGCGACTCTATGGCGTGTCGGCGGTCCGCAGCAACACAATCCACCGGACACGGCGTGATGTGTCGGCAATCGAACACCCCGATGTCAAGGGCGTGTGAACGGCGGCGGAGTGATTTCACCACCGCGCAAAGCGTCTGAAGAGTTTCATTTAGGGCGAGTTGACCAGCATAGCGCCGTTCCACGGCAGGAAGGGCGCCGGACACACCTCCGGCCGGGTCCCGCCCTTCGGCAAGACCCGGCCGGATGCCCGGTGTTGACCCGGTGTTGACGGTTCGGGTTGACCGTCGGTCGGCGTGTCAGCCGATGAGGGTGTTCAGTTCGACGTGGGGCAGCCCGTGCGCCTCGGCGACCGGACCGTAAACGACCTGTCCCTCGTGGGTGTTGAGGCCCTTGGCCAGGGCGGCGTCCCGGCGCAGCGCCTCGCGCCAGCCGCGGTTGGCCAGCTCCACGATGTACGGCAGCGTGGCGTTGGTGAGCGCGTGGGTCGAGGTGTTCGGCACCGCGCCCGGCATGTTGGCCACGCAGTAGAAGACCGAGTTGTGGATCTCGAAGGTCGGCTCGGCGTGGGTGGTGGGACGGGAGTCCTCGAAGCAGCCGCCCTGGTCGATCGCGATGTCGACAAGGACACTTCCCGGCTTCATACGGGAGACCAGCTCGTTGGTGACCAGCTTCGGGGCCTTGGCGCCCGGGATGAGGACCGCGCCGATGACGAGGTCGGCCTCGAGGACGGCCTTCTCCAGCTCGAAGGCGTTGGAGGAGATGGTCTGCACCTTGGTGCCGAAGACCTTGTCGGCCTCGCGGAGCTTGTTGATGTCCCGGTCCAGCAGGGTGACGTGGAAGCCCATGCCGATGGCGATCTGCGCGGCGTTCCAGCCGGAGACACCGCCGCCGATGACCACCGCGCGGCCCGCGGCCACACCCGGCACACCACCGGGCAGCACACCGCGGCCACCGGCCGAGCGCATCAGGTGGTAGGCGCCGACCTGCGGCGCGATCCGGCCCGCGACCTCGGACATCGGGGCGAGCAGCGGCAGCGCGCGGTTCGCGGTCTCGACCGTCTCGTAGGCGATGGCGGTGGTGCCGGACTCCAGCAGCGCGTCGGTGCAGGCGCGGGAGGCGGCGAGGTGGAGGTAGGTGAAGAGGGTCTGGTCCTTGCGCAGGCGGTGGTACTCCTCCGCAATGGGCTCCTTGACCTTCAGCAGCAGGTCGGCCGTGGCCCAGACCTCATCGGCGGTGTCCAGGATGCGGGCACCGGCCGCGGTGTACTCCGCGTCCGTGATGGAGGAGCCCAGGCCCGCACTCTGCTCCACGAAGACCTCGTGGCCGTTGCGGACCAGCTCGTGCACACCGGCGGGGGTGATGGCCACACGGAACTCGTTGTTCTTGACCTCGCGGGGGATACCGACCTTCACGTCGATCACGGTCCTTGAATGGGGGGAGAAAGGAATATAACGCCACAGCCGGACAGACCCAGCCATGAACATGCAAACCGAAACCTGTCCGCATGCCGGTGACGACCGCATCATTCACGGTACGACCAGTCTAATGAAGGACGTCGCGCTGTCTAGCCTTGCAATGCATCAATCTTTCGCGAGACCACTACTGATTTCGTAGGTCGATCCCGTCCCTCTCCCTGGCACGGGGTGCCTCCGGGGGTGTCACGGGCGATGACTCCTCAGGTGAGGGGCCCTTCTCCGGCGCTTCGGCACGCCGGGCCTCCCGCCTCAGCACCCGGGCCACCGCGGGGTCGCCGCCCAGCCGGTCGACGGCCTCGGCGGCGCGCAGGGCCAGCTCGCGGTGGAGCGCGGTGTCCCCGCAGCCCCGGGCGACGGTCACCGCCTCGCCCCAGCTCCGCAGCGCGTCCCGGCTCCGGCCGAGCTGCTCCTGGGCGCGGGCGGTACCGCTGAGCGCCCGTGCGCATCCGGCCGGGTCGGCGCCGCGGCGGCAGGCGGCGGCCGCGGCGCGCCAGTCGCGCAGTGCCTCGCTCCAGCGGTCCGCGTAGCCGTGGACAGTGCCGAGCCGCGCGTACACCCGGGCCCCGCCCGCCACGTCCCGGCGGCCGAGCCTGAGCTCCAGCGCCCGGCCGTACCAGTCGGCGGCGCGGTGCCAGTCCGCCAGCTCCTGGTAGATCCCGCCGATCGACTCCAGCGCCCGGCCGGTCGTATACGGATCCCCCGCCTCACGGGCCGCCTCCAGCGCGCCCTTGTAGCGGCCGAGCGCCTGGTCGGTCCGTTCCGCGCGGGCGTCGAGGTCGCCCAGGTTGAGCAGCGCCGCCGCCCGCTCCACCGGCAGGTCGCGGCGCTCCGCCACGTCCAGCACGAGCTGGTGCAGTCCGTAGAGCTCCGGTGCGGCGCCCTCGGCGCCCCGGTGGGCACTGAGCGCATGGGTGAGCCCGGCCACCAGCCGCCGGGCCAGGGTGTCCAGTTCACCGGCCCCGACGGCCAGCCGGGCCGCCTCCAGCAGCACCGGCAGCCGGCCCTCCAGCCACCCGGCCGCGTCCGCCGACGACGAAAACCGCAGCGGCCGGGGCATCTCGGCCAGTTGCTTACGGGCCGGGGACCCCACCGGTTCGGCCGCCAGCCGGCACGCATGGAGCTGCCGTACGGTGCGCTCCAGCATTCGGGCGCGGGCGAGTTCCACCTCCGCCGGGCGCTCCACGGACTCCAGCAGCTCCCGCAGGAGCGGCTCCAGACAGCCCGGCACCTGGTACCGGCCCTCACCGCGCGGACGCAGCAGCCCGCATCCGGCGAACCCCTCGAGCGCCGCCGCGCCGTCCGGGACCGAGCACCCGGCCAGCGCGGAGGCCACCTGGGCGTCGGCCGCCCCGGCGGGCGCGAGCACCAGCAGCCGCAGCATCCGGGCGGCGGCGGGCGGCAGGGTGTCGTAGACCAGCCGGAAGGTACGGGCCAGCGGCCGCACCCCGGGGTCGGCGTCGGCCGAGGACGGCGGCAGCTCCCGCAGCCGCGCCATCAGATCGGCCACGGACGCCTCGGGCCGCACCGCCAGCCAGCCACCGGCCAGCACCAAGGCCGCGGGCTGGCCCGCGCACTCCTCCACCAGCGCCTGCGCGGCCACCGGGTCGCAGGTGATCCGGGTGGGCCCGGCGTACTGCGCCAGCAGCCCGACCGCCGCGCTCACATCGAGCCCGCCGACCGTGCACGGCCGGACGTCGGGCACCCCGGTCAGCGGACCGTGCGAGACGGCCACGACCAGACAGCCGGGTTCATCGGGCAGCAGCGCGTCCACCTGGTCCGCACCGGCCACGTCATCGAGCAGCAGCAGGAGGCGTTTACCGGTCAGCCGCTCGCGCAGCTCCGCGCTCAGGTCGTCCTCGTCCGCCCCGGGCGGCGCGGTCACCCCGAGCCTGCCGAGCAGATCCCGCGCGATGCGCGGGGTGGCCACCGGCTCCCCGCCGGAGGTGGTCAGCCGGGCGCTCAGCACCCCGTCGGGATAGTCGTCGGCCAGCCGCCGGACCAGCTCCTCGGCCAGCGCGGTCCGGCCCCAGCCGGGGCGTCCGGCGATCAGCAGCACCCGGCTGCGGGCGGCCGCGCGGCCCGCGAGGGTGTCGAGACCGGCGCGGTCGATGTCGGCGCGCAACGACAGCAGCTCCCGCCGCCGCCCGGCGAACCCCTTGCCCACGGTGGCCGCCGCGGCGAACAGCACCGCCCGGGTGGCCCCGCCCCACACCCCGCCGTCCGCCCCGGCGTCCCGGGGCCCCGGCGGCCCGGCGTCCGTACGACGGCCGGCTGCCGGGGGCGCGGTTGCGGAGGCGGCGACAGCGCCGGGATCCGGACGCGCCGTACGCGCGGCCGATGTCCCAGCAGGGCGCTGAGCCGGATCCGCACCGGGCTCGGTGCCCCGGGAACGGGTGGGATCCGCGGCGCCGTCGCTCGTACGGGAGCCGGGGCCGGTACGTTCCGCCCCCGGACCGGTGCCGGTGTCCGCGGCCGTGGGGCGTTCCGGACCCGCACCGGGAGCGGAACCCGGGGAGCGGGACGGAACCTCCGCGTCCGTGCCTGCGGTGCGCGGGCCCGGCGCGGGCGGGGGCACAGGGGTGTGGTGGGAGGCCGGTGGCTCCCCTTCGGTGTCGACCGCCTGCTCCGCCACGGGCCCGCTCCCGTCCACCTGCGCATCACGAACCCGCCGCGGTCGCGGTCGGGGTTGGTGCGGACCGGTCCGCCCGCGCCGCTTCGACGGTCGGCCAGGCTCGGCCCCTCATGCCTCCGGGGCTCCGCGCGCCGGGGCCGCGACGGCTGGTGAGCGGGTGCTCCATCGGCGTTTATGAGGGTAGTTCACTCCGCGTCAGGAACCGGGCACTCCCGACCGGCGGACCGGGCTGAAAATCACTCCATCGGATCCACTGATCGTCCGCTGATCCTCAGAAGGGGGTCACGGGAGGGGGTCGGGAGGAGACGCAGACGGGCCCCGGATGAGGGTGGGTCAGGCGTCGAAGGGGCGCGCCGGCCAGGGGGCACCGGCCGGGCGCAGGGCGTCCAGGCCGTCCCCGTCCAGGGCGGCCCGCGCGGCCAGGACGCCGACCGTCAGACAGGTGTTGTGCAGCTCGCCCGCGAGGACACCGCGGACCAGCTCGTCCAGCGGGACGCGGTCCAGCTCCATATCGGCCTCCTCCTCGGAGACCTCGAAGCGCTCACCCTCGGCCGTGGAGATCTCCCGGGCGAGGAAGATCCGCACCGCTTCGTCGGTGCCGCCGGGCGAGGTGTAGACGTCGGTGAGGACCCGCCAGTCCTCCGCCTTGACGTGTGCCTCCTCGTACAGCTCGCGCTGGGCGGCGTGCAGCGGGTTCTCACCGGGGATGTCCAGCAGACCGGCCGGGATCTCCCACAGCCGGTGGCGCACCGGGTGGCGGTACTGCCGGAGCACGAGGACGCGCCCGTCCGCGTCGAGGGCGAGGACGGCGACCGAGCCGGGGTGCACCTGGTAGTCACGCTTGACCCGGCTGCCGTCGGGCATCACGACCTCGTCGGTGCGCACGCTCGTCTTGTTGCCGGTGAAGGGCGTGGCGGTGGCGGTGACCCGCCACTCCTCGGGGGTGTCCTGGATACCCATGGGTCTCTCAGCGTCCTCTCGGTGCGATGGCCGGGGGGGGGGGGGGGGGCCGCGCCCCCCCCCCCCCCCACCCGGGGTTCCACCGTATCGGTCAGGCGCCCGCGCCCTGCCCCTGAGCAGCGGTCTGTCGCTCGACGGCGGCCTTCACCAGACCCGCGAAGAGCGGATGCGGACGGGTGGGGCGGGAGCGCAGCTCGGGGTGGGCCTGGGTGCCGACGAGGTAGGGGTGCACCTCGCGCGGGTACTCCACGTACTCGACCAGCTTGTTGTCCGGGGAGGTGCCGGAGAACACGATGCCGGCCTTCTTCTCCAGCTCACCGCGGTAGGAGTTGTTGACCTCGTAGCGGTGGCGGTGGCGCTCCTCGACGTACGGCTGGTCGCCGTAGACCTCGCGGACGATCGAGCCCTCGGCCAGCTTGGCCGGGTACATGCCCAGCCGCATGGTGCCGCCCATGTCGCCCTCGCCCGCGACGATGTCGAGCTGCTCGGCCATGGTGGAGATGACCGGGTCGGTCGTGGCGGGCTCGAACTCGGTGGAGTTGGCGCCCTCGATGCCCGCCAGGCTGCGGGCGGCCTCGATGACGATGCACTGGAGGCCGAGGCAGAGGCCCAGCAGCGGGATCTTGTTCTCGCGGGCGTAGGTGATGGCGCCCAGCTTGCCGATCACACCGCGGTCGCCGAAGCCGCCGGGGACACAGATCGCGTCGACGTCCTCGAGCTGCTGCCGGGCACCGGCGACGGTCTTGCAGTCGTCGGAGGTGACCCACTTGATCTTCACTCGGGCGCTGTTGGCGAACCCGCCCGCGCGCAGCGCCTCGGTGACCGACAGATAGGCGTCGGGCAGGTCGATGTACTTGCCGACGAGCGCGACGGTGACCTCGTGGTCGGGCCGGTGGACCCGCCCCAGCAGGTCGTCCCACTGGGTCCAGTCCACGTCCCGGAAGGGCAGGTCCAGCTTGCGGACGACATAGGCGTCCAGCCCCTCGGAGTGCAGCACCTTGGGGATGTCGTAGATCGACTTGGCGTCGATGGCGGCGACCACGGCGGCGTCGTCCACGTCACACATCAGCGAGATCTTGCGCTTGATGGAGGTGGGGACGTCACGGTCGGCGCGCAGCACGATCGCGTCCGGCTGGATGCCGATGTTCCGCAGGGCGGCCACCGAGTGCTGGGTCGGCTTGGTCTTCAGCTCACCGGAGGGGCCGATGTAGGGCAGCAGGGAGATGTGCACCACGAAGACGTTGTCCCGGCCGACCTCGTGGCGGACCTGACGGACGGCCTCCAGGAAGGGCAGCGACTCGATGTCGCCGACGGTGCCGCCGACCTCGGTGATGACCACGTCGACGTCGTCGGTGGCCATCCGGCGGATGCGGTGCTTGATCTCATTGGTGATGTGCGGGATGACCTGCACGGTGTCACCGAGGTACTCACCGCGCCGCTCCTTGGCGATCACGGTCGAGTACACCTGGCCGGTGGTGACGTTGGCCGAGCCGTCGAGATCGACGTCGAGGAAGCGCTCGTAGTGGCCGATGTCCAGGTCGGTCTCGGCGCCGTCGTTGGTGACGAACACCTCACCGTGCTGGAAGGGGTTCATCGTGCCCGGGTCGACGTTCAGGTACGGATCGAGCTTCTGCATGGTGACGCGCAGACCGCGCGCCTTCAGCAGGGCACCCAGACTGGAGGCGGTCAGGCCCTTGCCGAGTGAAGAAGCGACACCCCCGGTGACGAAGAGGTGCTTGGTCGTCATGGGCTTAGCGGCAATGGCCAAGAGGGGGCTCCCGTGGTCGCGTGGTGAGAGTGCGGTACGGCTGCCGGCCCCGGATTTCCGGGGGGTGCCGTCGCTGAGGTTCGGGGGTTTTGCGCCCGCCGCTCCACGGGCTACCAGGGTATCAGTGACCCGGGGCGGCCGCTGTCGCCCGTGCCCGCGCAATCGCCCGGACACCTTGTGTGACCAGGCAGGGGACCGCGCCGCGGAGCCGTCCACCCGATCGGCCGTGAGATGCGGGCCACGATATGGACGAACACAAACGGATCATCGTTGTCCGTCGTATCCTGCTCGGACGCACGCATACGAGCACCCCGGCACGGCACCACCAGCACGCCCCCGGAACAAGCGCTCGTCGAGAATTTCCGAGACCGTAAGAACGCCCTGACGGGGCAGTACGGCCGTTCGAAATGGGGAAGCACGTGGCCGGGCGTATCGAGGACTACGCACTCATCGGGGATATGCAGACCGCCGCCCTCGTCTGCAGAGACGGCACGGCCGACTGGCTGTGTCTGCCGCGCTTCGACTCCCATGCCGTCTTCGCCGGTCTGCTGGGGACCGAGGAACACGGATTCTGGCGCCTGGGTCCGGCCCACGCCGCGGGCAGCGAGCCGCCGGCCGCCGACCGCCGCCGCTACCGGGGGGACTCGCTGGTCCTGGAGTCGGAGTGGGACACCCCGCGCGGCACGGTCCGCGTGATCGACTTCATGCCGCCGCGTGACGGCGCCCCCCAGCTCGTCCGGATCGTGGAGGGCGTGAGCGGCCGGGTGCCGATGCGCTCCGCGCTGCGGATGCGCTTCTCCTACGGCTGGGTCGTGCCGTGGGTGCACAAGGTGGACTCGCGCACGGTCGCGGTCGCCGGTCCCGACTCGGTGTGGCTGGACACCGATGTGGACACCTACGGCAAGGACCTGACCACCTATGCCGACTTCACCGTCGCCCCCGGCGACCGCATCGCGTTCACCATCAGCTGGCAGCCCTCGCACAAGGAGCCGCCCGCGCTGCCCGAGCCGGAGGCCGCGCTGGAGGCCACCGAGGCGTTCTGGCGCGAATGGGTCGAGCACTGCACGTACCACGGCCCCTACCGGGACGCGGTGGTCCGCTCGCTGATCACCCTCAAGGCGCTGACCTACGCCCCCACCGGCGGCATCGTGGCGGCGCCCACCACCTCCCTGCCCGAGGACATCGGCGGGGTGCGCAACTGGGACTACCGCTTCACCTGGCTGCGGGACGCGGCGATCACCCTGTCCTCGCTGCTGCGCACCGGCTACCGCGAGGAGGCCCGCGCCTGGCGCGAGTGGCTGCTGCGCGCGGTCGCCGGCGATCCGGAGAACCTCCAGATCATGTACGGGATCGCGGGTGAGCGGGAGTTGTCGGAGGCCGAGCTGACCTGGCTGCCCGGCTACGAGGGCTCCCAGCCGGTCCGGGTCGGCAACGGCGCGGCGGGCCAGCTCCAGCTCGATGTCTACGGCGAGGTCACCGAGGCACTGCACCTGGCCCATATGACGGGTCTGGCGCGCAATGACTACGCGAGCGTGCTCCAGCTGAAGCTGATCCGCTACCTGGAGGAGCACTGGGACGAGCCGGACGAGGGCATCTGGGAGGTGCGCGGTCCGCGCCGCCACTTCGTGCACTCCAAGGTGATGGCCTGGGTCGCGGTGGACCGCACCGTCAAGCTGATCGAATCGGGCGATGTGGACGGCCCGTTGGACCGCTGGCGGGATCTGCGCGACGAGATCCACCGGGATGTGTGCGAGAAGGGCTACGACGCCGAGCGCAACACCTTCACCCAGTCCTACGGCTCCAAGGAGCTGGACGCCTCCCTGCTGCTCATTCCGCAGATGGGCTTCCTGCCGCCGGACGACAAGCGAGTCATCGGCACCATCGAGGCGATCCAGCGCGAGCTGTCCACCCCCGACGGCTTCGTGCTCCGCTACCCGACGGCCGGTGAGGACGCGGGTGTCGACGGGCTCGAGGGCGATGAAGGCGCCTTCCTGGCCTGCTCGTTCTGGCTCGCCGACGACCTGGCGATGATCGGCCGGGTGGACGAGGCCCGCAAGCTCTTCGAGAAGCTGCTCGGGCTCCGCAACGACCTGGGGCTGCTGGCCGAGGAGTGGGACCCGCGGCTCCAGCGGCAGGTGGGCAACTTCCCGCAGGCGTTCAGCCATGTGCCGCTGATCGACACCGCACTGCGGCTGACCGCCTCCGGCGCGTACGGCGGCTGAACCGCGCGGCGGACCCGGGCGCCCGCGCCCACCGGCCCGTGACGCCCGCGCCGGGTAACGTCCTGACCATGGAACCGCAGGGTCCCCAGGGGACGATCACCGTGGCGCGGGCGCTCGACCTCCCGGCGCTGCGCCGCGGGCTCCCGGAGGTGGTGTCCGGGGAGGAGCTGCTGGACCGTCCGGTGCGCTGGGTGCATGCGGGCGAGGCGCCCAATATCGCGGCGCTGCTGCGCGGCGGGGAGCTGCTGCTGACCACCGGTCTGGGGGTCGGACCGCGCCCGGCCGAACAGCGCGCCTTCGTCCGCAGACTGGCCGAACGGGGCATCGCGGCGCTGGTGGTGGAGCTGGGGGCGCGGTTCCGTTCGCTGCCCGGACCGGTGGTGGACACCGCACGCTCCTGTGGGCTGCCGCTGGTGCAGCTCCACCGGGAGGTGCCGTTCGTGGCGGTCACCGAGGAGATCCACACCGAGATCGTCAATGAGCACTACGCCCTGCTGCGCCAGGCCGATGTGGTGCACCGCCAGGCGACCGAGGTACTGCTGCGCGGTGGCGGGGTGCCGGAGATCCTGCGCCACTTCGCCCGGTTCGCGGCCAATCCGGTCTTCCTGGAGACCCCGGAGGGGCATCTGCTCTACGCGGCGGGGCCCGGCGAGGAGGCGGCCCGGCCGGGGCTCGCCGATCCGCTCCAGGTCTGGGAGGGGCTGCGGGCACGGCGGGGGGCCGAGCAGCCGGAGCCCCCGGCGGGCAGTGTGCTCGCGGACATCCCGGGGGGCGGTCACGGTCCGGGCGCGGTCCGGGCCCGGCTGACCGTACTGCCGGTGGCCGGGCCGCTGGGACCGGTGCACCGGATCGCGGCCGAACGGACGGCGGACCTGCTGGCCGTAGTACTGCTGCGGGCCCGCCAGGAGGAGGAGTTGACGGCCCGGGGCCGGGGCGACTTCCTCACCGATCTCGCCGAGGGCCGGATCGAACCGTCGGAGGCGCCCGCCCAGGCGCGGGTGCTGGGCTTCCGGCCGGGTGAGGGCCCGCTGCTGCCGGTGGTGGCGCGGCTGGCGGAGGACGTCCGCCCGCTGGGCGGCGGGGAGAGCTGGGCGGCCCTGGCCCATGCCCTCCAGGAGGAGTTGACGGCCGTGGGGGTGCCGGTGCTGCTCGGGGTGCGGCTGCCGGAGGGCCGGGTGCCGCTGCTGGCGGGGCTGCGGGACGCGGCGGAGCGCGGCGCGGTCGCCGAGCGGATCGCGGCGGGTCTGCGGGCCGGGGTGGAACGCGCCTGGCCGGACCGTACGGGCCCAGGAGCACCGGTGGTGATCGCCGGTCTCGCGGTCGGCTGGGAGTCGGCCGGGGCCGAGCTGCGGCATGCGGCGGAGGCGGCCAACGCGGCGCGGGGACTTCCGGGCCGGGACTGGTACGACGTCCGCAGTCTGGATGTCGATCTGTTGCTGTGGCGACTGCGTGAGCACGGGGATCTGGCCGCCTTCGTCGACCGGGTGATCGGTCCGCTGCTGGCCCATGACCGCACCGCCCGGCCACCGCTGGTGCCGACGCTGGAGGTGTATCTGCGGCACGCGGGCCGCAAGGCGGAGACGGCCCGTGCGCTGCACCTCAACCGGCAGACGCTGTACGACCGGCTGGCCCGGATCTCACGGCTGCTCGGCAGCGACCTGGAGGACCCCCGGACGGTGCTCGCGCTGGGGGTGGCGCTCCAGGCCCGCCGCCATGTCCACTGACCCGTACGGAGTGCGGGATCAGAACGGGGTCAGGGTGAGCGTCAGCCCGGTCGGCGCGGTGTCCTGGATGTAGGACGCGAAGTCGGCGACGTCGTCGAAGGCGAAGCCGTACGCCTTGCCGTCGGTGGTCGCCGCGTGCATGGCCTTGGCGTAGTGGTGGGTGATCCGCTCGGTGTAGAAGGCCGCCGGGTCGGTGACCGGCTGGACGGCGGCGCCGTGCAGGGTGGTGCGGTTGAAGCCCGCCCCGAGGACGGCCGCGACCGGACCGGTCGTACCGTCGTTGGGCGCGGCCAGCGCGCCGTCGCAGAACAGCACGTCCTTGGTGGAGGGTCTGGCGAAGGAGACGGCGGCGGGGCCGGTGAAGGAGAGCGTGCCGCCGCCGACCCGGCCGGTGAAGGTGCCCGCGTTGGTGGTGACCTTGAGGTCCTTCGATCCGTAGGTGTCCCAGACCTGGTCGATGTAGGACGCGAAATAGTCCTGCGGGAACAGTCCGGCGCCCAGACCGTGACCCGGTGCGATCACCCGCAGCCGGTCGCCGATCACCAGCGGGCCGAAGGCGTCGGTCGCGGCGAGATCGGCGAACACCTTGTCACGGGCACCCTCCTTGAGGGTTCCGGTGCTCTGGTCCTTGGCGCCGGTGAGGCGGATCGCCAGCGGCACGCTGAACATGTCCACCATGGTGGTGTTGCAGAACATGCCGTCGGCGTTGAAGGTGAACTCCGCGCAGTCGTGCAGGACTTGGTAGTTGGGGTCACCGGAGACCCATCCCGCCGGGTACTGGAGCGCGGCATTGCCCGCGCCGTCGGTGACCGCCTTGAACTTCAGCCGGGAGCCCAGCGCGACATAGATCCGGCCGGACATCCGGGGCAGGGTCAGCTCGGTGTCCCCGCTCCCGGCCAGCGGGATGGCGTAGTCGGTCCAGCCGTCGGGACCGTTGTCGGACAGGGCGATGGGGGCGAGCCGGCCGTCCGGGGTCATCCGGACCTGGCGTCCGCCCTCGTTGCCGACGATGTAGAGCCATATCGATGTATTGCCGAACTGACCGGTGCGGTTGACGACGGTGAGCGGCAGCGTGGCGGCGCGCTGGGCACCGGCCGCCCGGCCGCCGGTGAGGGCGAGACCGGAACCGGCGGCGGCCGCCGACGCGGCGAGGGAACCCAGCAGGGTGCGGCGACTGATCATGGTGAAGTGCTCCTCGGCGTGGTGGGGGTTGCCGGGACGGAGCGCGAGGGTGAGGGACAGCGCGACTGAGAGCGCTCTCTCGCGGTCACTGCGCAGCACACTGCCGATCGCCGCCGGGACCGTCAACCCCCTTGGCACCAAAAGGTCTGCACCAACTCGTCGTACACGCTGAGGACATGACCGACCGTGTCGTCCTCGGTGGGCCAACCGGCCGTTCGCGCCCGCCCGGCGGCGGCCAGCGCCATCCGGCGCGCGGGGTCCGCGAGCAGCCCGGTCACCGCGTCGGCCAGGGCCGCCGGATCGCCGTACGGCACCAGTTCGGCCGCGTCCCCGACCAGTTCGGGCACTCCGCCCACGGCCGTGGCGACCAGCGGCACCCCCGCGTGCAGGGCCTCCTGGGCGAGCAGCGACCGCGCCTCCCAACGGCTGGAGAGCACCGCGACATCCGCCGCCGCGAGCAGCCCCGGCACATCGTCACGGCGGCCGAGCAGCCGCACCGGCAGCCCCTCCGCCGCGATCCGGCGCTGGAGCGCACCGCGGTCCGGCCCCTCCCCCGCGACCAGCAGCACCGGCTGCGGATCCAGGGCCCGCCACCGGCGGGCCGCGTCCAGCAGCGGGTCCAGGCCCGCCGTCTCCAGACGGCCCACCGTGACCAGCAACGGCCGCTCCATGACGCCCAGTTCGGCCCGCGCCTTCCACTCCTCGCCGTCGTCCGCGGCGTCCGCGGCGCCCCCGGAGCGGGGTGCGGGCACCGCGACCGGTGCCAGCCGCGCGTCCCGGGCGCCCCGGGCGCGGGCCCGCTCCACCAGGTCGGAGGAGGCACCCAGCACGATCGAGGCGGTGCGCGCCACCTTGCGCTCCATCAGCCGGACCACCGGCCCCCGCGCCCCGTCCGTGTCCACGGTGGTGTGCCAGGTGACGATCAGCGGTACGCGGCGGCCGTGCAGCGCCATCGCGGCCAGCAGCCCCGAGCGCAGCCCGTGGGCGTGCACCAGCTCCGCGCCGCGCGAGGCCGCGCGCAGAGCGGCGACGCTCCCCGCGTCGGTCAGCGCGTCGAGGGCGGTGAACCGGGCACCCGCCCCGGTGAAGCCGTAACCGTGTTCGGCGCTCCGGGGGCCGCAGACGGTCACCCGCAGCCCGCGCGCCACCAGCCCGGCCGAGAGTGAGCGCACATGCACCCCGCTGCCCGAACCGCCCTTCCCCAGCACCTGGACGGCGTGCAGCGACGGCTGCCCGTGCGGCGGGACCGGGGTGGTGCTCACGGTACTGCTCACGCGGGCGGAGCTCCTGAGGCGATATAGGGTCGGGGCTGGGGGCGCGGCGGTGCGGGCGGTACGAGTGCGCTGGGCCCAAGAATGCCAGCACTCACACCGCCCCGCGGCAAGGTGACCGCACGACCCCCGGCCCTGACTCGTCCGTACGTCCGCAGTACCACTCGTACGGGTGATACCGGGGCCCGTCCCGGTGGGCCCCGGAGAACCGCGCGGGACAGTCCCCGCGCGGCGGCCGCCCGGTGCGCGTCCCGCGGAACGCCGGGCGTCCCGCGGAGCGCTCAGCGTCCGGTGCGCGCCGCCTCCAGCAGCTCCTCCGCGTGCGCCCGCGCCAGTTCCGAGTCCTCCTGGCCGGCCAGCATCCGCGACAGCTCCCGTACGCGGTCCTCGCCGTCCATGGCCTTGACCCCGCTGCGGGTCACCGAACCGTCGTTGGTCTTCTCCACCACCAGGTGCCGGTCGGCGAAGGCCGCGACCTGGGGCAGATGCGTGACCACCACGACCTGCGCGGAGCGCGCCAGCCGGGCCAGCCGACGGCCGACCTCGACCGCGGCCTTGCCGCCGACGCCCGCGTCCACCTCGTCGAAGAGATAGGTCGGCACCGGATCGGACCCGGCGAACACCACCTCGACGGCGAGCATCACCCGGGACAGCTCACCGCCCGAGGCGCCCTTCGCGATCGGGCGGGGCGGGGCGCCGGGGTGCGGGGCGAGCAGCAGCTCGACCTCGTCGGCGCCATGCGGACCGTAGAGCACGGCCCGGCCGCCGACCTCGACGCCCGCCGTCTCCTCGGCGGCCTCGGTCTGGCCGATGGCGAAGGTGACGCGGGCGTGCGGCATGGCCAGTTCGGCCAGCTCCGCGGTGACCGCCCCGGCGAAACGGTCCGCGGCCTCGGTCCGGGCGTCGGTCAGCGTCTGCGCCAGCTCGCCGAGTTCGGTGCGCAGCGCGTCGCGCTCGGCGGTCAGCTCACCGATGCGGTCGTCGTCACCGTCCAGTTCGGCCAGCCGGGCCGCGCTCTGCTCCGCCCAGTCCAGGACGTCCGCGATGCTCTCGCCGTACTTCCGGGTGAGCTGGGTCAGCGCCGCGCGGCGCTCCTCGACCGCGGCCAGCCGCAGCGGGTCGGCGTCCAGGTCGTCGGCGTAGCCCGCCAGCTCCTGGGCGACATCGGCCAGCAGGATGCCGACCTCGCCGATCCGGTCGGCGAGTCCGGCCAGGGCCGGGTCATGGGCGCGTACGGCCTCCAGGGCCCGGGCGGCGCCGCCGACCAGCGTGGTGGCGTCCACGCCCTCGGGGTCCTCCGGGTTCCCGGCGAGGGCCGCGTGGGCGACGGCGGCGGCGGAGGCCAGGGCCTCGGCGTGACCGAGCCGCTCGGCCTCGGCGGCCAGCTCGGTGTCCTCCCCCGGGCGGGGCTCGGCGGCGGCCACCTCCTCCAGGCCGAAGCGGAGCAGATCGGCCTCCTGGGCGCGCTCCCGGGCGCGGGTGGTCAGCTCCTCCAGCTCGGCGGTGACGGCCCGCAGTCTCCGGTAGGCGCCCGCGTACTTCTCCAGCGGTCCGGCGACCGCCGCGCCCGCGTACCGGTCCAGCGCCTCGCGCTGCCGGGCGGGGCGGAGCAGGCCCTGCTGATCGGTCTGGCCGTGGACGGCCACCAGGTCGTCGGCCAGCTCGCCCAGCAGCCCCACGGGGACGGACCGGCCGCCCACATGGGCCCGGGAGCGCCCTTCGGCGGAGAGCGTACGGCTGATCAGCAGAGCGCCGTCGTCCAGTTCGGCACCCGCCTCCTCGGCCCGTACGGCCGCGGCCGAGCGCGCGTCGACCGTGATCCGCCCCTCGACGACCGCCGCCTTGGCACCGATCCGCACCAGGGCGGCGTCCGCGCGGCCGCCGAGCAGCAGCCCCAGACTGGTGACCACCATGGTCTTGCCCGCGCCGGTCTCACCGGTCACCGCGGTGAAGCCGGGCGACAGCTCGACGACCGCGTCGTCGATGACGCCCAGCGCACGTATCCGCATCTCCTCCAGCACGTGCACGACCATACGAGGTTCCACCGGTCCGACGCGACGACGGGGCTCACCTTCCGGGTCCCGTCCGCACAGATGACCGGGTGGCGGGAGCCGTCCGGCGGCTCACCGCACCGTCCGGCACCTCCCCGCAGCCCGTGGAGCGCTCAGTGGGGCGCGCCGCGCCAGCCCGCCACCGGCAGCGCGAACTTGGCCACCAGCCGGTCGGTGAACGACGCGTGGTGCAGCCGCGCCAGCCGCACCGGTACGGCTCCGCGCCGCACCTCCACCCGCGCCCCGGCGGGCAGTTCCACCGTGCGGCGCCCGTCGCACCACAGCACCCCGTGCGGCGTCTGCGGCTGGACCTCCACCGCGAGCACCGAGTCCGGCGTGGTCACCAGCGGTTTGGCGAACAGGGCGTGGGCGCTGATCGGCACCATCAGCAGCGCCTCCACCTCGGGCCAGACCACCGGACCGCCCGCCGAGAAGGCATACGCCGTGGAGCCGGTCGGGGTCGCGCAGACCACCCCGTCACCGCCGAAGCGGGACACCGGACGGCCGTCGACCTCGGTGACCACCTCGAGCAGCCGCTCGCGGGCCGCCTTCTCCACCGATGCCTCGTTCAGCGCCCAGTCGGTGTGCACGATGTGGCCGTCGTTGCGGACGAGCACATCGATCGTCATCCGCTCCTCGACCTCGTAGCTCCGGGTCACCACGCGGTCCACGACCTTGTCCAGGTCATCGCGTTCGGCCTCGGCGAGGAAGCCGACCCGGCCCAGGTTGACCCCCAGCATCGGCACCCCGGAGATCCGCGAGAACTCCGCACCGCGCAGCAGCGTCCCGTCACCGCCGAGCACCACCAGCAGCTCACAGCCGTCCAGGACGTCCCGGCCCGCCTCGACCCGCTCGACCGCGGACGGCAGCGGCAGGTCCTCGGCCTCCTCCGCGAGCACCCGCACCCCGATACCGCTGCGCAGCAGCCCCTGCACCACCAGTTCCGCGCTGCGGACGGCCGCGGGGCGGCCGGTGTGCGCGAGCAGGAAGACGGTGCGTCCGGCCGTCGGCTCGGCCGCGGATACGGGAGCGTCGGACGGCTCCGCCAGATCGGCGCGATCCGCTGCTTCCGACGCTGCTTCTGAAGTGGTCAACTGGGCCCCTCCGCCACTGCACGGTCGACATCGGCCGGGTCCAGTGCCGGCGCCCCGGCGCGCATCCACAAAAAGTACTCGACATTGCCCTTCGGTCCGGGCAGCGGGCTGGCCGTCACACCCAGCGCTCCCAGCCCGAGTCCCGCCGCCTGTTCCGCCACCGTGCGCACCGCCTCGGCACGCAGTGCGGCACTGCGGACGACACCTCCGCTGCCCAGCCGTTCCCTGCCGACCTCGAACTGCGGTTTGACCATCAGCACCAGGTCGGCGTCGGGCGCGGCACAGCGCACCAGGGCGGGCAGCACCAGCCCCAGCGGAATGAAGGAGAGATCGCCGACCACCAGGTCCACGGGCTCCCCTCCGATCTGTTCCAGCGTCAGCTCGCGTACGTTCGTACGGTCCAAAACGGTCACGCGTTCATCGCTCTGGAGGGACCAGGCGAGCTGTCCGTATCCGACGTCCACGGCGAGCACGCCGGAGGCGCCCGCGCGCAGCAGGACATCGGTGAACCCGCCGGTGGACGCGCCCGCGTCCAGCGCCCGCCGCCCGGCGACCGCGAGGGCGGCGCCGGGCACCGGCCGGGCCTCGGTGATCTGCCCGGCGCCCGGTCCGTTCCGGTACTCCTCGCTGAAGGCGTGGAAGGCGCCCGCCAGCTTGTGACCGCCGCGCGAGACGTACTCGGGGTCGCTGTCGTCCTTGATCACGACGACCGCGGCACTGGTCTCCACCTGGGTGGCGGCCTTGATCGCGGTCGTCCCGCCGACGGTGACCCGGCCCGCGGCGATGAGCTGGCCGGCGTGCTCACGGGAACGGGCCAGCTTGCGGCGCACCAGCTCCGCGTCGAGTCGTACGCGTCGTGGGCGGGTCACTGCCACGGGTGGTTCAGCTCCTGAGGTCGGTTCCGGTCAGACGGGGCCGTGCGGGGCGGGGGCCGGCGGTCCGGGCCGCCGGTCGAGTGCCGTCAGCGTGTCGCGCAGGCCCTGGTGCACATCCTCGTACACCTCCGGATGCTCACCGGTCCCGAGGTGGTCGGCATCGGCCAGCCGGTCGAGCCGGGCGTCGACCTCGGCGACGCCGGTGGGGGTACGGGGGACGCCGAGCGGGGCCGGGGCGGCCGGGGCGGCCGGTCCGGGAGCCTCCGCGGCCGGGGTGTCCGGCGCACCGGTGCCCTCCGGGGCCCGCTGCCGCTCCTCGCCCTCGGGGGCAGTCGGCATCGCGCCGTCCGCGGCCCGCGGGGACGGTCCGGCCGCGGCCTCCGGCGCCGGGTCCGCGTAGCGGTCCGGCGCGGCGGGCGGGGCGCCGGGCTCTGCTCCGGGCCGCACGCCCGGCATCGGCTCGCTCATGGCCCCGACGCTACCGCGAACCGTACGTTCTCCGACGTGCGCGACCTGGGGTACGGTCATCGCGATGGCGACCTTGGAACAGTGCCGTGGCGCACTCGACAAACTGGCGGAGAACCTCGCGGGCGCGAACGGGGACCTCCGCGGCGCCGCCGCGCTCGACCGCTCGGTGAGCTGCTGGATCACCGACCTCGACACCACCTTCGTCGGCCGTCTGGTGGACAGCCGGATCGAGGATGTGACGACGGTCCCCGGCCCGCCGCCCGAGCGTGCGCAGATCCGGCTGGCGATGACCGGTGACGACCTGGTGGCGCTGGTCGACGGTGAACTGCACTTCGCCCGGGCCTGGGGCAGCGGCCGGGTCAGGCTCGAGGCGGGTCTGCTCGATCTGGTCCGGCTGCGGAAGCTGCTGTAGCCGCCGACAGCTCACGCGGTCCGTCGTCCTTGCGGGCCGGGGATCCGGCCGTGGCCGGGGCACCGGGGGTCCGGGCCCGGCGGGCGGCCGGGATGACCAGCGGGGTGCCGGTCTCCGGATCGTCGATCACCTGGCAGCGCAGTCCGAAGACCCGCTCCACCAGCTCCGCGGTGACCACCTCGCCCGGCGCGCCCTCGGCGACGACCACACCGTCGCGCATCGCGATCAGGTGGGTGGCGTAGCGGGCCGCGTGGTTGAGGTCATGGAGGACCGCGACGAGGGTGCGGCCCTGCTCCTCGTGGAGTTCGGCGCACAGGTCCAGCACATCGATCTGGTGCTGGATGTCCAGATAGGTGGTGGGCTCGTCGAGCAGCAGCAGCGGGGTCTGCTGGGCGATGGCCATCGCGATCCACACCCGCTGGCGCTGGCCGCCGGAGAGCTCGTCGACATAGCGGTCGCCCAGCTCGCCGACCCCGGTGGCGTCCATGGACTCCTGGACGATCCGCTCGTCCTTCTCCGACCACTGGCGCAGCAGGCCCTGGTGCGGATAGCGGCCGCGGGCGACCAGGTCGGCCACGGTGATCCCGTCCGGGGCGATCGAGGACTGGGGCAGCAGCCCGAGGGTCCGGGCGACCTTCTTGGCGGGCAGTGAACCGATCGCCGTCCCGTCCAGCAGCACCGATCCGGCGGCGGGCTTGAGCATCCGGGACAGGGCGCGCAGCAGGGTGGACTTACCGCAGGCGTTGGGGCCGACGATCACCGTGAAGGAGTGGTCCGGGATGGTGACGGAGAGGTTCTCGGCGACGGTGCGGCGGTCGTAGGAGAGGGTGAGCCCCTCGGCGACCAGCCGCTGAGGTCCATCGGTGGCGTCGGCTGTCCGGGGGCGGGTGGTGCCGGTGGAGGTGCTGGAAGCCACGGTCTGCCGGGTGTCCTGATCCTGTCGTATGTCCTGGTCCATGGTGTGGTCCGCGTCTCCGTCCGCGCCGTTGTGTTTCCTCATATCCGCCCCGCCTTGCGCTCGGTCACCAACAGCCACAGCAGATAGCCGCCGCCCAGCATCCCGGTGAGCACGCCCACCGGGAGCTGATCGGCCCCGAAGAGCCGCTGCGCGGACCAGTCGGCGGTGATCAGCAGCCCGGCGCCCATCCAGGCCGAGGGCAGCAGGTTCGGCCCCGAGGACCGGGTGAGCCTGCGGGCGAGCTGCGGGGCGGTGAGCGCCACGAAGGCGACGGGCCCGGCGGCGGCCGTGGCGGACGCGGTGAGCACGACGGCCGCGAGCATCAGCACCAGCCGGGTCCGCTCCACCCGCACCCCGAGGGCATAGGCACTGTCGTCGCCCATCTCCAGCATCCGCAGGTCACGCGCGTAGGCCAGCACCACGGGCAGCAGCACCGCGCAGACGGTGGCCAGCGGCCAGACCTGGCTCCAGTCGCGCCCGTTGAGCGAACCGGTCAGCCAGACCACCGCGCGGGTGGCGTCCTGCAGATCGGCCTTGGTCAGCAGATAGCCGTTGACCGCGCTGAGCATCGAGGAGGCGCCGATGCCCACCAGCACCAGCCGGTAGCCGTGGACACCCTTCCGCCACGCCAGTCCGTAGACCCCGGCACCGGTCACCAGACCGCCGACGACGGCCCCGGCCGCGACCGCGCCGGGTCCGCCCTGGAACAGCACGATGACCGCCAGCGCCCCGGCCGCCGAACCCTGTCCGAAACCGACCACGTCCGGACTGCCCAGCGGATTGCGGGAGATGCTCTGGAAGAGGGCCCCGGACAGCCCGAGGGCCGCGCCGACCAGCAGCCCCACCAGCACCCGCGGCATCCGCAGCTCGTTGATGATGAAGTCCTGGGCCGGATTGCCGTTGCCCGCCAGCGTATTGAGCACATCGGCGGGGGCGATGGGGAAGTCGCCGGTGCCGATGAGGACCACGGCCATCACCAGCGACAGGACCACCAGCAGCAGACCGACGATCGCCCCGCGCAGGTCCAGGCGCATCGAGAACCCGCGGGTGCGCAGCGTCACCCCACGCGTCCTGGGCGTCATGCGCTTGCTCGCGTTCACAGTTGGGCCATCCTTCGGCGGCGTACGAGGTAGATGAAGACGGGGCCGCCGATGAAGGTGGTGACCACCCCGACCTGGAGTTCGGCGGGCCGGGCGGCCACCCGGCCGATCACATCGGCACCCAGCACCAGCACCGGCGAGAGCACCGCGGCGTACGGCAGGATCCAGCGCAGATCAGGACCGGTGAGCGCGCGCACCAGATGCGGCACCATCAGCCCGACGAACGCGATCGGCCCGCAGGCGGCGGTCGCCGCCCCGCACAGCAGGGTGACGGCCAGCATCGACAGCGCCCGGGTACGGCCCAGATGGGTGCCGAGCGCGCGGGCGGTGTCGTCGCCGAGCGCCACGGCGTTCAGCGGACGGGCCAGGGCCAGCGCGAGCACCGATCCCACCAGCAGGAACGGGGCGACCTGCTGGACGATCGTCATATTCGCGGAGGCGAGCGAACCCACCATCCAGAAGCGCATCTTGTCCAGCGCCACCCCGTCCAGCAGCTGAACGGCGTTGACGTAGCCGTAGAGCGCCGCGTACACCGCCGTCCCCGCGAGCGCGAGCCGCACCGGGGTGGCCCCGCGGCTGCCGCCGAGCGCGTACACCAGCACCGAGGCCACGGCGGTGCCGAAGAAGGCGAACCACACATAGCCGGTGAGCGAGGTGATGCCGAGGAAGCTGATCGCCGAGACGACGGCGGCGGCCGCCCCGGTGCTCAGGCCCAACAGCCCGGGATCGGCCAGCGGATTGCGGGTGAGCGCCTGGATGACCGCGCCGGAGAGCCCGAGCCCGATGCCGACGAGCAGCCCGAGGACGGTGCGCGGTACGCGTACGTCCCGGATCACCACATCGCTGTTCTGGCCGCTGTAGTGGAACAGCCCGTGCCAGACATCGTCCAGGGGGATCGGTTTGGCGCCGATGGCGACACTGGCCGCGAGGACCACGAGCAGTACGGCGACCGAGGCCACCAGCCCGGCCGCTCGACGCGCGGTGCGGCGCCCCGGTGGCGCAGTCGCTGTCTCGGTCCCGGCTTTCGCCGGACTGACCAGGGTCACGCGGAACTCCACCTCACTGCACGGTCGATCAAGGCTTAGGTTAGGTTACCCTAAGCCTCACCGGCCGCACCCGGTCGGGCACCGGAACCGCGAGGTCACCCCACCGGCCCGCGCCGGGCGGTTCACCACCCCAGTCGGGCCAGAGCCTTCCCCGTCCCGGCGGAGCTCACACCGTCACCCGCCGCCGTCCAGGCCGCCGCGCACAGCGCCCGCAGCCCGTCCACCGGCTCCTTGCCCTCCCCCTCCAGCAGCAGCGCGCCGTCCCGTACCCGGGCGGTCCAGCCACCGCACCGGAACGTGTCCCGGGCCTCCGCCCCTCCGGCGGACTCCACCGCCGGCTGGGAGCCGAGCAGCCCCCTCAAGTCCCGGTCCACATAGGTCGGCCGGTGCTCCGGCCCGGCCGCCAGCAGCTGCGCCGCGTCCGTCACCCCGGTCAGCACCAGCAGCGAGTCCACCTCACCCGCGTAGGCACCCTCGATATCGGTGTCCAGCCGGTCCCCGACCACCAACGGCCGCCGGGCGCCGGTCCGCAGGATCGTCTCCCGGTGCATCGGCGGCAGCGGCTTCCCCGCCACCTGCGGGGACGCTCCGGTGACGATCCGTACGACCTCGACCGCCGCGCCATTGCCCGGTGCGATGCCCCGGCCGCTCGGAATCGTCAGATCCGTGTTGGACGCGAACCAGGGCACCCCCCGCCCCACCGCGAACCCCGCCTCCATCAGCCGGGACCACGGCAGATCCGGTCCGCCGTACCCCTGTGCCACCGCCGCCGGATCGTCGTCCGCCGACTCCACCGGCGTCAGACCGCGCTCGCGCAGCGCCACCCGCAGTCCCTCGCCGCCGATCACCAGCACCCGTGCGCCCGACGGGAGCTGCTCGGCGATCAGCCGGGCCACCGCCTGCGCCGAGGTGATCACGTCATCCGGTTCGGCCGGCACTCCGAGCCGGGTCAGATGCTCGGCCACCGCCTGCGGGGTGCGCAGTGCGTTGTTGGTCACATAGGCCAGCCGCATTCCGTCGTCCCGCGCGGTGCCCAGCGCCTCCACGGCGTGGTCGATCGCCTCACCGCCCGCGTACACCACCCCGTCGAGGTCCAGCAGGGCGGTGTCGTACACCTCGTTCAGCGGACGCTGACTGCCCTCGGGCCGGGTCCGGACGGCGGTCTGGTTCATGGACGGACACACTCCTCGCAGATCTGTGCGCTTCTCCCCCGATCATCGCCCATCCCCGTCCGGGGCATAGCATTCTCAAATGAGCATTCCAGGGCCTGGCGGGCAAGGTCTCCAGCTCACCCCGTTCCGTGGGCTGCGCTACGCGGCGGAACGGGTCAGCAGCATCGCCGCTGTCACCTCCCCGCCCTATGACGTGGTAGTTCGGCCCGACGGTCTGCGCGAACTCGAGACCGCGGACCCCTACAACATCGTCCGGCTGATCCTGCCGCAGGCCGGAACCCCGGCCGACCGGCACCGGCAGGCCGCCGAGACGCTGCGCCGCTGGCAGGCCGACGGCGTCCTCGCCGCCGACCCGGAACCGGCGCTCTACATCTACGAACAGCGCGACGGTCCGGCCCTCCAGCGCGGTCTGATCGGTGCCCTGCGGCTGAGCCCCCGCGAGGAGGGCATCGTCCTCCCGCACGAGGAGGTCATGCCGCACGTCGTGGCGGACCGCGCCGATCTGATGCGCGCCACCGCGGCCAATCTGGAACCCCTGCTGCTCGCCTACCGGGGCAACGGCGGGGAGAGCGGTGCCGCCCATGTCATCGAACGGGCGGTACGGGGCGAGCCGTTGCTGTCCACGACCACCGAGGACGGCATCGACCACCATCTGTGGCGGCTCACCGACCCGGCCGACCTCATCGAGATCGCCGAGGACCTCCGCGGCCGCCAGGCCCTCATCGCCGATGGCCACCACCGCTGGGCCACCTATCTGCGGCTGCGCGAGGAGCGGCCCGAACCCGGCCCGTGGGACTACGGACTCGTACTGCTCGTGGACACCGTCCGCTACCCCCTCCGGGTCCGGGCCATCCACCGGCTGCTGCGACGGCTGCCGCCCGCCAAGGCGCTGGCCGCCGCGAGCCACGCCTTCCGGATCCAGGAGGTCGACGGCCCGCTGCCCCGCGCCCTCGACGCCCTGGCCGACGCCACCGCGGCCCAGCCCGACGGCAACGCCTTCCTGCTCACCGGGGACGGACGCTTCCACCTCATGGACCGCCCGGACGCGGAGTTGCTGGCCCGGACGGTGCCCGGCGGACGGCCGGAGGCATGGCGCACCCTGGACGCGACGGTCCTCCATTCCGTACTGCTGGACCATCTCTGGAACGTCCCGGACGCACCCGAGCACATCGGCTACATCCATGACACCGAAGCCGTGGTCGAGCAGGCGGAACGGCTGGGCGGCACGGCGGTGCTGATGCACCCGGTGAACGAGGACGTCGTCCATGACCTGGCCCGCCAGGGCGTCGCCATGCCGCACAAGTCGACGTCGTTCGGACCGAAACCCGCGACGGGGCTGGTACTGCGCAGTCTGACGCTGGGCTGATCCCGGAGGGAATCAGCCGGACAGAGCAAGAGGGCGGAACCCGTGGCACGGGTTCCGCCCTCTTGTGGTGCGCTCGTCAGCGGTCGTCGCCGTCCTGAGGCTCGTCGCTGTCCTGCGGCTGGTCGGCGACGGGCTCCGCGGACGCGGGCTCGCTGTCGGCCTCGGGGGCTTCTGTGACGGTGACGGTGACCGTGACCGTCTCGACCTCGTCCTGGGCGGCCTCGTCCTGAGCCGCCTCGTCGGGGTCGAGGGCGTCCACGAACTCCACACCGTCCAGCTCCGCGAGCCGGTCCGACGCGTCCGTGGTGCCGCCCTGGTCGGCCTCGAGTGCCTTGGCGAACCACTCGCGGGCCTCGTCCTCACGGCCCACGGCCAGCAGCGCGTCGGCGTACGCGTAACGCAGCCGCGCGGTCCACGGCTGGATCGAGTGGGACGCCAGCTCCGAACTCTGCAGGGTCACCACGGCGGCGTCGGCCTGGCCCATGTCGCGCCGGGCGCCGGCGGCCACCAGCCGCATCTCGACCTGCCCAGCCCGGTCCAGCTTCTGCACCTCGGGCTCACCGGCCATGGCGAGTGCCCGCTCGGGACGGCCCATGCCACGCTCGCAGTCGGCCATCACCGGCCACAGCTCCGTGTTGCCGGTCATCCGCCGCGCGGCCCGGAACTCGGCCAGTGCTTCGGAGTACTTGCCGACGGCGTACGAAGCGAACCCGGCGGCCTCGCGCACGGCGGCCACCCGGGAGGCGAGCCGCAGGGCGATGCGCGCGTACCCGTAGGCCTGCTCGGGCTCGGTGTCGAGCAGCTTGGCGACCATGACGAGGTTCCTCGCCACGTCCTCGGCGAGCGTCTTGGGCAGGCTCAGCAGCTCCTGACGTACCGACTTGTCGATCTCATCGCCGGTCACGTCGTCCGGGATCGGCAGCCGCTTGATCGGCTCACGGTCACCGCGCTCCCGGCCCCGGTCGTCACGGCGGCCGTAACCACCGGAACGGTCATCGCGACGGCCCTGGAAGCCACCGCCGGAACGGTCATCGCGCCCACGGCCCGGGCCGCCGCCCTGACCATAGGGACGACGCGGTCCACGGTCATCACGGCGGTCGTCACGCCGGTCGTCGCGGCGGAAGCCGCCGCGGTCGTCATCACGACGCGGCCCACGCGGACGATCATCACGCCGATCGTCGCGACGGTCATCGCGGCGGTCGTCCCGACGGAACGCAGGCCGGTCATCACGGCGGAACCCACCACGGTCATCACGGCGATCATCACGCCGATCGTCACGACGGAACCCACCACGATCATCGCGACGGTCATCACGGCGGAAGCCACCGCGGTCGTCATCACGACGCGGACCGCGCGGACGGTCATCGCGGCGGTCATCACGCCGATCGTCACGACGGAAACCACCGCGGTCGTCACGCCGGTCGTCACGACGGTCGTCACGACGGAAACCACCACGATCATCGCGGCGATCGTCACGGCGGAACCCGCCACGGTCGTCATCCCGACGCGGCCCACGCGGACGATCATCACGCCGATCGTCACGACGGTCATCACGGCGGTCATCGCGGCGGTCGTCCCGACGGAACGCAGGCCGGTCATCGCGGCGGAACCCACCACGGTCATCACGCCGATCGTCACGACGGAACCCACCACGATCATCGCGACGGTCATCGCGACGGAAACCGCCACGGTCGTCATCACGACGGAAACCCGGTCGGTCATCGCGACGGAAGCCGCCCTGGCGAGAGCCACCGTCACGGTCGTCCCGACGCGGACCACGCGGACGGTCGTCACGACGGTCATCACGGCGGTCATCGCGCCGGAAGCCACCACGATCATCGCGGCGATCGTCACGGCGGAAACCGCCACGGTCGTCATCACGACGCGGACCACGCGGACGGTCATCACGCCGGTCATCACGGCGGTCATCGCGCCGGAAGCCACCACGGTCGCGGTCACGGCGGGGGCCGGAGTCGCGGAAGTCCCGCCGGTCGCCGCCGTCCCGGCGGCGCGGCTCGCGGTCCGACCGGTCGTCGGGAGAGTTGGTGGACATCGGCGTGACTCCTGTCGTGAGGTACTCGGTCATTCTCCTGCACCGGTCTCACCGGTGCGGGTACAGCAAAAACAAAAAAGGACCCTTGGTCCCAGCGTTGAACGCTGGGACCAAGGGTCCTCCAAAGATTGTTCGGCGGCGTCCTACTCTCCCACAGGGTCCCCCCTGCAGTACCATCGGCGCTGAAAGGCTTAGCTTCCGGGTTCGGAATGTAACCGGGCGTTTCCCTAACGCAATGACCACCGAAACCCTATCGGGTTCTAGCGAACAAGCACACTTTTCAATTTATAAAGTGGAACTGATTCACCGGTGCGACTGTTCGCAACCCGGGAACCACACAGTGGACGCGAGCAACTGAGGACAAGCCCTCGGCCTATTAGTACCAGTCAACTCCACCGGTCACCCGGCTTCCATATCTGGCCTATCAACCCAGTCGTCTACTGGGAGCCTTACCCCATCAAG
>NZ_JANCLX010000011.1 GCF_024295805.1 Streptomyces cucumeris
AGCGCACCAGCAGCCGAGGTGAAGTACTTCTGCGCCGCCTCCAGATGCTGCGGCAGTTTGCTGGTGGCGGTCTTGAAACCCTCATTCGCCGCACCGGTCCAGTTCATCAAGGACAGATCGCTGAGCTTGTCCTCACCGTCCTTGAACGCCCCCGCATACGCACGAAGCTTGACCGCCAGAGCCTCAACCGTCCCCGGCGAACCAGGAATCACATCCGACGGCTGCGCATGAGCGGGTATGCGCTCGGCCGCCCCACCCTCCATGGCGTCCTTCTGCGTCATGCGATCGTTCCTTTTCCGCCGACGCTGCTGCCGTCCACCCGGCAGCCGTCACCCGGCTTCGGGCCGTCCGGCGCCGAAACGCCTCTGTCATGCACGGACACTGATCCGCTCCCCCCTGTACACCGACGGCGCACCGACCCGTCGACCGCTCCGATCGAGCCATCGAGACCATTGCCGCAGTCTCACCCGGAACAGGACGCCATTACCGTCTTGTTGGTTTCGCCGCAGGTCGTGGCGCAGCACACATCCGCGGACCGTGCCGACGGCTTCCTTCGCACCGGTCCGGCGGATGTCCGAACGTCGATCCCTCGCTCCGGGTTCCCGGAGGCTCGACGGGGCGCTCCCGGGGGTGTGGCCATGACCGAAAATCATGCAAGCATGCTTGATTGTTTCTCTCGGTGCTGCCACGCTCACTCCCGACGCCCGCACGACACCCCCGACGACGGGAGCCACGCGTGTCCGATACGGAAGCCCTGCTCGGCGATCTGCGCGCCGAGGGGGACGAGGTGGACGGTCTGGTGGCCGGGCTCGACGACACGGGGTGGCGGACCCCGACCCCCGCGCCCGGCTGGACCGTCGCGCACCAGATCGCCCACCTCGCCTGGACCGACGAACGCGCCGCGCAGGCCGCGCTCGATCCGGACGGGTTCGCGGCGGAGGTGCGCAAGGCACGGGCGGCACCGGGCGGGTTCGTGGACGAGGGCGCGGATCAGGGCGCCGCACTGCCGCCCGCGGAACTGCTGCGGCGCTGGCGGGACGGGCGCGAACGGCTGTGCCGGACGCTCGCCCAGGCACCCCCGGGCGCCCGGCTGCCCTGGTACGGGCCGCCGATGAGCGTGAAGTCCATGGCCACCGGACGGCTGATGGAGACCTGGGCCCACGGGCAGGACATCGCCGACGCCCTCGGCGCCCGCCGCGCCCCCACCGCCCGGCTGCGCCATGTGGCGCTGATCGGGGTCCGGGCGCGGGGCTACACATACGCGGCGCGCGGACTGGAGCCGCCCGCCGAGGAGTTCCGGGTCGAACTCACCGCCCCCGGCGGCGGGGTGTGGACCTTCGGACCCGAGGACGCCGCACAGCGGGTGACCGGGGACGCCCTCGGCTTCTGTCTGCTGGTCACCCAGCGCGCCCACCGCGCCGACGTGGCCGTGACCGCGTACGGCCCGGACGCCGATCGCTGGCTGGACATCGCCCAGGCATTCGCCGGACCGCCCGGAAAGGGCCGCCTGCCGGGCGGGGGTGCCGCATGACCGCCCCGCTGCGCATCGGCAACGCCTCCGGTTTCTACGGCGACCGGTTCGACGCCGTCCACGAGATGCTCACCGGCGGCCCGCTGGACGTCCTGACCGGTGACTATCTCGCCGAACTGACCATGCTCATCCTCGGCCGGGACCGGATGAAGGACCCCGGCCGCGGCTACGCCACCACCTTCCTGCGGCAGTTGGAGAACACCCTCGGCCTCGCCGTCCAGCGCGGCGTACGGCTGGTCACCAACGCGGGCGGGCTCAACCCGGCCGCCCTCGCCGACGACATCCGCGCCCTCGCCGACAAGCTGGGCATCGCCGTGCGTGTCGGGCACGTCGAGGGCGACGATCTGCTCGCCACCCGCGACTGGGGCCCGGGTGTGCTCACCGCCAATGCCTATCTCGGGGGCGCCGGGATCGCCGCCTGCCTCCGCGGCGGCGCGGACGTGGTCGTCACCGGCCGGGTCACCGACGCCGCCCTCGTCACCGGCCCCGCAGCCGCCCACTTCGGCTGGGCCGCCGACGACTGGGACGCGCTGGCCGGGGCCGTCGTCGCCGGACATGTCCTGGAGTGCGGCACCCAGGCCACCGGCGGCAACTACGCCTTCTTCACCGACCACGACATCCGCCGCCCCGGCTTCCCGCTCGCCGAGATCGCCGCGGACGGCTCCAGCGTGATCACCAAACACCCGGGCACCGGCGGCGCCGTGACCACCGGCACCGTCACCGCCCAGCTCCTCTACGAGACCGCGGGCGCCCGCTACGCGGGCCCCGATGTCACCGCCCGCCTCGACTCCGTCCGGCTCACCCCCGACGGCCCCGACCGGGTGCGGATCGACGGCGTGCGCGGCGAGGCGCCGCCGCCGACCCTCAAGACCGGGCTCACCCGCCTCGGCGGCCACCGCAACGAGGTGGTCTTCGTCCTCACCGGCCTGGACATCGAGGCCAAGGCCGCGCTCGTACAGAGCCAGCTCGACGCCGCGCTCGCCCGCCGCCGCCCCGCCGAGGTGCGCTGGACCCTGGCGCGCACCGACCACCCCGACGCCGCGGGGCAGGAGGAGGCCAGCGCCCTGCTGCGGCTCGTCGTCCGCGACCGGGACCCCGACACCGTCGGCCGCGCGGTCAGCGCCGCCGCCGTCGAACTGGCCCTCGCCAGCTACCCCGGCTTCCACGTCACCGCCCCGCCCGGAAAGGCCTCCCCCTACGGCGTGTTCGAGGCGGTGGCGACCCCGGCCGACGCCGTCACCCACACCGCCGTCCTCCCCGACGGCACCCGTACGGCCATCCCCCCGGCGCCCGGCCACCAGGCCCTCGCCCCCGTCGGCGAACCCGACCTGCCACCGCCGCTCCCGTCCGGCCCCACCCGGCGCGCCCCCCTCGGGGCCGTCGCCGGGGCCCGCAGTGGCGACAAGGGCGGCAGCGCCAACATCGGCGTCTGGGCCCGCACCGAGGACGCCTGGCGCTGGCTCGCCCACACCCTCACCACCGAGCGGCTTCGCGCGCTGCTGCCGGAGACGGACGGGCTGCCCGTCACCCGCCACACCCTGCCCAATCTGCGCGCCCTGAACTTCACCGTGGACGGTCTGCTCGGCGAAGGCGTCGCCGCCCAGGCCCGCTTCGACCCGCAGGCCAAAGCCGTCGGCGAATGGCTGCGCTCACGCCACCTGGACATACCGGAGGTACTGCTGTGACCGTGCTCGCGTCCGCGCTCGACCCCGGCGGCGCCGACTACACGGCCCACCGCGAGGCGATGCTCGCCAAGCTCGGCGAACTCGACGCCGAGCACCACAAGGCGCTGGCCGGCGGCGGTGAGAAGTACGTCGCCCGGCACCGCAAGCGCGGCAAGCTCCTCGCCCGTGAGCGCATCGAGCTGCTCCTCGACCCCGACACCCCGTTCCTCGAACTCTCCCCGCTCGCCGCCTGGGGCAGCGACTACCCCGTCGGCGCCTCCCTCGTCACCGGTATCGGCGTCATCTCCGGTGTCGAATGCGTGATCAGCGCCAATGACCCCACCGTGCGCGGCGGCGCCAGCAATCCGTGGACCCTGAAGAAGTCCCTGCGCGCCCATGAGATCGCCCATGTCAACCGGCTCCCCGTGGTCAGCCTCGTGGAATCCGGCGGCGCCGATCTCCCCAGCCAGAAGGAGATCTTCATCCCGGGCGGCGCGCTCTTCCGCGACCTCACCCGGCTCTCCGCCGCCGGAATCCCCACCGTCTCCGTGGTCTTCGGCAACTCCACCGCCGGCGGTGCGTACGTCCCCGGGATGTCCGACCACGTGATCATGGTCAAGGAGCGCTCCAAGGTGTTCCTCGGCGGCCCGCCGCTGGTCAAGATGGCCACCGGCGAGGAGAGCGACGACGAGTCGCTCGGCGGCGCCGAGATGCACGCCCGTACCTCAGGCCTCGCCGACTACTTCGCCACCGACGAGCCCGACGCCCTGCGCCAGGCCCGCCGTGTCGTCGCCCGCCTCAACTGGCGCAAGGCGCACCCCGACCCGGGCCCCGCCGAACCGCCCAAGTACGACGCCGATGAGCTCCTGGGCATCGTCCCCGGCGACCTCAAGGTCCCCTTCGACCCCCGAGAGGTCATCGCCCGTATCGTCGACGGCTCCGACTTCGACGAGTTCAAGCCCCGCTACGGCACCAGCCTCACCACCGGCTGGGCCAGTCTCCACGGCTACCCCCTCGGCATCCTCGCCAACGCCCAGGGCGTGCTCTTCAGCGAGGAGTCCCAGAAGGCCGCCCAGTTCATCCAGCTCGCCAACCAGCGCGACATCCCGCTGCTGTTCCTGCACAACACCACCGGCTACATGGTCGGCCGCGAGTACGAGCAGGGCGGGATCATCAAACACGGCGCCATGATGATCAACGCCGTCTCCAACTCCCGCGTCCCGCATCTGTCCGTACTCATCGGCGCCTCCTACGGCGCCGGTCACTACGGCATGTGCGGCCGGGCCTACGACCCCCGCTTCCTCTTCGCCTGGCCCAGCGCCAAGTCCGCCGTCATGGGGCCGCAGCAGCTCGCGGGCGTCCTGTCCATCGTGGCCCGGCAGTCCGCCGCCGCCAAGGGACAGCCCTACGACGAGGAGGCCGACGCCGGGCTGCGCGCCATGGTCGAGCAGCAGATCGAGTCCGAGTCCCTGCCCATGTTCCTCTCCGGGCGGCTCTACGACGACGGCGTCATCGACCCCCGCGACACCCGTACCGTGCTCGGCCTCTGCCTGTCCGCCATCCACACCGCACCGGTCGAAGGCGCACGCGGCTTCGGCGTCTTCCGGATGTGAGGAAAATGATCCGCTCCCTCCTGGTCGCCAACCGCGGCGAGATCGCCCGCCGCGTCTTCCGCACCTGCCGTGAACTCGGCATCGCCACCGTCGCCGTGTACTCCGACGCCGATGCCGACGCCCCGCACGTCCACGAGGCCGACGCCGCCGTACGGCTGCCGGGCGACGCGCCCGCGGACACGTATCTGCGCGGCGACCTCGTCGTCAAAGCCGCCCTCGCCGCCGGGGCCGACGCCGTCCACCCCGGCTACGGCTTCCTCTCCGAACACGCGGACTTCGCCCGCGCGGTGACCGACGCCGGACTGGTCTGGATCGGGCCGCCGCCCGCCGCGATGGAGGCCATGGCCTCCAAGACCCGGGCCAAGGAGCTGATGCGCGAGGCCGGTGTCCCCCTCCTCGAACCCGGCGATCCCGACCGGGTCACCGCCGCCGACCTCCCCCTCCTGGTGAAGGCCGCGGCGGGCGGCGGCGGGCGCGGTATGCGGGTGGTCCGCGACCTCGACGCGCTCCCCGCCGAACTCGAATCCGCCCGCGCGGAGGCGGCGTCCGCCTTCGGCGACGGCGAGGTCTTCCTGGAGCCCTATCTGGAGGGCGCCCGCCACGTCGAGGTGCAGGTGCTCGCCGACACCCACGGCACGGTGTGGACGCTCGGCACCCGTGACTGCTCCCTCCAGCGCCGCCACCAGAAGGTCATCGAGGAGGCCCCGGCCCCGGGGCTGAACGAGGCGCTGCGCACCGTACTGCACGAGTCCGCGGCGAACGCGGCGCGCAGCATCGGGTACGAGGGCGCGGGCACGGTGGAGTTCCTGGTCTCGGGCGACCGCGCGTACTTCCTGGAGATGAACACCCGGCTCCAGGTGGAGCACCCGGTGACCGAGGAGATCTACGGCCTGGACCTGGTGGCCCTGCAAGTGCGCGTTGCGGAGGGCGAACGGCTCGGAGCCGCTCCCGAGGCGGACGGACACGCGGTCGAGGCCCGGCTGTACGCGGAGGACCCGGGGCGGGGGTGGCAGCCGCAGACGGGTGTGATGCACCGGTTCGCCTTTGTGGGGGGTGAGCCGGAGCAGGGTGCCGGGGTGCGGGGCCGGGGCCTCCGGGGCGGCGGCCCTGGACCGGATATTTACGGCGCCGGTACCCGGAGAAGTGTGGTGAACCCCAGATTGGCGCCACAAATATCCGATAGCGTCCAGGACCCCCACCCCTGCGACCCCGGCCCCTCCCGTCTCGTCGGCGGCTCTCCGCCCGGATTGCGGATCGACTCCGGGATCGTGGACGGTGACGGGATCGGCGTCCACTACGACCCGATGCTCGCCAAGGTCATCGTCTGGGCCCCCACCCGCGGGGAGGCACTGCGGCGACTGGCCCATGAGCTGGAGCGCGCGACCCTCCACGGCCCGGTGACCAACCGTGAGCTGCTCGTACGGTCCCTGCGCCACCCGGTGTTCACCGAGGGGCGGATGGACACCGGCTTCCTGGAGCGCCATCTCGACGCGCTGACGACGTCCGCGAGGGATGACGCCGCCCTGTCCGCCCTGGTGGCGGCGGTGGCCGACGCCAGTGACCGGCCGGGGTCCGTGGCCGGGCGACTGGGCGGCTGGCGCAACGTCGCCTCCCAGCCGCAGGTCAAGACCTACCGCGCGGAACCGGACGGCACCGAGCACGAGGTCCGCTACCGGCTCACCCGCGACGGTCTGGTGGCCGACCGGTTCCCGGACATCCGACTGGTGCGGGCCGATCCGCACCGGGTGGTCCTCGAAGCCGACGGTATCCGGCGGACGTTCGACGTGGCGGTATACGGCGACCAGGTCCATGTGGACTCACCCCTGGGGTCCTTCGCCTTCACCGCCCTGCCCCGGTTCCCCGACCCCACCGCCCGTACGGAACCCGGCTCCCTGCTGGCACCCATGCCGGGCACGGTGGTCCGGGTCGCCGAGGTGGCCGTGGGGGACCGGGTCGAGGCCGGACAGCCGCTGCTGTGGCTGGAGGCCATGAAGATGGAGCACCGCATCACCGCACCCGCCGCCGGGGTCCTCACCGCGCTGCACGTGGCCACCGGCCGTCAGGTCGAGGTCGGTGCCCTGCTCGCGGTGGTGGCGGCGGAGGACGAACGCACCTGAGGGGCAGGGGTCGCAGGGGTGGTGTCCTGGACGCTATCGGATATTTGTGGCGCCAATTCCCGGTGCACCCCGCGTCTCCGGGTACCGGCGCCGTAAATATCCGGTCCAGGACGCCACCCCGGAGGCCCCGGCCCCGCCCCGTGACATCGCACCGCACCCACCACGGCAGCACGCACCCACGAGGAGCGGCATATGAACCCGATCACCACCGACACCCCCGAGCGCGCCGATCTGCGCGCCGCTGTCGCCGCCCTCGGCAAGGGCCACGGCGGCGACATCAACGAGCTGTGGAAAGAGGCCGGAAAGCTGGGCTACCTCGGGATCAACCTCCCCGAGGAGTACGGCGGCGGAGGCGGCGGCATAGCCGAACTGTCCATCGTCCTGGAGGAGTTGGGCGCGGCGGGCTGTCCGCTGCTTCTGCTCGTCGTCTCGCCCGCCATCTGCGGCACGGTCATCTCCCGCTTCGGTACCGAGGAGCAGAAGCGCCGCTGGCTGCCCGGTCTCGCCGACGGCAGCGTACGGATGGCGTTCGGCATCACCGAGCCCGACGCGGGCTCGAACTCGCACCGGATCACCACCACCGCCCGCCGTGACGGCGACGACTGGGTGCTGACCGGCCGCAAGGTGTTCATCACCGGGGTGGACACCGCCGACGCCACGCTGATCGTGGGCCGCACCGAGGATGCGCGGACCGGGAAGCTCAAGCCGTGCCTGTTCATCGTCCCCCGTGAGACACCCGGTTTCGCGTACCACCACATCCCGATGGAACTCGACTCGGACGAGCGGCAGTTCGAGCTGGTGCTGGACGACGTCCGGCTGCCCGCCGACGCGCTGGTGGGCGACGAGGACGCGGGGCTGCTCCAGCTCTTCGCCGGGCTGAACCCCGAGCGCATCATGACGGCGGCGTTCGCGCTGGGCATGGGCCGTTTCGCGCTGGCGAAGGCGGTGGACTACGCCCGGACCCGCCAGGTGTGGAAGGAGCCCATCGGTGCGCACCAGGCCATCGCACACCCGCTGGCGCAGGCGCATATCGAGCTGGAGCTCGCCCGGCTGATGACCGCGAAGGCCGCGTACCTGTACGACGGCGGCGATGACGCGGCGGCGGGGGAGGCGGCGAACATGGCGAAGTACGCCGCCGCCGAGGCCGCGGTGAAGGCGGTGGACCAGTCGGTGCACACACTCGGCGGCAATGGGCTGAGCGCGGAGTACGGGCTGGCGCGGCTGATCACGGCGTCGCGGGTGGCGCGGATCGCGCCGGTGAGCCGGGAGATGATCCTCAACTTCATCTCGCACCAGACGCTGGGCCTGCCGAAGTCGTACTGAGTCCGAACAGGCACGTATCGACCGGGGAGTTGGGCAGTGTCGACGGGAAGGTAATCGGATTCGAGGGGAACGCCATGGTGCTGCACAGCGACTACCCGGATGTCCCGCCCGTCGATCTGCCCATCCACGAGGCCGTACTGGCCCGTGCGGCGGATGAGTTCGGTGAGCGGACCGCGCTGGTGGACGGGGTGACGGGGGCGAGCATGAGCTATGCCGCCCTCGACCACGCCTCACGGAGGATCGCGGCCGCCCTGGCGGAGACCGGGATCGGCAAGGGCGAGACGGTGGCGCTGCACAGCCCCAACTCGATCATCTACCCGGCGGCGTTCTACGGCGTGACGCGCACCGGTGCGACCGTCACCACGGTGCACACGCTGGCGACGGCGGAGGAGTTCGCCAAGCAGCTCAGGGACGCGGAGGCACGGTGGATCATCACCGTGTCCCCGCTGCTCGGAGTGGCCCGGGAGGCGGCCGAGCGGGCCGGCGGGGTGCGCGAGGTCTTCGTATGCGACGAGGCGAGCGGACACCGTTCGCTGCGGGAGATGCTCGCGTGCACCGCGCCGGAGCCGGTGGTGGAGATCGACCCGGTGGAGGACGTGGCGGTGCTGCCGTACTCGTCGGGGACCACGGGCACCCCGAAGGGGGTGATGCTGACCCACCGGAACGTGGCGACGAACCTGGCGCAGGTGGAGACGCTGGTGCCGACGCGCCCGGGCGAACGGGTGCTGGCGGTGCTGCCGTTCTTCCACAGCTACGGGCTGACGGCGCTGATGAACGCGCCGCTGCGCAACGGCAGCACGGTCATCGTGCTGCCGCGGTTCGATCTGGAGCAGTTCCTGACGGCAATCGAGAAGCACCGGGCGGAGGCGGTGTACGTGGCGCCGCCGATCGTGCTGGCGCTGGCGAAGCATCCGGCGGTGGAGGGGCGGGACCTGTCGTCGGTGCGGTTCGTACTCAGCGCGGCGGCGCCGCTGGACGCGCGGCTGGCACAGGCGTGTGCCGACCGGCTGGGGCTGCCGCCGCTGCTCCAGGCGTTCGGGATGACGGAGCTGTCCCCGGGGTCGCACCTGGTGCCGCTGGACGCGCGGGACGTACCCCCGGGCACGGTGGGCCGGCTGCTGCCGAGCACCCGGATGCGCGTGGTGGACCCGGAGACGGGTCAGGACGTGGCGGTGGGGGTGGACGGGGAGATCCTGGTCCAGGGGCCGCAGGTGATGAAGGGCTATCTGGGCAGGCCCGAGGAGACCCACGCGATGATCGACGCGGAGGGCTGGCTGCGCACCGGGGACGTCGGACATGTGGACGCCGACGGCTGGCTGTACGTGGTGGACCGGGTCAAGGAGCTGATCAAGTACAAGGGTTACCAGGTCGCCCCCGCCGATCTGGAGGCCGTGCTGCTCACCCATGAGGACGTCGCGGACGCGGCGGTCATCGGGGTGGCCGACGGGGCGGGCAATGAACTGCCCAAGGCCTACGTGGTGCGGGTGCCCGGAGCCCGTGTCTCGGGGGACGACCTGATCCGTTACGTTGCCGGTCAGGTGGCCCCGTACAAGAAAGTGCGCAGTGTGGAGTTCACGGACGCCGTGCCGCGCTCCGCCACCGGCAAGATCCTCAGGCGCGAGCTGCGCGCCAGGGAAAGGAGTTCGACCGCGACATGACCGACGCGCCTCAGCCGCTGGTGCGGCGTACCGACGCCCGCGGCATCACCACGCTGACCCTCGACTCCCCGCACAACCGCAACGCGCTCTCGGCCCGGCTGGTGACCGAGCTGCACGAGGCGCTGGCGGCGGCCGGGAAGGACGGGGACACCCGGGCGGTGCTGCTCACCCACACCGGCAACACGTTCTGCGCGGGCGCGGACCTGAAGGAGCCGCCGGCCACCACCGGCGCGCTCGGTCTGGTCGCACTGCTGCGGGCGATCGTGGAGCTGCCCAAACCGGTGGTGGCCCGGGTCGCCGGACATGTCCGGGCCGGGGGGCTCGGACTGCTCGGGGCCTGCGACATCTCGGCGGCGGGCCGGGGCTCCAGCTTCGCCTTCACGGAGGCGCGGCTGGGGCTGGCGCCCGCGGTGATCTCGCTGCCGCTGCTGCCCCGGCTGGATCCGCGCGCGGCGTCCCGCTACTACCTGACCGGGGAGAAGTTCGCCGCGGCCGAGGCGGCCCGGATCGGTCTGGTGACGCTGGCGGACCCGGACGGGGATCCGGACGAGTTGCTGGCCCCGGTGCTGGACGGCCTGCGCCGGGGCTCCCCGCAGGGGCTCGCGGAGTCCAAGCGGCTGGTGACGGCGGAGACGCTGCGGACCTTCGACCGGGATGCGGAGTCGCTGGCGGAGTTGTCGGCGCGGCTGTTCGGCTCGGCGGAGGCCCGCGAGGGGATGACGGCGTTCCTGGAGCGCCGGGACCCGCCGTGGGTGCCGGACGCGGCCGGTGGCGGCGCGGCGGGGGCGGGGCGGTGACGCGGACAGCCCGTTCGGGTCCCCGTACCGTGCCGCGCGACCCCAAGCAGGACCGCAGCCGCGCCACCCGGCAGCGGCTGCTGGAGGCCGCCGTGTCCTGTCTGGCCGAGTACGGCTGGGCGGGGTCCACGGTGGCGGTGGTGGCCGAGCGCGCCGGGGTCTCCCGGGGTGCGGCCCAGCACCACTTCCCGACCCGGGAGGACCTGTTCACGGCCGCGGTGGAGCATGTCGCCGAGGAGCGCTCGGCGGAGCTGCGGACCCTCCCCGCCCCGCGGGGGGAGGGCCGCAACCGGGCGGTGGTGCGGGCGATCGTCGGCCTCTACACCGGCCCGCTGTTCCGGGCCGCCCTCCAACTGTGGGTGGCGGCGGCCAACGAGGAGCAGCTCGGCGCCCGGGTGACCGCGCTGGAGGCGCGGATCGGCCGGGAGACCCATCGGATGGCGGTGGAGCTGCTGGGCGCCGACGAGTCCGTGCCGGGGGTGCGGGAGACCGTCCAGGGCCTGCTGGACATGGGCCGCGGACTGGGCCTGGCCAATCTGCTCACGGACGACGGCCCGCGCCGGGAGCGGGTCGTCGTCCAGTGGGCGGCGATCCTGGACGGGGTGCTGGACGCCTCGCGCTAGCGCGAGATGTCCCCGTAGCCCTCGATGTCGTGCGGGCTGCGGGTGCCCGGCCCGGTGTAGCGGGCGGAGGGCCGGACCAGCCGTCCGGTCCGCTTCTGCTCCAGGATGTGCGCGCTCCACCCGGCGGTGCGGGCGCAGGTGAACATCGACGTGAACATATGCGCCGGGACCTCGGCGAAGTCCAGCACGATGGCCGCCCAGAACTCCACGTTGGTGGCGAGCACCCGGTCCGGGCGGCGGTTGTGCAGCTCGTCCAGGGCGGCCCGCTCCAGGGCCTCGGCGACCTCGAACCGGGGCGCGCCCAGCTCCTTGGCGGTGCGCCGCAGCACCCGCGCCCGCGGGTCCTCGGCTCGGTAGACGCGGTGGCCGAAGCCCATCAGCCGCTCGCCCCGGTCCAGGGCCTGGCGGACATACGCCCCGGCGTCCCCGGTGCGCTCGATCTCCTCGATCATGCCCAGCACCCGGGAGGGCGCGCCGCCGTGCAGCGGGCCGGACATGGCGCCGACCGCACCGGAGAGCGCGGCGGCGACATCGGCGCCGGTGGAGGCGATGACGCGGGCGGTGAAGGTGGAGGCGTTCATGCCGTGTTCGGCCGCCGAGGTCCAGTAGGCGTCGACGGCGGCGACGTGCTTGGGGTCGGGCTCACCGCGCCAGCGCCGCATGAACCGCTCGACGATGGTCCCGGCCTTGTCGATCTCGTGCTGCGGCACCATCGGCCGCCCCTGGCCGCGGGCCGACTGGGCGACGTAGGACAGGGCCATCACGGCGGCGCGGGCCAGGTCCTCGCGGGCCTGCTCCTCGTCGATGTCCAGCAGCGGTTTCAGCCCCCACACCGGGGCGAGCATGGCCAGCGCGGACTGGACGTCGACCCGGACGTCCCCGGAGTGCACCGGGATGGGGAAGGGCTCGGCGGCGGGCAGCCCGGGGTTGAAGGCGCCGTCGACCAGCAGGCCCCAGACGTTGCCGAACGACACATGGCCCACCAGGTCCTCGATGTCGACGCCTCGGTAGCGGAGCGCGCCGCCCTCCTTGTCGGGTTCGGCGATCTCCGTCTCGAACGCGACGACTCCCTCGAGTCCGGGTACGAAGTCGGACATCAGGCGGCTCCTCATGATGTGGTCGGCGGTGGGCGGATTGCTGGTGCGGACCGTGCTCGTGGTGCGGGCGGCGGGGCTGGTACCGCTGCGTCGGCGGAATCGTCAGGTGGCTGTCGTGCATGCTGCCGGTGGTCGGTACCGGGACGGTTCCACGGCCGCGTCGGCGGCTCGCGGTCCGTACCGGCTATCCGGTGGTGTGCCCCGTGCGGCTGGTGGTCACCCAGCCGTGCCCGAAGAGGTGCGGCACCGAGTGGCAGCGGACCCTGACAGGCGCATGGTCAGCCACAGTCTGCTGGCTTCGCTACCCATGGGGAAGCGTGAGAAGCGGCACACCCGCCGTCCCCCGGAGGGAGGGTTACCGGTCCCCACGACGGGGGAAAGACCACCCGGCGGTGGAGGGGACTTCGCTCTTTCGGGGTACCCCCTGCGGTGGACCGGCGATGTTGCAAGATATGCGCGTGCCTCACGTTGACCCGGAGCCGTCCGTTTCCGCCGCGTCCGCCGCGCGCGCGTCCGCCTCGTCCGCGCGTACGTACGATCCGGCCGCCATGCGCGAGCACTACCGTGCCGAGGGCATGGCCGAGGCCGATCTCGCGGACGATCCGTACCGGCAGTTCACGCACTGGTTCGAGCAGGCCGTCGGCAGCGGGCTCTTCGAGCCCAACGCGATGGTCGTCTCCACCGCGGACGCGGCGGGGCGCCCCAGCTCCCGCACGGTCCTGATGAAGAGCTTCGACGAGCGCGGGTTCGTCTTCTACACCAACTACGGCTCGCGCAAGGGCCGGGAGCTGGCCGAGAACCCGTATGTCTCGCTGCTCTTCCCCTGGCATCCGATCGCCCGTCAGGTGATCGTCCTGGGCACCGCGCGGCGCACTGGACGGGACGAGACGGCGGCGTACTTCCGGACCCGGCCGCACGGTTCGCAGCTCGGGGCGTGGGCCAGTGCCCAGTCCTCGGTGGTCGGCTCCCGCGAGGAGCTGGACCGCTCCTACGCGGAGCTGGCGGACCGCTATCCGCCGGGCGAGCAGGTGCCGGTGCCGCCGGAGTGGGGCGGCTTCCGGGTGGTGCCGGAGGCGGTGGAGTTCTGGCAGGGACGGCAGAACCGGCTGCACGACCGGCTGCGGTATGTGTGGGTCCCGGCGGAGGAGGGCGGCCGCGGTCGCTGGGAGGTCGAGCGGCTGAGCCCCTGAGGGGGCGCGGGGCGCCCTGAGGGCGCGGGCCTCGTCGATCTTCGGCACGGTGGCGCCCTGAAGGGGCGCGGGGAACTGCGCCCGCGGCCGCGATGCGCCCGCGATCGCAGCCGCATCACCGGTACCTCGCGGAGCGGAAACGCAGACGACCCGTGGGTCGTTTCCTCGTGCCGTACGGCACGAGGAAGCCGGTCGGACGTACCGGCGACCCACGGGTCGGGTGACTGCTCGGGATTGGCCGGCCGCACACAGGATCTGTGCGCAGGTCCGGCGGTGCGCAGAGCGCGACGACGGACGGCTAGCCCGCAGCCACCTCACGCGTCCGGATTTCATACATCTGCCGAACCACCTCCCTTCTCGTGTACCCACAGCCTAAAAACGGTCCCGGACGACACACAAGCGAATTTCCGGGAGGCAACGATTTGGTGGAATGTGGTGTGGCGCGCGTCACGTTCGAGTTCAATGTCACGACGTGCACCACCACAGCCAGCCGCGTCCCGCAGGGGGTGTCCGGTGACCGCTTCACCACGATCCGAACCTGCACGTCCAGCCCGTTCCGCGCCCTCCGCGCGGTCCGTTCCCGCGCAGTCCGCGGCCTCCGGGCCGGTTCCCGGCCGGGACGGCCCCGATCTGCTCACCGCCCTGCTCGACGGGATGGACGCGGCGCTGTGCGCGTTCGACGCCGACGGCACCGTGACCCACTGGAACCGCGAGGCCGAGCGCGTCCTCGGCTGGACGGCGGTCGAGGCCGTCGGCCGCAAGGGGCTCGCCGGATGGGCGGCCCGTGAGGCGGACGCGGACGAGGTCCAGCGGCGGCTGATGGCGGTGCGGGACGGGGGAGCCCGTCAGGTCCATGAATTCGCACTGGTGACGAAGGGCGGCGGACGGGTGCTCGTCCGCACCCAGTCCTCGCCGGTGCCCGGCGCGGACGGCCGTCCCGCCGGGGTGTACTGCGCCTTCAGCGAGGTCCACTCGCAGATCGACCTGGAGCGGTCGATCGCGCTGAGCGAGGCGCTGTTCGAGGACGCCTCGTGGCATGTGGTCCTCGTCGACGCCGATCTCCGGGTGGCCGTGGTGAACGGCAATGCGGCGATCGCCCTGCGGACCGGGCGCAAGGCCGTGCTCGGCCGTCCGCTGGGCGACCTCCTGGACCAGGGCGTGGAGGAGGTCGAGAGCGCCCTCCAGCACGTCCTGGCCGAGGGCGCCCCGCCCGCGCCCACCGAACTGTGGGTGACGCTGCGCGAGCCCGACGAGGACCTGGAGATGGCGGACGCCGTCCGGTACGAGGACCTTGAGGAGGACGGCGGGGCCGTGGTGCGGGCGGCGCTGGGGCAGGGGTCCGGACCGTCGCGGCGCTGCTGGCGCAGCGGCTTTCTGCGGCTGGCCTCACCGCTCGCCGAGGAGCCGGTGCCGCTCGGGGTGGCCTGGATCTTCCAGGATGTGACCGAGGCGAAGACGCATGAGCAGGACAGCGCCCGGATGCGCTTCCGGAGCAGCCAGCTCCACCGGGCGGCGCGGGCGGCGGGCGAGTGCGAGGACCCGATGGAGGCGGCCTCGGTGCATCTGGACTTCGCGCTGGCGGGGTTCGCCGATCATGCGCTGGTCGACCTGGTGTCGCCGGGAGGCGGTGATCTGCGGCTGGTGCGGGTGGCCATGACCCCGTGCGACGCCCCGGGGCCGTGTCCGCCCACCCAGCCCGGCGGGATCCCGGTCGCGTACCCGGAGGGCCATCCGGCGCTCCAGGCGGTGGCGCGCTGCGGTGCGGTGCGGGCCACCGCGTCCCGCACGGACGAGGTGGTGCTGGCGCAGTGGACGGCCGCCCGCAAATGGCCGGACGGCACCGTGCACGCGCTGTGCGCGGTGCTCCGCAGCCGGGGGCGGACCCTGGGCGTGGCCACGTTCCTGCGCGGACCCACGCGCCGTGCGTTCGACCGCGCGGACGCGGTGTACGCGGAGGATGTGGCGGCGCGGGTCGCCGCGGCGATGGACCTTGCCGGTCTGGGCGCGTAGCAGCGGGTGCGGGGGCGGATGCGGGTCCGGGGCCTCCGGGGTGGCGGCCCGGGACCGGATATTTACGGCGCCGGTGCCCGGAGCCGTGGGGTGGGCCGGGAATCGGCGCCACACATATCCGATAGCGTCCAGGACCCCCACCCCTGCGACCCCGGCCCCTCCCGTCTCGTCGGCGGCTCTCCGTCAGCGGTGGTAGAAGATGCGGTCCGCGTGATCGCTCATGACGCGTTCGTTCCAGGCGTGGCCGCCGTCGACGTTGCCCGATCTGAGCATCGGGGGTTGCGCGTGGTTCGCGGCGAGTTCTTCCACTGCCGTCGCGATCACCGCCTGCATCAGCGCGCTCGTCACCACCGTGGACGCCGGGGCGAAGGGGGCGCCGACCGCTTCGGAGGTGAGTTCGGCGTCGCCCACGGCGATCTTGTTGTCCAGGACCAGATCGCAGTGGTCCTTCAGGAAGCTCCCCGTCGGATTGCGGGGGGTCGTGCCCGTCGCGTAGGCGAGGGAGGTCACGCCGATGACCGTGATGCCCCGGGCGCGGGCCGTCTGTGCCAGTTCCACCGGCAGGACGTTGCGGCCCGAGAGCGAGATCACGATCAGCAGGTCGCCCGCGCGCAGCGGGCTCTGCTCCACGACGGTGGTGGCCAGGCCCTCGATCCGCTCCAGCGCGCTGCCCAGGGTCGCGGGCATGACGTCCACGCCGACCAGGCCCGGGGCCGGGAGCAGGTTCATCAGCGCCAGACCGCCCGCGCGGTAGACGACGTCCTGGGCGGGCAGCGAGGAGTGCCCGGCGCCGAAGACGAAGAGGCGGCCGCCCGCGCGGACCGTCCGGGCGATCAGCCGGCCCGCGGCGGAGATCCGTTCGGACTCCTCGTCCCGGACGCGGTGCAGCAGGTCGACGGCCGCGTCGAAGAAGCGTCCGGCGGCTTCGGAATCGCTCATGGGCGGGCGCCCCCCGGTGTCGTTCCGGTGTGTGCTTGGATCATGACGCTGTCAATAGCAGTCCCCGCCGTCGGTACGGAAGGGGCCGTCTCGGCCCCGTTGTCGGTGGGATGCGTCAGAATTGGGTGAGGGCCACCGCACGACACATCGAGGGGCACGCATGTCCGGACTCATCGACACCACGGAGATGTATCTCCGCACCATCCTCGAGCTTGAGGAGGAGGGCGTGGTCCCCATGCGCGCCCGGATCGCGGAGCGTCTCGATCAGAGCGGGCCCACGGTCAGCCAGACGGTGGCGCGGATGGAGCGCGACGGTCTGGTGACGGTCGCGGGCGACCGGCATCTGGAGTTCACCGAGGAGGGCCGTCGGCTGGCGACGCGGGTGATGCGCAAGCACCGGCTCGCGGAGTGCCTGCTCGTGGACGTCATCGGGCTGGAGTGGGAGCAGGTGCACGCCGAGGCGTGCCGCTGGGAGCACGTGATGAGCGAGGCGGTGGAGCGGCGGGTGCTGGAGCTGCTGCGTCATCCCACCGAGTCGCCGTACGGCAACCCGATCCCGGGTCTCGAGGAGCTCGGCGAGAAGGCCGAGGCCGATCCGTTCCTGGACGACAGCATGGTGAGCCTGCGTGAGCTGGAGCCGGGCACCGAGGGCAAGACGGTGGTGGTGCGCCGGATCGGCGAGCCGATCCAGACGGACGCCCAGCTCATGTACACGCTGCGGCGGGCCGGGGTGCAGCCGGGTTCGGTGGTGAGCGTCACCGAGTCGCCGGGCGGTGTGCTGGTCGGCAGCAGCGGTGAGGCGGCCGAGCTGGAGTCGGAGATCGCCTCCCACGTCTTCGTGGCCAAGCGCTGACACCCTGACGTCGTCCACCTGCGACGACGGATATTCCCGACACCGGAGTTCCAGGAACCCCGAGCGGGGCGCGCCGACGCGTGCCACGCTGACGCATATGCGTGCTCGCGCGCCGAGGCGTTTCCGGGGTCAGGGGGAGGGGGCTCCTATGGGCCCGACGGGCCGTGTCACCGGGCGGGTGTTCATGAGCGAGGGCCCCGGCACCCGAAGGTGGCGAGGCCCTGCTTCCCCATGTCCCCCCGCAGGGCCCCGGGCCGCACGGACCGCGCGAACGCGGCCGGTGCGACCCGGCGCCCCGGTGACCCGGAGCCCCGAGCTCCCAGGGTCGTCCCCCGCGGACTCCCTTCCCCGAGCAGTCCGCCTCCCGCTAGCTGTCTCCCCTCGGCGGAGACGACCAATCCTTGAGCATGGTCACTCGAACGAGGGGTGTTGCCCGGCGACACCCCTCTATTCGAATGTGGGTTCGATACTGTGGGCGTGCTCGAGAGAGGGATGGAGGTGCCGGAACGTATGGTGCGCCGCATCGACGTAAGCGGAGCCGGCGGCGTCCGGCTCGCCGCGTGGGAGTTCACCGATCCGCCCAAGCCGCGCGGCGGGGCGGGCTCATGCGGGCCCGGAGTGCTGCTCCTCCATGGGCTGATGGGCCGCGCCGCCCATTGGGCGGAGACCGCCCGCTGGCTCTCCACCCGGCACCGGGCCGTCGCGCTGGACCAGCGCGGGCACGGCCGCAGTGAGAAGCCGGTCGAAGGCCCGTTCGGCCGTGGGGCCTATGTGGAGGACGCGGCGGCCGCCGTGGAGCAGCTCGGTCTGGCGCCGGTCACCCTGATCGGCCATGCGATGGGCGCCCTGACGGCCTGGCAGCTCGCGGCGCACCGCCCCGACCTGGTCCGGGCCCTGGTCATCTGCGATATGCGGGCCTCCGCGCTGGGCGCGGCGTCACAGCGGGAGTGGGCGGAGTGGTTCGGGTCGTGGCCGGTGCCGTTCGCCACCCTGGCCGATGTGCGGAAGTGGTTCGGCGAGGACGATCCGGTGCTGGAGCGGCCGAATCCGTCCCGGGGCGAGTTCTTCGCGGAGATCATGGCCGAGCGGTCGGACGGCTGGCGGCCGGTCTTCTCCCGGCGCCAGATGCTGAAGGCCCGTGAGACCTGGGTGCATGACGCCCATTGGGAAGAGCTGGCGCATGTGGAGTGCCCGACGCTGGTGGTGCGCGGGCTGGATGGCGAGCTGGGCCGCGCCGAGGCCCAGGAGATGGTGCGGGTGCTGCCCCAGGGGGAGTACGCGGAAGTGGTGGACGCGGGTCATCTGGTCCACTACGACCAGCCGGACGGCTGGCGCCGGGTCGTGGAGCCCTTCCTCTCCGCGGCGCTCCCGGCCTAGGGTCCGTCTTCAAAGGGGGCGTCCGGCCGCGACCGGCGTCTGGTGCAGGGGGCACCTCCCAGCGGTAGCTGGGGGCGGCTCGCAAGGCGGAGGATCGCCCTCGTACTGGGCGTACTCGGGCGAGTCCGACAACGCAGTGAGGTGCCGTGCCAGGCGTCGGGAGCAGGGCGGCCCCTTTGAAGACGGGCCCTAGGAGCGCCGCGGGGATGTGTCAGTCGTCGATGAGCGCGCGGAGCTGCGGGGAGAGCTCCGGGATCACCGAGCCCGCGGCCTGCGCGGTCTTCAGCGCGCGGACATAGGCGCGGGCCTGTTCCCGCAGCGCGTCCTTGTGCCTGCCCTGTGCGGCGCCGGTCGTCCAGACCCAGACCGCCAGCGCGGTGCAGATCCCGAGGCCCAGCACCCCCGGCAGCAGGGAGTCGAGTTCGGTGGCCGCCCACAGCATGGCGCCGCCGCCCGCGAAGAGCAGCAGCCAGCCGGTCTCGTCATGCCAGCCGCCCTGGTCCGCGACGCGCTCGTACTCGGCGATCGCGCGCGGCTTCTCGGGCACCTGCGGGAGCTGTTCGTCCGTGGCTGCCGCGGGTGCCGCCGCCGGGGCGGGGGCGGTCTCGTAGTGGGGCAGCGGGGCCCTCGGCCGGCTGCCGTCCCGGTCCTGGCCGATCAGCCAGCCCGGTACGTGCGCCACCGGTACGCCGTGGGCGGTGGCGGCGGCCAGCACCAGGCGGTAGCCCGCCAGCCGGGGGTGGCGCAACTGCCGCATATGGGCACGGTAGGTGGACACGACCAGGGCCGTGCCGGCCACCACCAGCAGCACTGCGGCGCCCAGTGAGATCGCGTCCCTGGCCGAGCGCCCCGAGTACGGGTCCGACGCCACCAGATAGGTGGGGTGGGCCTGGATGAAGAGCGGCCAGAGGAGCCCCACGAGCATGAGCAGGATGCCGGTCACACCCCTGGTCCGCCCGGTGCGGGCGAGCCGTCGCCGGTGCTCGGTGAACAGGGCGCGGACGGCGTCGTCGTCGAGGTAGTCCATCCCGTGCCGGGCGCCGATCCGCCGTACCGCGCTCTCCAGCCGGGGGTCCGAGACCAGACCGCTCCGGGTGATCGGCAGCAGTCCGCGCGGCCGGTCCGTCATGAGTGCTTCCCGTGGAACGGACCGCCGACGATTCCGTTCCGTATCGCCTTGGTGAACGACAAGTGATCTCCCCATATGTGGAACTGTCGCCATCACGCGCCCATTTCGGATCTCCCGTGGCGTGATCGCGTAAGGAGATCCTAGGGGTAGCCCTAGATACCGTGTCGACCGGTCGATTCTGTTCCGCTCAGTCGCCGTGGCCCGAACGGGACCGATTTCCTGAATGGTTGGGAAGTTCGGAATCCGGTATTCGGCGGGGCGGCCGGGGAAGTCATGGCGTCAGGAATGCGCAACGGTGAATCGGATGCGGGAGGACCAGCATGATCGGCGGCGGGAACACGGAGCCGGAACCGGGCAAGGACTGGGCGGCGTTCCAGTACGAGATCTATCTCAACGGGATGACCGGCGCGGTGCCCCGGCTGCCCGCCGACCCCTCCCGGCTGGAGGAGGTGGCGGCGGCGCGGCTGGGTCCCGGACCGGTCGGCTATGTGGCGGGGAGCGCGGGCAGCGGTTCCACCGAGCGGGCCAACCGGGCTGCCCTGGACCGCCATCGGATCGTGCCGCGGATGCTGCGTGACACCAGTCGGCGGGATGTGTCGGTGGAGTTGCTGGGCACCCGGCTGGCCGCGCCGCTCGCCCTCGCGCCCATCGGGGTGCTGTCGATCATGCACCCGGACGCGGAGCCCGCCGCGGCCCGCGCGGCGGCCGCGCAGGGGGTGCCATTCGTGCTGTCCTCGGCGTCCAGTACGCCGATGGAGCAGGTCGCCGAGGCGATGGGGGACGGCGAACGCTGGTTCCAGCTCTACTGGGGCAAGGACCGCGAGGTCACCGAGAGCTTTCTGCGGCGGGCCGAGGCGTCGGGGTTCACGGCGCTGTTCGTCACCCTGGACACCCCGATGCTGGCGTGGCGGCCGCGCGATCTGGACCAGGCGTATCTGCCGTTCCTGCGGGGGGTCGGCACCGCCAACTACTTCACCGATCCCGCCTTTCAGGCAGGGCTGGCCAAACCGGTGCACGAGGACCCGGACGCGGCGGTGCTGCACTTCGTGCAGATGTTCGGCGACCCCGGGAAGACCTGGGACGACCTGGCCTTCCTGCGGGAGCGCTGGAAGGGGCCGATCGTGCTCAAGGGGATCCTGCACCCCGATGACGCCCGCCGCGCGGCCGACGCGGGGATGGACGGGGTGGTCGTCTCCAACCACGGCGGCCGTCAGGTGGCCGGGTCGATCGGGGCGGCCGAGGCGCTCCCGGGGGTGGCCGACGCGGTGGGTGACCGGCTCCCGGTGCTGTTCGACAGCGGGATCCGCACCGGGGACGACGTCTTCAAGGCACTGGCACTCGGCGCCCGCGCGGTACTGCTGGGGCGGCCCTACGCGTACGGGCTGGGGCTGGACGGACAGGCGGGTGTGGAGCATGTGATCCGGTCCGTACTGGGGGAGTTCGAGCTGACGCTCGCGCTCTCCGGTCACACCCGCGCCGCCGGGCTGACCAGGGACGCGCTCGTCTGACATTCCCTCATATTCATCCGGCTATTCCGGAATTCAACCTATCCGGATTCGTCCCGCCTTACCGGGTGCCGGGGTGCCGGATTGGCTGGTGCTAAGCTCTCGGGAGCGCAATGAATTACTGATCATGGGGGGAGATTGCGTGAAGATCAAGCGTAAAGCCTCAATGGTCGTGCTCTCGGCCGCGCTGGTGTTGGGCGGTTCGGTGGCCTTGGCTCCCACCGCGTCGGCCGTCGGCACGTCCGCCTGCCGGTTCAATTCGCCGGATGTCACTTTCACGGTGGACACCAGTGGTGCCCGATTCCGCGCCGGACCCGGTAAGGGTCACCGTGCGATAGGGACGCTTTACCGAGGCGATTCCTTCCGGTACTTCTGCCGCACCCGGGTCTTCGCCAAGAGCTGGTCCTACGGGAAGCTCACGAAGCGGACCACCTCGGGACTGCACGCCGGGACCCGCGGCTGGGTCTACAGCAAGTACCTCGACTACTAGTCACCACCGCTCGTGACGTTCCGCCGGCTGAGGCGGTGTCCCAGGACACCGCCTCAGATCGTGCTCCGAGCCTCAGCCCTTGCTCACGGCCGCCAGGATCTCCGGCAGCCGCGCCAGCGTCCGCGGTGCGCCCAGCCGCAGCCCGGCCTCCGCGATCAGCAGGCCATAGACCGCGCCCACCGGCAGGACCAGCCACAGCAGTTCATGCGCACCGCTGAGGTGCAGCCAGATCGTCATGCCCAGCACCGGTGCGGTGAGCGCCGCCCCGACGATCATCCCGCCGAAGATGCTGATCCAGGCGAGCCCCGCCTGCCCCGGCGCCACGTTCTTGTAGCCGCTGTCCTGGGGGATGGAGTACGGGAACTGCGCCGAGGCCACCGCGCCGGCCGCCACCAGCGCGCCGACCAGCGCCAGACCCAGTCCCAGCGTTTCGGCTGCGGCGTCCCACCGGTTCATCACCGCGGCGGCGATGCCCACAGCGAGGGTGACGTACGGCAGAGCGACCAGCCCGATGGCCATCGCCCGCCCCTTCAGCTCCAGATAGGCGTCCCGCCGTGAGGAGATGGTCTGCGACACCATCCAGAACGCCGAGGAGTCCTGCCCGAACTGGTTGAACATCACCATGCCCAGCAGACCGGGGGCCCAGCAGGCGGAGTAGATGGAGCCGGCGCCTTGGAGGGAGGTGACGACGGGCACCAGCAGCCCGACCGCCAGCGAGGTCACCCAACTGGCCTTGCTCTTGGGGTTGCGCACGGCGTAGCGGAAGGTCTGGAGCAGCACCACACCGGTGCGGCCCGCGGGCAGCAGCCGCCCCAGGGGACCGCCCGTGTCCCGTCCGCCGGACGCCCGCCCGGGGGCGTCCGCCTGGAGCGTGGAGGCGTCCGGGGCGGTCATGAGCTGCGTCAGCCCCCGCTGCCACCACCACAGCAGCAGCACCAGTGTGACGGCGGTCAGCGCGAACTGGGCGGCGGCGGCGCCGTACGCGCCCTCGCTCACCCCCTGGACGGCGTCGACGGCCGCGGCGGGCGGCACCCAGCGCAGCACATCGGCCGCGGGTTCCAGGACCGCAAGCCCGTTCTCGCCGGAGAGCCGCTGCCAGCCGAGGTTCACGAACTGGAGGCCGATGGCCACGAACAGCCCGCTCAGCAGCGCGAGATCGCGGCCCTTACGGCTGGTGAGCAGGCGGATGTTGGCGGTGGCGACGGCGCGGGCCAGCGCCACGCACACCAGCAGGTCCAATGCCACGGCCGCGACACCCGCCACCGCGGCGGCCGCCCCGTGGGCGAGGGCCACGGCCGAACCCGCCGCCAGGGTGAGGGTGAACAGCGGACCGATGCCGACGAGGGAGGACACCAGCAGCGCGCCGACCAGCGGCCGCGGCCGCAGCGGCAGCATCACCAGCCGGGTCGGGTCCAGAGTCTCGTCACCGCCGGGGAAGAACAGCGGCGCCACGGCCCAGCCCAGGGCGAGCAGCGCGGTGAGCACGGTGACGAGGGCGGCGGCGTGGTCATGACCGCGCAGCATGATCAGACCGAGCAGTTGCAGCGCGGCGAAGAGCAAGGTGAAGACGATCGAGGTGACATAGGCCGCGCGGCGGCCCGAGGACTGCCGCAGCCCGTTGCGCAGCAGCGACAGCTTCAGCGCGACGAGGACCGGGGTGGGCGATCCGGTCGGGGTGGCCGGGGGCGCCGGGGCGGTGGTGCCCAGCGGATCGGTGACCGTCATCGGGCACCGCCGCCGAGCCAGTCGAGGTCCTGGCCCGCCCCCCGCTGCTGGGCGCCGACCAGCTCCAGGAAGGCGTTCTGGAGGGAGGGGGCGTCCCCGCGCACCTCGGCCAGCGGGCCGTGCGCCCGGATCCGGCCGGTCGCCATCACCGCGACCCAGTCGCACAGCGATTCCACCAGCTCCATCACATGGCTGGAGAAGACCACGGTGGCGCCGGAGCGGGTGTAGCGCTCCAGCACCCCGCGGATGGTCTGCGCGGAGACCGGGTCGACGCCTTCGAAGGGCTCGTCGAGGAAGAGGACTTCCGGGTTGTGGAGGAGTGCTGCGGCCAGGCCGATCTTCTTCCGCATACCGGTGGAGTAGTCGATCACCAGCTTGTTCTGGGCGCCCGCCAGGTCCAGGACGTCCAGAAGCTGGGTGGCGCGCTTGTCGACCTCCTCACCGGGCAGACCGCGCAGCCGCCCGGTGTAGGCGAGCAGTTCGCGGCCGGACAGCCGCTCGAAGAGCCGCAGCCCTTCGGGCAGCACCCCGATCCGGGCCTTGACCTCGGCCGGGTCCCGCCAGACGTCATGTCCGGCGACCTCGACGGTGCCGGAGTCGGGCCGCAACAGGCCGGTGATCATGGAGAGGGTGGTGGTCTTGCCCGCGCCGTTGGGGCCGACCAGGCCGATGAACTGGCCCGCGGGCAGCTCCAGATCGATGCCGTGGACCGCGATCTGCTCGCCGTAGCGCTTCCACAGCCCACTCACCCGTACCGCGGCCGCACCGCTCTGGCGCTGCCGAGTCACTTCCTCCGGCACCGGATTCACCCCGTCTTCCCACGTCATCCCTGCGGGGGCGGGTCATGCCCCCGTGCCCGGACACATTACGCGGGGGAGGCCGGAGCGGAACCGGTCCGTCAGCGGCCCTCCCGCCGTCCGTCCCGGCCGCAGGCGTACGCGAGGGAATTCACCAGCTCCTCGGCGTCGGGGAGCCAGCGGTTGGCGGCGGTGGGGCGGCGGGCCCACTGGACCGGGCCGTACCGGCCGACCCGGGTCGGGGGCGCGAGCACATAGTCCCCTTCGCCGCGGGCCACCAGGTCGAGCGCGCCCGTCGGCCGGCCGAGGCCGCGCAGCAGCCCGGGGAGCTTCGCGGCGCCGCCGGGCAGGACGAAGAAGAGCATCCGGCGGGTGGCGGTGGAGGTGACCGGGCCGAGTTCGACGTTCCGCCGCTCCATCCGGGCCAGCGCCAGACAGCCCGCCGACTCCGGTACGTCGAGAGCGTCGAAGGTGCGTCCGGTGGGCAGCAGGATCGAGGCGTGCGGGCGCGCGGTCCACATCCGGCGGACCACGACCGGGCTGCCGGTCGCCTGGTCGCCCCAGTCGCGGCCGACCGGATGGGCGCCGGGGGACGGACAGCCGGGGTCCGCGCAGGAGCAGCGTTCCGCACCGGCCACCGGCTCCAGCCAGGTGCCGGCGAGCACGTCCCAGTGCCGCTCCTCGGCGTAGCGCACGGCGGTGTCGGCCAGCCGCTCCCCGCGCTGCCGGGGGATCTGCGAGGTTCCTGAAACGTCCATGATCTCGTCCACGCACAGGACAACTTCCGGGGTCAGCAAGGGTTACGGCCGGGTACCCGGGCGAGCGGGACGGCCGGGAGCGGGGGGTGCGCGACGACGTCACGCGGGGCGCATGGGTGCATGGCCGGGGGCGCGTATGGGGTCGCGGGACTGTGAGCGGGTAGCCACCATGCGTGACGGGCGTCCGGGACTCCGGCAGCCGTGCCGCGTCGTCCGGGGTGGATACCGCCCCGGCCTCGTGTCGGCCCCGCACGCGAACGATACGGCGATGTTGGTCAATACGGGCAAGGTCCGCATTCACCATCATTCGCCGTATATCCGCGATATCTGCGGGGCATTGATCCACAGGGACGGGCAAGAGCCGAGAACGCACAGCAGTCACAGGGGGTAAAGCCATGGCCGCTAGGCCGCTTGTGGCGCGACAGCCGAACGAACGGCTGCAAGCGCTCATCCAGGAAGCCGCGTGCTCCAATGCCGGCTTGGCGCGCAGGGTCAATATGTGCGGCGCCGAGCACGGTCTCGATCTGCGCTACGACAAGACCTCGGTCGCCCGCTGGCTGCGCGGACAGCAGCCCAGGGGACGCGCCCCGGGGATCATCGCCGAGGCCCTCGGCCGCAAGCTGGGCCGCACCGTCACGATCGACGAGATCGGGATGGCCAACGGCAAGAACCTGGCGTCGGGCGTCGGGCTGCAGTTCTCGCCCACCGTCATCGGCGCCATAGAGCAGGTCTGCGAGTTGTGGCGCAGCGACGTCGGCCGCCGTGACTTCCTGAGCGGTTCCACGGTCGCCGCCTCCGCGCTGGTCGAGCCCAGCCGTGACTGGCTGATCACCGGTGCCGATGTGCAGGTCGCGCGGACGGCCGGGGCCCGGGTGGGCCGCGCGGATGTGGCGGCGGTGCGCGCCACCACCGACGCGCTCGTCGAACTGGACCACCGCTACGGCAGCGGGCATGTGCGCCCCGTGGTCGTCCACTATCTGAACAGCGTGGTCTCCGGGTTGCTCGCCGGCTCCTACCGCGAGGCGGTCGGCCGCGAACTGTTCGGGGCGGTCTCCCGGTTGACCGAGCTGGCCGGGTACATGGCCGTCGACACCGGCCAGGCCGGGCTCGCCCAGCGCTACTACATCCAGGCGCTGCGGCTGGCCCAGGCGGCCGGGGACCGCGGTTACGGCGGCTATGTGCTCGCCGCGAGCATGAGCCACCTCGCCGCCCAGCTCGGAAACCCCCGGGAGATCGCCCAGTTGGCGAAGGCCGCGCAGGAGGGATCGCGCGGCCAGGTGCCGCCGCGCGCCGAGTCGATGTTCCTGGCCGCCGAGGCCCGCGGCCACGCCCTGCTGGGCGACGCCCGGTCCAGCCAGACCGCGGCCGGGCGGGCGCTGGACGCCATGGAGCGGGCCGACGGCAGCGGTGGCGAGACCGGTGACGACCCGGTGTGGATCCAGCACTTCGACCGTGCCTACCTGGCCGATGAGCTGGCCCACTGCCATCGCGACCTGGGGCAGGCCGAGTCGGCCCGGCGGCGCGCCGAAGAGGCCCTGGAGGCCCATCCGGAGGGGAGGGTGCGGCGCCGGGCGATCGGGCTGATGCTGCTGGCCACCGCGCATGTGCAGGAGCGCGAGGTGGAGCAGGCGTGCCAGATCGGCACCCAGGCGGTGGATCTGCTGGGCACCCTGCGGTCCAGCCGTGGCACCGACTATCTGGAGGACTTCCAGCAGCGGTTGGAGCCCTACCGGGACGAACCGGTGGTGCGGGAGTTCGGAGCGCGCCTGGAGGTGCACGCCGCCTGACTCGTCCCCCGTCCCCGTCCCTCCGTCGCGGGGACGGGGGACGTAGCGGTGTGTGAGCCGTACATCTGTCGGGGTTTGTTGGGGGTTTGTGACATTCGCCGTCCCGTCGCAGGTCGCGCCCGGTCCGGCGGCCGCCGGTGGCCGCCGGTGGCCACCGCGCCGGGCCGTTCTGCGTTTTCCCTGGTCACAGCGGTGTGACGACGATCGCGGTGACCAGTCTCTCCCTCTCCGCGCGGTCCGGCGGGCTACGGACCCATCGGCGAACCGGTAGCGTGACCCGACGATTGCGTAAGTTCCGCATAGCCCAAGGAGTCCCGGTGACGCAGAGCGGACAGGGGAACGAGCCGCACTTGCCTGCGGTCCCGCCCGCCCAGCCCACGCAACCCGTGCGCGAGGGCGTCGTGCTGCCTGCCCAGGGTGACCAGTGGCCCTCGGACCAGCAGCACCAGGCGGCCCCGGCGGGCGGCCAGGCATGGGGTCAGCCCTGGGGGCCGCAGGGTGCCCAGAGCCCGTCGCCCGGCACGGACCCGCTGCCGCCGGAGGGCGGTTCCTACGGTCAGGCCGCGCCGCTGCCGCCGCAGGGGCAGCCGTACGGGCAGCAGCAGGGCTGGGGCGCGGCCCCCGCCCAGGGGCAGCCGCAGGGCCCGTTCCCGACGCAGGGACAGCCGGCGCAGGGACAGCCGCATCAGGGACATCTGCCGCATCAGGGACAGTTCCCTCAGGGGCAGGGACAGTTCTCTCAGGCACAGGCGTACCAGGGACAGCTTCCGCCGGAGGGATCCGCGCAGCCGTTCCCGGACGCCGCCGACGAGACGCAGCTCCTGCCGCCGCAGCCCGCCGCCTCCGACGCCGAGGCGACCGCCTATCTGCCCCCCGTCACCGGCTCGGGACCGGCGCCCGGCGCCCCCGGCCCGATACCCGGCGGCCGTGGTCCGATACCCGGCGTGCCGCCGCAGGCACAGCCGCACCAGGACACCCCCACCACCCTGATTCCCAAGGCCACCGGCGGCGCACCGCTGCCGCCCGAGGCTCCCAAGGCCGAATCGCCCGCCGAGTCCACCACCCAGCTTCGCGCGGTACGCCCCACCCGGGGCGCGCACCGCGGCGGCCCGGCGGCACAGCCCATGCCCGCGGCGCAGCCGCCGGTGCACGCCGCCGAGGAGACCCAGGTGCTCCCGGGGCCGGTGTCGGCGGACGAGCCGCCGCGTACCGGTGCCTCCCCCTACTCCATCCGTCCGGGCCGCCCCGGGGACCGGCCGCCGCCCGCCGAGTTCGACGGTCTGTTCCGCTCCGACGGCGGTGCGGCGGGCATGGACGCGCCCGACGAGACCCAGCAGCTTCCGCAGTTCGGCGCGCACGGTCCGGCCGTCCCGCCCTCCGGCGGGGAGCCGGACGGCGGTGGCCGTCACGGCGGTGGCGGTGGCCGCCGCCGGATGTCGCCCGCCGTGCTGATCGGCATCGTGGTGGCGGGCTGCACCATCGCCGGACTCGCCGCCGGTGCCGCGATCAGCGCGGGCGGCGATGACGACGACAAGAAGGACAAGGACACCACCCTCAACAGCGCCTCCCCGGGCGCCGAGGACGACAAGCCGACCAAGGCCGCCGATCCCGCGCAGCCGCAGGCGAAGGCGCTGGACCTGCTGCTCGCCGACAGCAACAACAGCCGGGCGGCGGTGATCAGGGCCGTGGGCAACATCAAGTCCTGCAAGAACCTGTCCACGGCCGCTTCGGATCTGCGGACCGCGGCGGGTCAGCGCAACAACCTGGTGACCCGGCTGGACAAGCTCTCGGTGGACAAGCTGCCCAACCACACGCAGCTCACCGCCGCGCTCACCAGGGCGTGGAAGTCTTCGGCCACGGCCGACAACCAGTACGCGGCCTGGGCCGACCAGGTCGCGGGCAAGAAGGGCTGCCACAAGGGCAAGGCCCGCAACTCCCCGCACGTGGGGGCGGCCGAGCGGGCCAGCGGTCAGGCGACCGCGGCCAAGCGGAAGGCGGCCGGGCTGTGGAACCCGATCGCCTCGAAGTACGGGCTCACCCGGCACGACGCCACCCAGCTCTGATCCGTACGTCGTGAGAAGGGGCGGGGCCGGGCGGCCCCGCCCCTTCCGCGTGCCGGGGCCCTCCGGCCGTGCCGGGGTTCAGCCCGTCGGGTGGTAACGCTCCATCGTCCTGCCCACGTCGACGAAGCCCTTGCGCACCGCGACCAGCCGTCCGTCCCGCACCACCTGGTAGGTCACGTCCGCGTTCACGATCCGCGGGTAGTTGGGCACGTTGAGGGTGTCGCCGTAGCCCCAGCGCAGGGGCGGGGTGAGTCCGCCGGTGCCGACCTCGTGGCCGTGGTCCAGCGCCTTGCGCACCGTACGGGCGGTGACCCGGCCGCCGTCCAGCGACTCCAGCACCGAGCGCAGCACCGTGTAGCCGATCCAGGTGGTCTGGGTGCCGGGGTCGGCCGGGTCGATCCGGTTGTCGTCGAAGGCGTACTTGCTGATCACCTCGTTCATCCGGGCCCAGCGCCGGTCGTCCGCGGCCGGGTACCAGCCGGTGGCGTAGGCGCCCTCCAGGGCGCTGTCGCCGCCGCCGGTGCTGTCGACGAGGGACTGCCGCACACTGCCGAGGACCGAGGCGATACGGACCTTGGGGTGGTCCTCCTGCACCCGCCGGAAGGAGTCGAAGAAGGTGCCGGTGCGGTTGCCCAGGGCCGCGGTGACGCAGGAGCCGTCCAGCTCCGTCTGTCCGGTGGTGTCCGGCACGGCGGCGCCCACCCCTTCCAGGGCGCCGCGGGCTTGCCGGGTGTAGTCGCCCGCGCCCTCGGGGGCGCGCACATCGTGGGCCGGGCGGCGCTCCCCCGCGCGGAGGCCGGTGTCGAGCAGCTCGGGCAGTTCGTCGCCCGCGATGGTGTCCGGGCGGACGAGGGAGACCCGCCGGCAGACGGAGGCGAGCTGACGGCCGTTGCCCACCAGCAGGGCGGCCTGACCGCCGTTGACGGGATAGGAGTACGGACTCTCGAACTCCTCCTGGGTGAGTCCGTAGCCGCCTATGTAGGGGATGCCCGCGACCTCCAGCGGGGAGATGAACGAACGGCCGTGCTGGCTGTACGAGCCGACGACCGCGACCGCCTTCTCCTCCTCGGCGCGCTGGGCGCAGCGGGCCGCCTGGATCGCGTCGTTGCGCTCGTTGCAGGTGACGATCCGCAGGGTGCGGCCGTTGATCCCGCCGGAGTCGTTGACCCAGCGGGCGTAGGCCTTCGCCATGGCGGGCATACCCGGCATATTGGTCGCCTTGGTGCCCTCGGGTGCCCAGGTCATCACGGTGATGGAGTCGCTGTCGGCCCCCTCCGCCAGGGTGCCGCACCCGGCGAGCAGTGGTACCCCGAGCGCCGTGCACAGCGCCGCCACCGCGGCTTTGAAGGGACGGGAGAACGGGCGTCGCCGGACGGTCATGGTGATCGAGAATGTCCGTTCGGGCGGAACTCCACCGCTATGACACCCCAATCAGGGGTGGCCGGAGGATGAACAGCGGGGGGCGGCTCGTCCGTGGATGTGAAGAACGTACGATCGATGACTGTGCAAGGTTCGGAGAAGTCTTCCCGTCGCGGCCGTCGCTCGACCACCATGGGCGGCATGCCTGTCAACGACATGCCGTGGTGGCGCTGGCGCAGCAATGTGCGCTCCGCGCTGCACATGCTCGCCGATCCGGTCTTCCAGCGGGAGTGCTGGCTGGCCGGCCAGGATGGATACGGAGATGTCACCGACGCCGTGTACCGGCTCGTCGAGGACACCTGGCTGGACAGCTGGTCCGCCGAGAAGTACGTCGGGACGATCTTCCGCGACTCGCAGGAGGCGGCGCTGGTCGACGTCGCCGTGCTGCGGGTGCTGAGGATCATGCACCAGGTGGGTGCCGACGCTCCGGTCTCCGCCTATCTGGACCACCATGCGTGGCCGGAGGCGGTGCGGGCGGCCCGGGAGGCCCATGTGCGGCTCGCCGGGAACGACGGTGAGGATCCGGATGTGCCGCCGCGGACGCTCGAAGTGCTGGCGATCATGACGCGGGCGGTCTGAGGATCTTCCCGGGTGTGCGACGCTATGGAGTCATGAGCGAGTCGCACTCCCCCGATCAGTACATCCTGACGCTGTCCTGCCCGGACAAGCAGGGCATCGTGCACGCGGTGTCCAGCTTCCTGTTCATGACCGGGTGCAACATCGAGGACAGCCAGCAGTTCGGGGACCGCGACACGGGCCTGTTCTTCATGCGCGTGCACTTCAGCGCGGACGCGCCGGTGCGGGTGGAGGATCTGCGGGCCAGCTTCGCGGCGGTCGGCGAGTCGTTCCGGATGGACTGGCAGATCCACCGCGCGGACCAGAAGATGCGCATCCTGCTCATGGTCAGCAAGTTCGGGCACTGTCTGAACGACCTGCTGTTCCGGTCGCGGATCGGGGCGCTGCCGGTGGAGATCGCCGGGGTGGTCTCCAACCACACCGACTTCCAGGAGCTGGTGGGCTCCTACGGGATCCCGTTCCACCACATCCCGGTCACCCGGGACACCAAGGCGCAGGCGGAAGCCGACCTGCTGGAGCTGGTGCGCGCCGAGCGGGTGGAGCTGGTGGTGCTGGCCCGCTATATGCAGGTGCTCTCGGACGACCTGTGCAAGCAGCTCTCGGGCCGGATCATCAACATCCACCACTCCTTCCTGCCGAGTTTCAAGGGCGCGAAGCCGTACCACCAGGCGCATGCGCGCGGGGTGAAGCTGATCGGCGCCACCGCGCACTATGTGACCGCGGACCTGGACGAGGGCCCGATCATCGAGCAGGAGGTCGAGCGGGTGGGCCATGAGCTCACCCCGGACCAGCTCGTGGCGGTCGGCCGGGACGTGGAGTGCCAGGCGCTGGCGCGTGCCGTGAAGTGGCACAGCGAGCGGCGGGTGCTGCTGAACGGCCACCGTACGGTCGTCTTCGACTAGAGCCTGAAGGACCCGCTTCGCTCAGAGGCGGGACAGCGAGGCCGTCGCGTAGAGGACGTCCCGGATGGCCTCGATATCACCGGACTGGCCCGCGGCGGCCTCGGCGGGCGGTACGTGGCCCGCGGCGAGCTGGTAGAACGCCTCGCCGTCCAGGGCGATATGCGCCACCTCCTCCTCGGGCGAGGCCAGCGCGGCCGGGGAGTCCAGCGGGATGTACCAGTCGCCGCCGCCGACGCCCTCGACCTCCAGGTGGAGGGTGCGGCCCGGGGAGCCCGCCGCGACCAGCCGCCGGGGCGGGGCGGCGAGCCCGGCGCGGCGGCGCTCGGCCAGGGTGCCCGGGAGCAGCCGGGCGCACAGGTCGATCATGGCCTTGAGGTGGGCGGAGGCCGGGGGTTCATACGGGTAGTCGACGGCCTCGGCGATGTCCCCGGCGTGCACCCAGCACTCGAAGGCGCGGTCCAGGAAGGCATCCCGCAGGGGGAGTGCGAAATCGCCGTAGGGCACGTCCAGGTCGGACACCCCGCGTCCGGCGAACGACACCGTGCGGACCAGGGTGTGGCCCTGCTCCCGCCACAACTCCCGGATGTTCGGCCGTGGCTCGGTGCCGGACGCGGGCGCGGGCCCGGTCCGCCAGTACGCCTCGGTGCGCTCCGAGGGTGAACCGGGCGCCGTGGTGCCGAGCGGATCGGGGAGGCCGAGCGAGGCGGCGATCAGGCCGTCCACCACCATCAGATGGCCGATCACCCCTTCGACGGTGGTGTCCCGGCCGGTGAGCCGCTCCCCGTCGAACCACTTGAGCCGTACCGGCGCCCGCCACTCCGCCTCGCCCATGTCACGCAGCAGCGCGTCCAGCCGGGCGGCCTCGGCGTCGTACGCGGCGGCCCAGGAGGGCACCGGGATCCGGGCCGGGCGGCGGCCCAGACAGCCCGCGAGCACCCGGGAGCGCAGCAGGGGGTCGAGGTCGAGGCTGTGCTCGGAGTGCAGCAGCCCGACGGCCTCGCGCAGCCGCAGCGCTTCCTCGGCGCAGGAGTTGCAGTCGTTGAGGTGGTCCTCGACGGCGGCCGTCTCCTCCTGGGAGCAGGCGGTCAGCGCCCAGGCGCCCAGCAGGGAGCGGAGCAGATCGTGCGAGGGCGGCCGGGGCATCGGGGCGGACCCGGCCGTGGACCCGGCCGTGGGGCCGGGCTCCGCCGCGGCTTCCGGTTCCGGTTCCGGTTCGGCTTCCGGTTCGGGCGCGGTGCCGGGACCGGGTCCTGGCCCGGGACCGGCGACGGTGGACGGGGGTGCCATGGGGTCGCGGCCGGGCCGCCGCGGCGCGGGGATCCCGGCGTCCAGGGCGCCCGGCCAGTGTCCGCAGTCCTCGGCGGCCGCGCGGGGCGGGGGTATCCGGGGCGGGCCGAACGGTTCAGGAGGGATACCGGTCTCATCGCCCCGGCCGGGGCCGCCTCTTCCGCCGCCCGGATCATCGGCGTGACCCTCGTCACTCCGGTCGCGGGGGCGGCCGCCGCCGTTACGGCCCGCACCGGGGCGGTTGCCGAACGCGTCGTCCCCGAACGCGTCCTCGCCGTGCGGCTCCGGGCCGCCCGCCCCGCTCACAGCGCTCGTCCGTATCCGGGCGGCGGGACGGCGCGCGGGGACTGGACATAGGCGGTGGACAGCAGTTGGAGCCCCAGCCGCAGACGGCGCCGCGCCTCGTCCTCGGTCACCCCGAGCGCGGCCGCGGCCTGCCGGTAGTCGCGGCGGTCGAAGTAGGCCAGTTCCAGGGCGGCGCGCAGCGGGGCGGGCATGGAGGTGACGATGTAGTCGGCGCGGGCGGCGACCGACGCGTCGCGGATCCGCTCCTCCAGGTCCTCGGTGGTCAGCTCATCCTCCTCGGCCGTGGCGGTGTGCGACTGCCGCAGCCGCCGCACCGCCTGGCGGTGGGTGAGCGTGGCGACCCAGGAGCGCATCGAACCCTGCTTGGGGTCATAGGCGTCCGGGTGCTCCCAGATATAGCCGAAGACCTCACGGGTGACGCGGTCGGCCGCCTCCTCGTCCTCCAGGACGCGATGGGCGAGATTATGGACAAGTGAGGCAAAGCGGTCATACAACTCACCGAGTGCGGCCGCTTCGCCGCGCGCGAGCCGCTGCTGCATCCTGCGGTCCCAGCGGGGCGGTGCGTCGTTCGGCATACGGCCCCCATCCCTGAGTCGTCCGGCCGGGTGTCCGGCCACTGTGCCCGCGTTCCTACTCGAATGTAGTGCCGGGGGCTGACGTGACGCGCGTCCATGGGGCAAAGTGCCGCGCGAGCAGGCTGCACATGGTATTGACCCCCTCACTTTGCGCAGGATTGACGAGACGAAACGCTTCGCCGGGGCATAGGGTCAATCCCTACGGCGTGTGCCACGGGGAGTTTCACGCGGCGGAAGGGCGGGCAGCCGCCCGGGAACAGCAAATTCCGGTTAGCGGCGAGCGAAGGGCTTCGGGCGCGTGACGTTGAAGGTGATGGAGGACCGCCGGGGGGAGTGGGTCGTACTCCAGGTCTCCGGCGAAATGGACCTGGTGACCTCGCCCGCGGTCCGGCAGCACGTCCACGACGCGGTCGCCGAGGGCCGCCACTGGCTGGTCCTGGACCTCTCGGAGGTCCGGTTCTGCGACTCCAGCGGCGTCGGTGTGCTCATCGCGGCGCGCCGGCTGATGCGGTCCTGTTCCGGCCGGCTGCGGCTGATCCTGCCGCCCCAGGGGGCCGCCCACGGTTCCCATGTCCACCGGGTGCTCGCGGCACTCGGCGTGCGGCGGCTGTTCGACGTCTACCCCGACCTCGACGCGGCCACCGAGCCGGACGAGGACGACGAGGACGCGGTCGACTCCCTCTCGGCCTGACCAGTCCCTCCGCGTCCGCCAACGGCCCGCGGCCGGGCCGCCCGCCGTTACGAACGGGCCGCCCGGGGTGGTGTCTTGGGGAAGTCCGCCCGTACGACGAACCCCCCGTCGTCCGTCGGGCCCGCCTTCAGCGTTCCGCCCAGCAACTGGGCCCGTTCCCGCAGGCCGACCAGGCCGTGGCCGCCGCCGGGCAGACCGGGCGACGCGGCCGACGCGTCCGGCGGCCCGTTGCGCACCTCGACGCGCAGCAACTCCCGTGCCGCGTCCAGATCCCTGACCCGTACCGTCACCCGCGCACCCGGCGCATGCTTGCGCACATTGGTCAGCGCCTCTTGCACGATCCGGAAGGCGGCGCGCTCCACCGCCTCCGCGGTACGCCCCTCGTCGTCCTCCGGGGCCTCCGCGGTGTCCGCCTCGTAGGCGACGTCCAGCGCGCTCAGTTCGATCAGCCGGGGCAGATCCGCCAGCCGGGGCTGTGGGGTCAGGTCCTCCAGGTCGCCCCCGGCGGCGCGCAGGATCCCGACCATATGGCGCAGTTCGTCCAGGGTGCGGACGGACAGTTCGCGGATGGTCCGCGCACCCTCCCGCGCCTTGGCGTCCTCGGCGCTGATCTGCACCGCCCCCGCCTGGAGGCTGATGAGACTGACCTGGTGGGCCACGACATCGTGCATCTCGCGGGCCAGCCGGGCCCGTTCGGTGCTCAGCACCTGCTCGGCGATCAGCTCGTCCGCGTGGCGGCGGCTGCGGGTGAGGTCGTCTATCCGGGCGGCGAGTTCGCTGCGGGTGCGCACCAGCAGCCCCAGCGCGATGGGACCGACGGAGGTCACACAGGCGTCGATCAGGACCAGGGTGTTGTCCCGGTAGGCGGTGGGCTCGAAGTCGGAGACCGGCCACGGGATGAAGTGCGCGGCGGCCAGCAGCAGCGCCAGGAAGCCCAGCAGTCTGCGGTCCGGGCGGCGCCGGGCCACCGTGTAGAGGGCGATCATCGGCGCGAACCAGATGTAGCCGATGAGGATCCCCGGCAGGGTGACCAGGAAGACCAGCGCCGGGAGGCGGCGGCGCAGCAGCAGGGCCCCCGCGGCCACCAGGGAGACGTTGAGCTCCAGACCGAAGGTGACGCCGTTGACGAGCAGCGCGTCGGCCACCGCCAGGACGAGCGGGATCAGCAGTGAGCCCCAGCGGGCGGCCCAGCGCGGCAGCCGCTTCCGCGGTGCCCGGGCCGGGGGCTGCATGTCCTCGAAGAGCGGGCTGGGGGAGGGACGGAGGGAGGAGACAGTCATCGGGTCCCGCCTATCGGTGGGCGGCCGGCGATGAGTCCGGCGCGGTCGGCGACGATGGCCGCCTGGACACGGTTGAGACCGCCCAGCTTGCCGAGCACCGCCCGGACGTGGTCCTTGACGGTGCTGGCGGCCAGCCCCATCCGCTCGGCGATCTGGGGGTTGGCGAGGCCCTCGCCGAGGAGGGCGAGCACCTCGCGTTCGCGCGGGGTGAGGGCCTCGATCGCCTCGGCGGCGGTGACTTCGGCCTCGGCGGCGAGGAAGCCGCCGATCACGGCGCGGGTGACACCGGGGTCCAGGACACTGCCGCCCTGGGCGAGTGTCCGCACGGCGCGGACCAGTTGTTCCGGATCGGTGTCCTTCAGGAGGAAGCCCGCCGCTCCGGCGCGCAGCGCGGCAGCGAGGTACTCCTGGACGTCGAAGGTCGTCAGCATGGCGACGGCGGGGGAGCGGGGTGCGGCCCGCAACTGTCTCAGTACGGTCAGCCCGTCGGCGTCCGGCATCCGGATGTCGAGGAGGACGACGTCGGCTCCGCTGCGCAGCACGGTGTCGACCGCCCCGGCCCCGGAGCTGTCGGCGACCACGTCGATGTCCGGGGCCGTGCCCAGGATCAGCCGCAGACCGGAACGCACGAGCGCCTCGTCATCCACTACAGCAACACGGATCACCGGCCGCTCCCTCTCCTCAGCTGTCATGCCCATTGCCCGGACAGCCTGCCGTATGCCCGCGGGAAAATGGAGCGTTTCACTCCGCCCAATTGGGGGAGGCACCCCCTCCGGTTGGCGGGGGTGACAGGAGACCAGCGGTGGATGCCGGTCCGGCCGCCCACCGGGCAGAGTGGACCACATGCTGCACCACCCCGCGGGGTCGACCCAGACCCCAGCCCCGTCACCGCGCCGCAGGGCCTCTCGGCGCGCAGTGACTGCCGCGGATCTGACCGGTCCCGGCAAGGGTCAATCAGCGGGGCGCTGCCGCGCTCAGGCCGCCGCGACCCCCACACGCGGCGGCCTGCCCAACTCTTGACCGCCCGCCGCGCCGTGTGCGCAGACCCAGCGCTGACCGGCCCCCCGCGGGGGGAGGGACCGGCCTCCGCCCGGCAACGCCGGGGTCGGACACCACGGACGGCGGGCGCGTCACCCCGTTGACATGCCGGTCCGCGCGCACGTCCGGGTGCGCTTCCGTCTACTGCCTGACCGCCGTGCATCGTGCTGTTCCTCCGGCTGTTGCTCCCGGCTTTGGTCTTACTGACGCCCGTGTCACACGGGCGGTTCGGCAGGAGCCGGACCCAATGTGGTGGTGCCCGGCGCCGCCCGGTGGCCCAGCCCCGTGCGGTACGCGTCCATCGCGGCCTCCAGCCGTCCCTCGCGCCGCAGCAGATCGCCGAGCAGCCGGCACAGATCGGCCAGGTCCCCGGCCGCGCCCGTGCGTTCCAGCAGCGACAGCGCCGCGCAGTAGTGCTCCTCGGCGGTGTCCGCGTCACCCCGCTCGTCGGCTATCAGTCCCAGCAGCCGGTGGGCGCCGCCCGCGTGCACCGCGCCGCGCTCGGCGGTGAGCCCGGCCCCCTCCGTCCCGGCGGGGACCTCCCCCCGCGCCTCGGCGGGGACTTCTCCGTCCGCCTCGGCGGAACGGGTCAGCAGCGGCAGCAGCAGGGCCTCCGCCTCGGCGGTGCGGCCCCGGCGGCGCAGGACGTCCGCCAGTTCCACCTCCACCTGCACGGTGAACAGCGCGGCCCGTTTGGATGCCAGCATGTCGCGCGCCGTGCGCAGCTCGCGCTCGGCCCGCTCCAGATTGCCGTCCTGGGCGTGCACATAGCCGCGCATCCAGTGGCAGTGGGCCAGGTCGGTGTGGATCCGAAGCTGTTCGTAGAGCTCCTGGGCCTTGGCGAGCGAGGCGTCGGCCTCCGCGGTGCGGCCCTCGGCGATCAGGGTGCGGGCCACGCCGCGGTGCATCCGGGCCACCAGACCGGGGTCGTCCACCTGGGGGGCCAGCGCCAGCGCCAGTTCGGCGGCGCGCATCGCCCGGCCGTGCGCGCCCATGTCCATGTACGGGCCGATGGCCGCGGTGTAGAGCAGCAGCAGGGCGCCCGGGTCGTGCAGTCCGGAGGCGTTCAGCTCGTCGAGGGCGCTCTCCAGCAGATAGCAGGAGTAGCGCAGCTCGCCCGCCAGCAGATGGGCCACCGCCCGCCCGCGGATCGCCGGGACCCGGCGCGGCAGCGGCTCCTCGGCCAGCAGCCGTTCCACCGCCTCGAAGTGATCACGCGCAGTGCTCAGTTCGCCGGTCTCCAGCGCGCAGTCGCCCAGCCCGAGCTGGGCCGCCGCCCGCTCCTCGGCGAAGCCGAGCCGCTCCGCCTCGGTGTGCAGGTCCAGGAAGAGCGCGGCCGCGTCCTCGGCGGCCCCGGTGGCCAGCGCCCGCCGGGCGTCGGTCAGTCCGGCCCGCAGCCGGGTGGCGTCCCGCGGTGAACGCCCGGTGGTCAGTTCCTCGTAGGTCACCCCGAGCCGTCCGGCGAGATGGCGCAGCGCGGCCTCGGAGGGGCGGACCCTGCCCGCTTCGAGGGTGGAGACATAGGCGGCGGTGTAGGCGGGCTCGGCGAGCTGGCGCTGGGTGAACCCGCGCTCGGTGCGCAGCCGCAGCACCCGGCGACCGATCTCCCCGGTCGCGTCCGCCGTGGTCCGCCCGTCTCCGGCGCTTCTCTCGGACACGTGCCCTCTTCTCCCCGGCGGTAGCTTAATCGCCGAGCTAAGTCCATTTACGTGAGGATTAAAAGATGCTTGAGGCGAGGAAAACGGCTCCCGCCCGTCCGGGTACTGAGACGACCACCGTCCGGCAGCCCGGACTGCTCCTCACCGACCACCACTTCGACGTACCGCTCGACCATACGGCGCCCGACGGCGAGCGGATCAGGGTTTTCGGCCGGGAGGTCGTCGCCGCGGACCGTGCGGGCGCCGGCCGGGAGGGGCTCCCCTGGCTGCTCTACCTGGAGGGCGGGCCCGGCTTCGGGGCGCCCCGGCCGGTCGGCCGCGCCGGCTGGCTGGACCGGGCGCTGGACGAGTACCGCGTCCTGCTGCTCGACCAGCGCGGCACCGGCCGTTCCACCCCGGCCACCCGGCAGACCCTCCCGCTGCGCGGCACCCCCGAGCAGCAGGCCGACTACCTGGCCCACTTCCGCGCCGACGCGATCGTGCGGGACTGCGAGCTGATCCGCGCGCGGCTCACCGGCGGCCGCCCCTGGACCGTGCTCGGGCAGAGCTACGGCGGCTTCTGCGCGGTCAGCTACCTCTCCCACGCCCCCGAGGGGCTGGACACCGTCCTGATAGCCGGCGGGCTTCCCTCGCTGGAGGCCGACGCCGACGCGGTCTACCGCGTCGCGTATCCGCGGATGGAACGCAAGTCCCTCGCCCACTACGCCCGCTACCCCGGCGACGCGGAGACCGTCCGCGCCGTGGTCCGGCACCTGGCCGCACACGAGGAGGTGCTGCCGGACGGCACCCGGCTCACCCCGGCCGCGTTCCAGCAGCTCGGCATCCTGCTCGGCGGCGGTGACGGTGCGCATCTCCTCCACCACCTGCTGGAGGAGCCGTTCGCGCCGACCCCCGACGGGCCCCGGCTGGCCGACGGGTTCCGCGAGCAGGTGGCCGCCGTCCTCTCCCGCGCCGCCAGCCCCCTCTACGCGCTGCTGCACGAGTCCATCTACGCCCAGGACGGCCGCGCCACCGACTGGTCGGCGCACCGGATCCGCGAGGAGTTCCCGGGCTTCGACGCGGAGGCGGCGGCCGCGGCCGGCGGTCCGGTGCCGCTCACCGCCGAGACCGTCCACCCCTGGATGCTGGACACCCACGCGGCGCTGCGCCCGCTGGCCGGGACCGCCGGACTCCTGGCCGCGCGCACCGGCTGGGGCCCGCTGTACGACGCGGAGCGGCTGGCCCGCAACACCGTGCCGGTGGCCGCCGTCGTCTACCACGACGACCTGTACGTGGACACCGCGCACGCGCTCACCACCGCCCGCGCCATCCGGGGCCTGCGCACCTGGGTGACGGACGAGTTCGAGCACGACGGGCTGCGGACCGGGGGCCGCGGGGTGCTGGACCGGCTGCTGCGGCTGGCCCGCGACGAAGCGGTGTGAGTCCGCCCCGCGTCTGACGGAGGGGGACCGGTGGCCCCGGGGAGTGTGGCGGACGCCATGTCAGATTTCCCCGGGACTTGTCGCGTTCTTATTGCCCGATACGGGTGCGCCCCGTAGGTTGAGCCGCAAATTAACCCTGCTTAATCGGCCGCTTATGGGATGGATTCCGGGAGCCACCGTGCGACGACACATACGCCGACGCGTCCCCTTCCGCATCGCGGCCACCACCGGGGGCATCGCCCTGGCCGCGGCGCTCACCGCGACCGCGACCGCGACCCCCGGCGGAAGCGGCGGCTCCGGTGACACTCCGTCAGCCGCTCCGGCCGGGGGCACCCATGAGGTCGAGTACTTCAGCCGTCCCGGCGCCCACCCCCGGCACACCGAGGTCCCGGCCGCGACGCCCGAGCGCCTGACCCGCGCGGACCGTTCGCTGTCCGCCGCCGAGAAGGCGGACGACGGCGATGTCGGCTCGGTCATCAGGAAGGGACCGGTCGGGGACAAGGTGGACGTCGTCTTCATCGGCGACGGGTACACCGCCTCCCAGCAGGAGGACTTCCACACCGATCTGCGCGCCAAGTGGCAGGAGATGTCCGCGGTCGAGCCGTACGCCTCCTACCGGGACCTGTTCAACGTCTGGTCCGTGGACGCCGTCTCCAACCAGTCGGGCGTCTCCGGCGACCCCGGCAAGGACGTCGTCAAGGACACCGCCCTCGACTCGTACTTCTGGTGCGACGACCTCGAGCGGCTGCTGTGCGTCGACACCGACAAGGTCGAGTCCTACGCGGCCAAGGCCCCGCAGGCCGATCTGGTGGTCGTGCTCTCCAACTCGGCCAAGTACGGCGGCGCGGGCTACACCGTCACCTCACAGGTCGGCTACGACGGCGTCGCCACCGCCTCGTCCGACCACGCCGACTCCGACCAGGTCGCCGTCCACGAGACCGGCCACTCGCTCGGCAAACTCGCCGACGAGTACGTCTATCCGGACAACGGCACCTATACCGGCGCCGAGCCCGAGGAGGCCAACGCCTCCACGCTGAGCGCGGACCAGATGGCCGACCAGCGGACCAAGTGGTACCGCTGGCTGGGCCGGACCTCTCCGGACGGCGGCACGGTCGGTGCCTACGAGGGCGGGCGCTACTACCCCAAGGGCATCAACCGCCCCACGGAGAACTCCATCATGCGCACCCTGGGCCGGGAGTTCAGCCTGCCCGGCCGGGAGGCGATGATCGCGGGCTTCTACCGGCACGCGAGCGTGATCAGCAGCCCGACGCCCACCGACGAACCGGTCGGGCGCAAGACCACGCTGACGGTGCACATCCCCAAGAAGGCGTCCCTGAAGTGGTACGTGGACGGTGACGAGGTGCGCTCCGCGCGCGGCAGGAAGTCCATCACTCCCGCGTCCCTAGGTGTCCGCACCGACGGTAAGTCCCACAAGGTGAAGGCCAAGGCGACCGACACCACCGCCGCGGTGAAGGACCCCGCGCTGCGGAAGCTGCTGAAGGACTCGCGCACCTGGAAGGTCGCCCGCTAGCGGCCCGACGCCACGCGGCGCGCCACGTCCGGCGCGCCCACCCGAACCGCCGCCCCGTGGACCCCCGCCGCGGGGCGGCTCGGCGTGCGCGCCCCGGACCGGTGTCCGGCCGGTTCTCCTCTGCGGTTCCCGTCTGCGTCTGCTGCGTCTGCTGCGTCTCGGTGTCTCTGCGTCGATGCGGGGCGGCCGCGGTCCGCCCCTTTGAACATCGGCACGTCCCAGGTTTCCGCACGCCGGGGTCACGCTCAATCGCCCGTGGGGACGGGCTGCCGGTCAGGTGTTCCGGTGGCGCGTCGATCATCGGACAACGCGCCGGTCCCGGAGCGAGCCCGGGAGAGGGCTCGCGCGGGCCGCTCAGCGCGCCAGTTCCCGCTCCAGTTTCGTGGGGAAACGCGTGGTGATCCGGGTCTCCCCCAGCCAGCCGCTCAGCCGCGCCGCCTCCGCCTCCAGCGCCGACCGCGCCTCCCGCCCCTCGTCCGCGAAGAGCCGCCACACCACCTCGCCGTCCGCGCGCTGCGTCCAGGCGCCCACGATCCGGCCGTTCCACCACACCGTGGGGCCGATGTTGCCGGTGCCGTCGAAGAGCAGGGGCACCCGCTCCGGGTCCAGATACCAGTCACGCTGCCGCCAGCCCATGGCCGTCGGATCCAGGCTCGGCAGCAGCGCGGCCCACGGTTCGCACCCGGCCACCGGCTCCTCGTCCCCTTCGGCCACGAACCCCGGGCCCTCCGCCAGCTCCACCGGTACCGCCGCGACATCGGCCAGCGCCCGCCGGGTGTCGGTGACCGTCCACCCCGTCCACCACTTCAGATCGGCCTCGGTGGCGGGGCCGAACGCCCGCAGCCAGCGCCCCGCGAGCTCCGCCTTCGCCGCGCGCTCCGGCACCTCGGGCAGCGGCCGGGCCGGGGCCCACGGGAAGGTGTTGCTGTTCCAGGTGGCGCGCGGACGGCAGCGGCGCACCCGCCCGTCGGCCGCGAGCAGCCGCACCAGTCTGCTGCCGACGCTCTGCCGTGCCTCGTACCGCTTCCCCGGCGACATCAGGATCGTCTCGCGCAGCGCGGGCACGGCCGCGGACAGTTCGGCGGTGGTGGCCTCGCCACGGGCCGCGAGCGCCGCCAGCGCCTCCCGCTCGGCCGCCGCCAGCCGCTCCTCGTCCCAGCCCTCCGCGCGTTCCCGCAGGTGCTTGAGGAGCGTGGCACGCTCCCGGACCGCGATGGCCCGCCCGGCGCCCGCGTACACGGTGGGGGCCAGGCCGGCCGGCACCACGAACATGGTGCGGCGCATACAGAGCATCCGCTCCAGCGTGCGGTCCTCGTACAGCGCCCGGTCGAGCTCCGCCGCGCGCGGTTCGCGCAGCCGCGCGCACGCCGACAGATAGACGGTGGCGGGGTCGGTGGCGTGCAGGGCCACCAGCGCGCCGGTGACCTCCTCGACGGTGGCCGCGCGGGTGGACGGCGCCAGCAGATGGCGCCGCCCGAGCCGGGCGCGGCGCTGTGCGGCGGAGATACGGAGCGTGGGGCGGGCATCGGTCATACGGCCGACGGTAGAGCGCGTACCGGACATCTCCTGTCAGGTATGGCGACGGATGCCACCGGCCGGACGGCGGCCGTGGCCGCGCCCGAAGATCCCCTCCGGACGTGAGGCAAGATGAGGGCCATGGGCAACTCCGGGGGCGAGGGACACCTGATCGCGGGCCGGTACGAGCTGGTCTCGCGGCTCGGGCGCGGCGGTATGGGCACGGTCTGGCGGGCCGTCGACCAGTTGCTGGGCCGGGACGTGGCGGTCAAGGAACTGCATGTGGACGACGAGGGCCTGTCGTCCCTGGACGCCCGGCTGCACGGTGAGCGCACACTGCGCGAGGCCCGCACGGTCGCCCAGCTCAAGCACCCCAATGTGATCGTCCTGCACGATGTGGTCGAGGAGGACGAGCGCGCCTGGATCGTCATGGAGCTGGTCGACGGGGTCTCGCTCGCCGACCGGCTGTCCGCGGAGGGTCCGGTCGGTCCGCGCGAGGCGGGCCGGATCGGACTGGCACTGCTGGACGCGCTGCGCGCGGCGCACGCCCGCGGGGTGCTGCACCGGGACCTCAAGCCCGCCAATGTGCTGCTGGAGGCGGGCACCGGGCGGGTGGTGCTCACGGACTTCGGGATCGCGCAGGTCTCCGGCGCCACGACGATCACCGAGACCGGTTCGTTCGTCGGCTCGCCCGAATACACCGCGCCGGAGCGGATGTCCGGGCGGCGGACCGGCCCCGAGTCGGATCTGTGGTCGCTCGGGGTGCTGCTGTGCACGCTGGTGAGCGGCCAGTCCCCGTTCCACCGCGACTCCCTGGCCGCGGTGCTGCACGCCGTCGTCTTCGACGGGATCACGGTGCCCGAGGCCGCCGGAGGGCTGACACCGGCCGTCGAGGGGCTGCTGCGGCGGGATCAGGAGGAGCGGCTGGGCGCGGCGGAGGCCGCCGGACTGCTCCGCTCGTACGTGGAGTCGGGGGACACCCCGGAGATGCCGCTGCCGCGCGCCGAGCCCCGGCCGGGCCGCGCGCTCGTCCCCGGGGCCGCGCCGCGCCCGGCCGCCGGAGCCACGCCGGACGAGCCGGAGCGGGCTGCGGCCCGCCCGGGGAAGCGCTTCCGCGGCCGTACCGCATGGCTGGCGGTCATCGCCGTCCTGGCGCTGGCCGGGGCGGGTCTTGGCGCGCTGGTCCTGCTGAAGGACGGCGGTGACACCAAGGCCGGTGACGGTCCGGCCCACGGCCGGGACGACGGCCGCGCGGACGGCGGGCAGAACTCCCGCCCCTCCTCGCGCACCCCGGACCCCGGCCCCTCCCGGTCCGGCGGGGTGCCCGAGGGCTATGAGCGGGTCAAGGACCCGCTGGGCTTCACGATCGCCGTGCCCAAGGGGTACAGCCGCTCCTACGAAGCGCCCCGGGTCTACTACTACTCGCCGGGCAAGGAGTTCCGGATCGGGGTGCAGATCCAGCAGCAGGACCCCAAGGGGCCGCTGGGACTGAGCCGGGAGGCGGACGCCAAGGGGCCGCGGGAGTACCCCGGCTACCGCAGCGGCCAGGTCATCGAGACCACCCACCAGGGGCATCCCGCCGCGCTCTGGGCGTTCGTGTGGAACGGCGGCGCGGACGACGGCGGCTCACGGCAGACGTTCGATCTGAGCTGGAACGCCGACGGGAAGATGTACGACCTGTGGCTCTCCGCCCCGGTGGCGCAAAAAGGTCAGGGAAAGCGGTATTTCGACACGGCTGTCGCCACATTCGCCCGTTCCGGCCGATCGGACTGAGCCCCGCCGCAACGGCTTTGTCACGAGCGTTCCGCACACCCCGGGGCCGGTGGCGGAGCCGGTCCCCGGACAGGTAAAGATTGAGCCATGACGAACGACGGGGGACGGGCGGACGAGCCCACCAGTTACACCTTGCCGCCGCCGCGCGCCCAGGGGACGCCTGCCCACGGCGCGCAGCCGCCCGCGAGCCCCTATGAGCCGACCCAGTTCGCCGCGCAGCAACCGCCCGCGGGCCGGTCCGCCGGTCCGGACGCGGGGCGGGTCATCGGTCAGCGCTACCGGCTGACCGCCCGGCTGGGCCACGGCGGGATGGGTACCGTCTGGCGGGCCCAGGACCAGGTCATGGACCGGGAGGTGGCGGTCAAGGAGCCGCGCGTCCCGGACCACCTCCCGGACAGCGAGCGGCAGACGGTCTACCGGCGGATGGAGCGCGAGGCGCGCGCCGCGGCCCGGATCGACCACCCCTCCGTCGTCACCGTGCACGACGTCGTGGTCGAGGAGGGGCGGCCGTGGATCGTGATGGAGCTGGTGACCGGGCAGTCCCTGGGCGACCGGCTGACCGAGGGCACCCTCGACCCGCGCGAGACGGCCCGGATCGGTCTCGCGGTGCTGGACGGTCTCGCCGCCGCCCATGACGCCGGGGTGCTGCACCGTGACGTCAAACCGGACAATGTGCTGCTCGGCCGGGGAGACCGGGTGGTGCTCACCGACTTCGGCATCGCCCAGATCCAGGGCGAGCAGGGGCTCACCGAGACCGGCGGTTTCGTCGGCTCGCCCGAATTCGTCGCGCCCGAGCGGGTGCTGGGGCAGCGGCCGGGTCCCGAGTCGGACCTGTGGTCGCTGGGCGTGGTGCTGTACACGGCCGTGGAGGGCATGTCCCCGTTCCGCCGCAGCCACTCCCCGTCCACCCTCCAGGCCGTGTTGCAGGCGGAACCGCAGATGCCCGCACGGGCTGCGGGGCCGCTGGGCGACATCATCATGCGGATGATGCGCAAGGACGCCTCACAGCGTCCTTCCGCCGCCGAGATCCGGCGGGCGCTGGAGACCGCGGCCCGTCCGCCCGAGCCCACGCCGACCGTCTTCGCGTCCGGCGCGCCCACGATGGCCGCGGGCAGCCTGCCGACGATGGCGGCCGGGGCCGGATTCGGCGCGGCGCCGTCCGCGGCGCCGTCCCCGGCACCGCAGCCCGCGGGGAACCGCTTCGTCCCGCCCATCCTGCACAAGAACCGCAAGGCCCAGGCGGGTCTGGGCGCACTGGTGCTGGTGGTGGCCGCCGCCCTGGTGCTGGTGATCGCAAAGCCGTTCGCGAGCGAGAGCCCGCTGCCGTCCGGCTGGGTCGAGCGCGACGAGCAGTCCCTGGTCGGCGCGACCCTGGCGATGCCCGAGGGGTACAAGCGGGTCCAGAACGACACCTACGACGATGCGCCGGAGGTCACGTTCACGGATCCCAGCGGCGTCTACACGATCACGCTCGGCGCGCTCGCCAACGACTCGGAGCGCCGGATCACCAGCTCCAGGGCCTCGGCCGGATCCCTCCGGGATTTCAATGAGGACGGCGCCCAGTCGCAGATGGAAGAGCCCACGGTGAGCGCGATCGAGAACACCGAGCAGCAGGGCGCCCCCGCCGCGGACTTCAGCACCACCTACTACGAGCCCGGTACCTCCAGCGACAACCCCCGTATCTCCTATCTGGACCGGGACCATGTGTACGCCGTCAAGGGCAAGATCGCCTGGGAGCTCACCCTGACGATGCCCGAGAAGGGCGACGCCCGGAAGACCGGCGACCGGATGTACGAGGATCTCCTGAAGAACTTCAAGATCAACAAGAAGTTCCGCCTCGACACCGACTGAGCCGCCGACCGCCTTGTGAACACACGTCGCGCCAGCAATTGCTGGCGCGATTGTGTGTGACCGGTGAAGGGGAGTTACCGACGGGTACCCAAACCGGCCGCGGCCGCCTACTCTCAGCCGCATGACGGAGACGCAGGACAGCGCACGCGCACAGAGCGGCACCACCACCGCCCCCGCCGACGGCAATCCGGTCGCGGCCCCGGGCACCCGCACCGCCGCCGACGTCGTCACCCCCGAGCTGGTCGCCCGGCTCGGCAAGGGCGTCGTGGGCAGCGGCCGCACCGTCAACCACACACCGTTCACCGGTGAGGTGCTCGCCGCCGAGCTGCCCGAGTCCACCCCGGAAGATGTCGCCACCGCCTTCCAGCGGGCCCGTGAGGCCCAGCGGACCTGGGCGGCGCTACCGGTCCGCAGGCGTGCCGCCGTCCTCCTCCGCTTCCATGACCTGCTGCTGGAGCGGCAGTCGGAGATCCTGGACCTCATCCAGCTCGAGACGGGCAAGACCCGGCTGCATGCCCATGAGGAGATCCAGGGCGTGGTGCTGGCCGCCCGCCACTACGGCCGCAAGGCCCACGGCTATCTGCGTCCCAAGGCCCGCGTCGGTGTGGTGCCGACCCTGACCAAGGTCACCGAGCTGCGCCAGCCGCGCGGGGTGGTCGGCCAGATCGTGCCCTGGAACTACCCGCTGGAGCTGTCCGTCGGCGATGCCGTCCCCGCGTTCGTCGCCGGCAACGCGGTCGTGATGAAGCCCGACACCGAGACGTCGCTGACCGCCCTGTGGGCGCGGGAGCTGATGCTCGAGGCCGGAATGCCCGCCGGGGTGTGGCAGGTGGTGCTCGGCGAGGGGCCGGTGGTCGGCCCGGCCGTCATCGAGCACGCCGACTATGTCTCCTTCACCGGCTCCACCCGCACCGGCCGCGGCGTGGCCCAGGCCGCCGCCGCCCGGCTGGTGGGCTGCTCCCTCGAACTCGGCGGCAAGAACGCCATGCTGGTGCTGCGCGACGCCGATGTGGAGCGGGCGGCCGAGGGCGCGGTGCGCGCCTGCTTCGCCTCCGCCGGACAGCTCTGCATCTCCATCGAGCGGCTGTACGTCCATGAGTCGGTCGCGGACGCCTTCCTGGAGCGGTTCGCCGCCCGGACCAAGGCGATGCGGCTGGGCAAGGCGCTCGCGTACGGCGCCGAGATGGGCTCACTGGTCTCCGACCGCCAGCTCGACACCGTCACCCGCCATGTGGAGGAGGCGGTCGCCAAGGGCGCCACGGTCGTCGCGGGCGGCCGTGCCCGGCCCGATATCGGCCCCTACTTCTACGAGCCGACGATCCTCGACGGGGTGGAGCCGCCGATGGCCGTGTGCACCGAGGAGACCTTCGGCCCGGTCGTCTCCATCTACCGCTTCACCGACGAGGACGACGCCGTCGAGCGCGCCAATGCCACCCCGTACGGGCTCAACGCGAGCGTCTGGACCAAGGACGGCGGGCGCGGCCGGGCCGTCGCCGCCCGGCTGCGCGCCGGAACGGTCAACGTCAACGAGGCGTACGGCGCGGCCTACGGCAGCGTCAACGCCCCCATGGGCGGTATGGGCGACTCCGGGCTCGGCCGCCGGCACGGCTCGGAGGGGATCCTCAAGTACACCGAGGCGCAGACCGTCGCTCACCAGCGACTGCTGCCCCTGGGCCCGTCCTTCGGGATGACGGATGAGAAGTACGCGGCCTTCATGACCCGCAGCCTGCGCGCGATGAAGGCACTGCGCCTGCGCTGACCAGTACGTATCCACGGAGGTACCCGTTGTCAGGGGACAAGTCCGCCCACCACAAGCAACCCGGCGACGGCACCGGCTCCGCCACCGACGACGCCGGCTTCGACTACGACGTCATCGTCATCGGCTCGGGATTCGGCGGCTCGGTGTCGGCCCTGCGGCTGACCGAGAAGGGCTATCGCGTCGGGGTCCTGGAGGCGGGCCGCCGCTTCACCCGCGAGAGCCTGCCCAAGAACTCCTGGGACCTGCGCAACTACCTGTGGGCCCCGGCCCTCGGGCTGTTCGGGATCCAGCGCATCCATGTCCTGGGCAAGGTGATGGTGCTCGCGGGCGCCGGGGTCGGCGGCGGTTCGCTCAACTACGCCAACACCCTCTACGTACCGCCCGCGCCGTTCTTCCGGGATCCCCAGTGGGGGCACATCACCGACTGGCAGGACGAACTGCGGCCCTACTACGACCAGGCGCGGCGGATGCTCGGGGTGCGGCTGAACCCCACGCTCACCCCGTCCGACGTCCATCTGAAGGCCACCGCGGAGAAGATGGGGGTGGGCGACACCTTCCATATGGCCCCGGTCGGTGTGTTCTTCGGGGACGGCCAGGACGCCGACGGCTCCGCCGAAGCCAAGGCGGAGCCGGGGGAGACGGTGGCCGATCCGTACTTCGGCGGCGCGGGCCCGGACCGCAAGGCGTGCACCGAATGCGGTGAATGCATGACCGGCTGCCGCCACGGCGCCAAGAACACCCTCAACGAGAACTACCTCTACCTCGCCGAGAAGGCCGGTGCGACCGTCCACCCCATGACCACCGTGGCGGCCGTGAGCGACGATCCGCAGGGCGGCTACCGCGTCACCACCGTGCCCACCGACAACCGGCGCAAGGGCAAACCCACCGCGCTGCGCGCCCGTTACGTGGTCGTCGCCGCGGGCACCTACGGCACCCAGACCCTGCTGCACACCATGCGGGACAAGGGGCTGCTGCCACGGCTTTCCGACCGGCTCGGCTTCCTCACCCGCACCAACTCCGAGGCGCTGGTGGGCGCGCAGACCACCGACCGCCGGTTCCGGGCGAAGAACCCGGGGGAGAAGAAGGCCGAGTTCAGCCATGGGGTGGCGATCACCTCATCGATCCACCCCAACGACACCACCCATATCGAACCGGTCCGCTACGGCAAGGGCTCCAACGCGATGGGCCTGATGTCCATCCTCCAGATCCCCCACGGCGGACGGGTGCCGCGCTGGCTCCAGTTCATCGGCGCCAACATCAAGCACCCCACGATGGCGGCGCGTTCACTGTCCAACCGGCGCTGGTCGGAGCGGACCATCATCGGCCTGGTCATGCAGACCCATGACAACTCGCTGACCACGTACCGCAAGTCCAAGGGGCTGGGGAAGGGACTGCTGACCGCCCGGCAGGGCCACGGCCTGCCCAACCCGGACTACATCCCCGAGGGCGCCGAGGCGGCCCGCCACCTCGCCGAGTCGATCAACGGCTTCGCGGGCAGCAATGTCGGGGAGCTGATGGGCACCCCGCTGACCGCCCACTTCCTCGGTGGCTGTCCGATCGGTGAGGACGCCGAGCACGGGGTGATCGACCCGTACCACCGGCTGTACGGGCACCCGGGCATCCATGTCGTGGACGGCTCGGCGATCTCCGCGAACCTCGGCGTCAACCCGTCCCTGACCATCACGGCACAGGCCGAACGGGCCATGTCGCTGTGGCCGAACAAGGGCGAGGCCGATCCGCGCCCCGCCCAGGGCGAGCCGTACCAGCGGCTGACACCCGTGGAGCCCACCGCTCCGGCGGTTCCGGCGGACGCGTTCGGGGCGCTGAAGCTGCCCCTGCTTCCGGTGCCGGCGGTTCCCCCGGCCCCGTCCGGGAGCTGACGTCCGCCAACGGCGAAGGGGCCGCCCCCGGACGGTGGGGGCGGCCCCTCGCTGCGGCGTGGTGCCTGCGCGTCGGCCCGGGGGCCGTTACGCGGCGGCGCCGCCGGTGCGACGGCGACGGACCACGAAGACGGCTCCGCCGCCCGCGGCCATCGCCACCCCGCCGATCAGGGCGATCGTCGGCAGTGCGGAGGAGGAACCCGTCTCGGCGAGGCTGCCCTTGGGGTTGATCTCCGTGTTGCCCTCGGGCTTCTCCGGCAGCGGCTTCTTGCCGCCCTGCGGCTTGGGCTCGGCCGGGGGCACCTCGCCCGGCTCCGAACCGGCCGCCAGCACGTCGAACTCGTAGTACTCACCGGTCGAGAAGACGCAGTTGCCCTTGTCGTCCGCGTAGACGCCGATGCTGATCGCGTAGCCGAAACCCTCGGGCGCGCTCTTGGCCACGCTCAGCCGGAGGTCGACGGTGAGGGTCTCGTGCGGACGCACATCGGTGTAGCCCACGTAGCCCGCGCCCGGGTCGCTGTCGTCGGTGGAGATGTTCGTCCACACGCCGGTGTCGGGGTCCTTGTACTGGAGGGTGAGGTACTTGCCGGTGCCCTCGAAGTCGTCGGCGTCCACGGTCGCCGCGACGACACCGAAGTCCACCCGCTTGTAGGTGCGGTCGGAGTCGTTCTTCACCTGGAAGCCGAAGCCGTGGAAGCCGCTGCCCGCCACGACCTTCGAGGGCAGACCGGTGAGGGTGGTGCTGAGATCGGGGTCCTCGTGGTAGTCGCCGTCCTCCGCGCACTCACCGGGCCCGGTCGGCTCGTCGGTGGGCGACGTCGGCTTGTCGGTGGGGGTGGCGGTGTCCGTCGGCTCGGTCGACGGCGAGGCCGTGTCCGTCGGCTCGGTCGAGGGGGACGTCGTGTCCGTCGGCGTGGGGCTCGTGGGTGTGTCGCTCGGCGCGGGCGTGGTCGGGGACTGCGACGGGTCCGGCGACTGCGGCGGCTGGGTCGTCTCCGTCACCGACGGCGTCGGCGTGGGGTTTTCCTCGGCGAAGGCAGCCGGTGCCGCGAGCAGGGCGGCGGGAGCGATGGCGGCCGTGGCCGCGGCGGTCGCCAGAACGCGGCGAATCTTCATGAAGACCTCTTCTGGGTCCGTACGCGCCGCTGGTGGGCGGCGTGCATGTGGAAGGCCGTCGCGGTGGGGCGCGGTCTGGCCGTGCTGTGCACGTACATGACCAGCCCGGTGGCTGAAAGGTTGCCTTCACTTTTGCTCACAGAATGGTCACAGAATCCGGCGACTCGGTCAGAAGTCGGTCACGGCCGGTCGCGAGCGAGGGGTGGCATCCGCCGCGGCGGTCTGTGGGGAGCGGCACCGGGAGGCGGCGATACCCATGCGAAGGGCCCCGGGGCGCCCGAGCGGGCGGGCGCCTCGGGGCCCTAGGCGGTCAGCACCGGCGTCAGGGCAGCGCCGGTGCTGAGAAGCGGCGCCGGGGGGTTGCGCCGCTGGCTTCGGGGCCGGAGTTCAGAAGATGTCGAAGGGGGCGTACGCCCGCGTGGTTGTACCAATGACGGGAGTGTGACCCGGGGCTTTTCGCCTTCCTGCATCGTGGTGGATGCGGAGCACCGGGCGCAACCGTTTCGACCGGATACGGTCGGTCCCAGGCGTCCCCGGGACCGACCGTCCTTGAGGTGGTGACCGGGCTGCTGTCCCCTGCCGACCGGTCACCTCGCCGGAGCGAGGTCCCACGACGCGCACCGCCTGAATCACCGCAGGGGGCGCGTCTCATCGCTTCGACGGATCTGAGCCACGCGTGGATTTTTCCGGGCCGCTCCTGGCTGGTGCGGCACCGGGCTCAACGAGCCCGCTCGCGGGCCGGTCACGCGCCGTACGGGTGATGGCGCCGAACGTCAGATCCGGCCGCGGCACAGCTCCAGCAGCGTCATGGCGAGGGTGGTGCCCGGCCTGCCGAGCCCCTCCCGGTAGCGGTCGAGGATCTCCATCTCGCGGGAGAGGTGCACCCGCCGCCCGCCCGACCCGATCCGGGCCCGCTGGACGGAGGCCGAGACGTCCATCCGCTCCCGGACGAGGTCCAGGATCCGGGCGTCGAGGGCGTCGATGCGCTCCCGTGCGGTGCGGATCACCTCGGCGGCGTCGCTGACCTCGGCCGTACTGCTGCCGGTGGTGGTGCTCATATTCCGTTTCTCCTGGTCTCTCGGGGGTGGACCCGGAGTCCGGCGGGAGAGCCCGGAGGAGGGAAAACACCAGCGCCCCGGGCCTTTGCCGGCCCGGGGCGCCTGGGAAGTCGCTTGTCAGTGGTTCAAGCAGCACGACCATGGCAGCCGGACGGGCCGGTGCCATAGGTAAAGACGAAGGTCATGCGCGTGGACATGGCGCCGATTATGAGCCCGTTAGAATCGAAAGTCCAACGCGCCGGAACAGTCCCCTGTGCGGACCGGTCCGCCCGAGTACCACCCCGATCACCACCGCCGGAAGGCCGCCGAAGTGCCATCAGCGTCCCCTGCTGCCGCCCCCGACACCGTCCTGGTCGTCGACTTCGGCGCGCAGTACGCCCAGCTCATCGCCCGCCGGGTCCGCGAAGCCCGCGTCTACAGCGAGATCGTCCCGTCCACCATGCCGGTGGAGGAGATGCTCGCCAGGAACCCCAAGGCGATCATCCTGTCCGGCGGACCGTCGTCGGTCTACGCCGAGGGCGCGCCCAGCGTCGACCGTTCGCTCTTCGAGGCCGGGATCCCGGTCTTCGGCATGTGCTACGGCTTCCAGCTCATGGCCGTCGCGCTCGGCGGCACCGTGGACAACACCGGTGCCCGGGAGTACGGCCGTACCCCGCTGACCGTGTCCAAGCCCGGCTCCACCCTCTTCGCGGGCACCCCCGAGGAGCAGTCGGTGTGGATGTCGCACGGCGACGCCTGCTCGGCCGCCCCGGCGGGCTTCGCGGTCACCGCCTCCACCGATGTGGTGCCGGTCGCCGCCTTCGAATGCGACGAGCGCAAGCTCTACGGCGTACAGCACCACCCCGAGGTGATGCACTCCACCCACGGCCAGCAGGTGCTGGAGCACTTCCTCTACCGGGGCGCCGGGCTGGAGCCCACCTGGACCACCACCAATGTGGTCGAGGAGTCCGTCGCGGCCATCCGTGAGCAGGTCGGCACCAAGCGCGCGATCTGCGGGCTGTCCGGCGGGGTGGACTCCGCCGTCGCCGCCGCCCTCGTCCAGAAGGCCATCGGCGACCAGCTCACCTGCGTCTACGTGGACCACGGCCTGATGCGCAAGGGCGAGTCGGAGCAGGTCGAGAAGGACTTCGTGGCGGCCACCGGCGTCCAGCTCAAGGTCGTCGACGCCGAGGAGCGGTTCCTGTCCGCGCTCGCCGGGGTCTCCGACCCCGAGGAGAAGCGGAAGATCATCGGCCGGGAGTTCATCCGGGTCTTCGAGCAGGCCCAGGCCGAGCTGGTGGCCGAGGCGGGCGCCGCGGGCGAGGCCGTGGAGTTCCTGGTGCAGGGCACCCTCTACCCCGATGTGGTGGAGTCCGGCGGCGGCGCCGGCACCGCCAACATCAAGTCCCACCACAATGTGGGCGGCCTCCCCGAGGACCTCGAGTTCAAGCTGGTGGAGCCGCTGCGCCGGCTGTTCAAGGACGAGGTGCGCAACGTCGGCCAGGAGCTCGGGCTGCCGGACGAGATCGTCCACCGTCAGCCCTTCCCGGGCCCCGGGCTCGGTATCCGCATCGTCGGCGAGGTCACCAAGGACCGGCTGGACCTGCTGCGCGAGGCCGACGCCATCGCCCGTGAGGAGCTGACCGCCGCCGGTCTGGACCGCGAGATCTGGCAGTGCCCGGTCGTCCTCCTCGCCGATGTCCGCTCGGTCGGCGTCCAGGGCGACGGCCGCACCTATGGCCACCCCATCGTGCTGCGCCCGGTCTCCTCCGAGGACGCCATGACGGCCGACTGGTCGCGGCTCCCGTACGACGTGCTGTCGCGGATCTCCACCCGCATCACCAACGAGGTGGACGAGGTGAACCGGGTCGTCCTGGACATCACCAGCAAGCCGCCCGGCACCATCGAGTGGGAGTGACCCACCCCGATCGCCAGGCCCGCGCCGCCGTCCCTGCTCCAGGGGCGGCGGCGTCGCCGTTCCCGCCGTGGGCACGGATCGTGCGCAACGGTCTGGCCTCCCGCTCTACCCGGAGGTAGCTTCCGCTGCGAGCACCCCCAGGAGCGCGAGGAGTGAGCGAGCCGCCCATGAACAGCCCCATGCCGATGCCCCGGCCGGCGCCCGAGCCGATACCCACCGACAAGCTGCACATCACCATGCCGCCGCAGCACGCCTCGCCCGGCGAGGAGCGGCGCCACCGCAAGGAGCGGCTCGCCGCGGCGCTGCGGCTGTTCGGACGGTACGGCTACGAGGAGGGGGTCTCGGGCCACATCACCGTCCGCGACCCGGAGTTGGCCGACTGCTTCTGGGTGAACCCCTTCGGCATGCCGTTCGGTCACGTCAGGGCCCAGGACCTGATCCTGGTCAACGAGGCGGGCCAGGTGGTCGAGGGCCGCTACCACGTCAACCAGGCGGCGTTCGTCATTCACTCCCACGTGCACCGGGCTCGGCCGGGCGCGGTGGCCGTCGCGCACAGCCGCTCGGTGCACAGCCGGGCGCTGTCCTCGCTCGGCGAGCGGCTCGAACCGCTCAACCAGGAGGTGTGCGCGTTCTTCGAGGACCATGCGCTCTACGACGCGTCCACCGGAGTGGTGGTGGACGATGACGAGGCGCGCCGGATCGCCGCCGCGCTCGGCACCCACAAGGCCCTCATCCTGCGCAATCGCGGTCTGCTGACGGTGGGCGACTCGGTCGACGCCGCCGCGTGGTGGTTCATCACGATGGAGCGGTCGTGCCAGGCGCAGCTCGCCGCGAAGGCGGCGGGGGAGCCGGTGCCCATCGGTGACGAGGACGCGGCGCGGCTCCGGGAGCAGCTCGGGAACGATCTTGTGGCGTGGATCAACTATCAGCCGCTGTATCTCCAGATCACCCGCGCCGAGCCGGACCTGTTGACCTGACACCCTCCGCGGTGCGGCACAATTCCCTCTCGTCACATGTCAGTTGGCGCCGCCCGGACCGGTCCGGAAACCGAACGTCGGTGCCGAACCAGTACGAACGAACGACGGAGCGACCCTCGTGGCGGTGGAGACGGCGGAGAACGCCGCGACGGTGGAGGGGCACCCGCACGGGCCCGGCCACACCGGCTGTGAATGCCCCCAGGGCGCCCGTGAGGGCCATCGCAGGGCGGTGGCCGCGTTCGTGGCCATGCGGGAGCGGTTCGCGGCCGGAGAGGGCCTTCCGGCGGCGCTGGCGCATTCTGCCGGGGCCTCCCGGCAGTGGGTCTCCGACGAACTGGCCCAGGCCGCCCGTACGGTCGTCGACAGCGGGCGCGCCGAGTGCACCGCATGGCGTGACGCGGTGTGGCGGCGCACGCTGCTGGTGGTGTGGGGCGCGGTCGCGGCGCTGCTGATCGGGCAGTTGGCCACCGCGCTCGGCACCGGCTGGTCGGTGGCCAGGACCGCCGGGATCGCGGCTGCCGCCGTCACCGCCGCCCTGCTGACCCTCACCGCCCGGCTGCACCACGGCGCGGGCGGTCCACTCGCCCCGCTGGTCGGCGAGGACAACCGGCTCTCCACCTCCCGTACGGTCGCCGCCGCCTGGCTGGCGTTCGCCGTGTTCGCGGTGCTCGTCCTCGGCGGTGAACTGGCCCTCGACCCGGGCGACCGGCCCCGGCTGACCGACGGCCTGGCGGTCGGCCGGGTCGCCGCGCTGCTCACCGTCACCGGGCTGACCTGCCTGGCCGCCGTGATGGCCCGGCTGGTGGTGGCCGCCCGGGTACGGGCGCAGCGGCTCCAGAAGGTGCGCGCGGTCCGGCCGCGCGCCGCCGATCTGCTCACCGACGACGCGGGCCGCGGCAGCTTCGCCGACGCGCAGTACGTCGTGGTCCACACCGCCGCGCTCGCGTTCACCGCCGTCCGGCTGGCGCGCGAGCCGTGGCGGCTGCCCGATCTGCCGTGGGGGTTGGCCCTGCTGACGGTCGTCTCCACCCTGATGTACCTGGCCGGGAAGTACACGGAGGGCGGGCGCCCCACCGTGCTGTCGGTGGTGCGGGTCCGCCCCGAGGAGGGCGGCATCGACCGCGACGCCCCGATCCGCACCGGTGACGACATCGAGATCCGCGGCAACGGCTTCGTACCGCCGGGCGCCCAGGACCCGGACCGGCTGGCCCGGATGGTGGTCCGGATCGGCGCGGTGCACGTCCATGTACCGCTGGTGCCGGTGGCCGGGGGGTTCGGCAATCCGACGGACACCGCGCTGACCGTGCCGGTGCCGGTGGATGTGGAACCGGGCCGGGTGGAGGTGCAGGTGGTCACGGCCGCGGGCGCCGAGACCAACCGCTATCTGATCGACGTGCTCGACTGACCGTGACCCGGGCGAGCGGCCGGAACCGGATGGATGACCCCGGTTCCGGCTGAGTCATATCCGCCGTCCGCTCCGTATGGAATCGTTGAGTCGTCAACGGGAGAGGGCGGTCGCCATGAGGCATGCGGATCGCACGGTCGGAAGCGGTCCCGCGGGCAGTGCGGGAAGCGTCAACGGTATCGGTGACCTGGGCGGTCCACCGCTCGGAGTGCGGGCCACGGCCGCCCACTACGCGCTGCTGCCGCTGCGGCTCTTCCTCGGTGTCACCTTCGTCTACGCGGGGATCGACAAGCTCACCGACCCGACCTTCCTGGCCGACGCCGGACCGGGTTCGATCGGCGCCCTGATGGGCCAGGTCCGCGACACCTCGGCCGTCCCCTGGCTGATCGACCAGAGCCTCAAGGACCCCTCCGCGTTCGGCTACGCCATCGCCTGCGGTGAACTGGCCGTGGGACTGGGCGTGCTGGTCGGTCTGCTGGCCCGACTGGCCGCGTTCGGCGGGGCGGCGATCTCGCTCAGCCTGTGGCTGACGGTGAGCTGGCAGACCACGCCGTACTACTACGGCAACGACCTGATGTACCTGATGGCGTGGCTGCCGCTGGTGCTGGCCGGTGCGCCGTATCTGTCGCTGGACGCGGCGATCGCCAGGCGCCGCCGCGGGCGCGCCTCCCCGTACTACCTGTAGGGCGTGGCCGCGCGTCGTGCCGGATCAGCCCGAGGCGTCCGGGGCACCTCCGGACGGAGTCCGGGGCATGCCCGGACGCTCCGGGCGTCGCGGGCCCGGCGGGACTTCGCGCACATGCTCTACCCCCGGTCGGTCAGGCCCGGCCGGTGGCAGGCGTCCTGGTGTGGCCGGTCAGCCCGCAAGGCGTCGGACCGGCTTCCTGGCAGAGGGCATCTCCCGCCGCCTGGCCGGGGCGGATCGCACGGCGAAGGGTTGCCCCTCCACGCGGCGGGGCGCGGTGCCGGGCGTCGTGCCGCGGACCCGCGGGGTCCGGACGACACGGCCCGGCAGCCCACCGGAGGGGTCAGGGCGTCTCGCGCTCGGCCGTCCGACGGCGCCGCAGCCCGTGCGTCAGCGCCGACACCACCCCGGCCAGACAGAGCCCGAACACGGCCGACGGCAGCAGCACCAGCGGGCGTACGTCCCACTCCCCGGCCGCGTCCAGCGCGTAGGCGAGCGCCACGCCGAGCATCACCAGCCCGGCCACCAGCTTGCCCGGTTCGAACGGATGCTTCCTCATGACCGCTTCACCTCCACGTTCCCCAGGCCGACCTCCAGCGTCAGCTTCAGCGTGCCGCGTGGCTTCTCGCCGCCGGACGGGGCCAGCGTCTCCTTCCGGTCCCGGTCGGGCTCGACGTCCATGTCCCGCCCGCCGTCGCCCGGCAGCCGGATGTCCCCGAGGCCGGTGTGCGCGCTGACCTCGACGCGGGCATCCCGCGGAACCGTGACTTCCAGCTTGCCCGCGCCCACCTCGGCCCGGGTGGTCACCGTGGTGCCCGCCTTCAGCGCCAGCCGGTCCAGCTTCAGTTCACCGACGCCGCCGCCCATCTCGTAGCCGTCCCGGACCGCGGCGGCCGAGGCGGGGGCCCAGGTCGTATGCGACCAGTGCGGGGTGACGGACTTGGGGAGCACCGCGGCACCCGCCAGCAGCCCACAGGTGATCACCGCGAGCAGCACCGTGCCGGACCCGGTCCTGCCGTACCGCGAGCTGAGCACCATCGAGAGCCCGAAGACCCCCAGCGCGCCCGCGAATCCGACCTCCAGGCTGGTGCCCAGCGGATGGCCGGACCACATCAGCCGCGCGCCCAGCACCCCGGCGGCGACGGCGAGTACGAAGGTCCAGCCGCCGATCGAGCCCCGCTGGCGCACCTGGTGGGCCCGGTCGGTCACCGCGTCCCTGACCCGGTCGTACGCGCTGCTCTCCGCGGGGCCCTCTTCCGGCCCCCACAGATAGCCCGAGGCGGCGCCCACCGGTCCGGTGGTGCCGTCCTTGACAATCGGATCCCGCCACCAGGAGGGCCCGGGACCGCCCCGGGTGGGCGGGGCCTGGGTCTCGGGGGGCGCGTCCGCGACCGCCTGCGCGGTGGCCGGATCGACCGCGCCCTCGCTCTCCACCTGGCGCCGGTGGTGCGACCAGTACGCCGCGCCCGAGGCGGCGAGGGTCAGCATGACCGCGAAATACATCACGCTGCCCTGGTTGAGCATCGACAGGAACAGCCCGCAGCCGACCAGCGCGACCAGCACCGCGGTGAGCCCCGGCCCCTCCACCCGGCCGGACAGCAGCTTGCGCCCCTCGTTCTCCTCCTCGCCGTGCATCGGCACCAGCAGCCAGCAGAAGCCGTAGACGATCAGACCGAACCCGCCCGAGACGGCGAGCACCGACAGCACCACCCGGAAGATCACCGGGTCCAGGTCGCAGAACCGGCCGAGCCCACCGCACACCCCGGAGATCACTTTGTGGTCACGACTGCGCCGAAGGGGTGGCTGCCCGTACGGGCGGGAACCGGGCAGCCCGTCGGCTCCGTCCGCAACAGTGGGTGTATCGGTCATACGGCCATGGTGACAAGTGGGGGCGCGCGGCGGTATCCGGCACATCCCTGGGCCTTCCCTGAGATCGCCCCGGAGGCCGCGGCGGCTATCGTGGCCCATCGAACATATGCGGGACGCGGTAGTGGCTGCCGGGCCGGGTAAGCGGGAGGGGAACGCGGTGTCGGAGGAAGGGCGGCTGATAGCCGGTCGCTACCGGCTGGTCGAGAAAGTCGGCCGCGGCGGCATGGGTACGGTCTGGCGCGCCGAGGACGAACTGCTGGGCCGCCAGGTCGCGGTCAAACAGCTCCATGTCTCGATGCACCTGACCGACGACGAACTGACGACGCTGCACGAGCGCACCCGCCGTGAGGCGCGCAGCGCGGCCCGTATCACCCACCCCAACGTGGTGGTGGTCCATGACGTCGTGGACCACGAGGGGTTGCCGTGCATCGTCATGGAGTACGTGCCCTCCACGACCCTGGCCGATCTGCTCAAGGACGGCGGCACGGTGTCGCCCGCCGACGCCGCCCGTATCGGCCGCGGCATGATCGCCGCGCTGCGCGCCGCGCACGCGGCGGGCGTCCTGCACCGCGACGTCAAACCCGGCAACGTACTGCTCGGTCCCCAAGGCCGGGTCGTACTCACCGACTTCGGCATCGCGATGGCCACCGGCACATCCACCCTCACCAAAACGGGTGAAGTGGTGGGCTCCATCGACTACATCGCGCCCGAACGGGTGCGCGGCCGCACCCCCGGCCCCGCCTCCGACCTGTGGGCGCTGGGGGCGACCCTCTATCAGGCCGTCGAGGGACGGGCGCCGTTCCGCAAGGCCACGGCCATCGAGACCGGTTACGCCATCGCGGTGGACCCGCTGGACCCGCCGACCCGGGCCGGGGCGCTGACCCCGCTGATCGAGGCGCTGCTCGCGAAGGATCCCGAGCACCGGCCGTCGGCCGAGGACACCGAACGGGCGCTGCGGATCCCGGCCTCGGAGGCCGAGACCACGGCGCTGCCGATACCGGGCTTCGGCCCGGTCACGGGTGAGTCACCGTCGGGGTCCTCCACCCATGTGACCGCGGGGCCCGGTACGCCGCCCACGTCGTACACCCCGCCCACGCCCCATACACCGCCGACGCCCCACACCCCGCCCACGGCGTACACGCACCACACGCCGCCGACGTCGCACGGGCCGCATACGCCGCCCACGTCGCATGGGCCGCACACCCCGCCGACGTCGCACGGGCCGCACACGCCGCCCACGTCGCATGCACCGCATACGCCGCCCAACTCCGCCTTCGCCGCCCACGGGTCGGCCGCGCCCCCGGGGCCCGGACACCCGGACTCCGTTGCGGCGCACGGCGATTCCGGGTCCACGCCGCTGCCGAAGAAGAGCCGCAGGTCGCAGTGGATCGCCGCGGGCTCCGCACTGTCCGTCGTGGCGGTCGCGGCCGGTATCTACGTCTTTGGTCTGGACAAGGAGCTGCCCGGCGTCCAGGGGTCGGGGGACAACGCGGGCGCCCCCTCGGCGCCCCGCACCACCGAGCAGCCCGCCTACACCCCGCCGCCGACCCCCGAGGGCTACCACGTGGTGAAGGAGAAGCAGCTCGGCGTCTCCTTCCCGGTGCCGGACGGGTGGACCAAGGACACCGGCTCCGAAAGCGCCGTCGATGGCACCCAGGAGGTCCGTTACCTGGCCCCCGAGGGGCTGGTCCGGCTTCAGATCGACGTCCTGGACCTGGCGCCCAAGGACCAGGTCTCGCACTTCGAGGAGCTCGAGCAGGGGTTCCAGAAGGGCTATCCGATCTACCACCGGATGCGCCTGCAGAAGACCAAGTTCCGGGACCAGGCCGCGGCGGTGTGGGAGTTCAGGTTCCAGGGCAAGGAGCGGATGTTCCGTGCCATCGACCTCGGCTTCGGCAAGGAAGGCGGCTATCAGTACGCCCTCTACATCAGCGCGCCGGACGCGGACTGGTCGAAGTACCGACCGGTCTTCGACGCGGTCCGCGAGGGCTTCGTCATCAAGTGACCCCCGGTTCGGTCCCGGCCACTCCGGGATCGATCAGGGGCGACCCTGATACCGCGGCCGCCCCGGCCGTGTGACGATCGGGGCATGACCGCCCCCGCGTCCCCGACCGTCCCTGCCGAGCCGCCGCCGCGCAAGCTGTACCGCAGTGCGGAGGGGCGTCTGCTGGGCGGTGTCGCGCGCGGGCTCGCCGGGCACATGGGGCTGCCGGTCTCCTGGGTGCGCATCGTCTTCGTGGCGCTGTTCATGGCCGAGGGCTTCGGCGCCCTGGTCTACGCCCTCTTCTGGTTCGTCGTCCCGCTCGGTGTCGGCGGGGTGGAGACGACCACCACCCGCCCGCTGGTCACCCAGGGCCCCGACGGCCGCCGCCGGATCCTGGCGCGCCGGCCCGACCGGGGCCAGATCCTCGCCCTGCTGGCCCTCCTCATCGGGATGGCGATCTTCATCCAGGGCTTCCACCTGGGCCGCGCCAACACCTACATCTGGCCGCTGCTGCTGATCGGCGCCGGTGTCGCCCTCTTCTGGCGGCAGGCGGACAACGCCCGCAGGGCCCAGTGGGTCGAGCTGAGCCGCAGCAAGCGGGTCCTGCCGCTGGCGCGGGCCGCCGCGGGGGTGCTGCTGGTCGGGGCCGGGGTGACCGGCATCGTGGTGCTCCAGGGGTCGGCCAAGCACCTCGGGGCCGTGCTCCAGGCCGCCCTGGCTGTGATCGTCGGCATCGCGCTGCTCGCCGGTCCCTATGTGGTCCGGATGACGCAGGACCTCTCCGAGGAGCGGCTGATGCGCATCCGCGCCCAGGAGCGCGCCGAGGTGGCCGCCCATGTGCACGATTCGGTGCTGCACACCCTCACCCTGATCCAGCGGAACGCGGAGGACTCCCGCGAGGTGGCCCGGCTGGCCCGCGCCCAGGAGCGCGAACTGCGCGCCTGGCTCTACCGGCCCGAGGGCACCGGCAAGGACGAGGACGAGGAGCCGGAGACCCTGGCCGAGGCGGTGAAGAAGACGGCCGCCGAGGTGGAGGACCACCACGGGGTCCCGATCGAGGTCGTGGTCGTCGGTGACTGCCCGCTGGACGAGCGGCTGGGCGCGCAGGTCCAGGCCGCCCGCGAGGCGATGGTCAACGCCGCCAAGTACGGTGGCGAGGGCGGGGCCGTCCAGGTCTACGCCGAGGTCGAGGGGGCCACGGTCTTCGTCTCCGTGCGCGACCGGGGCCCCGGCTTCGACCTCGACGCGGTGCCGGAGGACCGGATGGGCGTCCGTGAGTCGATCATCGGCCGGATGCAGCGGCACGGCGGTACGGCCAGGCTGAGGTCCGCGCCCGACGGGGGCACGGAAGTGGAGCTGGAGATGGAGAGGGCGACGACATGACCGAGGCGACGGGCGGCACCCACGACAGCGGCGCGACGGGCGCCGACGACGGCACTTCGGCCCGGCGCGTCCGTGTGGTGCTCGTCGACGACCACCGGATGTTCCGCACCGGCGTCCAGGCCGAGATCGGCGAGACCGCCCGTACCGGTGTCGAGGTGGTCGGCGAGGCCGCCGACGTCGACCAGGCGGTCACCGTGATCGGCGCGACCCGCCCCGAGGTGGTCCTGCTGGACGTCCACCTCCCCGGCGGCGGAGGCGTCGAGGTACTGCGCCGCAGCGCCGCCCTGATGGCCGACCCGGAACGCCCGGTGCGTTTCCTCGCGCTCTCCGTCTCGGACGCCGCCGAGGACGTCATCGGCGTCATCCGCGGCGGCGCCCGCGGCTACGTCACCAAGACCATCACCGGCACCGACCTGGTCGACGCCATCTTCCGGGTCTCCGACGGCGACGCGGTCTTCTCCCCCCGCCTCGCGGGCTTCGTCCTCGACGCCTTCGCCTCCACCGACGCCCCGCCCGTCGACGAGGACCTGGACCGCCTCACCCAGCGCGAGCGCGAGGTCCTCCGCCTGATCGCCCGCGGCTACGCCTACAAGGAAATCGCCAAGCAGCTCTTCATCTCGGTGAAGACGGTCGAGAGCCATGTCTCCGCGGTCCTCCGCAAACTCCAGCTCTCCAACCGCCACGAACTCACCCGCTGGGCCGCGGCCCGCCGCCTGGTCTGAGCGCGGGACGTCGATGTGCCGCCGTGTGGGCCTCCTCGTTGCCTTCGGATGACACCTTCGACCACCAGTACCCGAAGGCCGATGTCAACGTCTCGCTCGAGAAGGCCCTGAGCGACCACCGGGTGGACCTTCCGGCGGGCGCGCAGGGCGTGCAGTACTCGGCCAACAGCGAGCTGGAGGGCTATCCGCTGTTCCTGGAGTTCGAGGCTCCGTGTTCCGAGATGGGAGCCTTCTCCGAGAAGAACCGGCTGGAGCGCCTGCCGATGGAGAAGATGTGGGGGACGAACGCGGCCGTTGAGCCTCAGCCGCTCTTGCCGCCCATCTTCTCCATGGACTCCTTCGCCAGGCGGAAGGCGGGCAGCATCGCCTTGTGCTCCTCGGCGTCCATGCCGCCGAGTTCGAGGACCACGCCGCCGCGTTCGGTCATCACGGCCAGGGCGCGTACGGGCCTGATCTCTCCGGCCGCGAGGTCGGTGACGTAGTAGCCGGCTTCCGTGGCGGGCAGGTCACCGGCCTTGACCTCGCGCAGCTTCACCCGGCTCTCGAAGTTCGCGTCCTTCACGAACGCGCGCATCAGGGCGCGGGACGTGCCGCCCGGGGCGGCGGTGTCCTTGGTGCCGGTCAGGACGCGGATGAAGCCGATGTGCCCCGCGGGCTTGGCGTCCAGCTCGCAGACGATGGTCACCGGGCCCTGGTCGGCCAGCGGACCGATCTGCTTCTGGACCGCCTTGTCCACTTCCTTGGCCTTCCAGGGCTTCTCCAGGGTGAACCGCACCGGCAGTTCGCATGCGGTGCCCTTGTCGCCGAGCTTGGGCTCGGAAGGGGCGCCGGCCTTGTCGTCCTTGCCGTCCGTCCCGTCCGTCTCGAAGAGACAGCCGGTCAGCGACCCCGCCAGGACCATGGCGCCGACCGCCCCCGCCACCCACCGCCGCATATGCTGCATTTCGGTATATCCCCACCTGAGTGCACGATCGTTCGAAAATTCGACGCATCGTACTCGAGATCGACGCTCGGAGTTGTCGACACGGGGCCCTCGCCTTCTCGCCCTCCGGGTGGGAGCGGCCGGCGCGGCGAGGGCCCCGGCAGGCGCGGAGTTACGACGCGTTGCCCATCGGCTTCAGGGTGAACGGACGCACCACGACGGCGCGAACCTTCGCGGGGGCGGTGGGGTTGGCCACCCAGCCGCCTTCGGAACCGCTTCCCTTGGTCAGATACCGGGCCGAGATGTCGGCCACCACCAGGCTGTTGTCCTTGTAGGAACTGAAGGAGTCGGCGACGCCGCGCTCGGTGGTGAATTCACGGAGCTTCTTGACGGTGCCGGATGAGTCCTTGATGCCCTTGCCCGTGCCGACCTGGGCCCGGGCCTCCTCGCGCGTCGGCCGGGGAGTGTCGGCGGAGGCGGGCTCCCCGGAGGCCGAGCTGTTCTTGACCATGGCCTCGGCCTCGGCGTTCGAGGTCCCGCGCCACAGCGTCACGGTGGTGTCCGCCCCCTGGTCCACGGCCGCCGCGACGTCCTCCTCGCTCGTGGGCTGGGGCAGTCCGTCCTTGTAGCGGTCGAAGTCGTCCTGCTCCACGCCCTCGACGTAGTCTTCGTCGCTCGGGTCCAGCAGCCGGGTCGTGATCCGTTCCGGCGCCACCTCTGTCGAGGGAGTGGACGAGCCTTCGTTCACGATGGTGTACGAGACCTCCGGTGTGGTCGCCGTGGGGTTCCCGGTGGCGCTGGTGTCGCCGACCTGCCCTCCCTTCCAGCTTTCGAGCGGAACGACACCCTCGACCTCAACCGGGGTTGAACCGGAGGCGGTGGCTGCCGAAGCCCCGGAGGCGGATGCCGAGCCTCCGGCGGCTGTCACCGGGTCCTCAGAGGTGCGGGCGGTGTTGTCGGCGGTGGGCGCGGAGCCCTCGGAACCTTCGGAGCCTTCGACGGCCCGGCCTCCCGCGGCTTCGGCGGCGGGTGCCGAGACCTCCGGGGCGATATCGCCTTCGGGCCCCACCACGAGGGAACTCAGAACGCCCAGGACGGTACGGGCGGTCTGCAGACCCGGGTGCATGCGCTCCAACTCGGCCTCTGAGGCCCGCTGATATGCGGGATCGCAGGTGCAGGCGCGCTTCTCGCGGGAGAGCGGGGTTCCGGCCGATACGCCGCCGTCGGCCGCCATCGCCCCACCGCTCCCCGCGCCGAGCAACGCCAGGGCCAGTACGGACACCGTCACCGTCCGGGATCTTCGTCTGCCTCGTCCATCGGACATGTGGTTTCCCTTTCTCGTATACGTGCATGAAATACGCAAGGACGAGAATAGAGATCCAGATGCCCCAACTTCTATGAGAATCAGACTAATTGGTGATGTCTAGTGTCTGAAGCGCTCTATGCTCCGAAATGTTCGGCCAGCGCGGTGGGCAGTTCCGTACGGCAGGTGTCGGCGTCGTCGGCGGCCCAACTCACATAGCCGTCGGGGCGGATGAGCAGGGCGGCCGCCGCCGGTGCCGTACCGAGAGCCCGCGCCCGGACCAGGTCCACCCGCTCCGGGAGCCGCGTCTCCGCCGGGACCGCACCGGTCAGGTCCAGCAGCACCGTGTGCCCCGCCCCGAACAGCTCCGACAGCCGTATCTCCTGATCGGCCACGGACAGTCCGGTGTCCGGCAGCCGCGCGCCGGTGAGCGGATGTGTGCCCGGCAGGTCGTAGCGCAGGGACAGCCCCGACATCAGCCCGGCCATCTGGCGGTTGGCGTCCGGCAGCCGCAGCAGGTCGCACATGATCTCGCGCAGCGCCTCCACGTCCGGGCTCGGCGACGGGTTGGACAGCGCCCGCTGGGCCGAGGTGTGGTGCAGCACCCGGGCCGCCACCGGGTGGCGTTCGGCGTGGTAGCTGTCCAGCAGCCCGTCAGTGGCCTCGCCCCGCACCACCGAGGCCAGCTTCCAGCCCAGGTTGAACGCGTCCTGCACACCGAGGTTCAACCCCTGCCCGCCCAGCGGCGGGTGGATGTGCGCCGCGTCCCCGGCGAACAGCACCCGGTCCGCGCGGTAGCGCTCGACCTGCCGGGTGGCGTCTGTGAACCGCGAGGAGTTGTCCACCCCCGCGAGCACCGTCTCCTCCCCGTACACCGCCCGCAGCGCCTCGGCGACCTCCTCCTCGGTGACCGGCGTGTCCCGGTCGGTCTCCGGCGTCTTCAGGTTGCCGAAGGTGAACCGGTACTTCCCGTCGCCCAGCGGGACCATCATCGTCCAGTAGTCCTCGGTCTGCCGGGTCAGCGTGCTGATGTGCCCCGCCGTGGCCGGGACCAGCGAGGAGGCCGACGACAGCCGGATGTCCGTCAGCACCGACGTGTACGTCCCCGGGCGGCCCGGGAAGCCCATCTTCAGCAGCTTGCGCACGGTGCTGCGCCCGCCGTCGCACGCCACCACGTACCGCGCCCGGGCGCGGCCGCCGTCCGACGTCGTCAGCGTCACCCCGTCGGCGTCCTGCTCGACCGCCGTCACCGCGACCCCGCGCCGCACCTCCGCGCCCAGCGCGGTCGCCCGGTCCTCCAGCACCTCCTCGATCTCCCACTGCGGCAGCCCGATCGGGTACCGGTGAGCGGTGTCCCAGGGGGTGCAGTCCAGCGCCACCGGCAGCAGCGCGAAGTGTCCGGTCGCCGTCTCGTCCCGGGGCGTGGCCCGCTTCAGCATCGGCTCCAGCAGCCCGCGCAGCTCCAGCATCTCGGACGTACGCGGCTGGATCGTCCCGCCCTTCACCTGCTTGAGCCGCTCCTCCAGCCGCTCCAGCACCACGGCCCGGACCCCGGCCAGCGCCAGTTCGTGCGCCAGGGTCAGCCCCGTCGGCCCCGCGCCCACGATCACGACGTCCGTCTCGATCTCCGTCGCGATCTGCGTCACCACAGCGTTCATCACAGCCTCCGTCATCACAGCGTCGGTTCGCTTCACTGAGTAGGAATGTATACCAGGTGCAGAAATCTACCAAGTGCAGCGCGCCTGGTATCGTCGACGCCGTGACCGACCAGCCCGGATTGCGTGAGCGCAAGAAGCAGCGCACCCGTACGGCGATCTCCGAAGCGGCGATCGCCCTCTTCCTGGAGCACGGCTTCGCCGAGGTCTCCGTGGCCCAGATCGCCGAGGCCGCCGAGGTCTCCAAGCGCACGCTGTTCGCGTACTTCACGACCAAGGAAGACCTCGTGGTGCACCGCATGGCGGACCACGAGACCGAACCCGCCCGGGTGGTGCGGGAGCGTCCGCCGCACACCACCCCGCCGGACGCCCTCCGCGCGCACTTCCTCGACGGGCTGCGCCGCCGCGACCCCATCACCGGTCTCTGCGACCACCCCGCGATCCGCGCGCTGACCGGGCTGATCTTCGGGAACCCGACCCTGATCGACCGCATGCAGCGCTTCAAGGTGGGCAGTGAACAGGCCCTCGCGGAGGCCCTGTGCGACACCACGGAGGTCCCGGGCCTCGTCGCCCGCGTGGCCGCCGCCCAGCTCATCGCCGTCCAGTGGACGCTGTCCTCGGACAACTTCGCGTGTGTGGGCTCCGGCCAGAGCGCCGACGCGCGCTACCCGGACGCGGTCCGCGACGCCGAGCGCGCCTTCGGACTGGTGGAGAACGGCCTCGCGGCCGCGTTCACGCCCCCACCAGCTTGAGTTCGAACCACACCGTCTTCCCGATACCGCACGGGCGCCGCTCGGCGTCCCACCCGTCCGCCAGCGCGGTGAGCAACGCCAGCCCGCGCCCCGACTCGTCCTCGGGCCCCGCCTGCCGGGGCTGAGGCATCACATCGCTGGCGTCCGACACCTCCACCCGCAGCTTCTCGTCACGCACTACGTAGCGTGCGCGGACCTCCCGGCCTGGGGATACGCGGGCGTGCCGGCACGCGTTCGTCATCAGCTCGCTGAGGAGCAGCGCGGCGGTCTCCGTCACCTCTTCCGGGAGGTCCCAGGAACGCGCCTGTTCACGGAGGAGCACACGGGCGCGGCCGACGCTGCGCGGATGGCGCGGTAAACGCCATTCGATGTCCCTCGGAGGTGGGGAAGTTGGGGCATTCATGGCCGGAATGCTGCTGGTCAGGCGTAGGGTCGCGCAGTAACGACGCAGGTACGGAGCGTGTGCGTACGTGAGGTGACTCAGGGAGGGAGGACCTGGTGACGGTCATGGAAGGGAGTTCCCAGCCGCCGATGTCCTGGCGGTACTGCGGAAACCAGCTCAAGATGTGGCGTACGCAGGCGGGTGTCACCCGGGAGGAGCTGGCCAAGGAGGCCAACTACGAGTTCGAGAGCATCAAGTCGATGGAACAGGGGCGGCGGAAGCCGACCCTGCGGGTACTTGAGGTCGCGGACCAGATGTTCGGTGCGCGGGGGTTATTGATCGCGGCGAACGAGTATCTGAAGCCGGAGAAGTTCGCGTCGTATTCGCAGGACTTCATGCGGTACGAAGGCGAGTCGATCGTCCACAGCTCGTACGAGCCCTTGCTGATTCCTGGTCTGTTGCAGACCGAGGAGACTGTCCGGGCGCTGCTCCACGCACACCTTCCGGTGCTGGACGACGAGACGATCGAGGAGCGACTCACGGCTCGGCTCGAGCGACAGGTCGTACTGGACAAGCAGACGAAGGCGTTCAACTTCGTGATCGGCGAAGCCGCGTTGCGCTACCCCGTCGATGAGATGGACGTCCACATCCGGCAGCTACAGCGCTTGGTAGAGGTGGCTGGGCGGCGCAATGTGATCGTCCAGGTCTTGCGGCTGGGAGGTGCCCATCCGGGACTCAACGGGCCGTTCGTGCTGCTGGAGACTGCGGAGCACGAGCACATCGCCTATGTGGAGGCCCAGGAGACGGGGGTCTTGTCTGCGGACCCCGCGAAGGTCAGCATCATCACTCAGCGGCATGCCATGATCCTTCGGCGGGCTCTCAGTCCTGAGGAGTCGGCGAACTTCATCAGAAAGTTGGCGGAGGAGCTATGAGCGACCAGCTCGCGTGGTTCAAGTCCAGCTACAGCGACACGGGCGGCGGTAACTGCGTCGAGGTCGCCATGTCCTGGCGCAAGTCCAGCCACAGTGACACGCAGGGCGGCGCCTGTGTAGAGGTCGCCATTCCCTGGCACACGTCCAGCCACAGCAACAGCGAAGGCGGCAACTGCGTAGAGGTCGCCGCCTGCGCCCATACCGTGCACGTCCGGGACTCCAAGCAGGTGTCCGGACCTCAGTTGGCCGTTTCACCCGCCGCCTGGGCCGAGTTCATAGCGTTCAGCGCCCGCTGATCAGCCGATGCCGAACCCGAAGCCCCTCGGCACGGCCACGTCAAGGGTGTCCTTGACCATGGCGAGGGCCGCGCCGAGCGGGCTGGAGGCACCGCCGCTCACCGCGATGTCGCCCGCCTCACAGCCGTAGACGACGGCCTTCTCCGGCCCGAGCAGGGCGTACAGCGGATCGCCCGGTGCGGTCTCCTCCAGCCGGACCCGGACCGTGAGCGGCTCCCCGGCCGAGGCGGTGGCGACCGCGCGCAGCCGGTGGCCCCGCGCGGCGGCGGCGCGGGCCCGCTCGGCCGTGCCGTCGTCGATCCCGGCGCCGTCGAGATCGGTGCGCACGGCCGTCGCGTCCCACCCCCACAGCAGGGCGGCCAGCAGCCGGGCCTTGGTGGCCGCGTCGGCGCCGGAGAGGTCGGCCGATGGGTCGGCCTCGGCGATCCCGCGCCGCCGGGCCTCCGCCACGGCGGCGGGGAACGGATCCCCGGCGGCCAGCCGGTCCAGGACGAAGGTGGCGGTACCGGTGGGGCAGGCGCGGAGCGTACGGCAGCCGAGGCCGCGCACCCCGGTCCTCGCGGTGTCCGCGGCGGGCAGCGCGGCCCCGGTGGCGCCCGAGATACGGATCAGGGCGCCGCCCTCGGCCGCCGCCCGGCCCAACTCGGCCCAGTGGCTGAGCAGATGGCTCTTGGTGGCGGACACCACGTGGACTCCGCGGCGCAGTGCGAGCAGCGCGTCCGCCGCGGCCTGTTCGCGTACCGCGGGGGAGGACGGCACCGCCTGCGCCAGCACCACCGCCCCGGTGCGCTCCAGGGTTTCGGCGAGCGGCGGCAGCGGACCCGGGGACAGCCGGGGCGTGGTGCGTTCGGCGGCGCTGGTGCGGACGGCGGCGAGCCGCAGCGGGCTGTCGGCGGAGGCGGTCAGGAGACGGTCGGCGTAGGCCCGGCCCACCGGGCCGTAACCCGACAGCACCACCGGAGCAAGGGAGGTCATGGCCCCAGTCTTCACCCCCACCCGGTCCTCAGCTGAAGAGGAGGCGGCTGGTCAGCTCGGTGACCTGGTTGTAGATGGAGCGGCGCTCACTCATCAGGGCGCGGATCTTCCGGTCGGCGTTGAGGACGGCGCTGGGGTCCCGGCCGCCGAGGAAGGCGGCGATGGTCGGCACGGAGTACTCCGTCAGCTCACGGCACAGGTACATGGCGATCTGCCGGGCGGTCACCCGGACCCGGGCCCGCTCGGGACCGCGCAGATCCTCGACGGTCAGCCCGAAGTAGTCGGCGGTGGCGCGGATGATGTCCTCGCCGGTGGTCTCCGTGCCGACCCCGCGCGCCATGTCGTTGAGGACGGTCTCCGTGAGGAGGAGGTCGATCGGGCTCCGGTTGAGGCTGGCGAAGGCGGTCACCCGGACCAGCGCTCCCTCCAGCTCCCGGATGTTCCGCCCGGCGCGGGCGGCGATCATCTCCAGGACGGCCGGCGGGACGTCGAGCCGTTCCCGTTCGGCCTTCATCCGGAGCACCGCGCGCCGGGTGTCGTCGTCGGGCACCCCCATACCCACCGGCAGACCGCCGCTCAGCCGCTCGCGCAGCTCCGGGTCCAGCCGCATCGACGACAGAGGGCGCGCGGAGGTGAGGGCGATCTGCTTGCCCGCGCCCAGCAGATCGTCCAGGACATGCAGCAGCCTTCCGCGCTGCGCCGACTTCAGCGCCCCGCTGTCCCCGCCGTCCAGCGGCAGGATGTCGTCGATCAGCAGCATGTCGACCTCCGGGACCCGCAACAGCCCGACCAGCCGCATGCAGTCGATGTACAGGGCCCGGGTGCGCGGATAGAGGCTGCGGGTGTAGTGGCCTATGGCATGTAGCAGATGGGTCTTCCCCAGGCCGTGGTCGCCGTGGATGACCAGGGGGTTGTAGTTCTGCGCCGGGACCTCGGCCACGGCCACGGCCAGGTCGTGCGCGAAGCGGTTGGACGGCTCGACGGCGAAGTTCTCGAACGCGTAGCGCCGGTCGAGCCCGCCCGCCGTCACCGTGTCGGACCGCGTCCGCTCCGGGCCGTCCGCGGGGACGGTGACGAAGTACCGGGGTTCCTCGTCGAGCTGGTCGTCCAGGCCCTCGACCCGGCGGCGGAGCCGCAGCAGCTCCTCCTCCAGCGCCTCGGTGCGGGCCGCCTGCGCCCGTTCCTCCTGCTCCGCCTCGCGCGCGGCTCCGGCGCGGGCCTCCTCCTCCGCCGTGACGAGCTGCCGCTCCAGGTCGTTGCAGCGCTGTTCGGCCCGTATCCGGCGGGTGTGCGCCTCCTTCAGCTCCTCGCTCAACACCTCCACCTGGTCCTTGAGCTGGTCCCGCTCCTTGCGCAGCGCCGCGAGCGGGTCCTCGTAGGCGCGCAGCGCGGTCTCGGCGTCGGCGAGGGCCCATTCGCGGTCATCGGCGGCGGCCTGTAACTGGCGGAACTGGGTCTCCAGGTCGGCGGCCCGGTGCTGCGCGTCCAGCAACGCGTTCTCCAGGGCCTGCTCGCGGACGGCGGACCGCCGGGCCATCCGGTCGGCCTCCACCAACTGCTGCTCCAGCAGCTCCACGCGGTGCAGCGGGGATCCGCTGGCGGCCAGTGCGCGGCGGTGCAGTCCGCGCAGATGCTCCATGGTCTCCGGGGTCGCGGCACCGCCCCGGCACTCGGCCACGTCGGTGAGCAGATCCGCCACGAATTCCCAGGCGGGGACGCGGGTCCCGTTGAGGAAGCGGGATATCGACCCGGCGTCCCGGTGACGGCGCGCGGCGTACCGGCGCACGCTCACCTCCAGTCCGGTGAACAGCCGTCGCAGCTCTGCCGCCAACTCGCGTGCCTCGTCCGGCAGATGGCCGCCGAGCGGCTCAAGGCTCCCCATGTCGCGTCCCCATGTCGCGTCCCCTTCGGGTGTTGCGGACGGTCGGCAACTGTGCCGACTACCGCAACGCGCCCGGCCCGTTCCAGTCTGGAGTCAGCCTCGTACGAGGCGTGACAAGAAAGGCAATCGTAGTGAACAGCGTTCCTGGACGACCCGATCTCGCCGCATTCCTCGCCGTCCTGGTGACCGGAATCGTGCTCATCCACGCCGGAGTCAGCCCCGGGGCGGTCCTGCCGGTCGCCCTGGGCCTCTCGGTCCTCTACGCGGCGTGGCGCCCGGCCCCGCCCCTCGTCGGGTTCCGCTGCACGGTCCGTTACACGGGCTGTACCGGCTACACGGGACGGCTCGCGCCCGCGAAGGGCATCTGGTCGATCGGGGCCACCCTCACCGGGGCGCCGGGATGGGGGGCGTGGATCATGCGGCCGTCGCCGATGTAGATCCCCACATGGCTGATGCCCGCATAGAAGAAGACGAGGTCGCCGGGGGCCAGTTGGGAGCGGCCGACCCGGCGGCCCGCGTTGATCTGGGTGTACGTGGTGCGCGGCAGGGCGACCCCGGCGGACTTCCAGGCGGCCTGGGTCAGCCCCGAACAGTCGTAGCCGTGGGGGCCGGTGGCGCCCCAGACGTACGGCTTGCCGAGGGCTGCGTGGGCGAAGGCGACGGCGCGGGCGGCCCGGCCGGTCGTGGCGGGGGCCTGCGCGGCGGCCCCGCCGGCGGCGGGGGCGGTCCGGGCGCCGGGCCGCTCCCGGTCCGCCAGACGGCGGCGCTGCTCGGCCGTCAGCCGGTCCAGCAGCCGGTCGGCGGCGGCGAGTTTCTTCTCGACGGCCCGTTTGTGGCGGGAGAGCGCCTCCTGCGAACTGCGTAACTCGGCCAGGCGGTCGGCCGCCGCGCCGCGCACCCGGCGCAGCGCCTTCTCCTGGCGGGTGATGCCGGTGATCGTCGCGGCCTGGCGTCCCGCCGCGCGTTCGGCCAGCGAGGCCCGCTGGAGGTACTCGTCCGGGGAGGAGGACAGGGCGAGCTGAAGGGTGGGGGCGACGGTACCGGCCCGGTACTGGGCGGTGGCGTACGCGCCGAGGGCGTTGCGCGCGGTGTTCAGCCGGGCGGTTCTGCGGGCGGCCTCGTCGCGGAGCTCACTCAGCGCGCGGCGGGCCGTATCGGCCTTCTCCCGGGCGCCGTTGTACTTCTCCGCGGCCTCCTCGGCCTCCATCCGGTACCGGTCGACCCTGGCCTTCACCTGAGCGGTGGTGAGACGGGGCTCGGCATGCCCGGTGCCCTCGAGGGCGGTCCCTGAGACGGCGCCGGTGAGGGCGAGGAGTGCGGCCGTCCGGGCGGTGCTGCTGACGAGCGAGCGCTTGGGCCCGCTGCGCGACTTCCTGTGCGACGCCACGGCGGCGGTACACCTTCCTGGGCTGTGCTGGCGGTTCGGTGTGGTGCTGGGTCGGACGGACGGCAGCCCACCCATGAGGCGGGGACCCTCGGTTGACGGGGGGCGGGCTGCCGTCTGGAGGAGGAAGCTAGGCCGGGGAACGGGGGTGGTGCGGGGCGATGCACGGGAATGGATGGATTTCTTCGTTCCTGTACCACTGGCTGATCACGCCGAGCGCGGGGTGAGTGGCACTGCGTGGTGGCCGTGACCGAAGCCGTGATCAGGGCCCACCCGAGTGAAAGGCGGTGCTATGCACGGCGCTAATCTCCGTGAGTATGGACGTACTCATCCACGCCTTCGTCGGGCTGCACATCATCGGTATCGCCGCGCTGCTGGGCGGATTTCTCTCCCAGATGAAGCAGATGAGTGCGGGCACCGCGCGTATGACCCCCGGAATGCTGCACGGGGCGCTCACCATGCTGGTGACCGGGGTGGCGCTGGTCGGGCTGAACCAGGCCGACGGCGGCTCCGTCAACAACGTCAAGATCGGCATCAAGATGGCGTTGCTGATCGTGATCCTGGCGCTGGTCTATGTGAAGCGGGACGAGGAGAAGGTGGAGTCTCCGGTGTTCGGCGCGGTAGGTGCCCTCACCACGGTGAACATCTTCATCGCCGTGCTGTGGACGTGATCTTTCCCGGGGCCCGTGTTCCGCGTTCGATAACGGCTTGATACCGCACACCAATTCGTACGCAACCCTTTGCAGTCGCACGCTGTCTTAAGTGCACAAGACGGCCGGAGGGAGCGGGCAATGGGGGTTGTGGGGGCAGGCAGAGAACTCATGGACGACAAAGGTCCTGGGTTCGTGCGGAGGTTCGGGACCAGGCGGATACGGCGTGCGGGCGTCGCGCTGGGCCTCGCGGGCATGGTGATGCCGCTCGCGGTCGCCCTGGCCACCCCGGCCCAGGCCGCATCGTCGTGTACGACGGACACCGGGCCGTACCAGAAGAAGGTCGAGAAGTACCTCGGCCGCCCGGTGGACGGACGGCAGTCGCGTACCGACTGTCTGGCGATCCAGAAGTTCCAGATCAACCACGGGATCAGCCCGACCATCGGCTATGCGGGGCCCGTCACCTGGGGTGTGATGAGCCTGAAGAACGCGCAGAAGGCGGCGGGCCACAACCCCAACGCGGCGCGGAAGTGCCCCACCAACAAGGGCCGGATCGCCTGTGTCGACCTCACCCGCCAGCTCAGCTGGGTCCAGGACGGCTCCCGGCTGGTCTACGGACCGGTGCCGGTGCGCACCGGACGGAACGGCTATGAGACCCGGACCGGGCTGAAGAAGATCTACTGGCGGAACATCGACCACTGGTCGACGATCTACGACGTGGCCATGCCGTACAGCCAGTTCTTCGACGGCGGTCAGGCGTTCCACTCGATCGCGGGCAGTGTGTGGTCCCCGCCCGGCTCCCACGGCTGCGTCAACATGAACAAGTCCGACGCCAAGAAGTACTGGAGCCTGCTGAAGAACGGCGACGACGTCTACGTCTACGGCCGCAAGCCCGGCACGTAACCGTCACCCCCCACCGCGCCCCCGCCCCGGCTCCGGCCGGGCGGGGGCGCGCGCATGTTCCGCGTGCGGGAGCGCTGCCGGGCAGCCTGCGGCCCGCACATGGCGACAACTCCGCGTCTTTGGTCCGGCTTCCGCCGGATCGGGGACGTGCGTCAGGTGCGGCGGCCCCGGGTACGGCGGACACCGGCCGCGGTGCGGCTGCTGTCCGGTGCGCGGCCGGTGTGGGTGTTCCTGCCCGGCATGGCGGCGGGCGCCGCGCCCGGCCGGCGGCGTGCCCGGTCCGCCCGGTACGGGCGGCAACGCCCGTACCGGCGTCCGGCTCCACGGTGCACGGCACGGGTGCGGGGCGGGGCCGCTGTTCCGGCTGGCGCCGGGCGGGGTGGCCGGGGGCCGTTGGCGGCCCCCGGCTTCGCGTGGGCGGCGCGCCGCCTGATCCGGCTTCGCCGGGTCAGGCGGGGCGGACGCTGCCGTAGATCGGCATCTCGGTGATCGGCGCCTTCTTCACCGAGTCACCCGGCTTCGGCGCGTGGATCATCATCCCGTCGCCGATGTAGAGCCCGACATGGCTGATGTCGTCATAGAAGAAGACCAGGTCACCCGGCTTGAGCTCGGACGTGGAGACCCGTGTGCCCACCTTCACCTGGTCCCAGGTGGTGCGCGGCAGGGACACCCCGGCGGACTTCCAGGCGGCCTGGGTCAGCCCCGAGCAGTCGAAGGAGTTGGGGCCGGTGGCGCCCCACACGTACGGCTTGCCGATCTGCGCCTGCGCGAAGGCGATGGCCTTCGCCGCCTTGGTGCTGTCCGAGGGCGCGGGGCTGGAGGGAGTGGACGGCGTGGACGAGCCGGAGCCGTCGTTCCCCTCCCGCCGCTGACGCTCGGCCTCCGCCTTGCGCTGCTTCTCGGCCAGCTCGGCGGCCTTGCGCTTGGCCTCCTCCTGCTTCTTCCGCTCGATCTCCGCGAGCCGCGCCTTCTCCTTGGCGGTCAGGTTCGACAGCAGCCGCCGGGCCTCGGAGAGCTTGCTCTGGACGGACTTCTTCTTCTCCTTGAGCGTCTTCTGCGAGGAGGTCAGCGAGGCGAGGCTGCTGGTGGCGGTGGCGCGCTCCTTGGCCGCCTTCTTCTGCTGCTCCTGGAACTGCTGGACGGCGTGCCGCTGGTGGCCGGTGAGCCGGTCCATCAGGTGCGACTGGTCGAAGACGTCCTTCGGATCGGAGGAGAAGAGCATGGCGGCGGTGCTGCTGGCCATACCGCCGCTGCGGTACTGGGCGGCGGCGTAGGAGCCGAGGGTGCGGCGGGCCTCGTTGAGCTTCTCGGTGCGCTTGGCGACGGTGTCCAGCAGCTTGTCGACCTTGGCGCGCTGGGTCTCGGTGCGCTCCTTGGCGGCGTTGTAGCCCTGGGTGGCGCTCTCCGCCTGGTGGTACAGGGTGTCGACCTTCTTCTTGACCGCTTCGATCGACTGGGTGGCGGGCTTGGGATCACCGGGCGCGGCGTTCGCCGTCTGGGAGAGCAGGGTGACCGAGGCCAGGGCGGCCGTGGTGACCCCGACCGCGGTGCGCCGGCTCTGACCGGTGAGCGTGGCCGGTATTCGGGTCCGCGGTTTGCGGTGCGACGCCAAGGGAGGCGACTCCTTCCGTGGACCGCCTACCGGGTTAGCTGTCGGGTTCGGGCGGACGGAAGGCTGCCCTACGGCCCGTCCGGGCGGCACACGAGGTGCCGTCGCCGGGCCGATTCACCCCGGTGGAACGTGTGGGTCCCCGGCTCCGGCTGCCTCGCGGCAGGACCGGACTCGGCGGAGGCGGTCCGTGCCGACGCTGGTCGCCGACGATGGTCCGGACTGCCTGACGCAGGACGGTAGCCAACTCGTGGGGTCCCTGTGAAGGCTGGTGTTCCTTTTGCCCGAAACCGTTTCGTGATGTTCGCACTCGGGGTGTCAGTGGGGCGGCCTAGACTCGGTCAGCGATGAGCAGCCTCTTTGACGACAGCTTCCTGGCGGACCTCGGGCCCTCGGGCGAGGAGCCCCCGCCGCCCGAGCACCCTGAGGACCACGAGGGTCCCGGGCACCACGGCCCCGGCGGCGCCGAGGACGTACCGCACCACCTGTTCAGCGGCGCGTTCGACGCGCCGGTGCCGAGCACGTCCCGGGAGGCGTACTACCGGGACGGCGCGGCCCGGCCCGCCGTGGACCCGGCCGCCCTGCTCGAGGGGCTGAACGAGCAGCAGCGGGCGGCGGTGGAGCACACCGGCGGTCCGCTGCTGATCGTCGCCGGAGCCGGCTCCGGCAAGACCCGGGTGCTCACCCACCGCATCGCGTATCTGCTCGGTGCGCGCGGAGCGCACCCCGGCCAGATCCTCGCCATCACCTTCACCAACAAGGCCGCGGGCGAGATGAAGGAGCGGGTGGAGGAGCTGGTCGGCCCGCGGGCGAACGCCATGTGGGTCTCCACCTTCCACAGCGCCTGCGTGCGCATCCTGCGCCGCGAGTCCAAGAAGCTGGGCTTCACCTCATCGTTCTCGATCTACGACGCGGCCGACTCCAAGCGGCTGATGGCGCTGGTCTGCCGCGATCTCGACCTGGACCCCAAGCGGTACCCGCCCAAGTCCTTCAGCGCCAAGATCTCCAACCTGAAGAACGAGCTGATCGACGAGGAGTCCTTCGCCGGGCAGGCCACGGACGGCTTCGAGAAGACCCTCGCCGAGGCGTACGCGATGTACCAGTCGAGGCTGCGCGAGGCCAACGCGCTGGACTTCGACGACATCATCATGACCACGGTCAATCTGCTCCAGGCGTTCCCGGACGTGGCCGAGCACTACCGCCGCCGGTTCCGGCACGTCCTGGTCGACGAGTACCAGGACACCAACCACGCGCAGTACACCCTGGTGCGCGAGCTGGTCGGCACGGACACCGAGGAGACCACCGCCGGCGAGCTGTGCGTGGTGGGCGACGCCGACCAGTCCATCTACGCCTTCCGCGGCGCCACCATCCGCAACATCCTCCAGTTCGAGGAGGACTACCCACAGGCGCGGACCATCCTGCTGGAGCAGAACTACCGCTCCACGCAGACCATCCTCAGCGCGGCCAACGCGGTCATCGAGCGCAATGAGAACCGCCGTCCGAAGAACCTGTGGACCGAGGCCGGTGCCGGGGCCACCATCACCGGTTACGTCGCCGACACCGAGCACGACGAGGCCCAGTTCGTCGCCGACGAGATCGACCGGCTGACCGACGCGGGCGACGCCAAGGCCGGCGATGTCGCCGTCTTCTACCGCACCAACGCCCAGTCCCGTGTCTTCGAGGAAGTCTTCATCCGGGTCGGGCTGCCGTACAAGGTCGTCGGCGGTGTGCGCTTCTACGAGCGCAAGGAGGTCCGGGACGTCCTGGCCTATCTGCGGGTGCTGGCCAACCCCGAGGACAGCGTCCCGCTGCGCCGCATCCTCAATGTGCCCAAGCGCGGTATCGGCGAGCGCGCCGAGGCGATGATCGACGCCCTGTCGCTCCGCGAGAAGATCACCTTCCCGCAGGCGCTGGTCCGGGTCGACGAGGCGTACGGCATGGCGGCCCGCTCGGCCAACGCGGTCAAGCGGTTCAACACGCTGATGGAGGAGCTGCGCACCATCGTGGAGTCGGGCGCGGGCCCGGCCACGGTGCTGGAGGCGGTGCTGGAGCGCACCGGCTATCTCGCCGAGCTCCAGGCGTCCACGGACCCGCAGGACGAGACCCGTATCGAGAACCTCCAGGAGCTCGCGGCCGTGGCCCTGGAGTTCGAGCAGGACCGGGGCGAGGAGAACCCCGGCACCCTCGCGGACTTCCTGGAGCAGGTCGCGCTGGTCGCCGACTCCGACCAGATCCCGGACGATGACCCGGACGGCACCGGGGTGATCACCCTGATGACGCTGCACACGGCCAAGGGGCTGGAGTTCCCGGTCGTCTTCCTCAGCGGTCTGGAGGACGGCGTCTTCCCGCATATGCGGGCGCTCGGCCAGACCAAGGAGCTGGAGGAGGAGCGGCGGCTCGCATACGTGGGGATCACCCGCGCCCGTGAGCGGCTGTATCTGACGCGCTCCACGATGCGCAGCGCCTGGGGACAGCCCGCGTACAACCCGCCGTCCCGGTTCCTGGAGGAGATCCCGGACCAGTACGTGCAGTGGCGCCGGACCGGTCCGGCCACCCCGTCGGCGTCCATGGGCGCCCTCGGGGGCGGCGGATTCTCCGGCGGGGGCCTCTCCGGCGGCGGGGCGTCGCGGTCGCGGGGCGGGGCGAGCGGTTTCGCCACCCGGCGGGCGAAGGAGCGGCCCGCGGTCTCGCTGGCCGTGGGCGACCGGGTCACCCATGACACCTTCGGGCTCGGCACCGTCGTGGCGGTGAAGGGCAGCGGGGACAATGCGGAGGCCACCATCGACTTCGGCGAGGAGAAGCCGAAGCGGCTGCTGCTGCGGTACGCGCCGGTCGAGAAGCTGTAGAGGGAGTCGCGGGGGTGTCCCGGGGGTGGGCCGTCCCGCCCCCGGGATCGGGACTGCTTACGCAGGATTGCTTACGACGGGTTGAGGCCGTGGCCGCGCAGCCAGGGCAGCGGGTCGACGGCCTCTCCGCCGCCGGGGTGCACCTCGAAGTGCAGATGCGGACCGGTGGAGTTGCCGGAGTTCCCGGAGAAGGCGATGGTGTCGCCCGCTTTGACGGTCCCGGAGCGGATCTTGGCGCTGCTGAGATGGCAGTACCAGGTCTCTGTACCGTCCGGGCTGGTCACTATGACCATGTTCCCGTAGGCGTCGTTCCACTGGGTCCGCACGGTGCCGTCGGTCGCGGCCATCACGGGGGTGCCGTAGCTGACCGGGAAGTCGATACCGGTGTGCACGGACATCCAGTTGATGCCCGCCTGACCGTAGGTGGCGCTCAGCCCGTGCTGGGCGACGGGGAGCGCGAACTTGGGGCGCAGCGCCTCCTTGCGCGCGGCCTCCGCCGCCTTCCGCTTCTTCTCGGCGGCCTGGCGCTCCTTGAGGTCGATGCGCTCCTGGGTGCGGCTGGCGCGGTCCCGGAAGTCGTCGGCGCCCTCGCGGACTTCGGCGAGCTGGGTGTCCAGCTTGCTGTTGACGGCGGCGGCCTTGACGGGCGGTGCGGTGTCGGCGGCGGCCTGGGAGGTCGAACCGTCCTTCTTGTCGTTGCTCATCCCGACGGACGCGGCGGCCACCGCGCTGACGCCGAGGGCGCAGACGGAGGGGACGGCGACGGTGAGGAGCGCGGAGCGCTTGGGACGGGAGGAGACGGTGCGGCGGCGGGCCCTTCCGCTGCCGCCACCGTTTCCACGGCGGGCGGCGGGGGTGGGCGGCGACGGCGGGGACAGGAGCGTCACGTCGGCATCGGGCGCGGGCTCGTCTCCGGCCGCCGCCCCGGGTTCGGGTTCCGCCTCGGGGACACCGGGGTGCTCGTCGTGCGCCGCCTCCTGCGACAGGTCGTGGGACCCGGTGTGCGGCGTCTCATCGACGGTGGCGAAGGCGGTGGTGTCCCAGAACTGGGTCTGACCGGTGTCGATCCCCGAGGTCAGGTCCGAGCCGTCGAAGGAGTCATAGGTCTCGTACCCGCCGGTGTCGTAGCCGGAGGTGTCGAGCGCCGTGGCGTCGAGTGCGGTGGTGCCGTACGTGTCGTACGCCGTGCCGGAGTTGTCCCACTGCGTGGGGATCTCGACGTGGCCGGTGGCGTCCAGCCGGCCGTCCAACTGGCCTGTCAGATCCGTCTGGCCGGTGGTGTCGGTGCCCCAGGCGCTCATGTCCCAGTGGCTCCCGGTCTCGGCGGTCTGCTGGGACGGGATGTCCGTCGGAAGCTGGTAGCCGGAGGCGGCCCACATCGCGGTGGTGTCGTAGGCGCCGGTCTCGTACGGGGCGGCGTGGCCCATCTCGTACGTACCGGTGTGGTGGCCGGTGGCGCCCCACTGGGAGGCGTCGTAGTGGCCGGAGTGCCCGGAGTTCATGGGGGCGTAGGCGTCGTAGCCGCCGTCGCCGCCGGGGAGCGCGCCGAAGAGCGGGTCCCCGTCGCCGTACGCGGCGCCGAGCTGGTCGAAGCTGCCGGTGGAGTAGCCGTCGTACCCGGCGTGGCCGTGCGCTGTGTCCTGCTGCTGACCGTATGCCTCGTAATACGGATAAGAGGCGCCAGGAGCGGGGTCGGCCGGGCCGGAGCCCACCGACGGGTGACGGTCGTTCACCACCAACTTCTCTTTCGCCTCGGCTGCAGGAGAATTAGCGGCGACTGTACCCGGCGGTACGCGGCAGCGACAATCTTCAGCAAGTTTTGAGCATCACGGGAAAGGGCATTTGGTCGTCTTTCGGCGGACTGTGCGCACATCCTTGGCCCGGCGTTCGATCGATGTTCGGCAATTTCCGTCCCCGCAAGGCCCTTGCACGACCGTCTTCGGCTCCTCTTTGGATCTTCTTGCGGTCCTTCCTGGGTCATGGTCGGACCCCGCTCGGGGGTCGGTCGCGCCCTCGCCCGGGTCCCGTTCAGGCCACCGAGAAGGTGTCCGGCGCCTCCGCCGGGGTCTGGTCCGGGGTCTCGTCGGCGGCGTCCAGGGCCGCGAGGACTCCGGCCGCGACCGCCGAATGCACAGGTAGGGCGAGATGTCCGACTCCGCTGACGCGAATGTTCCGGGAGATCACATCCGGATGGTCTATCCGGGCCGTCTCCGCCGGGATCATCAACTGATCCGCGTCGCTCCAAAAAGAGATCATGCGCGTACGGCATTCAGGGGCAGGCTGCCGCAACTCCGCTATCACCTCGGAGTCCGGGCACATCTGACGCACGAGCGGATGTGCGGACAACAGGGGCGCCGCGCGCGTTCCCGCATGTGGGGTACCGAGCGTCACCAGGGAGTGGACGCGGTGGTCCCCGCCGAGCCGCTGGACGTAGTAGCGGGCGATCAGTCCGCCCAGGCTGTGGCCGACCACATCCACCTGGCTGTGGCCGGTGCGGGCGCAGACCTCTTCGATGTGGCGGGCGAGGAGCGCGGCGGCGGTGCGCAGGTCACAGGTGAGCGGTGAGTAGTTGAGCGCTTCGACATGCTGTCTGCCGTGGCGGCGCAGGGCGCGGCGCAGCAGGACGAAGACGGAGCGGTTGTCGATGAACCCGTGGAGCAGGACGACCGGGCGGCGGGCCCGGCCGTCGGTGGGGAGACGGGCGGCGGCGTCCGGCGGGGGAGGAGCGGGCGGTCGCTCCGGCAGGACGCCGGTGGGGTAGAGGACCAGATGCCCGGCGAGTATCGCCAGGTCGACAGCGATGGCGCGAAGACGAATGAGGCCCATGGGCCGACCTCCCGATGTGCCCGCAGGGGCAGCCGTGGCCGTGACCATGGGTGAGGCCGTGCCGGTATGAGGCCATGCCGGTATGACGACACCGCTATGACCGCACCACCGCACCGGCTGCGCCATGCCCATGCCAATTGCCTGCCGATGGACGATGGGCGGCGCTGCTCGGTGCGGCGGTCCCCGCTGCGGCTCCCCTGATGAGACCGACCCCGCGTCCGGAGCGTCCGTGTCCGACGCGTCGGCGTCCGAGGGCATCTGCGGCTGATGCGATCGTGGACGGTGGGGGCGGCCTTCGGTGAACGTGTCCCACGTGTGATTTCCCCCTCGCTGCGTGCCGCGAAACTGCCGGGTGGGGGATGCTGGAGATAACGTTCGTTCACATGGGTGCGTTCTGCGTTTACGGGGATGCGCGCCAGATCGCGGATGCGCGCTAGGTCTTGGAGGCTGTGATGGGTGTGACCGGTCCGATCCGTGTGGTGGTGGCCAAGCCGGGGCTGGACGGCCACGACCGCGGTGCGAAGGTGATCGCGCGGGCGCTGCGCGACGCGGGCATGGAGGTCATCTACACCGGGCTCCACCAGACCCCCGAGCAGATCGTCGACACCGCGATCCAGGAGGACGCCGACGCGATCGGGCTCTCGATCCTCTCCGGTGCCCATATGACGCTCTTCGCCAAGGTGCTGGAGCTGCTGCGGGAGCGTGAGGCGGAGGACATCAAGGTCTTCGGCGGCGGCATCATCCCCGAGGACGACATCGCGCCGCTGAAGGAGAAGGGCGTCGCAGAGATCTTCACTCCGGGCGCCACGACGACGTCCATCGTGGAATGGGTCCAGAAGAACGTCCGCCCGGTGGCCGCCTGAGCGCTCCGCGCCGAGGCGCGCCGTGAAGCACCCGCCACCGCGTCCCGGCATGGGTATGCGCGGGCGCGGCCGTGGGACACGGCGGTGGGCGCGCCGCCGCGCGGCGGCCCCGGAGCGGTTGACGGCCGCCGGTCAACGGCCGCCCGGTGTGCGGCTGTCGGGGCTGGTGCCCCGTGATCGCCCCCGTGATCCGCTCCCGCGATGTCGTCGTGTGGCCGAGCCAGGCGGGTCGCGTACTGGGTTTCCCGGTTGCTGCTTAAAGGCCGGACCGGCGGTCGCGATGGTGACCTCGCGGCGGCCGAGCCGACCGGACAGCGCGCCGGATGACGCCCACATCAGCACCAGGTCCCGACCGGCGGCGCGGGGCCGGCTCCCCGCTGTTCCCCACCGGCCCCTGGCCGCGAGCCCCGCGCGCAACCGCCCCCGGCAGGGCCGGGGCGCCTGCCGATCATGGGCCGGGCGGGGTGAGTTCGGCGCGGATGGTCTCCCGTAGCCGCAGCGTGCCCACCAGCCGCTGGAACGCCTCCGACCAATAGCCTCCGGCGCCCGGCGCGGTGTCCTCGTCCTCGTCCGGTATCGCCGTCAGCACCTCCAGACGGTCCGCCTGGCCCGGGTCGAGACAGCGCTCGGCCAGGCCCATGACCCCGCTGAAGCTCCACGGATAGCTGCCCGCGTCCCGGGCGATGTCGAGCGCGTCCACCACGGCCCGGCCGAGCGGTTCGGCCCACGGCACCGCGCAGACACCGAGCAGCCGGAAGGCGTCCGACAGTCCGTGTGAGGCGATGAACTCTGCGACCCATCCGGCGCGTTCCTCCGGCGGGAGCGCGGAGAGCAGTCTGGCCGGGTCGCGCCAGGCCGCCGGGGCGGCGTCGCCCGGGGAGGGCGGCAGGGCGGGCGCGCCCAGCAGGGCGCGGGACCACTCCGCGCTGCGCTGCCGCACCGCGGCCCGGCACCAGGCCGCGTGCAGATCGGCCTGCCAGCCGTCGGCCACCGGGAGCGCCACGATCGCGGCGGCGTCCAGGCCGCCGAACCACTCGGTCCAGCGGTCCAGCGGGGTCGCCTCCACGAGCTGGCCCAGCCACCAGGAGCGCTCACCGCGTCCCGAGGGCGGTTTGGTCACGATGCCGTCGCGCTGCATCGCGCTGTCGCACGCACCCGGGGCCTCGACGGCGATCCGTCCGGCCCCGGTCAGCGACACACAGCCGCGGGTCCGTCCGGCCATGCGTGCGGCCAGGGCCGAGCCGGGCAGGGCGGAGAGCAGTTCGGCGGCGGTCGCCCGGACGTTCCGGCTGCGGTCGGCGAGGGCCTGTTCCAGGAACGGCTCGTCGGACGGGGAGAGATCGTCGCGCAGCGAGTCCAGGAACATCAGCCGGTCCTCGGCCCGCTCCGTCGCCCAGGTGCCGCTGAGCAGGGCAAGACCGGCCGCCGGGTCGTGGTGGCGGGCCGCCGCGAGCAGCGACACCCGCTCGGCGAACAGCCCCTCCTCCCACAGCCGCTGAGTATCGGAGCGGCCGTCGCCGCCCGGCCCGGCCGCCGGACCGGTGTCCTCCGGCGGCAGCGTGGCCCGGCCCGCGCCGCCGCGCAGGGCGAACTTCCATTCCCCGTTGAGCCGGGCCAGCCACAGCGCGCGCGGTCCGCCGAGGGTCAGCGCCTCGGGCCGCAGATCGGTGCGGGCACGGGCCGCGTCCAGCAGCGCCGGGAGCAGCGCGTCGGGTGCGCGGTAGCCGTGGTGGTTGGCCAGGGCCAGCCACTGCGGCAGCAGTTCGGCGAGGTCGGGTGCCGAACGCGGGCTGCCGCGCCCAGGGGCCGAACGGTCGGCGAGCAGCATCGTCAGCCGGGAGCGGGCCGCCGGCGGCAGGGCGGGGCGGGGATCGGCGGGCGCGGGCGCCGGTGCGGGCCGCGCGGGCGCGGGCCGCAGCCCGGCCCGCCGCCGCACGGTGCTGAGCGCGGCGGCGTCCAGCAGTGCGGCGGCCGCGTCCTGCCCCGGCCGCGGGGTGACGGGCGGCGTACGGCGCTCGGTGCCGAGCAGCGCGGCGGCCACGAGGTCGTCCCATGAGGCGTCCGGGGACACGGCCGGGTGGGTGGCCGGGGGAGCGGTACGGGGCGTCAACGGCGGCCTCCCTGCGATGTGGTGGCGGTGGCGGTGGCGGTGAGCGGGACCGGCTCCGGGTCCCAGGTGGTGACGGGTGCGAAGCCGCGGTGGCCGCACTCCCCGAAGACGGTGACCGGACCGCCGCCCGCCGTCGCGAGCAGCCGCCACAGATCGGTGCGCCCGGCGCAGCGGGGATCGACGGGCAGGGCGAGCCCGGTGGCCGGGTCCGCGAGCTGCCAGCCCGCGTCCTCCGTGCCCGGGACGGGGGTGACCCCGGCCAGCACCACCGGCCACCCCTCCAGCCAGGGGTCCCGTGCCAGCGCCTCGCCATACGCGGCGAGGGCCGTCTCGACGCCGGTGCCCGGCGGCACCAACCCCTCGCTCCCGGCGTCCGCCGGTGTCGGGTGACGCTCGGCGAGGGCCGCGCGGAGCGGACGGGCGGACGGGTAGTACACCAGGTCGGCGTCCAGCCGCAGCCCCGTCGGCAGTGCCGGTTCCGGGGACTGGCCGCCCGCGCCGAAGGACAGCAGCAGCGCCATCCGGCCCGTGTGCTCCCCGCGGAGCCAGACACGGCGGGTGGTCAGACGGCCGTCGGTGCCGTCCTGGCGGCCCAGGACCAGCCATCGGTCCCGGACCGGCTCGGCGGAGGCCAGCAGCTCGGCCACCGGAAGGGTGACCCCGATCCGGGCGCGGGTGGTGGCCGCCAACTCCTCGCTGAGCGTGTCGATATGGAGGAAGCCCTGGTCGAGGAGGTGCGCCAGCGCGCATTCCTCCAGCAGCCTGGAGGGCCAGCCCGCCCCGGAGGAGGGGATCGCGGCGAGCTCCCGCACCCGGGCCTCCAGCCCCGGGGCCTGGGCGTCGATCATCCGGGCCGCGGTCTCGTCCCACGCCCCGAATCCCGCGCGGTCGGCGGCGGCCAGTCCGTCCCGCAGCAGATCGGTGAGGCGCCGCTCCAACTCCGAGGCGCCCGCGGCGATACGCCGGGCGCGGCGCTCGGCGCGGTGCCGGACCGCTTCCGGATCGGCGCCGCCGCCCGGTCGCCGGCGTCCCGCCTCCGCGTCCCCGTGTCCCGCTTCGGCGTCGCCGTTCCCCGCCGGTCCGGGGGCGGCCCGCAGCCCCGGCCCGCCCGCCGCACGTCGGCGCCGCTCGGTCAGCCAGTCCCCGGCCCACTCCGGCGGCTCGCCGCCGTCCGGCACCTCCCCGCTGCCGGACGCCCACAGCAGCAACAGCCCCAGCGCGTGCTTGCACGGGAACTTCCGGCTCGGACAACTGCACTGGTAGCCGGGTCCGTCGAGATCCACGACCGTCCGGTACGGCGTGCTGCCGCTGCCCGCGCACAGCCCCCACACACCCCCGTCGCGCGCCCCCGCGCCCGACCACGGCGCCGCCGCGGCCAGTCTGCCGCCCGCCGTGCGCGACGCGGCGTCAGGAGCCAGTGCGAGCACCTGCTCCGCCGTCCAGCGTTCCCCCTGCGGATTCATGTCACCGACCGTACGAGCACCCACTGACAACTGCCGTGACCTGCACGTTCATTGGGGCCGGGGGCATTGTCAGTGGGGTGGTGCAGGGTGGAACAAGCGTCCGGAACACACATCCGGAGACGGAGCGAGGAACGAGTCTGTGGGGGAGCTGTGACCGTCACTGTGTCCGGGACCGAAACCAACAAATCCGCCGAGGTGCTCCGTCCGCACGCCGAGCACGCGTTCGCGGACGAGCTGAGCGCGCTCGCCGCCGCCGACGACCGGCCCCGTCCCGCCCGGTGGCGGCTGTCCCCGTGGGCGGTGGCCACCTATCTCCTCGGCGGTACCCTGCCGGACGGCACGGTGATCACACCCAAGTACGTGGGCCCGCGCCGTATCGTCGAGGTCGCCGTCACCACGCTCGCCACCGACCGCGCGCTGCTCCTGCTGGGGGTGCCCGGCACCGCCAAGACCTGGGTCTCTGAGCATCTGGCGGCGGCCGTCAGCGGCGATTCCACCCTCCTGGTGCAGGGCACCGCGGGGACACCGGAGGAGGCCATCCGCTACGGCTGGAACTACGCCCGGCTGCTGGCACACGGTCCGAGCCGGGAGGCGCTGGTGCCCAGCCCGGTGATGCGGGCGATGGCGGAGGGCCTGACCGCCCGGGTGGAGGAGCTGACCCGTATCCCCGCCGATGTGCAGGACACGCTGATCACCGTGCTGTCGGAGAAGACGCTGCCGATCCCGGAGCTGGGGGAGGAGGTCCAGGCGGTCCGCGGCTTCAACCTCATCGCCACCGCCAACGACCGTGACCGCGGGGTCAACGAGCTGTCCAGCGCCCTGCGCCGCCGGTTCAACACGGTGGTGCTGCCGCTGCCCGCGACCCCGGAGGACGAGGTGGACATCGTGGCGCGGCGGGTGGCCCAGACCGGCCGCGCGCTGGACCTCCCCGAGGTGCCGGAGGGCATCGACGAGATCCGCCGGGTGGTCACGGTCTTCCGCGAGCTGCGGCAGGGGGTGACGGCGGACGGCCGTACGAAGGTCAAGTCGCCCTCGGGCACGCTGTCCACGGCCGAGGCCATCTCCGTGGTCACCGGCGGGCTGGCCCTGGCCGCCCACTTCGGTGACGGTGTGCTGCGCGCGGGTGACGTGGCCGCGGGCATCCTGGGCGCGGTGGTCCGCGATCCGGCGGCCGACCGGGTCGTCTGGCAGGAGTATCTGGAGGCGGTCGTCCGCGAGCGGGACGGCTGGGGGGACTTCTACCGTGCCTGCCGCGAGGTGAGCGCGTGACGGACGGCACCGGTGGTGAGGTGGCGGCGTGGCCGCTGCTGCTGGGGGTGCGGCACCACGGGCCCGGTTCGGCCCGCGCGGTGCGCGCGGCGCTCGACGCGTACGAGCCCGGCGCGGTGCTGATCGAGGGGCCCCCGGAGGCGGACGGGATCGTCGGGCTCGCCGCCGACGCGGGGATGCGCCCGCCCGTGGCCCTGCTCGCGCATGCGGCGGACGACCCCGGGCGCGCGGGCTTCTGGCCGCTGGCCGGGTTCTCACCGGAGTGGGCGGCCATCCAATGGGCGCTGGCCCGCGGCGTCCCCGTGCGGTTCATCGACCTTCCGGCGGCGAACTCCCTGGCCATGGCGGCCTCAAAGCCATCGGAGCCGGAGCCGGAGCCTGAGTCGGAACCGGGCCCCGGCCCGGACGGGCGGGTGCGTCCGGACCCGCTCGCCGCCCTCGCCGAGGCCGCCGGGTACGACGATCCGGAGCGCTGGTGGGAGGACGTCGTGGAGCACCGGGGCACCGGGTCCGGACCGGAGCCGTCCGCCCCGCTCGCGCCGTTCACCGCCGTCGCCGAGGCCATGGCCGCGCTCCGGGCGGAGTACGGCGACGGCGGCCATGAGGACGACGCCGTCCGGGAAGCCCATATGCGGCTCCGACTGCGTCAGGCCCGCCGGGAGTTCGGCGATCAGGTGGCCGTCGTCTGCGGGGCGTGGCACGTCCCCGCGCTCGCCCGCCGGGCCACGGTCACCGCCGACCGCGCGCTCCTCAGAGGGCTGCCCAGGGTGAAGGCCGAGATGAGCTGGGTGCCGTGGACCCACCGCCGGCTGGCCCGGCACAGCGGCTACGGCGCCGGGATCACCTCGCCCGGCTGGTACGGCCATCTCTTCCACGCCCCCGACCGGCCGTTGGAGCGCTGGCTGACCACGGTCGCGCGGTTGCTGCGGGACGAGGACATGGCGGTCTCGTCGGCCCATGTCATCGAGGCGGTGCGGCTCGCCGAAACCCTGGCGGCACTGCGCGGCCGCCCGCTCGCCGGGCTCGCGGAGACCATGGACGCCGTCCAGGCGGTGATGTGCGACGGCTCCGAGGTGCCGCTCGCGCTGGTGCGGGACCGGCTGGTCGTCGGGGACGCCCTGGGGGAGGTGCCCGAGACCGCACCGGCCGTACCGCTTCAGCGCGATCTGACCCGCACCCAGCGTTCGCTGCGCCTCCGGCCGGAGGCCGCGGACCGCGAACTGGAGCTGGATCTGCGCAAGGAGAACGACGCGGCGCGCAGCCGTCTGCTGCACCGTCTGCGGCTGCTCGGCGTCGACTGGGGCACCCCGGCCGCCTCCCGCGGCAGTACCGGCACCTTCCGCGAGACATGGCGGCTGCGCTGGGAACCGGAGTTGGCGGTCCGGGTGGCCGAGGCGGGCATCTGGGGCACCACCGTGCTGTCCGCGGCCACGGCCAGGGCGGAGTCCGAGGCCGTCGGCGCCACCGCGCTCGCCGAGGTCACCGAGCTGGCCGAGCGCTGTCTGCTCGCCGGGCTGGCGGACGCCCTGCCCGTGGTGATGCGCGCGCTCGCCGACCGCGCGGCGCTCGCCACCGACGTCGGCCATCTCGCCCGTGCCCTCCCCGCGTTGGTGCGCTCGGTGCGCTACGGCGATGTGCGCGCCACCGACACCGCGGCCCTCACCGAGGTCGCCGCCGGTCTCGCCGAACGTGTCCTCGTCGGCTTCCCGCCCGCCTGTGCCGGTCTCGGCCCCGACGGTGCCGCCGAGATGTGCGCCCATATGGAATCCGTCCACCGTGCGGTCGGCCTCCTGGCGGAGGCGTCGCGGCCCCCGGCGGGCGATTCCGGGACGGGGCCGGAGCCCGCCGCGCGGTGCGGTGCGGACCGCGACGGCGCGGACCGCGACGGCGGGTTGCGCGGGCGGTGGGCCGGGGCGCTGCGCGGGATCGCGGGGCGGGACGGGGTCCCCGGACTGATCCGGGGCCGGGCCGCGCGGTTGCTGCTGGACGACGGACGGCTCGCCGAGGACGAGGCCGCCCGGCTGATGGGGCTGGCCCTCTCGCCCGGCACCGCTCCGCCCGAAGCCGCCGCCTGGGTCGAGGGGTTCCTCGGCGGCGAGGCGGGCGGCGGGATGCTGCTCGTCCACGACGAGCGGCTGCTCGGCCTCGTCGACCACTGGCTGACGGGTGTGTCCGCCGAGGCGTTCACAGATGTGCTGCCGCTGCTGCGGCGCACCTTCTCCGCGTATGACGCGGGCGTCCGCCGCACCCTCGGTGAGCTGGTGCGGCGCGGTCCGGCCGGGCCGGACCACGGCGTCCCCGGCGGGGCACCCGGTCTCAGCGCCCCCGCGGCGCCCGGGTTCGGGCCCGGTCTCGACGCGCGACGGGCGGCGGCGGCCGAGCCGGTGGTCCGGCTCCTGCTGGGCCTCACCCCCGCCGCGCCCGCCCCTGACCACCACCACGCGCTGGAGGCAGCCGGATGAGCAGCCACACACCCGCCACCGCCACCACCACCGACCACCACGAGCGGCTGCGGCGCTGGCGGCTGGTGCTGGGCGGGCGGGGGGCCGACGGCACCGGCTGCCCGCTCAGCGGGGCCGACGCCGCCATGGACCGCACTCTCGAAGCGCTCTACGGCGGCCGGGGCGGCGACGGCCCCGGCACCGGCGGCGTACCGGGCGTCACCGGGCACGGCGGTGGCCCCGCCGCGTCCGGTCCGCGCTCCGGCGGACTCGGCGGCTCCGCGCCCCAGGTGGCGCGCTGGCTGGGTGATATCCGCCGGTACTTCCCCGGCTCCGTGGTCCAGGTGATGCAGCGCGACGCCATCGACCGGCTCGGTCTGTCCGCGCTGCTGCTGGAGCCCGAGATGCTGGCGGCCGTCGAGGCGGACGTGCATCTCGTGGGCACCCTGCTCACGCTCAGCAAGGCGATGCCGGAGACCACCCGGACCACCGCGCGGGCGGTGGTCCGCAAGGTCGTCGAGGACCTGGAGAAGCGGCTGGCCACCCGCACCCGCGCCACACTCACCGGCGCCCTCGACCGCTCCGCCCGGACCAGCCGTCCGCGCTACCGGGACATCGACTGGGACCGCACCATCCGGGCCAACCTCGCGCACTACCTCCCCGAGCACCGCACGGTCGTCCCCGAGCGGCTGATCGGCCACGGGCGCGCGGCGCGCGGGGTGCGCAAGGACGTGGTGCTCTGTGTCGACCAGTCCGGGTCGATGGCCGCGTCCGTCGTCCACGCCTCCGTGTTCGGCGCGGTGCTCGCCTCGATGCGTTCGCTCTCCACCCGGCTCGTCGTCTTCGACACCTCCGTCGTGGACCTCACCGACCAGCTCGACGACCCGGTGGACGTGCTCTTCGGCACCCGGCTCGGCGGCGGCACCGACATCAACCGGGCGCTGGCGTACTGCCAGTCGCGGATCACCCGGCCCGCCGACACCGTCGTCGTGCTCATCAGCGACCTCTACGAGGGCGGCATCCGGGACGAGATGCTGGGGCGGGTCGCGGCGATGAAGGCGTCCGGGGTGCAGTTCGTGGCGCTGCTCGCGCTGTCCGACGAGGGGGCGCCGAGTTACGACCGCGAGCACGCGGCGGCGCTCGCCGCGCTCGGCGCACCCGCCTTCGCCTGCACCCCCGATCTCTTCCCGGAGGTGATGGCGGCGGCGATCGAGCGGCGCCAACTGCCGATACCGGACATGGTGATGCATCACTGACCAGGGGCTTGCGCCGCCCCCTGTGCGTCATGCAAGGATCAACCTCGTCGCCCCGGACGTGAATCCGACCGTCCGGTTCGGCAGGCCCGTCCTGCTCGGTGCGTCCATCCGTCGTGTGCTCCGGCAACGCGTCCCATATCCCGGAAGGCCCGCTCTTGTCCGCTGTGTTCGCCCTGTCTGCCGCCGTGCGCCTGCCGCGCACGGTGGCCGCTCGGCGAGCGCTGGTGGCGGCGTTCTTCCTCGGGGGCTTCCTGGCCCTGGCGTTCCTGTTCGGCGGTACCGCTCACGCCGCCGGACCGGAGCAGCCGTCCGTGACGGCCGGTCAGGCCCGGGGCTCCGGTGCGTCCGGGCTGCTCGACCCCTCCGGGGCCGACGCCGCCCGGGACCGCGCCGAGCGGGCCGGACAGGCCGGGACCCACACCCGGGAGCGGGCCGCCGAGGCGGGCGACGCCACCGGGGACGCGGTCACCGAGGCCGTGCGCCCGGTTCGGGAGCCGATCGAGCGTCAGACGCGGCCGGTCACCGATCCGGTCGGTGACCTGGTGCGGAACACCGGCGACAACCTGCCCGTCGAGCTGCCCGACCTCGGTGTCGGCAGCGGAGACGGCGCGGGCTCCGACGGCTCCGCGCCCGGCGACGAGCCGGGTGGGGACCGTGCGGCGCGGGGCGGTTCCGCCCCGCATGCCGAGCGGTCCGCGGCCACCGCGGCCCCGGCGGGACCGGAGGCGGCGCCGTCCGTCACCGCCCCGTCGCGCACCGCCGACGACGCCGGGCACCGTCCGGTCGTCCGGGCGGTCGCGGGCGCGGCCCAGGACGGTGGCGCCCCGGCGCTGCCCCTTCCCCGGTCCCCCTTCGGGACCGTTCCCCAGTACACCGGCGACAGCGGCTCTCCCCGTGGCGGGGACACCCAGGCCGCACTGGAGCCGTCCGGCACGGACCACTTCGGGCTGCGGCCCGGTGCGATCCGCGCGGAGAGCTCGGCGCCGACGCGCGAGCGGTACGACGAAGTCCTCGAATTCCCCGGATAGGGCAGACCTCACCCCCGTCTGCACAAGACCTGCCGCGCGGGGGCGGGTCAGGTCTGCCCGTCCGACATCCCCCTTGTGAATTCGAAGGACTTCCACGCCATGCGCAAGAACATCCGCCGTTCCCTCCTCGTCGCCGCTGCCGCCACCGGCATCTGGGCCCTGGGCACCGCCGCCGCCAGCGCCGACGAGCTGCCCGCCGTTCCCTCCGCCGACAGCGTCACCAGCACGGTGGACGGCGTCGGTGAGACCGCCGGGGGCACCGCCTCCACCGACTCGGTCACCGACACCGTCAAGGGCGCGACCGACGGTCTCGCCGACACCTCCGGGGTCACCGGCACCGCGAAGAAGACCGTGGGCGGCGCCGCCTCGACGGTCACCGGCACCGTCAAGGGCGGCGTGCCCGCCACCGACGGCCTGCCGGGTGTGCCGGACGCCTCCGGCACCGTGGACCGCGTCACCGGCGGTGCCGCCGACGCGGACGCGGACAAGGTCGCCGGGAAGGCCGGGAAGGCCGTGAAGAAGGCGGCCGGCAAGGCCCAGCGGAGCACCGACGTGGACCTGCCCACCGGTGAGGTCCCCGGTGTGGTCCCCGGTGCGGTGGACATCCCGGCCCTCGGCACGCTGCCGGCCGTCCCCGACAGCTCCGCGCTGCCCGCCGTGGGCTCCGTGCCGTCCGTCGACGGTGCCGTCCCGGCCGAGCTGCCCACCCGGCTCCCCGCCACCCCGGAGCTGCCCGCCGTTCCCGGCTCGGCCGACGAGCTGCTGGGCGCCCTCGGCGGCGCGGCCGTCCGTCCCGAGCAGCTCACCGGCACGGCGCAGGCCGCCGCGGACGCCGCCCGGCCGACCGTGGACGGCGCCGCCTCCGACGTGCTGCCGCCCGCCGCCCACCGCGTCGTGGTCAAGGTCGTCCCGGTGGCCCAGCTCGCCGTCGGTGACGCCGGTGTGCTGGCCGGTGACGCGGTGGACCACACCACCCCGTACGCGGGCTACGTGACCGGCAGCGCCCAGGGCCACGCGCTCGGCACCGTGTCCAACGTCGTGCCGTTCGTCCAGGACACCGCCGCCGGTGCCGTTCCGGCGGCCCAGCGCGTGGTCGTCACCACCGTGCCGTTCGCGCAGGAGGTGGCCACCAGCACGGTGCCGTTCGCGCGGGACCTCGGCACCTCGGCCGTCGTGGACGCCCAGGTCACCGCGGGCAACGCCACCGACGGTGCGAAGAGCCTGCTCCCGGCCGTCCCGGCCGACCTGACGGACGCCGCCAACATCCCGGCGCTCCCGGTCCTCCCGGCCGTCCCGGCCGATGTGCCGGCCGTCCCGGCCGATGTGCCGGCCGTCCCGGCCGAGCTGCCGGCCGTCTGATCTCCGCGGCGGCCGGTCCGGCCGCACGGAAAGCTGTGCCGTACGGCAGCCCTCTTTGGGGAGAGGACTGCCGCTGACCGGGCGGCCCCCTTTGGGGAGGGGGCTCGCCCGGTCGCGGCGTTTCCGGGGGCCACTCCGGCGGGGCCACCGCTTCGCCGCGACACGACCGCACCGGGCGAGGCACCATCGGAATAGATACCCATGGCAGCGATCTGTGACCGTAATCACCGCTCGAGTGTGATCTGCGATTTAGGGTCATCCGGTCCACAGGGATAACCTGCGTGGCGGACATGCCGCGTACCCGGCGCACGTGTGCCGCCCTCGTCAAAGATCGCGTCCTCACGCTGCCCCAGCGGCACGCCCGCGCAGACAACGACCGCGATATCCAGAAAAGGGACGGACGCGCGTGGACCTGTTCGAGTACCAGGCGAGGGACCTCTTCGCCAAGCACGGTGTACCGGTGCTGGCCGGTGAAGTCATCGACACGCCTGAGGCGGCGCGCGAGGTGGCCGAGCGACTGGGCGGCCGCGCGGTCGTCAAGGCGCAGGTGAAGGTCGGTGGCCGTGGCAAGGCCGGCGGCGTCAAGCTGGCCTCCGACCCGGCGGACGCCGTGGAGAAGGCGGGCCAGATCCTGGGGATGGACATCAAGGGCCACACGGTCCACAAGGTGATGCTCGCCCAGACCGCGGACATCAAGGAGGAGTACTACGTCTCCTTCCTGCTGGACCGCACCAACCGCACCTTCCTCGCCATGGCCTCCGTCGAGGGCGGCGTGGAGATCGAGGTCGTCGCGGAGCAGAACCCCGAGGCGCTCGCCAAGATCCCGGTGGACGCCATCGACGGTGTGACCGCGGAGAAGGCCGCCGAGATCGTCGCCGCCGCGAAGTTCCCGGCCGACATCGCGGGCCAGGTCACGGAGGTCCTCCAGCAGCTGTGGACCGTCTTCATCAAGGAAGACGCCCTGCTCGTCGAGGTGAACCCGCTGGTCAAGACCGGCGACGGCCAGATCATCGCGCTGGACGGCAAGGTCTCCCTGGACGCCAACGCCGAGTTCCGCCAGCCGGAGCACGCGGCGCTCGAGGACAAGGACGCCGCCAACCCGCTGGAGGCCGCGGCCAAGGCCAAGGGCCTCAACTACGTCAAGCTCGACGGCGAGGTCGGCATCATCGGCAACGGCGCGGGTCTGGTCATGTCGACCCTCGACGTCGTCGCCTACGCCGGTGAGAACCACGGCAATGTGAAGCCCGCCAACTTCCTCGACATCGGTGGCGGCGCCTCCGCCGAGGTGATGGCCAACGGTCTCGAGATCATCCTGGGCGACCCCGACGTCAAGTCGGTCTTCGTCAACGTCTTCGGTGGCATCACCGCCTGCGACGCCGTGGCCAACGGCATCGTCCAGGCCCTGGAGCTGCTGAAGTCCAAGGGCGAGGACGTCAGCAAGCCGCTGGTCGTGCGCCTCGACGGCAACAACGCGGAGCTGGGTCGCAAGATCCTCACCGACGCCAACCACCCGCTGGTGCAGCAGGTGGACACCATGGACGGCGCGGCTGAGCGTGCCGCCGAGCTGGCTGCGAAGTAAGGGACGAGGTCACCAGAAACCATGGCTATCTTCCTCACCAAGGAAAGCAAGGTCATCGTCCAGGGGATGACCGGGTCCGAGGGTCAGAAGCACACCCGTCGGATGCTTGCCTCGGGCACCAACATCGTCGGCGGCGTGAACCCGCGCAAGGCCGGCACCACCGTTGACTTCGACGGCACCGAGGTCCCGGTCTTCGGCTCCGTCAAGGAGGCCATCGACGCCACCGGCGCCGATGTCACGGTCATCTTCGTCCCGGAGAAGTTCACCAAGGACGCGGTCATCGAGGCGATCGACGCCGAGATCCCGCTCGCCGTCGTGATCACCGAGGGCATCGCCGTCCACGACTCGGCCAACTTCTGGGCCTACGCGGGCAAGAAGGGCAACAAGACCCGCATCATCGGCCCGAACTGCCCGGGTCTGATCACGCCGGGTCAGTCGAACGCGGGCATCATCCCGGCCGACATCACCAAGCCCGGCCGTATCGGTCTGGTGTCGAAGTCCGGCACCCTGACCTACCAGATGATGTACGAGCTGCGGGACATCGGCTTCTCGTCCTGCGTCGGCATCGGCGGTGACCCGATCATCGGCACCACCCACATCGACGCCCTGGCCGCCTTCGAGGCCGACCCCGACACCGACCTGATCGTGATGATCGGCGAGATCGGCGGCGACGCCGAGGAGCGGGCCGCGGACTTCATCAAGGCCAACGTCACCAAGCCGGTCGTCGGCTATGTGGCGGGTTTCACCGCCCCCGAGGGCAAGACCATGGGCCACGCGGGTGCGATCGTGTCCGGTTCCTCCGGCACCGCGCAGGCGAAGAAGGAGGCCCTGGAGGCCGCGGGCGTGAAGGTCGGCAAGACCCCGTCCGAGACCGCCCGCCTCGCGCGCGCTGCGCTGGCCGGCTGACGCCTTCACGGCGCCGGTCCACGGCTGACAGGCGCGGGCCCGCATCACCTCCGGGTGGTGCGGGCCCGCGCCTTTTCCGCTCTCCGCGGGGGCGTTCCGGCGGAGGTACGTATCGCCCATATGGCCGCGCATGAATAAAAGACGCATAAACGGACTAAGCGCGACACGGCGACCAATCGCTTGATGTAGGGATGAAAGGGCTGTTATTGGCAGCATGGTCGTCGTGACCCAGACGACCGATCGCAGCCCGACGTTGTCCTCACGCGGCCGCGCCGCGCTCCAGCGTCCCTCCGCCGCCCGGGAGGCCTTCCTCGGCGGGGTGGTCGCCGCGGGGCTCGGCCTGGGCGCGTTCTCCGTGGCCGTCCTCCTGTTGTGGATCACCTCTCCGTCCCCGGCGAGCAGCCCCGACGGGGCCCTGCACGTCGCCGCCGATCTATGGCTGCTCGGCCACGGCGCGGACCTCGTCCGTACCGAGACGCTGTCCGGGCACTCGATGCCCATCGGACTGCTCCCGCTGCTGATCGGCCTGGTGCCGTGCTGGATGCTCTACCGCGCCGCACAGCACGCCGTCTACCAGCAGGAGACCCCTGACGGCGACGGACAGTGGGTGTCCGAGGAGTCCGCCGGGGATCCGCGCACCGCCTTCGCGTGGGTGAGCGGCGGCTATCTGCTGGTGGGCCTGGCGGCCGCGCTCTACGCCGCGTCCGGCCCGCTGCACGTCGATGTGGTCAGCGCGGTGCTCCACCTGCCGGTGGTCGTCGGCACCGTCGCGGCCCTCGGGGTGTGGGTGGCCGACGGGCGGTTCCCGGTGCGGCTCCCCACCCGGTTCAAGGCCCCGCTCCTGCGGGTCCGGGGCGCCGACCGTGCCGTGCGCGCCCTGGTGTGGGTGCGCGGCCGTAGCTGGTGCCGACGCCGTCCGCTGATGGCCGCGCTCCGGGCCGGGGCCAGCTCCCTGGTGGTGCTGATGGGCTGTGGCGCGCTGCTCACCGCCACCTCGATGCTCAGTCACTCCGGCGCCGCCCAGCTTGCGTTCCTCCAGCTCAGCGATGTGTGGTCCGGGCGGTTCGCGGTGCTGCTGGTGAGCCTGGCGCTGCTGCCGAACGCGATCGTCTGGGGCGCCGCGTACGGGGTCGGTGCCGGGTTCGCGGCCGGCGGCGGCAGTGTGATCGCCCCGCTCGGGGTCACCTCGACCCCGAAGCTGCCGGACTTCCCCCTCGTCGCCGCCCTGCCCGACGACGGGTCCGGCGTCCCGCTGGTCTGGATGACCGGGGTCACCGCGGGGATGTCGCTCGCCCTCTTCATCGGGATCGCGTCGGCGCGCCGGCTGGGCCGCGGTGACCGGCCCTCCTGGACGCTCACCGAGACCACACTGCTGGCCACGCTGGCCGCGCTGGGCTGTTCGGCCGCGATGGCGCTGCTGGCCGCCGTCTCCGGCGGTCCGCTCGGCGTCGGCATCCTCGCCGACCTGGGCCCGAGCTGGTGGCGTACGGGCGGGACCACGCTCGGCTGGACGGTGCTGTTCGGAGTGCCGGGCGCGCTGGTGGTGCGCTGGTTCCGGCTGTACGTCCCGACGTGGATGACCTGGGACGAGTGGAAGGCGGCCCGGGTCGCGAGCGCGGAGCTGCGGACGCGGAAGCGCCAGGCACGCGCCTCGGAGCGGGCCGCCCGGAAGGCCGAGCGCGAGGCCGAGCACGCGGAGGCGGCGGCGAGGGCGGCGGCGCGTCCGCGGCCGGCGTCGCCCATGGACGACATCGATCTGCGCAAGGCGATGGCCGAGCCGTGGTGGCAGTGGCTCCGCCCGGGCGCGCGTGCCGGGTCGGCCCGTCGGCGGAAGCGGGTGCGCGCCGGGGGCGCGGCAGAGACCGGTGCGCGCACCGCCCAGGACCCCGCCGGGCCCACGACGGCGCCGGTGACCGGTACGGACGGCGCCCCGGCGGCGAGCGGGGCGTCCGGCAAGGGCGGTGCCTCGGGCACGAACGGTGCCCCGGCGGTCGACGGGAGCTCCATCAGGAACGGTGCACCGGCCGCGAACGGGTCCTCGGCCGGGACGGGCTCCGCGGTCGCGAACGGGAGCTCCGCCGGGAAGGGCGCCGGGGCGGCCAATGGGCGTCCCGGCGCGGGCGGGGCCAACGGCAGCAGGAACGGTGCCCCGGACGGTGGCCCGGAGGCGGACCGGCCGGCCCTCGGTACGGCTCCGCATCCGCGCCGTCGGCTGACCTCCTGGCGCAAGCCCACCGCGTCCGTGGCGGCGGAGCCGTCCACCGCGCCGGTGGAGTCGGGCGGGTCGGGCGCCGCCGGGAGCGAGTCCACGGCGGCGTCGCCGGAGGCCGGTGACGACGGCGCGCGGGACGCGTAGCGGCGCGGCCAGGACGGCGGCCAGGACATACGCACGGCCCGGCAGGCGGTGAGCGCCTGCCGGGCCGTGTCGTCGTCGGTCGTGGCCCTGGGGTCAGTCCTCGGTGCTGAGCAGCGGACGCAGCTGCTCGGGCAGCAGGTTCTCGCATTGTGTGCGGGAGGTCTGGGTCAGGGCGTCGTCCACACAGGTGTAGTAGTCCTTGTAGACGAGCTGGAGGCTGAAGGTCGCGGCCACGATGGCGAGCGCGAGTCCGCCCGTCACCAGACCGCTGATCGCCGCCGTGGACTGCGGCTTCGACCCGGTGGAGCCGGGCGCGGGCAGCCGGGCCGGGGTGGCGCCGGGCGGCGGGGGCGGTGCGTTCAGCGCGGCCTGCGCGGGCACCGGGGACGGCGCCGGGCGGCGCGGCTTGGCCCGCAGCGAGCTGATGCCCCAGAACAGGGCCAGCGCGCCGAGCAGCAGTGCGATCTGCGGCAGGCTGAAGAGGGCGAAGAAGAACCCCCACATGCCCGAGAGCAGGGCGTACCGGGCGCGGCGCTGGGCCGGGTCGGTGGGGTCCCAGCGGGGGTTGTTCTGGGTGGGGCCGGCCGGCCGGTTGGCGCCGGGGAGGCCGCCGAAGCCGCCGCCCTGGCGGCCGGGCTGGCGGCTGCTCCACTGGCTGCCCCAGGCCGGGGGCTGCTGGCCGTCCTGGCCGTTCTGCCCGTCCTGGCCGTTCTGCCCGTCCTCGGAGCCGTCCCGGCCGTTGCCGCCGTCCGGGTGGTGGCGGGGCTGCCAGGGCTGGTCCGGCCGGTCCTCCGGCGGCGGTGCGAACGGATTGTCCTCGGGGCCGCCGCCCTGACCACCGGACGGGGTCCCGGCGGAACCGCCCCGGGAGGGGTCCCCGGAGGGGCCGTGGGGCGAGGGCGGGGGTGAGGAGGACGGCGACTGCTGCTCATGCATCAGCGGCGTCGTACGCGACGTGCGGGCGTGCCTCATCGCCGCCCCCCGGTCGAGGCGGGAGTCGGAGTGAGGCGATGAGCCGCGCGGCGGCGTCGGTCCGGCATCTGGAGTGTGTCTTCCCCTTGTGTCGTCGTCCTGCACACCTGATCCGCGACCGGCGGATGCCGGGCGGTCCGGCGGCGCGGGCGCGAGGGTCGTTCCCACGGCGTCAGTTGGATTCGCAGTCCAGACGCTACCTCCCGTGCCCGCCCCCGTCCCCCGGGGGCCGCTTCGTGTGCCGGTATCGTTGCTGACGGTCGGCGGCTTCGTAGAGTTCCCCGGAATTCGCGAGCCCATGACCTTGTACGACCACACAAATGGCAGCACCGCCCGCGAGAAAGATCCACGCCGTGGCCTCCCCGCCTTCCTCCGCCCGCCCCGGGCGCCCCGCCCGTCTCGTCGTACTCGTCTCCGGTTCCGGTACGAACCTCCAGGCGCTGCTCGACGCCATCGCCGCGGAGGGGGTGGACTCCTACGGCGCCGAGGTGGTGGCCGTCGGCGCCGACCGCGAGGACATCGTGGGTCTTGAGCGTGCCGAGCGCGCCGGGATCCCCACCTTCGTGTGCCGGGTCAAGGACCACGGCAGCCGGGACGAGTGGGACGCCGCGCTGGCCGGGGCCACCGCCGGGTACGAGCCCGACCTCGTGGTCTCGGCGGGGTTCATGAAGATCCTGGGCAAGGAATTCCTCGCCCGGTTCGGCGGCCGCTGTGTCAACACCCACCCCGCGCTGCTGCCCAGCTTTCCCGGTGCCCACGGTGTGCGCGACGCCCTCGCGCACGGTGTGCGGGTGACCGGCTGCACCGTCCACTTCGTCGACGACGGCGTCGACACCGGCCCGATCATCGCCCAGGGCGTGGTCGAGGTCCGGGACGAGGACGACGAGTCCGCTCTGCATGAGCGGATCAAGGAAGTCGAGCGTTCGCTGCTCGTCGAGGTCGTGGGGCGTCTGGCGCGTCACGGCTACCGCATTGAGGGACGAAAGGTAAGGATCCCGTGACCGCCGAAGGTACGAAGCGGCCCATCCGCCGCGCGCTGGTCAGCGTCTACGACAAGACGGGGCTCGAGGAGCTGGCCCGCGGGCTGCACACGGCGGGTGTCCAGCTCGTCTCCACCGGCTCGACGGCCGCGAAGATCGCCGCCGCGGGCGTCCCGGTCACCAAGGTCGAGGAGCTGACCGGCTTCCCGGAGTGTCTGGACGGCCGCGTCAAGACGCTGCATCCGCGGGTCCACGCGGGCATCCTGGCCGACCAGCGCCTGGAGGCGCACCGCGAGCAGCTCGGCGAGCTGGGCGTGGAGCCGTTCGAGCTGGTGATCGTCAACCTCTACCCGTTCCGCGAGACCGTCGCCTCGGGCGCGTCGCCCGACGAGTGCGTCGAGCAGATCGACATCGGCGGGCCGTCCATGGTGCGCGCCGCCGCCAAGAACCACCCGTCCGTGGCCGTGGTCGTCAACCCCGGGCGGTACGACGAGGTGCTGAAGGCCGTCGCCGACGGCGGCTTCGACCTCGACGGGCGCAAGCGGCTGGCCGCCGAGGCGTTCCAGCACACCGCCGCGTACGACGTGGCGGTGGCCAACTGGTTCGCCCGTGACTACGCCGCCGCCGACGACTCCGGCTTCCCCGAGTTCCTGGGCGCCACCGTCACCCGCGCCAATGTGCTGCGCTACGGCGAGAACCCGCACCAGGCCGCCGCGCTCTACTCCGACGGCTCCGGCAAGGGCCTGGCGCACGCGGAGCAGCTCCACGGCAAGGAGATGTCGTACAACAACTACGTCGACACCGAGGCCGCCCGGCGCGCCGCCCATGACCACGCCGCCCCGTGCGTCGCGATCATCAAGCACGCCAACCCCTGCGGCATCGCGGTCGGCGCGGACGTCGCCGAGGCGCACCGCAAGGCGCACGCCTGTGACCCGCTGTCGGCCTTCGGCGGGGTCATCGCGGTCAACCGCCCGGTGTCGGTCGCCATGGCCGAGCAGGTCGCCGAGATCTTCACCGAGGTCATCGTGGCGCCGGACTACGAGGACGGCGCGGTCGAGGTGCTGGCCCGCAAGAAGAACATCCGCGTGCTGCGCTGCGCGGACGCCCCCGAGGCGACCGTCGAGGAGCGCCCGGTCGAGGGCGGTGCGCTGGTCCAGGCCAAGGACCGGTTCCAGGCCGAGGGCGACGACCCGGCGCACTGGACGCTGGCCACCGGTGCGGCGCTGGACGCCGACGGCCTGGCCGAGCTGTCCTTCGCCTGGCGCGCCTGCCGCGCCGTGAAGTCCAACGCGATCCTGCTGTCCAAGGAGGGCGCCACGGTCGGCGTCGGGATGGGCCAGGTCAACCGGGTCGACTCGGCGAAGCTGGCCGTGGAGCGGGCGGGGGAGGAGCGGGCGCGCGGTGCGTACGCCGCCTCCGACGCCTTCTTCCCCTTCCCGGACGGCTTCGAGGTGCTGGCCCGCGCCGGGGTCCGCGCCGTGGTGCAGCCGGGCGGTTCGGTCCGTGACGAGCAGGTCGTGGAGGCCGCCGCGAAGGCGGGCGTGACCATGTACTTCACCGGCACCCGCCACTTCTTCCACTGAGTCGTACGTCACCACCAGGCCGCACCCCCGGGTCCGGGGGTGCGGCCTTTGCGCGGCCCGGGCCGCGACCGAGTCTTTGCGCGGCCCCGCCGCACCTGATTGGATCCGACGTCCCCGCATCCGGGAGGATGAAAGACATGACCGCCCAGATTCTCGATGGCAAGGCAACCGCAGCCGCGATCAAGTCCGACCTCGTCGCTCGCGTGGAGGCGCTGAAGGCGCAGGGCATCCACCCCGGACTGGGGACGGTGCTGGTCGGCGAGGACCCCGGCAGCAAGTGGTACGTGGCGGGCAAGCACCGCGACTGCGCCGAGGTGGGTATCGCCTCCATCCGGCGTGATCTGCCGGAGACCGCCACCCAGGAGGAGATCGAGGCGGTGGTCCGCGAGCTGAACGAGGACCCGGAGTGCACCGGGTACATCGTCCAGCTCCCGCTGCCCAAGGGCATCGACACCAACCGTGTCCTGGAACTGATGGACCCCGCCAAGGACGCCGACGGACTGCACCCGATGAACCTCGGCCGGCTGGTGCTGAACGAGCCCGGACCGCTGCCGTGCACCCCCCAGGGCGTCATCCAGCTGCTGCGCCACCACGGTGTGGAGATCAAGGGCGCGCATGTGGTGGTCGTGGGCCGCGGGATCACCGTCGGCCGCTCGATCGGGCTGCTGCTGACCCGGCGCTCCGAGAACGCCACGGTCACGCTGTGCCACACCGGTACCCGTGATCTGCCCTCGGTGCTGCGTCAGGCCGACATCATCGTGGCGGCGGCCGGGGTGCGGCACCTGGTCAAGCCGGAGGACGTCAAGCCGGGCGCCGCAGTGCTGGACGTGGGTGTCAGCCGGGACGAGCACGGCAAGATCGCCGGAGATGTGCACCCCGGGGTGTCCGAGGTGGCGGCGTGGATCTCGCCGAACCCCGGCGGAGTGGGCCCGATGACCCGCGCCCAGCTCCTGGTGAACGTGGTGGAGGCCGCCGAGCGCGCGGCGGGGGCGGCCGACGGCGGAGCCGGTCATGACGGCTGAGGCGAGCGAACCGGCGGCGGGTGAGCCGCAGACCGGGCCGCCCGTCCGGAAGTCACGGCGTTTCCCGCTGATCACCCGGGACACCGCGCGTCCGGAGGGCGGTGGCCGGGCGGCGTCCGGCGGCGCTCCGGCGCCGGTGCGCCAGTGGCCGCTGCTCACGGTGATGGGCGGGGTCGGCCTGGGGTTGATGATCGTCGCCCTGGACGCCTTCCGGGCGGGCACCCTGGTGATCGGGCTCGCACTGCTGGCGGGCGCGGTACTGCGGTGGGCGCTGCCGGAGGTCGGGATGCTCGCGGTGCGGTCGCGCTTCACCGACATGCTGACGTACGGGCTGCTGGGCGCGGTGATCGTGCTGCTGTCCCTGATGGCCCAGCCGCATCCCTGGGTGACGATTCCGTTCCTGGAGGATCTGGTCCACTTCACGGTGCGCTAGTTCACGGTGCGTTAGCCGGGTTGACGCGCTCTCAGGAGCTGCCCCGGACGAACGGCGGCCCGTCCTCTCCCCCGTGGGAGGACGGGCCGCCGTTCGGCTGTGGGCCGGGTCTTCTCGACCCGGCGACGGTCCGCCCTCTCCCCCGAGGAAGGACGGACCGCATGGACCTCAGCGTTGTGTGTCGGCTGTGCGGGATCAATGGACGTTGGCAGCCTGTGGCGCGGAGGTGACCATTCCGGTACGAGTTCTCGGCTGCGCAACGATGAGCTGGGGCGCAGGAGCGCGTTCGGCTTATATCCAAAGCCGCTATGCGCCCCCGGCGGAGGAACTGACATCCTGGAGAAGATTCACCGGATCTACACGGGGGGAACAGGGGGAGGCCATGCCTCGCTGGAGGGAGCTTCCGGAAGAACTTGACCCGCAGGTGCGGGAGTTCACCGGTCAGCTGCGCAGGATCGTCGACCGCAGCGGATTGAGCGTGGTGACCGTCGCCGACCGCACCGGCTACAGCAAGACTTCCTGGGAGCGGTACCTCAACGGACGGCTGCTGCCGCCGCAGCGCGCGGTGGAGGCGCTGGCGGAGGCCACCGGCGCCGGGACCCATCACCTCATCACCCTGTGGGAGTTGGCGGAAAGGTCCTGGAGCCGCTCCGAGAACCGGCACGACGTGACGATGGAGGCCATCAGCGTCGCCCAGGCGCGCGCCGCCATCGAGGAGTTCGCGCCGGAGGAGGAGAAGAAGGGGAGAGGCGGGAAGAACGGCCGGCGTGCCGACGGGCCCGCGCGGACGGAGCGCACGGGGCGGTCCGTCGAACTGCCCGGACCGGAGCAGCCGCTGCTGCCCACCGCTCCGGCCGCCACCGCCACCGCCGCGGCCGCTGCCACGGCCCCCGCGGCTCCGGCGTCCCCCGTGCCCGTCACGGCTCCTGCCGCCACGCCGCCCGCTGCCCCGCCCCCCGCCGCGCATCCGGACGCGCCCGCCGAGGGGAAGAAGGGCGGGCGGCGCCGGATCGCGCTGTTCGCCGGGGGCGTCGTGGGCTCGCTGCTGCTCGCCGCCGGGGCCGTGGCGCTGGTCGGCACGGGCGGCGACGACGGGAAACCGGCGGCGGCCCCGAAGACCGCCCCGGCCACCACCGCGCCCAGCCTGCCGCGCGGGGTGAAGTGCGCGGGGAAGGGCTGCGCGGGCAAGGACCCGGAGGACATGGGCTGCGGCGGCGCGAAGGCGACGACCTCCGCCAACCTCACGGTGGGCACCGCCTACGTCGAGGTCCGCTACAGCGAGACCTGCGGCGCGGCCTGGGCCCGGATCACCCGGGCGGCCCCCGGCGACGAGATACGGGTCACCGCCCCCGGCGGTGGCGCGGGGGCCGGTCAGCGGGGCGAGGTCGACGCCGACGGCGACGCGTACACGCGGATGGTTCCGGTGGAGACCACTGCGCAGGCCACCGCCTGCGCCACGCTGACCAGCGGAAAGCGTGGCTGCACGGACCGTACCGCGAACGGGTGAGAGGGCTCTTCGGAACTCGTCCGGACGATTTTTGATTCAGGGGGAATGACCCTCGGGAATGGGGGCAGACGCACGCCGACCCCCCCACGGGTGCGGCTATGGGCGGCCGCCTGCACTCCCCCTCCTGGCAGGCGGCCGCCCAGGCGTGTGAGCGGTGAGCGGTGACACAGTGGCCCGGGAGACCGGGCCCATGATGCCGTCCGATAGCCTGACGCAGGTATCTCGACACCAAGAGATCTTGACAGAAAACACAGCGCAGGAGACCGCCATGACCCGCACTCCCGTCAATGTCACCGTCACCGGCGCGGCAGGCCAGATCGGCTACGCGCTGCTCTTCCGTATCGCCTCCGGTCAGCTGCTCGGCCCGGACGTGCCGGTCGCGCTGCGTCTCCTGGAGATCCCACAGGGACTGAAGGCCGCCGAGGGCACCGCGATGGAGCTCGACGACTGCGCCTTCCCGCTGCTGCGCGGCATCGACATCTCCGATGACCCGAACGTGGCCTTCGACGGCGCCAACGTGGCCCTGCTCGTGGGCGCCCGTCCGCGCACCAAGGGCATGGAGCGGGGCGACCTGCTCGAGGCCAACGGCGGCATCTTCAAGCCGCAGGGCAAGGCCATCAACGACCACGCCGCGGACGACATCAAGGTCCTCGTGGTCGGCAACCCGGCCAACACCAACGCGCTCATCGCGCAGGCCGCCGCCCCGGACGTACCGGCCGAGCGCTTCACCGCGATGACCCGGCTGGACCACAACCGCGCCCTGTCGCAGCTCTCGAAGAAGACCGGGGTGCCGGTCGCCGAGATCACCAAGCTGACGATCTGGGGCAACCACTCCGCCACCCAGTACCCGGACGTCTTCCACGCCGAGGTCGCGGGCAAGAATGCCGCCGAGGTCGTCAGCGACGAGCAGTGGCTGGCCGACACCTTCATCCCGACCGTCGCCAAGCGCGGTGCGGCGATCATCGAGGCGCGCGGTGCGTCCTCGGCCGCCTCCGCCGCCAACGCGGCCATCGACCACGTCCACACCTGGGTGAACGGCACCGACGCCGGTGACTGGACCTCCGCCGGTGTGGTCTCCGACGGTTCCTACGGTGTGCCGGAGGGCCTGATCTCCTCCTTCCCGGTCACCGCGAAGGACGGCGCGTTCGAGATCGTCCAGGGCCTGGACATCAACGAGTTCTCGCGCACCCGGATCGACGCCTCCGTCAAGGAGCTCGAGGAGGAGCGCGAGGCGGTGCGCGGTCTCGGCCTCATCTGACGCCTGAGCGGCGTCCGTTCTCCGTCGGGCAGTCATCCGAAGGTTCACACTCCGGTATTCACTCCGGAGTGTGACCCTTCGGCCATTCCCTGTGAAGTCGGCTCATCCTCCCCTACCGTGGGAGGAGTTGACGCCGGCCTCGGGGGGAGAGCATGGCCAGGGACAGTCGCGCCGATCACGCCGTACGTCCGCCGCGTCCGCGGCCGGAGCCCGTGCGCCCCGTTCCCTCGTCATCCTCACCCCACACCAGCAGTGAGGCCACCCGGCTGCTGTGCGCGGGCACCTATCTCGACGACGACTTCCGGGATGCCGTCGTGGACGAGCTGTATGTCCACGAGGAGCGCTCCGTGGCGCCGTCCCTCGGGGTCGACGCGGCCCGGGTGCTCGCCCACGCACTGCGTGCCCGCCGGGTGGAGGCGGGCTGGACGGCGCTGCTGGCGGCGTTATGGCTGATGGACTTCCTGCTCGCCAAGGGCTTCTTCTACGCCTTCCTGCTGTCCAGCGCGCTGCTGCTGATGGCCTCCTGGGCCAGGGGCGGCGCCTCCGGCCCGTTCCGCGCCGACTATCCGGGGGCCGACCGGGTCGGGCTCTACCGGCGGCGGCTGGCCGCGGTCCTGCGGGTGGCCGGATGGCTCACGCTGGTCTCCTATGTGGCCGCTGCCCTTGAGCTGGCCCTCGCCGATGACGCGGACCCGACCGCGCTGAGCGTCGCGCTGCCGCCGCCGCTGCTGGCCGGGGCGGATCCCACCGCGGCCTGGTTCGCGCTGCTGATCCCCGCCGCGATGGCCGGTGCGGTCGCCTGGCACCGGGAGCACATCGCCCGGGTGCTGGCCACCGAGCTGGATCAGACGACCTTCGCCGACCCCGGCAGGGACCCGGCCGAGCGGTTCGACGGCGCCCGCTTCCAGCGGGTGCGCGCCCTGATCCGGCGCGAGCAGCACGCACCGGCGATCCTCTACCACGATCAGCACCCCTTCCTCGGCGCCGGCACCGCCCATGCCACCTGGACCCTCGCCGTGGAGCTGCGCCCGCGCGAGGGCGCCACGGCCGTACCGCTGGACAACCGCGTGATCCTGGAGCGGATCCGCCCGCTGGTCGAGGCGCTGCGCACACCGTCCGCCGGCCATGCCCCGCAGGACGGCGCGGTCCGTGACCGGCTGCGCGGTCTGGAGCTGGACGAGTGCGTGTTCCTCAAGGCCACCGGTCTGCGCAGCAGGTCCCTGGTGCCGTACGGCGAGGCGGAGTTCGCCCGGGAGCGGGCCGAGGCTGTCGAGGAGGGCGGGGAGATCCGGCGCCACTTCCTGCGGGTCCGGGTCGGGGCGTGGCGGGAAGAGGTCGTGGTCACCGTCTTCGTCCGGGTGCACACCCAGGGCGGCATGCTGATGCTGGAGTTCGCGCCCCATGTGCTGCGCCCGATCCGCCCGGCCTTCCGCGCGGTCGACCGGATCTCCGACTCCCACCGCCGGGGCGGGATGCCGGGCAAGGCGGTCTGGGCGCTGGCCCGCACCCCCACGGCGGCGGGCCGGTCGCTGATCAGCCTCTTCCAGTCGCTCGCCTTCCTCTGGCGGATGTACGCGGGCGGTTATGACGCCGCGATCCCCGACGGCCCCTGGGCGTCGGTGCGTGAGCTGGGCAGTGACACCGGAGCCTCGCTGTTCCAGGAGATGGACGTCAGCCGCTATCTGAAGAGCGTCGAGGACCGGGTGGCCAATGGCGTCCGGCAGGCGCTGGCCGAAGCCGGCTGGGAGACCGGCGAGTTCGAGCAGAAGGTCATCAATGTCAGCGGCGGCGGCATCTTCATCGAGTCCGCCGAGAACAGTGCCCTCAGCTTCGGCGACAACAACACCATCAGCAACACCCCACGCAATGGAGCGGGAGGCGGCCATGACGACGGCTGACACGGACGGTGAGCACGGCCCGACGAACGGCGGGGCCGGCGGGGGCGGCGGGCGGAAGTTCGGGGACATCCGCATCGGCGGTGTCCGCGGCAGCACGGTCAGCTTCGGCGACCACAATCGCATCGTGAACGCGCCGCAGAGCGAGATGGCATGCGACCCGGCGTATGAGGAGCTGCTGGAGGCGGTCCGGCAGCTCGCCGCCGATCTGGAGCGGATGGTCCCCGGACCGGAGGTCCAGGCCCTGTCCAATGAACTGGCCACCGCCCAGGACGAGATCCAGCGCACCGGCCGGGCCGGGGTCGGGCGGCTGGCCCGGGTGCGTGCCCTGCTCCAGGACGCCAGCGCCAGCATCGGCATGCTCGCGTCGGGCGTCGCCGTGGGGCAGGCGGTCGGCGTGCTGCTGGGCGGTTGAGATGACCACCCCGGGTGGCGGGCACGGCCCCCGCTGGGACGAGGAGACACAGCGCTGGGTGGGGGAGGGCGCGGGGCCGTCGGCCCCGCGCCGCCGACCGCCCTGGCCCCATCAGGGCGTGGTGCTGCTGTCGGTGCTCGCGGTCCTGCTGACCGGCGGGATCGGTTTCGGCGTCTGGAAGTTGCTGGACGGTGACGGTGACGGTGAACCGGCCCGGAGTGGTTCCACCGCGAGCGCGGAGTGGCCGAACGGGGACGGGGTGCCGCCCCCGTCGTCCGCTGCGTCCACTCCGTCCTCTCCGTCGTCCCCGGTGCCCTCGTCGCCGCAGTCCGTGGTGCCTTCGGCCTCCTCGGGTGCGGGCGGTGAGGCACCCGCGGGCTATGTGCGCACCCGGGACCCGGAGGGCTTCACCCTCGATGTCCCGGTGGGCTGGCAGCGGGAGAAGCGCGATACGGGCGTGTTCTACGAATCGTCCGACGCCAGCGGTCTGATCCAGGTCTTCGCGCTGACCGAGCCCAAGATCACCCCGTATGAGGCGCTGAGCCAGGCGGAGACGGGACTGCGCAAGAACCCCGGCTACCACCGCTACCGGCTGGAGCGGCTCGGCCCCGGCGACGGGGCGGACGCCGAGCTCGAATACGGCTATCGCAGCGAGAAGTACGGTCAGCGCCGCATCCTCGACCGTGCCTTCTCCGGGGAGAACGGAGTGCAGTACGCGGTGCTGATCGCGGGCCCGGCCGCGGACTGGCCTGAGCAGCGGAAGCGGCAGGAGATCGTGCTCGACGCCTTCTGCCCCACCGCGTACTGCCCGGCGGGATCGGAGCCGTAGGGCGGGCGGTGCCACGGGCGGTTGCCCGCGTCCGGTGTGGTCGGCCGCGTCCGGTGCGGTGGGGCGCATCCAGTGAGTATCCGGCGAAGTATCCGGGATCGAGACGGTGGCAGACGAGGCGATGTCCCTCATACTGGGTTCTCCGTATGTCGGCTAACTCGCCTTATCGCCAGAAGAGTTCCGCTATGGGGGGCGTTCATGGAGCACGGGGGGCCGGGCGACCGGCAGCAGTGGCCGGATGGCGAGGAGCAGCGCCAGGAGGCCGCATGGCAGTGGGATGACACACTCGCGGACGGTGCGCCGCAGTGGGCACCGGCGCCGCCGCCATCCCCTCCGCCGGTGCCGGGCGCCGAGACCCGCCGGGTGTACCAGGCGCTGGCCGTGGCGATCTTCCTGACCGTCGGGGCTGCGTTCTCCGGCTGGGTGGCGTTCGGCGACGACGGGGACACCGGATACCGGGCCGGTCCACTGCCGGGGGTGAGCGAGAGCCCCTCCACGCCCACGGACGTCCCGACGACCGACAGTGTGCCCACCTCCGATCCCTGGACCGAGGCGCCCACCGGGTCGGCCACCGATGTGCCCACGGATCTGCCCGGGGTGCCCTCACCGTCGGCCACCCCGTTCGGCGACCCGTCGTCCCCCTCGCTGACCGGCGGTGCCCCGCCCGCGGGCTACAGCACCCAGAGCGATCCGGCCGGATTCCACCTCGCCGTCCCGGACGGCTGGCTGCGCTCCGTCGAGGGCGTCAGCGTCTTCTACACCTCACCCGACGACAGCACGATGATCCAGGTCTTCGAGCTGCACGGCCCCGAGGCCACCCCGTACGCGTCGGCCCAGGAGGCGGAGCGGCTGGCCTCCCGCCACCGCGGCTACGAGCAGGTCACCCTGGCGCCGCTCGGCACCGCCGCCATGGACCCGGCGGAGCTGGAGTACACCTACCAGAGCAAGAGCGAGGGCCATCGGCGGATCATGGACCGCCGCTTCGCCGCGCCCAGCGGCACGATGTACGCGGTGCTGGTCATCGGCCCGTCCGGGGACCGGGCGAATGAGCAAGAGGTCCACCAGGCGGCCCTGGACACCTTCTGTCCCACGGCCTACTGCACGACCCAGTGACCGGACCGCCACCTCAAGTGACGTGAGCCCCACCACTTTCCTTCACGAAGTGGGCATACGTTCGCCCCATTGGGTTAGGGGTCCTTGTTGCTGGCGTGGCCAGCGGGAAAGACCGCAGAACCGGAAGGCAGAACGACGTGTCGTCAGTCGAGACCATTCATGTGGACGGGGTGTGGCGGACGGCCGCATCCGGCGCGCAGCGGGAGGTCCTCGACCCCGCGGACGCCAAGACCCTCGCCGTAGTGGCCGAGGGTGGCGCCGAAGACACCGACGCGGCCATCGCCGCCGCGCGCCGCGCCTTCGACGAGGGCCCCTGGCCCGGTACCCCGGTGGCCGAGCGGGCCGCGCTGCTGCGCCGCGTGGCCGATCTGCTCCAGCGCGACCGGGAGACCATCGCGCTCATCGAGAGCCGGGACACCGGCAAGACCCTCGAGGAGGGCCGGGTCGACGTCGATGACGTGACCAACGCCTTCCGCTACTTCGCCGACCAGGTCACGGGCGAGGCCGCCGGGCGCGTGGTGGACGCCGGCACCCCCGATGTGCACAGCGTCGTGGTCCATGAGCCGGTCGGTGTCTGCGCGATGATCACCCCCTGGAACTATCCGCTGCTCCAGGCGAGCTGGAAGGTGGCCCCCGCGCTGGCGGCGGGCAACACCTTCGTGATCAAGCCCAGTGAAGTGACCCCGCTGTCCACCGTCCACCTGGTGAAGCTGCTGGTCGAGGCCGGGCTGCCGGCCGGTGTGGCCAACCTGGTGACCGGCGCCGGTGACCCCGTGGGCGCCCGGCTGTCCGAGCACCCGGATGTGGACCTGGTGTCCTTCACCGGTGGTCTGGTCAGCGGCACCAAGGTGGCCCAGGCCGCCGCGCCGACCGTGAAGAAGGTCGCCCTGGAGCTCGGCGGCAAGAACCCCAATGTCGTCTTCGCCGACGCCTGCTCCACCGCCGAGGGCTTCGACACCGCCGTCGACCAGGCGCTGAACGCCGCGTTCATCCACAGCGGCCAGGTCTGCTCCGCCGGTGCCCGGCTGATCATCGAGGAGTCGGTGCGGGAGCGCTTCGTGGCCGAGCTGGCCCGTCGCGCCGAGAAGATCAAGCTGGGCCGGGGCACCGAGGAGGGTGTCGAATGCGGCCCCCTGGTCTCCGCCCAGCAGCTGGACAAGACCGAGACGTATGTCGCCTCCGCCCTGGAGGAAGGCGCGCTGCTGCGTTGCGGCGGCAAGCAGCCCGAGCCCTCCTCGGTCCGTCCCGCCACCGGCTACTTCTACCTGCCGACCATCCTCGACCAGTGCCACCGCGAGATGCGCGTGGTGCGCGAGGAAACGTTTGGGCCGATTTTGACGGTCGAGTCCTTCCAGACCGAGGACGAGGCCGTCACACTCGCCAATGACACGGAGTACGGACTCGCCGGCGCCGTCTGGTCCGCCGACACCGCACGGGCCCGCCGCGTCGCCGCCCGACTGCGGCACGGCACCGTGTGGATCAACGACTACCACCCCTACCTCCCGCAGGCCGAATGGGGCGGGTTCGGCAAGTCCGGTGTCGGGCGTGAGCTCGGCCCGTCCGGGCTGGCCGAATACCGGGAGTCCAAGCATGTCTACGAGAACCTGCGGCCCAGCCCGGTGCGCTGGTTCGGCGGCTGACACCTCACCGCCGGCGTCCCTCCCGGACCGTGCCGGACCCGGCCCGCCCCCCGGGCCGCGGTCCGGCCGCGCCCGGTGAGGCGCCGGCGGTCCGCACCGTGATCCGTCCCCACCCGGGGCGTCAGCCCCATGGCCCGCGCCGTCGCGGGCCCCTGCAAGACCGCGAGGAGTAACCCCCACCATGTCCGTACCTGAAGGCTATGACTACGTCGTCATCGGCGGCGGCACCGCAGGGTCGGTGATCGCCTCCCGGCTCACGGAGGACCCGGACATCCGCGTCGCCGTCATCGAGGGCGGTCCCACCGACATCGACCGCCCCGATGTGCTCACCCTGCGCCGCTGGCTGGGGCTGCTCGGCGGCGACCTCGACTACGACTACCCCACCACCGAGCAGCCGCGCGGCAACTCCCACATCCGGCACAGCCGGGCGCGGGTGCTCGGCGGGTGCTCCTCGCACAACACCCTGATCTCCTTCAAGCCGCTGCCGGGCGACTGGGACGAGTGGGCCGAGGCCGGTGCCGAGGGCTGGGACGCCACGTCCATGGACCCGTACTTCGACCGGCTGCGCAACAACATCGTCGCCGTGGACGAGAAGGACCGGAACGCCATCGCGCGTGACTTCGTGGAGGCCGCCCAGGCCGCCGCCGGGGTGCCGCGGGTGGAGGGCTTCAACAAGAAGCCCTTCCACGAGGGCGTCGGCTTCTTCGACCTCGCCTACCACCCGGAGAACAACAAGCGCTCCTCGGCGTCGGTCGCCTATCTGCACCCCTTCCTGGACCGGCCCAATCTGCACCTGATGCTGGAGACCTGGGCGTACCGGCTGGAGCTGGACGAGACCGGCCACGCCACCGGGGTGCGGGTGCGCACCAAGGACGGCGAGGAACTGCTGATCGAGGCGTCGCGCGAGGTGCTGGTCTGCGCGGGCGCGGTGGACACCCCCCGGCTGCTGATGCACTCCGGTATCGGTCCCAAGGCCGATCTGGAGGCGCTGGGCATCCCGGTGGTCCACGATCTGCCGGGCGTCGGCGAGAACCTGCTCGACCATCCCGAGTCGGTGATCGTGTGGGAGACGGACGGCCCCATCCCGGACAACTCCGCGATGGACTCCGACGCGGGTCTGTTCGTCCGGCGCGACCCCGACTCCCGGGGCCCGGACCTGATGTTCCACTTCTACCAGATCCCGTTCACCGACAACCCCGAGCGGCTGGGCTACGAGAAGCCCGAGCACGGGGTGTCGATGACCCCCAACATCCCCAAGCCGCGCAGCCGCGGCCGGCTCTACCTCACCAGCGCCGACCCGGCCGTGAAGCCCGCGCTGGACTTCCGCTACTTCACGGACGAGGAGGACTACGACGGCCGCACCCTGGTCGACGGCATCCGGATCGCCCGTGAGATCGCCAAGACCGAGCCGCTGGCGGGCTGGCTGAAGCGTGAGGTCTGCCCCGGCCCGGAGGTCACCTCGGACGAGGAGATCAGCGAGTACGCCCGTAAGGTCGCGCACACCGTGTACCACCCGGCGGGCACCTGCCGCATGGGCGCCACCACGGACGAACAGGCCGTGGTCGGCCCCGACCTGACGATCCGCGGACTGCACGGCGTACGTATCGCCGACGCGTCCGTGTTCCCCACCATGCCCGCGGTGAACCCGATGATCGGCGTTCTGATGGTGGGCGAGAAGTGCGCCGAACTGCTCACCCAGGACCGGCACCGTTCCCGGGACCGAGCTACGCAACCCGCTCCCGGAGGTGACGCCTGATGTCCGCGACCCTGGTCCCCGAGACCCCCGAGACCCCTGAGAAGTCCGAGAACAACGGCAAGGCGCCGGTGTTCTCCGTCCGTGGCCTGTGGAAGGTCTTCGGACCCAAGGCCGACCGGATACCCGGCTCGGCCGAGGCCGGTCTCTCGGCCGAGGAACTCCGCGCCCGCACCGGCTGCACCGCCGCCGTCCGCGACGTCTCCTTCGACGTGCAGCCGGGCGAGGTCTTCGTGGTCATGGGGCTCTCCGGCTCCGGCAAGTCCACGCTGGTGCGCTGTCTGACCCGGCTGATCGAGCCCACCGCCGGTGAGCTGAGCATCGACGGCGAGGACGTGCTCGGCATGGACAGGAACCGGCTGCGCGATCTGCGCCGCCACCGTGCCGCCATGGTGTTCCAGCACTTCGGGCTGCTGCCGCACCGGTCCGTACTGGACAACGTCGCCTACGGTCTGGAGATCCAGGGCGTGGGCAAGGCCGAACGTCGCGCCAGGGCCGCCAAGGTGATCGAGAAGGTCGGCCTCACCGGTCTGGAACGCCGCCGCCCCGGCCAGCTCTCCGGCGGTCAGCAACAGCGTGTCGGACTCGCCCGCGCCCTCGCGGTCGACCCCGAGGTGCTGCTGTTCGACGAGCCGTTCAGCGCGCTGGACCCGCTCATCCGGCGGGACATGCAGGAGGAGGTCATCCGCCTGCACCGCGAAGAGGGCCGCACGATGGTCTTCATCACCCACGACCTCAGCGAGGCGCTGCGGCTCGGCGACCGGATCGCGCTGATGCGCGACGGCGGGATCGTCCAGCTCGGCACCCCCGAGGAGATCGTCGACTCCCCGGCCGACGACTACGTACGGGACTTCGTCCGCGATGTGCCGCGTGAGCAGGTCATCACCGTGCGCAAGGCGATGCGGCCCGCGAACGGCGACGAGGCCACCGATGGTGCCTCCGTGGCCCCCGGTGTGACCGTGGCCGAGGCGATCGAGGTGGCCGCCCGCAGCGGTGGCCCGGTCCGGGTGGTCGAGAACGGCCGTTGTATCGGCATCGTCGACCATCAGCGACTGCTCGCCGTGGTCGCGGGGGTGGAGGCAGGGGTGGTCCCAGCATGAGCGTGACCACCACCGCCCCCGACAAGACGTCCCTCGAGAAGAGAGATCCGGACGGCGCGCCCCGACGGGCCGGAGGGCTCAAGGCGCTGCTGACCCACCCTCTCGGGCGCAAGCTGGTGCCTCTCACCGCCCTCGCCGCGGTGCTGATACCCATCGCCGCGGTGCTGTGGGGCAGTGGCGCCTGGCCGAGCGAGCTCAGTCACGATGTCAAGGCGCCGCTGGACTCCGTGAACCAGTGGATCATCGACAACCGTGACACCCACCCCCTGTTCCTGTACTTCCTGCTGTACTTCAGCAACGCCGCCACGGACTCGGTCGACGCCGTCTACAACCTGCTGGACTCGCTGGGCTGGATCGGGGTCACCGCCACCGCCGTTCTCTTCGCCTGGCGGGCCGGGGGCCTCGGCCGGGCCGGTCTGAAGGTCGCGGGCATCACGCTCGGAGCGTTCGCCGTCTGCGGACTGCTCGGGATGTGGGACCCCACCATGATCACCCTCGCGCTGATGGTGGTGGCGGTAGCCGTTTCGGCCGTTCTCGGCGCGCTGCTCGGGCTCGCCGCCGGTCTGTCCGAGCGCTTCAACCGGATGTTGCGGCCCGTGCTGGACACCATGCAGGTGATGCCGGCCTTCTCCTACCTGCTGCCCATGGTGCTGATCTTCGGCCCCGGCACACCGGCCGCGCTGTTCTCGACGGTCATCTACGCCGTGCCGCCGATGACCCGGCTCACGGCGCTCGGTCTGCGGGGTGCCGACCCGGCCGTGCTGGAGGCGTCGTCCTCGCTGGGGGCGAGCTTCTGGCAGCGCCTGCTGACCGCTCGACTGCCGCTGGCCCGTAAGCAGATGCTCCTCGGGCTCAACCAGACGATCATGATGGCGCTGTCGATGGTGGTCATTGCGTCCATCGTCGGTGCGGGCGGTCTGGGCGAGGAGGTGTTCACCGCGCTGTCGACGACGGATGTCGGCAAGGCACTCGCCGCGGGTCTGCCGATCGTCCTGATCGCCGTCTGGCTGGACCGTACGACCGCGGCCGCGGGTGAACGGTTCGGCGCGACCGCGGCGGCCGAAGCGACCGGGGCCCGGCGGCTGTTGCACGGCTGGCGGGCCTGGGCGCTGGTGACGGCCGGTGCTGTGGTGGCGGCCGTGGCCGGCCGGCTGGCCGGGGCGACGCTGTGGCCGGAAGCCTGGGTGTACGAGATCTCCACGCCCGTCAACAAGTTCCAGGAGTGGATCACCAACAACCTCTACCAGGACGTACCCGTCCTGGGCGGCACCAAGGTCTGGGCCGACCACATCACCGAGTGGATGATCAACCCGCTCCGTGACGGTCTGCTGGACGCCCCGTGGTGGCTGTTGCTGCTGCTGGTCGCTGTTCTCGCACTGCTGGTCGGCACCTGGGGCACCGCGCTCACTGCCGTCCTGGCCATGGCGGCCGTCGGTGTGCTGGGTGTCTGGCCGAAGACGCTGGACACGCTTTCGCAGGTGCTCGTGGGCCTCGCGCTGACCCTCTTGCTGGGCTTCGCGATCGGCATTCTCGCGGCCCGGGTCGGATGGGTGGAACGCTGGCTGCGGCTGGTGCTCGATGTGTTGCAGACACTGCCGCAGTTCGTCTATCTCATCCCGGTCGTGGCGCTGATGGGCGTCGGCCGCGTCGCGGCGATCACCGCGGCGGTGGCCTACGCGCTGCCCGCCGTCGTCCGTATCACCACCCAGGGCATCAAGGAGGTCGACCCGGCGGCGCTCGAAGCCGCCCGCTCCATGGGAGCCAGCGGAGCCCAGCAACTGCGTCAGGTGCAGTTGCCACTGGCCCGGCCCGCGCTACTCGTCGCCGTCAACCAGGGCGTGGTGCTGGTCCTCGCCGTGGTCGTCGTCGGTGGTCTGGTCGGCGGTGGCGCTCTCGGATACGACGTGGTCTTCGGCCTCGCGCGTGGAGAACTCGGAGTGGGACTGGTGGCCGGTGCAGCCATCGTCTGTCTCGGCCTGGTACTCGACCGGGTCACACAGCCCACCGCCGCTACCCGCAAGGAGAGCTGAGGTCCGGTCCCGTGAACAGTACGGCCGATGCCGTCACCCTCGTGCCACACCCCCGAAGAAAAGGAACATATTCGTCATGATGAACAGCAAGCGGGTTCGCAGAACTCTCGTCGCCGCCACCGGAGCCGTCGGCCTGGTCGCGCTGAGCGCGTGCGGTGCCGCGGACACAGGCAAAAAGAACGAAGTGGGCGGCGACAAGGCCGTGACGCTGACGGTTCCTTCCTGGGTCGGCGCGGAGGCCAACGTTGCCGTGGCCAAGTACATCCTGGAGAAGGAGCTCGGCTACAAGGTCCACACCAAGCAGATGGGCGAGGTCCTTGCCTGGGACGCGCTGAGCAAGGGGGACATCGACGGGATCCTCGAGGACTGGGGCCACCCCAAGCAGGAGAAGCAGTACCTCAACGGCAAGAAGACCGTGGTGAAGGGCGGCGACCTCGGCGTCACCGGCCACATCGGGTGGTACGTGCCGAAGTACTTCGCGGACAAGCACCCCGATGTCACCGACTGGAAGAACCTCAACAAGTACGCGGAGGACTTCAAGACTTCCGAAAGCGGTGGCAAGGGCCAGCTGCTCGAGGGTTCGCCTGACTACGTCACCAATGACGACGCGATCATCAAGAACCTGAAGCTGGACCTCAAGACGGTCTACGCGGGCAACGAGTCCTCGCAGATCACCCAGATCAAGCAGAATGTGAAGAACAAGACGCCGTTTCTCACCTACTGGTGGACGCCGCAGTGGCTGAACAACCAGGTGGACATGGTCGAGGTGAAGCTGCCGGAGTACAAGACGGGGTGTGACGCGGATCCGAAGAAGATCACCTGCGCGTACCCCAAGACTCCGCTCCAGAAGTACTTCAACGCCGACTTTGCCAAGAACGGCGGCAAGGCGGCGAAGTTCCTGAAGAACTTCAAGTGGACGACCGAGCAGCAGAACGAGGTCGCGGGAATGATCGCCGGGGACAAGATGTCCGCGGACGCGGCCGCGAAGAAGTGGGTCGACGAGAACAAGCCCACCTGGGAGAAGTGGCTGCCGTAGGCAGACTCCGCACCGGGCTCGACCTCAGGGCGCTCCCGGCCGGGCCCCGCTGCGTCCCCCTCACCCGGTGGACGGAGCGGGGCCCAGCCGTTGTACGAGGTCCCGCGCGGCGGCCATCGTCTCGCGGAAGAGACGGGGGCCGAAGGTGACGCGGGTCGCGCCGAGCCGGCCGAGTTCCGCGGGGGAGTGGTCCTTCGCCAACGCGTTGAGGGGTGCTTTGATCGCTGTGGCCAGTCTCGGCAGGACGTCTGATGGTGCCGTGATCGGGTAGATGCCGTCCGCCCCCGCTGCCAGGTAGAGCCGTGCGCGGGCGATGGCGTCGTCCAGGTCTCCCGAGCCGTGGACGAAGGTGTCCACCCGGGCGTTGAGGAACAGCTCCGGTCCCGCCGCCTGCCGTACCGCCGCCAGCCGGTCCGCCTGGTACGCCGGGTCGAGGAGGCGTCCGTGGGCCGAGTCCTCCAGGTTGCAGCCCACCGCGCCCGTCTCCAGGAGGCGTTCGGCCAGTTCGGCCGGGGCGAGTCCGTAGCCGCTCTCGATGTCGGCCGAGACCGGGATGTCCACGGCGCGCACGATCCGCGCCACCGCGGCGAACATCTCGTCGGGCGGGGTGTCACCGTCGTCGTGGCCGAGCGACGCCGAGACCCCCGCGCTCGGCGTCGCCAGGGCGGCGAAGCCCGCGTCGGCGAAGACGCGGGCCGAGGCCGCGTCCCACGGGCCCGGGAGGATCAGGGGGGCGTCCGTGGTCGCCCGGTGGTGGAGCGCGCGGAAGGTCATCGCGGGGTGTAGGAGCCGGGGGCCATCCGCGTGGTCACCGCGATGCGGTTCCAGGCGTTGATGGTGAGGATCATCGCGATGAGCTGGGCCAGTTCCTGCTCCTCGAAGTGCGCGGCGGCGTGCTCGTAGACCGCGTCCGGGACGAAGCCGTCGGTCAGGACGGTGACCGCCTCGGTCAGGGCGAGCGCCGCGCGCTCCTGGGGGGTGTAGGTCTCCCCGGCCTCCTCCCAGGCGCTGAGCAGATAGATCCGCTCCTCGGACTCGCCCGCGGCACGGGCGTCCTTGATGTGCATATCGATACAGAAAGCGCAGTGGTTGATCTGGGAGGCGCGGATCTTGACCAGTTCGACGAGCTCCGGGGCCAGGCCCTTCCGGGCCGCCGCGTCGAGCTGGACCATGGCCTTGTAGACCTCGGGCGCGGCGTGGACGAACTGCATGCGGGGGCTGTTCTGGTGCGTCATGGCCTCCACGCTAGAACTCCGGTAGCCCAACGATATGGTCCATTCCCATGGAGGATTCCTGGGCCACTTCCCTGGATCTGCACCTGGACCTGCCCGGCGGGACGGGGGTGCGGGCGGCGCTGATCCGCTCGCTGCGGGACGCCGTGCGCGAGGGGCGGCTCGCGCCGGGCACCCGGCTGCCCTCGTCCCGTTCGCTCGCGGTGGACCTGGGCATCGCCCGGAACACGGTGGCCGACGCCTATGGGGAGCTGGTGGCCGAGGGCTGGCTGACCGCCCGCCAGGGCTCGGGCACCCGGGTGGCCCGGCGGGTGGTGCCGCCGGAGCCCGCGCCGCCGCGCACACCGCAGACCCCGGCGAGGCCCGTCTACGATCTGACGCCCGGTTCGCCCGATGTCGCCTCCTTTCCCCGGTCGGCCTGGCTCTCCGCTTCCCGGCGCGCGCTGACCAGCGCGCCCAACGAGGCGTTCGGCTACGGGAAGCCGCAGGGCCGGGCCGAACTGCGCCGGGTGCTGGCCGACTATCTGGCGCGGGCCCGGGGGGTGCGGGCGGCGCCCGAACGGATCGTGGTCTGCGCGGGGTTCACCCAGGGGCTCGCGGTGCTCAGCCGGGTGCTGCGACAGGCCGGGGAACGCGCGGTGGCCGTCGAGTCCTACGGGCTGGACATCCACTGGAACGCGATGCGCCGGGCCGGGCTGGACACCGTGCCGCTGCCGGTGGACGGCCACGGCGCGGATGTGGCGGAGCTGGACCGGCTGGGGGTGGGGACCGCGCTGCTGACCCCCGCGCACCAGTTCCCCACCGGGGTCTCGCTGGACCCCGACCGGCGGGCCGCGGTGGTGGACTGGGCGTCCCGGACCGGTGGACTGGTGCTGGAGGACGACTACGACGGGGAGTTCCGCTACGACCGCCAGCCGGTCGGGGCGCTCCAGGGGCTCGACCCGGAGCGGGTGGTCTATCTGGGGACGGCGAGCAAGAGCCTGGCACCGGGGCTGCGGATCGCCTGGATGGTGGTGCCGGACCACCTCATGGACGCGGTGCTGGCGCTGAAGGGCACGGGGGAGTGGCAGTCGGGCGTGCTGGACCAGCTCACGCTCGCGGAGTTCATCGACTCCGGTGCCTATGACCGCCATCTGCGCGGGATGCGGCTGCGCTACCGGCGCCGCCGCGACCAGGTGGTGGCGGCGCTGGCCGAACGCGCCCCGGGGGTGCGGGTCACCGGGATCGCGGCCGGACTGCACGCGGTGCTCGAACTCCCGCCGGGCACCGAGCTGTCGGTCGTCCAGGGGGCGGCCTGGCAGGGGCTCGCCCTGCACGGCCTGGCCCGCTTCCGCCACCCGGATGCCGGCGCGGTGCGGCGGGATGCGCTGGTGTTCGCCTATGGGACACCGCCCGACCACGCCTTCTCGGGTGCGATCGAGGCGCTGTGCCGGGTCCTGCCCTGATCCACCCCGCCGTACGGATGTGATGGCAACCCCTCTAGGGTGGGCGGTCCACACCACGGGGGAGATCATTCGATGGAGCGCATCACGCCACGTCGGCTGCGGTCGAGCACGGTGATCCTGGGCAGTATGGGCGCGCTGGCGGCGGCTCTGACGTCCTGCGGTTCCGAACCGGACAAACGCTGTGTGGACCGCGACAGTTACGACGTCATGAAGGGCTACCGCGTCGTGGACTCCAGCGCCTGCCAGGGCTCCTCGACGGGCACCAAACGCGGTAAGAAGCGTGTGGACGGCGACTGGTACTACGACGCCGATGTGACCGGCCGCTGGGCCGACTACGGCACTTTTGACAAGAGCCAGGCAGCCGACCGCGGTGGCTTCGGCTGCTCCGGTTCGGGCGGCGGCTGATCCGTGGAGCGCCATACGATCGATCCCCGCCCCGGCTGGCAGGCCACGGTCGAGGAGCAGGGGGTCATCTATCCGCTGACCCGCTACCCGGACGGTTCGCTGCGCCCCTACTGGGACGAGAGCGCCTACTACTCCTTCTCGCTGCCCGAGGTCGAGGCGCTGGAAGAGGTCGTGGAGGAGCTGCACGGGATGTGTCTGGCGGCCGCCGGGCACATCGTGGAGCACGACCGCTTCGGTGATCTGGGTATCGACGATCCCCGGCTGGCCCGGCTGATCGCCGAGTCCTGGCACCGGCGCGCCGAACAGCCCAGCGTCTACGGCCGGTTCGACCTCCGCTACGAGGGTGGCGCGGCGCCCAAACTGCTGGAGTACAACGCGGACACCCCCACCTCGCTGGTGGAGGCGGCCAGTGCGCAGTGGTTCTGGATGGAGGACCGGTTCCCCGGCGCCGACCAGTGGAACTCGCTGCACGAACGGCTGGTGGACGCCTGGCGGAAACAGGCCGGGCTGCTGCCGCCGGGCACCCCGCTGTACTTCGCGCACTCGGCCGGGGACGAACTGGGCGAGGATCTGATGACCGTCGCCTATCTGCGGGAGACGGCCGAACAGGCGGGGCTGGCCACCGAGTCGATCTCCATGGAGGACATCGGCTGGCAGGGGCTGTCCGGGCGGTTCGTGGACCGCAGGCTCGGCTTCATCCGCGCCTGTTTCAAGCTCTACCCGTGGGAGTGGCTGGTCAGCGACCGCTTCGGTCCGCATGTGCTGGACACGCTGGACAACGGCGGCGGCACCGGTTCCACCCTGTGGATCGAACCCGCCTGGAAGATGCTGCTGTCCAACAAGGCGCTGCTGGCGGTGGTCTGGGAGCTCTACCCCGGTCATCCGAATCTGCTGCCCTCCTATCTGGACGGTCCTCGTGAACTGGCCCGTACGACGGGCTATGTGGCCAAGCCGCTGCTCGGCCGGGAAGGCGCGGGAGTCACCGTGCACCGGCCCGGGGAGGAGCCCGTGATCCGGGACGAGCCCTGCTGCTACCAGGAGTTGGCGCCGCTGCCGGAGATCGACGGCAACCGTGTGGTGCTCGGGGCCTGGGTCGTGGAGGACGAGGCGGCCGGGCTCGGTATCCGGGAGTCGGCGGGGCTGATCACCGATGAGTACGCCCGCTTTCTGCCGCATGTGATCCTCTAGGTCCTGTCCTGTCGATCTTCGTGGATCAGGCCGCGGCGTCTGGTGCCGTGGCTCGCAAGGCGGAGGGTCGTCCTTGTACTGGGCGTACTCGGATGATCCCGACAACGCGGCGAGGTGCGGTGCCAGGCGTCGCGGGCCCACGAAGATCGGCAGGACAGGGCCTAAGCGGGTCTCATTCCGACAGCACCGCCGTGAGCTGCTCCAGGCCCCACAGCAGATCCTCCTCACTGATCACCAGCGGCGGGGCGATCCGGATGGTGGCGCCGTGGGTGTCCTTGACCAGCACCCCGCGGTCCATCAGCCGCTCGGAGATCTGCCGCCCGGTGCCCCGGCCGGCGGGGATGTCCACCCCCGCCCACAGCCCCCGGCCGCGCACCTCCGTCACCCGGCCCGCCTCCCGCAGCAGCCCCAGCTCATGGTGGAGCCGCTCACCGAGCGCCGCGGACCGCCGCTGGAACTCCCCGGTCCGCAGCAGGGCGATCACCTCCAGCGCCACCGCGCAGGCCAGCGGATTGCCGCCGAAGGTCGAGCCGTGCTCCCCGGGCCGGTGGACCCCGAGGATCTCGGCGGAGGAGACCACCGCCGACACCGGCACCACCCCTCCGCCCAGCGCCTTGCCCAGCACATAGACGTCCGGGACCACGCCCTCGTGCTCACAGGCGAAGGTGGTCCCGGTGCGGCCCAGCCCGGACTGGATCTCGTCCGCGATGAACAGCACCTTGCGGGACCGGGTCAGCTCCCGGACTCCGGCCAGATAGCCCGGCGGCGGCACCAGCACCCCCGCCTCGCCCTGGACGGGCTCCAGCAGCACGGCCACGGTGTCCGCCGGGGCGGCGTCGACCGCCGTTTCCAGCGCCGTCAGATCGCCATACGGGACGATCTCGAACCCGGGGGTGTAGGGGCCGTAGTCGGCACGGGCCTCCGGATCGGTGGAGAAGCTGACGAGGGTGGTCGTCCGGCCGTGGAAGTTGTTCTCGGCGACGATGATCCTCGCCTGGCCGTCCGGGACGCCCTTGATCCGGTAGCCCCACTTCCGGGCGGTCTTCACCGCCGTCTCGACCGCCTCCGCCCCGGTGTTCATCGGCAGCACCATCTCCATCCCGCACAGCGCGGCCAGCTCCGCGCAGAACGCCCCGAAGCGGTCGTGGTGGAAGGCGCGCGAGGTGAGCGTGACCCGCTCCAGCTGGGCCCTGGCCGCCTCGATCAGCCGGTGGTTGCCGTGCCCGAAGTTGAGCGCGGAGTATCCGGCGAGCAGATCCAGATAGCGGCGGCCCTCGATATCGGTCATCCAGGCGCCCTCCGCGGACGCGATCACCACGGGCAGCGGATGGTAGTTGTGCGCGCTGTGGGCCTCGGCGGCCGCCAGGGCGCGCCGGGTGAGCGGATCCGGGGTGGACAACGCGTACTCCCTTCGGTGCCGGGCGCCGGGGCTTCGGCGCCGGGTGGATCCGGGGCCCGGATGGCGGCCGGGCACGTCGGCTGTCCGCGAGGGAGGGGCTGCCTACTAGAGTGGGCCCGCGCACCGTGACTGGCGAGCCGAGCGTGGAACCGACCACGAGGAAGCGGTGCGCGGCCACAGCGCCACGAGGTGCCGCCCGCCTGGGCACCGAAGGGATCACGACCGGACCACCACCGATCGCCCCGGAGGAATGCCATGAGCCTGCCCCTTTCCCATCCCGCCCTCGCCGCGTCCGACCCCGAACTCGCCGCCCTCGTCGGCGCCGAGGAACTGCTCCAGTCCGAGACCCTGCGGCTGATCCCCAGCGAGAACTACGTCTCCTCGGCCGTGCTGGAGGCGTCGGGCACGGTGCTCCAGAACAAGTACAGCGAGGGCTACCCGGGCCGCCGCTACTACGAGGGCCAGCAGGTCATCGACCAGGTGGAGACCCTGGCCGTCAACCGGGCCAAGGCCGTCTTCGGCGCCGACCACGCCAATGTCCAGCCCTACTCCGGCTCGCCCGCCAACCTCGCCGTCTACCTCGCCTTCGCCGAGCCCGGCGACACCGTGATGGGGATGTCCCTGCCGATGGGCGGCCATCTCACCCACGGCTGGGGCGTGTCCGCCACCGGCTCCTGGTTCCGCGGTGTCCAGTACGGGGTGCGCCAGGACACCGGCATGATCGACTTCGATGAGGTCCGTGACCTGGCCCGCAAGGAGCGGCCCAAGCTGATCTTCTGCGGTGGTACCGCCGTGCCCCGCACGATCGACTTCGCCGCCTTCGCGGAGATCGCCCGCGAGGTGGACGCGGTGCTGGTCGCCGATATCGCGCATATCGCCGGACTGGTCGCGGGCGGGGCCCACCCCTCCCCGGTCCCGTATGTCGATGTCGTCTCCACCACCACCCACAAGACCCTGCGCGGTCCGCGCGGCGCGATGCTGATGGCCCGCGAGTCCCATGCCAAGGCCCTCGACAAGGCCGTCTTCCCCGGTCTCCAGGGCGGTCCGCACAACCAGACCACCGCCGCCATCGCGGTGGCCCTCCATGAGGCCGCCCAGCCCTCCTTCCGTGACTACGCCCATGCGGTGGTCGCCAATGCCAAGGCGCTGGCCGAGGCACTGCTCGCCCGTGGGTTCGACCTGGTCTCCGGCGGCACCGACAACCATCTGATCCTGATGGACCTCACCCCCAAGGAGGTGCCGGGCAAGGTCGCGGCCAAGGCCCTGGACGAGGCCGGGATCGTGGTGAACTACAACACCGTGCCCTTCGACCCCCGCAAGCCCTTCGATCCCTCGGGTATCCGCATCGGCACCCCCTCCCTGACCTCACGCGGACTGGGCACCGAGCACATGCCCGCCGTGGCCGGCTGGATCGACCGCGGGGTGACCGCCGCCCGGAGCGGTGACACCTCCGGTCTCGCCAAGATCAGGAACGAGGTCGCCGAGCTCATGGCGGCCCACCCGGCTCCCGGTCTGCCGACCGCCTGACCGAATTGACGGTGCTCTGCCCGGCCGCCAGGCCGGGCAGGGCCCGCCACCACTGCTCCTCCCGGATCCGGCCGCGCTCCGGCGGCACCGGCACCGGCAGCCCCACGATCCGGGCCATCACCCGCTCCACCACCGTCTCGCCCTCCATCGGGCCCTCCGGCTCATCCGGCCCGCCCCGGGGCGAGCCGCCCGGTGGACCGTCCAGCGCGCGCCCCAGCGCCCGCAGCTCCTCCGGCAGCCCGGCCGGGCCCCCGGCCGGCGCCGCCTCCCGCACTCCGGTCATATGCTCCGCCTCCCCGCGAGGCCCGGGTCTGCCGCCCGCCCCGCGCACTCCGCACGGCGCGCGCACCCCGCGCGCCCCGCTCGCTCCGGTCCCGCCCCCGGGTCCGCTCCGCCTCATCCGGGCCGAGCAGCAGCTCCAGCCGTCTCAGCGCACGGCTCAGCCGCGACTTCACCGTGCCCCGCGGCCAGCCCAGCGCCTCCGCCGTCTCCGCCTCGTCCAGATCCAGCAGATAGCGGTAGATCACCACCCGCCGCTGGTCCGCGCTCAACTGATCCAGAGCGGTCATCAGCCGCGCCCGCCGCTCACCCGCCATCGCCAGCGCTGCCGGGTCGACCGATTCCGGTATGACCGCCGCGGTCCCGCCCAGCGCCCCTTCCCGGTCGACCGCCGACCGCAGCCGACGCGCCGAGCGGATCGCGTTACTGGTCTCGCGGGCGACGATCCGCAGCAGCCACGGCCGGAACGCCGCCCCGTCGCGGAAGCCGCCCAGCGCGAGATACGCCTTCACAAAGGCGTCCTGCACCACATCCTCGGCATCGGCACCGGCTCCGAGCAGCACCGCCGTGCGATGCGCCACCGGTGCGTACGCCCGCATCAGCTCCGCGTACGCCTCGGTTTCCCCGGCGCGCACCCGCGCGATGATCCCCGCTTCGTCCCGCGCGACGAGGTCCCCCTCCCGCGCCCTCCGTGTCGTCCTCACACCTTTCATACACCGGCGGACGGAGCCGGGTTCCACACCTGAGAGAATGGGTGCCATGGTCCTCGATCGTCCCCGTGCGCTCTCCGGTATCCAGCCCACCGCAGGCTCCTTCCACCTCGGGAACTACCTCGGTGCGATCCGGCAGTACGTCGCGCTCCAGGAGACCCACGACGCGTTCTACACCGTGGTCGACCTGCACGCGATCACCGTCCCCCAGGATCCGGCCGAACTGCGCGCCAACTCGCGCCTCGCCGCCGCCCAGCTGCTCGCCTCCGGCCTCGACCCGGACCGCTGCACCCTCTTCATCCAGAGCCATGTGCCCGAGCACGCGCAGCTCGGATGGGTGATGAACTGTCTCACCGGGTTCGGCGAGGCGTCGCGGATGACCCAGTTCAAGGACAAGTCGGCCAAGCAGGGCGCCGACCGGGCGACCGTCGGCCTGTTCACCTACCCGATCCTCCAGGTCGCGGACATCCTGCTCTACCAGGCCAACCACGTCCCCGTCGGCGAGGACCAGCGTCAGCACATCGAGCTCACCCGTGACCTCGCCGACCGGTTCAACGGCCGCTTCGGCGAGACCTTCACCGTCCCGGCGCCGTACATCGTCAAGGAGACCGGGAAGATCTACGATCTCCAGGACCCGACGATCAAGATGAGCAAGTCGGCGTCCACCCCGAAGGGCATCGTCAACCTCCTCGACGAGCCCAAGGTCTCCGCGAAGAAGATCAAGAGCGCGGTCACCGACCTGGAGACCGAGATCCGCTTCGACGAGGAGAAGAAGCCCGGAGTCAGCAATCTGCTGACCATCTACTCGACGCTCACCGGCACCGCCATCCCGGAGTTGGAGAGCCGTTACGAGGGCAAGGGCTACGGCGCGCTCAAGACCGACCTCGCCGAGATCCTGGTCGAGTGGGTGACACCGTTCCGCGAGCGGACGCAGGAATACCTGGCGGACCCGGGGACGTTGGACAAGATCCTCGCCAAGGGGGCGGAGAAGGCCCGGGCCGTCGCCGCCGAGACGCTGGCCGTCACCTACGACAAGGTGGGCTTCCTGCCCGCCAGGCACTGACGGCCGGGCACCGGCGGGACACCGGCGAGCGCCGGTCGCGCACCGGTCGGGCGCTCCTCGCGCGGCGGTCGGGCGCGGGGCCGGTGCGCCGCGGGGCGTGCGCGACAGCAGTACACCCGGGTCCGGGCTCCCGGCCAGGGGGCCCTAGGGCCTGTGTGCCGAAGGACCGAGGCACCTAGCCGCGAGGGCGGCACAGCCGCCACACTGACACCGGTGCAGCGGCATCGAGTCCAGCAGCCCGGGAGGGCCAGGAGGGAGAACGCAGTGGGGACCGTAACGCTCGGCGTTTCGATCGCGGTCCCGGAGCCGTACGGCAGCTACCTCCAGGGGCGGCGCGCGGGCTTCGGGGACCCTGCCGCCCATGGCATCCCCACCCATGTCACCCTGCTGCCGCCGACCGAGGTGGAGGCCTCGGCGCTCCCGGCCATCGAGGACCACCTGGCCCGGGTGGCCGCCGAAGGGCGGCCGTTCCCGATGCGGCTGGAGGGGACCGGCACGTTCCGGCCGCTCTCGCCGGTCGTCTTCGTCAGGATCGTGGAGGGTGTGGACGAGTGTGCCGCGCTCCAGGAGCGGATCCGGGAGAGCTCCGGGCCGTGCGCGCGTGAGCTCCAGTTCCCGTACCACCCGCACGTCACCGTGGCCCACGGCATCGACGAGGAGGCCATGGACCGGGCCTTCGCCGAGCTGAAGGACTATGCGGCGGCCTGGACGATCACCGGCTTCGCCCTCTACGAGCAGGGCGCCGACGGGGTGTGGCGGCTGGACCGTGAGTACCCTTTCGGCGCGGGTGAGCCGACGGACGGCGGGACGCCCATGGTGCCCCGTCAGGTCGATCTCTCCCGCCCGGCCGCGCCCTCCTGCTGATTTCGTACCCCGGCGTGCCGCGAGCCGGGCAGCCGGGGCTCGGCCCCGTCGCCATCCGACACCGCGTCAGCCACGTTCACCGGAACGGGTGATGGGCGCGGTGTTTGCGGCCGCTGTGCCGACTGATGGACCGCCGTCGGTGAGATCCATGATCAGACCGATTCCCGTCCCGGTTCCGCCGCCCCACGTTTCGCCCTGCCGGTCGCGCTAGGCGCGCGTGTTCCGGGGAACCCGGATTCCGACCTTCTGTGCACCTCACCGTGTGCCGAGGGGAGAAACCGTGCAGAAGGGTAGTTGCTGATCATGGAATGGTTGACCCGGCTGCCAGTCGTCGGCCCCGCGATCGCCCAGCTCATGCGCACCCACGCCTGGCGTTCCTATGAGCGGCTGGACCGCGTCCACTGGACCCGGCTCGCCGCCGCGATCACCTTCATCAGCTTCCTCGCCTTCTTCCCGCTCATCGCGGTCGGCGCGGCGATCGGCGCCGCGACGCTCACCGAGTCCCAGATGCATCAGCTCCAGAAGAAGCTGGCCGAGCAGATCCCCGGGATCTCCGGTCAGCTCGACCTGGGCGGCCTGGTCGACAACGCGGGCACGATCGGGGTCGTCGCGGGGGCGCTGCTGCTGTTCACCGGTATCGGCTGGGTGGGTTCGCTGCGCGAATGCCTGCGGGCCGTCTGGGAGCTGGAGGAGGACCCCGGCAATCCGGTGGCCCGCAAGCTCAAGGACGCGGGCGTGCTGCTGGGCCTCGGCGGTGTCGCCCTCGTCTCGTTCGGCCTCTCCACGCTCGCGGCCACCGCCGTCGGCCGGGTCGCCGGGCTGCTCGGCATCCCCGAGGACGGCGCCGGCGGCTGGCTGCTGTGGGCCGCCGCCTTCATGGTCGCCGTCGTGGCCGACTTCGTGCTGCTGTGCTACGTGCTGACCTGGCTGCCCGGGGTCGAACCGCCGCGCCGCCGCGTCGTGGTCGCCGCCCTCATCGGCGCGATCGGCTTCGAGCTGCTCAAGCTGCTGCTGAGCAGCTATCTGCGGGATGTGGCGGCCAAGAGCATGTACGGCGCGTTCGGCGTCCCCATCGCGCTGCTGCTGTGGATCAACTTCACCGCCAAGCTGACCCTGTACTGCTCCTCCTGGACCGCCACCGGGTCCGGTGCGGAGAGCCCGGAGGAGGCCGACGAGGCCGGGAAGGCCGACGGCGGGACAGCGGGGAGCGGCGGGTCCGACGCGACGCCCAAGCCGAAGCCCGAATCCGCCGGCCCCGCCAACCCCCTGGACTGACCCGGCCCGCTCAGCCGCGGCCGCGCCGCCGCACCAGCTCCGGCAGCGGGTGGCGGCGGTGCACCGCGTACGCCACCGCGGCCAGCAGCGCCAGCGTGCCGCCCGTGATGCCGATCGCCGTCCACTTGCCCGAACCGCCGTCCGAGGAGACCGACGCCTGGGTGTGCTCGTCCGTGCCGTTGCCGTGCGCGGTCGTCCGGTTCTGGTTGGCGCCCGCCGCGCCCGGCCGGACGAGCGTGCCGACCGGATTCACCGAGCCCGACGCCTTGAAGCCCCAGTCGAAGAGCTTCGCGGTCTCCTTGTAGACCTCGCTCGGCGCGGCCTTCTGCGGGTTCATCACGGTGACCAGCAGCACCCGCTTGCCGCGCTGGGCGACACCGGTGAAGGTGGAGCCCGCGTTCGTCGTGTAGCCGTTCTTGACCCCGGCGATCCCCTTGTAGGTCGGGATGCCGAAGCCGGTCAGCAGCCGGTTGGTGTTCTGGATCTCGAAGCTCTGACGGGTCTTCTTGCCGTCCTTGCCCTTCTTGTAGTCCCCGGGGAACTTCGCGTACGCCGTCGAGGCGTACTCCCGGAAGTCCGCCTTCTGGAGGCCGGAGCGGGCGAAGAGCGTGAGGTCGTACGCGCTGCTGACCTGGCCCTTCTCGTCGTAGCCGTCCGGGGTGACGACATGGGTGTCACGGGCGTTGAGCTGGCGGGCGTGCGCCTGCATCTCCTGCACCGTCTTCGCCTTGCCGCCGTTCATCGCGGAGAGCACGTGCACCGCGTCGTTGCCGGAGCGCAGGAACACCCCGAGCCACAGGTCGTGGACCGAGTAGCTGTAGTTCTCCTTGACCCCGACCAGGCTGCTGCCCTCGCCCATCCCCTCCAGGTCCGAGGGCACCACCGTGTGGTTCTGCTCCTTGGGCAGCTTGGGCAGCAGGGTGTCGGCGAACAGCATCTTCAGGGTGCTGGCGGGCGGGAGCTGCCAGTGGGCGTTGTGCGCGGCCAGGACGTCGCCCGACTCGGCGTCGGCCACCAGCCACGACCGTCCGCTGAGCCCCTTCGGCAGCCGCGGCGCGCCCGCCTTCGGGTCCACCTGGGTGCCGGGGTGGCCGAGCCGCTTCCCGCCGACCGTGGACATCTGGGCCGGAGGCTTCACGGCTCCGGGGCCGTCCGCGGCGCCCGGTACGTCGTCGGCGAACGCCGGCGCGGTGGGCAGCAGGCTGGACAGCGCGAGTACGCCGGCGGCGATCAGGGGTACGGCGATACGGCGGCGGCTGTCGGTCGCGCGCGCCCCACCGGCCGCGTCGCCCGTACGCGGCGCGGAAGCATATGAACATGTCTGCACGTTGGTGAACGTACCCGCCGTTCCTGTGGTCGGCGACAGGACCGCCGTCGTATGGGCGTCAGACCCCCGCGTGGAGGCATCCGAGGGTGCGCCCATACTGGAGACCATGAAGCTCAGCCGCCCCGTGTCCTGGTTCCTGCTCGCCTTCGGGGTCTGGAGCTGGGTCATCTGGTTCACCTTTGTCAAAAACCTCTGGAAGGACAGCAGCGGTCTCGCCTTCGACGACTCCGGCGACCCCACCGCGTACTTTTGGGTGCATCTGCTGCTCGCGATCACCTCGTTTCTCTTGGGGACGGCTATCGGAGTGATCGGGTTGCGTGGTCTGCGCGCTCTGCGCAGGAAGGACCCCGTGGAGTAGCCGTTTCGCTAGTCACTCTGGGCGGACAAAAGGGGATTAACCGGGATGGTCGTGCTCTTCGTCCTGATCGCACTGGCTGTCGTCGGACTGCTGGCCGGGGTGCACCGGTATCTGTGGGTGCGGCTGATCCGCGATACGACGGCCCTTGGCGGCCTCGCCCGCCGCGCGGGCACGGCGGCGGCCGTTGCGCTGCCGCTGACCACGGTGGGCGCGCTGGTCGCGGGCCGCGCCGGAGCGCCGTTCGCGCTCCAGCGCGTGCTGGCGTGGCCCGGCTACCTGTGGCTCGCGCTGCTCCTCTATCTGACGCTGGCCCTCCTGCTGGGCGAGGCCCTGCGCCCCCTGCTCCTCCGTGCCGCCCGGCCCCGTGCGGGTGGCCTGCCGGCCGGGGCGGCGGCATCGGGTACGCCCGGTGGCCCGGAGGGCCCGGGTGCTCTCCGTGATGTCCGAACGCCTCGCGTGCCGGACGCCGGGGCGGCGCCCTGCGGCTCTGGCGGTGGCGGTGAGCCGTCCGGTGAGCAGGGTCGCGCGGTCGCCAATGCGTCGGAGGCGGTGGCCGCTGCGGGCAGTCGTGATGCGGGTGGCCTGTCGGCCGGGGCGGCGGCATCGGGTACGGCCGGTGACCCCGGTGACCCCGGTGACCCCGGTGGTTCGGAGGGCTTGGGCGTTCCCCGTGGTGCCCGAGCGTCCCGCGTGCCGGACGCCGGGGTGGTGTCCGGTGAGCCCGGCGGCTCCGACGGTGTCGGTGAGGCGTCCGGCGGGTCCGGGGCGGCCGGTGCGGTGGATGCTCCGTCGGCGGTGGTGTCCGCCGACGACGGCGTTCCGGGCGGTCCCGAAGCCTCCGCGGCCGCCGGCGAGCAGTCGCGGCGGCTGTTCGTGGCGCGGGGGATCGCCGTGGGGGCCACTGCCGTCGCGGCGGGGACCGTGGCGTACGGCGCGGCCACCGTGTTCCGGGGGCCGCGCGTGAAGCGGGTGACCGTACCGCTGGCCAAGCTGCCCCGGCGGGCCCATGGGTTCCGGATCGCCGTCGTCAGCGATATCCACCTCGGACCGATCCTCGGGCGCGCCCACACCCGGCGGGTGGTGGAGACGATCAACCGCACCAACCCCGACCTCATCGCCGTCGTCGGCGACCTCGTGGACGGCAGCGTGGCGGATCTCGGGCCCGCCGCCGAGCCGCTGCGTGAACTCCGTTCCCGCCACGGCTCGTTCTTCGTCACCGGTAACCACGAGTACTTCTCCGGTGCCCGCCAATGGGTCGATCACGTACGGGAACTGGGGCTGCACCCCCTGGAGAACGCGCGCACCGAACTGCCCGGCTTCGACCTCGCCGGAGTGAACGACGTGGCGGGGGAGGACGAGGGCGAGGGGCCGGACTTCGAGCGGGCGCTCGGTGACCGCGATCGGTCGCGGGCCTCGGTACTGCTCGCGCACCAGCCCGTGGTGATCCACGACGCGGTGGACCACGGTGTGGACCTCCAGCTCTCCGGCCATACCCACGGGGGCCAGATGTGGCCCGGGGACCTGGTCGCGGCGCTCGCCAACCCCACCGTCGCCGGGCTGGAGCGGTACGGCGACACCCAGTTGTACGTCACCCGCGGAGCCGGGGCCTGGGGGCCGCCGGTGCGGGTCGGGGCGCCGCCGGACGTCACGGTCGTGGAACTGGCATCGCGTCACGCCTGACGGGGAGCGGGAGCGCGGACGACGGCCCTCCGGCCATCACCCCGGCTCCGGCCACCGGCTTCGCTCCGGGCTCCGCCCCCGCCGCCCGCGTATGCGGCAGCGCCCTCGTGCGGATCCCCGACAGCCGCTCGTGCGGGGCCAGTCCCTCCGGGTGCCGCAGGGTGCGCAGCCCGTGGCGCAGGGCCAGGGCGAGGACCGTCAGGGCCACGGCGTCGGCGCCGAGCGATGCGCGGGTGAGCGTGAACAGTTCGGTCAGCTCGGCCGTTCCGGGCAGTGATGATGTGGACAGCACTACTGCCGACGCCAGCGCCATCCCCATGAGCAGGGGCAGCGCCGCCGCCCCGACGAGCGCGGCGCGGACGGCCAGCCGTCCGGGGGTGAGCGGGCGGCCGTCGGCGGATTCCAGCCGCAGCAGCAACAGCCGCTTGCCCGGCGTCGCCCCCGTCCGCAGCGGGAGGACGACGAACCACAGCAGGAACACCCCGGCCAGCACCCACAGTTCGCGCTCGGCGTCCCCGTACGCGAACGTCTCGCTCACCACGGCCACCGCCACCAGGAACCCCGCCAGGTCGGCGATCAGGGCCACCAGCCGCCGTCCGAACGGCACCGGGCGCAGCGCCCGCGCCCGGCCGTCCAGGGTCTCCAGCGCGGGGAGCACCCGCAGGAGCGGACCGGCGAGCAGCCAGCCGAGTGCCGCGCCCGCGGTGTTGGTGAGCAGGTCGTCCACGTCGAAGAGCCGGTACGGGCAGTCGTAGAGGCCCCACACCCCGGAGTACTGGATCAGTTCGAAGAACAGCGAGGACGCCAGTCCGGCGGCGGTGGCGGCGCGCAGCCCGCAGCGCACGTGGTAGCGGAGGAACATCCCGAGCGGCACCAGGAGCGCCAGGTTGAGCAGGGCTCCGGCGACGGCGGGGTTCTGGAGGACCAGCGCGCCGGGGGTGACCTTGTGGTGCGCCTCCTTCCAGATGTCGGCGAAGGTGTTGCCGGGGACCACCTGGGGCCGGGAGAAGGCGCCGAACCGGGCGCACATGTCGGCCGACTGACGGGGCAGCGGAACGACGGTCATGCAGAAGGCGGTCAGCGCGTAGTACAGGAAGCCGTACAGCGACAGCGTCCGGCCCTGGGACATGACGCCGTGGCGCCGGTAGAGGACGACGGCGGTCGGCAGCAGGAGCACCAGGGCGAGCAGCGGGAAGACGGCGGCGGCCGTGGTGATCGGCAGGAGGTGCGCTTGAGGCATGCGCGGCACTATACGCCATGTGTATACACCGAATGTATAGCGGCTCATGGGCGGCCACCGCACCGGGGCGGTAGGGCTCAGTCCTCGGTCTCCGCGAAGGACTTGAGGAAGATTCCGAGCGCCCGCTCGTTCTCCGTGGAGTCCGCCTCGTCCGCCGGGGTCGTCCAGCGGATGGAGAAGCCGCGGCCGCCCCCGACGAGGAATCCGCGGCCGAACGTGCGGAACGGATCGCCGCCGACGGCGGAGGACCAGGTCATGTCCGCGGCCTTCCAGTCGCGGTAGTCCACCCTGCGGATGTCGTCGATCCGCTGGAAACCCGGGGTGAGTTTCTCCAGCGACGGCACCAGGCTCTCCCACACCTCCACGGGGTCGTCGTCCTCGGAGCCCCTGCCGAAGGTGACGACCAGGTCCCGGCCGTCGTCCTCGTCCTGGGGCGCGAACTTCACATGGAACCGCGAACCGCTCTCCACCCGCTTCCAGCCCTTGGGGATGTCGATGGAGAACCCCTCCTCCTCGGCGGTGAAGCGCACGAACGCCAAGGCGTCCTCGCGGTCACCGCCACCGCCACCGCCGCCCTTGCCGGGCGGCTTCGAGGGGGAGGCCGGGGCCGAGGGGCTCGCGGGGGCCGAGGGTTCGGCGGGGGAGGAGGGCGAGGGGGACGTGGAGGGGGTGGGCTCGCGCGGCAGGCTCGGCCGTGGCGCGTCCGGCGGTGACGCGCTGCGGGTGGGGGCGGTGGCGCGGTCGTCACCGCCCCCGGACAGCACGCCGGTCGAGGCGAGCGCCACCGCCGAGGCGACCGCCACCAGGGCGATTCCGGCCGCGATCGCCACCTTCGGCCGGCCTCTCCGACCCTCGAGCCGGTGGCCTCCGGGCCGCAGTGCCTCACAGGTGCCGTGCAGCCAGGGCAGCCATGCCGCGGTCCGTGTCTCGGCGGCCGGCCGGTCCCGCTCGAGGGCGCGCAACAGGGCCTGGCGGATCAGGGGTTCGGTCAGCCGCGCGGTGGGGTCGGCGCGCAGCAGCCCGTGGATCACCTGGGTGAGCGGTCCGGCCCTGGTCACGTCGAGCCCGCTCCAGTCGGGATGCGGCGGGTGGCCCTCGACCATGACGAAGAGGATCGCGCCCAGGGACCACAGGTCGGACTCCGGGGTCGCGCCGTCACCGCGGACCTGTTCGGGGGAGGCGAACGCGGGGTCGGTGACCGGGCGGGAGGCGGCCTTGCCGGTGGCGCCGAACCCGCTGAGAACGATCTCACCGTCGGGCAGAAGCAGCAGCCGCGCCGGATTGAGATCGCCGTGGGTGATGCCCTTGAGGTGGGCGGCGCCGATGACGTCGAGGAGGCTCAGACCGATCCCGGCCGCCCGGCCGGGCTCCAACCTGCCCTCGCGGTCGAGCAGTTCACTCAGCGGACGGCGGTCGGTATCGGGCCGTACGGCCTGCGTCCCGTGAACGGGCTGGTCCGCGCCGGTCATGGTCTCACCCCTTGCTCCGCACCCAACAGCTTTCCCCTAGGAGGTACGCCCAGGGATCGGCCCGTGCTCAATGGGAGACGGGACGAGTGCGGCCCGTGTCCGGAAAGGGGCAGTCGTCCTGGGCCGGAACGGAACGCGGAGGTTCCCGCGGAACGTGGGTACGACCAGGACGAGCAGGGGAGTCCTGGCAGGCGCCCGCTCAGCCGGAGGGGGGCGGCAGCCATGCATGGCGTTCACCGAGCAGCGCGAGGGCGTCGAGGAAGCGGTCGACCGCGGGATGTGAGGAATCGGCCCGCCAGACCGCCTCGATGGCCAGGCCGGCCCGGGGCTCGGCGAGCGGCACCAGCGCGATACCGCGCGGCAGATGGCGCACCAGGGAGGCCACCACCAGGTTCACGCCCCGGCCCGCGGCGATATGCGCCCAGGCGTTGGTGCCGGAGGCGGCCGGATCGAGCACCGGCTCGAACCCGGCCTCCCGGCACACCCCGACCACGGTGTCGTAGTACCCCGGGGACATCTCCCGGGGCCACAGCTGAAACGTCTCCTTCCGCAGCAGCGCCGGATCCACGGCCGGAGCCCCGGCCAACGGATGCGACTCGCTCACCGCGACCTTCAACTCCTCCCACCGCACGGTGCGCTGGACGATTCCGCGGGGCCGGGCGGTCGCGGGCGCGAGTGCCACATCGCAGCGCTCGTCCCGCAGCGCACCGCACACATCGGAGGCGAAGATCTCCCGCGTCTCCACCGTCAACTCGGGGCAGGTCTCGGCCAGATGGTCGACCAGCAGCGGCACCGTCTCATACACCGAGGTCAGGGTGTACGACACCCGCAGTCGCCCCGCCTCCCCGGCCGCCACCGCCCGGGCCCGCCGCCCGGCCCGCGCCGCGGCCGCGAGCACCTTGCGGCAGTCGGCCAGATACGCCGCTCCCGCGGGGGTGAGCTCGACGCGGCGCGAAGTGCGTTCCAGCAGCCGTACCCCGAGGCTCTGCTCAAGTGCCTTGATCTGCTGGCTGAGTGCCTGCTGCGCGACGAAGACATCATCGGCCGCGCGGGTGAAGTTGCGCCGCTCCGCGACGGCCACGAAATACCGCATCTGTCGCAGCTCGGGTTCCATGGGACCGCATGCTACGGCCGCTCCGTGTCTCCGGTACCACCCAACTCCCGTGACAAGCAAGGCTTGTGGACCGACAACAAGTTGCGCTTGTTGATCAACGTGGTCCGCTCCTAGCGTGACGGGGTCACACCCCACCGACGAAGGAGCAGGCTGTGACCGTCGAATACATCCGCTACCGCATCGAGGACCCCGAACGGCGCACCGCGTTCGAGGAGGCGTACACGGCCGCCGCCGAACAGCTCGACCGGTCCCCGGAGTGCCTGGCCTACGAGCTGGCGCACGGGGTGGAGGAGCCGGAGCGCTACATCCTGCGCATCGAGTGGACCTCGGTCGAGGACCATCTCCAGGGCTTCCGCGGCAGCCCGCTCTTCGGGCCCTTCCTCGACTCGGTCCGCCCCTTCATCGGCGACATCGAGGAGATGAAGCACTACGAGCGCACCGTGGTGGTCTCCGGGAAGAACGGGGACAACGGCAAGAACGAGAAGAAGACGCCATGACCGGCGCACGGGGGACCACGGGAGAGCCGTCCCTGTACGAGGCGGTGGGCGGACTGCCCGCGCTGCGGCGGCTCAGCAACGCCTTCTACGCCGAGGTCCTGGCCGACCCGCTGCTGGCGCCGGTCTTCGCGGACTTCACCGCCACCCACCGCGAGCACGTCGCCGTCTGGCTCGCCGAGGTGTTCGGCGGACCGGCCGCGTTCACCGAGGAGCACGGCGGCCACCAGGGACTGCTGCGCAGCCATGTGGGGCGGTCCATCACGCCTGAACAGCGCGACCGCTGGGTGGAGCTGATGAGCCGGGCGGTGGAGCGGGAGCTGCCGCCCGATCCTCGGCTGCGCCACCAGGTGACCGAGTACTTCCGGTGGGGCGCCGGGATCGCTCAGAGCGTGTCCGGGCAGCCCGCCGACGCGGATCTGGGGGACCCGGGTCCGACTCCGCGCTGGGGATGGGACGGCCTCCAGAAATAGACGGGTGCAGACGGAGCCCGGGAAACGGCGAGGGCCCCGCGCTCCGGGTGGAGTGCAGGGCCCTCGCCGTCTGCGTGGTGCGGGACCGCGGAGGTCAGAAGCGACGCGTGATCAGCGCGCGCTTCACCTCCTGGATGGCCTTGGTGACCTCGATACCGCGCGGGCAGGCCTCGGTGCAGTTGAAGGTGGTGCGGCAGCGCCAGACGCCGTCCTTGTCGTTCAGGATCTCCAGCCGCTGCTCACCGCCCTCGTCACGCGAGTCGAAGATGAAGCGGTGCGCGTTGACGATCGCCGCCGGGCCGAAGTACTGGCCGTCGTTCCAGAACACCGGGCACGAGGAGGTGCACGCGGCGCACAGGATGCACTTGGTGGTGTCGTCGAAGCGCTCGCGGTCCTCGGCGGACTGCCGGCGCTCGCGCGTCGGCTCATTGCCCGTCGTGATCAGGAAGGGCATCACATCGCGGTACGCCTGGAAGAACGGCTCCATGTCCACGACCAGGTCCTTGAGGACCGTCAGGCCCTTGATGGCCTCGACCGTGATGGGCTTCTCCGGGTTGATGTCCTTGATCAGCGTCTTGCAGGCCAGCCGGTTACGGCCGTTGATCCGCATGGCGTCGGAGCCGCAGATGCCGTGGGCGCAGGAACGGCGGAAGGTCAGGGTGCCGTCCAGATCCCACTTGATCTTGTGGAGACCGTCGAGGACGCGCTCCTTGGGATCGATCTCGAACTGGAAGTCCTCCCAGACCGCCTGGTCCGAGATCTCCGGGTTGAAGCGCCGGATCCGGAACGTGACCGTGATCAGGTGCGCGGCGGTGGCGTCACTCGCCCCCGGGGCCTCCGAGGACTTCTCAAGCGTGGGGGTGCTCATCAGTACTTACGCTCCATCGGCTGGTAGCGGGTCTGCACGACCGGCTTGTAGTCGAGGCGGATGGACTCCGAGCCGTCCGCGCCCACCTCGCGGTACGCCATGGTGTGACGCATGAAGTTGACGTCGTCGCGGTTCGGGTAGTCCTCGCGGTAGTGACCGCCGCGCGACTCCTTGCGAGCCAGTGCGGAGATCGCCATGACCTCGGCCAGGTCGAGCAGGTTGCCCAGCTCGATGGCCTCCAGCAGGTCGGTGTTGAACCGCTTGCCCTTGTCCTGGACGCTGCAGTTCTTGTAACGCGCGCGGAGGTGGCCGATCTCCTCGACGGCCTCCTTGAGCGTCTGCTCGGTCCGGAAGACCATGACGTTCTTGTCCATGGTCTCCTGGAGCGCCTTGCGGATCTCGGTGACCCGCTCGGTGCCGGTGGCGTCGCGCAGGTTCTCCACCTGGGCGTGGACCAGCCCGGCCGGGTCCTCCGGCAGCTCGACGAAGTCGGCCGTGGCGGCGTACTCCGCGGCGGCGATGCCCGCGCGGCGGCCGAAGACGTTGATGTCGAGCAGCGAGTTGGTGCCCAGGCGGTTGGCGCCGTGCACGGAGACGCAGGCCACCTCGCCCGCGGCGTAGAGGCCGGGGACGACGGTGTCGTTGTCCGACAGCACCTCGCCCTCGACGTTGGTGGGGATGCCGCCCATCGTGTAGTGCGCGGTGGGCTGGATCGGGATCGGGTCGGTGTACGGCTCGATGCCCAGGTAGGTCCGCGCGAACTCGGTGATGTCCGGCAGCTTGGCGTCGAGCTGCTCCGGCGGCAGGTGGGTGAGGTCCAGGAAGACGTGGTCGCCCTCCGGACCGCAGCCGCGGCCCTCGCGGATCTCGGTGTAGATGGAGCGCGAGACCACGTCACGCGAGGCGAGGTCCTTCATGACCGGCGCGTACTTCTCCATGAAGCGCTCGCCGTCCTTGTTGCGGAGGATGCCGCCCTCACCACGGGCGCCCTCCGTCAGCAGGATGCCCATGCGCCAGATACCGGTCGGGTGGAACTGGAAGAACTCCATGTCCTCCAGCGGCAGCCCGCGCCGGTAGGCGACCGCCTGGCCGTCACCGGTGAGGGTGTGGGCGTTGGAGGTCACCTTGAAGAACTTGCCGCAGCCGCCGGAGGCGAAGACCACGGACTTGGCCTGGAAGACGTGCAGCTCACCGGTGGCCAGCTCGTAGGCGACCACACCGGCGGTGCGCTTGACCCCGTCGACCTCGGCCATCAGCAGGTCCAGGACGTAGAACTCGTTGAAGAACTCCACGCCCTCCTTGACGCAGTTCTGGTACAGCGTCTGGAGGATCATGTGGCCGGTGCGGTCCGAGGCGTAGCAGGACCGGCGGACCGGGGCCTCGCCGTGGTTACGGCTGTGACCGCCGAAGCGGCGCTGGTCGATGGTGCCGTCCGGGGTCCGGTTGAACGGCAGGCCCATCTTCTCCAGGTCCAGGACCGAGTCGATGGCCTCCTTCGCCAGGATCTCGGCGGCGTCCTGGTCGACCAGGTAGTCGCCACCCTTGATCGTGTCGAAGGTGTGCCACTCCCAGTTGTCCTCCTCGACGTTCGCGAGGGCGGCGGCCATGCCGCCCTGGGCGGCGCCGGTGTGGGAGCGGGTCGGATAGAGCTTGGTGAGCACCGCCGTGCGGCTGCGCTTGGTCGACTCGATGGCCGCGCGCATACCGGCGCCGCCGGCGCCCACGATGACGGTGTCGTACTTGTGGATCTTCATATGTGGATACCTCAGCCCCGGGGCCTAGCGGATGTTCGGGTCGAAGGTGAAGATCACCAGAGTGCCGAGCACGATGGTGAATCCTGCCGCCGTGTAGAGCAGCGCCTTCAGCCACAGGCGGGTGTTGTCCCGCTCCGCGTAGTCGTTGATGACCGTGCGCAGACCGTTCGCGCCATGCAGCGTGGCGAGCCAGAGCATGATCAGGTCCCATGCCTGCCAGAACGGCGAGGCCCAGCGGCCCGCCACGAAGGCGAAGCCGATCTTGGAGACGCCGCCGTCGAGGACCAGCTGGATCAGCAGGTGGCCCAGGACCAGGACGACCAGCACGATGCCGGACAGGCGCATGAAGAGCCAGCCGTACATCTCGAAATTGGTGCGGGTCGCCTTGGGCGTCTTGCGGGTGCGGGCCCGCGGCGGCTCGATGACCGGCGCGGGGTGATCCACGTCGTACGCGCTGACCGCGTCGTTCGCGGGGGTGGTGGTCTCGGCGGACATGCGTCAGCTCCCGAACAGTTCGCGCAGCGTGTGCTGGAGGATCGGGTAGAAGGCCCCGGCCATCAGCACGACCCAGATACCGACGACGGACCAGAGCATCTGACGCTGGTACTTCGGGCCCTTGGACCAGAAGTCCACGGCGATGACGCGCAGACCATTGAGGGCGTGGAACAGGATGGCGGCGACGAGGCCGTACTCCATCAGGTTCACGATGGGATTTTTGTACGTCGCGACCACGTCGTCGTAGGCCTCGGGAGACACACGGACAAGCGAGGTGTCCAGGACGTGTACGAACAGGAAGAAGAAGATGAGGACGCCGGTGACTCGATGAGCCACCCAGGACCACATACCTTCCCGGCCGCGATACAGCGTTCCAGCCGGCACGGAAAACCCTCCGGAAGCGGGGATTGGGGCCTGCCGGCTTCACTGTCGGTCTGGCCCGGCCGGGTACGGTCCACCGGCCCTGGCCATCGTAGCGACGTGTTGTCGGTTCCTCCGCCCGGGGGTGCCCAGGTGTGATCAAAGAGGCACGTACGGCCGATCAGGGGGCCCGGAACCGCAGGATTCACGGCATACCTCGCGACCACGGGCAAGCCGGGCGAGGCGACCGCGGGCGATCCGCCGGAGCTCCTCGGCGGTGTTGGTCCGCTCCACCTCGCGCTCATTGCCCAGCCGGGTGCGGATCCCGGTGAGCAGCCGGTCCAGCATCGCGTCGGGGCCCAGGCCGTCCAGGCAGATCACGAAGGCATGGCCGAACTGGCGCTCGTACTCGGCGTGCGCGGCTCGTAGCGCGGTGTGAGCAGCCAGGGTGCCCAGGCTGTCGGCGGCCGGGAGCGGATGGCCGACCATCGACTCATCGGCCAGTGCCTCGTCCAGATCGGCGGTGGTGAGGTCGTAGCTGGCCTCGTCCCCGGCGGCGAGCAGCGCGTCCAGATCGGGGTACGGGCGGTGGCCGGCGATCAGCCGTGCCCAGCGGCGGCTGCCGCAGCAGGCGAGCAGCGCCTCCTCGGCCGCCTCGGCGGTGGCGGCGTTGAGCCGGTCGAGGCTGTGGACTGGGTCGCGGGACCTGGACCTGGACCTGGGCAGCGTGGGCTCCTTGGACGCGCGTGGCGGGGGCGCATGAGGCGAGCGGTTCAAGGGGGCGGCATGAGGTGTGGAGTGAGAAAGGACTGGAAGACGTAGAGGGCGTGACAGGGGTACATGAGGGGCCTGTGTTCGGGGTGTGAGCGACTCACGCTAACGATGTGAACAGGCCGGTGTGCCGCAGAGAGCGTAAATTCACCCGTACGGGGACGTTTTGTTGTGAGGAGTGGACGGCATGTCGAGGCGCGAGGCGGATTACGCCTGAAACAGGAGGTTTGCGCCATGGGAATGCCCCGGAGGATCACCAGGGCCGCATGCGTCCGCGGCACCGTCGCCGGTGCCGCCGCGACCTTCGTCCTGATAGCGCTCGGCTGTCAGCAGCCAGGCTCCTCCTCGTCCGAGGCCCCGTCCGGCACCCCGGCCGGGTCCCCCTCGGCCTCGGCGCCCGGCAAGGCGCCGTCCAACCCGCCCCGCACCATCCCCTCGGTCCGCGGATTCGACCCCGGGACGGGATCCGGCTGGCGGCCGGGCCGGGACAGCCGGGTGGTGGCCGACCTCAAGGGCCCGCTCGCCGATGAGGCCCGGATGATCGCCGATGAGCTCGGGATCAAGGCCGTGTCCGGCAAGCCGCACCGCGGCGATCTCTCCCTGGCGCTGAAACCCGGGCAGAGCGGTGGCTGCGAGGGCTACGCCCTGACCGTCAAGGACGGCAGCGCGCGGATCACCGGCGCCGCCGACGCCGGTGTCTTCTACGGCACCCGCACCGTGAAACAGGCGCTGCGCTCCGGTGACCGGGTGCCCGCGGGCGTGATCCACGACCGGCCCGGCCGTCCCCAGCGCGGACTCAACCTCGATATCGCCCGTAAGTTCTACACGGCCTCCTGGATCGAGGCCCGGCTGCGCGAGATGGCCGACCTCAAGCTCAATCAGCTCGGTCTGCACTTCTCGGACGACCAGGGGTTCCGCATCCAGAGCAGCAGCCACCCCGAGATCGTCTCCCAGCAGCATCTGACCAAGGCCGAGGTCCGCAGGATCGTCGCCCTCGCCCAGCGGCTGCACATCACCGTCATCCCCGAGATCGACTCGCCCGGCCACCTCGGCGCGGTCATCGCCGCCCACCCCGGCCTCCAGCTCCGCAACGCCTCCGGGACCAGCTTCGAGGGCGCGGTGGACATCTCCGATCCGGCTGCCGCGCGGATCGTGGACGAGCTGATGCGCGAGTATGCCCCGCTGTTCCCCGGCCGCTACTGGCACCTGGGCGCCGATGAGTACATGGCGCTCACCGTGAAGGACCCGCAGGCGTCGTTCCCGCAGCTTGCCCAGGCAGCCGAGCGGAAGTACGGATCCCAGGCGAAAGTCCAGGACCTGGCCACCGGCTGGCTGAACGACCGGGCGGCGGTCGCCCGTGAACTGGGCAAACAGCCCAAGGCGTGGAACGACGGCTTCTTCACCGGGGGCGTGGTCACCCCCGACCGCAGGATCGAGGTCGAGTACTGGACGGGGCGGCTGAAGTGGCCTGCCCGGCAGCCGGAGGAGTATCTGCGCGAGGGACGCGATCTGGTCAACCTCAACTCCGAGTACCTCTACTACGTCCTCGGTGAGCCCAACGGCTTCCTCTACCCCACGGGCGAACGTATCTACGAGGACTGGACGCCCGGGACCCTGCGGGGCACCAAGCCGGTCGCCGACAAGAAGCTGACCGGACCGGACCGGGTGCTCGGCGCACGCTTCGCGATCTGGTCCGACCACCCCGAGGCGCAGACCCAGGCGGAGGTCGCCCAGGGCATCAGACTGCCGCTCGCGGCGCTCGCCCAACGACTCTGGTATCCCGGAACACCGCCGCTGACCTGGGCCGACTTCAGCAAGCTGGCCGATCGGCTGGGCGTGTAGAGAGCACGGGAGACAGCAGGAGAAGGAAGGACGGCCGGGGCCGCCACCCCCCACAGGAGAGGCCCCGACCGCCGTCCAGCGCGGGCCCGCGTGGAGCCCTTACTCCCTACAGCGTCGCACGCCTCGAATGCGTCACACCTTTGGCGGGCATGAAACCCAGGGGGCCCGGAGCGCGTCCGGGGGCCCCTTCGGCTCTGGACGGGACCGGGCGGATGCCCGTAACGTGCAGGTCCGCGCTTTGGGCGCGGTCAATTGCTTATCTCGTACGTGGCCTGGTGCGGGCCACGTCCCCAGGGGGACTCACATGTATCCGTGCGGGAGCTGCCGCGCTGTCGCCGTCGGGCCCGACGGGCGCTGTGCCGCATGCGGAACGTTCCAGCAGCAGTACCAGCAGCCTCAGGCGCCCGGAGGTTATCCCGTCGCACCGGCGATGGGAATGCCCACCGGGGGCGTCGATCTGCGCCGCGGTCTCGCGACCACGCTCACCGTGCTGTTCGCGGTGGCGCTCCCCGCGCTCATTCTGGTGCTGGTGGCCCGCGGCGGCCAGTGGTCCGTCATCGGCGACATGCTCGACGGCGAGTCGGTCACCCGGAAGGACCTGGACGACGCGGATGACTTCTTCACGGGCGTCTGGGTCCTCTATGTGCTGCTCACCATCGCGCTCGCGGTGGTCTGGGCGGTCTGGTTCCGCAGGCTCCGGCTCAATGCCGAGGTCTTCGCACCCGGTGCGCACCGGTTCAGCCCCGGCTGGGCGGCGGGTGCCTGGTTCACCCCGGTGGTGAACCTGTGGTTCCCCAAGCAGATCGCCAACGACATCTGGCGCGCCAGCTCCCCGCAGGGTCCCCACGCGGCCAACCGCGGACTGCTCAACGGCTGGTGGGTCACCTGGATCGTCGCCATGGTCATGAACAGCATCGGCAGCATCCGCTACAGCGCCCTCCGCGGCAAGATCGAGAGTGACAGCTACTCCCCTTCTTTCTCGGAGGCGAAGGAAGACGTCGAAAGTCTGCATGACATCCTCGCCTTCGATATGTTCGCGCTCGTGGTCCTGATGGCAGCGGCGGTCCTGGGACTGCTGCTGGTCCGCCAGATCACCGCCATGCAGGAGCAGCGCGCGGCGCTGCCCCCGCAGGTGGGGCCGATGGGCGGGCCGGCACCCTACGGTGCGGGCGCGCCGTCGCCGTACGGTGTCCCGCCGCAGGGGCAGCCGCCGTACGGTGCGCCGCAGATGCCGCCGGGCCCTCCCGGTCCCGGCCAGCCGTACCCGCCGTACGGCCACGGCTGATCCATCGCCGGCGAGCGCGGACCTCAGAACCTCCGAGGGCAGGAAGAGAGCGTGCAGCAGGGGGACGACGCGGAACTGACCGCCGCGGTGCGTGCGGCGCAGGACGGGGACGAGACCGCCTTCCGGACCGTGTACCGGTCCGTGCACCCTCGCCTCCTCGGCTACGTACGCACCCTGGTCGGCGACGGTGACGCGGAGGACATCACCTCGGAGGCGTGGCTCCAGATAGCTCGCGACCTGCAACGTTTCAGTGGAGACGCGGACCGGTTCCGGGGCTGGGCGGCCCGGATAGCCCGCAACCGCGCGCTGGACCACATACGGATGCGCGGCCGCCGCCCCGCGATCGGCGGCGATGAGACGGAGCTGGCGACCCGGGCCTCGGAGGCGGACACCGCGGGCGAGGCCATGGAGGCCCTGGGCACCGGCCGGGCGCTCGGGCTGATCGCGCAGCTTCCGCAGGACCAGGCCGAGGCCGTGACACTGCGGGTGGTCCTCGGACTCGACGCGAAGAGCGCGGCCACGGTGCTCGGCAAGCGGCCCGGCGCGGTGCGTACCGCCGCCCACCGCGGACTGCGGCGGCTGGCCGATCTGATCGACCCCCGGGCGGGGGGTGATCCGGCCGTTCTGGACGGGGTTCCCGTGCAACGGGAGTCGTCCGGGGAGGCAACCAACTCGGGGGTAGCGAAGTCTGCGGGTGTGACGGATTCGTGCGCGCCAACGCAGAAGGACATGTGATGGCCGAAGACCACCGCTATAGCTGGCTGGATGACAGTGCCGCGGAGCGGTTGCTCAGCGGGGAACCGGTCGAGGGGCAGCAGAGTGTCACCGATGACCGGCATCAGCCGTGCGCCGAAGCGGAACGGTTGGCCGCCGTGCTCTCCGCCGTGGCCGAGGCGACCCGCCCGGTGACCGGACCCGGCGCGACCCCGCTGCCCGGGGAGGACGCGGCCGTGTCCGCCTTCCTCGCGGCCCGTGAGGAGTTCGCCGCGGCGGCCGCCGGAGCCGAAGGGTCCACCCCCGGACGTGAAGGTTTTGTGCGCGCGCTGCGCCGTGGCCGGTTCGGTGCCCGCCGCCAGGTGCGCGCGGGCATGGTGGCCGCGCTGGCGGGCTGTGCGCTCAGCGGTTTCGCGGTCGCGGCCGCGGCGGGTGTGCTGCCGACCCCGTTCACGGAGGGCGGCGGTCCGGCGCCCTCGGTGAGCATGCCGGGTGACGGGCCTTCGGCCAGTGACCCGGTTCAGCCCGAGATCTCCCGGGACCCCACCACACCGCAGCCCGGTCCGAGCGGGTCCACCGACAACGATGCCAGCGATCCGTCCGCCAACGGCGGCCAGGGATCCACCGCACCGGACGACAAGGACGGGCGCCGCGGCTCGGGCCGTGACAAGGGAGACAAGGGTCACCCCTCGGACGGTTCCGCGGGCGACGGGCGGCACACCGGGCCGTGGGCCCTCCGTGCCTGCCACCGCTATCTGTCCGCGGAGTACGGCGACGCCAGCGGGCTGGACCGCAGGGCGCTGTACAAGCTGAAGAAGTCCGCGGGCCGGACCACCCTCCACGGCTACTGCGTCCAGCTCCTGCTGGACAGCGGGGTGGAGCTGCCGCGCCATGACTCCGGCGGCAAGGACGACGGTGGTCAGGACGGCGACGGCGGCTCCGACGGTTCGGGCGACGGCGGCTCCGACGGGGATGGCTCCGGCGGTTCGGGCGGTTCCGGCGGGGGCGACGGCGGGTCCGGGGGCTCCGGCGGCCACGACCCCGAGCCGCCGCCCCCGACGCCGTCCGCACCGGCCGACACTCCGGCCGACACCGCCTCGGTGACCGGCGATCCGGTCTGACCGGACGCCGGGCGGCCGGCCGGTCCGACCGCAGGTTGAGCGCTCAAGATCTTAGGTGTGACGTTTTTTTCGACGGTGACGCTGTAAGAAACGGGCCGACTGGTCATCGGCCGCGCGAGAGCCGAGGTTCCCCCCGTACCGACGGCTCCGCGCATCCGGCGCGGGCGGGGCACGTTCCCCCGGCCCTGCCCGCGCCGCTCTCCCAGCTCTCCCGCCGGTCCTCCGCGAAGGACCTCCCCGAGGTCCTTCGCTCAGGAGAAGACCACGACCTTGTCCCCGGCCTTCACCTGGCCGAAGACCGAGGCGAGCTTCTTCTTGTCCCGGACGTTGACACAGCCGTGCGAGGCACCGGCGTAGCCACGGGCCGCGAAGTCGGCCGAATAGTGCACCGCCTGGCCGCCGCTGAAGAACATCGCGTACGGCATCGGGGTGTGGTAGATCGTCGAGACATGGTCCCGGCTCTTGAAGTTGACCTGGAACAGACCCTCCCGGGTCGGGGTGTACTGCGAGCCGAAGCGCACATCCATCGCGGAGACCACCCGCCCGTCCACCATCCAGGCCAGGGTGCGGCTGCTCTTGCTGATGCACAGCACCCGCCCGGTCAGACAGCGCCGGTCGGGCTCGGCCGGCGGCAGGGTGGTCGGCGGATACAGCTCGTCCCGCGCGGGCGGCCGGGTCCGGGAGCGCAGCGAGTCCAGGGTGCGCCGGTCCACCGAACCGGTGGCCACCAGACCGTGGCCGCGCTGGTAGGAGAGGACCGACGCCCGGGTGACCGAGCCGTAGTACCCGGTGGGATTGCGCCCGAACAGACCCAGTTGGCGCAGCCGCGCCTGGAGGTCCCGCACCCGCTCACCGCTGGTGCCCACCGCGATCACCACCGGGGCCGCCCGGGGCGCGGTGTCCCGCCGGGGCACATGGGCGGGCGGCCGCACCGGACGCGCCCGGGCCGGGGTGCGCTCGGCCTCCGGCCGGGGGGTGTGGGTGAAGGTGCGGTGCGGACGCGGGGCGTCCCGCGCGGGGGCGCTGGTACTCGTCCGGGCCTGGGGTCTGTCCTGGGGCCGTCCGTCCGTGGTCACCGACCCCGCCCTGCACCCCGCGAGGAGCGCCGTGGCCGTGGCCGTGGCGAGCGCGGCGCGGATCACCGGCATCCGGTGCATCTCATCCCCCCAGTCCACCCGGTCCACTGATATTTCGCCCGGGATGTTTCCCGGGGCTGCCGTCCGGCGAACATCGACGCATGCTGTGAAAGAGGGCCCGAACCGGGACAAGAGCCGGTATCAGCCACCAGGAAGGCGTGGAGCGATGGCGCGCGAGTCGGAGTCGGGTTTCCCCGTCGACCCGGTGTACGGACCCGGCGCGCTCACCGGCCGGGACCCGGACGCGCTGCTGGGCGAGCCCGGGGCGTACCCCTTCACCCGTGGGGTCTACCCGACGATGTACACCGGCCGCCCCTGGACCATGCGGCAGTACGCCGGGTTCGGCACCGCCACCGAGTCCAACGCCCGCTACCGCCGGCTGATCGAGCACGGCACCACCGGGCTCTCCGTCGCCTTCGACCTGCCGACCCAGATGGGGTACGACTCCGACGCCGAACTGGCCCACGGCGAGGTCGGCAAGGTGGGCGTGGCCATCGATTCGGTCGAGGACATGCGGGTGCTGTTCGACGGCATCCCGCTGGACCGGGTCTCCACCTCCATGACCATCAACGCGCCCGCCGCGCTGCTGCTGCTCCTCTACCAACTCGTGGCCGAGGAGCAGGGGGTGACGGGCGACCAGCTCACCGGCACGATCCAGAACGACGTGCTCAAGGAGTACATCGCGCGCGGGACCTACATCTTCCCGCCCGGGCCCTCGCTGCGGCTGGTCGCCGACACCTTCAAATACTGCCGGGCCGAGCTGCCCCGGTGGAACACGATCTCGATCTCCGGCTACCACATGGCCGAGGCCGGGGCCTCACCCGCGCAGGAGATCGCCTTCACCCTGGCCGACGGCATCGCGTACGTGCGCACGGCGGTGGCCGCGGGCATGGACGTCGACGACTTCGCGCCCCGGCTGTCGTTCTTCTTCGTCTCCCGCACCACCCTGCTGGAGGAGGTCGCCAAGTTCCGTGCCGCGCGGCGGATCTGGGCGCGGGTGATGCGGGAGGAGTTCGGCGCCCGGGACCCCAAGTCGCAGATGCTGCGCTTCCACACCCAGACCGCGGGGGTCCAGCTCACCGCGCAGCAGCCCGAGGTCAACCTGGTGCGGGTCGCGGTGCAGGGGCTCGCGGCCGTCCTCGGCGGCACCCAGTCGCTGCACACCAACGCCTTCGACGAGGCCATCGCGCTGCCCACGGACAAGTCCGCCCGGCTGGCGCTGCGCACCCAGCAGGTGCTGGCGTACGAGACGGATGTGACGGCCACCGTCGACCCGTTCGCGGGCTCGTACGCCGTCGAGGCGCTGACCGACGCGGTCGAGGCCGCCGCCCTGGACCTGATGCGGCGGGTGGAGGACCGGGGCGGTGCCGTGGCCGCCATCGAACAGGGCTTCCAGAAGGAGGAGATCGAGCGCAACGCCTATCGCATCGCACGGGAGCAGGACGACGGCGAGCGGGTGGTGGTGGGCGTCAACCGCTTCCGGCTGGAGGAGGAAGAGCCCTATCAGCCGCTGCGGGTGGACCCGGCGATCGAGGACCGGCAGCGCGAGCGGCTGGCGGGGCTGCGCGCCGGGCGCGACGGGGAGGCGGTCCGTACGGCGCTGGTGGCGCTGAAGAAGGCGGCGGAGAGCGAGCCGGGCACGGCCAATGTGCTCTATCCAATGAAGGACGCGCTGGCGGCACGGGCCACGCTGGGCGAGGTGTGTGACGCGTTGCGCGAAGTGTGGGGCACGTATGTGCCCGCTGATGCATTCTGAGCGGTCCGGGGTGCACGGACGGGAGTCCGGGTTCATGGACGGGACCGCGGACGACGGCGAGGGGGCGGGCCGATGGGGGCCGGACGGGTACGGGGCGCGGCGGCCGTGGGGCTGGTGCTGGTGATGGCGGCGCTCACGGGATGCGGCGGCGACGGTGACGGTGGGGGCGGCGGGGGCGGCCGGGACCCGCGCGGCGGCCCCGCCCCCAGCGTGAGTGTCACGACGGGCGCCCCGGCGGACACCGGAGCGCCCCGCACCGCCACACCGCTCGCGGAGCCGCTGCGTCTGCTGCCCGTGGTGATGTCGGCCCCCGGGACCTGTCCGAGCGTGCCGTTCACCGCGGACCCGGACGGCTACGCCACGTACCAGGACCGGGAGGAGATCTGTTACGTGGTCCGGCCGGACGACGGGATGACCGTCGACGAGCCCCGGTCCGCCGAGGCGAGCTATGACGAGAACGGCGGTGGCCACATCGTCACCGTCACCTTCAACAGCCGGGACGCCGCACGCTTCGCCCGGCTCACCCAGGAGCTCTCCACCCAGCAGGCCCCGGGGAACGAGCTCGCGATCGTGCGCGACGGCCGGGTGCTGTCCGCCCCCTCGGTGGCGAGCTCCATCACCGGCGGCACGGTGGTCATCTCGGGCAGCTTCACCGCTGCGTCCGCGCGCGAACTGGCCCGCGGCCTCGGCGGCGGGTGAGCGACACTGGGGTCATGTCTGCTCCCCGCCGCGCCTGTCCGGTCTGCACCCGAGAGATCGCGGTCGTGGGCGGGCGGTTCGCCCGCCACGATCCGCCGGGCCGCCGCTCCGACTACGAACTGGTCTCCTGTCCGGGGTCGCGGCGAATCGCGCCGCTGCTCAGCGCCCCGCCGAAACTGTTCGGCGGGGACGAGCCGCCGACGGGCGGACAGCAGGCGCTGTTCTGATCCCCGCTCCCGCGCCCCGGAGGGCCGTCCCCGCCCGCGCTCAGGCGGCGGCGCCGAACCATCGCGGCAGCCGGGCGAGCAGCTCCCGCTGATCCTCACCGGCCCACACCACATGGCCGTCCGGCCGCAACAGCACCGCGGGCACCTCCAGTTCGTCGCTGACATCCACGATGTGGTCGATCCGGTCCGCCCAGCCCGCCACCGACAGCCGCCCTGTCTGGTCGAGCAGCAGCCCGCGGCCGCGGTGCGTCAGCTCGTAGAGACGGCCGCGCTCCTTCAGCTTCAGGTCCCGCATCCGCAGCCCCAGCAGTTCATGGCCCTCGCCGACGTCGTAGCGGACCGAGACCGCGGTGATCATCCCGGTCACGTACCGGTTCACCTCCTCGAAGTCCATCAGCCGGGAGAACAGCTCACGCAGCGCGGTCGCGCCCGGATCGGTGCCCAGCAGTGTGATCTGCGCGCGGGTGTTCTCCAGTACGGCCGCGCCCACCGGGTGCCGTTCGGAGTGGTAGCTGTCCAGCAGCCCTTCCGGGGCCCAGCCGCCCACCGCCGCGGCCAGCTTCCAGCCGAGATTGAACGCGTCCTGCACACCGAGGTTGAGCCCCTGTCCGCCGGTCGGCGGGTGGATATGCGCCGCGTCCCCGGCCAGCAGCACCCGGCCGACCCGGTAGCGCTCGGCCTGCCGGGTGGCGTCGCCGAACCGGGACAGCCAGCGCGGTGAGTGCGCGCCGAAGTCGGTGCCCGCGACGGCCCGCAGCCGCTGGGTGAACTCCTCGAAGGTCGGCTCGGCCGCACGGTCCTCCGCCACCCCGTCGGCGGGTACGACGACACGGCACACCCCGTGTTCACCGGGGGTGACGCCGAACCGTAGCTGGGTCCTGCGGACCTCCGCGACGACGGCCGCGACCGTCGCCGGATCCTCGGTCATCTCCATTTCGCCCAGCAGCGTCTCGACCGTGGCGGGCAGACCGGGGAAACCGACGCCGAGCCGCTTGCGCACCGTGCTGCGGCCGCCGTCACAGCCGACCAGGTAGCGCGAGCGCAGCCGGGTCCCGTCGGCCAGTTCGACCGTCACCCCGTCCTCGTCCTGGCTCAGCCCGGTCACTTCGTGGCCGCGCCGGATCTCGGCGCCCAGTTCCAGGGCGCGTTCGTTCAGCAGCCGTTCGGTGACCGGCTGCGGGGTGGCGACGCCGTAGGGGTGGGCCGTGTCCAGCCGGTCCGGCCACGGTGTGACGATGCCGCCGAAGAGACCTCCGGCCTGGAACGTCTCACTGACCGCCAGGAACCGGTCGAGCAGACCGCGCTGGGCCATCAGCTCGACGCTGCGGGTGTGCAGCCCCTGTCCGCGGGACTGGCTCGTCGGCTCGGTCAGCTTCTCCAGCACGACCGTCCGCACCCCGGCCAGCCGCAGTTCGCAGGCCAGCATCAGCCCGGTCGGACCACCCCCGGCGATGATCACATCGATCATTGACAATCCCCCGTTTCCGCAGGTCATCGCTTTCGGACGGTGAATTCTGCGGTACGGAGGGGGCCTTGCCGCAAGGCCCCCGGTGCGCTATACGTTGAGAGTGGCAAGGAGCGGTCGAGCTCCTTGCCTTTGTCGTGGTGCCCGCGGTGTGTGCGGACCCCGTGGCGTGGCCGCCGTCAGCCGCCCGTCACCAGCCGGGACGCGAGCCGCACCCCGGGGCTGCTCTCGGCCAGTGCCTCGGTGAGCTGGTCACCGGCCGCCTTCAGCGCGATGTCGTCCAGCGGCCCGAGCGCGTCCAGGACGAAGAACGCCCGGGTGGTGGTGTGGGTGAGCCGGGTGCGGACGCACTGGCGCCAGTTCCAGCGGCGGCAGGTGACGCCCGCGTCGTCCCGCCAGACCACCTCGCCCGGCGCGGGGTGCTCGGTGACGGTCTCGCCCCCGGCCGTGGTCGCGAAGTCCTCCTCGCCGGTGGCGCGGACCAGCTGTGCGGGGCCGCTGTAGTGGTCCAGGTCCTCACCGCCCAGGGGCACCGCGTGGGTGACCGAGACCGCGTTGTAGAGGTCGGTCAGCCGGTCCACCCGGGGCAGTCCGGCGCCGACCCGGCGCAGCAGGGCCTCCGCGCTGGGCCGGGTGCGCTGTGGCTTGGCCCCGAAGCCGCGGAACGCCTCGCGCCAGGCGGCGAGGTGCGGGTCCTCCTCCACCGGCCCGTCCCCGAACCGCTCCCGGGCGGCCGACTCGGCCTCGGCCAGCAGGCGTTCGCTCAAGCCGTCACTCGGTCCGGGGCGCAGCCCCTCCGCGGTGATGAGCAGTGCGCGGTAGTCGGGGCGCAGCGCGTGGACGGCCGGGTCGATGGCGGCGGACTCCAGCCAGCCCGCTACGTCGTTGATCATGGTTCTCTCCCTGCGGTGGCGCGCTCGCGCGTGGATCCGGCTGGTCCACTATGGCATACGGTGCGGTGCAGCATGCTGGACCGTGGGGGTGGGGCCCACGGGGGCGGGCCCCACCCCGGAACGGTGGGCAGCCCGATGGCGGTGCGACCGGTGCGGACGGGAGCCTTCTGCGTATGGATCAGACCTGTATGGATCAGACCTGTATGGATCAGCGCACCTCCGGCCGTGGGCCGGACCGCAGGGGATTACTGGCCGCCGCGGCGTTCGCCGCACTGGGAGCGGCGGTCGCCGCGCCCGCCGCGCGGGCCGCGCCGCACCCCTCCGGCGGCCGGGCCCGGCTGACGCTGCCCGCCCCGACCGGGCCGTATCCCGTCGGCACCGTCTCCCGCCATCTCGTCGACCACACCCGCCCCGATCCCTGGGTGGCGGCCGGGCGCTCGCGTGAGCTGATGATCAGCGTCCGCTATCCCGCCCGGGACGTCGGGGGATATCCGCGCGCCGCGCAGCTACTGCCGGGCGAGGCGGCCGGTTTCGACCGGCTGAACTCCTTCACCGGTGTGCCGCAGGGGCGCGTCGACTGGGCCGCGACCCGGACCTTCGCGCACCGGGGCGCCCCGGCCGCGCGGCGCGGCACCGGCCGGTGGCCCGTGGTGCTCTACTCGCCCGGTGTCGGCGACCCGCGTTCGCTGGGCACCACCCTCACCGATGAGCTGGCCTCGTATGGATATGTCGTGGTCTGTGTCGACCACACCTACGACGCGTCGGCGGTGGAGTTCCCGGACGGCCGGGTGGAGACCAGTCGGCTGCCGGAGGAGTGGGAGCGGGCCGAGCGCGAGGGGACGTTCACCGCCCTGCTGGAGAAGACCTGCGCGGTGCGGGTGGCCGACACCCGCTTCGTCCTCGACCGGCTTCAGACGCTGGTCCCGGCCGGGTCGGAGGTGTCGGCCGTCGGGATGTTCGGACAGTCCGCGGGCGGGTTCGCGGCGGTGCAGGGTATGCACGACGACCGGCGGATCGCGGCGGCCGCGAACCTGGACGGTGTGCTGGCCCACGTCAGGGAGGACCACGACCCGGGGAACCTCTCGACCGCCGCGCGGGACGGGGTGGACCGGCCCGTGCTGCTCATGGGCATGGAGGGCAACGATCACCACACCGTGCCCTCATGGGGCGCGCTGTGGGACCACAGCACCGGCCCGCGGTGCGATCTGACGCTGCGCGGCTCGCGCCATGCGGCGTTCACCGACGCCGTCGCGCTGCTGCCGCAGATCGTCCGGCGGCTCGGCCTGCCGGCGAGTACCGTCACCGAGGTGCTCGGCACGGTCCGGCCGCGGCGGGCGATGGCCGCCGAGCGGGCCTGTGTGCGGGGGTTCTTCGACACCTGGCTGCGGGGCCGCGCCGGAGGTGGCGGGCTGCCGGACGGCCCGTCGGCGGGCGGTGCGGAGCTGCGGCGGGTGCGCTGACGCGGGGCGCGGGGCGTAGCGGCCCGGAAGCAGCCCGCGCGACCCGGAAGCGGCCTAGAAGAAGAGTCCGAGCTGGACGGTGAGCATCGCGATCACGATGGCGAGGGCCCATCCCGCGATGTGCTCCTTGAGCTGGTCGTCGTCCTTGGGCCCGCCGGTACGGGGACGGAGGCCGATGCGGCGCGCCGCTATGTCGGTCATACGGGTGTCCTCGGTGCTCGGAGATGATCGTGATGAACGGGATGAATCGGTCACCCCACGCCTCCCCAGGGTGCGTGACGACCCACCCGGGGTAAAGGGGGAGTGGCCGAACTCACCCGTAGGCCGTGTACCGTCACGCCGTTCCGCGTGCGAATCCGTGCGAATCGAGGAGGTCCAGGGTGACCAGCGTCATTCCCAAGGGTCTGGGCGAACAGGCCCGTGCGCTGGCCGGTGGCGAGGTGTCCTCCCGCGCCCTGGTCGAACAGGCGCTGGAGCGCATCGCCGCGACGCAGGGAACCCTCAACGCCTTCCGCCGGATCCGGACCGAGGCCGCGCTGCGCGAGGCCGACGAGGCGGACCGGCGGCTGGCGGCGGGGGAGCGGGCACCGCTGCTGGGGGTGCCGATCGCGATCAAGGACGATACGGATCTGGCGGGGGAGCCGACGGCGTTCGGCTGCCCCGGGGAGTTTCCCCTCAAGGCCGAGGACGGTGAGGTCGTCCGGCGGCTGCGGGCGGCCGGCGCGGTGATCGTCGGCAAGACCAACACCCCCGAGCTGGGCCAGTGGCCCTTCACCGAGGGCCCGGCCTTCGGCGATACCCGCAACCCCTGGAACCCCGCGCACACCCCCGGCGGCTCCTCCGGCGGCGCCGCGGCCGCCGTCGCCGCCGGGCTGGTCCCCGCCGCGCTGGGCTCGGACGGTGCGGGTTCGGTGCGGATCCCCGCCGCCTGGACCCATCTGGTGGGCATCAAGCCGCAGCGCGGCCGGATCTCCACCTGGCCGGACCCCGAGGCGTTCAACGGCATCACCTGCAACGGCCCGCTGGCCCGCACGGTCGCGGACGCCGCCCTGCTGCTGCACGCCGCCAGCGGCAACCATGAAAGCGACCTCCACCGGCCCGAGCCGGTGGACGTGCTGTCCGCGGTGGGCCGCGACCCGGGGCGGCTGCGGATCGCGCTCTCGCTCAAGCCCGCGTTCACCGGGACGCCCAAGGAGCTGGATCCGGTGGTCGAGGCCGCGGTGCGGCGGCTCGCGGAGCGGCTGGCCGCTCTCGGCCACGACGTGGTCGAGGCCGAGCCGCGCTACGGGATGGTCGGGCTCGCCTTCCTGCCGCGCGCCACCGCCGGGATCCGCGAATGGGCCGCGCGGGTGCCGGACCAGGCCCTGCTGGACGTCCGCACCCAGGCCGCCGCCCGCCACGGACGGATGCTCGGCGGCGGTCCGCTGCGCTGGGCGCGCGCCGCGGAGCTGCGGCTGCACCGCCGGGTCGGCGCCATCTTCCACCGGCATGGATTCGATGTGGTGCTGGCCCCGACGACCGCCACCCCGCCGCTGCGGATCGGGGCGATGTCCGGGCTCTCCGGATGGCGCACCGACCGCGCGATGATCGCGGCCTGCCCCTACGCCTGGCCGTGGAACGTCCTGGGATGGCCGGGGGTGAACGTGCCGGCCGGGTTCGCCGACGCCGGCAACACCCTGCCGCTGGGAGCCCAGCTCCTCGGCCCGGCGAGCAGTGAGCCCCGTCTCATTTCGCTGGCCGCTCAGCTCGAGGCCGACCGGCGCTGGTTCGAACACTGGCCCCAGCTCGCGGGGCGATCGGCCGGTCGGACGGACCCGGCGGCCCCCGGTTCATAACGGAGCGAAGTCCTCCGTTGCGGCCACGGGCGCGGAAGATCGTTACTACACTCCCGCCACATGGTGAAGAAGGTGACCGCGAAGCGACGGCGGAGAAAACAGAACGGGCAGATATTCGTCAACGCCTCCGGCGGCCGGAGGCAGCTCCTCCGGCTCGTCGCGCTGGCGGTCGGCTGTGTCTGCCTCGGCTATCTGCTGCTGCTGGCCGCGGCCCTGTCCGGGGTGATCGGGAAGGACGAGAAGGCGCCGCCCGCGACCTTTGAGCGGTCCACCACCGGCAGTGCTCCGGCCGCCGGGCCCTGGTCCGGCGCACACCTCCACGGCGCCGGGGTGTCCGCGCCCCTTGCCACGGCCCCCGCCACCGGAGGCAGCCCCTGGTGAGCCGGCACGCACTCCGGCCCCCGCCGCGCGGCCACTGGCTGCTGCTGATCATCGTCATCTCCGCGGTCGCCGCCGCGCTGGTCTTCGAGGGCTGGACCACCCACGAGGTCGCCTCCGAGCAGACCCGCAAGCCCTGCACCCACCCCATCCCGAAGGCGGCCGACACCGGCGAGCCGGTGGTCCGCATCGCCGGGAACACGGTGGAGACGGCCGGGATGCCGGCCCGTACCGTCGCCCTGACCTTCGACGGGGGCCCCAACTCCGTATGGACCCCACGTCTGCTCGACCTGCTGCGTGAGCACCGCGCGCACGCCACCTTCTTCGTCTCCGGCGCCCAGGCGGTCCGCCACCCGGAGCTGGTGCGCCGGATCCGCGCCGAGGGACATGAGCTCGGCTCGCTCACCTATACCGGATCCGACCTCGGCTCGGTCTCCGGACCGCGCACCCGGCTGGAGCTCTCGCTCACCCAGACCGCACTCGCCGGCACCGCCGGTGTCACCACCAAACTCCTGCGGCTGCCGCTGACCACCCAGGCGGACACCCTCTGCGGCGGTGAGTGGACCGCCGCACGGCGCGCCGCCGCACAGGGCTACCTCGTGGTCGCGGCCGACCGGCCGCTGCGCAAACCGGAACGGGGCGTCGTCCGGCAGTACAGCCAGACGGACACCGCCTACGGCCAGGTGAAGAAGCTCCTCCGGAACCGGAAGGTCGAGAAGTTCGCCACCGTGTCCGAGGGGCTCGGCCAGGCCCCGGCCAACTCCCCGGCGTCCACCGTCGGCCACTGGCAGGGCAAGGCGCTGATCCAGGTCCAGGGCATCGGACACACCTTCGTCGACGCCATGACCTGGGTGCTGGGCATCGCCGGGGTGCTGGCCCTGCTGCGGCTGCTGCTGCTCCTCTTCCTCGCGCGGACCCACGTCCGGCGGCTGCACCGCTTCCGGCCCGGCTCGCCCTGGCTGCGCGAGGTGAACGAACCGGTGACGGTCCTGGTCCCCGCGTACAACGAGGAGGCGGGGATCGAGTCCACCGTGCGGTCGCTGCTCGCCTCCACCCACCGGCAGCTCCAGGTCATCGTCATCGACGACGGGTCGACGGACCGCACCGCGGATCTCGCCACCCGGATCGACGACCCCCGGGTGATGGTGATCCGGCAGCGCAACGCGGGCAAGGCCGCCGCCCTCAACAACGGACTGGTCCACGCGCAGCACGACATCGTGGTCATGGTCGACGGCGACACCGTCTTCGAACCGGAGGCCATCCACCAGCTCGTCCAGCCGCTCGCCCACCCCGCCATCGGCGCCGTCAGCGGCAACACCAAGGTCGGCAACCGCCGTCGGCTGCTGGGCCGTTGGCAGCACCTGGAGTACGTCTTCGGGTTCAACCTCGACCGCCGGATGTACGAGGTCCTGGAGTGCATGCCCACCGTCCCCGGCGCCATCGGCGCCTTCCGCCGGGACGCGCTGCTGGGGGTCGGCGGCGTCAGCGAGGACACCCTCGCCGAGGACACCGACCTCACCATGGCCCTGTGGCGGGCGGGCTGGCGGGTGGTCTACGAGGAGTCCGCCATCGCCTGGACCGAGGTCCCCACCTCGATGCGGCAGTTGTGGCGGCAGCGCTACCGCTGGTGCTACGGCACCCTCCAGGCCATGTGGAAGCACCGGCGCGCCCTCACCGAGGTCGGCCCGGCCGGACGCTTCGCCCGCCGTGCGCTGCCGTATCTCTTCCTCTTCCAGGTCGTGCTGCCGCTGATGGCGCCCATCGTGGACGTCTTCGCCGTGTACGGCGTGCTGTTCGCCGATCCGCTGTCGTCCATCGGGGTGTGGTTCGCCTTCCTCGTGGTGCAGCTCCTCGGCGCCGGATACGCGCTGCGGCTGGACAAGGAGCGGCTGCGGGAGCTGTGGGCGATGCCGCTCCAGCTCTTCGTCTACCGGCAGTTGATGTACCTGGTGATCATCCAGTCCGTGGTCAGCGCCCTGTTCGGCACCCGGCTGCGCTGGCACCGCATGCAGCGCTCCGGTTCCGCGGGCGACCAGCTGACCTCCGAACCGGCCGGGCGCCACCACGAGCGCCTGCCGTCCAAGTGAACGGGGTGAGGAGAACCATGACCGACCAGTGGACGTACGACCCGACTGACCCCGGGTACTACGCGCCGCACCAGGGCAACCACTACGTGCCGTACGAGGGCGACCACTACGTACCGCACCAGGGCGACCATTACGTGCCGCATGAAGGCGACCACTACGCGCCGTACGCGGACAGCGCCCTTCCGCCACAGCGGCAACAGCCGGTGCCGCTACGGGAGATACCACCGGATCCGTACCGCCCGCGTGAGGAAAGCGGGAGCGACGGGGACGACGGGGGAGACGGGACCGCTCCCCGCCGCCGGTGGCCCCGGCGGCTGCGGCGGACGGTGGTCGTCGTGCTCGCGCTGGCCCTCGCCGGGGCCGGTACCGCCTACGGCTGGGCCACGTCCCAGCTCAACACCGACGTCGATCTGAGCCGCGTCGAGGACCGCCCCGCGAAGGGCGAGGGCACCAACTACCTGATCGTCGGCTCCGACAGCCGGGACGGGCTCTCCAGCAAGGACAAGAAGGATCTGACCACCGGCTCGGCCGAGGGCCGCCGCACCGACTCGATGATGGTGCTGCACACCGGGGCCCATGGCAGCACGCTGATGAGCCTGCCGCGCGACTCCTGGGTGACCCTCCCGCCGTTCACCTACCCCATGACCGGCAAACGCCCCGGGGCGGCGAAGAACAAGCTCAACGCCGCGTTCTCGCTCGGCGGTCCCGAACTGCTGGTGCGGACCGTGGAGCACAACACCGGACTGCGGATCGACCACTACGCGGAGATCGGCTTCGCGGGCTTCGTGAACGTCGTCGACTCGGTCGGCGGGGTCCCGATGTGTCTCGACCGGGCCATCAAGGACAAGAAGTCGGGCGCCGATCTGAAGGCCGGGTGCCAGACCCTGGACGGCGCCCAGGCGCTGGCCTTCGTCCGCCAGCGCCACCAGGAGGCCAAGGGCGACCTCGGCCGGAGCGCGAATCAGCAGAAGTTCCTGTCCGCCCTCGCGAAGAAGGCCGCGGAGCCGGGCCAGGTCCTGGTGCCGTGGAAGGTCTTCCCGACCGTGGGGGCCGGTCTGGACACCCTCATCGTGGACAAGGACATGAACCTGCCGACGCTCAAGTCCATGTTCCAGGCGATGCAGGGCGTCGCGGGCGGGTCCGGGAGGCAGCTGAACGTGCCCGTGGCGAGCCTCGGCTTCCCGACGTCCAAGGGCAGCGCGGTGAAGTGGGACGACAGGCGCGCGAAGCGGCTCTTCGAGCAGTTGCGGACCGACCGGCCGGTGGGCCCTACTGGGTGAAGAAGGACGGCGGGTGGGTGGGGTCGGCCGAGCAGAGGAACAGCCCGGCGTGGCCGCCCCGCCCCACCGTCATCCCCGTCGGCTCGCGCGCCGCGGTGAACTCCGCGGTCCCCGGCACCAGATGACGCTCCTCCAGCGGCCACCAGCGGTCGGGCTCGTGTCCGCCCAGGAACTCATAGGTGTCGAACTGGAGGAACAGCGCGAGCGGCCGGCCGCAGTCACCGCAGTCCAGCGCCGCCGGCAGATCGGTCGTCGCCCAGCCCATCGCGCCGCCCAGTTTGCAGCCGGGGACCGTGGACACCTCCTCGTACCACTCGCCGAGTCCGTCCCCCAGCCCGCCGGGCAGCTCCTCGTACCAGGGGTACTCCACCATCCGCTCCGGCCGCAGCACACAGGGCCGCGGCACCATGTCCTCGTCGTGCGCGTCACCGGTGCCCGGTTCCCCGGCGGAGGGTTCCCGAACGGCGGTGATCTCCGCGGTCCGCCGCCAGAACACCCGGCAGGACTGGCCCCAGCCCTCGGGGTGCGGCTGGTCGTGCCAGTCGGTGCACCACAGCACCTGGACCAGATCGGTGCCGGCCGGAAAGGGGATCTCGGGGAAGTCGGCCGCGGTGAGCTGGGCCACCGCGGCCATCGGGTACGGCCCGAGGGGACGGCCGTTCACATCCCGGTGGTCCGCGCAGTGCGGCCAGGGCTCACCGGCGGGCCAGTACAGCGGTCCGCCCAGATGACTGTCCGTCACTCCGGGGGTGCCGCGCCGCGGATGCAGCCGCACGGTGGTGCGGGCGTACGGGGCGAGCCCGGGACGGAGCCGGACCGGATCGACGGAGGGCGCGGCGGTGGTGAGGGCCATCGGGGCAGTCTCGCACCCGGGCCCGCCGCGGCCGGCGGCCGCCCCGCGGCCCGGCTGCGGACATGGCCTACGGGGCTTACGGGGCCAGGATGTCCAGCTCGCGCAGCGCCCCCACGGTGATCTCGCGGGTGTACGCCTCGGCCCGCTCCGCGTCCCGTTCGCGGACCGCCTCGGCGACCCGTACGTGCAGGGTGACCGCCTCGGGGTCGGGGTCGGTGAACATCACCTCGTGCTCGGTGCGGCCGGTCAGCACCGCGGCGACCACATCGCCGAGCCGCGCGAACATCTCATTGCCGGAGGCGCGCAGGATCACCCGGTGGAACGCGATGTCGTGCACCAGGTATCCGGCGAGCTGCTGTCCGCGTGAGGTGGCCACCATGCCGAGGGCGTGCTCGGTCAGCTCGGCGCATTGCTCGGGGGTGGCGTGCTCGGCGGCCAGCGCCGCCGCGGCCGGTTCGATCGACGACCGCAGCGCGGTCAGCGAGCGGAGCTGGCGGGGGCGGTCGGGACCGGCCAGCCGCCAGCGGATGACCTGCGGATCGAAGACGTCCCAGTCCTCCGCGGGGCGCACCGTCACCCCGACCCGGCGCCGGGACTCCACCAGGTGCATGGACTCCAGGACCCGCACCGCCTCCCGTACGACCGTGCGCGACACTTCGAACCGCTGCTCCAGCTCATCGGTGCGCAGCACGGTCCCCGGCGGACAGTCCCCCGAGGTGATCGCGGGCCCGAGGGTCTGCAGCACCCGGGCGTGCGGCCCCCGCCCCTTGGACCCCTGATCATCCGGCCCCTGGTTGTCCGGCCCCTGGTTGTCCATGGGATCAGCCTACGTGCCCCACCCGGACCAAATAAGTATGACTTTTGAGTCACGGACTCTTGAATACGTCGTATCTGTGAGGTTGAGTGTGCCGCGGCGCCGAGGTCGACGAAGACAGCGAGGTTTCACCGCAATGCACGTCCCCCAGGTAGTTGTCGTCATGGGAGTGTCCGGAACGGGCAAGACCACGGTCGGGCCGCTGCTGGCCGACCGGCTCGGCGTGCCGTACGCCGAGGCCGACGACTTCCACCCGCCCGCCAACATCGCCAAGATGTCGGCCGGGACCCCGCTGGACGACGAAGACCGCAGGCCCTGGCTCGACGCCATCGGCGCCTGGGCCCGGGACCACGCCGCGGGCGGCGGGGTGGTGAGCTGCTCCGCCCTCAAACGCGGCTACCGGGACCGGCTGCGCGCGGCCAATCCCGAGGTGGTCTTCCTCCATCTGACCGGCGACCGCGCACGGATCGCCGAGCGGATCAAGGCCCGCAAGGGCCACTTCTTCTCCGACCGGATGCTCGACTCCCAGCTCGACACGCTCCAACCGCTGGAGCCGGACGAGAACGGTATGGCCGTGGACATCTCCCCGGAGCCCGAGGCCATCGCCGAGCGGGCCGCCGCCGAGCTGCGGCGGCGCATCGCGCAGAACTGACACCGCTACGTAAGGAACACCCCGTGACCAGACTCAGCGTCGAGATGCTGGCAGCGGAGACCGTCGAGCCGATCACCTCGGCCGGTCACGCACAGCTCGGGATCGCCGTCCTCCTCGGCATCGCCGTCATCGTCCTGCTCATCACCACGTTCAAGCTGCACGCGTTCCTGTCGCTGACCATCGGCTCACTGGTGCTGGGCGCCGCGGCCGGGGCGCCGCTGGACAAGGCGATCACCAGTTTCACGGCCGGACTCGGCACCACGGTCGCGGGTGTCGGGGTCCTGATCGCGCTGGGCGCGATACTCGGCAAACTGCTCGCCGACTCCGGCGGTGCCGACCAGATCGTCGACACCATCCTGGCGAAGGCGAGCGGCCGGGCCATGCCCTGGGCGATGGCGCTGATCGCGGGACTGATCGGACTGCCGCTGTTCTTCGAGGTCGGCATCGTGCTGCTGATCCCCGTCGTACTGCTGGTCGCCAAGCGCGGCAACTACTCCCTGATGCGCATCGGCATCCCGGCGCTCGCGGGCCTGTCCGTGATGCACGGCCTGGTGCCGCCGCACCCCGGTCCGCTGGCCGCGATCGACGCCGTCCACGCCAACCTGGGCGTCACCCTGGCCCTCGGGGTGCTGGTCGCGCTGCCCACCGTGGTCATCGCCGGACCGCTGTTCGCCCGGTACGCCGCCCGCTGGGTGGACATCACCCCGCCGGACCGGATGATCCCGCAGCGTCCCTCGGAGGACCTGGAGCGGCGGCCGGGCTTCACCGCCACCGTGGCCACCGTGCTGCTGCCGGTGGTGCTGATGCTGGGCAAGGCGCTCACCGACATCGTGGTGGACGACCCGGAGGCCGGGGTCCAGCGCGCCATGGACGTCATCGGCTCGCCCCTGATCGCGCTGCTGGCCGCGGTGATCGTCGGGATGTTCACGCTCGGCCGGGCCGCGGGCTTCACCAAGGAGCGGATCACCACCACCGTGGAGACCTCGCTCGCCCCTATCGCCGGGATCCTGCTGATCGTCGGCGCGGGCGGCGGTTTCAAGCAGACGCTCATCGACATCGGCGTCGGTCAGATGGTCCTGGACTTCTCCAAGGACTGGAACATCTCCGCACTGTTGCTGGCCTGGCTGATCGCGGTCGCCATCCGGCTGGCGACCGGCTCGGCGACGGTGGCCACCATCTCCGCCGCGGGTCTGGTGGCACCGCTGGCCGCCGATATGTCCACCACCCACACGGCCCTGCTGGTGCTGGCCATCGGCGCCGGTTCGCTCTTTTTCAGCCATGTGAACGACGCGGGGTTCTGGCTGGTCAAGGAGTACTTCGGGATGAGCGTGGGGCAGACCCTGCGGACCTGGTCGGTGATGGAGACCATCATCTCGGTGACCGGACTCGGCTTTGTGATGCTGCTCTCGCTGGTGCTCTGACCCGCTCCGAAACCTTCCGCGGAACATCCGGCGGAAAAACATCCGCATGGAGCACATCCATCGGCCCCTGTCGCGCGTCATCAAGTGGAGCGGCATTGCTATGCCGCCGTACGGCAGGGGCATTTGGAGTATATATCTTGAGATACGGCATGAAGAGCGTACGTCGCGCCACCGCGGCGGTCGTCACCGCGGGAGCCGTGCTGGCGGCGGGGGCGTTCTCCGCCACCGCGCAGGCCGCCGCGGTCGCCACGCCCTCGATCGCCGCCAAGGGCGGCTATGTGATGAACAACGGCACGGGCAAGAGCCTGTACACCAAGGCCGCGGACACCCGTCGTTCCACCGGCTCCACCACCAAGATCATGACGGCGAGGGTGGTGCTCGCGCAGCCGAACCTCAACCTCGACGCCAAGGTCACGGTCCAGAAGGCGTACAGCGACTACATCGTCGACAACAACTACGCCTCCTCGGCGCGGCTGATCGTCGGCGACAAGGTCACCGTCCGGCAGCTCCTCTACGGCCTGATGCTGCCGTCCGGCTGTGACGCGGCGTACGCGCTGGCCGACAAGTTCGGCAGCGGTTCCACCCGGTCCGCCCGGGTGAAGTCGTTCATCGGCAAGATGAACACCACCGCCAAGAACCTGGGTCTGAGCAACACCCACTTCGACTCGTTCGACGGCATCGGGCACGGGGCGAACTACTCCACCCCGCGTGATCTGACCAAGCTGGCCAGCAGCGCGATGAAGTACTCGACCTTCCGGTCGGTCGTGAAGACCAAGTCGACCAAGCAGAAGGTGACCACGAAGAGCGGTGGCTACCGCTACATGTCGTGGAGCAACACCAACAACCTGCTCAGCGGCTACTCGGGCACCATCGGCGTCAAGACCGGCTCCGGTCCGGAGGCCAAGTACTGCCTGGTCTTCGCCGCCACCCGGAACGGCAAGACGATGATCGGCACGGTGCTCGCCTCCACCTCGGTGGACGCCCGCACCTCCGACGCCAAGAAGCTGATGGACTACGGCTTCAAGAAGTAGTCCCTCCGCGTCACGGGTCCGGGGCCCGTCCGATCGACCGCACCGGTCGGCCGGACGGGCCCCGGCTCATGTCACACGCGGCCGCCGCATACCCGTGATCGCCCCGGCACAGAATCAGCCCATGGACGACAACGGGGATGACCGCGCGCACGACCACGGGGACGACCACGCGGGGACCGACAGCGCGACGGCGTACGCCTGGGCCGCCCTCGGCGGAGCGCCCGACCTGGCCGCCGCCGTGAGCTACGCACCGGCGGCCGGAGCGCTGCCCGCCCGGCTCCCGGTGCGGGAGATGGCCCGCGCCACCGTGGGGGTCTGCTCACTGGCCGCCGCCGAACTGGACGCCCGGCGCTCCGGCCGTCCGCCGGCGGGGACGGGCGGTGTCCGGGTGGCCGAGGCCGCGGTGGCCACGGCGTTCCACAGCGAGCGGCTGCTGCGGATCGACGGACGGCAGCCGACCGCGTTCGCACCGCTGTCCGGCTTCTGGAGGACGGCCGACGGCTGGGTCCGCACCCATGCCAACTACCCCCACCACCGCGCCCGGCTGCTGGCCGCCCTCGGCATCCCCGCCCGCGGCACCCCGGAGGAGCTGGTGGAGCGGCTGCGCGCGGAGCTGGCGGGCCGCCGTGCGCACGAGGTGCAGGAGGTGGCGTACCCGGCGGGCGCCCTGGCGGTGGCCGTGGCCCGGCCCGGTGCCACCGCCATGCCGCTGGACGGACTCCCGCTGGTCGAGTCCCGGCCGGGACCGGACGCCGCAGCGCGTCCGCTGCCCGCCGCGCCGCTGCCCGCCGAGGGGGTGCGGGTGCTCGATCTGACCCGGGTCCTCGCCGGACCGGTGGCTACCCGCACCCTGGCCGCACTCGGCGCCGACGTCCTGCGGATCGACGCGCCGCGGCTTCCCGAGGACCCGGACTCGCACGCCGACACCGGGTTCGGCAAACGCTCCGCCCGGCTGGACCTCGGTGACCCCGGGGACCGGCGGGCCTTCGGGGAACTCCTCGCCCGCGCCGATGTGGTGGTCAGCGGCTACCGCCCGGGTGCGCTGGACCGCTTCGGCCTCGACCCGGACACCCTGGCCGACCGGCACCCCGGGCTGATCGCCGTCCATCTGTGCGCCTGGGGCTGGTCCGGGCCGTGGACCGGCCGCCGCGGCTTCGACAGCCTGGTCCAGGCGGGGACCGGGATCGCCGCGATCGAGGCCGGACCGGACGGCCGTCCGGGGGCACTGCCCGCGCAGGCGCTGGACCACGGCACCGGCTATCTGATCGCGGCGGCGGTGCTGCGCGCGCTGACCGAGCGCCAGGACACCGGCGCCGGGCGGCGGCTGGGCCTCTCGCTCGCGGGCACCGCGTCCTGGCTGCTGCACGGGATCACCCCGGTCGCGGAGGACGGGCCCGGCCATGACCCGGCCCCCTGGCTGGCCGAGACGGAATCGCCGTACGGCACACTGCGGTACGCCCGGTCACCGCTCGCCCGACCCGGCGGCGGAGGCTTCAACTGGAGCCGCCCGCCAGGCCGTTGGGGCGCGGACGCCCCGGTCTGGCGCTGACCTCGGAGGTTCCGCCCGCTGGCTGAAAAGCGCCCTGGGGGAATCCCTAGATCTGCTAGGGGACTTCGTAGTTTTGGTCCGTACCAGGGCGAGCACACGCGGTGGTGAGAACTGCCCGTGACACACAGTCAGGAGGTGTTCGTATGGCGATCAAGACCCTCCGCGCCCGGTTCGCCGGGGCGGCCGTCGCCTTCGTCACCGGTGTGGTCTGCGTTCCGTGGACACAGACCGCCACCGCCGCCGAATCCGCCCCGCGGCACTGCGTGGTGGATGCCCGCTCCGGACAGCAGAGCTGCTTCGCGACCTTCACCGCGGCCGTCGACAGAGCCACTCACGGCCGGGTCACCGACGCCCCCGCCAGCCCGCGGGAGGCCGCGGCGTCGGCGTCCTTCCGGGCGGAGCTGTCCGGTGCCCGCACCGCGGCGGCGTCCGGGGCCCGGTCGAAGGCGGCCGAGGGGGATGTCATCCAGGGGACGTTCTTCGACGAGAAGGACTTCACCGGCTCCTCGCTCACCATCACCGGTCCGGGTCTGTGCGAGAAGGACGGCTGGGTCGACTACCAGCACGACCTGGCCGAGGACTGGAAGAACCGCGTCTCCTCGGTGCAGCCGTGGGGCAACTGCGCGATCTGGCTCTACCCGGAGCCGGGCCTCGGCGGTGACCGCGACGGTCCGTTCGACGAGAACACCGCGGACGTCGGCCAGATGATGAACGACCGCACCCAGTCGATCGGGTTCAGCTGACCTCCACCGCGCTGAACCGGTGCCCGGTATCCCCCTTCATCGCACACCCCCCACGGGAGGGCTGCACATGAACAACCGCATACGCACCAGCACCGGCGACCGTTCCCACCGGATCCGCCGCACCCGCGCCGCCGTTCTGCTGTCCGCGGTGGCCGTCCTGGGCGGCGTCGCCATGGCCCCCGGCGCACAGGCCGAGGAGACGCCGACCATGCGCGAACTGCTCGACAAGTGCGACAACGGCACCGACTCCTGCGTCTTCCACCCCGAGGGCGCCCCCACGGACTCCATGGGGGAGGCGCACCAGGTCGGTGACTCCGCCTACAACTGCACCCAGGACCTCCAGCGGTCGAGCATCGCGTGGGCCGACACCACCGGGGAGTCCAACAGCCTCGGGGTCTCGCTCAGCGCCGAGTACGGCTTCTCCGAGGTCTTCAAGGTGAGCATCGAGACCAGCTACGGGCACACCTGGGAGACCTCGCACACCGAGACCGACACCACCAATGTCGACGTCCGCCCCGGTGAGGTGGGCTGGGTGACCCGCGAACCCACCATGGAGAAGGTCAAGGGCACCTACGAACTGCACTTCGAGGACCGGTTCTACGGCCACTACATCTGGTACGTGCCGTTCGAGTCGACCGCGCCCAAGAAGGACGCGTCCAGCACCAAGACCCAGCACACCCGCCCGATGACGGAGGAGGAGAAGGCCCAGCACTGCGGCTGAGCGCCCCCGGTCCGCTTTCGCGGACCTGTGGCGGGCCCGGCTGGAACGGGAACGGCCACCGCGTGATCAACGGGAGGGTGTACCGACTCCCGGAGATCGCGCGGTGGCCGCGGGCCGTTTGCCCTGCCCGCTGGCGGGCGATGAGGTGACGCGGCCGGATCTGTGCCGTGCGCGGTGGTCACGGAGTAGCGTGCGCCGGGTGAATGATGCGATCCGGTACGCGAACCCCTTCCGCTTGATCGTCACAGGAGGAGGGACCGGCGGTCACACGTACCCCGCCCTCACCGCCATCCGTACGTTGCAGACGCGGCTGGCAGCCGGAGGGGGCACGCTCGAAGTGCTCTGGATCGGGACTCCCGACGGGTTGGAGGCCCGGGTCGCACCCGCGGAGGGGATCCGGTTCACCACGGTGGCCACCGGGAAGATCCGGCGCTCCGCCAATCCGCTCAAGATGGTGTCGCCGGCCAATATCCGGGACATGGCCCGTGTGCCGCTCGGGGTGGTTCAGGCCCGGAAGGTGGTGGGTGATTTCCGGCCGGACGTCGTTCTCGCGACGGGCGGGTACGTCGCGGTCCCGGGCGGGCTCGCGGCGCGGATGCGCCGTGCTCCCCTGGTGCTGCACGAGCAGACCGTCCGGCTCGGGCTCGCCAACCGCAAGCTCGCCGGGTCGGCGACCCGGATCGCGGTCTCCTCGGAGTCGACGCTCCCGCTCCTGCCGGAGGCCGTTCGGTCCGTGGCCGTGGTCACCGGCAATCCGGTGCGGCCGGAGGTACTGACCGGACATCCGGACAAGGCCATCGCCGCGCTGCGGCTGCATGGCTTCGACCGGCGTCTTCCGACCCTGTACGTCACCGGCGGGGCGCAGGGCTCGCAGCAGATCAACGATGTGGTCCGGGATGCGCTTCCCTGGCTGCTGGAGCGTGCGAACGTGGTGCACCAGTGCGGGGCGGCGAACCACGAGGCCCTGCGCGGGAACGCGACGGGCCTGCCTCCCGCGCTCGCCGCCCGGTATCACCTCACCCCGTTCGTGGGACCGGAGTTGCCGGACGTCCTGGCACTCGCTGATGTCGTCCTCTCCCGCAGTGGCGCGGGAACCCTCGCCGAGCTGACCGCCCTGGGCAAGCCGGCTGTCTTCATCCCGCTCGCTTCCTCGGCGGGGAATGAGCAGGCGCACAACGCCCGGCATCTGGAGAAGACCGGCGCGGCCGTCGCGATCGTCGGCGAGGTGACGGCGGACCGGCTGCGCTCGGCGGTCGGCCCGCTGCTGACGGATCCGGAAAGGCGGGCGGCCATGGCGTTGGCGGCGCGGGCCCATGGACGGCCGGACGCGGCGGAGCGGCTGGTCGACGTCATCCTGTCGGCCAGCCGCACCGCCACCGGCGCGCGAGGCTGATCTCTACGCCATGCCGGAGGCCGCCCGCGTCCAGTCGGTGCGGTCTCCGAGCTGATCACTGTCGCGGAGGCAGTGCGTCACGGCCTGGGTCTCGTCCTGCTGTCGGGGCGTGATGTGGCCCAGGCGCGGGAGGACATCGGACAGGAGATGCTGAGCGTGGCGCATGGACCTATCCCACACATCCCGCACCTCACTCCCGTCCGTTGCGCCCGTGCCGCTGGCACTTCTCACGCAGGAGACTGCCCGAGCCCGGGCAACGTTTCGCGCCACTCAATACACCATGCTTGGCCGCTTACTGCCCGGGCTGCTGGCCGCCGCGTCGGCGACACGGGACGCAGCGACGGGACGCGAGCGGGAGGAAGCGAACGTCGCACTCGCCCGTGGATATGTGCTCACAGCCGAACTGGCTCTCAAACAGCACGATGACGCCGCTTGGGTTGCTGCTGACCGTGCGCTCGCTGCCGCTCGGGCGAGCGGTCACCCGGTGCCGATCGGTGAGTCCTCCCGTGTGCTGGCCATCACGATGCGACGCTCCGGCCGCTGCCCAGCCGCAGTGCGGTTCCTCACGGACGAGGCGCGCGATCTCGACGCTCGAGACGTCCAGACCGGGGCGGTACGGACCACGCTGATGCTGACAGCCGCCTACACAGCGGCCAATGGCGGCGATCGGACAGCCGCGATGGACCTTCTCGGCACTGCCGATGAAGAGATCGACCGCTGGCGGGCAGTGACACCATCAGGACTGTTCACCGTGGACGCGACTCAAGCCCACGCCGACGTCTACCGCATCGGCGTCCACAACGCACTTGGCACGCCGGACGAGGGCGTCGCGATCGCTGTGGGGCTGGATATTGACCGAATGCCGACCGCGGAGCGCCGAGCACGGGCCTGGACCGACACTGCCCGCATGTGGCACGCGCTCGGTGAGGACCGGAAAACCTTCTCCGCTCTGAGGAACATCGAGCGCGAGGCGCCGCAGGAAGTGCGCCGACCAGCGCTCCGAGCCCTGACATCGGATCTGCTGTTCTCCTCGGCTCGCGTCCAGGGTGTCCGCGAATTCGCTGCGCGCACCGGAGCGCTGTCCGCCTGACGGCGTCGTGGAGTGCTTACGAGCCGCCCCAGCCGGGCCAGATTCGGTCACTGGTCCAACAGCCGCAGACACCACCAGGCAACAGCCCGGCAAAGCCGCGCCGGACACCGCGGGGGCCCCCCCCCGCCCCCCGGGCGGGGGGGGGCCCCCCCCCGTGGCGGGGGTGGGGGTACGGCAGCCCGGCGGCGGACAGCGACCGCTTGAGCACCGGGGTGAGCCGTCGCTCGACGAAGCGGTACAGCAGCCAGGCCAGGCCCAGCATCAGGGCCACGGTCAGCACCAGGGTGGCGTAGGAGGGAAGTCCCAGCTTCCGGTGCAGCACCCCGACCACCACCCAGCCCAGATGCTCATGCACCAGGTAGAACGGGTAGGTCAGCGACCCGGCCACGGTCAGCCAGCGCCAGTCGGCCCACCGCAGTCTGCCGAGGGCGATGAGCGCGACGGCCGCGTAGCCGAAGGCCACCACGGCGATGATGCCGGTGGACGAGCGGTAGGAGAAGGCGTCCAGGTCCGCCGGGTGCCAGAGCCCGGCGATCGCGTAGTGCTGGCCGATCAGAAAGCTGATCGCGACGATGCCCCAGGCCAGGGCGTCATGGCCATAGCGGTGGACCAGGTACAGGCCGATGCCGCCGATGAAGTACGAGGCGTACTCGGGCATCAGCACCACGTCCAGCAGCGGCAGGTCCGCCGCCTCGGCCACGGCCGCGCCCAGGGTCCAGACGGCGCAGAACAGCACCACCCGGCGGCGGTTGGCGCCGGGCAGGACGACGAAGAGCGCGAAGAGGGCGTAGAAGCGCAGTTCGGCCCAGAGGGTCCAGCACACGCCCAGCACCCGGTCCACCCCGAGCGGCTGTTGCAGCATGGTCAGGTTGACCAGCGCGTCACTGGGCGAGACCGCCTCGTAGACGACCCAGGGGAGCGCGAAGACCGCCGTCACCAGGATGATCGCGGCCCAGTAGGCGGGGAAGAGCCGGGAGACCCGGGAGGCGAAGAACGAGCGCAGCGGACGCCCCCAGCCGCTCATGCAGATGACGAACCCGCTGATGACGAAGAAGATCTGGACGCCCAGACAGCCGTAGGCGAAGAAGGACGAGGCGGTGGGGAACTGCTCACGGGGCGAGGTGCCCCACGCCTGGCCGATCTCACCGGTACGGCCTCCGTAGTGGTACGCGGCGACCATCAGGGCGGCCAGCAGCCGCAGCCCGTCCAGGGCGCGCAGCCGCGGCGGACCGGCGGTGCGCGCCGGGCGTGCCTTCGCTCCGGCCGGGGGCGCGGGGGAGGAGGAGAGAGACAGGGGGCCCGCGTCGGGGGCGGTGGTGGCGGTCATCCGCCCGCCCCCGGACGCGGGCACCGTATACAGGGCGTCCGGCTCATCCGGTGGCCGTCCGCTTCAGCGCCGTCCGCTTCAGGGCGCGGGCCCGGCGGGCGACCCGGCGCACCGCCTCGTTGCGCGGGATGAACGCGAGCTGAGAGGGGACCGCACCGGGCAGGGCGAGCGCGGTGAGCCTGCGCCGCTTGAAGTAGCGCCAGGTGTGGGCGTCCAGATGGGCCGACAGATAGCGTTCGGCGGCCGGACGCAGCCCGGGGTAGATCTTGGACTGCATCGCGAAGCCCACCGCGGAGACCAGCCCGGTCAGCCGCCGTCCGGCGCGCTCGTCGACCGGCGCCGCGCCCGCGGCCACCGCGCGGTGGTCCTCCAGGTCCGGCAGCAGCGCGTCCACGATGGTCACCGGCACCCGGTTGCTGTTCTGGTACGGGGACAGCCGCTCCAGCAGCACCTCGGTGCCGATCCGGGCGACGGGCAGTCCGTAGAAGACGCTCGCGGTGAGCAGCGCGGTGGAGAAGCAGCCGATCACCAGTGCCGGGCGCATCCGCTGGTACAGCACCTCGGCCAGGACCGGGGTGTCCAGCACGGTCAGCTCCGCGCCCAGTTCCGCGGCCTTCTTCTCCAGCAGCCGGGACCAGCGGGCCGGGGCGGTGGGATGCGGTTTGAAGACCACCGTGCGGTGGCCGAGCGCCACGGCGCCGCGCAACATCCGTACGTGCAGCTCTTCCTCCTCCTGCGGAGTGAGGATGTCCAGCGCGGAGAGGTACTGGCCGAGCATCAGCGCCGGTCCGTCGCCGGTGGCGATCCGCTCGCTGGCGGAGGCCACCCCGCGCGGGGCCGCGTCGGCGACCTCGCCGAGCACCTTGGTGAACACCTCGGTCGGCAGGACCTCCGGCTCCACACCGAACTCGGTGAGCAGCAGCGGCCGCAGACCCGGTACGAGGTCCAGGTGGAGCAGCCGCCGGATCCGGGTGCCGATCAGCGGGTCCAGCTTGTTGCGGGTCGGGCCGTAGCTCATCAGGCCGTCGGCGTAGACGTCGATGGGCGCGCCCTGGAAGACGCCCGCCACCGCCATCGCCGGGTTGACCTGGATGGACTCCAGGACCAGTTCGATGTCGTCCTCGCCGAGGTTCCACAGCAGCCGCAGATGGCGCTCCCACAGCGGGGTGTCGTCGGACCGCGGTGACCAGCCGCCGGGGTGGAACGGGCTGATCGTCTCGTTCCAGGAGAGCACCCGGTCGAAGCGGCCGCGCAGCCGCTCAAAGCCGGGCATCTCGTCCACGGCCGGGGTGGTCTCCGGGGTCGCCGCGTTGTTGCTGATGAGGAGCAGCCGGCGGTCGGCCGGTCCGATGCTTCCCGCGTCGACGGCGGCCGCCAGGGTCGCCGCCCCGTAGAGGGTCGAGGCGAGGAAGATCTGGGTGCGTCCGCGCGCGGCGCGGGGGGTGTAGCCGGACATCAGGCCGCCACCTCCGGTGCGGGGCGGCGCTTGATCCGCCGCAGTCGTGCGGCGCGCTCGTAGTCCATGGAATCCAGCGCGTCCTTCAGTACGTCCTGGGGCATGCGTTTCATCGCGGCCGCCGACAGGGAACGGAGTTTCCTGGCCACTTGGGGTTCGAATCTCTCGATGTTTCCGAGGTGATGGGAAATGATCGCGCAATAGGTGCGGACCGCTTTCGGGAGCAGGGTGTCGGCGTCCCGGTCGCGGGCCGTTTCCTCGATGACCTGATCGAATGCGCGGATGAAGTCCAGTTGGCGCACATCGCCGATCTGTGTGAGCGAGGAGGAAACACCGCGCCGGTAGAACACCCCGTACAGACCGAGGACGGCGAAGGTACGCGCCTCACGGTGCAGCCGCCAGATCCAGGGCCGGTCCTCGGCGGTGCGCAGCCCGTGGGTGAAGTGCAGCAGCCCCTCGTCCAGCAGCCGCCGGTGGTACATGCCCGCCCAGGCGTAGGGATAGTCGACGGAGGTGGAGCGGTCGGCGGGCAGGATCGCGTCCCGCGGGTTCATCACCACTCCGCGCCGGCCGTGCGGCGCGCGGGTGATCGAGCGCGCGCGGGCGGTGCACTGCACATGGTCGGTACGGACGAAGTCGCAGTCCAGGTCCTCCATGGCGGCCAGCAGCCGGGCGTAGTACCCGGGGGCCAGCCAGTCGTCGCCGTCGAGGAAGGTCAGGTACTCGCCGCGGGCCGCGTCGAGCCCGGTGTTGCGCGCGGTGGCGAGCCCGCCGTTCTGCTCATGCCGCAGGTACACCGCGCCCGGCAGCTCGCGCTCGGCGCGCTCCAGGATCTCCGGTGTCCCATCGGTGGCACAGTCGTCGACGAGAATGAATTCGAAGTCCTCGCGCGCGTTCGCACGCAGGCTTCTGAGCGTGTCGGGGGCATAGGTCTGCACGTTGTAGAACGGCACGATGACGGAGAGCTTAACCACGCGGGTGACGCTAGGTCGCCGTCCGGCATTCGTCTTGACCAGCGGAGTACCTGAAGGTGAACGAAGAACGTCGGAACGGTTAACCCGCCCTTCCCGGCGGCCGATTCGCCAATCGTCGACGCGCTGTTAACCCTTTGTTGCTCCCGCGTTGGGCCGTGAATCGATATCGCTTCCTAGCGTCTTCGACGTGTCCTCACCTATCCCTGCATCCCCGCGAGTGGCCGTGCTCGCCGACTCCGACACCCGGTGGAAATGGGGCGCGCTCACCGCGCAGCGCCTCGTCCCCGAAGGTCCGGAGACGGGCGGCCGCCTGGACGGCTTCCTGCTGCGCGGTCGCGCGACGCCGACCGTCCGGCAGCTCGCCGAGGTGGGGGTGCGCGCCGACGCGCTGCGCGAGGTGACGGGACCCGAGTTCGTCCGCGCGATGGACCGTGACCGCTACGACATCATCGTGCTCTCGCTGGTCGGCGGGGCCGTCCAGGCCATGGTGCACGGTCTGGCGCACGCCTGGCGCGGGGCCGCCCGCCGCCCGGTGGTCGTCACCGGCTACGTCGGCGTGGTCTACGAGAAGCTGGCCGACGGACTGCTGCTGCGCCACGGCGCCGATGTCGTGCTCGCCAACTCCCGCCATGACGCGGAGCGGTTCCGCGAGGTCTACCGGGGCGTGGGCGCCCCGGCGGACAGCGTCGTGGAGTGCGCGCTGCCGTTCCTCGGCGGCGCCCGCTACGACGAGCGGGCCCGGCTCGGCCGCGCCCATCCCGGCGGCACCGTGGTCTTCGCCGTCCAGCCGTCCGTCCCCGACAACCGCGCGGACCGCACCTATCTGCTGCGCCGCGCGGTGGAGCACGCCCGCAGCCACCCCGACCGCGAGGTCGTGGTCAAACTGCGCAGCAAGCCGGGTGAGCACACCACCCATATCGAGGAACTGCCCTACCAGAAGCTGATCGACCGGCTCGGTGACGGCGTCCCCGCCAACTTCCGCCTGGCGTACGGGAACATGGGCGAGGTCCTGGACACCGCCGACCTGCTGGTCACGGTCAGCTCCACGGCCGCCCTGGAGTCCCTGCACCGGGGCGTGCCCACCGCCGTCCTCACCGACCTGGGGATCCGCGAGGCCCTGGGCAACCACCACTTCCTCGGCTCCGGCTGTCTGGCCTCCTGGGACCAGCTGGACGCCGGACACCGGCCCGAGCCCGACCCCGGGTGGCTGGCCCGCCAGGGCGTCGCCGCCGACGGGCCGTACGAGACCTGGTTCGACGCCGCCCGGGAGCGGGTCGCCGCACTGGCCGCCGCGGACACCCTGCCGCCGCTCGACCCCTACTACACCCGTGCCACGGCGCCCGGCTATCTGCCCGGACGGCTGGCCCGCTACGGCTTCGCACCGGACGGCCGGCCGCGCCCCGGCGCCGCGCCCGAGGACGGGGACGGGGCCGGAGGGCTGCGCCGGGTGGTGCGCCACACGGTGCGCGAGGCGGCCCGCGGCGCGTACCGCCACGGCGTCCAGCGCGTGGCACCCGTCATCCGGCGGATGGGGGAGCTGTGACCGCCCCCGCGACCACCACCCCGGCGACCACCACCCCGGCGACCACCGCCCCCGCGACCACCTCTCCACGCACCGAAGGAGCCGCGATGCCCCCGTCCTCCGACCGGCGAGTACTCGCCGTGATCCCCGCCCGCGGCGGATCCAAGGGCGTCCCCGCCAAGAACCTGGCCGCCGTGGGCGGCGTACCGCTGGTGGCGCGCGCCGTCCGGGAGTGCCGGGCCAGCCGCCTGGTGACGGACGTGGTGGTGTCCACCGACGACTCCGGGATCGCCGCCGCGGCCCGCGGCGCGGGCGCCGAGGTGGTCCACCGGCCCCCGGCCATCGCGGGCGACACCGCCACCAGCGAGGCCGCGGTGATCCACGCCATGGACGCCTGTGAGGCGCTCGGCGGCGGACCGGTGGACGTGGTGCTGCTGGTCCAGTGCACCAGCCCGTTCCTGGCCCGCGAGGACATCGACGGGGTGGCCGCGGCGGTGGTCGAGAAGGGCGCCGACAGCGCCCTGACCGTCGCCCCGTTCCACGGCTTCGTCTGGCGCGAGGACGAGAACAGCGGCGCCCCGACCGCACCGACGGCGGTCTCCTCCACCCCGAGCAGCGAGGTTCCGGCCGCGGCCGGAACCGCGGGTGACGCCGCGAGCCCGGCCGACGCCGAGTCGGGGGGCGGGACCGCGGCAGCCTCCGCCGTGCCCGACGCGGCGGCCGCCGCGCCGACGGGCGTGAACCCGGTCCCCGCCGCCGCAGGCGGCATGGGCGTCAACCACGACAAGGCGTACCGCCCGCGCCGCCAGGACCGCCCGCAGGACTTCCTGGAGACCGGTGCCGCCTACGCCATGGACGCCCGTGGCTTCCGCGAGGCCGGACACCGCTTCTTCGGCCGTACCGACCTGGTGCGCACCGACGCCGCCCGGGTGCTGGAGGTCGACGATCCGCACGACCTGGCCCGCGCCCGCGCACTGGCGCCGCTGCTGGACGCGGGCCGGGCGGGCTCCCTCCCCACCCGCGACGACATCGACGCGGTGGTACTCGACTTCGACGGCACCCAGACCGACGACAGGGTGCTGATCGACTCCGAAGGACGTGAACTCGTCGCCGTGCACCGCGGTGACGGGCTCGGGATCGCCGCCCTGCGCCGGGCGGAACTCGCACTGCTGATCCTGTCCACGGAGAAGAACCCGGTCGTCGCCGCACGGGCCCGCAAACTCCAGGTCCCCGTGCTCCACGGCATCGACCGAAAAGATCTCGCACTGAAGCAGTGGTGCGAGGAGCAGGGCATCGCGCCGGAGCGCGTGCTCTACGTCGGCAACGACGTCAACGACCTCCCGTGCTTCGGCCTCGTCGGCTGGCCCGTGGCGGTCTCAGGTGCGCACGACGTCGTGCGCGGCGCAGCGCGCGCGGTCACCTCCACCCCCGGCGGTGACGGCGCGATCCGCGAGATCGCCTCGTGGATTCTCGGAAAGGAACTGTCTTAAGTGAGCTCCATCTCCCGCCTCCGCACCCTCGGCGACAAGACCGCCGGCCCCGGCCAGCCCGTCTACGTCACCGGTGAGATCGGCATCAACCACAACGGCGACCTGGAGAACGCGTTCAAGCTGATCGACGCGGCCGCCGACGCGGGCTGCGACGCGGTCAAGTTCCAGAAGCGAACCCCGGAGATCTGCACCCCTCGCGACCAGTGGGACATCGAGCGCGACACCCCCTGGGGCCGGATGACCTACATCGACTACCGCCACCGCGTGGAGTTCGGTGAGGACGAGTACCGCGCCATCGACGAGCACTGCAAGAAGCGCGGCATCTCCTGGTTCGCCTCCCCGTGGGACACCGAGGCCGTCGCCTTCCTGGAGAAGTTCGACGTCCCGGCCCACAAGGTGGCCTCCGCCTCGCTGACCGACGACGAGCTGCTGCGCGCCCTGCGGGCGACCGGCCGCACGATCATCCTGTCGACGGGCATGTCCACCCCCAAGCAGATCCGCCACGCGGTCGAGGTGCTGGGCAGCGACAACATCCTGCTCTGCCACGCCACCTCCACCTACCCGGCGAAGGCCGAGGAGCTCAACCTGCGCGTGATCAACACGCTCCAGGCCGAGTTCCCCAATGTGCCGATCGGCTACTCCGGCCACGAGACCGGTCTGCAGACCACGCTGGCCGCCGTCGCGCTCGGCGCGACCTTCATCGAGCGCCACATCACCCTGGACCGCGCCATGTGGGGTTCGGACCAGGCCGCGTCGGTGGAGCCGCAGGGCCTGACACGCCTCGTCCGTGACATCCGCGTGGTCGAGGAGTCGCTGGGCGACGGCGTCAAGAAGGTCTACGAGAGCGAGCTCGGCCCGATGAAGAAGCTGCGCCGGGTGCCGGGCGTCGTCGCCGAGAGCGAGACCGCCGAGCGCGAGCCGGTCGCGGTCTGAGACACCTCGACGTGAACCCACCGGCCGGTGAGACCGGCCCGCGCCCGGAGACGGCGGGCGGCCCCGAGCACTCGGGAGCCGCCCGCCGGGTCCGGGCCCTTCCCCCGGACGGTGCGATGCCCTCGTGGACGGTGTGATGCCCCCCGCCCCCTCGTCACCCCCGAGCACCCTCGCCTTCGTGGAGAGCCCGGTCCAGCTTCTCAACGTGCTGGAGTGGGCGTACGCGGACGTGCGGCGCGGTACTGCGGGACCGGAGCGGCCGCCGTCGCTGGGCGCGGCCCTGGACCTCACCGTGGTGGTGCTCTCCCCGCACGATCCGATGACCCGCGGCCAGCTTCGCCGGATGGCCGAGCTGGCCCGGGACGAGGGCCTCACGGTGCGCTGGGAGGACGCGCGCGGCGGGGCGGGCGCCCCGCTGAAGACCATCGGCGGACTGCGCGGACCGCTGCGCCGCGCCGGGCGGATCGTCATCGGCGATCCCTTCTCCCGTTACGTCCAGCTCTTGCTGACCCTGACCCGCGCCCGGGATCTGGTCGTGGTGGACGACGGCACGGCCACCATGGAGTTCATCTCCCAGCTCGCGGGCGGGGAGCGGCTGGAGCGCTGGCACCGCCGCGGCAGCGGGCGGGGGGCGCGCGACATGGTCTTCGCGCCGGTGTCGGCCACCGCACGCCGTCGGCTCACCCCGGGCGACAAGCGCCGGGTCGAGGTCTTCAGCTCCATGCCGGTCGAACCGCCCCCCGGGGTGACCGTCACCGCCCATGACTTCGCCTGGACCCGGTCCCGTTTCGGCCCGCCCCGGCTCACCCGCGGCACCGATCTGGTGGGCACCTCGCTGGTGGAGACCGGGGTGGTGGACCTGGAGCGCTATCTGGAGGCGGTCGCCGGTCTGGCCCGTGCCCACGGCGCCACCCGCTACTTCGCGCACCGCCGGGAGAGCGCCGAGAAGCTGCACCGGGTCTCGGCCGAGGTGGGGCTGGAGATCGTACGGCCCGATCTGCCGCTGGAGCTGATAGCGCGCCGCGGCCCCATCGGCCACACCATCGTGAGCTTCCCCTCGACCGTGGTGCACACCCTCCCGCTGGCGCTGGTGGGCACCGGGGTGCAGGTCGCGGTCTGCGATGTGGACCCCGCCTGGCTGACGAGCGACGCCTCGCCGCGCGCCCAGGGCTTCCTGTCGGGCGTCACCGGCACCGCCCGGGACGTGACCCGGCTGGGCCCGCCCCCCGGCGCGGCGACCGGCCCGTCTCCCGGCGCTGCGACCGGCGCCGCGACCGGTACGGCGACCGGGGCGGCTCCTGGTGCGGCCCCGGCACCGCCGGTGCCGCCGACACCGCCCGCGTCGTCCCCGGGGCGGCCCGCGACCCCCGGGACCGCCGTGGCAGCTTCCTGACACCGTCGCTCGGACGGGCGTGTGGCGCTTCTCACGACAAAGCGGACTGTTATACCCCCTGACTAGGGAGATCATGCGCCGGGAGGGGGACTTTTCCTTCCCCGATCCGGTTGAAGTTTTGTTGATCGACATTCGGACGGCCGGGTCGCCGTTCTACGCTTCTTCAGGTGAAGCAATTGATGTCCCTCGATGAGACCGATGCCACACCCATCGCCGACGCGGCACTGCCCGGCGCGCTTCCCGACGCGCTCCGCGCCGAACTGATCGCCTTCCGGCGGGATTTGCATATGCACCCGGAGCTCGGCAACTGCGAGTTCCGCACCACGGCCGCGATCAAGGCGCGGCTGGAGCGTGCGGGCCTCACCCCGCGGGTGCTTCCCTCCGGCACCGGTCTCATCTGTGACATCGGTCCCCAGGACAGTCTGTCGACGACACTGCCGCTGCTCGCGCTGCGCGCCGACATCGACGGACTGCCCATCCCGGACACCAAGACCGTCCCCTACCGCTCGACCTTCGCCGACCGTGCCCATGCCTGTGGTCACGATGTGCACACCACCGTGGTGCTCGGCGCCGGTCTGGTGCTGGCCGAGCTGGCCCGTGAGGGGCGGCTGCACCGCCCCGTGCGGCTGCTGTTCCAGCCCGCCGAGGAGGTGCTGCCCGGCGGCGCGGCCGACGCGATGGAGGCGGGGGTGCTGGACGGCGTCGGCCGGATCCTGGCCCTGCACTGCGACCCCAAGGTCGAGGTCGGCCGGATCGGGCTGCGCACCGGGCCGATCACCTCGGCCTGCGACCGGCTGGAGATCTCCCTCGACGGGCCGGGCGGCCACACCGCGCGCCCGCATCTGACCACCGACCTGGTGACCGCCACCGCCAAGGTGATCACCGAGGTGCCCGCGCTGCTGGCCCGCCGGGTCGACGCCCGTTCCGGGCTCGCCCTGACCTGGGGGCGGGTGGAGTCCGGTCACGCCTGCAACGTCATCCCGCAGCACGCCGAGCTGTCCGGAACCGTGCGCTGTCTGGACCTGCCCGCCTGGCGCGAGGCCCCGGACCTGGTGCACGCCGCGGTGGACGAGATCGCCACCCTGCACCGGGCCAAGTCGGAGATCAACTACATCCGCGGGGTCCCTCCGGTGGTCAACGAGGAGAGCTCCACCGAGCTGCTGCGTGACGCCATGGTCGCCCGGCGTGGTTCGGCCGCGGTCGAGGGCACCGAACAGAGCCTCGGCGGCGAGGACTTCTCCTGGTACCTGGAGCGGGTGCCGGGCGCCATGGCCCGGCTGGGCGTCCGCCGGGTCGGCGACACCACCCGGCGCGATCTGCACTGCGGCGACTTCGACGTGGACGAGGGCGCCATCGGCGTCGGCGTGGAGCTGTTCACCGCGGCCGCGCTGCTGGACCGGAACCTTCTGTAGACCCCGCGTCACCGCCTCGTCACCCCCTCGCGCCCCCTCGGTCAAGGCACGTTCGCGACGATCCGATAACGGCTTCCGAGGGGGGCTTTATCTGACATCTACGCGCGTTACGATGCGGCGGAGCCAGCGCCAAAGGAGGCGCTTCGAGTCAGAGGGGACCCTCGTGCGCCGGGTATCCAGGATAGTTGTCGCGGGGCTTGCCACCGCGGCCCTCGCATTCTCCGCCACCGCCTGTGGCAGCAGTTCGGAATCAGGAAGCAAGGACAAGGGCATCGGCCTGGCCTATGACGTGGGCGGCCGCGGTGACCACTCCTTCAACGACTCCGCCGCCAAGGGCTATGACAAGGCCAAGAAGGACTTCAAGATCGGCGGCAAGGAGCTGACGGCGAAGGACGGCGACACCGACGCCGACCGCTACGACAAGCTCGCCAGCCTGGCCGAGGAGGGCTACAACCCGGTCATCGGCGTCGGCTACGCGTGGACCCCCTCGCTCTCCAAGGCCGCCAAGAAGTACAAGGACACCGACTTCGCGATCGTCGACTCGGTCGTCGACCTCAAGAACGTCGCGAGCCTGGTCTCCGCCGAGCACGAGGGCTCCTACCTCGCCGGTGTGGCCGCGGGCCTGAAGACCAAGACCAACAAGGTCGGCTTCATCGGCGGTACCGACAGCTCGCTGATCAAGAAGTTCGCGGGCGGCTTCCAGCAGGGCCTGAAGGACACCAACCCCAAGGCGGCGCTCAACGTCCAGTGGGTCCAGGTCGGTTCGGCCAAGGGCTTCGGCATGCCCGACCGCGGCAAGGACATCGCGGACGGCATGCTCTCCAACAAGGTCGACGTGATCTTCTCGGCGGCCGGCGGCTCCGGCGCGGGCGCCATCGAGGCCACCGCCAAGAAGAAGGGCACCTGGTCGATCGGTGTCGACGGCGACCAGTACTACGACAAGGGCCTGGCCCAGTACAAGCACACGATCATGACCTCGATGATCAAGACCGTGGACGGCTCGGTCTACGACTTCATCAAGAGCGTGGCCAAGGACAAGAAGCCCGAGAGCGGCATCCAGTCCTACGACCTGAAGCGCGGCGGCGTCTCCCTCTCCTACTCCGGCGGATTCATCGACGACATCAAGCCGAAGATCGAGGCGGCCAAGAAGAAGATCATCGACGGCAAGATCAAGGTGGCTGACACCTACAAGGACTGATCTCCTTCCGCCACGGACCCGGGGGACCCGCCGTCCCCCCGGGTCCGTGGCGCTCCCCCGGCCAGCCCCACCGCTCACGCCCCTCAGGAGTGCGCCATCAAAGCCGCCAGCCCGCCCCAGGGCGCCCCCGCCGGCGACGTCCAGGACATCGCCGTTGAACTCCGCGGAATCACCAAGCGGTTCCCCGGAGTCGTCGCCAACCACGACATCGACATCACCGTGCGCCGCGGTACCGTCCACGCCCTCGTGGGCGAGAACGGTGCGGGCAAGTCGACCCTGATGAAGATCCTCTACGGGATGCAGCGCCCGGACGAGGGCACCATCGCGCTCGACGGCGCCACGGTCGAACTGCACTCCCCGGCGGACGCGATATCCCGCGGCGTGGGCATGGTGCACCAGCACTTCATGCTGGCCGACAACTTCACGGTGCTGGAGAACGTCGTCCTCGGCGCGGAGAAGCTGCACGGCATCGGCGCCAAGGCGCGCGCCAGGATCAAGGAGATCTCCGACTCCTACGGTCTGGGGGTGCGCCCCGACGCCCTCGTGGAGGAGCTCGGTGTCGCCGACCGCCAGCGGGTGGAGATCCTCAAGGTCCTCTACCGCGGCGCTCGGACGCTGATCCTCGACGAGCCGACCGCGGTCCTGGTGCCGCAGGAGGTCGACGCGCTCTTCGACAACCTCCGCGAGCTCAAGTCCGAGGGCCTCACCGTCATCTTCATCTCCCACAAGCTGGGCGAGGTGCTCTCGGTGGCCGATGACATCACCGTCATCCGGCGCGGCACCACGGTGGCCTCCGTGGTCCCCTCCGAGACCAACCCCCGGCAGCTCGCCGAGCTGATGGTCGGCAGCGAACTGCCCTCCCCGGAGACCCGCGAGTCCACCGTCACCGACCAGAAGATGCTGACCGTCGACGGTCTGCGGCTGACCGCCACCGATGTGGACGGTGTGGAGCGTGCGGTGCTCGACGGCATCGACTTCACCATCCACAAGGGCGAAGTCCTGGGCATCGCCGGTGTGGAGGGCAACGGCCAGGCCGAACTGGTCGAGGCCGTCATGGGCATCCGGAAGCCCGACGTGGGTGTCATCACCCTCGACGGCACCGACATCAGCCAGGCCCCCACCCGCAAGCGGCGCGAGGACGGCATCGGTTACATCCCCGAGGACCGCCACCGGCACGCCCTGCTGCTGGAGGCCCCGCTGTGGGAGAACCGCATCCTCGGCCATGTCACCGAGGAGCCCAACAGCAAGGGCGGACTGCTCAACCCGGGCGCCGCGCGCCGTGACACCGAGCGCATCGTCACCGAGTACGACGTGCGCACCCCCGGTATCGAGGTCACCGCGGCGTCCCTCTCCGGCGGCAACCAGCAGAAGCTGATCATCGGCCGGGAGATGAGCCACCACCCCAAGCTGCTGATCGCCGCGCACCCCACCCGCGGTGTGGACGTCGGCGCCCAGGCGCAGATCTGGGACCAGATCCGGGCCGCCCGCCGCGAGGGCCTGGCGGTACTGCTGATCTCGGCCGACCTCGATGAGCTGATCGGCCTGTCCGACACCCTGCGGGTGATGTACCGCGGCCGGCTGGTCGCCGACGCCGACCCCTGCACGATCACCCCGGAGGAGCTGGGCTCGGCCATGACCGGCGCGGCGTCCGGCCATCTGGAGGGCTCGGCCGACGCCGACGCACCGGCCGACACCGTCCCGGCCGCCGCACCGGCCGACGCCGCCCCGGCTGGGGGAGAGGACCGATGAAGAAGTTCGACAAGGAGCGGATGCTCCTCGCGGTCGCGGCCCCGCTGCTCGCGATCGTCAGCGCGTTCCTGCTGACCGCACTGGTGCTGGCGGCGACCGGCAAGGCGCCGTTCGAAGCCTTCGGCGTGATGTTCGAGTACGGGGTGAAGTCCGACAGCCAGGTCTACATCCTCAACAAGGCGACGACGTACTACCTGGCGGGTCTCGCGGTGGCCATCGGCTTCCGGATGAACCTGTTCAACATCGGCGTCGACGGCCAGTACCGGCTGGGCGCCTTCTTCGGCGCCGCCGCCGGTGGCGCGATGGGGCTGCCCGGTCTGGTGCAGATCCCGCTGATCATCCTGGTCGCCATGCTGGTCGGCGCGATGTGGGCGTCGATCGCCGGTCTGCTCAAGGTCTACCGCGGCGTCAGCGAGGTGATCAGCACCATCATGCTGAACTCCCTCGCGGGCATCCTCATCAGCTATCTGCTGGTGGACGGCCGACTGGGCGTCCTGGACAAGCAGACCAACATCGTGGCCACCAAGGCGCTGCCGGAGTCCAGCCACTTCTTCACCATCCCGGCCGGTGGCGACCTGGACCCGATCTGGGGCTTCATCGTCGTCGCCGTCCTCGCCGGGGTCGGCTTCTGGTTCCTGCTGGGCCGCACCCGGTTCGGCTTCGACCTGCGCGCGGTGGGCCGCTCCGAGTCCGCTGCCGAGGCCAGCGGTGTCAACGTCAAGCGCATGGTCCTCAGCAGCATGCTGCTCTCCGGCGCGATGGCCGGTCTGATCGGCATGCCCACCGTGCTGAACGACACCCACCAGTTCACCGCCGACTTCCCCGTCGGCGTGGGCTTCACCGGTATCGCCATCGCCCTGCTCGGCCGTAACAGCCCGGTCGGCATCGCCCTGGCCGCCCTGCTCTGGGGCTTCCTGGAGCGCGGTGCCAACCGGCTGGAGTTCGAGGGCTACGACAAGGAGATCGTCGGCGTGATGCAGGGCGTGATCGTCCTGTGCGTCGTCATCGCGTACGAACTGGTGCGCCGCTACGGCCTCAAGCGCCAGCAGCAGAAGGTCGGTGCGGAGCTCGCCGCCCAGGCCAAGGCCGCCAAGAGTGACAAGCAGGAGGTGCCGGCATGAGTGCCACGGTGACCACCACCAAGAGCACGCCCACGCCGGGCAAGGACACCAAGCCCGCCTCCCGGATGTCCCTGGCCAAGGTGCTGCTGATCATCGCCGGGGCGCTGATCGCCCTGTCGGTGCTGCGGACCTTCGTCGACGCCGCCCAGCAGGCGGACTTCGACCGTGTCACCTCCGCCGACCAGATCGGCGCCGCGCTGGGCCTGGCGGTGCCCATCGGCCTCGCGGGCCTGGGCGGTCTGTGGGCCGAGCGGGCCGGTGTGGTCAACATCGGTCTCGAGGGCATGATGATCCTCGGCACCTTCTTCGGCGCCTGGGCCGGTTACCAGAGCAACCCCTGGATCGGTGTGCTCGCGGGTGTCCTCGGCGGCGCCCTCGGCGGTCTGGTCCACGCCGTCGCCACCGTCACCTTCGGGGTGGACCACATCATCTCCGGTGTGGCGATCAACATCCTCGCGCTCGGTGCCACCACCTATCTGGCCAAGCGCTGGTTCGAACCGCTGAGCGACATCGGCGGCTCGCCCAAGAACTCCCCGCAGGTCGACGACCTCCCGACGTTCACCGTGCCCGGTCTGTCCGACTGGCTGTCGACCCTGGAGAACCACCACTGGTTCGTGGTCTCGGACGTCGCCGGCATCCTCGGTGGCCTGGTCACCGACATCTCGGTGCTCACCGTGCTGACCATCGTGCTGGTCGTCGGCAGCTTCTTCGTGCTGTGGAAGACCTCGTTCGGACTGCGGCTGCGGTCCTGCGGTGAGAACCCGACGGCGGCCGAGTCCCTGGGCGTCAACGTCTACCTGTACAAGTACCTGGCCGTGATCACCTCCGGTGCCCTGGCCGGGCTCGGCGGGGTCTTCCTCGCCCTGGTCCGCTCGCACATCTACAACGAGGGCCAGACCGGCGGCCGCGGCTACATCGGTCTCGCCGCGATGCTCTTCGGCAACTGGCGGCCCGGCGGGCTGGCGATGGGCGCGGGTCTGTTCGGCTACTCCGACGCCCTCCAGCTCCGCAACGGCGGTGCCACCGTGCATGCGCTGCTCCTGCTGGTGGCACTCGGCCTCGCTCTGCTGGCGGGCTGGCGGCTCTTCCGCAAGAGTTATCTGGCGGGCGCGACGGCCGGTGCCGGTGCGGTGCTGCTGATGGTCTGGTACCTGCTGACCGACACCGTCTCCAACGACCTGGTCGCCGGTACCCCGTACATCGTCACCCTGCTGGTGATGGCCCTGGCCTCACAACGGCTGCGGATGCCCAAGGCCAACAACCGGCCCTACCGGAAGGGACAGGGCACATGACGACACCCGCTGCGGCGGCTCCCGACTGGGAGTCGCTGCGCGCGGCGGCCCGGGACGCGATGTCCCGGGCCTACGCCCCGTACTCCCGCTTCCCGGTGGGCGCCGCGGCGCTTGTCGACGACGGCCGCACGGTCACCGGGTGCAATGTGGAGAACGCGGCGTACGGTGTCGCCCTGTGCGCCGAATGCGGACTGGTCTCGGCGCTCTTCGCCTCCGGCGGCGGCCGGCTCACCGCCTTCACCTGCTGCGACGGCGAGGGCGCGGTGCTGATGCCCTGCGGCCGCTGCCGCCAGCTCCTGTGGGAGCACGGCGGCCCCGGTCTCCGGATCGACACGGCCTCCGGCGTCCGACTGCTCTCCGAGCTGCTGCCGGACGCCTTCGGCCCGGCCGACCTCGAACGCCTCGGCGCCTGACGGCGGCCTTCCGGGTGCGGTCCGGCCACCACCGGGCCGCGCCCCCTCCTTCCCCGGCGCCCCGTACCTGCGGCGCCCGCACCCGTTGAGAAAGGGCCCGCACCCCACCATGGACGCCATCTCCGTCATCCGCGCCAAGCGCGACGGCGGCCGCCTCGACGACGGCCAGATCGACTGGATCATCGACGCCTACACCCGCGGCGAGGTCGACCCCGAGCAGATGTCCGCGCTCGCGATGGCGATCTTCCTCAACGGGATGGACCGCGCGGAGATCGCCCGCTGGACCGCCGCCATGATCGCGTCCGGTGAGCGGATGGACTTCTCCTCGCTCACCCGCCCCACCGCCGACAAGCACTCCACCGGTGGCGTGGGCGACAAGATCACCCTGCCGCTGGCGCCCCTGGTGGCCGCCTGCGGCGCCGCCGTACCGCAGCTCTCCGGCCGCGGTCTCGGCCACACCGGCGGCACCCTCGACAAGCTGGAGTCCATCCCCGGCTGGCGGGCGCTGCTGTCCAACGACGAGATGATGGACGTGCTGCGGGACGTCGGCTCGGTCATCTGCGCCGCGGGCGACGGACTCGCCCCGGCCGACAAGAAGCTCTACGCGCTGCGCGATGTGACCGGCACCGTCGAGTCCATCCCGCTCATCGCCTCGTCGATCATGTCCAAGAAGATCGCCGAGGGCACCGGTTCGCTGGTGCTCGATGTCAAGGTCGGCTCCGGCGCCTTCATGAAGGACATCGACGCCGCCCGGGAGCTGGCCCGGACCATGGTGGGCCTGGGCACCGACCACGGTGTGCGCACCGTCGCGCTGCTCACCGACATGTCCACCCCGCTCGGTCTGACGGCGGGCAACGCGCTCGAGGTCCGCGAGTCCGTCGAGGTGCTGGCGGGCGGCGGTCCCGCCGATGTCGTGGAGCTCACCCTCGCCCTGGCCCGGGAGATGCTCGACGCCGCGGGCCTGCCCGACGCCGACCCGGCCAAGGCCCTCGCGGACGGCTCCGCGATGGACCACTGGCGCCGCATGATCGCCGCCCAGGGCGGCGACCCGGACGCGGAGCTGCCGGTCGCCCGTGAGCGACAGGTGGTCCCGGCCACCGCCGACGGGGTACTCACCCGGCTGGACGCCTACGCGGTCGGTGTCGCCGCCTGGCGGCTGGGCGCGGGCCGCGCCCGCAAGGAGGACCCGGTGCAGGCGGGCGCCGGTATCGAGATCCACGCCAAGCCGGGGGAGCGGGTCACCGCCGGTCAGCCGCTGCTGACCCTGCACACCGACACCCCCGAGAAGTTCGACTACGCCCTCCAGGCCCTGGACGGCGCGGTCGACTACGCCCCGGCCGGTACGGAGTTCACCGCCTCGCCGATCGTCATGGAACGCATCGCATAACGCGCGGCGCACCGACGCGAGAGGGCCGGACGGGGAGTTCCCCGTCCGGCCCTCTCGGCGTGTACGCGCTACTTCGGGGCGACCCACACCTGTCGCTTGTTGGAGTTGGCCGAGTGGAGCTGGACCTTGGTGCTGTCGGCGGTGGAGCCGCCGGTCACATCGAGCACCTTGCCCGAGGCGACGTGGACGATCTGGCCCTTGGCGTTGACCGACCACTTCTGCGACGCCTTGCCGGTGCAGTCGGAGAGCTGGATCTTGTTGCCGTCGGTGGCCGCGTTGCCGGCGTCGTCCAGGCACTTGCCGTTGGCACGGAAGGTCCCGTCCTGCTCCAGCAGCCAGGACTGGGAGGCTTTTCCATGGCAGCGGAAGACCTGGATCTGGGTGCCGTTGGCGGCCTTGCCGCCCTTGACGTCCAGGCACTTGCCGCCGATGCCGGTCACCTTGCCCTGGGGCGAGAGGGTGGCCCCGGCGCCCTTGGCGAGATGGCGCAGGCCCTGGACGTCGAACTGCTGGACGTAGGTGCCCGCGCGCTTGTCCTGGTAGGCGTCGGCCGGGGTGCACATCACCGGCTTCTGGCCGGAGTCGGTGCCCTTGACGCAGTCGCCGCGCGCGGAGCTGCGGTTGGCGTGCGTCATGCCCATCGTGTGCCCGAGCTCATGGCTGATGTGGTTGCGCATGAACGTCTCGCCCCAGGACGGCAGCGGCTTGCCGTCCGCGGTGAAGAACGAGCTGTCGATGTAGGTGTGGCCGCTGGTGACCGTGTCGGCCACCGACGAGGCGTAGAAGCCGCAGCTGAGGTTCTTGGTGCCGGAACCGTCGTGGACGACCTTCCAGCCGTGGCTGCCGCCGTCCGCGGGCGGGACGCAGGGGCGCTTGAGCACGCCCATGACGATCTCGCCCCTGGGCCGCTCGTACTCCCAGCCGACCGGTGTGGTGTCCACGGTGATCGGCAGATGGGTGACCCGCCGGAGGTCCGCCGCGGTCGCCTTCGCGTAACGGGACAGCCAGTCCGCGGACTTCTGGTCGTAGAACTTGATCGTGTAGCCGGTGGCCAGCGCCTTGCCCGGACCGCCCAGCTTCCAGCCCTCACCGTGGGGCTGTGCCGCCGCGGCCTTGCGCTGCGCGGCGGGCGCCGCCTTCAGCGTCATGACGCCCTTGTCGAAGGTGGCGTCATCGGTGGCGGCCCCGGCGTTGTCCGTGACCGGCAGGGAGGCCGTGGACGGCTTCGCCGTCGCGGGCCGTTCCTCGTCGCCGGTGCCGAACGCGCTGGACGAGAGCACCCCTCCGGTGATCGCCGCCGCGGCGCACACCGCGACGATGGATATCCGGCGCTTCCTGCTGGAGCGCAGCCTTCTGTTGGATCGCAAGTCCCCGTTGCCCTTTCAGAGAAAGAACTCTTGTCGATGCCGGGCTTCGCCTGCCGGCGGCCCGAGTTGATCGAATGTTAGTCCAGGGATTCAGTCCAGCAGTTGCCCCCTCCTGCTCAGCAGGAAGCGCTTGAAGGCCGCCACCGGAGGGGTGTCCGGATGGCCGTCCAGCCAGGCGACGCCGATCTCCCGCACCGCGCGCGGCGCGGTGACCGTCAGTTCGGCCACTCCGGGGCGCGGCACCGCCGGGGGCGGCAGCAGCGCCACCCCCAGTCCGGCCGCCACCAGACCGCGGATCGTCTCCGCCTCCTCGCCCTCGAACGCGATCTTCGGGGTGAACCCCGCCTCGGCGCACAGCGCGTCGGTGATCCGGCGCAGCCCGTAGCCCGGTTCGAGGGTGACGAACACCTCGGCGGCGGCCTCGGCCAGCCGGATCCGGCGGCGGTTCGCCAGCCGGTGGCCGTCCGGCACCACCAGCCGCAGCCGCTGTTCGTCCAGCCGCCGGGCGACGAGATCGGGGGCGTCGGGCATGGGCGAGGTCAGACAGAGGTCGAGGCCGCCCGCCCGCATCCGCTCGATCATCGCCTCGCCGTAGTTCTGCACCAGCTGGAAGCGGACCCGGGGATGGTCCACCCGGAAGGCGCGGATCAGTCCGGGCACGGTCTCCGAGCCGAGGGTGTGCAGAAAGCCGAACGAGACCCGCCCGGCGGCGGGATCGGCGTCCGCCCGTACCGACTCGGCGGCGCGGTCCACCTCGGCCAGGGCCCGTTCCACCGAGCGCAGAAAGGTCCGGCCCGCCGGGGTGAGCGCCACCGTGCGGCCGCGCCGGGCGAACAGCGCGACCCCGAGGTCCTCCTCCAGCCGGACCATCGCCCGGCTGAGCGTGGACTGCGGTACCCCGAGCTCCTGGGCGGCCCGGGTGACGTGCTCGTGGCGGGCCACGGCGGCGAACTGGGCGAGCCGCGGGGTGAGCGCCACCGCCCATGACTCCTCCTCCGCCTCCATTCCTCCTGTCACCGGAATGTCGTGTTCGTAACTGATGCGTGACACGTACGCCCCTGACCTCGGCTGATGCTGTGATGGAACGATTATCTTGATTCCGTGCATTGGACGCATCAGCCGTGGGTACATACGGTCGAACCATGCCTCCCGCTGATACCGGGGCGTCCACCGGGAACCACCGTGTGGACGCCTCCCCCGCGCTGTCCTCCGCACCTCTCTCCACCGCCGCCGCGCCCGCTCCCGAGCGGATGAGCCCGGGCCGCCCCGGCTACGTCCGGATGCGGTTCGCCCTCTTCACCGCAGGGATCGCGACGTTCGCCCTGCTCTACTCGACCCAGGCGCTGCTGCCCGCCATCTCCGGCGACCTCCATGTCCAGGCCGACCGGGCGAGCTGGAGCGTCTCCGCGGCCACCGCGGGTCTGGCGCTCGCGGTGCTCCCGCTGAGCGCCCTGTCCGAGCGGTTCGGCCGCCGCGCGATGATGACGGGCTCGCTCACCATCGCGGTGGCGCTCGCCCTGCTGGTGCCGTTCGCCCCCGACCTGGGCTGGCTGATCGGACTGCGCGCGGTCCAGGGCGCGGCCCTGGCCGGGATCCCCGCCTCGGCGATGGCGTACCTCTCGGAGGAGGTGCAGCCCAAGGCCCTGATCGGCGCGATCGGGCTGTTCGTGGCGGGCAACAGCATCGGCGGTATGAGCGGCCGGATCCTCACCGGCTGGGTGGCCGACGGCTGGGGCTGGCGGACCGCGCTGGCCGCGGTCGGCGTCATGGCGCTGCTGTGCGCGGTGGCCTTCCGGCTGCTGCTGCCCCCGGCCCGGCACTTCACCCCGACCGCGGTGAGTCCGCGCGACCTGGGCCGTACCGTCGCCGGACACCTCCGCGACCCGCTGCTGTGCCGGCTGTACGCGATCGGCGCGCTCTTCATGACCGTCTTCGGCGCCGTCTACACGGTGATCGGCTACCGGCTGGTGGCCGAGCCCTTCGGCCTCTCGCAGTCCGTGATCGGCTCGATCTTCCTGATCTACCTGGTCGGCACGGTCTCCTCGGCCGCCACCGGCAAGCTGGTCGGCCGTCTGGGCCGCCGCGGCGCCCTGTACGTCGCGGTGACCACCACCGCGGCCGGACTGCTGCTGTCCCTGCTGGACTCGATCGGCGCGGTGCTGCTCGGTCTGGTGCTGATCACCGCGGGCTTCTTCGCGGGCCATGCGGCGGCCTCCTCGGCGGTCAGCCGCACCGCGAAGACCGGGCGGGCCCAGGCCGCGGCGCTCTACCAGGCGTCGTACTACCTGGGCAGCAGCGCCGGTGGCGCGCTGGGCGCCCTCGCCTTCCACGCGGCCGGATGGTCCGGTGTGGTCGTGCTCGGCCTCGCGGCCGTGACCGGCGCGGCGGGGATCACGCTCTACGGCACCCGTCAGGCCCAGGTGGAGCGGCGCGCGGAGGTGGCCCGCCAGGCCCTGCGCGGTGTCCCCGTCCGCGCCTGAACGCCCCCCCACAGGCCCGGAGGGGCCGCTCGCCCCTGTCCAGCGAGCGGCCCCTCCGCCCTTTCCGGTCCCGGTCCGCCAGTGGTGGCGGGCGCGGGCCTGTGCCGGCGTACGGCTCCGCCGCGTGGGCGCGACCGGCCGCGACGTGGCCGCGGACGCGTCACGGCAGCGGCAACGGCCCCCCGCAGCGCTCAGCGGCGCAGCGTGGAGCCGAAGCCCGCCGCCAGCGGCATCCGCAGGCCCAGCGGCGGCGGAGCCGCCAGCGCGTCGGCCACCGGGCGGGAGTAGCCGGTGGCGAAGAGGGAGCCGAGCAGGAAGTCCGCGGTGAGGGCCTGGACTTCGGAGCGGTGCTGGTGCAGACCGTGGCCGTCGCTGTGCACCTCAAACCGGCACACATCCCGGTTGATCTTCTTGGCCCGTTCCGCCAGCCGGTAGGACAGATCGGGGTCGGTGCGCTCGTCATTGGTCCCGTGGGCGATCAGCACCTGCCGCCCCGTGAGCTGTTTCACCGGTTCGGGGGTCGGGTCCGTGTCCGGTTCCGGTTCCGGCAGCCAGGGGGCGAGGGCGACCACCGAGGTGACGGCCGGGTGTCCGGCGGCATGAAGGGCGGCCCGGCCGCCCATGCCGTGACCGGTGAGACAGACCGGTACGTCGCCGTAGAGCCGCCCCACCTCGTCCGCCGCCCATGCGGCATCCGCGGCGGGGTCCGCTGCGGAGCCGTTCCAGCCGCGCCGCCGATAGCGGACGACATGGGCGGTCAGACCCTCCTCCTGACCGGCCCGCACCAGTCTTCGGGCCAGTGGCAGTACGGCCGCCGCCGACATCCGGGAGGGGCGCCGGGTCCCGACGGCCTCACCGCCCGGGAGCAGCAGCACCACACCCTGTACGGTCCTCCGCGCGGCGGCCGCGCCCATCGGCCGCCCCAGCCGTGCGCCCCGTTCGGGCAACGCTTGCTGAGCCATGCCGACACGATCGCAGAAGGACAGGTGTACTCCACTACCCGTGCGGGTCACTGTTGCGTATCTATCCATCCCGTTCTACGCGCGTAGGGGCTAGGCTTCGCAGATGACGAGCGAGCACACCCACCAACCCACCCCCGAACAGATCCGCCGCGCCCCCAAGGTGCTGCTGCACGACCACCTCGACGGCGGGCTGCGCCCCGGCACCATCATCGACCTCGCCCGCGAGACGGGGTACGACGCACTGCCCGAGGCCGAGCCGGACAAGCTGGGCGTCTGGTTCCGCGAGGCCGCCGACTCCGGTTCGCTGGAGCGCTATCTGGAGACCTTCTCGCACACCTGCGCCGTCATGCAGACCCGGGACGCGCTGGTCCGGGTCGCCGCCGAATGCGCCGAGGACCTCGCCGCCGACGGGGTCGTCTATGCCGAGGTGCGCTACGCCCCCGAGCAGCACCTGGAGAAGGGGCTGTCCCTGGAGGAGGTCGTCGAGGCCGTCAACGAGGGCTTCCGTGAGGGTGAGCGGCGGGCCCGCGAGAACGGCCACCGCATCCGGGTGGGGGCCCTGCTGACCGCGATGCGCCACGCGGCCCGCGCCCTGGAGATCGCCGAACTCGCCAACCGCTACCGCGACCTCGGCGTCGTCGGCTTCGACATCGCGGGTGCCGAGGCGGGCTTCCCGCCCACCCGCCACCTGGACGCCTTCGAGTACCTGAAGCGGGAGAACAACCACTTCACCATCCACGCGGGTGAGGCGTTCGGGCTGCCGTCCATCTGGCAGGCGCTCCAGTGGTGCGGTGCGGACCGGCTCGGCCACGGCGTCCGCATCATCGACGACATCGAGGTGGCGGACGACGGCAGCATCACACTGGGCCGCCTCGCCTCCTACGTCCGGGACAAGCGCATCCCGCTGGAGCTGTGCCCGACCTCCAACCTCCAGACGGGCGCGGCCAGTTCGTACGCCGAGCACCCCATCGGACTGCTGCGCCGGCTGCACTTCCGGGCCACCGTCAATACGGATAATCGTCTGATGAGTGGAACGAGTATGAGTGCTGAATTCCAGCATCTCGTATCAACATTCCACTATTCGCTGGACGACATGCAGTGGTTCACGGTCAATGCCATGAAGTCGGCCTTCATTCCTTTTGGTGAACGTCTGGCGATGATCAATGACGTGATCAAGCCTGGGTATGCTGAATTGAAGTCCGAATGGCTGTTCCGCCAAGTGGCGTCCGAGTCCGCTGTGACCAGGGGTTCTGCCGGCGACGAGAGCTGATCTCACGAGGCGGGGCGCGGAGTTGACCGATACGGCGTGATGTCACGGCAGCCCTTTCCGGTGTTTGCGGGCAGGCGAAATCCATGACTACGTTTTCGTATCGGTCAAGCCCCCGTCTCAAGGACAGATTTCTGATGAAGCAGGGAACCCTGAAGACCCTCGGCGTCGTTGCCCTCGGCACGGTCGCCATCATCGCCGGAGGCAGCACCGCGTCGGCGGTCTCGCCTGCCCCGGTGCCCGGCGGTGGCGCGGCCACCCCGCAGATCCCCGGCCAGGGCGCCGGCAAGCCCGCGGCCGGCAAGGCCGCGCCCGACCAGGGGCTGCTCGGCAAGCTCCCGGTCGGCGGTGTGCTGGGCAACGGCCTGCGCCTGGGCTGATCCGCACGTCCGGCGACGGGCCGGGCCGCGCGTCCCGTACAGGGGTGTGCGGCCCGGCCGCGTCGTATGCCAGGATCATGCCGACATGCCGCGGCAGACCGGCGGCCGACTGTGGGGGAGCCTCCCGTGCGGACATCGACGAGCAGACCGGCGGCGCGGTCCGGGCGGACCCGCGCGACCACCGTGACGGCCCTCCTGGCCTGTCCCCTCCTGGCCCTCACCACCGCGTGCGGCGGCGGTTCGGACGACAGTGACGCCAAGGCCACCCCGTCCGCCGACCGCAGCCGGTCCGCCGCTCCGGCCCCCACCCGGCTGGAGAAGGCCGCCCTGGCGCAGGGCGACCTCAAGGGCTACCGGGTCACCACCCGCAAGGCCGAGAACTGGGCCAGCGGTCAGCCGAAGTCCGGCACCCGCGCCTGCCAGCCGCTCGCCGACGCCACCGGTGACGAGCCGAGCCCCGCGGCCAAGGAGACCGTGCGGCGCGGGGTGAACGGCCACAAGGCGCCGTACAAGGGCGTCACGGCCGGGATCAGCAGCTACGGCGCGGCGGAGGCCAAGACCTTCATGCGTGAGCTGAAGGCCGCGCTCGGCAAGTGCTCCGGCGGGTTCAGCACCACGCTCAGCGGGCGGACCGTGCGCTACAGCGAGGTGCGGCCAGAGCCCCTCAAGGCGGCCGGGGACGACAGCGTCGGCTACGGACTGACCGCCTCCGCCCAGGGGACGAAGATCCCGATGCGGGTGGTCGCGGTGCGCTCCGGCTCGACCGTCGCCCTCTTCATGGGCGTGGACTTCAAGGGGCTCAGCGAGTTCCCGGTGCCGCGGGTGATCGTCGACAAGCAGCTTGCGAAGCTGGAGAAGGCGGGGCTGTAACCGCGGTACGGCGCGGTGCGCCCGGGGCGGGCCGCACCGCCCCGCGTCACCATGCCTCGCGGTGGCCGTCCTCCGCCGGGAGCAGGAACCACAGCGCCAGGTAGAGCACGAACTGCGGACCCGGCAGCAGACAGGAAGCCACGAAGATCACCCGCATCGTGGTCGGGGTGGTGCCGAAGCGGCGGGCCAGCCCCGCGCAGACTCCGGCGATCATCTTCTGGCTACGGGGGCGGGACAGTGCGGCGGCCATGGTGTGACTCCTCGTCTCGTCGGACTCCGGACCGGTGCGATCCGTGGTGGACCGGAGGCCGGGGTACCCGGGAAGCTCTTCCCGATACCTCCAACGCTAGGGACGCGAGCCCGTCGAGGCGTCGCTCCAGGGTGCCAGCCCGACCCTGTGAATCGTCGGGGTCACCGTCGGAGTCCCCTCCTCCCGGGGGAGGGCCGTGGAGCGCGCCCGGTCAGCCCGGCGGCGGAGTCCGCCCCTCACGGCGGGGACCACCAGGACATGCGCGAGCGCCACCCCGGCGGTGTTCAGCAGCACCGAGTCCACGTTCATGATCTGCCCGGTCACCTCGCTGCGCAGCAGCGCGACCGCCAGGGCCGCCATCGCCCCGGTGAGCACCGTACGCGCCAGTGAGATCAGCGGATACGCCTCCACCCGGCCCGCGGCCAGTGGCAGCAGCACCCCCAGCGGTGCGAGCAGCAGCAGTTCGCCGCCGATCGAGCGGATCGCCGCCCACGGGCTGAGCGCCAGATCGGCGCGGATGGTGGCCAGCGGCTCCAGGGTTTCGGCTGACACCCAGGGCACCGTGAGCGGGCGCAGGGTCAGCCAGCCCACGAACGACAGGTGTACGACAAGGAGTACGACGCCCGTGGCGCGGTAGCGGAAGGCGGCCCTTCGGCCGGAACGACCCTGCACGCATCACAGGACGCGCCGTGCGGGGGTGCCGGTTCCGCCTGTGCCCCGCTGGTCAGCAGCTTGTTACCGAGAGGGGCCCCACCTGGGGTGACCGGCTCATGAAACGTAACGAATCCTCACGCGATCACGAGCGGTCGTCCGCGATACGAGAAGCGGTCAGAGCTGATCAGGAGAGCAGCACCCCGGAGTTGACCGCGATCTCGGGATGGCGGCGCATCTCCTCGGAGCAGGTGTAGCGCTTGAGCGGATCGCGGTCGCTCTCCGGACCGCCCAGCACCACCCGGTGGTGCTCGTCCGCCGCCGTGGACTCCGCGAGCGTGCACACGATCTGGGCCAGCGCCATGGACTGCAGCTCCTCCGGCGGCCGGTTCAGCCGCAGCGCCCGGTCCGGATCGTCCTGCGCGGGCGCGGAGACCTGCACCCAGTCCTCCACCGCGGTGGCGAACCCGGCCCCCGTCTCGGCCGACGAGGGCGGCTGCCGCAACTGCTCCAGCAGCGCACGCCCGATCTGCACCGGTTCGGCCGGCGGCTTCTCGTCCGGCATCCGCACCTCGCGGCTCACCGACAGCACGCGGGAACCGCACAGCAGATAGATCCGCATCGAGACCCGGCCCGTCCGTTCGGCCGACCGGTCCGGCTCCGGCGCCTCGCATGACGCGCGCGAGGGCGCGGCCCCCGCGTCCACCGGCACCGATGTCCCCCGGATTCCGCAGCCGGTGGCCAGCAGCGCGGCCGCCGCGGTCAGCAGTGCGAGCGCCGGACGGGTACGGCGCCGGTCGACCGTCCGCTTCATCGGGCGCCCCCTTCGTTCTTGCGCTGCTCGGAGCCCTTGCGCCGGTCGTTCTTGCACTCCTCGTCCTTGAGCTGCTCCTCCGAGGCGAGCTGCGAGGCGTCCATCGGCAGCCGCAGGGTGAAGACCGCCCCGCCCTCCTCGGAGTTGGCCGCGCTGATGTCACCGCCGTGGATATGCGCGTTCTCCATGGCGATGGACAGACCGAGTCCGCTCCCCTCCGACCGGGGCCGGGAGGCGCTCGCCTTGTAGAAGCGGTCGAAGACATGCGGCAGGACGTCCTCGGGGATACCGGGGCCGTGGTCCCGCACCCTGATCAGCAGGTCGTCGCCGTCGGTGTGCACCGACACCCGCACCGGTGAACCACCGTGCTTCAGCGCGTTCCCGATCAGGTTCGCCAGGATCACATCCAGCCGCCGCGGATCGAGCCGGGCCATGATCCCGCGCTCCGCGTCCAGTTCCACCGCGTCCAGCCAGGCGCGTGCGTCGATGCACGCCGTCACCTGGTCCGCCACGTCCACGTCGTCCAGCACCAGACGGGCCGTGCCCGCGTCGAAGCGGGTCACCTCCATCAGGTTCTCCACCAGGTCGTTCAGCCGCCGGGTCTCGCTCACCACGAGCTGCACCGCCGGGGCGATCATCGGGTCGAGCGAATCGGCCTCGTCCTCCAGCACCTCGGTGACGGCCGTGATCGCGGTGAGCGGGGTCCTCAGCTCATGCGACATGTCCGCCACGAAGCGGCGGCTGGACGCCTCCCGGGCGCTCAGCTCCGCCACCCGTTTCTCCAGCCGCTCCGCGGTCCGGTTGAAGGTGCGGGAGAGATTGGCCAGCTCATCGGAGCCGGACACCTGGAGCCGGGTGTCCAACTGCCCCTCGCCCAGCCGGTGTGCCGCCTCGCCGAGCCGCTGCACCGGCCGCAGCACGGTGGCCGCGGCGGCCTGGGCCAGCAGCGCGGAACCGATCAGCGCCAGGGCGGTGGCGATCCCCAGCGACCAGGCCAGCGAGTTGAGGTCCTGGCGCTCGGTGTCCAGCGACTTGAGCATGTAGCCCGTCGGGCCGCCGCCGTTCACCTTCGCCCCGCCGACCAGGTACGGCGTACCGTCCAGCGTGATCCGCTGCCAGTAGAGGTGGTACGGGGCCTCGTTTGAGCCGTCCATCGCACGCCGCTGGTCCACCGCGTGACGCAGCGACCTCGGCACCACCTTCTGGGTGAACAGCGCCTCGTCCGAGGCCGCGACACAGGTCCCGCCGCCGCGCGTACCGGAGATCAGCAGCACTTCGTACTTCTGGCTGTTGTCCGACATACGGTCCGCCGCGTCCTGCAATTCGGGACATGTCGGTAGGGCGGGCAGCGGGTCGGTGTCCTCCTTGAGCGCTTTGCGGAACTCGTCCAGCGCCGCGTCCTGGGTACGGGTCAGCACCGCGTCACGGTTCAGCCAGTAGGCGATGGCCGAGGCGGACACGGCGGCGGCCAGCGCCACCAGACCGAAGACCAGCATCAGCCGCAGCCGCAGACTCAGCCACCGCAGCAGACCCGCGGTCCAGCCCCGCGCACGACCGGGCTCCTCGCTCACCCCGCTCAATTCCTTACGTCTCCGCCCCGGATCTCGGCGCCTGCGCCCCGGGCCCCGGCTGCGCTCACTGCGGAACGTCCAGCCGGTAACCCACTCCGCGCACGGTACGGATCAGCGTCGGCGAGGACGGCACATCCTCCACCTTGGCGCGCAGTCGCTGCACACAGGCGTCGACCAGCCGGGAATCGCCGAGGTAGTCGTGCTCCCACACCAGTCTCAGCAACTGCTGCCGGGACAGCGCCTGCCCCGGCCGGCGGCTGAGCTCCAGCAGGAGCCGCAGTTCGGTGGGGGTGAGCTGGAGATCCTCACCGTTCTTGGTCACGGTCATGGCGGCACGGTCGATCACCAGGCTGCCGAACGAGGCGGCGTCGTTCGCCTCCCGTTCGCCCCGGCGCAGCACCGCGCGGATCCGGGCGTCGAGCACCCGCCCCTGCACGGGCTTGACCACATAGTCGTCGGCTCCCGACTCCAGCCCGACCACCACATCGATGTCATCGTTGCGTGCGGTCAGCAGGATGATCGGCAACTGGTCGGTGCGGCGGATACGACGGCACACCTCGAAGCCGTCGATCCCGGGCAGCATCACATCCAGCACGACCAGATCCGGCCGCTGCTCGCGCAGCAGTTTCAGGCCGTCCTCGCCTGTCGCCGCCGTCGCCACACGGTGGCCCTGGCGGGACAGTGAGAGTTCGAGGGCCGTGCGGATGGCGTCGTCGTCCTCGATCAGCAACAGGAAAGGCACGTTGGTCATTCTGGCCTACAAGGGGCCTGTAGTTCGACCGCCGGGGGTTTATCGGCCCGATCCCCTGTGACGAGCCTGTGACAGTCGACAGACAGCGCGATGAAACTGGCCCGGCAGAGTCATCTGTGCACCGGGGCGGTACACCGGCCGGAGCAACCAGAACCAGACCGGACGGACCGGCTCCACCGACGGGGGGCGCGAGATGAGCACACTGCACTTCACTACCACCAGCGCAGTTCGCACACGCCTTCACGACGCCGGCCGGAGCCACGAGAAGTCCGGTGCCGTGAGCGGGCGGGGGTGCGCTCGCGGCGCCGGGCGTCAGCGGCCTCCTTACATGGTGGCCATTGACGCGAAGACGGAGGCCGAGGGGGACACCGGCGGCCTCGGGGGGCACGGGGGAAACGGGGGCGGCTCGTACGGGGAGGCAATGGGGGAGCGGCGCGCTGCGTCGGAGGCGGAGTTCACCGCCTACGTCCAGGAGCGCCGCGCCTCCCTGTACGCCACGGCCTACCACCTGACCGGAGACCGGTTCGAGGCCGAGGACCTGCTGCAGAGCGCGCTGTTCTCGACCTACCGGGCCTGGGACCGGATCAGTGACAAGGCGGCGGTCGGCGGCTATCTGCGGCGGACCATGACCAATCTGCACATCAGCGCCTGGCGGCGCCGCAAGCTCAACGAGTACCCGACGGAGGAGCTGCCGGAGACGGCGGGCGACCAGGACGCGATGCGCGGCACCGAGCTGCGCGCCGTGCTGTGGCAGGCCCTGGCCCGGCTCCCCGAGCTCCAGCGCACGATGCTCGTCCTGCGGTACTACGAGGGCCGTACGGACCCGGAGATCGCGGACATACTGAACATAAGCGTCGGAACGGTCAAGAGCAGTATCTGGCGGTCGCTGCGGCGGCTGCGCGAGGACGAAGCCCTCAGCTTCGGCCGCGACGAAGAGGAGTCCTTCGGCGAACTGGTCGCCTGACGGCGGCGGGAGATCGAAGGCGGGGGAAAACGGGGGAACACGGGGGAAAGTACGGGGGATCGGGGGAAAACGGGGGAACCGGGGATCGGGGGATCCGCGGGAGAGTACGGGGGACACGGGGGAGCACGGGGGAACAAGTGCGGGACCGGAGGGCCGGGGGGTCCATCCGGTCCCGCTCGCATGTGTGCGGGTTCGCGTGCCTGATGCGCCGAGGGAATTCCGGGTTCCAGAAATCGCGGCAATTGCCTTTCCCTTGTTTCACTATTGTCGGTCGGGCAAAAACGCCAAGTGCGCTGCTAACGTCTTTCGCGTCGCCGCGGCGGCCCGGAATTCTGGTGGTGGAATGCCGCTGTGAAGGTGTGGCCGACCGTGGGCGGAAAAGGCTCTGTTGTGTATCCCCCGCTTAATTGGAGGCTCACATGAAGAAGACCCGACGCGCGAAGGCGCTCGCCGTGGCCGCCGTCGCCACGGCCGCCGTCGCCCTGCCGGTGGCCATGGCGAACACGGCCTCGGCCGAGACCCGTCTGCTCCCGCACTGGACCAACTCCTACCTCGAGTGCCAGACGCTGGGCAACAAGTTGGCTCAGCAGGGTGAGCTCACCGGGTTCAACTGTGTGCCGCACGGCGACGCGGTCATCATGTACCCCTGGTAAATCAGCCATTCGGCGGTCCTTTCCGGCCGCGGGCTGAATACCACGGCGGAGCGTCCCGATTCCGGGGCGCTCCGCCGTCGTTTTATGCGAGGGGTCTTCTCGGGGTGTCCGGAAAACTCAGGTCCTGACCCCCGCGGGCCGCCGGCCCGCCACGGCCGCCGCCGCTATCCGGCCCAGGGCCGCGTCCCGGTCGCAGGCGTACGCGCCCAGCGCCGTCTGCCGCGCCACGATGCCGCGCTCCGACCGCATCAGCCGCCAGCCCCTTCGCACCAGATACGACGCCGACTTGCGGCCCTCCCGCAGATCGCGCAGCAGCCGCCGCCGGAACGTGGTCGAGGGACGGCCCCGCAGACAGATCGCGTCCGCCAGCAGTCCCAGCTCCCGGCACCGCCCGATGATGTCCGCCGCGAAGATCCCCTCGGCCACGAACAGCGGGGTCCGCCCGATGTGCAACGGCTCCGCGCCCACGCGGGAGCTGGAGGCGATGTCGTACACCGGCACGGTCGTCCGCGACGTATGGCACAGCTCCTCGACCGCCGCCACCGCCGCGTCCGCGTCCCAGGAGAGCGGGGAGTCCCAGTCGGTGCTCCCGTCCTCCGCCAGCTTGGGGAGGGTCGGGTCGTCGCCCTCCTTGTAGAAGTCGTCGAGGTTCAGCACGGGCAGCCCGGTGCGGGCCGCGAGCGAGGACTTGCCGGAGCCGGACGGACCGGTCAGCAGGACGACACGGGCGGGGGCGGGATGGAAGGTCACGGAAGACCAGTGTGGCGTATGGCGCCGCCCCTGTGACCTCCCGGGTCCGGACAAATGCGGCGGGGCGGATGTGATGTGCACCGGCCCCCGCATCCTCGGACGGGAGGAGCGGGGGCCGGTGGGCCGGTGAGCCGGTGAGCCGGTGGGGTCGGACGCCCCTCGGACGTCCGTCAGACGCCCATGGGGTGCCAGACCGTCTTGGTCTCCAGGAACGACAGCATCCGGCGGGTGCCGGGGTCGGCCGTCCAGTCCACAGCCTGTGGACGGACGACCCGCTTGAGGTTCTCCGCCGCGGCCGCCTCGAGTTCGGCGGCGAGCTCGGGCGCCGCGCCGGTGAGGTCGAACGCGTTCACGTCCTGGTGCGAGGCGAGCGGGGCCGCGATCTCGGCGGTGCGGCCGGAGAGCACGTTGACCACGCCGCCCGGCAGATCGGAGGTGGCCAGCACCTCGCCCAGGGAGAGCGCGGGCAGCGGACGGTCCTCGCTGCCGACGACCACCGTGGTGTTACCGGTGACGATCGCCGGCGCGATCACCGAGACCAGGCCGAGGAAGGACGAGTCCTGCGGGGCCAGGACCGCGACGACCCCGGTGGGTTCGGGGCTGGAGAGGTTGAAGTACGGCCCCGCGACCGGGTTGGCGGATCCGGCGATCTGGGCGACCTTGTCGGACCAGCCCGCGTACCAGACCCAGCGGTCGACCGCCGCGTCCACCTGGGCGCCCGCCTTGGACTTGGAGAGCCCCTCGGCGTCGGCCACCTCGCGGACGAACTGCTCGCGGCGGCCCTCCAGCATCTCGGCCACGCGGTAGAGGATCTGGCCGCGGTTGTAGGCCGTGGCTCCCGACCAGCCGCCGAACGCCTTGCGAGCGGCCACCACGGCGTCCCGGGCGTCCTTGCGGGACGCCTGCGGGGCGTTGGCCAGCCAGCGGTCCTTTGCGTCGGTCACCTCGTACACCCGCCCGCTCTCGGACCGGGGGAACTTGCCCCCGACGAACAGCTTGTAGGTCTTGAGCACGGACAGTCGCTCACTGCGGTCAGACATCGAGGTACGCCTCCAGGCCGTGGCGACCGCCCTCGCGGCCGTAGCCCGACTCCTTGTAGCCGCCGAACGGCGAGGTGGGGTCGAACTTGTTGAACGTGTTGGACCACACCACCCCGGCGCGGAGCCGGCTCGCCATCCACAGGATCCGCGAACCCTTCTCCGTCCAGATCCCGGCGGAGAGGCCGTAGGGGGTGTTGTTGGCCTTGGCGACGGCCTCTTCGGGGGTGCGGAAGGTCAGCACGGACAGCACCGGGCCGAAGATCTCCTCGCGGGCGATCCGGTGGGCCTGTGTCACGCCGGTGAACAGCGTGGGCGCGAACCAGAAGCCGGAGCCGGGCAGTTCGCAGTCCGGGGCCCAGCGCTCGGCGCCCTCGGCCTCGCCCGCCTCGGCGAGCGTGCGGATACGGGCGAGCTGCTCGGCCGAGTTGATCGCGCCGACATCGGTGTTCTTGTCCAGCGGATCGCCCACGCGCAGCGTCCGCATCCGGCGCTTGAGGGCGTCCAGCAGCTCGTCCTGGACCGACTCCTGGACCAGGAGGCGGGAGCCCGCACAGCAGACATGGCCCTGGTTGAAGAAGATCCCGTTGACGATGCCCTCGACCGCCTGGTCGATCGGCGCGTCATCGAAGACGATGTTGGCCGCCTTGCCGCCCAGTTCGAGGGTGACCTTCTTCGACGTCCCCGCCACGGTGCGGGCGATGGCCTTGCCGACCTCGGTGGAACCGGTGAAGGCCACCTTGTCGATCCCCGGGTGGCCGACCAGCTCGGCGCCGGTGGCGCCGTCGCCGGTGATGATGTTGACCACGCCCTTGGGCAGTCCGGCCTGACGGCAGATGTCCGCGAAGAACAGGGCGGAGAGCGGTGTCGTCTCGGCGGGCTTGAGCACCACCGTGTTGCCCGCGGCGAGGGCCGGGGCGATCTTCCACGCCAGCATCAGCAGCGGGAAGTTCCACGGGATGACCTGACCGGCCACGCCCAGCGGCCGGGGGTCGGGGCCGTAGCCCGCGTGGGCCAGCTTGTCGGCCCAGCCCGCGTAGTAGAAGAAGTGCGCCGCGACCAGCGGGAGGTCGGCGTCCCGGGACTCGCGGATCGGCTTGCCGTTGTCCAGGGACTCCAGCACGGCCAGTTCGCGTGAGCGCTCCTGGATGACACGGGCGATCCGGAACAGATACTTGGCGCGCTCCGAACCCGGCAGGGCGGACCAGCTCTCGAACGCCTTGCGGGCGGACTTCACCGCGCGGTCGACGTCCTCGGCCGTGGCCTGGGCGACCTCGGAGAGCACCTCCTCGGAGGAGGGCGAGATGGTCTTGAAGACCTTGCCGTCGGCCGCCTCGGTGAACTCGCCGTTGATGAACAGCCCGTAGGAGGGGGCGATGTCGACGACGGACCGGGACTCGGGTGCGGGTGCGTATGCGAAGGTCATGGGCTTCGTGGGAGTCGTGGGTGCCATGGGTGTCTCAGTCCACCGTCATGTAGTCGGGACCGGAGTAGTGGCCGGTGCGGAGCTTCTGGCGCTGCATCAACAGGTCGTTGAGCAGACTGGAGGCGCCAAAGCGGAACCAGTCGGCCGTCAGCCACTCCTCGCCCAGCGTCTCGTTGACCATCACCAGGTACTTGATGGCGTCCTTGGAGGTGCGGATGCCGCCCGCGGGCTTCACGCCCACCTGCACCCCGGTGGCGGCGCGGAAGTCGCGCACGGCCTCCAGCATCAGCAGGGTGACCGGCGGGGTGGCGTTCACCGCCACCTTGCCGGTGGAGGTCTTGATGAAGTCGGCCCCGGCCAGCATCGCCAGCCAGGACGCCCGGCGGACGTTGTCGTAGGTCTGGAGCTCACCGGTCTCGAAGATGACCTTCAGATGGGCCGCGCCGCCGTCCGGGCGGGCGCACGCCTCCTTCACCTGCTTGATCTCCTCGAAGACGTCGAGGTAGCGGCCGGAGAGGAAGGCGCCGCGGTCGATCACCATGTCGATCTCGTCCGCCCCTGCGGCCACCGCGTCCCGGGTGTCCGCCAGCTTCACCGGCATCGCGGCGCGGCCGGAGGGGAAGGCGGTGGCGACGGCGGCGACGTGGATGTCGCTCCCGCTCGCGGAGGCCAGCGCCTCCTTGGCGGTCGCGACCATGTCGCCGTAGACGCAGATCGCCGCGACCTTGGGGACCGTACGGTCGGTGGGGTCGGGGTGGGCCCCCTTCGCGCACAGCGCCCGGACCTTGCCCGGGGTGTCCGCGCCCTCCAGGGTCGTCAGGTCGATCATCGAGATCGCCAGGTCGATGGCGTACGCCTTCGCCGTGGTCTTGATCGAGCGGGTGCCGAGGGTCGCGGCGCGCACCTGGAGGCCGACCGCGTCGACGCCCGGCAGGCCGTGCAGGAAGCGGCGCAGCGCGCCGTCCGAGGCGGTCACGTCCGCCATGGACGCGAGTCGCTCCGCGGCCTCTTTGCCGTATGCGGGAACTGTGCTGGGCATGGTCACCAGGTGAGCATATCTACGCGCGTAGCAGATGTCACCCCCGGGGGTGGGGATCCTTCGGGGGTCTGTTGCGGAAGGCGGGTCCTTCGCTCCGGGGTCCGGTGCCGCGGGGGCGTGGTGCACAATCGGGCGCATGACGAGCCCGGATGACTCCACCTCTGACTCGGCCCGCGACTCGGGTCGCGACCCGAGTCGCGACCCGGCCCCCGCGCCGGGTCCGGACGCGGCCCCGCAGTCCTCGGACGACGGCCAGGAGGGCGCCTTCGCCGACCGCGTCTACCGGTCCCCGGCCGGTATCGCCGGCGGGGTGCTGCTGCTCGCGGTCGGCGCCTGGCTCGGCATCGACGCGATGATCCGAGGCGAGGGTCGGACGCCCTGGCTGGCCCTGGCCGGGCTGCTGTTCGCGGTGCCGGTCGTCATCGCCTTCACCGTCCGCCCCGCCGTCTACGCGGGCGCGGACCGGCTGCTGGTCCGCAACCCCTTCCGCACCATCACCCTGCCGTGGGCCTCGGTCGACGCGCTGCGCGCGGGCTACACCAGCGAGGTGCTGGCCGCCGGGGGCAAGTACCAGTTGTGGGCGATCCCCGTCTCCCTGCGCCAGCGCAAGCGAGCCGCACGGCGTCAGGCCCGGTCCGCCGCCGAGGACCCCTACAGCCGCACCTCCGCCCATGTCGCCGTCGACACCCACGAGGACCGGCGCGCGCCGTCCGACGCGGCGATCGGTGACCTGCGGGAGATGGCCGAGCTCAACGCGGGGCGGGACGGTGCGCAGGGGGCTCCTGAGATCCGCTGGGCGGTCGAGGTCATCGCACCGGCGGTGGCGGGGGCCGTACTGCTGGTGATCATGCTGGCCATCTAGGGCCGGTGGGGTGCGCTCGGCGTCGGCCGCCTTCCGGAGGTCGATGTGTCTGCCGGGGAGGTCCACGTGGGGATCACAGCCGCCGGCCGACTCTCCAACGAGTGGCGATCAGGTCGCGGCCAGGAACTCGACAGCCCGCTCATCCAGCTCAGCGGCACATCGCACACCGCGGGCCCGAAAACGAGCGAGATCACTACGCATCCGCTTCACGGCCTTGCGGGTGCGGACGGACCGCACACCGTTCATATGGTCCATCGCCGTGTTCCAGGTCGCGCACGCCTGCTCGATACCGCCGCCCTTGAGCTGCATCTCGGCGCTCGCCACCAGGTCGAGGGCGACGATCCGTGCATAGGCGGCTGGGCGAGACGCGGCGGCCCGCGCGTACTGCTCCGCTGCCGCCTTCCGATCGCCCAACGTCTCGTAGACCTTGGCATTGCGCGAGTAGACCGACGCAGCAGGCGGACCCCAGGCAAGAGCCCAGAACGGTACTTCGTCCCCACAGTCAGCCGACAGGAGGGCACGGGCCCGCTCGGCCTCAGCAATGGCCGCCTGCCTCCGCCCGGACTTGGCCAGGGTGTGGGCATGCACGACGCGGAAGAGCGCTTCTGTCTGCACATCGACCTTGCCCTTCGCATGGTTCAGCCCGGTCTCGGCCAGAGCCTGGCAGTGCTCGGGCCTGTGCAGCTTGAGTCCTTGCATGGCCATCGTGCGCATCACGAACCCATCGTGCCCGGCAACGCCGGACTCGACTGCGAGCGCGTAGGACTGAAGGTAATAGCGCTGAGCCAGGCCCTGCTGTCCTGCGTCATAGGACTTCCAGCCGAGCAGGTGCACGCCGCGGCTGGCGGCAGAAAGCATGTGCTGGCGAATCTCGTCGGTTCGGAAACGGCCTCGGCACAGCGGGGCGACGTCGTCGCGAAGGTATTGCACCAGGGCACTGCGCCCGTGCTGTCCACCGTGGCGTTCATCCATCTCGGAGAAAAGGCGCACCATGTCGCGGACCGCAGCAACTTCCGCCATGCCGATGGTCTGGCCCGTGCGGGCGGCGGCGGTGCGCTCGGCAATCTCTTGTACATACGACAGCGGGAGGCCGGCGGCGGCGACCGAGTAGGCGGACGTGGTGAGGAAGCGGCGCCGGTCCAATTCGTGCCTCCACATTGGCAGCAGGGTGTCCAATGGATCCTGGTTGATGGACAGTCCCAGGCTGTCGTCTTCCCCTTGGTGCGGTGCGAGGCCCAGATCGTGAAGGGTCAGCAGGCGGCCGAGCCGACGGGACAAGGCTACGGCGAGATAGCGGCCGGTATCGCGTGCGGGGACTGCGCCGCGCATCCAGTGGTCGATGTTCGACTTGTTGGTCCGTAATAACTTCCCGCACTCGGCGGCTACGGCGCGTACCTCCTTGGCCAGGGACTCATACGTGAGCCCGGACTCGGCGACGAGGCTCGTCAGCTGCTGATTCGGCGTGCGCTTGGTCATGAGTACCTGCCCCGTATACCCGATATACCGCTCGGCCTGCCCGACACCGTACCGCCAACCCTCTGAACTGGGTTGACTGTTTGTCAGGGCCAGGGGGTCGGGGAAAAACGTGGCTCCCCCGGCCTCGGCTGCAGGGCCAGGTACCACGTCCACAGCGCGCCCATTCTCGGGCGCGCGGGATGGAACACCACGGAGGTAGGAATCATGAACACGCAGACCACCGCTCTCGAGTACAACGCTCCGGTCGTCCTGGACGCCGGCGAGGTCGTCGAGGTGACGCTGGGCACCAATAACTTCGACACCGCCGACGACACCCAGTACAAGAACGCCTGATCCATCGGCTGCCTGGGGCCGGGCGGTGTGCGCCGTGGCCCGGCTCCAGGCTCCGGACTTGAACGGGCGCCGGAGCGTCACGGAGGACCGTGTTGGGGCACGGCCGCCAGTAGCCCGGCGCCCGTTCCGTTTTGACCACCAAGAGCGATGGCGACGAGAGCGGGCGGCTGATGCGGTGGAGTACTGGATGGTACGGAGCGAGCAGACACGATCGGCTACCGAGGAACAGAAAGCCCGTACCGGGCTTGGACGCAGCGTGGGCCGTTGGCTGGCTCACCAACCAGGTCCGGTCAGTAGGCTCAGGCCCGCTGGCCCTGGCAGTCATCGGTGACTGCGGCGCCGACGACCAGCAGCTACACCAAGCGCTGAAGACCGTGCGGACGAGAGGCTGGGCTGCGCTGACCTGCTGGCCCGGCTCCTATCTCACGATCGCGCGCAGCGGCGAGTCTCTGGCAGTGATCGGCGATCTGGCCGGCCAGTACCCGGTGTACTGGCGGACAGAGGGCACGGGAACGTGGTGGGCGACATCGGCCGGGGCTCTGGCCGCGCTGGATGGCGCACCGTTCGATCCGACCGCTCTCGCCGCTCACCTGGCCCTCGCGCAACCGGATGTCTTGGGGCAGCGGAGTCTGTTCCGCGCAGTGAGCCGTGTACCGACCGGCCACCTGCTGCTGATGACGCCCGGCGGGGCGACCACCGTCCGCTATGAGCCGATCAACTACCAGCCGGTGAGCCTGCCGGACGCCGCCCCGCGGGTACGGGCCGCACTGAGCGACGCAGTCGACATGCGCCTGGACGGCACACGAGCGGCGAGCGCGGACCTGGCCGGGCTGGACTCCACAACGCTGGCGTGCCTCGCTGCTCGGCGCGGGCCGGTCACCGCTGTGACCTTCGCTGATGCCCGGCTGCGCGATGACGACCTCACTTACGCGATTCGCACCGCTGTTGCGATACCGCAGCTCACCCATCACGCGGTGCCCGGCCGCGACGAGGCCGTGTACTACAGCGGCCTGGACGACCTGTCCTCGCTGCCGCTGACTGACGCGCCCAACGCGTATGCGGTCACGGCCGCTATCAAGCGGGCCGTCCTGGAGACCGTGACCGAACACCGGTCGGCGGCGGTGCACTTCACTGGAGCGGCCGGGGACGCTGTACTGTCCGCGCCCTCCTCCTACCTGTCCGATCTGCTGCGCGACCGCCAGCACCGCCGAGCCCTTGCACACGCGCACGGCCACGCCCGGCTGCGGCACATCTCCCCGCTGACCGTGCTGCGGCGCGCTCGTCCGGCCTCGCGCACCGGGCTGGGCGGCGCCTGGCGGTGCACCGCCACCGAATTGCACCAGGCTCCCCGTGAGTGGGTGCCACAGGCAGAGCGACCCGTCGCCTGGACACCCCTACTGGCCGCCGCTGACTGGATGAGCCCCGAGGTGCGCCACCAGCTCGCGGAGGCACTGGAGGCGGCTGCCGACGAACTGTCCGAAGAACCTCGGCACCTGGCTGCCTGGACGGACCGGCAGGATCTCGCGCGGGTCGGGACAGACACCAGCGGCTTGCGCGAACTCGCCCGTGCCGACTACGGCATGGACGTCGCCGCGCCCTTTCTGGACAACGAAGTGATCCGCGCGTGCCTGGCTGTCCCCGCTGACCAGCGCGGCGCCCCCGGCCGGTACAAACCGCTGCTGGCCGAGGCTTTCGCCCACACCAATGTTCTGCCGGGCTTCGTTCTGGCCCGCGCGACCAAGGGCGGCTTCAACGCGATCGCCTACGCAGGGCTCACCCGACACGCAGCCATCCTCGCCCGTCTGCTCGGCCCCTCGTCCCGCCTCTCTGCCGCCGGACTGATCACTCAGCCTCCCGTGGAGCACATGCTGCAACGTGCCACAGCCGGACAGCCGACCGCCCAGGGCGCCCTGCACTTGGCCGTCAGCGCTGAGGTCTGGCTGCGCCAGCTCGAGACCACCACCGCCGCCTCATGGTGGGAGGTGGCCGGCCATGTGGCAGCTACATGAGGGCGCCCATGCGGTACTCACCGACGAAGGCGGGGCCATTCTCGACGAGTTCTCCGGGCGCTGGTCCTATCTGACCCCCACCGCAGCCGCCGCGGTCATGATCCTTTTGGCTGGCACCACCGAGCGCCAGGCCGTTGAGCAGTACGCCACCCGCTACGGCATCAGCACCGTGCAGGCCGCTGCCGACGTCAGCACCGTGGCTGATGCTCTCATCTCGCAGGGACTCGCCGTCACCGAGATCGCGAGTACGAGCCGTCCCCGGTGGCTGAGGTGGTGGCGATGACCAGTATGGAGGCGTACTCCACCGTTCGTACCGGAACCCTCCTCGAACGATGTGCCGCGGCGGTCGGTCTCGCGCTGGCCCTGGCGCTGCTGCGGCTGCCCTTCCGCCACACCGTTCGGGCAGTCCGCTGGGCACGGTGGGCGGGCCGACGGCCGCTGACTCCCGCGAAGGCCGAAGCCCTTGTCTCGGCTGTCAGGCACACTGGCCGCCTGTGGCCCGGCCGGGCCGCGTGCATGGAAACCTCGCTCGGCGCTGTCCTGGCGGCCGCGCTCCTCGGCCGCCGTCTGAATTGGTGCTTGGGAGCGCGATTCTCTCCGCCGCCGGTGGAGTACCACGCCTGGGCCGAACTCCCTGGCGGCGGCCCGGTCGGCGAGTACACAGATGCAGGCTGGCACCACTACACCGCCCTGACGGTCTGACCCCGCGGCGCGGTCGTCGGGCGCGTGTCCTTCGCCCATCCGGAGCGGTTATCGCAAACAAGTGCCCCATCCCCTCGAAGGAGTGAACAGTGACCACCCTCGCCGACATCGCCGAAACCGTCCCCGAACGCCACTACACCCACCACGAAGGCCGCGGCGCCACTCCACACCGCTCCAACCCGGTTGTCATCCACCGTGAGCTGACCACACTCGACGTCCACCCGGGCATGCACGTAGCCGAGTTCGGCACCGGGTCCGGATACTCCGGCGCTCTACTTGCTCAACTCGTCGGACCCACCGGACAGGTGACCAGCCTCGACATCGATCACTACCTGACCCGCTGGGCCAACCTCATCCACCACGACCGGGGCCTGGGCAACATCCGCTGCCACACCGCCGACGGCACGGCCGGCTTCCCGGAGCGGGCTCCGTACGACCGGATGGTGGCGTGGTGCACCCCTCCGTTGCTTCCCCAGGCATGGGTGGAGCAGGTGGTCGGCGGCGGCTTCATCGTCACGCCTCTGCCGGTCGCGCCCGTGCCCAACATGACGGTGGTCGCCAAGATCCGCGTCCGTGACAGGCAGCCCGAGGTGGAGGCCGTGTTCACAGGCGGCTACATCGAGGCGACCGCCTCACCGAAGGGAGATCTCGACCTGCCCGGCAGGTGGGTCGACTGGGAGAACCGTGTCCCGGGTCCATCCTGGATCTCCATTGCGTGGCGCGGGAAGGATGATTGGCAGAACTCAGGTGCCCGCACCACCTTGCACCGGCTGTTGGGGGACGCGTACACCGAGCGTTACGACGGTGCCGAGGTCGACTGGCCATCCTGGCGGACCTTCCTTGCCGCGGCAGGCAATCCGCATCTGACGATGGCCGGGCTGAAGCCGGACCTGTGGGCGCTCGGGCACTCAACCCGGACCGCAGCAGCAGTCATTCAACAGGACGGCACGATTCTGGCAGACCGGCCCAACTCTCCCTCTCTTGAAGTCCTGCGTGTCTGGCTCAGCAACTGGGAGACGGCAGGGCGCCCGGCTCCCGAGAGCTACGTACCGAGCCTGGTTCGGTGTGAAGACGGAGACGGCCCGGCTGGGTGGGCCCTGCGGCTATCCAGGTCATCGTGAGCGCATCCGGGTCCGTCCCGATCAGGTGATGCCAGGGTCCCGGGGCCCCGCCCCGGGGTGGCTTCGCCGTCGGTGGCGCACCCTCCAGACCCCTGCCGTCGGCGCGTACACCCCCTCGGCAGGGTGGCGGGGGATCCGGCGCCGATCGGAGCCCGGTCGAGAAGGGCTCGTCCGGCCGGTGCTTGGAGGCAGGCGGCCAGGACGAGGACCGTGCACTACCCCACGCTGAGAGAGGCAGGCGGTGGTTTGCGCGGACAGCCGTTCAGATGCCCGCCGCGGTCGCGAGGTCCGTCTTGAGCCCCGCGAGCGCCGTCTCCGCCGTGGTGCGGGCCGTGGTGAGCGCGTCCGTCCCGGGGACGTCCACGACCACCTCCAGGTAGCACTTCAGCTTCGGCTCGGTGCCGCTCGGGCGGACGATCACCCTCGCCGAGCGGATGGTGCCGTTACCGGCCAGGTGGTAGCGGAGACCGTCGGTCGGCGGGAGTGCCGCCGTGCCCTGGGAGAGGTCCTCCGTCGTCGTCACGGTCAGCCCCGCGAGGGACGTCGGCGGCTGGTCGCGCAGCCGCTTCATCGCCGTGGCGATCAGGGAGAGGTCCTCCACGCGGACGGAGAGCTGGTCGGTCGCGTGCAGTCCGTGCGTGAGCGCGATGTCGTCCAGGAGGTCGGAGAGGGTGCGGCCCTGCTCCTTCAGCTCCGAGGTGAGCTCCGCGATCAGCAGCGCCGCCGTGATGCCGTCCTTGTCGCGTACGCCCGCGGGGTCCACGCAGTAGCCGAGCGCCTCCTCGAAGGCGTAGCGCAGCCCGTCCACGCGTGCGAGCCACTTGAAGCCGGTCAGCGTCTCGGCGTACGGCAGTTCCGCGGCGGCCGCGATCCGGGAGAGGAGGGAGGACGAGACGATCGTCGTCGCGAACGTGCCGTGGGCGCGCTTGCGCACCAGATGGGCGGCGAGCAGCGCGCCGACCTCGTCGCCGCGGAGCATCCGCCAGTCGCCGGAGGTCTCCTCCGGTACGGCTACCGCGCAGCGGTCGGCGTCGGGGTCGTTGGCGATGATGATGTCGGGGGCGGCGGAGAGTTCGCGGGCTGTTGCGAACGCCAGGTCCATCGCGCCCGGCTCCTCCGGGTTCGGGAACGCGACGGTCGGGAACGCCGGGTCGGGGTCGGCCTGGACGGCGACCACGGTCGGGGCCGGGAAGCCCGCGCGGGCGAACGCCGCGGTGAGGGTGTCGCGGCCGACGCCGTGCATCGGGGTGTAGACGACGTGCGCGGTGCGCGGGGAGCCGGGGGTGAGGACGGCGTCGGTGCGGGCGAGGTACGCCTCCAGCACGTCGTCGCCCAGCGTTTCCCAGCCGCCGTCCGGGCGCGGGACGTCGTCGAGGCTGCCGATCGCGGCGATCTCGGCGGCGATGCCGGCGTCGGCGGGCGGCACGATCTGGGAGCCGTCACCGAGGTAGACCTTGTAGCCGTTGTCGCGGGGCGGGTTGTGGCTCGCGGTGACCTCGATGCCCGCGACGGCGCCGAGGTGACGGATGGCGAAGGCGAGGACGGGGGTGGGGAGGGGGCGCGGCAGCAGGGCGGCGCGGAAACCGGCGCCGGTCATGACGGCGGCGGTGTCACGGGCGAAGTCGGCGCTCTTGTAGCGGGCGTCGTAGCCGATGACGACGAGGCCGCGGGCGGTGTCCTGCTGGGCCAGGTACGCCGCGAGGCCCGCGGCGGCGCGGATGACGACGGCGCGGTTCATACGCATGGGGCCCGCGCCGAGTTCCCCGCGGAGACCGGCGGTGCCGAACTGGAGGGTGCCGGAGAAACGGTCGGCGATCTCGTCGAGCGCCTCGGTGCGGAGGAGCTCGCTGAGCTCGGCCCGGGTGTCGGGGTCGGGGTCCTCGGCGAGCCAGGTGCGGGCCTGGGTGAGGAGGTCGGGCTCCATGAGGTCTCCTGGGTGCGGGGTGGGTGGGGGTGGGTGCGTTGCTGGGTGCGGGTCCGGGGCCTCCGGGGCGGGGTCCTGGACCGTATATTTACGGCGCCGTTGCCCGGAGACGTGAGCCTGGGCCGGAGATCGGCGCCACAAATACACGACAGCGTCCAGGACCCCACCCCTGCGACCCCGGCCCCTCCCGTCTCGTCGGCGGCTCCCCGCCGGTGGTCCGGCAGCGGCTTCCGGCGTGCCCCCGGCTCCCGGCCGGTCGTCCGCCAGCGGTTCGGGCGTGTGCCTGGCTCCCCGCCGGGGTGGTGCGGCCGTGGTCTCTGGTGCTGTTCCGGCTTCCGGCCAGTGCTGCCCGGGACCCTGCCGGTGGGTGCCCGGGCATCCCCGGCGCCCCGCCGGTGGTCCGGCGAGGCTTTCCGGTGTGCCCCGCCGGGGCTGCGGTCCGGTGCCGCGCCGGGAAGGGCGCGGGGTGCTGCCCGGGTGGGGCAGCACCCCGCGTTGCCCCGGTGGCCCGACCGGCTAGGTCACAGGCGGTTGAGGACCTGGGCCAGCAGGCTGCCCATGCGGGCGGCGGAGTCGCGGCCCGCCTGGAGGACCTCTTCGTGGTTGAGGGGCTCACCCGTCATGCCCGCGGCCAGGTTGGTGACCAGGGAGATGCCCAGGACCTCCGCGCCCGCCTCGCGGGCGGCGATGGCCTCCAGCGTGGTGGACATGCCGACGAGGTCCGCCCCGATGGCGCGGGCCATGCGGATCTCGGCCGGGGTCTCGTAGTGCGGGCCGGGGAACTGTGCGTAGACGCCCTCTTCGAGGGTGGGGTCGATCTGCTGGCACAGGGCGCGCAGCCGGGGGGAGTAGAGGTCCGTGAGGTCGACGAAGTTGGCGCCGATGATCGGGGAGGTGGCGGTGAGGTTGATGTGGTCGCTGATCAGTACCGGCTGACCGGGGCGCATACCCTCGCGGAGGCCGCCGCAGCCGTTGGTGAGGACGATGGTCTTGCAGCCGGCGGCGACGGCGGTGCGGACGCCGTGCGCGACGGCGGCGACACCGCGGCCCTCGTAGAAGTGCGTACGGCCGAGGAAGACCAGAACCCGCTTGTTGTCGATCTTGTACGAGCGGATCGTGCCCGCGTGGCCCTCGACGGCGGGCGGGGGGAAGGCGGGCAGCTCGGTGACGGGGAACTCGTGCTCCGGCGTTCCGAGTGCGTCGGTGGCGGGGACCCAGCCGGAGCCCAGGACCAGGGCGACGTCATGGGTCTCCGCGCCGGTCAGCTCGCGCAGGCGCGCGGCGGCGGCGTCGGCGGCGGCGTGGGGGTCGCCCTGGCTGTCCCAAGTAACTGATGCGTTCACGCGGTCGAGGGTAGCCGCTTACTGCCTACGCGCGTAGACGTAATCGGCCGCGGTGTTCGGATTGTGATTCGCACGCGGGGCTAGCAGGGGCGCTTGCGCAGCTCCATGACGTAGTCGTGGGGTGCTCCGGCGGATTCGGCGGCGTCGGCGATCTCGCCGAGGTAGCGGGCCGAGGGGAGGCCGCCCTCGTAGCCGTTGAGGACGTAGAGCCAGACGGGTTCCTCGCCGTCCAGGGTGTGCACCCGCATCCGCATCCGGCGGTAGATGTCGAGGCCGACGCCTTCCCAGCGGTCCATGGAGTCCTCGTCCATGGGGGCGATGTCGTACAGGGCGACGAAGACCTGGGAGCGCGGGGCCTCCACGATCGTGGCGAGGGCGCCCTCCCAGCCCATCTGCTCGCCGCCGAAGGTGAGGCGCCAGCCGGTGATCCAGCCGGTGCCGCGCAGCGGCGAGTGAGGAGCGCGGCGGGACATCAGCCGCGCGTCGAGGTTGCCGGCGTACGCGGCGTAGAGCGACATGGGTCGAGGGTACGGGAGAGGGGTGGACAACCCCCCGGGGTGGCCGGATGAGCGGGTGCGGGACAATGGGGCATGTGACTCGGATCGTGATCATCGGTGGCGGACCCGGCGGCTATGAGGCGGCGCTGGTCGCCGCGCAGCTCGGCGCGGAGGTGACGGTCGTCGACTGCGACGGCCTGGGCGGGGCGTCGGTGCTCACCGACTGCGTGCCGTCGAAGACGCTCATCGCCACCGCGGAGGTGATGACGACGTTCGACTCTTCGTACGAGGAGTTGGGGATCATCGTGGCCGATGACACCCCGCCGCTGGAGCAGGCGGCCCGGGTGGTCGGCGTGGACCTGGGCAAGGTCAACCGCCGGGTGAAGCGGCTCGCGCTGGCGCAGTCGCATGACATCACCGCCTCGGTGACGCGCGCCGGCGGCCGGGTGATGCGCGGGCGCGGGCGGCTGGAGCCCTCGCAGTCGCCGGACGGCTCGCGACGGGTGATCGTCCGGGCCGCGGACGGGTCCGAGGAGACGCTGGTCGCGGACGCGGTGCTGGTGTCCACCGGTGCCCATCCGCGGGAGATCCCGGACGCGCAGCCGGACGGTGAGCGGATCCTGAACTGGACGCAGGTGTACGACCTGGACGAGCTCCCGGAGGAGCTGATCGTGGTCGGCTCCGGTGTCACCGGTGCCGAGTTCGCCGGGGCGTACCAGGCGCTGGGGTCGAAGGTCACGCTGGTCTCCAGCCGGGACCGGGTGCTGCCGGGCGAGGACCCGGACGCGGCCGCGGTGCTGGAGGACGTCTTCCGCCGCCGGGGGATGAACGTGATGTCCCGTTCGCGGGCGCAGGCCGCCAAGCGCGTGGGGGACCGGGTGGAGGTCACGCTCGCCGACGGGCGGGTCATCACCGGCAGCCACTGTCTGATGGCGGTCGGGTCGATCCCGAACACGGCGGACATGGGCCTGGAGGAGGCCGGGGTCCGGCTCCGGGAGTCCGGGCACATCAAGACCGACAAGGTCTCCCGGACCAGCGCTCCGGGCGTCTACGCGGCCGGTGACTGCACCGGGGTGTTCGCGCTGGCGTCGGTGGCCGCCATGCAGGGCCGGATCGCGATGTACCACTTCCTGGGGGACGCGGTCACCCCGCTGAACCTGAAGACGGTCTCGGCCAACGTCTTCACCGACCCCGAGATCGCCACGGTCGGCTACTCCCAGGCGGACGTGGACGCCGGGAAGATCGACGCCCGGGTGGTCAAGCTGCCGCTGCTGCGGAACCCGCGGGCGAAGATGCAGGGCATCCGGGACGGCTTCGTGAAGATCTTCTGCCGTCCGGGCACCGGCATCGTGGTCGGCGGTGTGGTGGTCTCGCCGCGGGCGAGCGAGCTGATCCACCCGATCTCGCTGGCGGTGGACAACAACCTGACGGTCGAGCAGATCGCCAACGCGTTCACCGTCTATCCGTCGCTGTCCGGCTCGATCGCCGAGGTGGCGCGGCAGTTGCACACCCGCAAGACGCAGGGTGAGGCGTAGTCGGCCCCCTTATAGCAGCTCTTGGCCACGCAGATGAACAACTTCTGTTAATTGGTGCAAGCTGCTGAAAGCAGACGGTCGTTGGCGTTACTGTCAGTTTCGTGTTCGCTGCAGAACGTCGCCAATTGATCCTTGAAATGGTGCGCGCGAACGGAGCGGTATCGCTCCGGGAGCTCGCCCGCGTCGTCCAGACCTCCGAAGTGACCGTCCGGCGTGATGTGCGGGCGCTGGAGGCAGAAGGACTGCTCGACCGCCGGCACGGCGGTGCGGTGCTGCCGGGCGGTTTCACCAGGGAGTCCGGCTTCCCGCAGAAATCCCATCTAGCGACCGCGGAGAAGACGGCCATCGCCGATCTCGCGGCCGGCTTCGTCGACGAGGGCGAGGCCGTCGTGGTGGGCGCCGGTACGACCACGCAGGAGCTGGCCCGCCGGCTCGCGCGGGTGCCGGGGCTGACCGTGGTCACCAATTCCCTGCTGGTCGCACAGGCGTTGGCGCATGCCAACCGGGTCGAGGTCGTGATGACCGGCGGCACCCTGCGCGGCTCCAACTACGCCCTGGTCGGCAGTGGTGCCGAGCAGTCCCTGCAAGGGCTGAGGGTCAGTCGTGCCTTCCTCTCCGGCAGCGGGCTGACGGCCGAGCGCGGGCTGTCCACCTCCAATATGCTCTCGGCCAGTGTGGACCGGGCGCTGGTGCAGGCCGCGGCGGAGGTGGTGGTGCTCGCCGACCACACCAAGCTGGGCACCGACACCATGTTCCAGACCGTGCCCACCGATGTGATCACGCGGCTGGTCACCGATGAGCCACCGGGCCATGACGACCGGGCGCTCACCGAGCTCCAGGCGCTGGCCGACCAGGGGGTGCAGATCTCCGTGGCCGGACCGGGCGCGGGGGCGGGCGGTGAGGGGGGTGGCCCGGGGCGCCCGGGGCGGCTGGGCCCTCCTCCCAGAGCGGGTGAGGACGGGCTTCCGCTGCCGGGACCGCGCCGTAACCACCCGCATGGCACCCAGCTCCGCAGCGCGGTGCCGCTCGCGGAGCAGCAGCCGGGCCGGGTGGCGGATCTGGCACCGCGCCGCCGCTGAGGCTCAGCGGGCCTTGAGGCCGGTGAAGGTGAGCGCCAGCAGCCGGTCGGCCAGTCCGGGGTCGTCGGGCGACTGCTCCACCGCGAGCGCGATGGCGTTGGTGAGCTGCATCAGGTCGGCGATCACCACATCGGGCCGTACGGCCCCGGCCCGCTGGGCGCGGGCGAGCAGTTCGCTGCCCGCCTCGCGCAGCGGCAGGTTGCAGCCGCGGGAGAGCGCCGAGCTCTCGTCGGTCGAGCAGGCCATCAGGGCCTGGGCGAGACCGCGGTAGGTGCTGGCGTGGTCGATGATCGCCCGCAGCCAGTCGACCAGGGCCTGACAGGGCTGTGGGGCCTCGGCCAGCTCACGGGAACGGGTCAGCAGGGCGCACATCTCGCCCTGGAAGACCGCGCCCATCAGCGCGGTGCGGTTCGGGAAGTGGCGGTAGAGGGTGCCGATGCCGACACCGGCGCGGCGTGCGATGTCTTCCAGCGGGGCATCGGTGCCGGTGCGGGTGAAGGCCGTACGGGCCTCGGCGAGCAGCCGCTCGTAGTTGCGCCGGGCGTCCGCGCGCATGGGGCGCGGTGGCGTCTGTGCCGTCTCGATCGCCATCGCGGTCCTCCCTGCCGTGGCCGTAGCTGCCCGTAGGTCAAGCATGCCATCACAGGGCGAACGGCCGGATCGATCTCGTCCGGATGCCGGGACGGTGGCCGGCCACAACGTCCGCGGGCGGCAGTGGAGTTGTCCCGCAAACGTGGGGCGCC